>NZ_AVAQ01000010.1 GCF_000463075.2 Lactiplantibacillus plantarum EGD-AQ4
CATGGAATCTTCTCAGTACTCAAATGCCATAAAGCATCAACGATACCGATTGAGGCTTTGCCTGAAGTCCCAGTTACTAAACATTCAGTGGTCAATTGCACCAAGATAGGTGGCCGTTCATCTGCCATTCGAGCGGGTTCCCGACTGGAGGGGCCGGCTGACAATGCTCAGTAGCCAAATTATTCTTAGTCGGAAGTGGGTTGCTTCCGGCTTAGAATAAGACTCGTATTTGAAATTGCGCAGTGGGTTTCTGCGTGAGTTCAAATCGATGTCGGCTTACGTTCCAGCAATTGTCAGCCGGCCCCGGAAGTCGGACTAAGGCGCGCATCGGCTGACGAACAGGAATCCACCAACCAGCATGATTAAATCATGATTCATGACAGCTTAGGTAGCACAAGCGTACTCGGTTACCGTTCATGTTCGGTGACGTGAACCCTGTCGAATCCAGTGGACGGTGGCCTTGCGCTGGTAGCAGGCGGGCTTTTATGCTATGATTAACTAACAAATACCTGCCGAAATCAGCGCGGTTATCACGCTAAACGCGGGTGCCATTACCAGCTAATGGTAATTAAATCTGTCAATAAAGGAGTCCATGTTTTTGACCGAAAACTCAAAATATGAACAAAAATTTCTCATTGCTGATCCAGCCCAATCAGTGGCACTGTTAGGACCTGAGGACGCCCACCTTGCATTACTAGAGGATGGGTTGCACGTCCAATTACATGTGTTCGGTGATCAGATGACGATTAGTAGTGATGATGAAGCAGCCGTTCATAACACACAAGCAGTCCTAGATAATTTAACGAGTTTAATTAAACAAGGCATTCAAATCGGTGCGCCAGATGTGATTAGTGCCATTAAAATGGTGAACCGCGGGACCTTAGATTACTTTAAAGATCTCTATTCGGAAACGCTAATTAAAGATAACCGGGGCCGCCCGATTCGTGTTAAGAACTTTGGACAACGACAGTATGTTCAGGCAGTGGCAAAGAGTGACATCACCTTTGGCATTGGCCCAGCCGGAACTGGGAAGACATACTTAGCCGTTGTCATGGCGATTGCTGCGCTAAAACGTGGCGACGTTGAGAAGCTTATTTTGACGCGGCCAGCAGTTGAAGCTGGTGAAAGCCTGGGATTCTTACCGGGTGATTTAAAAGAAAAGGTCGATCCTTATTTACGACCAATTTACGATGCTTTGTACGATATTTACGGTGCTGAACATACCCAACGCTTGATGGACCGTGGTATTATCGAAATTGCACCGCTCGCTTATATGCGTGGACGGACGCTGGACCATGCCTTTGTCATTTTAGATGAGGCACAAAATACGACTAATGCACAAATGAAGATGTTTTTGACCCGTTTAGGCTTTGGGGCTAAGATGATCGTTAATGGTGACGTTTCTCAAATTGATTTGCCACGTCATACTAAGAGTGGCTTGATTCAAGCTGAACAAATTTTGAGTGGTATCAGCAATATCTCATTTGTGAAGTTTACGGCGGATGATGTGGTCAGAAACCCAGTCGTCGCCAAAATCATCACCGCATATGATAAGGTGGAACAACGGTAGGGGGCACTTATGGACTTAGAATTATACGATCAAACCTCAGCGGGCGCCCAGCCAGAACAATTACAACTCATTCGTGATCTAATTGACTTGGCCGGCAAAACGTTAAAGTTACGGGACGATACGGAAGTTTCCGTAACGCTAATGAATAATGATGACATTCAAAAAATTAATGAACAGTATCGGGGCGTTGATCGCCCGACCGATGTCATTAGTTTTGCGATGCACGACGATGATGACGACGACTTAATCGTGATGGATCCGGAGTTAGCGGCAGAACTGCCATTAAACCTGGGTGATATCATGATTTCCGTTGATAAGGTCAGTGAACAGGCCGCGTTTTTGCAACATTCCGAAGCCCGTGAATTAGGGTACTTAGTGGTTCACGGCTTTTTGCATTTAAATGGCTACGACCATCTCCAGCCAGCGGATGAAACTGAAATGTTTACACTACAACGGCAGATCTTGGATGCATATGGGCTCGAAAAATAGGCCAGACCGGCTTCAAGTTGGTAAAAACCATTCATTTTGGCAATCGTGGTTGCATGCTTGGAATGGGCTCAAAACGGTTGTAATTGAAGAACGGAACATGCGGACACACTTGGTATTAGGCGCCGTCGCGCTGATTGCTGGCTGGTGGGTTCACTTGACCGTCAACGAGTGGTTATGGCTGGCCCTCGCCATCTTTTTAGTGATGCTCTGTGAGATCAACAATACAATTGCTGAGAATCTCTCGGATATGATTACCGGTCCAAGGTTTAGCCCGCAAGCAAAAAAAATTAAGGATATCGCGGCCGGTGCCGTTGTCTTTTCGGCTGCGTTTGCCGTGCTAGTCGGTTTGATACTCTTTGCACCCAAACTTTGGCTGGTGCTCAGTCACTGGCTCGGCTGATTGGATATAGCCCCTTCGGCAAATAGTGAAAGGAATTAATTATGGCAGAACAACAAGCATTTCATTCCGGCTTTGTGGCGATCATTGGTCGTCCGAATGTCGGCAAATCAACGTTACTCAACCGGGTCGTCGGTCAAAAGGTTGCGATTATGTCCGATAAGGCACAAACGACGCGGAATCGGATTCAAGGCATTTACACCACTGCGGACACGCAGATGGTCTTCATCGATACACCCGGAATCCACAAGCCGCACAGTCGGTTAGGTGATTTTATGGTCAAGTCGGCGCTATCGACGTTAGGTGAAGTCGACGCTGTGCTCTTTATGATCAACGCGGACGAACGACGCGGTGCCGGTGATAACTTTATTATTGACCGTTTAAAGAATGTTAAGCAACCGATTTATTTGGTGATTAACAAAATTGACCAAGTCCATCCTGACCACTTATTAGAGATCATGGATCAGTACAAGGATGCGCTACCGTGGAAAGAAGTTTACCCAATCTCGGCATTGGAAGGCAACAATGTTGATGAACTGTTGGCAACGCTGAAAAAGCAGTTACCAGAAGGCCCGCAATATTATCCTTCTGACCAAGTGACGGACCATCCCGAACGCTTTATCATTTCAGAATTGATTCGTGAAAAGGTGCTGGAGTTAACACGCCAAGAAGTGCCGCATTCAACCGCTGTGGTGATTGATTCGATCAAACGCCAAGACGAAGAAAAGATTCACGTTCAAGCCACAATCATTATCGAACGCTCCTCACAAAAAGGCATTATCATCGGTAAGGGTGGTAGTATGTTGAAGAAGATCGGTTCGATGGCGCGCCGTGATATCGAACACTTGCTTGGAGATAAGGTTTACCTTGAGTTATGGGTGAAGGTCCAAGAAAATTGGAAGGACCGGCAAGACTTGCTTGCAAGCTACGGCTACCGGCAAGATGACTACTAGAATCGTTAGGTGATCAGCATGGCCCAACAGATGGTCACAAATTTTAATGGAATTTTACTTTTTCGGCGTGACTACCGCGAACGTGATATGCTCATCAAGTTTTTGACGGCCGAATATGGCAAGAAGATGTTCTTCATTCGTGGGGCGCGTCGTCGTGGGTTCAAAATGGCCGCGGAATTGTTGCCCTTTACCATGGGTGAGTATGTCGGTGACCTGCGTGATCAGGGGCTGTCGTATATTAATAGTGTCAAGCAGGTCCAATATTTTGAACACATTAGCCAAGACATTGCGCTCAATGCTTATGCCACCTACGTCATGAACCTAATTGACGTGGCATTTCCGGACAATGAACCGGTGGGCCGCTGGTACCAACAGTTGACTAGTGCGCTACAATTGATTGATGCGGACGTGGCGCCAGCCTTAGTCGCCAATGTGATTGAAATTCAGCTACTCGCGCCATTCGGGGTCGCCCCGGAACTGCGCTGGTGTACAGTCTGCGGCCGTACCGACTTGCCACTGGATTATTCCGAAAGTTACGGTGGCCTACTCTGCCAACAGCATTGGCATTTGGACCCGCACCGCTTACATGCGAGTGCTGCAGCCATCTTTTACTTGCGGAAATTCTCGGTCTTGGACCTGTCTAAAGTTCATTCGATTAAGGTCAAGCCACGGACTGCGGCAGAGTTGCGCCGAATTTTGGATGAAATTTATCAGAACTCAGTCGGCGTCCGGTTGAAGTCCAAACGCTTCATTGATCAGATGAGCAGTTGGTATCGACCACTCGCGCCGCGTAAGAATGAGGATTGACAAACGCGCAGTCATCGGCTATGATGATGAAGAACTGAATAGTTAAGTGTTGATGAGAGAAGGTTAACGGAATTTGATTTCAGTGAGGCCGTGGTGGTGTGAAACGGCTAATCAAAGACGTTAATTGGCGCTTTCGGAGCTTTGATACCGTATAATTAAGCTGCTGAGGTTACTCAGAAGTAGGGTGGAACCGCGAAACCAATCGTCCCTATGTCGTTATTGTTGACGACAGGGGACTTTTTTTGTGCCATCTTTGGTCGAAAATGGGACCGCCATACGAAACCATCAGCCGTTCAGTCACTAATTTTTGGGAGGATTATAATGAGCAAAAAGTTATCAGTGCAAGAGATCATCTTGACCTTGCAAGAGTTTTGGTCAAATCAAGGCTGCATGTTAATGCAATCTTATGATACGGAAAAAGGGGCCGGAACGATGAGTCCGTATACGTTCTTACGGGCAATCGGTCCGGAACCATGGAACGCAGCATACGTGGAACCATCCCGGCGGCCAGCTGATGGTCGTTACGGCGAAAACCCGAACCGTTTGTATCAACATCACCAATTCCAAGTGGTCATGAAGCCTTCACCAGAAAATATCCAGGACTTATACTTACAAAGTCTGGAACAATTAGGCATCAATCCGCTCGAACATGATATTCGGTTCGTAGAAGATAACTGGGAAAACCCATCCATGGGTTGTGCCGGTGTTGGTTGGGAAGTTTGGTTAGACGGTATGGAAATCAGTCAATTCACCTACTTCCAACAAGTCGGCGGCTTAGAAGTGGATCCAGTCACTTCCGAAATTACCTATGGATTGGAACGGCTTTCGTCCTACATTCAAGATGTTAACTCCGTATTCGACCTGGAATGGGGCGACGGCGTTAAGTATGGCGATATCTTCTTGGAACCAGAATTTGAAAATTCCAAGTACGCCTTTGAAGAAAGCAATGAAGATTTATTGTTAATGTTATTTGATGAATATGAAAAGGAAGCCAAGCGCCAAATTAAAAATGGGTTGGTTCACCCAGCATACGACTACTGTCTCAAGTGTAGTCACACCTTTAACTTAATGGATGCGCGCGGCATGGTTTCAGTGACGGAACGCGCTGGCTACTTGGACCGGATTCGGAACATGGCCAAGTCGATTGCCAAGGAATTCGTGGCGCAACGTGAAAAACGTGGCTTCCCATTATTAAAACACGCACAGGAGGAGACGAAATAATGGCGAAAACTTATTTATTAGAAATCGGTTTGGAAGAAATGCCGGCCCACGTCGTTACACCGAGTGTGTTACAACTTAAAGAACGTATGACCAAGTTTTTGACCGACGCACGACTGGATTTTGAAGACATCAAAACGTTTTCAACGCCACGGCGCTTGACAGTTCAAGTCTTGGGATTAGCTGACAAACAGGCAGATGTGAAAAAAGAAGTTCGTGGTCCGGCTAAAAAGATTGCCCAGGATGCAGATGGTAACTGGACCAAAGCGGCCATTGGGTTCTCCAAGGGCCAAGGTGCTTCGACCGACGACATCGTCTTCAAAGATGTTAAGGGTACCCCATATGTCTTCGTCCAAACTTTCACGGCGGGCAAGACGGCCGCAGAAGTGCTGACTGCAGGCATTAAGGACGTCATCACTAAAATGAACTTCCCAACGATGATGAAGTGGTCGACGTTTAGCTTCAAATACATTCGGCCAATTCGCTGGATCGTCTCATTGTTAGATGATGCCATCGTGCCGGTTGAAATTCTGGATGTTACTGCCGGACGCGTCTCCCGTGGCCACCGTTTCTTGGGTCACGACGTTGAAATTGCGACGGCGCTAGATTATGAAGACGATTTAGCGAGCGTCCAAGTGATCGCGGATGCTGACAAACGCAAAACCAAGATTCGTGAGCAAATTGCAGCGTTGGCACAAGCACACGATTGGCAAATCAAAGTTAACGAAGACTTGTTGGAAGAAGTCAATAACTTAGTTGAATTTCCAACGGCCTTCGCTGGTGATTTTGATACCAAGTACTTGACGATTCCGGATGAAGTCTTGATTACGTCGATGCGCGATCATCAACGGTTCTTCTACGTGACGGATGCGGACGATAACTTGTTACCACACTTTGTTTCGGTTCGAAACGGGAACACCGATCACCTTGAAAACGTGGCCTTAGGTAACCAGAAAGTCTTAACAGCACGGCTAGAAGATGCGGCCTTCTTCTATCATGAAGACCAGCAACACTCGATTCAAGAATACGTGGAACGACTCAAGAAGGTTAGTTTCCATGATAAAATCGGGACGATGTACGAAAAGATGCAACGGGTCATGGTCATCAGTGCCTTCTTAGCTGACCGGTTTGGGTTGACTGAGACTGAAAAGAACCAGTTACATCGTGCTGCTCAGATTTACAAGTTTGACTTAGTGACTGGCATGGTCGGTGAATTCCCTGAATTGCAAGGGGTCATGGGCGATAAGTACGCGGTACTCAAGGGCGAAGATCCAGCTGTTGGCCAAGCAATTCGCGAACATTACATGCCAATTAGTGCGGAAGGTGATTTGCCAAAATCCAAAGTGGGGGCCGTGCTGGCGATTGCCGACAAGGTTGACTCGATTTCAAGTTTCTTCGCAGTTGGGTTAACCCCAAGTGGGTCAAACGATCCGTTTGCATTGCGTCGTCAAGCCTTTGGAATCGTTCGGATCGTTCGTGACCAAGGTTGGGACTTCCCAATTCGCCAAATCGAAACGGCGATTCAAAAAGAATTGGCTGCGAATGACGCCACTTACGACTTGGACTTTGCTAAGCAAACGGCGCCGGTCGCTGATTTCTTGACGGACCGGGTCAAGCAGTGGTTCAGTAATCATAAATTACGTTACGATATTGTGGACACGGTCATTAAGGGGAGCCGACAAGACATTCGTGAAATGTTCAAGGCTGCCGACGTCTTGAATGCCCATCAAGACGATCCACAATTCAAGGATACGATCGAAGCCTTCACACGCTTACTACGAATCACGGCTAATGCGAAGTTCGATGCAGGCGATTTGACGGTTGATCCAAGTTTGTTTGAAAATGACGCGGAACAAAAGCTATATGATGCCGTTGAAGACTTGAAACAGAAAGTCACTTCAACGATGTCCATGGAGGACCGGTTCACGGCATTAGCAAGCTTACGGCCGCTGATCGTGGATTACTTCGAACAAACGATGGTCATGAGCAAGGACGAACAAGTTCGTGACAATCACTTGAAACAACTCTTGACGATTGCACAAATGGTCAATGTCATGGGTGACTTGAACCAATTAGTTGTGAAATAATCGTTCACGAGGGATAATACTAGGAAGTTGTTGCTGAAAAGTGACGACTTCTTTTTTTAGCCGATTTTAGTTGTATAGTTGTCAGTTATGGGTCGTGAAATATGATTAAAACGTGCCATTAGTTGGTTTACTGTTCGTCAGCAAATAGTCGTCCTAGTCCGACTTACAGGGCTGGCTGACAACGCTGGAACAGGGCGGACATCGATTTGAACTCACGCAGAAGTTCACTGCGCAATTTCAAATACGAGTCTTCTTCTAGCCCGGGAAACCCGCCCGGACAAGAAGAATTTCGCCCTTGAGCATTGTAAGCCAGCCCTTCCAGTCGGGAAGCCGCTCGAATGGCGGATGAACGGCCACCTATCTTGGTACAATTGATCAACAGTATTAGGCGACTGGTCCTTCAAACGAACTTTGAGTAGGTATGATGATGATTCATGTACTTAAATACTGAGAAAATGGTCTAAAGATTATTAACAGCTCCAATCGCAACCGGCCTTTTAGTTTGGCGATAGAATAGCTTTCGTTTAGAATTCAAATCTTTGTAATCTCAGTCGACTAGAGACAACTGACAACGTTCAGGGAAGCTGCTGGCTCGATATCTTAAAACATGGGTAAGCTCATTTAGCTATCATTAGAAATCGGCCTGATAGTTGAATGTCAAAACGACTGTTACCAAGATTCAACGATCAATTCAGTTAATGTTGGGTGCACACATGTCTGCCTTTCGAAACCCATCCCAGGCTGGAAGGTGTTTCTGACAATGCTCAGCGGCTCCTAGAGTGTGAGGTTCAGACGGGTTGGGACTGAGGATTAGCCTAGCTAGAGCGTTAAGCGGTGAACTTCCGCTTGGCGTTATGGCGTAGCTAACCGGAAGTTCCAGTCTGACCTGAACACGTTTTATCCATATTGCAGCCAACGTGGAAGACCAGTATTTAAGACGTGGTCTGTCGGCTTAAATCTGCGTCCATCGCGTTCCAGCGTTGTCAGGAATTCCTGTAAGCCGGCCCAGGACGACCCCAGAACAGCCGGCTTACACAGATTCGCTTTGTTTCCAGCGACCCTCCGCTGGCTGTTTTCGAGCTTAAGAATCGGCAAGCTTTAATCATATTTCATGCTAAAGAATTACACGACAACACGTATCTTTATGACAAATTCCAGAAATATGTCTAATAATCAGGGCTTATTATTGCACTGCTGTCAAACTTGTGGTACTATATATTCTGTAAAAGTTCGCACGTTCAAAAGTCGCATCGCGTTTTCATGATGCGACTTTTGATTGCGCAACGGTTTGGTTAGTTTGTCAGACAGGTGTGAGCAGAAATGGGGTGGCAAAGTGGCCAATCGAATTCCTGAAGAGAAGGTTGAACAAGTCCGTTCGGCCGTTAATATTGCGGATTTCATTGGACAATATGTTCAGTTAAAAAAAGCAGGTAAGAACCTATTTGGGCTCTGTCCGTTCCATGAAGAACGAACGCCATCGTTTTCGGTTAATGAACAGAAGCAGATTTTTCACTGTTTCAGTTGTGGTCGTGGTGGGAATGTCTTCAGTTTTATTATGGAACTCGAAAATCTTTCCTTTCCAGAAGCGGTCGTCAAAGTGGCCGATTTTGGACACATTGAGTTACCGGCAACGTATACCGCGCAATCGCAACCGGCCGCACCTAAGGATCAACAGCAGGCGGATCTGCTCAAGTTGTACGCGGATAGCGCAAAAATGTACCAGCATATTTTGGTCAATACTGAGCTGGGGGAACCCGCACTTAAGTATTTACATGAGCGGGGCCTGGATGATGAGACGATTCAAACTTTTGGTATTGGGTATGCGCCCGCTAATCAACTGTTGTTGGATTTTTTCAAAGAACACCAGACGGATTACCAGCTATTACGGCAATCAGGACTGTTCATTGAAAATCAGAACGGGGACTTACGTGACCGATTTGTGGACCGCGTCTTATTCCCAATCAAGGATGCCAGCGGGCGTGTCATCGCGTTTTCTGGGCGGATCTTAAAGCAGTCACCCAACGAGCCTAAATATTTGAACAGTCCGGAAACGAAACTGTTCAATAAGCGGTCGGTATTATTTAACTTCGATTTGGCGCGCGGTGCGATTCGGCAACAAAAATCCGTTATCCTATTTGAAGGATTTATGGATGTGATTGCCGCCTACCGTTCCGGGATTCAAAATGGGGTCGCGTCGATGGGAACCAGCCTGACGGACGAGCAAATTTATATGCTTGAACGAGTCACGGATACCCTCTACGTCTGTTATGACAGCGATATGCCCGGCCAAAAGGCGACAGATCGGGCCCTGAAACTATTAGGGGGCAACAGTCGCTTGACACTGGGTGTGATTCAGATGCCGGATGGAATGGACCCGGATGAATACCTGCGTGCCAATGGCCGTGATAAATTCGTGCAAGTATTTGAGGACGGTAAGCAAACGCCGACCGCTTTCGAGATGCAGTATTTAAAACACGATTTGAATTTACAAAATACGCCTGACCAACTGACATACTTGCAGGCAGTCTTAGAACAGCTGGCCAAGTTATCATCGAGCGTTGAACAGGATTTATATTTAAACCAACTGGTTACTGAATTTGATTTAGACAAAAACGATTTAAAGGCGCAATTACGATCGTTAGTCGGCAAGCAGGCCATGCAACGCAATGATCGTGGTGCTCAAAATATGACGCCGCCACCAGAGACGGCACCACTCGCGCCACCACCGGCAACGGTCGACGGTGGGACGAACAATAACGCGCCGTTAAGTCGGGTTGAAAAGGCAGAGCGACTGTTGTTATACCGGTTGCTCAATGACCATGATGTCTGGCTGCGAGTCATGGCGATTGCCGGTTTTCATTTTATTCATGACCCTTATCAGCAGATTTTCGTTTATGCCGAGGCCTATTTCAAAACGCACAATCAATTTGACTTAGGCAACTTCACGGACTTTATGGCTGACTCGGACTTACAACCAGTCGTGACCAGCCTAGAATTCATGGATGTTGCGAGCGAAACATCGAAGGAAGAAATTGCGGACTTAGTCAACGTGATCATGAATCAACAACCATTGGTATTACAAATTAATCAGAAGAAGGCTGAACTGACGGCTGCCAAGCAAATGGGCAACCACGAGCTGGTTCAGCAATTAACCTTAGCACTCATTGAACTCTACCGAAAACAACAGCAAGTACTAGCGGCTCAAGAACCTGATTACTTTTAGCTAGCGTGGTATAATTAAAGTTGGCTCGGTATTTTCACTAGGGCGCTAGTAGATGCATACGAAACTAGGAGGCTACTACATGGCAAAGGCAAAAGCAACGACAGAATACGACAAGGCTGTTAAAGCATTAATCAAGGACTACAAGAAGTCCGGTAGTATTCAGTATGATGAATTATCCGATAAAATCGCAGCGCCTTACAAGTTAGACGCAAGCGGAATCGACAAGTTATTGCAAAAAGTTGAAGATGCTGGGATCAGTGTCGTTGACGAAAAGGGTGATCCGGATGCGCGGGCGGTCAAGAGTGTGAAGACCGTTTCCAAGAAGGAATTGAGTGATGCAGGCTCTGCTTCTGGCATTAAGATCAATGACCCAGTTCGGATGTATCTGAAGGAAATCGGCCGGGTCGACTTGTTGACCGCCGATGAAGAAGTTGCCTTAGCCTTGCGAATCGAACAAGGTGACGAATCAGCTAAGCAAGAATTAGCAGAGGCTAACTTACGGCTGGTGGTTTCAATCGCCAAGCGCTATGTTGGTCGGGGCATGCAATTCCTTGATTTGATTCAAGAAGGTAACATGGGCTTGATGAAGGCCGTTGAAAAGTTTGATTATCGTAAAGGATTCAAGTTCTCGACCTATGCCACTTGGTGGATTCGTCAAGCGATTACGCGGGCGATTGCCGACCAAGCGCGGACGATTCGGATTCCAGTTCACATGGTTGAAACGATCAACAAATTGATTCGGATTCAACGGCAACTTCTCCAAGACCTCGGGCGTGAACCAACCCCTGAAGAAATTGGGGCCGAAATGGACATGCCAACTGAAAAGGTTCGTGAAATCTTGAAGATTGCACAAGAACCCGTTTCGTTGGAAACGCCAATTGGTGAAGAGGATGATTCACACCTTGGTGACTTCATTGAAGACCAAGATGCAACTTCACCGGCGGATGCTGCGGCATACGAACTCTTGAAGGAACAATTGGAAGGCGTCCTCGATACGTTGACTGATCGGGAAGAAAACGTCTTACGGTTACGGTTTGGTCTCGATGATGGCCGGACCCGCACATTGGAAGAAGTCGGTAAAGTCTTCGGTGTTACCCGTGAACGGATTCGTCAAATCGAAGCCAAAGCATTGCGGAAGTTACGCCACCCATCACGTAGTAAACAATTGAAAGATTTCTTGGAATAACAACTAGATATTTGCGCCTGACTGTCAGCTTGGCTGGTGGTCAGGCGTTTTTTTGTCACGGAAGAACTGACATACTTTGATTGCGGTGCAAGACACAGTTAATGCAAAAAATAGCCAGGACAAGGCGATGACTGAAAACAGGTCGTCTTGTCCTGGCTAATTCTTAATGAGCAGCCGGCCGCATCCATTCCACAAAGTTGGGCGCGTGTTCAGTGAAGAAGTTGACGAAGCGGCCGGTCAAGAAGGCTGCAATCAACGTGCCTTCACGAACGCCGGCGAGTGAGTGGGTGAAGGTCAGTGCTAAAATCAACGAGATAGCAATCAAGGTAAAGTCATTGTAAACTTTGACTTTGGCAAATTTCAGTTGGTGAATCAACGCAATTGCATTTGGGAGGCCTTCGCCGGGCATGATAATGGCGTGTGAATTGACTTCCAGGAACACGCCAAAGGCCAGTAAAATTGTACCGACGAAGACGAGAATCAGTTGCGCGATATAGGTTTGATTCGGCAAGTGTTGGAATAGGCTGACAAAATTATCAATAAACCAGCCAAATAGACAACCTGGAATCAACTGGAGCAAGTTCCGCCACGAAAATTCACGACGCAGGACGACTGCTTCCAAGAAGACCAATACGAACATGAAGATAATGGTAATCTGGCCGATCGAGGCGCCGGTGATATTGCTTAAAACGTTGGGAATGCTGGAAATTGGTGAAGTGCCAAGTAGCGACAGTTTTGAGAGTGCCACACCGGCGGACATGCACAAAATACCAGCAATTAATACGACAAATTGTTTAATGACTTGTTTCAAAAAGGTTCAATCTCTTTTCTCTTAATGCTTAATACGATGATGGACGGCTCGTTTAATACGCAATGAGTTGCCCGGAGGCTATGGGATATTGCGATAATCAGACATGTTCGCTATGTGCAGTCATGCCTGCGTATACCCGTTGTAATTGTTCTGTAAAGATCGTCTCATCGACCTCTGGATGGGCCACGAAAAAGTCATGCCACCAGTCTTTTAAGGTCTGTTTGATCGTGAGGGCGATTTTTTCACCGGCAGGGGTCAACCGAATTCGAATCTGCCGCTGATCGTTTTGATCATGGGAGCGAGTGACTAGTTGTTGCTTTTCAAGATGTTTGACAGTTCGTGCCAGTAAGCTCGGGTCAAGTCGCAAGTTGGCCGCCAGCATCTTTTGCGTTCGGTCTGGAAAATCATAGACCACCAGCAAGAGATCGCTTTCGGTTGCGCGAATATCCAAGGTCGCTAACTGGTCATTGATGCTATTCTTCGACTCACGGTAAATTCCCGCAATATATTTTGTTAAACTGAAAGTCTCGATAATGAGACCTCCTTTCTGAAATTAGTGGACTTGTCCATTATTCGTGAAATTTGCCAATTTGTCAAGCCATCAACCTGTCAGTCGGCATTAACAAGATGACATTTGTCACCTCATACTCATGACAAACGCGACTACCGAACGAACGCAAATGGCCGTAAACTTGAATCATTAAGTAAGGAGGCGGTCGATGATGACACCGGTAATTGAAGCAACTGATGTGACGTTTAGTTATGGTCAGCAGTCCGTTTTAACTGGCATTAAGATGACGATTGCACCGGGCGAAATCGTTGGATTAATTGGTGAAAATGGGGCGGGGAAAACAACGTTACTCAATCTGTTATTAGGCGTCAATCAAGCTCAGCAGGGGCACCTGACAGTCTTTGGACAGGCACCAGGAAGTCTAGCGGCGCGGCGCAAAATCGGGTCGATGTTACAAGGCGATATGCCGATTCAGGGGGTGACGGTACAAGAAATGCTGACTTTGACAATTGCTGAGCGCCAAAGTACGACTGATCCGCAGCAATTGTTGACTGAGCTAGGCCTTGAAGATTTAGCAAAACGTCGGTTGACGGCCTTATCTGGCGGCCAGTTGCGGCGCGTCAGCTTTGCGTTGGCGATCGTCGGCAATCCAGAGTTGTTGTTCTTAGACGAACCAACTGTCGGGATGGATACGACGGCCCAACAGGCGTTTTGGCAGCGAATCCGCCAATTAAAGGCCAGTGGTAAGACGATTGTTATCACCAGCCACTATTTACCTGAGATCGAAGCAGTCGCGGACCGCATCATGGTACTCAAAGACGGACACTTCGCCTTTCAAGGAACGTTGGCGGCTTTACAAAAACAGTACCAACAAGTCGAATTTCACTGTCAAACGGCGCTGCCAACTGCTGCTTTCATGGATTTGCCAGCCGTAACGGCGGTCGCAAAACAGGGTGACCAGCTACGCTTGAGCAGTGAAGATGGTGACGTGACGTTAGCGGCACTCGTGCCATTGTTAAGTGAGTGCCATCAACTTACGATTAGTCGTGAATCGCTCACGGATATTTTTGTTCACTTGACGAAAGGGGTGCCAGCATGAAGGTCTTGATTGCACAACTCAGTTTTGATTGTCGGCGGCTAATTTTCCGGAACGTCGCGTTTCAATTTTTTGCACTTCTGATGCCGGCAGGGTTTTACCTGTTATTTACCAAAGTCATGACTGGCGGTACTGCGGCACAGATGGCCGCTTTTAATGTCGCCTATATGGGCAGTATGACAGTCTACAGTATTGCCATCAACGGGTTATTTAGCATCGCGCAGATCCTGATGCATGACCGTGAAAAGGGGCTGGTGCGGTGGTTACAACTGACGCCCCATGGTCTCGTGCCTTACTATGTTTCAATTGGCATTCTTGGATTACTGATGAATCTCTTGTCAGTTGTGGTATTGGGGACGATTGCGGTGATGGTCAACCACGTCAGTTTGACTCTGGGCCAATGGTTAGGCGTGCTGGGTATCGCGGTCATTGGACAACTACCGATTATGCTGATTGGCGTCGCGTTATCCTTTTTGAATCGCGCCGAGACCCTGAGTATTGCCAGTAATTTAGTTACCTTTCCAATGGCCATCATGAGTGGCTTATGGTGGCCAATCCGCATGTTACCGGACTGGGTCCAAGTGATTGGTCAGCACCTGCCAACTTATTACATGAACGATTTGTTGGGAACTTGGATGATACATGGTACACTTGATAAAACGAATCTATTCGGAATTGGGACATGGACGTTGGGATTGTTAGTCGTGATTAGTTGGGGGGCCCGGCGCCTGCTTAAACGGGGGAATGGGATTGTTCAAGCATAAGTACAAGCGCCTTAAAAATCTGGAATGGACGAGCTACGTGTGGCTCGCCTATTTGCCGTATACGATTGCGGCATATGTCCCGGTCAAATCTTGGCATGACTGGTTGTGGCTAATGCTGATTGGTTGTTTTCTGGTGCTGTATATCCTTGTGGTTGAGAAGCCTCGTTGGCGTTTTGTGACTATGCCAGCTGAACTAGCGGTGGCAGGTCTATTTGCCTTGTTTGCGGCGAATAATTTTATGATTATCTTTCCCGGATGGCAAGTCAGCTTTTTGCTTGCTCGCCGCCCTAAACGAGAATTTTACTGGTTTGCGATGGCGTACTATGCATTTTTAATTGTGGGGTGTGTGCTAGACTATTTGCAATTTCCGGGTACATTTACGTGGCAAAATGGCAACTTGATGGGGCTGGTATTTCCATTTGTCTCACCAATATTAGCCTATACCTTTTCGCGGTCAATCGAACGGCAACGGCAACTCAATCAAACCAACCGGCGCCTGAAGACGATTATTGAACGTCACGAACGAGAACGGATCGCGCGTGATTTACACGACACGCTGGGCCAGAGTTTTTCCATGATTACGCTCAAAGCGGAACTCGCTAGCAAGTTGCTGGTCAAAGCTCCTGACAAGGTGGCCCCAGAATTGGCCGAAATTGCACAAACGAGTCGCCAAAATTTACAACTGGTCCGTGAAATCGTCAATAACCTACATGAACAATCGTTGACGGAAATGCTATTGGACCAAACGCACAATTTAGCTGCGGCCGGGGTATGGGTCGCCACGACTGGAGAGGCCCAAGCAACTAAGTGGCCGACGACGGTTCAGAGCTGTTTTGCTGCGGTGTTAGTCGAAGCTATCACCAATGTGATTCGCCACGCCCACGCACAGACTGTTACCATTGACTTTACGGAGACGACGACTAGTTATCAGATCGTACTACGAGATGATGGCAAGGGCGGTTCGTTAAGTCGTCAGGGCGCCAACGGTCTCACGGGTATGCAGTCGCGGTTACAAGCTAATAGGGGAACCTTTGCAATTACCAGTTCGCGACGCGGCACTCAGTTGACGTTAAGGATACCAAAGGAGCGTGAGAACACATGATAATGGTCTATTTAGCCGAAGACCAAAGTATGTTGAATTCAGCTTTGACCCAGTTATTGAAATTAGAAGATGATTTACACGTGGTCGGCAGTGCTGTCGATGGCACCACGGCATGGCAGGACTTGCAACGGTTACAGCCGAATGTGGCGATTTTAGACATTGAGATGCCTGGTATGACCGGACTAGACGTGGCGGATTGCTTGCACACGCAGCAACCAGCGACAAAGGTGATTATCCTGACGACTTTTGCCCAACGACAGTACTTTGAGCGCGCAGTCAATGCCCAGGTCGCTGGTTACTTACTTAAAGACAGTCCAAGTGACGAGCTGATTGCGGCCATCCGAGCAGTCATGACCGGTCAGACGATCTACGCCCCGGAGCTCGTGACCAATATGCTTTCAGCAGATAAAAATCCACTGACGGAGCGAGAATTGGCGGTACTGACTGAAGCGGAAAAGGGGCTACCAACTAAAACGATTGCGGCTAATCTGTATTTATCACCCGGAACGACCCGCAACTATTTGTCAGCTATTTTTAGCAAGTTGGGTGTGCATAGTCGTTTGGAAGCAATTCGCGTGGCGCAAGACAATCGATGGCTGTAATCAAGAACATGTCAGTCTGGCGCAATCTTGGTTTATTTTCATCGACGCATATACAAATGAATTGGGGCGCGATATAATAGTTGAATAGTAGTTAATGTTGAGCACGCTGACTAATGCGTGACAAATCTGGCAGAATGGAAGATTTGGTAAGATGAAAGTAATTATCGTTGGTAGCACCCATGCGGGGACCGCAGCGGCACGCGAAATTTTAACCCGGCACCCAGAATCGGCCGTGACGATTTATGAGCGAAATGATAACGTTTCGTTCGTTTCGAGTGGGATTTATTTGTACTTAACGGGCGTTATTCAGCACCTAGAGGACATGTTTTACGCCTCCCCAGCGGATTTAACAGCGCTAGGTGCGGCAGTCAAGACCCAACATAACGTGTTGCGAATCGATACGGCACATAAAAGTATGCAGGTGGCAAATATGCAGACGGGCGCGGTCTTCGTTGACACGTATGATAAGCTCATCATGGCGACCGGCTCCTCAGTTATCGTGCCGCCCATCATGGGAATCGACCATGAAAAAGTGCTACTGTGCAAAAATTACCAACAGGCCGAACAGCTCTACCAATCATTGCAACCGCATCAGCGAGTCGCAATCGTCGGTGCTGGCTATATGGGAACTGAATTAGCTGAAAGTTACGCTAGCATGGGCCAAGAAGTCATGTTGTTCCATTCTCATTCACAGATATTAAATAATTATCTCGGCCCCGAGATGGCAAGCGCAGCCGCTCAGCTGTTACGTGACCACCAAGTCGACGTGCATTTGGATGAGCGGGTCACGGGCTTCACGAGTGGACCAGAAGACCAGCTCATCGTTGAAACGGCGCAGGGTGATTACACCGTTGATCTAGCCATCGTTTGTGCTGGCTTTATGCCCAATACGGAATTGTTACGGGGACAAGTCGCCATGGACCGGCACGGTGCGATTCTGATCAACAAATATGTTCAAACGTCGAATCCTGATATTTACGCTGCCGGCGATGCTTGCGTGGTCAATTACAATCCCACCGGTCAGCCGGCTTATACACCGCTGGCCACTAATGCACTCCGTCAAGGGGCACTCGCAGGCATCAACGTATTTGGTGATCTGCAGCCTTATATGGGGACCCAGGCAACTTCAGCCATGCAACTCTTTGACCACACGATGGCGACGACTGGGCTGACTTATCCCGCGGCAAAAAAGCGTGAACTGCCGGCCCGGCACGTCGTTTATCAAGGCGATTGGCGTCCCGCTTACATGCCTAGTACGGCGAAAGTCACGATTGACTTGGTCTACGATTATCAAAGTCGGCAGATTCTGGGAGCACAATTCTGGAGCCGACACGACATTGCTCAAGCAGCTAATACGGTTTCGGTGATGATTCAAAATCAGAATACGATTGATGATTTGGCCTATGTTGACATGTTCTTTCAACCGAACTTCAATCAACCGTTCAACTATTTGAATCTGGTTGGACAATTAGCCGTCAAGCAGGAGTATCAACGAGGCAATCAAACGCCGTACATCACGGCACCGGGTAACTGGCCGACGCCCCCTGAACAGGGCTAGCAGTGTGGTGTTCTAGCGGATGCGATGGGGAACTAGATAAATAACGTATTCTGTTGAGTTAATTTGTACAGCGAACCATGCTATTGTCTAAGCTCAAGGGCTGCCAGCTGAGACCCGCTGGCAACAGTGCGAATTAGCGTAAACGTATAGTGGTCGCATCGTCCTACGCCGGCTTCCAGGCCTGCTCAGGTTGCTGGATTTATAATCGAAACATGAAAGTGAGCGCAGTAGTCGCAAGCATCTGGCTGCGGCTAATCAATTGTTCTAAAAAAAGGTGTATCCAGAATTCTACGTTGAATTCTGGATACACCTTTTTAGTCTTGAATCAGCTTGCTAAATTTGAGGCTAAATATCGATGACTGGCTATACTGCGGTGTGGCGTGACCAATTTTTATCAGCCGTGTCAGTTGTTGTGAGATTAAGCTTCAGTGCCAACATCGATCACGAGTTTACCGGCACTATGACTATTTTCGCTGTAACGATGGGCTGCCCGCAACCCTTCCGTACTGAATGGGAAGACTTGGTCAATGATCACTTGTAAGTGACCCTCAACGGCGAGCTGACCTAGAATAGCGAGTTCTCGGCCGTTGGGTTGTAACCACCAACTGGAAACGGCTGGACCGGCTGATTTCTGTGCTTCAGTCGGTTGACCGTCAATCGTGACGAGGCGGCCAGTAGGCTTGAGAATGGCTAGGCCATCATCAATGGCATCAATCGTATCGAAGACCGCATCGTAATCCTTGAGCACGTCTTGGATGGCGGTGGTGTGATAATCAATAATGTGATCGGCACCGATTTGTTTCAATAGGTCATGATGGTTAGCACTGGCAGTGGTTGCAACCTCCGCCCCGAGATATTTAGCGATTTGAATGGCGTTCAGGCCGACACCACCTGCACCGGCTTGAATCAAAATCTTTTCACCCGCTTGCAACTTCAACTGGTCGTGAACGACTTGATAGGCCGTCAATCCAGCCAGTGGTAGTGCGGCAGCTTGTTGAAAGCTTAATTCAGCCGGCTTTAAGGCCAACTTGTCTTCTTTGACGGCTGCATATTCGGCGTAAGTCCCGCGCAGGCCGTCTTCATAAATATCGGGACGAGCAAAGACGTCATCACCAACTTTGAACTGGGTGACGGCTGGACCGGCTGCAACGATCGTGCCAGCTAAGTCCCAGCCTAGTACGACGGGCATCTGCCAATCAAACATGCCTTTAAGTAGGCCTTGGCGTGCTTTCCAGTCGATTGGGTTGATACTGGTGGCTTTGACCGCGACTAGCACCTCGTCATCGGCGATTTGAGGCCGGTCGATGGTGGTCATTTGTAATTCTTCGGGACCACCATATTGATTGATAATAACTGCTTTCATTTGAATTGATTCCTCCCTAAACTGATAACCTAGCTTAGCATTTTGGTTGTGGTCAATTCAATTATTTGGTTCGCCGGGAGGATAAAATGGATGCGAAGGTCAACAGAATGGGTAAGATCAGCCGATTCACGAGTTACCAGTGCGGCGTTAACAACTGTTTACTGGTGCATCGTAGGTAGCGGTTGTTGTAAGTCATCCGCCAATTGGGTCAAAAACGCATGGGCTGCTTCTGACAAACGCTGCCCCTTGAGCCAAACCAGGCTGGTGCTGGCGGTTAGGCGGGGTGCTAGTGGGATAAAAGTCAAGTCTGTTTGATTGGTATTGATGATCCCATCGACGCCGAGCGCGTAACCGACACCGGCCGAGACTAGCAGTGAAGCATTATAGAGCAAGTTGTAGGTGGCGACGATTTTAAACTTCGGGGTGCTTTCGCCGTACCATTCCTGTAGCTGATTAATGGTGCCGTGCTGTGCCGAAGTAATGATATTTTGGCCTTCCAGGTCTGCTAGTGTGATATGGTCATGGTCAGCGAGTGACGAATTGCGCGGGACTAGTAACCCCCAGCGGCTTTCGCCTGGAAGTTGAATAAAGTTCAGGTCGTGTTTATCGGTCGGTTCCATCACGATTCCAAAGTCGAAGTTGCCAGATTTAAGATTGGTACGGATCTGATTGGCATTACTACTTGTCACGTTAGTTTTGATCTTCGGATAACGCCGTTGTAATTTTTTGATGGATTGGGCAATCGTCAAAAAACTCCGGGCTTCGGCACTCCCGAGTTCGACGGTTCCGCTAATTTGTTTGGCAGTATTAATGTTAGCGAGGGTCTTATCGGCTAACGCAATAATTTGGTTGGCCTGCGTCGCAAAGTATTCACCGCTGCTCGTGAGCTGGATATGGCGGCCATTCCGTTCAAATAAAGTGACGCCAAGTTCATCCTCTAAATCCTTAAGTTGGCGTGAAATCGTTGGCTGAGAGACATGTAAGCGCGCTGCTGCACGGCTAATGTTGAGCTCAGCGACGACCGCTTGAAAATACCGCAAAACACGTAATTCCATTTAAACCACTCCTCACTATTACAATTCTGCATAATTTCAAATTCAATATAAGCATTCGACATGGTGCTTGTCAAGCTTTAAGATGGGACTTGAAGTTAGGCACAGCTAATTGAGGTGACGGGGTGAAGAAGGTTGGACAAGACTAGGTTTACGAGTTTTGAGACGTCACCTTTAACCCAGCTTGATTAGCAATTAAGAACGGAGGAACGTTGAAATGACAGCTCAATATGATCAAACGGATGCAACGCCCACGACTGAGCAGTGGTCCGCGTCGCAGCTTACGGCTTTTAGCCAGGCCGATGACTTTCAAGTCTCACCATTTTATAGCGATGGTCAGACATACGGGACACCAACTTGGATTTGGTCGGTCGTCGTGAATCAACACTTATATATCCGCGCATGGAATGGACCGCGGTCGCGGTGGTATCGCTCGGCACTGACCCAAAAAGCAGGTCGGATTCATCTGGCAGAAGCGAATCACCTGGTTTACTTTAAACCGGTGACGGATGAAGCGTTGAATGATCAAATCGACCAAGCTTATCGTAAGAAGTATGCCGGCAGTCCGTACTTGATGCCGATGATTGCAAGTGGACCACGGCAGGCAACGATGCAAGTGACGCCACGGGTCGTAACAGAAAGGAAATCAGCGAAATGACAAAAATTATGATAATTGGTGCCAATGGTGGCATCGCTAGAATTTTAATTGACCGCTTGCTCGCTGAAACGGATAACGAGTTGGTCTTGTTCTTACGCCATGCCGAACGACTGGCGCAGTATCAATCGCAAGCTCGCGTGACGGTGGTGGATGGCGACGTGTTAGATACAGCCCAGTTGGCCGCAGCGATGGCACCAGTGGATTTGGTTTATTCCAACGTTGGCGGGGTTAACTTGGCAGCCCAGACGCGCAGTATTTTAGCTGCAATGGCACAGACTAAGCAGCAACGCCTATTATTTATTAGTGCACTGGGCGCTCACCATGAAGTGTCTGGCAAGTTTGGAGCTTGGAACGAACAAGCGATTGCGGACTTTTTGCCTGGTTTCCGGGAGTCAGCGACGTTACTCAGCGAATCGCCAATCAACTTTACAGAAATCCGGCCAGCCTGGTTGACGGATGCCAACGAGGTCGATTACGAATTGACGACTTTAGATGAACCGTTCCAGGGCACGGAGGTCTCTCGCGCGAGTGTTGCAGATTTTGCAATGTCCGTGATGGCTCATCCGGAAAAGTATCAGCGTACCAGTGTCGGCATTAATAAGCCTAACACGGCGGGTGACCGTCCTAGCTGGTTGTAAGGAGAACAATTATTAGTATCAAGTCCGAATGTGTCTGGCAGTCAGGACTAGTCGATAAGGATCATCGATAGCGTCCAAGCGAGTCAAGTGCTAAACTAAGTTAATTCAGATGAATATGGGGGCATATCAGTGAAAAGAATGCGATTATGGGGATTATTATTGGGTTTAATGTTGTTGCTAAGTGGCTGTGGGCAACGCAGTGCGTCAAACACGCATCAGCAGCATCACAGCAATGGTCAGCGTTACGTACCAACCCTCTTCTTTCATGGTTGGGGCAGTAGTTACCATGCGGAGATTCAGATGGCCAATGCGGTCGTCAAAGCCGGTGGGACGCATACCATTATCCGTGCGATGGTTGCTAGAAATGGTGCGGTGACGCTGCAGGGCCATTTTAAAGCGGGTGACTACCGGCCAATCGTTGAGGTCAATTTTGCCGCAAATCGTTCGTCAGACTATCCAACGGTTGGACGTTGGGCCAAAAATGTCGTCGTGGCGCTGCAACAGGTCTACGGCATCAAAGCGTTTAATATGGTTGGACACTCGATGGGCAACATGGCCATTACCTATTACTTACTCGCCAACGCCCAAAATAAACGGTTGCCGCAGCTCAAACGGCAAGTCGATATTGCGGGCCATTTCAATGGCATCTTAGGTATGGACGACGAACCGAATCGCATGAAATTGAACGCTGCGGGTCGGCCGAATAAATTGCAGCCGGCTTATCGTCAGTTAATGGGACTACGGCAAGTGTACCCACGCGATCAAGTGCGGGTCTTGAACATTTATGGTGATAAGGGTGATGGTACGCATTCGGATGGGTCCGTTAGCAACGCGTCTTCACAATCGTTGCGTTATCTGGTCGCAAAGCGGGCGAAATCCTATCGCGAAGTCAAAATCACCGGGAAACAGGCTCAGCATAGCAAGTTGCATGAGAATCGGCAAGTCGACCAGTTGTTGATTGATTTCTTGTGGCCGAATGTTTGATTTGACCGCCACAGGCATAAATGATGAGTGTGCGCTGATTTAATTTATGAGAAATACGACGGGTAAAATTTGAATTTGATTTGCGAACTTCACTAATTTTTGACGATTGTCAATTAGTGAAGTTTTTTAGTGAGTGCGTCACAAATGCATATTAGTTTGATTGTCGACAGTACTGCGCTAAAATACGAATAACTATTTCACAAGCTGTTGCAGACACTGATTTGATGGCTTTTTGGCATCGACGGCTGCCTGTGACAATGGCCGAATGCCTGAGAAAGGCAATCGACAGATAACGAATCAAAAATTCTCGACAAGAATTTGAAAGCGCTTTATATATCAGTGATTACCCGCCTTTTGTCATAATATATTGTTTATCAATGCCATAACTAATTATGAAAAAATGATGAATTTTTTAAGATTACTTCGTTCAGGACTTTACAAAATATTAATTTACCTGCTACAATAATAATCAAGTTATAATTATCATAATAAAAACACTACCGAGGAGGCGAAAAGAATTATGATTAAATTGTTTACTCAAGCAGGTTGTAACTCATCACGAAAGGCCCGTCAGTGGTTCCGAGACCACCAAATTGCGTTTGAAGAGAAGAATTTTACAACGACGGCTCCCACGATTAATGAGCTTAAGCAAATTCTAAGTTTGACTGAGAATGGGTTGGATGATATCATTTCGACCCGGGCCCAAGCCTATCCATCAATTGCGGATAAGTTACCGGATATGTCATTTAACGAAACACTACACTTGCTGTGCAATCAACCCCAGTTATTGCGGCGGCCACTAATTGTCGGCCCAAACAAACTCCAAGTGGGCTTTAATGATGATGACATTCGCCAATTTATTCCGCGCCACATTCGGCGGATGAGTTTTCAACGGACATTAGCAGGGTTGGGGGAACTGTCCTGAGGGGGTTGATTTTACCCCGGCATTGTGAAATTGGTAATTACTATGTTCGATGATGTTAACGTTAAAATTGAAATGAAATGGTGTGTCAGTAACTAATCGTGTCGTTGACGATTGAACGATTAGCTGGACGCAACATGCACCAAGTAAAAAACCGCTCAAGAACAATCTTGAAGCGGCTTTTTATTTTCAGAGAAAAGGGGTTCTTTTAGATTGTGGATAGCAACTGACATCTTATCAGTCTGTCTGAACGGTGCTAGACTGCTGGAGTAATTGGATTAATTGCGCTTCGGTCGTGCGATTTTCCGATAATGGTGGCAAATTGTCGAGCGTGAAATAAGCGGTCTGAGCAACTTCAATATTCGGTTCGAACTGACCGTCAGTGATGACACAGGCAAAAACTAATTTATAGTATTGAAATAGTTGCGGAATATCGGGTCGGAGTGCAGTATCAAAAATCGTGAGTAAGCCTTGAACATCGACATGGCGACCGGTTTCTTCCCAGACCTCACGTTGCACGTTTTCTACGGGTGAATCGCCGACGTCCGCAAAGCCACCCGGTAGTGCCCAGAGCTTGGTGTGAATATCCTGGACGAGTAAGAACTGATCACCGCGACGGATGAGTCCGCGAACATCTAGCTTTGGTGTGATATAACCGGAATCTTGAGTTAGGCTAGCCGTTAAATCATCAATAGAAGCGGTTGACGTGCTGGCCATCTGTTCAATTAATAAAGTTTGCAATTTTTGATACCGGTCGCGGTCAAAGACATCGGTCGTATAAGCCAGTCCGCTTTGAATCAGGGCGAGCATGGCGCGTTGGTTATTTAATAATGAAGTGTTCATAGTGATCTTCTCCTATGCATAAATGAGTTGGCTAGGTGCAATCAGAGTCGTGAGATTGTCGGGCAGTGGCTGGTCCGTGACAAACAAGTCGATTTCATCAAGTCCAAGTAGTTTAAAGTTATGTTTGACGTTTACCTTGGTGTGGTCAAATACCAAGATCAATTGCTCGCTCTGAGCGCGGAGGGTCTCTTTGAGGGCGATATCCGAGTCATAGGCATAATAAATGCCTTCAGGAGTGATGCCGGCACAACTGAGCACCGTGGTCGTAAAGCGGTATTTGTGGAGTTCAGCGATGGCGTCGGCACCTTGAACAGCCCGTTGTTCTGGATTGAGCGTGCCACCTAAAATTCTAGTCGTGAAATTACTGTGTCGTAGTGCCTGGTCGGCAATGTCCAAGGAATTAGTGACTAACGTGCCTGGATTGTCACTGTTTAGATATTGTGGAATACAGGCCACGGTAGTTGAGATATCCAAAAATAGTAGTGGTGCGGCTAAGAGATAGGGACTGACTTGTTTGGCGAGAGCCCGTTTGGTTTGGACTAAATCTGTATTGCGGTCAAGATATTGGTCCAGTTTACTAAAAGTATTCGGCTGGCTGATACCGCCATACGTGCGTTCGACTAGATTATTGGTCGCTAGTTTAACGATGTCGCGGCGGGCGGTATCACGTGAGGCCCCAGTCAGTGTCATGATATCGTGTAAACTCAGTGTATGAGCAGTGGCCAGTTTGGATAAGATTAGCGTTAGACGAGCCTTTTGATTCATGTGCGTTCACCTTCTGTTGGTTTAAGCTTCTTTAAGTGTTTTATATATAATAGCTCATTTTTACTTATAACGAAAGCAATCTGCCCACCACCATCAAAACGAAGCTTCGGCCGGCACCCGCTTGTGTTTGCATTTTGAAAGCGCTTAAAAAGATGAAGGGGTTGGGTTTTAGCTTTAGGAGAGAGTTTGGTCACTGATTAATAGACTGTTCCCTTAAGCAACAATCAAGGTGTGCAAAGTCGGCAATGGTTGGCATGTTGCCAGTCAGCTTACGACTAGTGGCAGCAGTGGCTTGGGGTCAAGCGTCTCAGAATTGAAGAAAAATGCGTCTGGAGCTGAATTCGGAAAAGGCTTGCCAATTACTGATGATCAGATGACGTGGACGCCTGAGCTGGTTAAAGAGATTGGATTTTAAAGTGTTAATATGAGTGACGCTTGCCGCTCATGAAACCACACTTAAACACAACAATCAAAATGATTTAAAAAAAATACAAGCAACCTCCGATTTGAGTGTGTTAGTCACAATAGATCGGGGGTTGCTTGTATTTCAATGTTTACCAACTTTCCGGTGCCCGCGTCGGTGTTGTGAAGGCCACGGCGATTTGGCGTAGTCCTTCGTAAGTCAGGTAGGTCTCTGCGCCCAAAATAGTAGCCATTCGCTGTTCACTAGCTTCAAAGAAGGCTTCAATTTGAGTCGCGAGTTGGCGTGCTCTGGGCGTCAATAATAGTCGCTTGTAGCGGCCGTCGTCTTTTACGGGTGCACGGACGAGCAAATCGCCGGCAACCATATTACTGACGAGGCTGGAACAGGTTGCTTTACGGATGTTGAATTCTAATTCCAGATCACGTTGGAAAAGATCGTGATGTTGTTCATTGTTGGCGATAAAATTAATGACGCTGATTTGCATACCAGTCAGCCCCAGTGTTTTGGCGTAGTGATCTGAGTCGCGCGCGAGGGCGTTATGGGCTTTTTTGATCATGACACCTAAAGAATCTTTCATGCTAGATTGCTCCTTATTGTGTGTGTCGTTCGTATTAGAACTAATTTGCATTATATGGACTGTTAGTTGTAATGTCAATTGATTTATCACTAGACACTTCAATTCAGTGTGTTAGAATGGTGAATAGTTCGTAACCGAACTATAAGCTAAGGAGTTGAATTATGCATGTCAAAGCGAGTTGATTTGAAGTTAATTTTGGCAATCATTGCTGCGGGACTGTTGTCGTTTTGCGGGGTGATTGTCGAAACGGCGATGAATATCACGTTTCCCAAATTAATGCGGACGTTTGCCATCAATACTGCCACCGTCCAATGGATGACGACGGCGTATCTGTTGATTGTGGCGACGATTGTGCCGATTTCGGCGTTTTTGAAACGGCGGTTTAAGACGAAGACGCTGTTTGTAACGGCCAATCTATTATTTATTGCCGGTCTGGTCGTGGATGCGGTCGCAACTAATTTTCCGTTACTAGTGATTGGCCGTATCATTCAAGGCTGTGGTACGGGGATCGCGCTGCCATTGATGTTCAATATTATTATCGATTGGGCACCTGCCAATCAGAAGGGTACCTTGATGGGGATTGGGACGCTAATTACGGCAATTGCGCCAGCATTAGGACCGACCTTTGGTGGCATCATCGTCAACAGCATGGATTGGCACTGGATCTTTATTTTCTTGATTCCAGTCCTCATTGTGTCATTAATATTAGGAATCTACGCGATTCGCCAAGCGGAACCAACCACCAAGGTTCGGTTTGATGTGCTCGGGTGGTTGATGATCGTGCTACTGTTTGTTGGTTTTACGATCGGGTTTAGCAAACTTTCAACGGTGACGACGCAGCCGTGGCCGTTTGTGGCCTGGCTCCTCGTGGGGTTGGTCGGGTTAGTCGGCTTTATCACCCGGACTAAGCGTATTGACAAACCGTTAATTAGCCTGAAAATCTTTCAATCATCATCCTATGATGGCCATCTATTGGCCTTTTTCTTAGTTCAAGTTTGTGCGTTAGGCTTGGCCTTCATTTTACCGAACTATATTCAGTTGGTGAATGGTCAAAGCGCCCTGTTAGCGGGTCTATTTGTCTTACCAGGAGCCGCTATTGGGGCAGTTTTTGCGCCCTTGGGTGGTCAAATTCTCGACCGCTTTGGTGCGGCCAAACCAGTGTTAACGGGGTCGACCATTCTTGTAATTGCGATGGCGTTATTTACGATCTTAGGCATGCGGCTCACCGGTGGCTTGATCTTGGGTATTTATATTATCCTGATGGTCGGTATTGGGGTATCCATGGGGAATACGATGACTAGTGGTCTCCAGCAGCTGGGGCTGTCGCAACAGGCGGATGGCAATGCGGTGTTCAATACCATGCAACAGTTCGCGGGCGCCATCGGGACTTCCGTGGTTTCAGCGGTAATTACCTTAGTTCAAGCACAGGCAACTGGAACGACTGCCCACCGGACGGCACTCGGGTCAACGCTAGCTTTAGGAATTTTACTTGTGCTCGCGCTGATTGAATTAGTGGTCATCAGCAGAGCAATGAAGATGCGACAACATCAGGCGACTCAAAATTAGTTGATTCGTGTTACCGCACGAGTTGCAGCTGGATAATTGGATTAGTCTGTTATTCGGCAATCACTTTTCAAACGGACTGATAGCTAAAAGCTTGTTACAGTAACGAAATATGACAAGTAACAGATATTGAGAACAAAGAAAAAACGAACGCAGCTAGCTTAAAACTAGTGCGTTCGTTTTTTGTCATCTAATGGATTTTTGTTATGCCGAGTTCCTTTCAGTAAATCGCGCATGATGCGCACTTTCCACTTGCGATTGAGTCAATCAATCGTCGTAGCGCCCGGACAAATCCTGTTTTGTGCGAATAATTTTATGAAGACATTGGTCATGAGCCTTTTCATTTCCCAGTTGCCACTAAAAATTTGTCTCGAATTTCATAATGTTTGCTACCTTTTTAGCCTTAGTGAGACTATAGTAGTCTTGAGTAGCAATTCCAAGATTTGTCTGCAATATCTTTGGAGCATGGAAATGGTCGTAAGTTTTGCGGCATCGCAATCTGATTGAGTACAGCCTTGACAGACGCATGACTATAATGACTCGCGAGAAACCGCTGTTAAGTGAGACAGGCAATCTAAAAAAGTTGAGAGAAGTGTTATGGTGATGCAAGCATACGTTGTTAATCATCCGGGTGGTCCCGAAGCGCTGGAGTTGACGACCGTTCCGAAGCCAGTTGTTAAACCAGGGTGGACCCGGGTCAAAGTATTAGGATTTGGTATTAATCATTCTGAAATTTTTACACGTGAGGGCAAGTCACCCAGTGTGCAGTTGCCGCGGATTTTAGGTATCGAAGTCGTGGGTGTCGTGGATGAGACCAGCGCGCCTGACCAGTTGACGCCTGGACAACGAATCGTCTCTATTATGGGTGAGATGGGGCGTGCGTATGATGGCAGCTACGCCGAATACGTCTTACTCCCAAACAGTCAAGTTTATCCGATTCAAACGGATTTGCCGTTAGCCTCATTAGTCGCGACACCGGAAACGTATTATACAGCTTTTGGCATTTTCAATAGTTTACGCTTACAAGCGACCGATTCCGTTTTGATTCGGGCGGCAACCAGTGGGGTCGGGATTGCGGCGCTTAAGTTGATCAAGGCGTTCAATCCGCAGATTACCGTGGCTGGGACAACGCGACGGGCTGCCAAACAGGCTGCATTGCTAACTGCCGGGTTCGATGCCGTCATCGTGGCACCAGATTCGGCTAAATTGCCGGCAGCCACGGGGCATTTTGATAAGATTATCGATTTAATTGGGCCTCTTAGCACTAAAGATTCCTTGCAACATCTGAATGATGGCGGGATCGTCAACGTCACGGGTGAGTTAGGTGGTGTCTGGACGATCCCGGACTTTGATCCAATCAGCGATATTCCAAACAATGGCTATTTGACCGGCTTCTCGTCCGGCGACGTTTCCGAGGCCAAACTCCAGGCATTGTTCGATTTTATTCGCGATTACCACGTCGACGTACAACCCGCCCGTGTCTTTACGTTTAAGGATGTGCCAGCTGCGCACGCCTACCTACAAGCGACTGAGAGTTTTGGCAAAGTGATTGTGTTGATGGACGATGCGGTGACGGCCTAAACGGATTTTCGTTTGTTGATCGGGTTTAGTGGCTGACAATTATTATAGCTGCAGTAGACTGGTTACAATTAATATTAATATATTTGTGCCTCATGCTAAAAGTCCCACACTGTAGATTGGTGTGGGGCTTTTAGTCTGGATAGATAAGTTTTACCTCTAGTACCTTAACCGGTTGTGGCCTTCAAATTATAACCAAAAGTTATGTAATACTATGCTAAACAGGTATTTCACATTCTTCTGTACAACCGTTACGATGGTTATTACAAAATGAGCTTCAGGTGAGTTTTTGGTTAAAATCGACATTGATCATTGCCCTTTATCTAGGGTCTAGCGCTGCGTTGTACTGCAGAAGGTATGTTGTGAAGAATATTGAAAGCTCTGATGAGTCTTAAAAGTGACCACTGGCAGGCAGTGTACCACAATTATTTACCTTCAACACCTCAGTGTCCGTTGCCGTTAACGAAATGATGATTCGACCAACCAAACAAGCCATTTAATATTGAAAGCAGTCTGCAATATTGTTGACCAGACTGAGTTAGAAATTAGGTTCAAGATAGTATTGTGGATGACAAGGATACAAGGAGGTTTTTCATGAAACACTGGCGAGTCCTAGTCGTCATTGGGGCGCTAGTTATCAGTGGTTGGGGTCTCAATCATGTCAATTTGGTGCGCTCACAACAGGCAGCGTTACTGGGACCGCAGTCGGTTCGAAAACTACCCGCAACTGTTATTAACGAGTTACAGCGGATGGTCCAGCCGTTGCGGTCACTCGTTGCGGCGCCAAAAACGACCGCAAACGTGACGGTTAGTCGGGGAACCACCCCGGTTAATTCGTTGGTTGCCCGGCAGCGATTATCATCAAAGTATGTCTATCATTTTGAACAAGCAACACCTAAGCCGGTCAAACGGGTCTTTCATACGGCGATTCAGACCTATAACCAGACAGGATTAGTCCAGTTACGACCCGGTAAGCCGAGCCTGACGCGTAATTCATTAGCCTTAGGAACGTATCAGCGACAACAATCGCATGCAAACGGCAGCATTGAGCTTGGTCAGGGTGGTCCGACCGTCACGTATGCGGTCGTTAAGACGCTCAATCATGGGCAGGCACGACTGAATACGGCTTATCCGGAGGCGGTCGCCACCTCAGTTGCCGTTCATGAAGTCGGCCATGCGCTGGGATTAGACCATAGTCGCCAACTTGATTCGGTGATGTACCCATTTGATCAAGGCCAAACGACCTTATCGCAGGCTGACTTATCAGCGCTCAAGGCCATTTACTGCTAACTCGGGGCAGGCAACGAGAATAGAATACAGCGCAGCGTACAAGCGGTCATAAAAAGGGTAATGGCAAACCTTGAGAAGGGAATCGTGAAGTAATGAAACAATTTGGATTAGCATTAATTACGGCGGGATCAATGATGTTAGTGGGTATCTGGCTGGTGATGCTAACGGATCATCGCTCACAGAATTTGACGAATCAGCACAGTGTGGTGGCACTGGCACCAAAGACGAATTCATCGTCATCGATCACCTCGATAGTTGATTGGTGTGACCAGTGAGTGAGCGGTGATGCGGAATTCAGTATCAGGTCGTAAATGGGACACAACCTCAATTCCGCAGGTGCTCATCAGAATTTTAGGTGAAACATTAAAGGAACGATTGACGCATGATCAAAGTGGCGTCAATCGTTCCTTTTTGTCAATCATTAATCATTTCAAACCGTTTCACGAATACGCTGACCGCGCTGTTTGACGGCCGTCCACAGGTAGTGTAACCCAAAGGCCGAGCCGAATGATAATGGCCAGGTCAGCAGATAGACGACCGCGATACCAAGCAAGGGTGACCAAGTCGTTAGCTGGCGGCCAAAACTCAGCCAGAGTAGCGTTGACCAGCAGACGTTTGAGAGGTACGCCTTGTAAGCCATGCCGGCGAAGCGGTGGACGAATCTCGTAAATGGATGGTGTCGTTTGACTTGCGCCAGACAGAGCGCTGACAACAGGCCAATCACGGTAAACGCATATAGGGTCATCGAGGGCTTATAGTACGGTGCATTGCCCAGTTCGACCGGGAAACCGTAGCTGAATAATTCCTGGTTGGTCCACCAGAAGCAAAGCAACAGTATGACCACTAATCCCGGCCACCAGCGCATGATCAGTGGGTCAAAACGCGACCGAAAGACCCACGCCAGCACACCGCAGACCCCGAAGATGAGGAAGCTGACAAAGAACCGGTCGAATAAGTACCAGTGTTGCATTTGTGGGCCATGGAAAATTTGTGTGTCATAGAACCACAGCCATAAACCGGTGATGAGAATGGTGACCGTCAGCACCAGTTCACCGCGATGTGGATGGTGTTGACACCAGCGTCCAAGCGCCCAAAAGAGCGGCATCAAGATGATGAATTGGAGCATCATGGTGTTGTACCACAGGTGGGGTGCTGCGTTACCATTGACAAATCGCCAGAGAAAGCCATTCCAATCTTGAAAAGGCGTACCCTGTTGTAATTGAGGCATCAAGACCAAGTAAATTAGCGTCCACCAAATCGTCGGGACAAACAAGGCGTGCCACTGTTGTCGTAGGTAGGTCCCATAAGTTAACTCACGTCGTGCCAGCGTCGTCCGGGTCGTCGTGTACAGGATGCCGAAGATGAAGGCCGGGGCCGTATATTTGACCAAATTATAAAGCATCCCGATGCCAACTTGCGCGGCCACAGCCGGTTGCACCGTTAACGCGTCCGCCAAGATGGGCTGGGCCATGACTGCCGTACAAGCGCCTAATTTCAGGTAGTCCCCGATATCAGCTTGCTGGGCAGGTTGAGTTGAAGGTTCATTCATTGTTCGTCGCCACCTTTCGAATTGTGTGAGATCGAATGGTGGATAATCTTAGATTCAGTTTAGCGGAATTTTTCAGATTTGCAAGGTGCATTTTTACAAGCCACGTTTTTACAAGGTTCATTTTTACTAAGCCAGATTTTTAAGATTCGATTTTATAAGGACTTGGCGCGAGTGTCGACGAATAATTTCACGAGGGCGTTGGCTAAACGGCGGTTTTGCGGCGTTTCTTTACTTTGTCCCTCCGTCAGATAAATTGTTCGTAATGGCGGATTCGGATTTAAGCGCGTCAAGTGTAACTGCGAGCCGGTCGCGTGCCAAGTGATGGCGGGAATAAAGCCGATTCCAATGCCGTGCAGCAGTAGCGCGCGGATACTGGCGGGGTCGTCTGATTCGTATTGATAGTCGACGGGCACTCGTTGCGACTTGAAGTAGGCGTCCATCGTTCGGCGTAGTGGGGTCTGGCGACCAAGCGTGACTAAGGCGTGGGATGCAAGTTCCGACGGGGTGATCACTGACGTTTGAAAGACTGGCTCAAGGCTGCCCACCAAAATCTCTTCCGTCAGTAGTGGCACTGAACGCAAATTGGTGGCGGGTTGCCGCGTTGAAATCGTGAAATCAAAGTTCTCGGTATCATTGACGGTGCTGATCCGTTGCGTCAATTGGACGGGTGCAGCTGGGAAAATTTGGTGGATCTGCGTGATGATTTCTGGAATCAGCGCGGACGCGACCTCAACGAGCAGGCGGATGGGCCGCTGTCGCGTGGAAATTGGTGATGAGACGGCATCAATGCCCTGATTTAACTGTTGAAGGGTTGCTTCCACATAGTTGAGAAATGTGCGCCCCTTTGAATTAATTTGAATCCCACGGCCCACGCGGTCGAATAAGGGAGTTCCGAGTTCTTTTTCCAAGTCTTGAATCAATTTCGTCATTGCTGGCTGACTGATAAACGCCTTCTTAGCGCCAGCGGTAATACTGCCGGTTTGGGCGGTGTACATAAAACCTTCCAGTTGTGAGATATTCATAAATGTCCCTCGATTCATAACTAACGGTTATTAATATAACTTTAATTCATTATACAACAGAATCAATTCAGCATACACTAAGCTTGTGAGATCGATTTGAATGGGTATCTGAAAGGAGGCTGCATGGTGAACACATTATGGATTTTTCCTGGCCAGGGTGGGCAGCGTGCTGGGATGCTGGCTCAGGTTCCGGATCCGTTGCGACAACACGTTGAACAGTTGCTCGGACTGAAATTATTGGATACCGCGCAGGGCTATCAAGATTCGGTGCAACTACAGGTCAGCATCACACTCTTACAAGTGAGTCAAGTGGATCAGCTGATTGCGGCTGGCGAACGGCCCAGTCTGGTTGCTGGGCACTCATTGGGCGTATTTGCGGCCGCTTATGCGGTTGGCAGTCTGACACGTGACGATTGTTTGCGATTGGTCAAACGGCGCGCGGAACTGATGCAGGCGGCCTATCCCCAAGGTTACGGGATGGGCGTGATTGTTGGCTTGACCCGTGAAGCGGTGACGGCTTTGGTTGAACAGGTGCATACCACGGCACAGCCAGTGTATGTCTCCAATCAAAATGCCAGCGACCAAACTGCCATTGCGGGTGCACTCGTCGCGATTGACCAAGTGTTGGCACTAGCTAAACAAGCTGGAGCGGCCAAGGCCTTGCGCTTAAAAGTACCGGTGCCATCACATTCGCCGTTAATGGCCACAGTTGCTGATCAATTGGCGTCAGCTGCTAAAGCGACACCGATTCAGCGACCAACTGGCGTGTATTTGGCGAATTATTCGGGCCATGCAGCCCGGCAAGCGGCCAAGGTCAGGCAAGACTTGGTCAGTAACTTGGTGCATCCGGTCTATTTTGAAGCGATGTGTCAGGTCGCGCTGAACTACCAGCCGGATGTGCTTCTCAACTTTGCGCCCGGCAGCCCGTTTCGTCACGTCTTACAACAGGACTTTGGCGACCTCCGGCAAATTGATTTGAATCAAACGTCGCTAGACGACGCAGTGTACTTATTGAACAAATGGAAGCGAGGGACTAATTAAATGAGTGAAGAACATAATTGGGCATCACGGCGGACGGCCAAACAGGCCAAGCTGACCGCGATGCAATCTTGGCTGAACGGCAAGTTTGGACAAACTAAGGATGCCAAAGCCATTTTAGAAGGCTTGATTCAAAGCGGTGATCGCGTCGTTTTGGAAGGTGACAACCAGAAGCAAGCGAGCTTTTTATCGCAAACCTTAGCTCAGGTCGACCCGGAAAAGGTCAATCATTTGCACATGATTATGAGCAGTATTTCTCGACCAGAACACCTGGATATTTTTGAAGATGGGATCGCCAGTAAGCTTGATTTCTCATTTGCCGGCCCACAGAGTACGCGGGTCTCGCAAATGATTGCGGATGGCAGTTTGGTGATTGGCGATATTCACACTTACTTAGAACTATACGCTCGCCTATACGTCGACTTGATTCCAAACGTCGTGTTAGTGGCCGCGGATCAAGTCGATAAGGACGGTAACTTATATACCGGTAACAATACCGAAGAAACGCCGGTCATTGTTGAAGCCGCCGCGTTCCATGACGGTATTGTGATCGTTCAGGCCAACCAGGTCGTGGACCGCGTGCCGCGAGTCGATATTCCGGGAGATTGGGTCGATGTGGTCATTCCAGCCGACCAACCTTACCAGTTGGAGCCGTTGTTTACGCGTGACCCGCAGAACATTACCGAACTGCAAATCTTGATGGCGATGATGGCCATCAAGGGGATTTACGGCAAACACCATGTTCAGTCGGTCAATCACGGGGTCGGCTTTAACACCGCCGCAATTGAACTCTTGTTACCGACCTATGGGGAACAGTTAGGCTTGAAGGGTAAAATCGTGCCAAACTGGGAAGTTAACCCGACGCCAACTTTGATTCCTGCGATTGAATCGGGTTGGATCCAGTCGATTCACTCATTCGGTGGTGAAGTCGGCATGGGTGATTACATTTCGGCTCGCCCTGACATCTTCTTTGTGGGGCCGGATGGGACGATGCGCTCTAACCGGGCCTTTGGACAAATGGCGGGACAGTACGCCTTAGACATGTTTGTCGGTTCGACTTTACAAATCGACCAGTATGGGAACTCATCGACTGTCACACACGGGCGACTCTCTGGTTTTGGTGGTGCACCGAATATGGGATCTAATCCAAGTGGTCGGCGGCATTCGACGCCAGCATGGCAGAGTTTGCGTCCAGACAATGATCCATTAGGGAAAGGTCAAAAACTAGTCGTTCAAATGGTCGAGACCTATGGCGCTAATAAACGGCCAGTCTTCGTGGATTCATTAGATGCGGTCGCCGTGCAAAAGGAAGCTAAACTGAAGAACGTCCCAATCATGATTTATTCGGAAGATACGACCCATATCGTGACTGAAGAAGGGATTGCGTACCTCTACAAAACGGACAGTATGGCGGAACGCCAAGCTGCAATTGAAGCGATTGCTGGTGTGACACCGGTTGGGCTTCGCAGTGACCCCGCCGTCGTCCAAGATCTGCGAGCACGGGGCATTGTCGCCTTACCAGAAGATTTAGGCGTGCGGCGAACCCAAGCGACCCGCTCGTTGTTAGCCGCGCAAAATATGGCTGACTTGGTCGAATGGTCACACGGCCTCTATAATCCGCCGGCTAAGTTTCGTAGCTGGTCGTAATGTTGAATTAGATTGAAAGATGAGGAATAACGATTATGGAAAAATTACACTTTAACTTTCCGGCGTCCAAACCAATTGACCACCCAGTCCATGTCGGCGTCGTTGCTTCTGGTGATTTAGAGGTCATCATGCGCCCCACAACGGCTGATGAAGCCCAATTGTCGATTGTGACGGGCAGTGACGGCTTCAAAACGGTCTGGCAAAATGTTTTGAAACGCTATTTTGACCGCTACCCACTTCTGGCCGAGTTTGAAATCAATGACTTCGGGGCGACGCCTGGTGTTGTCAATTTGCGGCTGACTCAAGCAATGGAGGCGTTGAACGATGAGCAATAGTTTTGTAGAATTACACGCCCGCCAACGGGCCGAAGCCTTGTTAGATGCAGGGAGCACTCGTGAGCTGATCGGACCGTTTGACCACATGATCTCACCACACTTGGAACCACAACAAATTGTGCCCGAAAGTGACGATGGCGTGGTCATTATGAAGGGCCGTTTAGCAGACCGTGACTTAGTCGTCATTGCGATTGAAGGGGCTTTTCAGGGCGGCGGAATCGGCGAAGTCAGTGGTGCCAAAATCGTGGCAGCGCTCGAACACGTGCTGGCCGATAATCAGGCCGGTCATCGCATCTATCCCGTGATTATTTTGGATACCGGGGGCGTGCGGTTACAGGAAGCCAACTATGGCTTATTATCGATTTCAGAAATCCATAACATGGTCGTGGCACTCAAAAAATATGTGCCAGTGATTGGCCTAGTTCCCGGACGGGTCGGGTCGTTTGGCGGCATGTCGATCACCAATGCCTTGTTGTCATACGTGATTGGGACCAATAAGGCCCGCATCGGACTGAATGGTCCGGAAGTCATCGAACAAGAAGCCGGCGTCCGTGAATGGGACGCAAGTGATAAAAATCTCATCTGGGACACGTTGGGGACGACGCAACGCCAAGCGACTGGCATTATCGATGAAGTCATTGAAGACGACGTGACGGCCTTCCGTGATGCGGTGAGTGCGGCGATTGCGACCCATCAAGATAGTCATCGTGACCAGCGCGGCGACTTTTACTTGTCATTACTCGACCAACTAGATCCGAGTGAAAAATTGACGATTCCATCTTATGACAAGCTATTTAAACAAGTGACAGTGACGCCTCACCATCTAGCACCGGCAACGAGCAGTGACAGCCAACCAACGCCTTCTCGTGGGCGGACCTGGTTTGAAAATCTGACTGGCATTACCAATGCTCAAAGTGCTGTTTCAACGGTGCTGCATGCCCAAGTCGACCAGCGCGAATACATTGCCATCGTGGCGGATGCACAGAACCGTTTTCCACGCGTCCGGCATGGCGAAGTCGGCTTGCAAGAAGGGTACACCGTCGCCGGTGTCGTCAATGATTTGATTGCAGCGGATGCTGATAAGTCAACCAAGACGCCAATCATCATGGTCGTGGACGTGCCTAGCCAAGCCTACGGATATAATGAAGAATTGATTGGCATTCACATGGCGTTAGCCGCGAGTGCCAGTGCCTATGCCCGCGCACGGCAAGCTGGCCATAAGGTGGTCGCTTTGATTGCTGGTGACGCGGTGTCTGGTGGGTTCTTAGCACATGGCTTACAGTCGAATCGGTTGGTGGCGTTCGATGATTTGGACATCACCGTACAAGCCATGAGTAAAGCCAGTTCTGCACGGATCACCCAGCGGACGATTGCGGAACTGGAGGCAGCGACGCAACACGTGCCTGCCATGGCATATGATATCGAAAACTATCAAAAATTAGGCGCACTGTATCAACTGATTGAAGGCGTTAAAGGGACCGATACCGACCAAGCAGCGATTAGTAAGGTCAAGACGGCTTTAGACGAAGCGTTAACTAGTTTGGATGGCGCCCCAACTGATTTAAGCTTCCGCTACACGAACCCGATTGCGGTGAACGGTGAAGCGGGCGGACGCAAGGCAACTAATCAGGTCCGGCAGTTAATGGCAGAACAATGGGCCGACTAGCCCCGCATACGCTGGTCAGTTTACGATCACCTGACGCTTTATTGACCAGTGACCCATTACCGGACTGGGTCACGGCCATGTTAGCGGCAACTCCGGTCGTAATTGTCCGTCGTGGCCCGCAAATGACCACGATTCCGGTCGGCATTCGCGGTTATCGAAAGTCGCAGCGCTTTGCGGCGGCTATCACGCTATCGGGGTGGCAAACGCCCGTGACACCCGCGATGGCGTTGAACCGGTTGCCAGAGTTAACAGCGACCCGGCGGCAGTTGCCAGCTTTTCAAAAATTAGCCCGGGTTCAGTCCTTACTATCCGCTTATGATTGGGGCGTCGGTGGCAGTCTCCAATTTGAATTGGTGACCGGCTTACCCATGGCCAATTCAAACTCAGACCTCGATATCATTATGCAGCGGCCAGCACCGATGTCACCAGCTCAAGCGTTACAGCTAGTTGAACGGCTAAAAGTGATTGCCGGTGCACACGCTGACATTCAGGTCGTTCACGGCCAGCTGGGGTTTTCGCTGGAAGAATATGCAAATCAACGTGCCTCACAAATTATGATGAAGACGGCTTACGGTCCAATGCTGGTCACGGACCCGTGGCATGCTGAGGAGACCGATTAATGGTTGCGGGACAGTGATTGCTCGCAATTAGCAGACGGTAACTAATCTAATTTAAGGTGATTTAAAGCGTCGTACACTTTCGACAGATTGTTGAGTGTGCGACGCTTTTGGTGTTTAGAAATTTAGGCAACTATGGCTTTTTTTACTGGCAATTAGTGGAATGCACGCACGCGTCGCTGGATGGGTGATCATGATGATCGATCCTGCGGTGAAGTGATTCTCAAGTCAAAAATAACGCCTCGAAAATCATCGCGCCATTTCCGAGTGTATATTTACGATGATAGTCCTAGAGTTCTAATGGTGAAGGACCATAAATACAATTATCAGCCGTCCACTGAATCAGCTTTGTCAGCGCCGGTCCTTCACCAGCCTCATAAAAGTCGCTTAGTAACCGATGGAAAGTGGCCAGTTGGTTCTCGGTAACGTAGACCAGCCCCACGCCGGCATGCGACATCAGATAATTAGCAGTCAGAACCGCAGTCCGTTTATTTCCGTCCCAAAATAGCTGGTCGCGCATGATGTTAAACATGAGCAACAGTGCACGATAGGTGAGACTCGTGTCGCTGGCTAAAATGCGCGTGATTTTTGTTTCGACCGTTGCTTGGACTGGAATTGGCGGGACAAAGTCGACACCACCGATTTGAATTTGCCCAGTTCGTAGCGTGCCCCAAGCTAGCGCCTCGTCTTCTGCAACGATGCTGTTAATCTCAAGTGACGTTTGAAGCTGATAGGGACCATCGTGTTCGATGATGTATGTCAGGCCCCGTTTAAGGCGCAAGATGATGGCCTGGTCTTCAGGTGAGACGTTCGTTGTAGAATCACCATTAACAATGGCTTTGGTCTGCTCACGGGTCGTCTGGACAGTTTCAAAGCGTGATAGGGCGTGTATGATTGCAATGAAATGCTGGTCAATGGCGAGTTGTTGGTCACGCGGTATTAACGTAAATCTATCTTTAATGGTCATGGTAAGGCGCCTCGTTCTCGTTTTTAGTCGGATAAACAGGTTTAATTATAAGGTAAGCTAAATTTGGATTAGCCGCAATCATCATCACTCAGAATTGCGATTTCCAAGTATTAGGGGGCCAGTCAAATCTAGAATGCGAGCAATTTTCCCTTAGTCCCCATGACGGCTTATACGTCCTGAATGGCGCAGAATTTCGACGTTGGTTCGTGGAGTCAAACTAGATACCAGTGTTTGCAAAATTCGACAGTCGGGGAGTGGCGACGACCAAACTGAATGACTCGAAAGGCCGACTTGTGAAGTAAGTTTGTTAATTTATTAATTTTACTGCGATTAAGCGCTTTGAACGCGATCGTTATGAAAATAAGACGGTTCGGTAAGCCTTAACTTACAAGTGTTACATTAATTTTTTTGTCAGTGATTAATCAATGATACTAATCATATTTATCTCGAAAAATTATGAAAATAGGTTTTACTTTGTGCAAAAATGAACTACAATATAGTTGGTTAATGTAAACGCTTACAGAAGTTAACTTTAGATTGTCAATCATTATTATTCAAGCGAAGAAATACAGGGAGGTAATCTTATGAGTAGTCGTGACACAGCAAATGTTTTATGGTTTGATGAATTGCACCGCGAAGATGTGAACCTAGTGGGCGGGAAATCGTCGTCACTGGGTGAAATGACATCCTCGATGGACGTTCCCGTACCATATGGTTTTGCGACCACTGCACGCGCATATCAGTATTTCATGCACCAGACTGGTTTGAACGATCGGGTGAATGCGCTCCTAGAAAGTATCTCGGATTATGAAAATTCTGATGAATTGCATCGGGTCTGCGAAGAAATTCGTAACTTAATCGTCGGCGCGACGATGCCCGCGGACTTGGCCGCGGATATTGAAGCGGCGTATGCCCAGTTAGCTGAAAAAGTCGGTCAAACGGATCCCTTCGTGGCGATTCGGTCATCTGCGACCGCTGAAGACCTGCCAAACGCCTCGTTTGCGGGTCAACAAGAATCATACTTAAATATCAAAGGGGCTGCGGACGTTGTCAACCGGGTACAACAATGTTATTCTTCACTCTTTACTGACCGGGCGACCTACTATCGTCACAAGCAGCATTTTCCACATGAAAAAGTTGCGCTGTCCGCTGCGATTCAGATGATGGTCTTCTCGAAAGCCTCAGGAATTATGTTCTCCGTCAACGTGGCTGATGGTGACGCGTCTAAAATCGTCATTGATGCGATTTATGGTTTAGGTGAATACATCGTGTTAGGAAAAGTCACCCCAGACCACTTTGTCATTGATAAGCAATCGATGAAAATTGTTGAAAAGAACATCATCAAACAACCCGTTCAGTTAACACGGTTGCCAGGTGGTGGGACCAAGGAAGAACCGGTTCCCGAAGAACTGCAAGGTCAACCCGTTTTAACGGATGCCCAAGTGATTGAATTGGCCGGCTACGCGAAGGAAATCGAACGCCACTATGGCTGCTACATGGATATGGAATATGCGTTGGATACGAATACGAATCGCTTATGGATCGTTCAAGCACGGCCTGAAACGGTATGGTCACAACGTAACAAGCACAAGGACGCTGAAGACGATGCTGACGTGGTCGATGAAGCGGATGCAAAAGTGGTCGTTCGGGGCTTACCAGCTAGTCCTGGTTTAGCAAGTGGCGTTGTTCACGTCATCGATAACCCGAAGGACATTGACCAATTCAAGAAGGGCGAAGTCTTAGTCACCTTGATGACGTCACCTGACTGGGTGCCTGCCATGAAGAAAGCGGCTGCAATCGTCACGAATAATGGTGGGATGACCTGCCATGCTGCGATTGTTTCGCGTGAAATGCAGATTCCATGTATCGTTGGGACTAAGAGTAAGGAAGTTGCCGCGACGGATGTTTTGAAGACCGGTGACGTGGTAACCGTCGATGCCAAAAATGGGGTCGTTTACCAAGGTAAGGTTGCCAGCATGCTCAAACCGAAGTCTGGCACCACGGCCGCTGCGGGTCAAGTGGTCGCTGCTGAAAGCTTTGCACCAACCGCCACGGGTGTCATGATGAACTTAGGTGATCCTGATTTGGCTGAGAAGTATTCTAGCTTGCCGGCCGATGGGATCGGGTTAATGCGTGAAGAATTCCTCTGGACGACCTTCATTCACGAACACCCACTATACTTGATTGAACAGGGCCATCCTGAAAAAGTGGTCAATATGTTGGCAGATGGGATTGCCAAAGTGGTGCGGGCGATGGCACCACGGCCGGTTGTCTTACGGTTCTCAGACTTTAAGTCCAGTGAATATCGGAACTTAAAGGGTGGCGACAAGTACGAACCTCACGAACCAGCTGATTTGTTAGGCTGGCGGGGTGCTTCACGGTATTACGATCCGAAGTATATCGAAGCCTTCAAGTTGGAATTGGCTGCGGTCAAGAAGGTTCGTAACGAGTTTGGGTTGAAGAACTTGAACGTCATGATTCCATTCGTTCGGACCGTCGATGAAGCTGAAAAAGTTACGACCATCATGCGTAATGAAGGCTTGGTTCGTGGCGCGGACTTCAAGGTTTACATGATGGCTGAAATTCCAACCAACATTATTCTGGCTGATCAATTCAATCAGTTCGTGGATGGTTACTCGATTGGCTCGAATGATTTGGCGATGTTGATTCTTGGTTGTGACCGGAACAATGATACGGTTGCCCACCTCTTTGATGAACGGAATTTGGCCGTCAAACGGGCAATTCGGCACTTAATCAAGACGGCACACAAGGATGGTAAGACCGTTTCGATTTGTGGTCAAGCCCCATCCGAATACCCAGAATTCACCAATTTCTTGATTCAAAGCGGTATCGATTATGTTTCAGTCAACCCTGATATGGTCAAGGAGACGAAGCGGAATGTCGCCCACTTTGAGCAACGGATCATGTTGGACAAGGCGACTGGCCGGGGACTACAGGACGCGACCGATTATGAATGGTAAGCCTGGTTGCTAAAAGCGCGACAATCTAAATAAACTGGAGGACCGATTCGAAGTGGAATCGGTCCTTTTTTACGAAAAAATTCGGCTCCCAAATGACCAGTAGCCATTTGCCGGGCAGACACAAACGGGTGGCACGGGGGTATTAATGTACAATACGCGTGTTTGCTTGTTATTTTTGGTCACGTTTGATACTATCAGAAGTATAGTGTGGTGGTTATTCTAGTATCCAGTTCACTTTATTGTTTACGACTGTTAACTTTTTCGCTAGTTATCAACTGTTGAGGAAGGTCGGGGGGTGAAAATGGCATTCAATTTTCGTCAGAGACGGTTGGGTTTCAGGGTTATTTGTACGGCGCTGGGCTAGTGTGTGAGTGGGTGGCAATATTTCTAATTAACCAGTTTCGCGATTTTTTTGTCGTCAAACCCGCACTATCCAGCAATAAACTGTTTAAAGGTTAAACGCAAATCAAAAGGAGTATTCATAACAATGAGTAAATTGACATCAGTATCCGTTACAACTTTAGTTGGGGTAATTGCGACCGGCGCGGGGATGGCCGCAACAACGAATGCCAAGGCTGCCACCAAGCCGACTGACCATCAGTCCGCAACCGTGACGACCAGTGCGCAGACAATTGCACAAGCCCAACAGAATGTCCAGCAAGCACAAGTTAACCAGGCAACTGCTCATCAGGCAGTGGCTGCGCAAGCCAATGTGGCCAAGGATGCCCAAGCTAAGCTCGACGCGGCTAAAAACACCTTGACAACTGCCACCAATCAGGTTGCTACGGCAACGACTAATGTGCATGCTGCCCAACAAATCAAGGATGAAGCAACACCTGAAAACATTGATAAAGCTCAAAATGCCGTTAAGCAAGCCGATTCAAATTTAACGGATGCGAAGACCGCACAAAGTAGCGCCCAAAATACCACCGATCAAGCCAAGACCGCTGTTCAAACCCAATCTAACGTTACCGACCAAGCACGTCATAATACCACCAGTGCCAAAGACACCGTTGCGACTGCTCAAAGCAACGTCGATACGAAGCAAGCGGGCTATGACGGCTTAACCGTTGAAAACCTTAAGAAAGAACAATCCACCGCGCAACAGTTGGTTAACCAGACGCAAGCGGCTCAGAGCGCTGCCCAAACTAACGTCACGACTGCCAACAATCAAGTAACTAATACCCAAGATGCTGCTAACAAGGCGGCTCAAACAGCAACCAACGCGCAACAGACGACAGCGGATGCACAATCCAAACAAGCTGCTGCACAAGCGGAAGCTGACAAGGCCAACGCCGCTAAAGATGATGCTAAACAAAACAATGATGCAGCGATTGCACAACAAAACCAAGCTCAAAAAGACTTGGACAACTTAGATGCAGGTAAGTTAACTCAACAAGCTAACGAAACACAAACTGCGATTGATCAAGGAAAGCAAAACATTTCAGACACGCAACAGTCGCTATCTCAAACAACAACCAACAAGGCTAATACGGATAAAGACGTTGCCAACAAAACAACCAGCGTTACCACAGCCAACAATGCAGTCTCTCAAGCCCAAAACAACGTTAACTCAGCAACCACAGCACAGAATAGCGCCCAAAGCACGTTAAACCAACGTCAACAGGCTGTTGCTGATTTACAAAGTCAGCTTGCTGCTATGCCAACACTGAAGGTTGATAAAGCGGGTTGGGAAAAGGCTGTTAACGGCTTGGTTCCGGGAGACCAAATTGTGGCAATGACTGATGCGGAATATGAGGCTTATTACAAGAAGTGGGTTGTATATGGTCGGGAATTCCTTGGAGTGACCTATTTGAACAATCCGTTCAGCAGCACAGCACCAGACGATAATACTAAGTTTACCAATATCAATCAATTAACTAAAAAACAGTACGAAGAGTTAGTAAATTATGCACTCAACATTGTCAATCAAGCTCGTCGCATTTGGCGCGGTGATAATAACGAATTGAAGACACAGACTATCGATATGATTCTTGCTAGTGATGCAGCACAAGTCTATTCTGATGAAAATGTTAATATTGCCGCAACACCGACTCATCTTGGCTCAGAAATTGATGACATTGCAGCCAAGTACCATGTTGGAATCATCGACGATACAGGTTCATACACGTGGATGGGTGAGGAACTCGGTGAGACCGCAATCAATAACGGTATCAAGGTTAATGGAACAATTACACTGGCTGAAATTAAGGAGCAACTATACGAGGATTTGGTATTGATGCTTTTTGGTGATGGTGGTCCAAATAGCTGGGGCCATTTTTACGCTTTAATGGGCGGTTCAAAGGAGTCAGACTCTTATCCAAATCAGTACTATATGGGGATTGCATTTGACAAATTTGGCCACCTTCACTTAACTACTCGTGCTGACGCTAATATCCATGGGACGACTCCTGATACAACTCCAATTGCAAGCGCTCCAACCGTCACACACCTTAAGCAAAGCTTGGCTACCGCACAAACAACTCAGAATACCGCACAGACTAACTTGAATAACGCCAAAGCTAGTTTAACTGCTGCCAATGACACTCTTACAACAGCACGCCAAGAGGCAACTAATGCACAATCCGCACTAAACGCAGCAAAGACAAAGCAGGCGCAATTAGCCAACCAAATTACGGCACTTAATAACAAATTAGCCAATCTAAAGACTAAGTTAGCGAACGATACAACCAGCCTCGCTAAGATCAAATCAGAATTGGCCAATTTAGCGGACGCTCAAGCTGCCCAACAAAAGGTCCTTGATCATGCTAAAGCTCGCGTTCAAGCGACCAGTGCGACCCTCGCCACTACGACTGCGAACGCAAACACTAAAGCTGTCGCCCTGAAGTCAGCTAACCAGACTTTATCAGCGGCTAAACAGGTGCAAGCCATCGCTGAAGGTAATGCACAATCAGCTGCAAATACCGCTAAAGAAGCGGTTGTCAAAGCACAAAATGCAGTTGAAGCGCTGACTGCTGCCAATCAACATGTTGTCGATGCCAAAGCACAGCTGTCAGCAATCACTGACAAACTCAATAACTTTGCTAGTTTGAAACAACATTCGTTGAATGAATTAACTAGCGCTCAAGAATTACTATCAACTGCCAAGACGCAATTGAAACAGGCTAACAATGTTCTAAACACGCAGCAACAAAAGCTCGACGTTGCCAACCATTCTCTAGATGCGGCAAAATTAGCGCTGGACAAGGCAACACAATTCGTAAATCAGCGCCAAGCTGAATACGACGCGGCTAAAGCTCACTTATCTAAGCTGAACCATGCCGACGAAACATTGGCATCCGCTAAAGCAGCGTTAGAAGCCGCTAAGGCACAGCTTGCAAGTAGCCAGACAGATTACCAGACTGCTAAAGAGAATGCAGCAGGCGCCCAACAAAATCTTAAGGGTGCGCAAACCGTTGCGGCAAATGCTGATCAGTCCTATACGCATGCGGAAAAAGTACTGCAGACGTTAAAGCTACAAGCTAGTTTGGAAGTGCCAACCGTTACTGAAAGACCACAACAACCAGTTGCTCAGGGAACTGAGGCTGTTGCTGATGAAGCTCAAGAGGATTCAGTACCAGATTCCCAATCGGTCATTGACCAAACTGGTACGACGGCAACGGTTACCAACATGGCATCAGAAGGACGCAATAACGTGTCCGTTGAAAGCGGGGCAGCCAGTCTGACACATCTGTCTTCCCAGGCGCCAGCGCATCCAGCAACGGCAGCCACGTTGCCACAAACGGATGAAGTCTCCGAAAACCGGTCAGCAGTGCTAGGGCTGACACTACTGAGTTTACTTTTAAGCGGACTGACACTTGGTCGCGTAAAGTCTAAGCAACGGTTTCACTAGTCAGGTCTCAAAATAATCTTTTTAATTAATCGCACAAACGAGGCTGCTCAGTAAAACTACCGGGCAGCCTCGTTTGTTGTATTGAATCGAATCTTAAGACACGTTAACTATTTCTGAAACTTTTTCAAATATCGACTGGCAAATAACTTATGAAATTTAACGCCCAAAGTCGGATTGGCCGTATCGATATCGGCATACATCGCGGTCGTAATTTTATTCAATAGTGGAATCAACTGGTCGAGTTCGTCATCAGTCAATGCGTTGATGAAGGGTGGAACTTCCTGTGGTTCGGCTTGAAGCGCTTCACGACCGGCTGTCGTCAGGTTAACTAGGTTGACGCGCCGATCCTTAGTCGATTTAGATAACGTCACCAACTTACGATTGACTAATTTATAAACAAATTCGCTCGTTGACTGCGGCGACATCCCGAGACGGTCGGCCAATTGCCGCTGTGACAAGTGGTCTTCGTCAGCGAGCGCGAGCAGAATCTTGCCCTGACCCTCAACGGCGACTCGGGGATGGGTCTGCTTGACGATATCATCATAGATTTTACTGAGCTGTTCATATTCAGCTAATTTACCGGAAACGAGTTCCGCCTTGATTTGATCTGGCACGGCTTTTCATCCCATTCATTGTTTTCTATTTTTCTTAAGTATACAACATTCTCCCAGTCCACATGATTTAATTGTTGACAAATTAGTCAGGCCCCCTTAGTATATATTTCGTCAGGGCCCCTGATTAATCGAACTAGGAGGTTAGGGATATGGTTAATCAACAGATTATTGAGGTTCAGCAGGTTCAAAAAAAGTTTGGTGATGAGTTAGTGGTGGCCGACGTTTCCTTTAATGTTCAAGCCGGCGAGATTTTCGGTTTGCTTGGTCCGAATGGGGCCGGCAAGACCACCTTACTCAAGATGATGACCACCTTGTTGCGGCAGGACAGTGGCACGATTCGCTTAAACGGCTACGATACCTTGACTCAGGCACGCGCGGTTCGTCAGCAATTTGGGTTGACTGGACAGACGGCCATGATCGACCAGGAATTGAGTGCACGTGAAAATCTGATTATTTTTGGTCGCTTGAACGGGCTGAATCGGAACACCGCTAAAGCCCGAGCAGATGAATTGTTGCGCGACTTTAGTCTTGAACATTCAGCACAACGGCCACTCAGTACGTTTTCTGGTGGGATGCGGCGGCGCTTGGATTTAGCAGTGAGTTTGATTAGCCGGCCTAAAATTTTATTTTTAGATGAACCAACGACTGGCTTGGACCCACGGACGCGCAGTGAAATGTGGACGGCCATCCGTCAGTTAGTACGCCAGGGATCGACGGTGGTACTGACGACGCAATATTTGGAAGAGGCCGACCAATTAGCGGATCGGATTGCCTTACTGGACCACGGCCGCTTGAAAGCACTGGGACCAGTTACGGCCTTAAAGCAGCAAGTCGGCGGGTTAAAATTGCAATTGGCACTGGCTCAAGCGCAGGCGACGCAACCTGCACAACGGATCATGACTCAATTGACGACCCAGCCCGTCCAAGTCAGTGACCGGGACCGTCTCAGTACAATTGGCTGCAAACGATGCAACGCGGGTGACGGCCCAGATTCTTGAACGATTACAGCAAGCGCAAATTGAAATTGACCGCTTTGCGCTGGAGCCACCGTCGCTAGATGACGTCTTTTTGACCATGACGGTCGCCAAAAATTAAGGAGATGACAGTGATGCAAGTCACGATTCGTAAACATGTGATGGGAGATATCCTGACGATGGCCCATCGAAACTTACTTAAAACGATTCATAATCCAGATAACATGAGTGATGTTGTCTTTCAGCCGGTGATTTTCACCCTATTATTCGGTTATTTATTTGGTGGTGTCATTGCGGGCAGCGTCCACGCTTATTTACCGATGCTGGTGTCAGGTATCCTGGTTCAGAGTATTTTAAACGCCGCGTCCGGCTCCGGTCAACAGTTGCGTGAAGATATCAACGCGGGGGTCTTTGACCGGTTTAAGACGTTGCCGATTGCCCCCATCGTGCCGCTCGCTGGCCAACTAGTTGGTGACATTTTTCGTTTGTTGTTATCAGGGGCCATGGCCTTGGCGACTGCGTTTGTAATGGGCTGGCGACCGACTGTGGGACCACTGGCACTCTTAGCTGCATTGGGGTTAGCGGTCTTCATCGGTTGGGCGACGTCGTGGATTTTCGCCTTAGTTGGTTTATTAGTGAAAAACGCGGCCCTGATTGGTAGTCTGTCAATGATTATCATTTTAGTGCTGACGTTCCTGTCGAACGCATTTATTCCTACCAAGACGTTACCGAAACTGTTGCAACCAATCGTCAAGGCGAATCCTGTTAGCTTGACGATTACGGCGATTCGATCGGTGTTGCGTACGGGTCAATGGACGAGTGCGACAACATGGGTGGGCGTGAGTGGCATCATCATGATTTTGATTTTTATGCCGTTAACGGTCCTGGTCTATCAGCGCCGCGGTTAATCTAAAAGCAGCCAATAACTGCCAGACGATCACAGGACAGTGCCTTCACAGGCAAGTGGGCAGCGCCGCGCGGCTGGTCAATTTACACGCTGAATTACGCCGTATGTGAAAAAACAGCAGCCGGTTGGTCGTGATTTTAGCTCTGCGGTCGGTCATCGCCCTCGTGCTTAACCCGTTGTTGACGTATGATTAAAGATAGAGGTGATGAGATGAACGCGCAAGCAGTTTTTAAACTAGTCGCTGACCGCTATCAGACGACGCCAGCTTATCTGTGGCAGCGATACCCAGATTATGCAGTCTTGCGGCATGCGGATAATCAGAAGTGGTACGGGTTGGTGATGGCCGTGAGCAAATCCGATTTAGGCCTAGCCCCTGGTGATGAGACGTTGGTAGAAGTCTTAGACGTCAAGCTGAATCCCGAAGATGTCGAATTGTTACAATCGGAGCCAGCTTATTTGCCAGCTTACCACATGAATAAGCGCCACTGGATTGCCGTACAGCTGGAACAGGTTGAACCGGCAATCGTTGAACGGTTACTGGCGACGAGCTATCAGTTAACAGCCAAATAAGACGCCTGGTGTCCTTCAGCACCAATTAACAGTACCCAGACGATCGAAAAATGCACGCAACTTATCGTCATCACAGACTGACAAGTTGCGTGCATTTTTGAATTAACCGTATTCATTTAACGAATTGTCGGCGCATATCGGGGCGTGATTTGTTGCTCATGGCGCCAATAAGCGATGATCAGCAGGATAATAATCAACACTTGCATCGATGACAGAACAAAATCAGTTAGGCCGTAAGCCAGAATAATCGGCACGGTCATCATAAAGTAGCGCAAGTTGGGTTGGCGATATTGGTGCCAATACTTGGTTAGATGCCAGCCGCTACTGATGACGAGCGTGATAAAGCCAACGCCACCCAAAATGCCAAATGAGGCCAGTAACATCAAGAAAATGTCGTGAGCGTGAGGGACGTAGGTGCCAGTCATTTGAAAATATCGGCGGGCAAAGCCGAAGTAAGTCACCCCAAGGACTGGGGCCTGCTTAAAGACATCAAAGCTATTTTGCCAAATGGTGATGCGACTCTGGAGTGCTGTCCAAGTCGAAGCGCTGCGTGGGAAAACTTCCCAGAGCGTGACGCAGCCGACTGCCAGTAATCCGGTGATCAAGACGCGATGGAAAATTTGATAAGCGGTCACGATCAATAAAGCAATCATGAGCACGAGTCCGGTCCGTGATTTGGTCTGGTAGATGCCAATGCAAAGTAAACCCGCGGCTGCCCAATTAATTGCCGGCCACCGGGTAAGCGGATGATTGGTCGGGCGACTGAGCTGGGTCATCAGCAGGCCAAGCGCAATCAGTAATAAGCAACAGGCATCATTGGGATTATAGGCCGAACCAAATAACCGATTCTGATTCGCGGCATAGCCCCATAACAAGTCTCCCAACAAGAATTTGAGCCAATTGGGAAGTGTGAGAATTTGGTTGAGCCAATGAAAGACAAACCCACTAATTGTAATATACAAGCCAAACTGAATGATAAACCGGCGTAGTTCGTGCCAAGCAATTAATTCACTCGATTCACGGCATAACAGCCACAAATTGACTAATACAAATAACATCAATCCGGATAAGAGCACGCCGCGATAATCGCGATGATTAAGGTTGAGTGCCGTCACTCCCATCAGTAGCAGGATGAAGCCTAATAACGGGTCGTGCTTGCTAAAGGTGCGAGGATGTTTGAGTAGCGCTAACCATTGCCACCGACTTAGATAAACGAGCCAACCAATACCGACGGGCGGTAGGATGGCTAACAATTTAAGACCAGTCAGGAACGGAGACGCTACCGCAAAACGTTTTTGCATGATTGATCAAACTTTCTCTCATTAAATAGTACGCCAGTTACCGATGTGACGTGACTTTATTATGGCACGGTCAACCGGATGGCATAACGCGGTTAATGAAAAATTAGTCATTTTGCACAGAACTTAGTAATTTTCATGAAAAATTAACCACATGAAGCCGTATTCATGATGAAGCATGGTAAAATATGGATAGTGAATTAGAAGTCGCATTGTGCGTGCTGAAATGACGTGAACGCTGATTGAAGTTTGATGGGATTCAAATAAAGTCAGTGTGCTTGCTTGGACGATTGGAAACGGCACAATCGCCTTTCATAATTAAGACAAGCCAGACGCGTACAATGCATCTAAAATAAATCAAATTGGGTGACGTGGTCGGTCAATCAGTGTAGTCTTGCCGATTGATGGCCCGTGGCCGTTAATAAGGGGAGTTGCCTGTGGACGCAAAACAATTGTCACAACGATTAGCCACGGTTGGTGCGTTTGTCCAACCGGGGGCGCGGGTGGCCGATATTGGTTCGGACCATGCCTATTTGCCCGCTAACTTAGCTTTAAATCATCAAATCAGTTACGGTGTCGCGGGTGAAGTCGTACGGGGGCCGTTCGAAAACGCCCAACGGGAAATTCAAAAGTTGGGCTTAGAAGATCAGTTAGTCGCCCGTTTGGCCGATGGCTTGGCGGCGATTCAACCTGAAGATCAGATTGATACCGTGACGATTGCTGGTATGGGTGGTCCACTGATTCGCCATATCTTAGAACAAGGGACCACACAACTCGCTGGGGTCCAACGGCTGGTACTCGAACCAAACGTTGGTGAAGCCACAGTGCGCGACTGGCTTGCGGCCAACCAGTTTGAAATTACCGCCGAGCGCATCTTGGCTGAAGATGGGCATACGTATGAGGTGATTTGTGCTGACCGGGTGACTCATCCGGTATCGTATACACCGGCTGAGCAATTGTTTGGCCCATTCTTACTCGCGGAAAAATCGCCAGTATTTATCGCCAAGTGGCAGCGCGAATTACAACGGGTCCAACATGCAGTAGAACAAATGCAACAAGCTAAGGTCGCGCCAACTGAACATTTGGCGGCAGCGACGGTTAAAATTAAGTTAATTGAAGGAGTCTTAACGGATGCAGGCAAGTGAATTAATTGAACGTTTTGAACAATTTGCGCCGCTTAAGTTGAGGTGGGAACACGATCCCACTGGGCTGCAAATTGGCGACCCCCAACAAGTCGTGCATAAAGTACTCGTGACGTTGGACGTCCGGCCTGAAGTCGTCCAGGAGGCGATTGCTATTGGTGCCGACATGATTTTTGCACATCATCCGGTCATGTTTCGTCCCGCTAACAATCTAGACTATCAAGATCCACAAAAAGCGATGTATGCGGAACTCGCCGCCCACCATATTCTCGTGTATGCGGCACACACTAACTTGGACTGTGCGGAAGGTGGTATGAACGATTGGTTGGCGGATGCCTTGCAACTACAGGATGTAGAAGGACTAGTGCCGGGATACCATGCGCAAGCCGTCAAAATGACGGTGACCGTTTCGACGGACAAAGTCGAAGCTGTACAAGATTATCTCACTGGCACTGCCGGGGCGAAACTCGATCGCTATGCCTTGAATTCAGGTGAACAGTTCAGCGTTGACTTGTCAGAAGACACGCTCTCGGCCGCAGTTGCTGGTGTTAATGCGCTCGCGGGTGATGCCTGGGATTATCAAGTCGTGCCACTGCTGTCAGGTGGTCATCAGTATTATATGGGCCGCGTCGGCAACTTACCGCAACCGATGAGTGCACGCGCGTTTGCCGAAACCTGCAAACGGGTCTTTCATGTCGACGGGTTACGGTTAGTTTGCGCGGATGCCGACCAAATGATCAGTCGGGTGGCCGTCCTCGGTGGCGATGGCGGTAAGTTTTACCCGCAAGCATTGCAAACTGGTGCGCAGGCCTACGTCACGGGTGACGTTTATTATCATACTGGTCATGACATGTTGGCGGCAGGTTTGACGGTCGTGGACCCGGGGCACCACATTGAAAGTATTTGCAAATCACATCTGACCGAATTGTTCCAGCAATGGCAACAAGAGTCCGGTTGGTCAGTGGAAGTGGTCGCCTCGCAGCTGAATACCGATCCATTTACGTTTATCTAAGTTCGTTCAATTGGTTTAAAAATAGAAAGGAAGTCATCTTATGTCAAAATATCCAAACTTAATTTCAGATTTCTTAACCTTCGTTAAAATCAATAGTCGTTCCGATGAAGCATCCACGACGGTGCCCTCATCACCACGGGAAACGGCGTTCTTAAAGCAATTGATGACCAAGCTGACTGACCTCGGTTTGAGTGATGTTGAACAGGACAAGCAAAGCGCTTATGTCTTTGCTACGATTCCCGCCAATACCGACAAACCCGTCAAGACGTTGGGCTTTATTTCACACATCGATACGGCTGATTTCAATGCTGAAAACGTCAATCCACAAATCGTTGAGAACTATGACGGTGAATCAGTGATCAAGCTTGGCAATGGCGACTACGTGTTAGACCCCGCTGTCTTTCCTAATTTGAAAAACTACGCTGGTCACACGTTGATCACTACTGATGGTACGACCTTATTGGGTGCCGATGATAAGTCGGGGGTCGCTGAAATCATCAGTGCCGCTGAATACTTGTTAGCTCATCCAGAAATCAAGCATGGTAAGATTCGGCTTGGTTTCGGCCCGGATGAAGAAATCGGGACGGGTGCCGATCATTTCAACGTGCCTGCATTCGGCGCGGACTATGCTTACACCGTTGATGGTGGTCCACTAGGTGAATTGGAATATGAAACGTTCAACGCGGCTCAGGCAACAGTCACGATCACTGGGGTCAATGTGCATCCTGGTGAAGCGAAGGATAAGATGGTCAACGCGCTTCAATTAGCCGTTGATTTCCAATCCGCACTGCCAGCGCACGATGTTCCTGAACACACGGAAGGACGCGAAGGCTTCTTCTTCCTATTGAGTCTGGAAGGTACGGTCGACAGTGCTAAGATGACTTATATTATTCGAGACCATGACCGCGACAAATTCGAAGCACGCAAACGGCTCTTTACGGCGGTCGCCGATCGTTTGAACTTGGCTGACGGGGTCGCACGGGTCAAGGTGGACATGAAGGACCAGTATTACAACATGCGTGAAGTGATCGAAAAGGACATGCGCGTCGTTGAACTGGCCAAACAGGCGATGCTCAAATTAGACATCAAACCTGAAATTTACCCGGTCCGTGGTGGGACGGATGGCTCCAAGATTTCCTTCATGGGCTTACCAACACCGAACTTGTTTGCTGGTGGCGAGAACATGCACGGGCGTTTTGAGTACGTTTCAGAACAAGTGATGGAACGGGCCGTGGACGTTGTTTTACAAATTATTCAAGACAATTACGAGCAGGACTAATTTCTTGACCTTGTTTGACCTTTTCGGTTATACTTTAATAGTCAATAAAGGTCAAACAAACATTGGCAGCTATGACGGCTGCCTTTTTGCTACCGTTTTTGAGGAGGTCTTTGAATTATGAATCCAGAACAATTTACAGAAAGCTTACAACAAGCCTTACAAGAGGCCCAACACATCGCACAAACCCGGCGGCACCAAGAGATTGGCGTGCCCCATTTATTTAAATTTTTGACGCAACCAGGTGAACTCGTTCGCCAAATTTTTAGTGAAGCTGGCGCTGATTTGGACCAGTTACAACAAGAATTAGACCGTGAATTAGATGATATCGCGGTCGTTAGTGGTGGCAATGTCCAGTACGGCAGCGCCATGAGCAGTAGTCTCGCAACCTTGATGCAGACGGCTGATGCCAAACGCAAATCTTTAGGTGACGACTACCTAGCAACCGACACGTTGGCACTTGCTTTAATGGATCAAACGGGTGATCAGCTGACCAAATACTTGACCAATCAAGGAATTACAGCGGGTCAAGTTAAGAATGCGGTCGACCGGATTCGGGGCGGTCAACGGGTGACGTCTCGTAACCAAGAAGATCAATATCAGGCCCTAGAAAAGTACGGGGTCGATTTGGTCAAACAAGCCCGGCAAGGTAACCAGGACCCCGTGATTGGCCGGGACGAAGAAATCTTGGATGTGATTCGAATCTTATCACGTAAGACCAAGAACAATCCGGTCTTAATAGGGGAACCCGGTGTTGGGAAGACGGCCATCGTTGAAGGGCTGGCCCAACGGATCGTGCGTGGCGACGTCCCTGAAAATTTGAAAGATAAAACGTTATTCTCACTGGACATGGGGTCCTTGATTGCCGGCGCCAAGTACCGTGGTGAGTTTGAAGAGCGGTTGAAGGCGGTCTTGAAGGAAATCAAGAAGAGTGATGGTCAGATCATCATGTTCATTGACGAAATTCATAATATCGTGGGTGCGGGTAAGACGGAAGGCAGTATGGATGCCGGTAACTTACTCAAACCGATGCTTGCACGGGGCGAACTCCATTTGATTGGGGCCACGACCTTAGATGAATATCGGCAGTACATGGAAAAAGACAAGGCGCTCGAGCGGCGGTTCCAAAAAGTCCTGGTTGCGGAACCTAGCGTCGATGATACCATCAGTATTTTACGGGGCTTAAAGGAACGCTTCGAAATTCACCATGGCGTTCGTATTCACGATAACGCCTTAGTCGCAGCGGCTAAGTTATCCGACCGCTACATTACGGACCGGTATTTGCCAGATAAAGCCTTGGACTTGGTCGATGAAGCATCCGCCGAAATTCGGGTCGAAATGAACTCGAATCCGACTGAACTGGACCAAGTCAACCGCCAGTTGATGCGGCTAGAAGTCGAAGAAGCGGCACTCAAGAAAGAAACCGATGACGCGTCTGTCAAACGGCTAGGCGACGTTCAAAAAGAACTGGCCAGCGCTAAGGAAAAGCAACGCGCCTTATCAGAACGGTGGGACAGTGAAAAGAAGAGCCTGCAAGCGTTGAGCGATAAGAAATCTGCGCTTGATAAGGCCAAACATGAACTGGAAACGGCCGAAAGCAATTACGATCTGGAAAAGGCAGCCAAACTACAGCACGGTACGATTCCAGAGTTGGAACAAGAATTAAAGGCCATGGAAGCTAATGACCACCACGAAGATTGGTTAGTCGAAGAATCGGTCACCCCTGACCAGATTGCCAACGTGGTTTCAAGGATGACTGGCATTCCGGTAGCCAAGTTAGTTGCTGGCGAACGGGAGAAACTGCTGCATTTGGCGGACCACTTACACGAACGGGTCGTTGGTCAAGACGCGGCCGTCGATGCCGTATCTGATGCCGTTTTGCGGTCACGGGCCGGCTTACAAGATCCCAATCGACCACTCGGTTCGTTTATGTTTCTCGGGCCAACCGGGGTCGGAAAGACGGAATTAGCCAAGGCTTTGGCCGAAAACTTATTCGATGCCGATGACCACATGGTTCGAATCGATATGAGTGAATACATGGAGAAAGAATCCGTTTCACGGCTCGTCGGGGCTGCACCTGGTTACGTCGGCTACGAAGAAGGTGGCCAGTTAACTGAAGCGGTTCGCCGCAACCCGTATTCGATCGTCTTATTCGACGAAATCGAAAAGGCCCACCCGGACGTCTTCAACATCTTGCTGCAAGTGCTGGACGATGGGCGGTTGACGGATGGTCAAGGTCGGACAGTCGACTTTAAGAACACGATTCTGATCATGACTTCCAACTTGGGATCCGAATTGTTGTTAGCGGGCGTCGATGACCAAGGCCACTTATCAGATGAGACCCATTCACAAGTCATGCAATTGGTTCAAAGTCGGTTCAAGCCTGAATTCTTGAACCGAATCGATGACATCATCATGTTTACACCACTACAATTAGATGCGATCGAAGAAATCGTCGTTAAGCTGATCGACCGCTTGTCAGCTCGTTTGCAAGACCGGGAAATCACACTGAAGATTTCTGATGAAGCCAAGAAGTGGATCGCAAAGCAAGGCTATGAACCCGCTTATGGGGCACGGCCATTGCGGCGTTTTATCACCAATCACGTCGAGACGCCATTAGCCAAAGAAATCATCGCCGGTCGGGTGGCACCAAAATCAACCGTTGCCATCAATTTGTTGGATGATCATTTGGTATTTGAGAATCAGACAACGCAACCGGCATAAGTCGGTCCAATAAGCGTCTGCTAAGTACGCGTCGAAACTGCTTGTTGTGTAGGCAGTCAACGCATATCCTTATTGTAAGGAGTTACAAAAATAGGGCGGAAAACCAAATTTAGGTTTTCCGTCCTATTTTGTATACGACACGACTTGTTGATAATCCAAGCCGCTTATTGATTTTTGATTACTTATTTTCTGAACCTTTAGCGGGTTGGGAATGATTAGTAATGTATGTGATACCGTTAACAACGATTAACGCAAAGACTGCGGCAACGATGCCAATTTCACCAGGATTATAGGATAACTGTTCCAAGGCACCACCGATATAACCGATGACTTCACCGAAGAGCACGCTCCAAAAAATAATCGTTAGTTGTCTCATCATTTTCCGACACCTCCCAATGAGAATTATTTTAACACACCGGCGGGAAAAAGCAATTGGAAGTTAACGGGTTTTGCGCGGCAAATTATGGTTGGTCGGTGCTTGCGGATAAATGACGCCCTCAAATGATTGATTTGGGCCAGGTCGCACTTGTTATTGTGACTGGTCCATTGAGGTGAAAGCATGGGAAGCGGCCATTAGGACATACTGTAATCACGCACGACAGTTAGCCTTATCTCAATCATGGCAGACATGTCGACCTGTTGTGTGCTTGCAGTTGATAGTGCTTCTGACGCAAAATTTATGGTTTTAATAGAAAACAGGGTAGAAATCTCCTGATTTTAATCAGGCAGATGAAAGCCCAATGTTTAACGCCGTGAAGCGTTTTTTCTTTGATTATTGATGTATGATTCTATTACTTCTTTACTCATATTCCCAAGTGTACTCATGTAGTAGTTGTTTGACCAAAGGTGACCATCCTCAAATTTCTGTTTTTTGATTCCCGGGTGCTTATCGAAAAACATTCGGGCAGAGGCGCCTTTGAATGCTTTGACAACATTCGTTGGCGCATACTTTGGCTTAAAACTAATAAGCATGTGAACATGATCGGGCATTACCTCCATTTGTTCGATGGTAACTTCATTAAGTTTGGCGATTCGTTGTAGAATTGCTGTCATATCTGAAACAAGTTGAGGCGTTGTGAATGCCTTGTTTCGATATTTTGTGACCCATATTAGGTGAAAATGAAAATTATAAACGTAGTTCCGTTCATAGATAGTGCCGTCTAAGTGGCTTTTGTTTTTACTCATGTGAATCCTCCTTATCATTGATATGAAGACTGTTTAAATGATTGTTAAAGTCTTATATGTTATAATCATAACGCTAAATTAAGGAGGTGAAAACTTCATGAGTAAAACGATGGCGAAACTGCCCTATCATTACGGTGTTAAGGTCAGAGTATTTCCATCCACTGAACAAAAACGGCTAATTAAGCACAATAGCGATGCTTGTCGCTTTATCTATAACGAAATGAATGGTATGAACCGTGAACTCTTTATGCTAAAGCAAGTGAAATTACCGATTGCTATCGTGCAGACGCGCATTGAGACGCTGAAACAACGGCTCAAAAAGCCATCAACTAGTATTTCGAATATTCACGGTTGGCTTAATGATCCTGATTTGGATAGCTTAATGAAAGCTAACGCTATTCAGAATTATCGCGCTGCTTGGAATTTATTTCGCAAAGTTCATCAATCTGGTGTCCCAGTATTTCATAAGCGCAAAACAGAACGAAAGTACCAGACATCATGCATGTACGCTAGCAAATTAAATGTTGCCAATATGGTTAATGGCAGTGTCCGGTTGATTGATAAACGACACTTGCAGTTACCCAAGTTAGGAACTATGCGTTTTAAAGGTATTCCTGATAAGGTGTTTGCTCATCGTAATAATACTCGAATTGGTACCACGACAATTTCAATGGATGCAACGGGTCGGTACTACGTCTCTATGCAACTGGCCTCTGAACAACCTTTTGTTGAGATAGACCATATTAAACAATCACCGGTTGGCATCGATCTCAATACCGATAACTTTCTGACTGATTCTAATGGCAACGTTGTTTCTAATCCGCGGTACTATCGTTCTATTAAGGGCAAACTAGCTAAAGCCCAACGCAAGTTGTCTCGTCGTGCCTTGCGAGCTAAGAAGGAACAGCGGCCGTTACGAAATGCTAAGAATTATCAGAAACAACGTGCATTGGTGGCTACCCTCCAGCGAAAAGTTGCTAATCGTCGCAATAACTTTCTGCACCTTGTCTCAACAACACTGATCAAGAACCACGATCTGGTTGTTGCCGAAGAATTACGCAGTAAGAATATGTTACGGAACCATGCGTTAGCAATGAGTATTGCTGATGTTGGTTGGCGGACGCTGTTAGGCATGCTAAGTTATAAAGCTAAATTGTATAGTCGTCAGTTTGTTACAATTAACCCTCGGAATACCACGCAAACCTGTCATGAATGTGGTTTTGTGATGGGGACTT
>NZ_AVAQ01000011.1 GCF_000463075.2 Lactiplantibacillus plantarum EGD-AQ4
GATTATTCCGACATAGCTCAGTTGGTAGAGCGCTTGACTGTTAATCAAGATGTCGACGGTTCGAGCCCGCCTGTCGGAGTGACATAGATGTTGGCAATTGTGTTAACATCTATTTTTATATCATGCCGGCTTAGCTCAGTTGGTAGAGCATCGGTATCGTAAACCGAGGGTCATCAGTTCGACTCTGGTAGCCGGCACTTGCGAGGTGGGAAGTTGTTCTCACCTTTTTATTTAGCCCAAATTCAAAAATTAGACAGCAGCCTGACACAATCGTGTCAGGCTGCTTTTACTTTATATCAAATTTGGGGCGGTTGACCGCCGCCGAGTATTTCGGACGATCTCGGCAAGCAAGGCCAAAGGGTATCACGATTCGGATGCCGGTCACAAAGAACTAAGCGCGATTGTTTATCGTGGCTTAGAAGGCGTGGATGGAAGTCTGATGAAGCGCCTGAATTTAGAGCAAAATTGGGTGATGTGCTGATACTTGTCGACGCTTCACCAAGGGAGGTTGATAGAAGCTTATGAAGTATCTGAACCTCAATTGTTCATGTTCTAGGTGCTTTTTGGTATTAAGCCCATTGCCTTGTCTAGTGAATTGGTTTTGATGCATTTCTTCAGGTGTTACTGATGACAATCACCTGAAACTATCTAAGAATCCAGCTGGCCGACGTTCTATGGCAAACTAAGGCGATGTGTAGGCGTACAATCTTAGACGCTAATGTCATCTTGCGAGACACTTCCAGTGACAGTGTGTCTTAAACAGCTCATAATTGGCGCTGCCTGACGATCCAAGGGTGAGGTGGTGGACTTTTAGTGAGAGAACGGATACCGGCATCAGGACCTATTTTTTGATTGATCTACTGAAGACCTGATATGAGCACTTCTATTATAGTGATATGATGTCTGCCTCATCCAGATATCAGATTACTGTGCACTGTGAATGTGATTCAGTACACTGCGGAAAATAGTTGTGTCGAAAATGCTTGCAGCTTATTAGTCAATGGTCGCCAACATGTTCATTGAAATTCAGGAGTACGGCGAGCTAATTAGACTGATAATCACAGTTTTAGATTTTGTTTAATAAGAATTTTGATGAATTGTAGCGTGATTTGACATTTAGCGAGTATTAATTATTTTGTTTTAAATTAGAATTCAATGTATATGCTAATGATAAATAGTCCCGCGTCAGCGCAATGATAATCAGTTTAATGCGGAATAACGCGGTTTCTGGTTTGTTCATAATTGTGGATGAGAATTCACTTAATGGTTATTAGATTAGAAGATGGTTAGTGCTATTGTTGAATATGATTAAGGCTAGTATAATAGTTATTATGTTTAATTAAGAAACAAAATTTGTTACTTTTAAACGAATACAAACTGGTTATGAAGTTTGGAGGAATCGATATTGGATAAGGAAGAAAAGCTGGATCGGTCGTTCTTTGGCCAACCCCGTGGCTTGCGGACGTTGTTCTTCACTGAAATGTGGGAACGGTTCAGTTATTACGGGATGCGCGCGCTACTGATCTACTATATGTATTACAGTGTCGCTAAGGGTGGCTTGGGATTCGACCAAGTTACCGCCGCATCAATCATGTCAATTTATTCGGCCTTAGTTTACGTTTCTAGTGTTCTCGGTGGCTTTTTGAGTGACCGGGTCTGGGGGAGCCGTAAGACCGTCTTTATTGGTGGGGTCTTCATCATGTTGGGGCATATCGTGCTTTCAACCCCATTTGGCGTTGGCGCACTATTTGTTTCCATCGCACTGATCGTTATTGGGACCGGGTTATTGAAGCCCAACGTCTCAGATATGGTCGGTCAATTATACACCGCTGAAGATACGCGTCGGGATGCCGGCTTTAGTATTTTCGTCTTCGGGATTAACTTAGGTTCACTGGTCGCACCAGCATTAGTTGGTCGAATCGGATTGAACGTGAACTTCCACTTAGGGTTCTCATTAGCCGCCATCGGGATGTTCTTTGGTCTGTTACAATACTACTTTGACGGTAAGAAGAATTTAAGTACGGCTAGTCTTTACCCAACTGATCCATTGGAACCCGGTGACATGAAGAAAATCACCACCCGGACCACGATGGGTGTCATTGGAATTGCTTTAATCTTAGTCTTAATGTGGTTATTGCATGCCTTGAATCTCAAAAATGTTATCAGCTTAATCAGTGTTCTGGTTATTTTGACCCCAATCGTCTACTTTATCTTGATGTTAACATCTGAAAAGACGAATGCAACTGAACGTTCACGGGTTCGTGCCTACATTCCATTGTTTATTGCCGCAGCGTTATTCTGGGCCATTGAAGAACAAGGGTCAGCCGTGTTGGCATTGTTTGCCGCCAACCGCGTTAACCTCGACCTTGGTTTTGTGCACTTAGCTGCTTCTGATTTTCAAATGTTGAACCCATTGTTCATCATGATTTACACCACACCGTTCGTTTGGTTATGGACGAAGTGGGGTAAGAAGCAACCTAGTTCACCAGCCAAGTTTGCGGTTGGGTTAGTATTCGCCGGCGCTTCATACTTGATCATGGCCATGCCAGGCGCACTCTTCGGGACTGCTGGTAAAGTTAGTCCACTCTGGTTAGTAGCTAGCTGGGCAGTCGTTGAAATCGCCGAAATGCTGATTTCACCAATTGGGTTATCTGTGACGACTAAGTTAGCGCCAAAAGCGTTTGCCTCACAGATGATGAGTATGTGGTTCCTGACAGACTCTGTTGGTAGTGCGCTTAATGCACAGATCGTTCGCTTCTACTCAACGAAGACTGAAGTGCCATACTTCGCCATTATTGGGATCGTCAGCGTCTTGCTCGGAATCGTATTGTTTACGATGGTACCGATGATCAAACGGTCAATGCAAGGCGTTCGTTAAACGCAATTTTAATGAAGGTATGTTATCTTATTGATAGCATATCTTTTTTTGTGAGGAGGAATTGACATCGTACGGCTAGCTTTCAGCAGTGATAATCATTTTGATGTGAATCGAATCGATACGGCCGCGATGATGCACGCCCAAGCGACCTATCTATTGCAGCAGGGCGTGCAGTATTATTTAGTTGCTGGCGACCTGTTTAATGACTTTCAGCGCAGTGAACAGTTTATTGTCGATTTACAGGGCTTATTAGGCGCTCAGACCCGCGTTTACTGGATTGCGGGTAATCATGACATGGTTCGTGGCGTTTCGTTTGACGAGCTGGAAACGGGCCAATTCGCGGGCTATCTCCATAACCGCTACGTAGATATTCCCGGGACAAACTGGCGCGTGATTGGCAACAACGGTTGGTATGATTATCAGTATGCCGCGCAAGAGCCCGATACGACGACGGCCGACTTCTTGCACTGGAAAAACGCGTTTTGGATTGACCGGGCCATTAAACAACCGATGAGTGATGGCGAACGGACGGCGTTGATGCTGAATCAAGTTAAAGCGCAACTGGTCTTGGCAGCCGCTGAGCAGAAGCAAGTGGTGTTTATGACTCACTTTGTACCGCGGGCCGACTACTTGCAGTTTGCAACCGGAAAGCGGTTCTGGAATATGGCCAACGCACTGATGGGGACGCCGCGTTTGGGTGAGTTGCTTGAACAGTTTAATGTCGCCCACGTCTTATTTGGACATCTGCACGTTCATCCGAAGCCCCAGACCTTTGGACAGACGACTTACTACGATCAGGCGGTCGGATATGGACTCAAACGGATCAATGAATGGCGGGCAACAAACTTCATGGCAGAATGGTATCAAGATACCCAAATCATTGATTTGAAATAAATTCAAAAAAAGTTTTGAAAAAGCCTTGATTTTTTATTCAAAATTATGTATTCTAATATAGTTGAATGATTCACGGAGGGGTAGCGAAGTCTGGCTAAACGCGGCGGACTGTAAATCCGCTCCTTCGGGTTCGGTGGTTCGAATCCACTCCCCTCCATTTCATTTTTGGGCTATAGCCAAGTGGTAAGGCAACGGGTTTTGATCCCGTGATGCGCTGGTTCGAACCCAGCTAGCCCAATTAGGGAAATTCGATAACTGGCAATCAGGTGAAAACCTTGATTGTCAGTTTTTTTGTCGCCAAAATCGCAATTTTCAGGTGTTCGAAACGACTATGCTCGACCTAAGTTCAAATGGCTGCATTTCCCTCGATACTTGAATAAACATCGAACTGCGGTACTTTCTAGTCAGGGCGGGGTTAAGGACAATCCCAGACGCAACTAACTGCTGTGAATGACTTCAGATCAAGCAGAATGCTGGCGATTGATCATGGCTTGCAGTGTCACTAGATTGGCTACTGAGACACCGTCATTTTAAAGTCCCTCATTCGAAGGTATCCTCAAAATGAATGAATTTTTATACGCAAAACTGGTATCGCTTTCTTCATTGATGCGGTAAGATAAGACTCAAGTTAGCAGTTAATCTTTGATTGAGTTAAGACAATTCTCATCACGATAATTGTCTTGAGGTATTTGAACATCACCGCTTTTCTACGCCTCAAGTGATAGTGGTTTAAAACCAAGTCCAACTATGGAACGGGTACAAGCCAAACAAGCATCACTGACAAATGGTCGTTTAAAGCTTGATTGACGGCTATGACGAACAGTTTTAGGCCCTTAATACCTTTTTATCTATGATTGGGTGAATGCACTTCTAGGACTCGTCTGGGCCATGATACAAATTACTACTCGCACAAAATTACCGTTAGCGGTAAGCTTAGTTCAAGCTTGTTTCGTCTTTAGCGAAGCAGGCCTTGCTAATTAAATCACGACGAGGAGGAACCACGAATGGCAGTCACAAAAATTAAGTTACACGACACGATGACCTACCGCGAACATGCGATTACAAGTAAATCATTTTCCCGCAAGCTCGGTATTGATTTACCGTTTGCAATGTACGCGATGGCCGCCGGTGAAAGTATCAGTGCTGAACAGTCAACTTTGACGCGACTCTTTGAAGTCGTTGATGGAACGTTGACCGTACAGTTTGCGGATGAAAGCCAACAGACCGTCGCCACTGGAGAAATGCTGGTGGTGCCTGCGAATACGGTACATACTTTGCTCGCAGCACAGCCATGCCAGTTTATTCAATTCGAGACCAAGTAAGTCATTTATCGAGTTAATCAGCAGCCTATTGAGGAGGGATTTCAATGAGTTTAATCGACAAAATCGACCATGCCAAAGTGCTTAAATTGACGGAACAAATTCCACTAGATGAAGATCAAGTTAATAGCCGGACGTTGGTTCAGCGCGACGATTTGAGCATGACGCTTTTTTCCATCGCGACTGATCAAGAGATTGGCGGCCATTCCGCGCAGGGTGATGCGATGGTCAATATTTTGAGTGGTATTGCGGAAGTGACGATCGAAGGAACCGTACATCGTTTGACCGCTGGGGAGTCCATCGTGATTCCCAAAGACGCGCGGCACTCGTTATATGCGGTGGAAGGCTTTCAGATGTTACTAGTAGTCGTCAAACCAGCTTAGGCAGACGCTCACAGGAAAGAGGCAGTGGTCCGATGGCCAAGCATACCTTCATTGGTGACATTCACAGTGCGGCGGATGACCTAGCCGTATTACTAGCCAATACGAGCATTACGCAAACGCGGCTGATTTTCCTGGGCGATTACATAGATGGAACGGCTGGTCGTCATTTGGGCCATCTCACGCAACCAGCACCGCTGGATCCGTTGGGTGTGATAGCTCAAGTTCAGCAGCGGGTCAGAGATTATGGTGACGTGGCATTGTGTGGCAACCACGATGACTTTTGGGTGCAAACCGCCCGTGGTGATGATGAGGCTGCAGCAACCTGGGTTCTGAATGGCGGACACCGGACTTGGCGCTAACTCGTCTTAGTTGCACAACTAGTCTATGACCTGCAGCCTGCCTAACGTATTGAAGTGAAAAAACGGTTTGAAGCTCGCAAACTTCAAACCGTTTTGATTTATTATCGATTATTGTTCAGCGCACCATCAGGCGTCATGCCGATGTGCTGATTGACCGAAGAACCACAGGTAAGCGCCGTAAATCGCGTTGGCCAACATCACGAGTTGGAGCGCTAGCATCGATGCCGCGGCTGGACTGAAGCCTCTCAATTGGTTGAACCAGATGATGACATTAATAATGTCCAACGTGATCCAAGCGACCCACTGAGAACGATAGCCATTGACCATCAACACGCTACCGACGATACCTAGTGGGAGTAGTGTCGCATCCAAGTAAATTTGATTCCCATTCAGTTGCTTACTAAAGTGTAAGACAATGGCGTAGACGAGTACCGCTAAGATGAACCAGCTCAGCCCAGCGAGTTTGCTGAGCTTGCAGCCGGTCAGTTCACTGGAATCCGCTTGGGCCGCCATTTTGCGGTGCCAGACGGTGATCCCCACGAACTGCATCACCAGGTAAAAGGACTGTGCTGCGATATCACCAATCAGTCGATTCGTGATAGCAGTGGTCAGCCACGCCGCACAGGCAACAATACCCCAGCTGTAGTTGGTCAAGCGACCCTGGTCAACCAAAATCAAGTTGATGACCACGGTAATTCCGGTGAGTAGACCGATCCAGCCGTGTAAGCTGTAGTCTTTTCCCAAGATAAAGCCTAAAATCGTAACGATCAACATGGTGGCCATCATTAGCTTGGTGGCTGGGCGTAGCGTTTTTAATTCGGTAATGCCCCGTTGCCAGTTGAAGACGGCGCGCATCGCCGTTGGTAGCGTAGCGACATCCTGCTTGAGTTGCCGGACTAGCATGGTCAAGTTGGGCAGTGCCCGTTTGCTTTGATTCATATTGAATAACACTCCTTAGTTGTTTTTAGACAGCCGTGATCGGAAGCAACGCTGTTTATTTAGTGTTACACGTTAGCCCGTTTGTGGGAGGCTGTCAATAGTGTTGAGGCCCCGCTAAACCGGGTTATTAATAGGTTAATGGGGGAGAAGCTATTCATAACCAAGCAGCATCCCGTTCAAGTCTGCAGTTAATATTTATTTATTCATGGCACGATTCAGGTTGCCGAGCGATTAATCACCCACGTTGACTGAAATATTGGTATAGTAGAATAGTAACCGGGAATCGAGTCCGAATCCCGGATGGTACGAAAATTGGTTTATAATAATCATAATAAATTGACATTGATGAAGGAGCGGTTTACGGATGAAAATCGGATTTATTGGTGCCGGAAACATGGGTCGGGCCATTATTGATGGGTGGCTGAAACAACAAGCAGTCGCCCCAGCAGATATCTACCTGCACAGTGCCCATGCGGCGAGCTATCAACCCTACGCGCAAACAAATGGCTTGAACGCCTGTGACACGAACTTAGCGGTCGCACAAGCGGCAGACGTGATCGTGCTCGCAGTGAAGCCTAACATTGCACTCGATGCACTCAAAGAAGTTCAATCAGCTTTAACGGATAAGTGGGTCATCACGATGGTCTCTGGGCTCAATTTGGCTGACTATGCGGCAGTCATGCCAGATTTGCCAGTGCTGCGGATCATGCCAAATGTCAACGTGGCGATTGGTGCCGGGATGACGGCGTTAATCGGTAACGACGCTTTAACGACCGAACAATATGCGGCGGGGCAACGGTTATTTGATGCGATTGGTGCGACCAGCGCAGTTGCTGAAAAGGACTTTCCAACTTTCTCAGCCTTGGCCGGCAGTTCGCCAGCTTACATTTATTTCTTTATCGATGCAATGGCGCGCGCGGGGGTCAAACACGGCTTAAGCAAGGACGCTGCGACTAAAATCGCCGCCCAGGCAACACTTGGAAGCGCCCAAAATGTCTTAGCTTCGGATAAAATTCCGTTTGATCTGATTGACCAGGTCTCGTCACCGGGTGGTACAACGGTCGCTGGGTTATTAGCGATGGAAGAAGCTGGCTTTATGACGGCTGTTGTGAAGGGCATCGATGCGACGATTGCCAAAGAACTCGGCGAATAACAAAATACTTGGTGCTGGTGGTTGCAAGTTTGGTCTATACCGATTATAATTAAACCAGTAAATCCAAGGAGGAATTGTTCATGAGCAAAGTGTTAAAACATGCCATCATTTATACGGGGTTAGAAAAAATTGATGACGGCTACATTCGTTTCGGTAAGGAAATTGAAGCGGTTGGTCCAATGGATGAATACGTGGCCCAACCAGACGATGATATCGAATTTGTGAGTGGTAAGACGATTGTACCGGGCTTTATCGATGTTCATAGCCATGGTGGTTATAGTTTTGATTCAATGGACGGGAATCCAGCTGAAATTAACGAAATGGTTAATGATATGGTTGCCCGTGAAGGGATTACGTCATATTTCTGCACGACGATGACCCAGTCCAACGAAAACTTAGATCATTCGATGGAAGGCATCAATAAGGCGGCCGAAGAAAATCCAGTGATCCAAGGGGTTCATTTGGAAGGCCCATTCATTTCTGCCACGTTTAAAGGCGCCCAACCAGAAAAGTACATTAAGAATCCTAACGTTGACTTACTGGACAACTGGAACAAGTTATCCGGTGGTCGCGTCAAGTTAATCACTTACGCACCAGAAGATCCTGGTTCGCGTGAATTCGAAAAGTATTGCTTGGAAAACGGTATCGTGCCTTCAGTTGGACACAGTAACGCGACTCGTGAACAATTATTAGCAAGTAAGGCGACCCACGTCACTCATTTATACAACGCGCAACGTGAATTTAAGCACCGCGAACCAGGGGTTACTGGCCATGCCATGCTTGAAAACAACATGTATTGCGAATTGATTTGTGATGGCTTCCATATCGTTCCAGATATGATCAAGTTAGCCTATGAACAAAAAGGGGTCGACCGGATCGAATTAGTCACTGATTCAATGCGTGCCAAGGGTGAACCCGATGGCATTAGTGAATTAGGTGGCCAAAAAGTGATCGTTAAGGATGGTCAAGCACGCCTTGAAGAAGGTAACTTGGCTGGTTCCGTCTTAACATTTATCAACGCCTTCAAGAATATTCAGAAATTCACTGGCTGTGGCATTGCGGAAGCCGTTAAAATGGCCTCAGTTAACCAAGCACGTGAATTTGGATTAACAAAGAAGGGCACTTTGGAAGCCGGTAAGGACGCGGATATCAACATCCTGGACGGCAACCAAGATTTAGTCGCAACTTATAGCTACGGTAAAAAAGCAGCTAAATAAATTAGAAGTAAGGGATGAGTACCATGAGTTCGCCAATTTATATTCAAATCCACAACCAAATTAAGCAGGCGATTGAAGCAGGTCGGTGGGCCGTTGGTGACCGGATTCCGTCTGAACGGGAACTAGCCGGTCAGTTCGATGTGAGTCGGATGACCCTTCGGCAAGCAATCCAAACGTTGGTTGACGAAGGAATATTAGAGCGGCGAGTCGGCGCCGGCACGTTTGTCGCCAACCAAAAGGTGCAAGAAAAGATGTCCGGTGTCACCAGTTTTACTGATTTAATGCTGGCTCAAGGCAAAGTCCCATCGAGTAAAACGATTTCCTACCACGTGACCAGTCCGTCACTATCCGAAAGTGAAAAGCTGGCCCTGAAAGGCAACGAACAAGTGCTACGGATGGAACGGATTCGCTACGGCGATGATATCCCAATTTGCTTCGAGGTCGCAACGGTGCCAGAACGGCTCGTTAAGCAATTTACGAAGGATGAAATCACCAGTTCGCTATACCGGACATTAGAAGAAAAAGCGAGTTTGATGCCCGGCAAGGCCCAACAAACGGTTTCGGCGATGTCGGCGTCCGAACGAATCGCGGAATATTTATCCGTTCGGCGGGGTGATGCGCTCTTACGATTACGTCAAATTTCGTATTTACAAACGGGTGAACCGTTCGAGTACGTGCGCACGCAATATGTGGGCAACCGGTTTGAATTTTATCTCGAAAAGTAACCAGTGACGTGCTAACTTAGCGGTTAAATCGTGACGATTGGTGAAAAGGTCAAAATAAATAGCTCGGCTAGAAATTAATCTAGTCGAGCTATTTTGATACCCAAAATATATGCCCCACTCATCAGTTAGACTGATTGACTAGTGGGCTTGTTGCCGAGCGATTTTTTTGACCAGCCGCAAGTAACGGGGCAAAACTAGCATGCGCTTGAAACGCGTCGGTTCTTGAATCAAGCGGTACAGCCATTCGATATGGTGTTTTTGCCAGAATAGCGGCGCGCGTTTGACCGCACCTGCAATCACGTCGAAGCTACCGCCAACGCCCATCCAGAGTGCATCGACACGTTGTCGATATTGCGCAATGAAGAATTCCTGCTTGGGAAAGCCAGTTGCGACAAAGATCATGTCCGGCTGGGCGGCAACGATCTCATCCACGACGGCCTGTTCGTCATCATAATAGCCGTCCCGAGCACCAGCGACGACGATTCCAGGATAGTCGCGCTGAACGATGGTCGCGACTTGTTGTAAGACGGCTGGTTTGGCGCCTAACAAAAAGATGCGTTGGTGCTGTTGACCACCCCACTTCAACAACGTTAATAGCGTGTCGTAGCCGGTAATCCGTTCTGGCAATGGCGTGCCCAGAATCTGTGCGCCTTGGATGACGCCGATACCGTCGGGCGTAATATAATCGGCTTGAGTGAGCACCCGCTGATAATCGGGATGTTCACGGGCATACATCAGAATTTCAGGATTAGCGGTCACCACGAACCGGTTGTGGTGGGCCAAAATATCCGTTTGGAGTTGCTGGACGAAGCCAGCGTTAGTTGTCTTGATAAACGGGACGTTTAAGATGGCAACCGTGTCAAAGGGTGCTGACATAAGGAACCTCGCTTTCTAATCATAATTAAAGTATAGGTAAATCACGGAATTCTGCAACTTTTTGAGTGCTTAAGCGCATTCCTTTTATAAAAAATGCTAAAATAGGCTTAACTTACTGTAAATACGGTTATTACCTACGAAATGGAGAATTATACTCATGACGCAAATCTATCCGGATGATAGTTTCACCTTGCATACGGATGCTTATCAGATCAACATGATCCAAACCTACTGGGAACAAGGAATTCATAACAAGCATGCGGTGTTTGAAGTGTTCTTCCGTAAGATGCCGTTCCAAAATGGTTACGCGGTGTTTGCGGGTCTGGAACGAGTAGTTAATTATATCAATCATTTACATTTTACGGCAACCGACATCGCGTACTTACGCGAACTCGGTGGTTATTCAGATGGCTTTTTGGATTATTTGAAGAATTTTAAATTCGATGCCACGATTCGGGCCGTTCGTGAAGGCGACCTAGTCTTCAACAACGAACCGCTCTTACAAGTCGAAGGACCACTGGCAACCTGCCAATTGATTGAAACGGCGTTATTAAATATTATCAATTATCAGACGTTGATTGCGACGAAAGCGGCGCGAATCAAGTCGGTCGTTGGTGAAGACGGCTTGCTAGAATTTGGCACGCGGCGTGCCCAAGAATTTGACGCGGCGATTTGGGGCACCCGGGCCGCATACATTGGTGGCTTCGATGCCACGAGTAACGTGCGGGCCGGCAAAATCTTCGGTATTCCAATCAGCGGGACGCACGCACACGCGCTCGTGCAGACTTATCGCAATGATTATGAAGCGTTCAAAGCGTACGCCGAAACACACCACAACTGTGTCTTCTTGGTCGATACGTACGATACGTTACGTAGCGGGGTGCCAAGTGCGATTCGGGTGGCCAAGGAAATGGGCGACAAGATCAATTTCCAAGGCGTCCGCATTGATAGCGGTGATATGGCGTACTTGTCCAAACGGGTGCGGGAACAACTGGACCAAGCTGGTTTTCCAGATGCCAAGATTTATGCTTCGAACGATTTAGACGAAAAGACGATTCAAAACTTGAAGATGCAAGGCGCTAAAATCAGTGTCTGGGGTGTCGGAACCAAGCTGATTACGGCGTTTGATCAACCAGCGCTGGGGGCCGTCTACAAGATGGTCTCGATTGAAAATGATCACCACCAGATGGTCGATACGATCAAACTTTCGAATAACGCAGAAAAAGTTTCAACGCCGGGCCAAAAGCAGGTGTGGCGGATTACGAAACGCGCGGATGGCAAGTCTGAAGGCGATTACGTGACCTTGTATGATGAAGATCCTCGTAACGAAGAGTCGATTTACATGTTCCATCCAAGCTACACGTATATCAACAAAACGGTCAGTGACTTTGACGCGCGACCACTGCTCGTGCCAATTTATGACCGGGGCCAACAAGTTTATCAATTGCCGACCTTGGATGAAATTCGTCAGTATTCGTTTGAAAGTCTGGATGCCTTGTGGGACGAGTACAAACGTGACCTGAACCCTCAGGATTACCCAGTCGACTTGTCACAGAAGCTGTATGACCATAAAATGAATATTATTAATACGGTCAGAGACTATGTTAACCATAAAGATGAGGAAGGAGCCTACTAATGCGGGCATTACAAGCTGAAATTATCAAAGCGTTACATGTAGCACCAACGATTGATCCAGAAACCGAAATTCGGCGGAGTGTGGACTTTTTAAAAGCCTATCTCAAGAAAAACACGTTTTTGAAGAGTTACGTCCTCGGCATTTCAGGCGGGCAAGACTCGACCTTAGCTGGTAAATTAACGCAGATGGCAATCACCGAAATGCGCCAAGAGACGGGCGATGACAGTTACCAATTTATCGCCGTCCGGTTACCATACGGCAATCAAGCGGATGAAGCGGATGCGATGGCAGCGATTGACTTCATGCAAGCTGACGTGACCGATCGGGTTGACATTCAACCAGCAACGGATGCGATGGTCACGGCGCTTGAAGCCAACCAACTGACGATTCACGATTTCAATAAGGGCAATATTAAAGCCCGTCAACGGATGATCGTTCAATACGGGATTGCAGGCGAGATGCACGGGGCGGTGGTCGGAACTGACCACGCTGCCGAAGCCGTGACTGGTTTTTATACCAAATATGGTGACGGGGGCGCGGACGTGGTGCCACTCTGGCGGCTCAACAAACGGCAGGGGAAGCAATTGCTAGCAGCCCTGAATGCGCCTAAGCACTTGTACGACAAAGTTCCAACTGCTGACCTAGAAGAAGACCGGCCAGCCTTACCTGATGAAGTTGCACTTGGTGTTCGTTATGATAACATCGACGATTACCTTGAAGGGCGGACCATCAGTGACGCGGCCGCAGAAAAAATCGAAGCCTGGTACTTGAAGACGGCCCACAAGCGGCACGCAGCCATTACGGTATTTGACGATTTCTGGAAGTAATCCCAGTCCGTCTGATTATGACAATTGAGATTCAAACGATTAGTTAAAAACGAGATTCGGATGAGCCTTTTGAAGCGGCCCATGCGGATCTCGTTTTTTAGGTGCTAGTATTCAAACCAGTTATATCACAGGTTTATCTATTAGCGTTGGAACTGAAACGTGGCTTATTGTGAGCAAACGCAGATGCCCATGCTATTTTTTGAAGCGTACTGGTTCTTAAGTTCAAATGCAGCCAGCTTAGACCCGCTGGAAGCAGTGCAAGTTACCGAAAACATGCAGTGGTAAGCTCGCCCTATGCGGCTTTCAGGTATTCGAAAGGTAGATATATGCGGCCCCAACTTTTGTTGAACTAGTCGTTGATTCATAGTAAACAGTCGATTTAAAACTAACTGTGAGGCTAGTTTCTAACGATAGCTGAACAGCATTACCCATGTTTAACTTCTACGAACCAATTGATTCATTGAACTTTCTCTAGCCATCTGAGATAGCAAAGCATCAAACTTTAAACAAAAACAATTCTGTCGTTCAACTTCAAGACAAGTTACCATTGAAATTTAGTGAACAATCTTCGGGCTAACTTCCCGGTATTGAGCCCCGGAAGTCGGAGTAGGATGAACAATGCTGACGAACATTACACCAACTAACTGGCACGTTTCAATCATGATCCATGACACCAATTCTCACACGCGTCATATCATATCGGAACATGAATCATAAGCGCGTTCAGCCAGTTTATCCATCGATTGATACCGTTTTCGTGGCTTTGAGCTAATATAAGTATTAAAATTGAGATTAACAAAATAAGTAAGCATTTGACTGTACTAGAACAAGAACATCATAAGTTATCACGGCGTTGACGGTATAAAGTGCGCAGGAGTTGAAATCGTGTTATTGATCGTTCAAGCGATTATTTTGCTAGACAGCCCCCATAGAATCTGTTATTCTTACGTTACAATCATAAGGGAGTAACTAGCAGAGTCATTCTGCGGCAATATCGTCAGCAAGAAGCCAATCCGGTATTGTCTTAAATAGTGAGACTTATGTATGTCCACACAATTTTGCGTGCATACATGAGTCTCATTTTCTATCTGGAGAACATTTAGGAAGTGGGGCTCGGATGCCAGAAAAGGAGCATAAGATGAGTACAAAACCTAAGTATCAACAGTCATTGCCAGCCATATATCAGGAGTTAGAAACTGATGAACATGGGTTGCAACAAAGCGCCGCTGCCCAACGGCTGGAACAATATGGTCCGAATGCGTTGAACCAGCAGAAGACCACGTCCCTGCTACAAAAATTTATCGCCCAATTCAAGGACTTCATGATTATCGTGTTGTTAGTGGCTGCCTTAATCGCCGCGTTTACCGGGGAAGCCGTTGATGCGGTCATCATCCTGTTAGTGGTTGTTTTGAACGCGATTTTTGGGGTTTTCCAAGAATCCAAAGCAGAAGAGGCCATCAACGCGTTGAAGGAGATGTCGGCGCCGGACGCCACGGTGTTACGTGATGGTCAATTGCAAACGGTCAAGAGTGATGCGTTGGTCCCTGGGGATATCGTTTCCTTGGAAGCTGGTGACATTGTTCCAGCGGATTTGCGATTGATTGAAAGTGCGTCTCTCAAGGTGGAAGAATCCGCTCTGACCGGGGAATCTGTTCCGGTCGAAAAGCAGGCTGAAATGGTAGCTGATGGCGAATTACCAATCGGTGACCGCTTGAACATGGCCTACATGAACAGTAACGTTACCTATGGTCGGGCAACGGGGATCGTGGTTGCTACTGGGATGCAGACTGAAGTGGGTCGAATCGCCGGCATGATTGAAGCCGCTGATGAAACGACGACGCCACTGCAAGCTAACTTGACCCAATTAGGGAAGTCGTTGACCATCTTGATTCTGGTCATCGCAGCTGTCGTCTTTGGAATTGGGATGTTGCGGGGCCAAGAGAGCCTGATCAACATGTTGCTCACGGCGATTTCGTTAGCGGTGGCGGCCATTCCAGAAGGGCTGCCCGCAATCGTTACGATTACCTTGGCTTTAGGAACCCAACGAATGGCCAAACGCCACGCCTTAGTTCGTAAGTTGCCAGCGGTTGAAACGCTTGGTAGTACCGATATTATTGCTTCTGATAAGACCGGGACGTTGACACAAAATAAGATGACGGTTGAAAAGTTAGTTCTCAACCAGGAATTAGTCGATGCCCGCACGACCGAATTACCGCTTGATAGCCACTTAGCACAAGTGATGATTTTAAGTAATGATACCAAGATCATGTCGGATGGTTTAGCTGGTGACCCGACCGAAACGGCGCTGATTCAATACAACTTGGATCAAAACTACCCGGTCGACCAGTTATTAGAACAACGTCCGCGGGTCAACGAAGTACCGTTCGATTCAGAGCGGAAGTTGATGTCGACGGTTCATCCGCTGGAAGACGGCCGCTTCTTGGTCGCTGTTAAGGGTGCGCCAGATGAATTGCTCAAACGGGTGACGCAGGTCGAAACGAACGGCGAAGTTGAACCGTTAACTAAGACCAGTCGTGACCAAATCTTAAGTGTGAACCACGAATTAGCAACGCAAGCCTTACGAGTGCTCGCATTTGCTTACAAAATCGTGACGTCGGTGCCCGCCACCGTTAATAGTGACACGCTCGAAAATGACTTGATTTTTGCCGGGATGGTCGGGATGATCGACCCTGAACGGCCAGAAGTTGAACAAGCCGTTGCCGAAGCTAAGTCTGCTGGGATTCGCCCATTAATGATTACGGGTGACCACCGGGATACGGCTGAAGCCATTGCGGTTCGGTTGGGAATCATTGACGAGGGTGAAGACGATGCCGTGATTACTGGGGCAGAGTTGGATGCCATGAGTGATGATGAATTTGGTCAAAAAGTCGGGGACTATTCCGTGTACGCCCGGGTTGCGCCAGAGCATAAGGTCCGAATCGTGAATGCTTGGCAAAAACGTGGGAAAGTCGTTGCCATGACGGGTGACGGTGTCAACGATGCGCCCGCCCTGAAAGCCGCTGATATCGGTATCGGGATGGGAATCACCGGGACTGAAGTTTCCAAAGGCGCCAGTGATATGGTCTTGGCGGATGACAACTTCGCGACGATCGTGGTGGCCGTTGAAGAAGGGCGGAAAGTTTTCGCCAACATTCAAAAGGCCATCCAATACCTCTTGTCGGCCAACTTAGGTGAAGTCTTGACGCTGTTCGTCATGACGATGCTCGGCTGGCAGATTTTAGCACCCGTCCACATCTTGTGGATCAACTTGGTGACTGATACCTTGCCAGCGATTGCGTTAGGGGTCGAACCAACTGAAAAGAACATTATGCAGCACAAGCCACGGGGCCGTAACTCGAACTTCTTCTCTGGTGGGGTCTTCAGTAGTATCATCTACCAGGGGCTGCTCGAAGGTGGGATCACGCTATTCGTTTACTGGATGGCGTTAACGTACCCAGTTCATGCAAGTGCTAGCTTGGCCCACGCGGATGCCTTAACGATGGCCTTCGCAACCTTGGGATTGATTCAATTGTTCCACGCCTTCAACTCGAAGTCGATTCACGAATCACTCTTCACGGTCGGCCTGTTCCGCAACAAGTTCTTCAACTGGTCTATTCTAATCGCCTTTGTTATGTTGGCAATCACGATCGTTGTTCCTGGGTTGAACGGCTTATTCCACGTGACCCACTTGGATGCTTACCAATGGGGAATCGTGGTTGCCGCCGCACTTTCAATGGTAATCATCGTTGAAATTGTTAAGTTCTTCCAACGTCGGCACATGCGGCGCGCCTAATCCGCACAATTGGCGTAGAATGAGACTAACTAATTAATAGAAAAGAGTTCTAACCATGAAAAAAGCAACGGTTCAAACGTATATGCCGGTTCTATCAAAGATCATCGAAAGCACGGAAAAGATGGGGGAAGAATTGAATCCTTCGTTTGAAAAGCTCCGTAAAGCCATTGATGATGACGCAGTCGCCGAAATGGTACCCGCTGAGTTCAGCGATATCCAACTCGAATTCAGTGATGGCACGGAACAGTATGAACAGAATTTGGCCCAATTGAAAAAGGTCGGTGTTCCGGCACGATTGATTGGTCGGCACCGTAATTTGATCAACGCTTATGAAGCTTATACCAAGGCGTGCGCGGCTATGACGGCTAGCATGGACCTCGAAAATCAGGCCATTGATGTCGCTGCTTTTAACCAAGCGGAAAGCGACCAGGAAACTGAAATGGGCCGGATTTCGAACAACGTCCAACGCATTATGTCGACTGTGATGTAAGCTGGTTCGATCGTATTCGTTCGGACGATCAAAAATTAAGCACGTCGTTAAACGCTCAGTAACGGTCCGCCGTTGCTGGGCGTTTTTGGGCGCTGTGTCAAATGGCGTTGCTAGAGAACCGCTTTAGGAAGTATCTGGATTCAAATTGGTCTAGGACCTTTTTTGGTACAACCGTTTTTCAAGTCCACCATCAATTGTTTTGGCGGTGGGGACGCGGAAAATCGGACCAAAACGCGTATAATATAATAGAACGTCAGATGGCAAAAACTGCCGAAATTTTGCGACTGGTTATCGGCTGAGACGAGTCGAACCGCAGTCGTTCAATGTTAGTGGCTGTTGTTCGTAACGGCTGTCTAGGTTGTTAGTCGAATCTAGTGGCGGCTACCGGCCATCTTGATGGTGAGTGATGAGATTAAAAGATTGGGTGAAATAATGGATAATCAGATTTTAACGTTAGTGAACCGCGCACTAACGAAGTTTAAACCGCAACAGATCAAAGCGGTGTTAGGCCTCATGGATGAAGGCAATACGGTCCCGTTCATTGCCCGGTATCGGAAGGAACGCACCGGCAATTTAGATGAAGTTGAAATTCGAGAGATCAAGGAAAATTATGACCGGCTCGCTAATTTAGAGAGTCGCAAGGCCGACGTCATGAAGTTAATCGCTGAGCAGAATCACTTGACGCCCGCTTTGAAGCAGGCCATCGAGAAGGCCGATAAGCTGCAGGATGTCGAAGATTTGTATTTGCCGTATAAACAAAAACGGCGGACGAAGGCAACGATTGCCAAAGATGCTGGATTGGAGCCATTAGCCGCATGGTTGTTGCGTTTCCCAGCAAGTGGCATTGAAGCTCACGCCGCACAGTTCGTCAATCCTGACCAAGAGGTGGCGGATGCGGATGCTGCGTTAGCGGGTGCCCACGAAATATTGGCGGAAGCCTTCGGTGATAACGCTAGTTTGCGTAACTGGGTGCGGAACTATACCCGGGACCGGGGCTCAGTCGTTGTGAAGGTCAAACCTAAGGCGGAAGCGCTGGACGAACAGGGCGTCTATCAACAATATTATGATTTTAGTAGTCGCATTAAGCAGATGGTGCCGTATCGAGTCCTCGCCATCAATCGTGGTGAGGCTGAAAAGGTGCTGAAGGTCAGTATTGACGTGGACCGTGCCGGCATCGACCGTTACTGCCATTTCCGCTTCGTTGGGCAACATCAAGGGCCAGCCGTCGAGTTGGTAGAAGCGGCATACCAGGATGCCTACAAACGGTTTATTGGGCCGGCCATCGAACGTGAGTTGCGCAATGAACTCAGTGCGACCGCCGACGAACAGGCGATCAAAGTCTTTGGCGATAATTTGTATCACTTATTGATGCAGGCGCCATTAAAGGGCCGCGTCGTTCTCGGATTTGATCCAGCTTACCGGACCGGCTGCAAATTAGCGGTCATGGATGCTAACGGGAAGTTCTTGGACAAACTCGTGATTTATCCCCATAAGCCAGCGCCAACGGCCAAACGAGAAGCAGCGGCTGGCGAATTTAAGGCCTTCCTCGAAAAGTACCAAGTTGAAATGATTGCGATTGGGAACGGGACCGCTTCACGTGAATCCGAAGAATTTGTTGCCCAAGTCTTAAAGACGCTTTCGCGGCCAGTCTACTACGTGATCGTGAACGAAGCTGGTGCCTCCGTTTATTCAGCCAGTGACAAGGCACGGGCAGAGTTCCCAGAACTACACGTTGAACAACGTAGTGCCATCAGTATTGGGCGCCGGCTGCAAGATCCGTTAGCGGAATTGATCAAAATCGACCCGAAGTCCGTCGGCGTGGGGCAGTATCAACACGATGTCCCCCAAAAGGCGTTGACGGCCCAGCTGGATACGGTGATTGAAACGGCGGTCAACCAGGTCGGCGTTAATCTGAATACGGCTAGTTCGGAGCTATTGACCCATATTTCGGGGCTGTCCAGTACGATTGCCCAGAATGTGATCGCTTATCGCGATGAGAACGGTGAATTTACCAGTCGACCACAATTGAAAAAGGTACCGCGCCTCGGACCTAAGGCGTACGAACAGTCTGTGGGGTTCTTACGAATCATCGATGGCAAGAACGTTTTCGATAACACTGATATTCATCCGGAAAGTTATCCAGCTGCAAAGGCACTGCTAGTTGCAGCCGGATTAAAGACGACCGACGTTGGAACGGCAAAGGCCCAACAGCTGAACCAACTGGACTTGACGCAACTGGCAACCACGACCGGCGTAGGTGAATTAACGCTGAAAGATATTATCAGTAGCCTCCAGAAACCAGGTCGGGACGTTCGTGACACGATGCCCGCACCACTATTGCGGCAAGATGTGTTGAAGATGAGCGATTTACGCCCCGGAATGCAGTTGCAAGGAACGGTTCGTAACGTCGTCGATTTTGGCGCGTTTGTCGATATTGGTGTCAAACAAGACGGGCTAGTCCATGTTTCCAAGCTGACGGATAAGTTCCTGAAGGATCCACGGCAGGCCGTCGCTGTCGGCGATATTGTGACGGTGTGGGTCGAGACCGTCGATGAGCAGCGGCAACGAATCGCGTTGACGATGATTGCCCCAAGCGAGCCTGCTAATGACTGATTCAGAGCTCCAACAACTTGTCATGACGATTTCACAGCAGGACTTTCACCGGCCGTTTCGCCACCGGGCCTATTTTAATGCGCGCTTACGGACGACGGGTGGTCGCTACCAGTTGGCGTCACATGACATTGACATCAACCCGAAGATGTTGACGGATTTTGGTGAAGCGACGCTGATTGGGGTCATCAAACACGAGCTGTGTCATTACCACTTGCACCTGAGTCACCGTGGGTATCAGCATCGAGATCCGGCGTTTAAACAGCTGCTAGCCCAAGTGGGTGGCTCACGGTATGCGCCAGCACCCAAGCACCCGAAGGTCCAACCGTATCGTTACCTTTACAAGTGTCAGGATTGTGGACAGACCTATCCACGCAAACGGCGGATGAATACGGACCGCTATCGTTGCGGCCGTTGTCGCGGACCGCTTGAATTCGTTGAAAAGGTTTGCTAAAGCGGTACGCTTCCGATAGAATTAGCTTAACTACTGATATGGAGGGATTAAGATGGAAACGATTAAAATTGGTGTGGTCGGACTAGGAACAGTCGGCACCGGCGTTGTTAAAATGCTTCAAGCGCATCAGGAGAAGATTTCGGAAATCACCGGTCGCAAACTCGAACTGGCCTGCGTGGTTGTCCACAACTTGAAAAAGCACGAACAAGTTGATTTGGGGGACGTGCAGTTGACCGACCAAATCGCCACCGTCCTTGATGATCCGTCCATTCAAATTATGGTCGAAGTCATGGGCTCGATTCATCCGGCGAAGGAATACATCACGCAAGCGTTGCAAGCGGGCAAACACGTGGTGACGGCCAATAAGGACTTGATTGCCCAGTATGGCCGCGAATTAGTCCAAATCGCGCGTGAAAATCATCGTGACCTCTTCTATGAAGCAAGTGTTGCTGGTGGGATTCCAATCTTGCGGACGATTGACAATAGTTTTGCTGCCGACCGCATTCAGCGGGTGATGGGAATCGTCAACGGGACGACTAACTACATCATGACGCAGATGTTGACCAAACACTGGTCATACGACCAAGCCTTGAGTTCCGCTCAGGACTTAGGTTTTGCGGAAAGCGACCCCACCAATGATGTCGAAGGACTAGATGCCGCTTACAAGATGATCATTTTGACCCAGTTTGCGTTTGGTATGAGCTTGTCCTTAGACCACGTCAAGGTCCAAGGGATTACTAAAATCAGTCCGGAAGATATTGCAGAAGCTCATCAGCTCGGCTATACGATCAAGCTACTCGGGATTGCGGAAGAAGTCGATGACCGCATCGCCGTGTCAGTCGGGCCGGTGCTCGTCTCGGACCACCACCCATTAGCGACGGTGCAAAACGAGAATAACGCCGTGATGGTAACGGGGACCGCGGTTGGTAATACGATGTTCTATGGCCCAGGTGCTGGTGAATTACCGACTGCCAATAGTGTGCTGAGCGATATTACGACCGTGGCGAAAAATATTGCGCTGAATACGACCGGGAATACGTTTAACTCCTATCGGCAAGAAACAGTCTTGGCGACGCCAGAAGATGTCGTATACCCACACTTCATTGCGCTGAAGATGCGTGACGTTCCTGGGATGATGATGAAGTTGACGGCAATCATGACGCGTGCAGAAGTGTCATTCAGTCGGATCATCCAAAATCAACTTGGTGATGGCAACGCTCGGGTCGTTATCATCACGCATGAGATGAACGACCAACAGTTGGCGGATATTACTCGCGAAATCGGTGAACAAGATAATATGCAACTGTTGGCAAGCTACAAAGTTTTGAAGAATGCGTAGGTGAGTTGATGTTAACCATTTCTGTTCCAGCAACTTCCGCTAATCTCGGACCCGGATTTGATTCGATCGGCTTAGCGCTCGACATGCAGCTGACGTTACAAGTCTTGCAGCCGAGTGAGCACTGGCAGATCGATCACCCATTTGGGGCGGACGTTCCGACGGATGAACGTAATCTGATCATTAAAACTGCGTTGCACTTGGTTCCAGACTTGCACCCGCAGCACCTGCAGATGGCGTCTAAGATTCCGCTTGCGCGCGGACTAGGGAGCAGCTCGACCGCGATTGTTGCAGGACTCGTTCTAGCGAATGAATTGACGGGGGCCACGCGCTCCTCAGCCGAGTTATTGGCAGTGGCGACCCAGTTAGAGGGCCACCCTGACAACGTGGCGCCAGCGCTCTTAGGCGGCCTAGTAGTGGCAACCTATGTGGGCGAACAAGTGCGCGCCGTCAAATTGCCATTGCCGACCCTGTTTGCCAGCGTTTACGTGCCTAACGAACCCTTACTGACCAGTGCCAGTCGCCAAGCGTTACCGACCGAATTAGATTATCATCAGGCGGTAGCGGGCAGCAGCGTGGCAAATACGCTAGTCGCAGCCTTAGCGACGCAGAATTGGGAGGTAGCCTTGCCGCTACTAGAGCAAGACCAATTCCACGAGCAGTACCGCGCTAAACTCGTGCCAGCACTACAACTGGTGCGCGAACAGGCACATACACTCGGGCTAACGGGGACGTATCTAAGTGGTGCGGGCCCAACTGTGATCACATTAGGCGACTACGGTCAGCTGGCCACCTTACAGACCAAATTAAGTCAGGATGACCGATTGACCGGGCAATTATTCTTGTTGCCGATGGACGCAACCGGCGTAAAAGTACAAAAATCTTAAAATAAGCTTGTCAGACTCACAAAATTTTGTTATTATATTTTTTGTGAGTTGTGATGCGGCCATGGCGGAATTGGCAGACGCGCAAGATTAAGGATCTTGTCGGGGTTAACCCGGTGGAAGTTCGAATCTTCTTGGCCGCATAATAGACACAGATAGCTGGTATTGAGAGGTGAAACCTTGATATACCGGCTTTTTTGTGGACTAAATTGGAATAGTAGTACAAAGATGGTACAAACGTTGGAATTTGCTGGAGCTGATGATGATTTTGTTACGTTTTAAGCGCTAAGAAGGTTTAAGGCCTCTTTTTGCTATCTCACCTAAAAAGTCATCTCTTGTTAGAATTTTTGTTAAATATGGTTTTATTACGAGCTGGTACTACGCGTTATCTAAAATATGATACAAACTTAGTTCAAGGGACTCAAATTGGTCTTGACTTGTTTCAAAAATATGACGACCAAAAAAGGATACCACTTCAAGTGATATCCTTTTTATTGAGGGCACCGTCCACATATTTCAGTGACTATCGCCGCCCAGTGGTCTTAAGACCTCAAGTTACATTTATATATTTAAATGCTAGCATCTTAAAAAGGCAGAGTCAAGTGTCAGACACAAATAGCTTTCAATTCCTTGTATGAATCAATTCCCATGCGCTTCAAAATACGATCATTCAAATCGTAATTTGTAGAATTGAAATATTTGTTATTTTGATAAATTAACGCTTTAAAAATTGGTCGTAACGACTTAAGACTTTGAAAACTACCCAAAACTTTTAAAGCATCTGCGAGGTGTATAATGGCTGGATAATTATTGCCACTACTACCATATTGGTCAGGTTTTAATTCTAAGTCATGCACTAGATTAGCGTTTAACTTGATGTATTTTGGTGTTTTGAACCTTAAAATTAAAGAACCATGTGCGCACTCATTTCTGAGCGATCTAATTACATCCAGTGCACTCAAGAACTTATAATTATCATCATTTCCTAGTCCAAAATCAGCTAAAACATCTCTTGCATCATTGGACTTTAAGTAATGCATAATTCTGAGCAGTGTCCCAAAGTCAACTGTCTCAATCGCCACCCAAAAGGGAATTGCTACATGCCTATCCCTATTGTAGTAGGCAACGCCATTCGGATTTGAATAATTTACATCTCGATAAAAACGTGTATCGATAAAATCATTATTTCGTACGAGTTTTTCAATAAACTGATTTGTAAATAAATTGAAGCTATCAAAATTTTGACAAATACTATAATATTGACTTCCGCGCTCCCGAAACGGGTATTGATTGTTAAGTTCCACGTTGTAATAGTTATTTTTATTTGTATATTGCATTGTTGCGTTCAAATATTGACAATGATTTTTACTAAAATTATAGGCAATTGCTGTTTTCAGACGTCCTTCAAAATGCTCAATTAAATTGAAAATTTCATCTTTTAATCTAACATCAAATTTATAGATTCTTAGAAAGTCATCAAATGTTTCGGTAGTAAACTGCTTAGGATGAGTCTCAGGGTGTGCTAATAATAAGTTTTCTATTCCGTTTACTAACTGAAAGTAATTTGTTTCTTGTAAGTGTTGCTCAATAACCGCGATACTATCTGCATTCAAATGTCGTTCAGTTGCTAGAGTTACAGCTAATTCATGTCTTGATTTCCAAGGCTTTACTCCCATCGTATTTCTCCAGTTCTCATTTATTTATGCTAACTATAGCAGTAATTAATCTAAAGTGGGTGATTAGTCTCCTTTTTCAGTGATGAAAAATAAATGGCGCTATCGGTCGGATAGATGCAAGGCATTGGTTACGAACTCACACCCTATAACGTCCACCAACTTTGCCGTATTTTATATTTCAATCTCATGCTTACCAGCATTATAATGTAAACGGTTAATCGATTGGCTAGCAGTTAATGGAAGGTGAGGGGCAGTAATTGACTAAAATCAGCAGATTATGGGGTGTACTCGGTAGTTTATTGGTTGGTGTAGGACTAGCGCAAACGGCACATGCTGCTAACCCACCAAGAGCCGCGACCACCTATCCCATCCGGGCGATTCAAGTGACCCCAGCACGCGTTTATCAGACCAAGCGTCAAACCGGTGTTGGTTATCATCTAACGGTTTTGCCTGGGCAACGGGCGCAATTGCGCGTTAATTTGCATTTGAAGTATCACCCACAGACCAAGTGGACGCGAACCGAACAGGCTGACATCTATCGTCAAGGTCGACATCAACGCTACTATTACGTGCATAACAGTGCTCATCAGAGTGGCTGGGTTGCGGCGGCCGACTTGAAGCCGGCTACGACGGACGCCGTGCAGTTAAAGGTCCCGCTCATCAATCAGTTGCCAGAATTGCCGACGGGCTGTGAAATGACAGCGGCCACGATGCTGCTGCAGTATGCGGGTGTCCGAATCGATAAGTTGGAATTAGCTGCATTAGTCCCGCGTAGTTACAATCCTAATACGGGGTTTGTCGGCGACCCGACATCTGAATACGGTGTCGGCCTCTATATTTATCCGCAGGGGCTGTTACCGACGATGCGCCACTTCTTGCCAACCACGGTTGATTTGAGTGGCGTCGGCCTGCTCACAATCAAGCAACGATTAGCTGATCGGCACCCCGTGGTCGTGTGGGTCAAAGGATTAGATGGTTTTGCCAGCCACACCATCACGTTAACGGGGTACACTGCGACGACGATTCGTTACAATGATCCCTGGAATGGCCAGCGTGGCGAGTTGACCAATTCGGTCTTTGAAGCAATGTGGCAAGGTAATGGGCGCCGGTCACTGAGTTATTAAGAAATTAATACCATCGTTAACTTTAGTTACTGTTTCGTAATTTTAGGTTAAAAAATACGCTATTTGATACACAAAAACTGGAATTTGATACTGTATTGCTTTTGTGTATCAAAAAGGCCTTTGCTATATGGGCTTTTAGCGCTAGTGTATTTTGGCACGGAATTTGCATGTATATTAGTAAGTGCGAAAAAGATTGCGCTTACAGTATCAAAAAACATAAATAGTTACAGGCAATTTTAGATATTATTTATTCGTTTTATATGACTGTAACGAAAAAATAGGAGGTACAAAGATGGTAAGCATTATCATTGCTAGTCACGGCGAATTCGCTAAAGGCATCTATCAATCCGGATCAATGATTTTCGGCGAACAAGAAAACGTTCAAGCTGTTACATTGATGCCTAGCGAAGGCCCTGACGACATCAAGGCTAAGTTGGAAAAAGCCATTGCTTCATTCGACGATCAAGAGCAAGTCTTATTCTTAGTCGACCTTTGGGGCGGAACACCATTCAACCAAGTTAACGGCTTGTTTGAAGCACACAAGGACAAATGGGCAATCGTTGCCGGTTTGAACTTGCCAATGTTGATTGAAGCATACGCTTCACGGCTTTCAATGGATTCGGCACACGAAATTGCCACCCACATCATTGAAACGGCCAAGGACGGCGTTAAGGTTCGTCCTGAAGCATTAGCACCTAAGGAAGAAAAGGCAGCTGCTGCAGCTACCAATAATGCTAATGCCGGTCGTCCAGGGACGATGGAATATGGTTTGGCACGGATTGACTCACGTCTCTTGCATGGGCAAGTTGCTACTGCATGGAGCAAGACGGTCAACCCAACTCGGATCATCGTTGCGTCAGATAACGTTGCGAAAGACGAGTTACGGACTAACATGATCAAGCAAGCAGCGCCTTCTGGTGTGAAAGCTCACGTTATTCCAATCAAGCAAATGATCAAGATTGCCAAGGATGACAAGCACTTTGGTGGTCAAAAAGCGTTAGTACTATTCGAAACGCCACAAGATGCCTTACGCGCAATCGAAGGCGGCGTGCCGATCAAGACCTTGAACATTGGTTCAATGGCTCACTCGGCTGGTAAAGTTCAACCAAACAAAGTTTTGGCCTTTGATCAAGATGACATTGACACTTACCGGAAACTCGAACAAGACGGCATCGAATTCGATGTTCGGAAGGTTCCAAGTGATGGTAAGGAAAACATGGATAACATTTTAAACAAAGCTGAAAACATGTTAAAGGAACAAAAGTAGTTTCAAGAATATCAGAAAAGATGGAGGATTAAATCATGAATTTGAACGTAATTCAAGTGATTTTAGTCGTACTTGTATCATTTTTAGCTGGTATGGAAGGTATTTTGGATGAATTCCACTTCCATCAACCAGTTGTTGCATGTACCCTAATCGGATTAGTAACCGGACAATTAGTCCCATGCATTATCTTAGGTGGGAGTCTTCAAATGATTGCCTTAGGTTGGGCCAACATTGGTGCCGCCGTTGCACCTGATGCTGCGTTAGCATCAATTGCATCTGCAATTATCTTAGTTTTAGGTGGCCAAGGCCGTTCTGGGGTTACTTCAGCCATTGCGATCGCCGTTCCTTTGGCCGTTGCTGGTTTACTTTTAACCATCATCGCCCGGACGTTAGCAACTGGTATTGTTCACATCATGGACCGTGCTGCTGAAGAAGGTAGTTTTGCCAAGATCGATTTCTGGCAATGGGTTGCCATCTGCATGCAAGGTCTTCGTATCGCGATTCCAGCCGCTTTGATCTTAGCCGTTGGTGCCGCTCCTGTTAAGGCTATGTTGAACGCAATGCCTACTTGGTTGACTGATGGTTTGTCAATCGGTGGTGGTATGGTTGTTGCCGTTGGGTACGCCATGGTTATCAACATGATGGCTTCTCGTGAAGTTTGGCCATTCTTCGCTTTAGGTTTCGTTTTAGCCGCAATCAGTGACATTACTTTGATTGGTTTAGGTGCAATCGGGATTTCCTTAGCCTTGATGTACTTAGCACTTTCGAAGCAAGGTAACTCTGGCAGCAATGGTGGTGGCGCTAATACTGGTGATCCAGTTGGCGACATTATCGACAAGTATTAGAGAAGGAGGCAAACTGAGATGTCTGAAACTACAAATATTACTAAAAAAGTAACGTTAAGTAAAAGTGATCGTCTGCATGTTTGGTGGCGTTCAACGTTCCTCCAAGGTTCATGGAACTATGAACGTATGCAAAACGGTGGTTGGGCTTATTCATTAATTCCAGCAATCAAGAAATTATACACGACTAAAGAAGACCGTGCCGCAGCTTTGAAGCGTCACTTGGAATTCTTCAATACCCACCCATACGTTGCTTCACCAGTTATTGGTGTTACCTTAGCGCTTGAAGAAGAACGTGCTAATGGTGCCCCAATCGATGATGTTACGATTCAAGGGGTTAAAGTTGGTATGATGGGACCGTTAGCCGGTGTTGGGGACCCTGTGTTCTGGTACACGGTTAAGCCAATTGTTGGTGCCTTAGCTGCATCACTTGCGATCTCTGGTAGTATCGTTGGACCAATTTTATACTTCGTTGTTTGGAACGCAATTCGGATGGGCTTCATGTGGTATACGCAAGAATTCGGTTACAAAGCCGGTTCTAAGATTACCGATGACTTATCAGGTGGTATTTTACAAGATATTACGCGTGGTGCTTCCATGCTTGGGATGTTTATCCTTGCTGCGTTAATTGAGCGGTGGGTTGTTGTGGACTTTAGTCCTGTTAAAGTCTCGACAATCAAGCAACAAGCCGGTGCTTACATCGACTGGGACAAGTTACCAAAGGGTTCTGCTGGGATTAAGGAAGCCTTAGCACAACAGGCCGCTGGACGTTCACTTGATAAATACAAAGTAACGACTTTGCAAGATAACTTGAATCAATTGATTCCTGGGTTGATGGCCTTACTATTGACCTTCCTCTGCATGTGGTTACTGAAGAAGAAAGTTTCACCAATCGTTATCATTCTTGGCCTCTTCGTATTTGGGGTTCTGATGCACGTTATTGGTTGGATGTAAAATTCGGTTTCGTAGTATTGAAAGGATGGACTCGTTGGAGCTCATCCTTTTTATTTAGTTCGGCGGGTTTTGCATAAAGCAGGTTCTCGCCGTATAATCGGGTAGTAATAGAAGGTGATAGGAGGAGTGTCAGATGGTTCAATCAATTAATACGAAGGTTGACTTAGTCATGAATGGGAACTCGCATATGGGTTTGACCGATTATGGCAAAATCATGGTGGGTGACAATGGCTTTGAATTTTACGATGATCGCAATGTCCGTAATTTTATCCAGATTCCTTGGACGGAAGTCAACTATGTCGTGGTATCAGTGATGTTTGGTGGTCACTGGATTCCACGGTTCTCATTTCAAACGAAGCGTAACGGCATGATTACCTTTTCGGCCAAAGACCCGAAAAAGGTGTTGCGGGCGGTGCGCAAGTATATTGAGCCGGATCACATCGTTAAGTCGTTAACATTCTTCCAGGTGCTGGGCAGAATCTTTAAGGGCAAAAATAATAAGGATAAGTATCTGAAGTAGCCGCATGATGGGCGATGGCAGCGTCTGCTGTCGTGATTAATTGGACTACTATCAAACGAGCTTACGGGGCCGTTGGTTATTGAACTGACGGTCGCGTGAGCTCGTTTTGTATCTGATTGAAACCAGCGGCACGGCTACATTGACCTTTAAAAAGTCGATTGTCAGCCAACTATGGTAGAATGTAGTGTGTTATAGTGTATCAAATCGAACAAAATAGTTGAGCCTGGTAAAAAGGAGTGGCGATTTTGACCAGAAAATCCAAAATATACGAATACGTCCGCGAGCACAGTGATTCGCACGGGCTAACAACGGAAATGGTTGCGACCGCGTTAATGATAGCGCGTTCAAATGTTAGTAAAGAATTGAATACACTCGTACGCGAAGGTCAACTCCATAAGTTAGCTGGCCGGCCAGTCCATTATGTGCCGGCTGCGGATGAATTGGCAACCGCGCCAACCACCGTTAGTGACGTAGCGAATGCCACGATGGCAAAGCGAATGCCGAATGATGGCGCGACGACCACGGCACCTAAGTCAGCGGCCACCGATATTTTTGAAAATATGATTGGGTCGCACGAAAGCCTAGCCAATCAGGTCGAACAGGCCAAAGCGGCGATTCTGTACCCGCCGCGGGGCTTGAATACATTGATCATTGGGCCAACTGGTTCAGGGAAGACTTACTTTGCAAACGCCATGTATCGTTTCGCAGAGAACCAACAAGTCCTGACAAATCCACAAGGGTTGATTACGTTCAACTGTGCCGACTATGCTCATAACCCTGAATTACTGATGTCGCACTTATTTGGTTACGTCAAAGGGTCGTTTACGGGGGCTAACGAGGATAAGGATGGTCTGATTCAGGAAGCGGATGGCGGCATGCTGTTCTTGGATGAAGTCCACCGGCTGCCACCAGAAGGGCAAGAAATGATTTTCTATTTCATGGATCATGGGACTTACTCTCGCCTGGGTGAGACGGCCAAGAGTCACCATGCTAATGTGCGCCTCGTCTGCGCAACGACTGAAGACCCGGAGAGTACCCTATTACAGACTTTTGTGCGTCGGATTCCGATTACGATTCAGCTCCCAGCCTTCAATCACCGTTCAGCTAAGGAACGTTTGGAATTGCTGAAAGCGTTATTATCCTTAGAGGCCAATCGAATCAATAAGCAGATTCGGTTAACAGAAGACGTGGTCCAGGCCTTGTTAGGGTCGGTCACGTTTGGGAACGTCGGCCAGTTGAAGTCCAATATCCAACTGGTCTGTGCGCAAGGCTTCGTTAATAGCATCGAGAATGACAGTGAAATCACGATCACCATGGATGACTTACCACAAAACATTCGTAGTGGTCTGATGACGGTGGCGTCTAACCGGCATGAGTTAGGGGCAATCTCAGAGTTGCTCGATCCAGTTCTGATCGTTAAAACCAATGATGGTCCGACACCGTTGCGGAATAAAAATGATAATTATGAGTTACCTTATAATTTATACGAAATCATTGGGGACAAGGCGTCCTTGCTTCGCCGTGAAGGGCTGGATAAGGAGCACATCAACCGTTTCATTACGACGGATATTAACTTGCATTTGAAGTCGTTTTATAAACAAAATCAACTAGAAGTTTCCCCGGAGAACAAACTCGCGGAAATCGTCGATCAAGATGTCATTGATTTCACGAAGACGGCGCAGATGACGATTCAAGACATGCTCGGCTATAACTTCAAAGATAACTTTATTTATGCGGTTAGTTTGCACGTCAGCTCGTTTATCAAACGCATTCAGGCTGGTAAGCCGATGCGGCAGATGAGTTCGGACATGTTAGCGATGGTACGCGAATATCCAGCTGAAATCAAAGCGGCTGAAACGCTTAAAAAAGGTTTGGAGGAACGTTACCATCTGCCGATTCCACAATCAGAAGTGTATTATCTCGCCATTTTATTGATTTCCTTGAAATCGATGCAGCTCAATGGCAAGGTCGGTGTGCTAGTAGCAGCCCATGGCATGAGTACCGCCTCTTCCATGGCGCAAGTCGTTGGTCAGCTCCTGGATGACTACGATATTCAAGCATTCGATATGCCGCTCGATATGGATCCTAGTGTGGCGTACGACCATGTCAAACGGCGCGTCGAAAAGATGGATTCGGGTAAGGGTATTTTGCTACTCGTTGACATGGGGTCGCTGACGACTTTTGGTGAACGGATTCAACAGGAGACCGGCATCGCCACGCGCACGATTGACATGGTGACCACACCGGTCGTACTAGAAGCTGTTCGGAAAGCCAGCCTGGTCGATAGCGATTTGGACTCGATGTATCAAGAACTAGTTGGCTTTAAGGGCTATTCGCGGATTTCTCGTAACTTGCCAACTGATGACCAGAAAGCGACCGTTAAGCCAGCGTTAGCGACAGATAAGACCCCACAGCGCGCAATTATTGCGATTTGTGCGACTGGAGTGGGAACGGCGGAACGCATCAAGACGATTCTGGACAGTTTATTAGCCCAGAACTTCATCGAAGGCATTACCGTCTTTCCAATCTCAGTCGTTGAGATGAAGACCCGTATTCAACAAATTAGTCAAAACTATCAAATTATTGCAGCGACTGGGATTACCAAGCCAGCGCTCGACGTGCCGTTTATCTCCTTGGAAGAACTATTGCAGGGTGGCGGTGAGAAATTCATCGACCAACTAGCAACCGGGATGGATTCGCCACAGACGATGGCCGAGGAAGCCCAACAGCTGACGCCTGAGCTCTGCGAACGGTATTTAGGCGATTACTTCACGTTCCTCAACCCTAAGAAGCTGACTGGGATTTTATGGGCGTATAGCGAAGTGATTGCGACCCATCTGGATGGCGAGATGAGCAACGCCTTTCGCATCGACCTCATCATGCATTTGGCGGGGGCCTTAGAGCGGACGGCCATCAAGGATGAGATTTCAGCCCCGACTGAAGAAATGCCCGATATCATGGCTTCCAAGTGGTATCCAATTATTCAAACGGCTAACCAGCAACTGACCGACCAACTTCAGCTGACCTTCTCAGCGGCGGAAAATTATTATATTGTGCAATTATTAGAGAGTCATCAAGCGCAAGTCATGGCCAGTTGATACACTAACTTGGCATGGTTCTTGCATGTATCTTAATGAGTATTAGTTTATAGACTGAGGAGGGAACACCGATGTTAGCATTTGTTGTTGTGAGTCATGGCAGCTTTGCCCGGGGGATCGTGGACTCATCATACATGATATTTGGCAAGCAGGATAAAGTCCAAACGGTCACGTTTCAATTAGATGAAGAACCCAGCGTCCTGACCGAAAAATTGATGGCGGCCGTCGATCGATTTGATGCCGACGACCAAGTCCTGTTCATGGTCGACTTATGGGGTGGGTCCCCATTTAACGCGGCGAGCCGGATTGTCGCTGAACATACTGACCGAATGGGACTCGTCACTGGTCTGAATCTGCCAATGTTGATTGAAGCCTATACGGTCAGAGATAAACCAATCGACGACGTTATCGCCCACCTAGAAGAGACGGGCAAGATTGGGATCAAACACTTGAACCTATTAAAAGAAGACGAGGAAGATGAGCCACTATGACGATGGATATTCGCTTGGCGCGGATCGATAGTCGGCTCTTGCACGGGCAAGTTGCGACGGTTTGGACCAAAAGTGTCAGTCCCAACCGAATTCTGGTCGTCTCCGACGAGGTTGCCCAGGATGCACTGCGTAAGATTTTGATCGTTCAGGCGGCGCCACCCGGTGTCAAAGCGAATGTGATTACGGTCGACAAGATGATCGAGATTTATCATGATTCCCTGTTCGATAATGTCAAACCGTTGATTCTGACGGATACGCCGCAAAACATGGCGCGCCTCGTTGCCGGTGGACTGGACTTTAGCCAGACGGGCATCGATATTGGCAGCCTTGCTTTTTCAACCGGGATGGTGATGGTCACCAATGCGGTCGCCGTCGGTCAGGCTGAAGCTAACGCCTTGTACGCGTTGTCCGCGGCCGGATTAAAAGTCTACGCCCAGAAGGTGCCGACGGATAAACAGGTCGATTTGATGCCCCTGTTGGCTAAAAACGGGTTTGCGGCACCTGAGCACCCGGAGACTGAATCCAAGTAGCAAATCAGCCAACACAACGCTGCGATGTGAGACGCAATTTGAGATAGTTACGTAAGAAGAAGTTCCAACCCCAATTCTTACGTTAACTATCTTATTTTGTTTTGGTAGCAACTAGTGAGTGAGAATTAGATCCAAATCAGTGCCGGTTTCTAAGGATTTACCAAAAATCCGGCTGGAAACTTTGACCGGCACGGTTTTATTGATAAAATTGAACTAATTGAAACGGAAAGTAGCGGGGGTTTAAAAATGCCAACTTATACAAAATTAACCGCCATGGGACAGTATGTTCCGGCACGCGTCGTTGACAATGACGAATTAGCGACGATCATGGATACGAGCGACGAGTGGATTCAGGCTCATACGGGAATCAAAACCCGGCACTATGCCATGAATGACGAGAATACCTCAGATTTAGCCACCCAAGTCGCCCAACAGTTGCTACAAAAAAGTGGCGTGGCAGCCAGTGCCATCGACTTGATTTTAGTGACCACGATTACGCCGGACGCATTGACGCCAGCCACCGCTTGTTTAGTGCAGGCGAATATTGGGGCCAGCAATGCGTTTGCCTTTGACCTCAGTGCGGCCTGTGCTGGGTTTACTTTTGGTTTAGCTACGGCGGATAAGTTCATTCGTAGCGGCCAGTATCAAAACGTGATGGTCATCAGTGCGGAAGTTAACTCTAAGATGATGGACTTTCAAGACCGGACCGCGGCTGTCTTTTTCGGTGATGGCGCGGGTGGTGCCTTGTTGCAGGCGACGACTGATCCTGCTGAAAACAGTATTTTAGCTGAAAAGTTACAATCACAAGGTAACGCTGAAGTGATTCATTCTGGTCGCGTACAGCCCATCACGAAAGTTGCAGCAGACAATTATCCGAAGACGGACGCGTTCTACCAAGCTGGGCGGGACGTCTTCCAATTTGCGACCACGGTCGTCCCAGAACAGATGCGGGGTGTGATTGCGGATGCTAAGCTGACAACTGACGATTTGCAATACGTTATTTGTCACCAGGCCAATTTACGAATCATTGAAAAAATCGCGGCCAACTTAGCGTTACCAATGGCGAAATTTCCGCATAACGTTGAACAGTTAGGTAACACTTCCTCAGCTGGTGTTGCCATGGCGTTAGCGAGTGTATTCGATACCTTAACTGGACCAACGTTACTCACGGCCTTTGGTGGCGGGTTAGCCTATGGGTCCGTATTGATTAAGAAGTAGACGAGGGGTGCGAAAATGGAATTAAAAGATTTAGACCGATTAGTTGAGAAGTATGCGCGACAAGGCTATCAACAAATTCGGGTCAAAGCCGGCGACTTGGAGATTGCCGTCACCAAACCGAGCGTCACCGCACCAGCAGCCGCGTCGGCGTCGACAAACACAGTGACAGATCCGTCTGCTGACAATCAAGTGGCATCCGTACCGAACGAATCCGCAACGACTGAATCTGTGAGTGGCACCACTGACACGCCCAACGTCACGATTCCAAGTCCAATGGTGGGTGTCGTCCACTTAGCTCCGGACTTACAAGTTGGGCAGTCAGTGACGGCTGGTCAAGAATTGGGCCAAATCGAAAGTATGAAGTTGTTTAACCCCCTCGTGAGTCCGGCTGACGGCAAGCTCACGGCGGTACTGATTGCGGATAATGCAACCGTCGAATATGAACAACCTTTATTTACAATGCGAAAGGATCGGTAGCTATGTTTCGCAAGCTGTTAATCGCGAATCGGGGCGAAATCGCCGTCCGGATTATCAAGGCCTGTCGACAATTGAATATTCAAACGGTCGCCGTGTGCTCAACCGCTGACCGCCATGCGGGGTATACGCGCTTGGCGGATGAAGTGGTGTGCATCGGACCGGCTGCGGCAAGTGGCTCATATCTGAATGCCGAAGCCATTTTGATGGCCGCTATTAATACGCATGCGGATGCGATTCATCCGGGCTACGGGTTCTTAGCTGAAAACGCCGATTTTGCGGCGATGTGTGCGGAATGTGGCATCGCCTGGATTGGTCCCCAAACGGAACAGATCAAGTTGATGGGGGACAAAGCCCAGGCCAAAGCTTTTGCGCGGCAACAGCAAGTTCCCGTACTGGCTGGTCAGTCGATTCAAGGTCTGGATTGGCCTGAAATTAAGCAGGCAGCCACTGAAATTGGCTTTCCACTAGTCCTAAAAGCGAGTTATGGCGGTGGCGGTAAGGGGATTCGCGTCCTTAGTGATGTTCATGAACTCCATCAACAATTGCGGGCTGCGCGCCAAGAAGCGGCCGCGTCCTTTTTAAACGATGCGATGTACTTGGAACAGTTCCTGACAACGGCCCGGCACATTGAAGTACAGGTGCTGGGGACCGGTCAGGACCTCTTTATTTTGGGTGACCGGGATTGTAGTTTACAACTGCATAAGCAAAAGGTCCTAGAAGAAAGTCCAGCTAGTATCTTGACGGCCGCACAACGGCAGAAGTTATATGATTTGTCACGGCAACTACTTGCTGGAACCCATTATCAGAGTTTAGGCACGATTGAATACTTATTCGCTGATGGCCAGTTTTACTTTATGGAAATGAACACCCGGCTACAAGTTGAGCACGGGGTGACGGAACTGACCACCGGCATCGATATTGTCGCTGAACAAATCAAACAAGCGGCGGGGGTCGCAGTTGCGTTTCCAGAACACGTTGGCTTGCAGCCGCAATGTATTGCGATTGAAGCGCGTTTGACCGCGACGTTACCAGTCACGCAGACAAAGATTGAAACGCTACAGTGGCCTGAAAATGTCCGTATCGATACGGATTATCATCAAGGTGACCGCTTAGTCACGATGTACGACGGTCTAATCGCCAAAATCATGGTCACTGGGACCGACCGTATAACGGCTGTTCACAACTTGCAGCGGGCGTTGGCCGCAGTCAATCTGCAGGGACCCACGACTAATCTGGACGTTCTGCGACAGACTGTCGCGCGACCAGCGTACGTCAATGACCAATACACGATTCACAGCTTAGCGCGTTGGGAGGCGTCCAAATGAGTCATTATCCAAGTCCAGGTACGTGGTCGGCCTGTCCTAATTGCGGCCGCCACGTCCATCAACGACAATGGGGCAAGGATCAACAGTGTCCCTATTGTCATTATTGGCGACGATTGACGGCCACCCAACGCATTCAACAATTGACTGATGCTGAGACGTTTCAGCCGTTTGAAATGCCCGAGCGGACCGTTGATCGACTGGCATTTCCAGATTACCCAGCTAAACTGCAACGTGCTGAGCAAGAGACTGGTTTAAGTGAAGCAGTCATCTGCGGCACTGCCAAAATTGCACAACAATCCTGCGTCCTGGCAGTTATGGACAGTCATTTTATGATGGGAACGTTGAATACGGCGGTGACCCGGCGGCTGTTACATGCGAGTGAACAAGCACGTGCTCGTCAGTTACCATTGGTGATCGTTACCGCTTCTGGTGGCGCTCGCATGCAGGAAGGCGTGTATGCTTTAGTGGGTATGAACCTGATTTTAGCGGAGCTTGCCCGGTTAGCGCAGGCCCAGTTGCCGTTGATCACCGTGCTCACTGACCCAACGATGGGTGGCGTTTCTGCGAGCTTTGCCTTTGAAGGTGACTTAGTGTTAGCTGAAGCGGGTGCTAAGATCGGTTTTGCAGGCGCACGGGTCATTCAACAGACCACTCCTGGCGACTTGCCCGCTGATTTTCAAACCGCGGACCAATTATTTGAAAATGGGATGCTAGATGCCGTCGTTGAACGCCCACACCTCAAGGCTTATTTGGGCCGGGCATTAGCGAATTACGGAATTGGGGGATAGGCCGATGGATAAACGATTACAGCGATTGAGAGCGGCTGACCGGGTAAGTGCGCCAATGGTCATTCGGGCGTTACTACCGACGATGACGGTGCAGACTGGTGACCGTGTGTTGGGCCGAAACGCGGCGTTAACGGCGGGCTTTGGTCGCACGGTTACCGGGCAACAGCTGGCCGTCTTGGGTGTTGACCGGGGGGTCGATATTCAAAGTCGGCGTGAAAAAAACGGTGGTGCGTTAACGGTACCTGGTTATCGGACTGCGCTGCGGGTCATCAAGCACGCCGCAAAGTTTGGCTGGCCAGTCGTCAGTCTGATCAACATGCCCGGCGCGGATGCGAGTCCAGAATCGGAACGCCATGGTCAGAGCCAAGCGATTGCCGATATGATTGCCGTGATGGGCCAATTGACCGTGCCTAATCTCGTTGTCTTTTTAGGCGAAGGACATAGTGGTGGTGCACTAGCTTTTGCAAACGCCAATCGAATCATCATGTTAGATGATGCGTTATTCAACGTCGCGTCCCCAGAAGCCGTCACCGCGATTTTACATGGTCAACAAACCGTTAGCGATGCCATTGACCTGTTGCCAATGACGGCGGATGCGTTGCAAGCCCGCGGATTAGTCGACCAAATCATCGCGCATGATCAGGCTGACTTGATTACTGTCATTAATCAAGCGATTGAACGCCAGCTGGCACCCTTGGAATCTCTGACTGCCGTTGAACTCATTGCACAACGTGAGCGCAAATTTAGGCAGTTCTTGGACAGTTGGCCGGTTAATTGATGCTAGTTAGACTGCGTGAAAGCGGTGCGATAAAGTAGCTTTTAGCGTCAGCATAATATAATAAACAGTAAAAAGTCACCGATTTAATTAGTTAATTGCTAGTCGGTGACTTTTTTAGGCGCCTTCAAATAATCTTGAATCAGCACTGATGAAGATTTGTGTTATCTAAACGCATTGTGCTAGTTGATTTTGCATGAATCATGATTAAATAATGCCAAGTGTTTGGCTTACTGTTCGTCTGCCGGTGATCATCTTAGTCCGACTTCCGGGGCCGGCTGACAACGCTGGAACAGGGCGGACATCGATTTGAACTCACGCAGAAGATCACTGCGCAATTTCAAATACGAGTCTTCTTCTAGCCCGGGAAACCCACCCGGACAAGAAGAATTTCGCCCTTGAGCATTGTCCGGCAGGCCGGCCAGTCGGGAACCCGCTCGAATGGCGGATGAACGGCCACCTATCTGGGTACAATTGACCACTGGATATTAGGTAACTGGTCCTTCATGCGAACTTTTAATGTGGAACCGATGATGCTGTATGGCATTTAAGTACTGAGAAGATTACCTGAATATTATTTGACTGATTCCAATGGCAACTAGTCTTGATAGTAGTCGATAAAATTGCTTTGGTTTGGAATTCAATATTTTGTTATCTCAGTCGACTGGAAAGATTCTGACAATTTCTGTGAATCTACCTGTCAACAAATCTTAAATTATGGGTAAAAAGGGTTAGACATTGTTAGTGCCAGTCTGACAGTTGAATGTCAAAATAATTGTGTACTAAGAACCAACGGCTACTCTAACAAAAAGTTGGGTCCGCACATGTCTGCCTTTCGAATACTATCCCGGCTGGAAGGTGTTTCTGACAATGCTAACTGGTGAAATTTCACTTAGCAAGCGTCTTTTGCTTGGTTAGTGAAAGACCAGTATTTAAGACGTGGGTTGTCGGCTTAAATCTGTGTCCACCACGTTCCAGCGTTGTCAGAAATGCCTGGAAGTCGGCGTAGGACGATCCTATAACTGCAAGTTTACGGTAACTCACACTATTTTCAGCGGTCCTCAGCTGTCGGTTTCGACTTTAATACAAAATAAAAAGGACGGCCAGAGTGGCCGTCCTTTAGTATCAGCATTAATACTGATTAGTTGTCGTTGTTTGATCTTGAGTGGTTGTTTGGTCCTGAGTCGTCGTGTCTTGGGTCGTGCTAGTACCGTAAGTGGTCGTGTCACTAGTTGTCGTGGTGCTTGACGAACTAGAGCTTGAACTGCTGCCGGTCGTAATAGAAGCTGTCTCAGAGAAGAGTGATTCTGAGATGCTGCTAGTAGAGAGACCGAGCGCTTTACGAATTCGTTTGGAATTCTTGTAACGTTCTGAAGCAGAAGCCACTTGATAGGAGAGACCATCAATCATGGAATCAGTTCCTTGAACTGTGTAGGACTTAGCGTGGTGGGAGGCGTTCTTGTACTTCGTATCGAGCGCGACCATGTCGTTCCAAGTTAAGTCAGTCCGCATGTTCTTAGAGAGTTGTTTGGTAATCTTTTCAATATTGGCAATTGAGCCTAGTGAGTTCGATTGACTAACCATCGCCATGATGATTTGTCGTTGCCGTTTTTGACGACCGTAGTCACCTTGAGGGTCATCATAGCGCATCCGTGAATAATCGAGCGCAGCGGCCCCGTTAAGCTTGATTTTGACACCTTTCTTAACATTAGCATGGCCGTACTTGAAGGTCATCTTAGGAGTAATCGTCACGCCACCCATGGCATTGATGATTTGCTTTAACCCACCCATGTTGATCAACATGTAGAAGTCGATTGGGACATCGAGTAGTTTTTCAACGGATTTAACCGCGCCACTCGCACCACCAATCGTATAAGCCGCGTTGATTTTTTCAGACTGGCCGTCAATCATGACTTGCGTATCCCGTGGAATACTTGTTAAGGTCATGCTTTCCTTTTTAGGATTGATAGTGGCGACGATCATGGTGTCGGTCCGGGCGGAGAAGTTCTTGCCCCGGCCAAGCGCACCCGTGTCGGTCCCGAGTAATAGAATTGAGAATGGTTTGCCTTTCTTGATGACCGCATCAACGTTCCGGAGCTTCTTAGACCCCGTCGATTGATAAGTCGTGTTCATCGTATCCTTAGCGGCATTCCAGGTCTTGTAGCCCCACCAGCCACCGGTGATGATCAGTAGGACGACCACGATCAATAAAGTAATTAACCAAGGACGTTTTTTGCGTGGTTTCAAATGCGGATTGCGCGCCTGTTGCTCGCGGTAGCGGCGTTGGCGTGGCCCCATTTGATTATCGTTATTATTTTCAGACATATTCGTTCCTCATCACTTTAGATTTTTCCCTCAATAGTCATTTTATGCTGTTTAGCAAGCATTTGGTTCGTAAAACAGGTAACTTAAAAAGATTTTAATAATCAAAACTGCTGTCATCAGCACAACACAATTATAGAACACTATAATTAAAATTGTGACCGCCGTCAAACGTTTCCATCTATAAATTAGCCTACAAGCCATCTAAAAACAGTGGTATACTTGAGTAATTCTCATTGAATTATTATTTTACATAGCTTGGTTGCAGCCTAAATGGCGTGCAATACGGTTGAAGAGAGGAAGACCGAGTGTGCAGATTTTAGGAACCTTTGTGCAGAGTATTTCCGGGGTCATGACGATTATCGTCATGATTGCGGTGGGTTACTTATTGGCACGGTGGGGCTGGTTCAACGAAAGTGCCACCAAATTAATTGCGCGATTAGTCACTCAAATTGCTTTACCGGCCTATATGATTGCGACGATTACGAAGCAATTTACGGCTGAAAAATTGTTGTCCACGCTACCGGGATTACGATTTCCAGTGCTGAATATGGCGATTCTATTTGGAATTTCGTTTGGCGTGATGCGGGCGTTGAATATCAAGAAGGGCCATCGGGGGTTATTTTCGTCGATGTTTTTGAATTCGAATACGGTATTCATTGGGCTACCCGTCAATCAGGCACTATTTGGCAATAGCGCGTTGCCGTACGTATTGGTCTACTATATGGCCAACACGACGATTTTCTGGACGTTAGGTGTTTACCTGATTCAGCGTGACGGTACTGGGTCAGCCAATTTTGATCTGAAACAAACGCTCAAGAAGATTTTTTCACCGCCATTGTTGGGCTTTATGATCGGAGTCCTGCTGGTCATCGCTCATATCAAACTGCCGAACTTTTTAATGGATGATTTCTCCTATATTGGTGGTTTGACGATTCCGCTGTCGATGATTTTTATTGGGATCTCCATGGCCAATGCGGGTCTCAGCAGTATGCGCTTTGACCGCGATAGTATCGGCATTTTGATTGGTCGCTTCATCCTTGCGCCGGTTCTAATGACGTTGATGCTGATTCCAATGTCGATTCCGTTGGAGATGAAACAAGTCTTCATTTTACAGTCTGCGATGCCCGTCATGACCAACGCACCAGTCGTTTCTAAGCTGTATGGTGCGGATGCGGACTATGCGGCGGTGATGGTAACTGAGACGACGCTGTTAAGCTTGATCGTGATTCCGATTTTGATGGTTGTCGTACAATCGGGATTGATACATTAGCGACTTGGTGACCAATATCATTTTGAAACAACGACTTAGTGCTACCTGTCAATAGGTGGGACTAGGTCGTTTTGCGTTATGATTGGATACTAAACTAACGATGATTAACCAGTCTAAATTAGTTGAGGGTGTTGATTGTCTGCTGCCATTGAGTCAAATCCGGATCAAGGTGGACAGGGTTAATGTTGGAAATCGTTTTCATCCAGTTGCACCCGTTAGCCCCCCCCATCGGCAGATTTGAAAACTAACTGAAAATGGTGCTATACTGGAAAACGTTGCGTATTAAATTTTGATTAAGAAAGAAGCGAACGTTTCGTGAAGAAAGCATATCTTTACATTGCAATTTCAACCTTGATGTTTAGTTCGATGGAAATTGCGCTAAAGATGGCCGGCAGTGCCTTTAATCCCATTCAATTGAACCTGATTCGATTTTTCATCGGGGCTGTCGTATTATTACCATTTGCCTTGCGCGCCTTAAAACAGACCGGTCGGAAGCTTGTGAGTGCTGACTGGCGGTTATTTGCGCTGACGGGGTTTGTGTGTGTCATTGTTAGTATGTCCCTGTATCAATTGGCGATTACCGTCGACCAAGCTTCGACCGTCGCGGTATTATTCAGCTGTAATCCAGTGTTTGCGCTATTATTCTCCTATTTGATCCTGCGGGAACGGATGGGACGTGCCAACTTGATTTCAGTCATTATCTCAGTCATCGGACTGTTGATCATCGTCAACCCAGCTCATTTAACGAACGGGTTAGGCCTGCTACTGGCAATCGGTTCGGCGGTGACTTTCGGCTTATATAGTATTATTTCACGTTACGGCTCAATCAAACGGGGCCTGAACGGGTTGACCATGACTTGTTTCACGTTCTTTGCCGGGGCCTTTGAATTATTGATTCTAGCTTGGATCACTAAGATTCCGGCGATTGCGGCTGGTTTGAAATCAGTTGGTTTAAGTCAATTTTCAGCCATTCCAATTTTAGTCAACGTCAATATGAACTACTTCTGGTTGTTATTCTTCATCGGCGTCTGTGTCACGGGTGGGGGCTTCGCCTTCTACTTCTTGGCCATGGAACAGACCGATGTTTCGACCGCGTCGTTAGTCTTTTTCATCAAACCAGGGTTGGCCCCAATTTTGGCCGCACTGATTTTGCATGAACAAATCGTATGGACGACGATTGTTGGTATCGTGGTGATTTTAATCGGCTCCGTCGTCACATTTGTTGGTAATCGGTTCCGTGAACGTGGAAATACGATTGGTCAAACGGCGGCTGAATCACTTTCGACAGCGGATGACGCTGACACTGAGGCCACTCATGCGGCACATGCCGTCTCAAATCAAGAAAATTAAGGTAACTGATAACGGCTGGATTGGCGGGTAAACCGCAGTCTGGTCGTTTTTTGGTAGTGATTGTGACTAATAAAATTGTGAATCTATTTTTGTCAATTATCGTCGGTCACTGACTTGCAAAAATAGTCGGAATGATTGTGACTTTGAAAAATCGGCTAAATCGATTATGATAGGTAGTATTGAAGATGGTAGGTGGGAAAGAGAATGACAGAACTTGTACTGGTTCGCCATGGTGAGAGTACGGCCAATCGGGATAATACTTATACGGGATGGAGCGATGTTCCGCTCACGGCAGCTGGCATTGCACAAGCCCACGATGCGGGACAGCGATTGCGCGCCACTGGCATTCAGTTTGGTGCGGTGCATACGTCAGTCTTGCAGCGCGCCATCGTGACGGCCAACATTATGTTAGACGAAATCGACCAGTTATGGCTACCGGAGTATAAGACGTGGCGTTTAAATGAACGACATTACGGGGCGTTGCGTGGTCAAAATAAAGATGCGACCCGCCAGGAATATGGCAAGCAACAAGTGCAGCAATGGCGGCGGAGCTTTTATACTGTCCCGCCACTACTGTCACCGGATGAGCTCGACCATGACCGGCGTTATACGAAGTACGGTGCGGCGGTCGAACCGCGTGGTGAAAGCTTGAAGATGGCCTATGACCGGATCATGCCCTATTGGATCGACCAGATTGCGCCGCGACTTTTAGATGGTCATAATCAATTAGTCGTCGCGCACGGCAGTACGTTACGCGCGCTGATTAAATACCTGGAACAAATTAGCGATACGGGCATTGATGGCGTTGAAGTGGCAAACGGGGTGCCCATTTGTTACCACTTAGACCAGCAGTTGAATGTGATCGGTAAGGACGAGTATTAATGTCGTACCGGCAAGTAGGGTGATTGCCGGTTGCTTTAGATGTTATTGACAAAATTATTTATTAAGCGATGGTTCAATTTAAAAAGCCTAGGATTTCTTATTGCACGTCATTGGCGATAAGTAAATCCTAGGCTTTTTGTGTGGTTCGATTCAATATAACTAGCAGCAATCGCAACGTTATTGTTGGTTTTGTGTGATCCACTGTGTTGCGGCCTTAGCATCGTATGAAGTTTTAGTGACTGCTGTTGTAGGGGTACGGACAGATTGGCATGTAAACTGTCGCGGCTCAATCTATTTCGGAATTGAGACTGATTTTTAAACCTGAGTATTTCTATTCAAATACGCATCTAAATCTACCAAAATCAGTGATTTGAAGGATCGCTTTGAATCGTAGCGTAAATCATCTGGATAAGGATTATTTTGTTTTAACGAGACCGCTACTTCTGCTGAAGGGATTGGAAGCTTATGGCCGTTTTCTAGACAATCAGCGACATTAATTCCGAGCCAATCCGTCGCCATTGCCAGTGCATCAGTCACATTTTCACCCTGAGTTGCTGAATTTTTGAAATCCGGAAAGGTAATGAAGAATGGCACCTTTTCGGAACTGTCATAGTAGAACAATGCTGGATAACTCACTAACATAGCGGATTCCTCCTGGCTAAATATTGGCAAAAGAAGCCGTCTAGTGCAGACCGGATTCTTTATAATTGGTTAATCGATGCAATCCGATGTGGACCCGGTGATGGTGGTTTCCTGATCAGAACCTTCTCCACATGCGACCCCTTCCGTACGTAGTTTGTTGAAACTTGCATTTTGAGTAATGTTACCATTTTTTGGGGGGCAGTAACATGTGTACGGCAGTCTTTATTATAGGTGTATTGTACACATAATTCGATTATTTGATACGCATCGGACGTATTGCTGGCTGACGTGACTGTGTTTTCTAAGTAAAGGTTAGTATTTAAATCCGATAGTACTTAAAATCGGTCGTAAATCTTAAGATCGGTATCAAAGGGATTCAGCGCTCAATGAATCCCTTTTTACAGTTAAAGCGTTTAATAAATGGTTCACGTAACTGATTATAAGCATTAATAATAATTAGTAGGAAGTACTTAAATTTTCAGTTATAAATAAGAATGCTTATATATCAACGGTTTAGCGAGTTTACAAGGCCGATATAAATATTATTAATGTAACTATATATCCTATTTTTCATAAATAAATATTATATATCCCTTGTAATAAGATACTGAACGCTGTAACATATCAGATGAACAAATTGGCTTGGTAGCGCAGTTACCGGCCTGAATCTGATAAGGGAGCCTAGGCTGACAATGAGAAAACATAAAAAAGTATTATTATTAATGATAATGAGCTTAGGCCTCTGTGGGGTGCTGTTGATGGTTATGCCCCAAATCAGTGCTTGGGTTAATCCAACGTCACAACAGGTCGAGGCGGATGCGGCCACTGGTCATGATAAGGCGCATGACCAAGTTTATTACAATGACAAGGTCGATAACTACCAATATAATTATTTAGATAACGGCACCAAGGTGATGGCTTACAAGGCGCGCTTTAAGAGTCGGGTCATTACGTATCACATCACTAGTAACAACAAGGTCTATCATGCCATTTGGCTCACGGCGGTAAAACGTTGGAATGCCACCAATACGGTCAAACTTGTTGCGGCCAAGGATGCATCAAGTGCGCAGATCACGCTAGGTGAGAGCGAAGATGAGACCGGTACAACGGGCTCTGAAATCGGTCGAACTTGGCGAACCTATTACCAAAGTGGGGCGCAGGAAACGACTTGGATGGATAAAGCTAAGTGTGTGATTTACACGAATCGTTTCCCAGCTACCAACAATTCGGTAGAATACAAGTTATCAGTGGCCACACATGAACTCGGCCACGCACTTGGATTGGAACATGAAGATAATAAAAGTTCAGTAATGTATTATCAATCACATCGGGGTGCCCACATCTCAACCCGCGAAATCAGTACACTCAAGCAGATGTATAAATAAATGTAATAGTAAATGTTATAAGCAAACGTAATACTGAAAAACAGACGAAAATCACTGCACTTTAGCGTGTGATTTTCGTCTGTTTTCTACTTGCTGGGATTATTACGATTCCTTTATTGGCGTAATATGCCATGAATCGTGATTAAAACGTGCCGATTAGTTGGCTTACTGTTCGTCAGCCAGTGATCTCCTATTCCGACTTCCGGGGCCGGCTGACAACGCTGGAACAGGGCGGACATCGATTTGAACTCCCGCAGAAAAACACTGCGCAATTTCAAATACGAGTCTTCTTCTAGTCCGGGAAACCCACCCGGACTAGAAGAATTTCGCCCTTGAGCATTGTCAGCCAATCCCTCCAGTCGGGAACCCACTCGAATGGCAGATGAACGACCACCTATTCGGGTACAATTGATCATTAAATATTAGATGACCGGTCCTTCAGACAAACCTTGAAGTAGTATTATGCTTATTTATGAAAGTTAAATACTAGGAAGATTATCCATTACTTCAATTTCAAATCCGGCAGTAACTTCATATAGTAATTATTCTTGAAATTCGTAGATAGAACTGTCTTTCTTTTAGCATCCACACTTTGCTATTTCAGTTGATTAAACTAAATCCATATGACGTTCAGCAATGCCGAGACCTTTCAAACACGAGTATGCCAATTTGGCAGTTATCAAGGGCTAGTCTTACAATTGGATGTCAATTAGCTGTTTACTAAGAGTCAACGACTAGCTCCTCAAAGGTTGGGTCATCACATATCCGCCTTTCGAATGTAAGCCGACTAGGACGAACATGTGCTGCAAGTTTACACTAACTTGCACTGTTTCCAGCGGGCCTCAACTGGCTGCTTTTGAACTTAAGAATTGCCTAATAAAAAAGCGCCGCCAGGATAACAATCCGTGGCGACGCATAAATTACGGCTAATCATCGTTACAGTTATCAGCAACGATGATGATTAGCGATAGAATTCCTCAGTTTTGATTAAGCTAAAGCACCCATTGGATCCCAAGGGGCTAAGACAGTTGGTTCTTCAGCTTGAGCTTGTTTCAAGTTGTCAGGCAAGAATTCTTTGTTGACGACGACTTGGTAGCAGTATTCGTCCATCCAAGCGTCACTCATAACGAAGAAGCCCTTAGACCCAACTTTATCGCCCCAGCTGTTTTCGACCTTCCATTTAGTTGGTTGGCCGTCAACCAAGTCGACACCGGTGATAACCATGGCGTGGGTCATCAGACTTTCGCCGTAATCGAGGCGTTCAGCCTTGGACATCGCTAAGTCAACGTCGAACAATTCGTCCTTGTTGTAGACGTCCGTTGCCATGACACCTTTTTGCCGGTCAGAGGATTGACCCACATCACAACCGAACCAGACACTTTGTCCAGCTTGCAATTGCTTGATGGCGAGTTGCTTGAAGTCAGCCATGGAGACGTTCAAATGCTTAACTTCGCGGCCACCTAAGACGTTACCTAACATTTCAATCGTGTAGGTGTGGTTGTATGGCTTGTCATCAGTTGGTGCGTTGATGATTGAAACGTAGTCATCTAAATTCCAACCAACGTATTTTTCGAAGAAACTTTGCGGTGTTAAGTTTTGGTCGATATGGTACTGTTTCTTGTCATCGCGGTATTCCCAGTCAAAATGTGAAACGGGTTCGCCGAAAGCATAGGCTAACATCCGGTAAACTTCATTTAACATCTTTTCTTTACGTTCCTGAATAGCGTCATCACTAGTACCAGCAGCGACTAATTCACGTAATTCAACGGCATCTTTACGTAACTTTAAGTTAAGTGTGCTGTTGATTTCAGCGGATTTTGAGCTGTTGTAAGTTTCAGGCATGACACTCTTCGGCACGATCCCGTACTTCTGAATAATGGCAACGAGCATATCCCATTGACCACCGTCTTGTTGCGGCGTCGTCATCAACCAAGCCACTTTACGGCTGCTGGTTGGTTGGTCAGCGGTTGCCAAGACGTTTTCATAGAAGTAGTTGGCCTTTTCGAATTTGTCCCAGAAGAAGGTATAGTTTTGGGATAATTCGAAGTGCTTTAAGTTGAATTTTTCAGCTAATGAATGCCGCATGGTGTTTAAAGCGGCAAACATCCAGCAACGACCACTTTGTTTTTGGTTAGCGACTTCACCGGTATCCAAATCGATTGAAAATACGGGGGTCGTTTGGCTCATCGCCTGAATATCTTGACTGCTTGCTAAGATGCCGTTCTTCGTCACGCTACGTTCGATGACTTTGGCTTCTGGACGTTGGTCCAAGTCGGCTTGAAAGTTAGCGATTTGATCCATACTGATTGCTTTACTCAAAAGATCACTCTCCTTTAATCTAATTCTCATTGTATCGGTTTATGCCGGGTGGGGCAAGCTTTCCGTCGGGATTAACTAGGGCCGAGTCTCGATGACTTCTGGACCGTTGGCGTGACCAACGATGACGGTGTTGACCATGTCTAAGAACAAGCCGTGTTCAACGACGCCGACCATGTGAATCAAATCTTCAGCTAAGGCGTGTGGGTCGGTGATTGGATCGATGTGCAGGTCGATAATAATATTGTTAGAATCGGTCCGCACGAGTTCATCGTTGACTTTCCGGAAAACGGGATTGTAGCCGCGAGCCGCCATTTTTTCGAAGACGTGTTGACTCCCATAAGGAATCACTTCAACGGGTAACCCGAAGGCACCTAATTGGTGAACCATTTTGCTTTCATCAACGATCCACATGACTTTATCAGAATTGATAGCGACGATTTTTTCAAAGAGCAGAGCCGCCCCGCCCCCCTTGACGCCTTGAAAATCGTCGGAGATTTCGTCGGCACCATCAATGGTTAAATCTAGGTGGTCGACTTCATCAACGGACTTCATTGGAATTCCGAGAGTTTTGGCTTGAGCAGCTGTGCGGTCAGAAGTCGAGACGCCGACAATATTCAAATGTTCGTTTTTGACCCGTTCACCGAGTGCGTCGACCATGAATTTGACCGTTGAACCGGTCCCGAGTCCGACTTGCATGCCGTCTTTAATGTATTCAACGGCTTTTTGACCAACGAGTTGTTTTAACTGATCCTGATTCATAATTTGCGATTACTCCTTTGATTGAGAACTAGTGACTAAAACGTCGGCAGCTTCAGGGTGCCGATCAAAGTAAGCCTTGGCGTAAGTGCAGAGGGGCTGAATGTGTTTGCCTTCTGCACGCGCGGCCTCGATGACTGCGCGGGTCAATTGCCCAGCGATGCCTTGGTGACCGTAATCATCACGAACAAAAGTGTGTTCAATGACCCAAGTCTGATCATCGTTGATGGCCGGGAAGGTAATTTCACCAGCTAACTTGCCAGTTTCATCATTAAAATAAAAACGGTGTGCTTCACGCGTGAATTCCATTGATTTCACCACCTTGTAAAGGGTTTTATGCCTACCGTAATTAAACCGGTAAATGCCCGTTTTGTCAACGAAACTTCCGTGGATAATCGTGGAAGGTTGAAGCGTGGATCCTGCAGTCAGATTTTACCTATCGCGGATTGGATAGTGGGACCGTATTTCGACTCGGAAACGTTGCCAATAAGTGACTCGTTATCGTGATAGTACGCCAATCCAAGTGGTGATTTTTGAGCACAAGCAAGATGCCGTTGCAGTAGGGTCACCATGTGCTGTTCCAACCCCAGTGGTGGGCTTTGGGGCTCTCAGACAAGATCAATAATTGGTCACCACTAATAAGAGTAAGCGCATCCATAATGTACCATTCAAATGTCGCTTTTTAGCCGGACGGATTTTAGACCATCAAACCACGAGCTGGTGGCCTAAGTATGGTAAAATGTGAACACTAATGGTTGCTGGTCGAAAGCTGGTAAAGCGGGGAAAAGGTTGGTAATCGGCCTGGACCGAATGTAAATCTGGTCGCAAGCTAGACGGTGAACGACAAATGCCAGGCTCAATCGACTGGCGACGACCTAATAATGAAACTAAAACGATGAAAGTGGGAATTAGAATGGCACGGGGTTTTAAAATTGTGAGCCAGTATGCACAAGCAGGATTACATTTACCATATCGCGCGACGAAGCAGGCGGCGGGGTATGACTTTGAGGCGGCCGAAGACTTTACGTTACCGTCAATTTGGAAGTTGAATTTTATCAAGGTGTTGTGGCAATTACATCGGAGTGAAAAATCTTCGACGGCGGATTTGGATGCCGCTGCTAAGGTACTGAAGCCCTGGTTAGTGCCAACTGGTATCAAGGCGTTTATGAATGATGGCGAATACTTACTATTAGCCAATCGTTCAAGTAACCCGCTCAAACGCAATCTGATTTTACCAAACGGTATCGGCGTAATTGATGCAGATTACTATGACAATCCCAAGAATGAAGGGGCAATTTTCGTCCAACTGATCAACATGGGGATTCGTGATGTGCACATCAAAAAGGGTGAACGTATTGCCCAAGGAATTTTCACGCCTTATTTGACGGTGACGGATGAAGAAAATGTGACAACCACGCGTTCTGGTGGTTTTGGTTCAACGAATAAGTAGCGAATAAATAAAAAATCAATTAAGCTGGTGTGATTTAACGGCTTTAATGATTAATAATGGTAAAATAAACTTATGATCGATTGACAGAAAAGACGGGTTTGGCCCGTATTTGACGAGAAAATGGAGGCGCGCTTGAGTGGCAAAAGCTAAAACTCAGTTTGTTTGTTCAAACTGCGGTTATTCGACACCGCGATATTTAGGCCGGTGTCCGAACTGTGGTGAATGGAATACGTTGACGGAAGAACATTTTGATACGAAGCCAGACCGCAAGTCCCGGGTGAGTTTTGCCGGCAAGTCGGCGAAACCACAACGGTTAAAAGAAGTTTCACTGACAAAGACGCCGCGTGTCAAAACTAAGTTGAAAGAATTCAACCGCGTCCTCGGAGGCGGGGTCGTTCCTGGTTCCTTGGTGTTAATTGGTGGCGATCCTGGCATCGGGAAGTCGACGCTACTATTGCAAGTTTCTGGCCAGTTGGCTGAAACGGGGGGCTCCGTGCTATACGTCACGGGGGAAGAAAGTGCCGCGCAAGTTAAGATGCGGGCTGACCGTTTGGCCGTTAGTAGTGAAGATTTCTTCCTGTACCCTGAAACGGACATGTCGAATATTCGCTCCACAATTGAAGAAACTCACCCAGAGTTTGTCGTGATCGACTCGGTCCAAACGATGCAGGAACCAGATATGGATTCGGCGATTGGCTCCGTTTCCCAGATTCGCGAAATTACCGCGGAGTTACTCCAAATTTCTAAGACCAACGGCATTACGATTTTTATCGTCGGTCACGTGACTAAGGGCGGCGCAATTGCGGGTCCGAAGATTTTGGAACATATGGTGGATACGGTGTTGTACTTTGAAGGTGACTTGCACCATACTTACCGGATTTTACGGGCCGTCAAGAACCGGTTTGGCTCTACGAATGAACTCGGTATTTTTGAAATGCGGACGGGCGGCCTTTACGAAGTGGCTAATCCATCCGAAATCTTTTTGGAAGAGCGGCTCAAAGATGCGACTGGTTCGGCCATCGTCGTTTCAATGGAAGGAACTCGGCCAATCTTGGTGGAAGTCCAGGCTTTAGTCACGCCAACGGTATTTGGGAACGCCAAACGGACGGCGAGTGGCTTGGACCACAACCGGGTCTCACTCATCATGGCGGTACTGGAAAAGCGGGCGAGCTTGATGCTTCAAAATCAGGATGCCTATTTGAAGGCCGCTGGTGGGGTCAAACTGGATGAACCAGCGATTGACTTGGCAATCGCGGTCAGCGTGGCTTCCAGTTATCGCGACCAACAAACGCGTCCAAGTGACTGTTTCGTCGGTGAAGTCGGTTTGACTGGTGAAATTCGGCGGGTCAATCGGATCGAATCCCGGGTCGGTGAAGCTGCCAAGCTAGGATTCAAACGTATTTTTATTCCGAAGAATAATCTGCAAGGCTGGGATATTCCGACGGGCATCGAAGTGATTGGAGTGTCGACTTTAAAGGAAGCGCTCCAGTTGGCATTACAACAACCGAATTACTAAAACAAAGGGGCTGACGCCATGAAAAAGTTAACGGTGCGACTAGTATTCATTGTCGTGGGAGGCACGTTAGGACTGACGTACTTACCTTATTTATGGACGATGCTGTTGTCGCAGCCAAATGTTTTGCTGAATAACGTTTTCACCAATTTCTTGTTGGGAGCGCTGATTTTATGGGTTTTGTCGCTATTTTTAGCGAATGCCGCGGTGCGGTTAGTGGATCGGGTTGAAAAGAACTTGTCCAAACAAAATCCGATGACATTACTGTTTGGCAGTATTGGATTCATTATTGGGTTATTGATCGCGGTTCTGATATCGCAATTATTCAGTCGTAGTCCATTATTCTTATTGAACACGGTCGTCCCAATAATTTTGATGCTATTTTTTGGTTACATCGGTGCCCGTGTCGGTACGACTCGAATCGACGAATGGCGTAAGGTCTTTAATTTTCGGCGGCGTGAAAAAGAAGCCAGTCCAGAAATTACGGATGCGCAACCGGACCAAAACTATCACCATTACAAGATTTTGGATACGAATATCTTAATTGATGGTCGGATCTATGACATTGTCAAAACGGGGTTTCTCGAAGGAACGCTGTTGGTGCCAAACTTCGTGCTGTATGAATTGCAGTACATCGCTGACTCAGCGGATAGTATCAAACGCGTTCGTGGCCGCCGTGGACTGGATATTCTGAACAAGTTACAAAATGAGAATATCATCCCGGTTGAAATGTACGAGGGTGATTTCGAAGACATCCCAGAAGTCGATAGCAAGTTGATCCAGTTGGCCAAAAAGGTCAATGGCGTGATCGTCACGAATGACTACAACTTGAACAAAGTAATCGAATTCCAGAACGTCCAGGTCTTAAACATCAACCAATTGGCCAAATCACTGAAGCCACGGGTCATTCCTGGTGAAGAGATGAACGTCATGGTCGTTAAGAATGGTAGCGAGCGTCAACAAGGGGTCGGCTACTTGGACGACGGGACGATGGTCGTCGTCGAAGATGGGAAGTTCTACATCAACGAAAAGGTCGACGTGGTCGTCACGAGTGCCCTTCAAACGGATGCTGGCCGCATGATTTTTGCACGGTTAGCGCATTCCAACCGAGGCATTCCCGACCATGCTGATAGTAAGAGTAACAAACACAACAATAATAGTAATAACAATAATCGCAACAGTAATCACAGTAATGGTAACAACAATAACCGCAACAACCGGCGCTAACTTTACTGATAACAGCAGTCTTTCTTTTTGGGGGCTGCTGTTTTTGTATTCTGGTTTTCAAAAGGTTGTTTTCTGTGCTGGAAGGTAGTGATAGTTATCATTATGCTGTGGTGATTGTATTCTGGTCGTCTGCCGGTGCGCGCCTTAGTCCGACTTCCGGAACCTCAGCTGGCAGCTTTTGACTTTGAAGTTTGCATCCGAATCAACCACAACTAATCCAACCATAGCGGTGGCCCAACCCAAATGATTTTGAGGTTTTTGCAACGGGTTCGGTCTGAAACCTTAATTTTTAGTGGTAAACATGGTAAACTGGAAAAGCAAGTGAAAGTCGCAGTATTCTGGTGTTAACCGGAACGCGGCGTAACATTTAAGATGAAAAAATATGAAAGAGGCGTTAATCACATTGGCAAAGAGTAAGATTCGTGTGCGTTACGCACCAAGTCCAACTGGCCATTTACACATTGGTAATGCTCGGACTGCATTGTTTAACTATTTATTTGCCCGGCATAATAAGGGTAAGTTTATTCTTCGGATTGAAGATACCGACTTGAAACGGAACGTTAAAGACGGTGAAAAGAGTCAGATGGATAACTTGACCTGGTTAGGAATTGATTGGGATGAAGGTCCTGATAAGGGTGGCGACTTTGGCCCTTATCGTCAATCTGAACGTAAGTCAATCTATGATCCGTTGATTCAACAATTAATTGATGAAGGTAAAGCGTACGAATCTTACATGACGGAAGAAGAGTTGCAGGCCCAACGTGAAGCCCAAAAGGCTCGCAAGGAAATGCCACACTACGTCTATGAATTTGCTGGTATGACGGAAGAAGAAAAGCAGGCTAAGATTGCGGCTGCTAAGGAAGCTGGTATCCAACCAGTGGTCCGTTTCCACGTCCCAGAAAACCAAACGTATGCTTGGGATGACATGGTCAAAGGCAACGTGTCGTTTGAATCTAAGACGGTCGGTGGCGACTTTGTCATTAAGAAGCGCGACGGTATGCCAACGTATAACTTTGCCGTGGTGGTGGATGACCACATGATGGAAATCAGCCACGTCTTCCGTGGTGATGACCACGTGGCCAACACGCCAAAACAATTAATGATTTATGAAGCTTTCGGTTGGCAACCACCGAAGTTCGGTCATATGAGTTTGATCATTAATACCGAAACGGGTAAGAAATTGAGTAAGCGTGATGAAACGGTGCTTCAATTCATCGAACAATATCGTGAATTAGGTTACTTGCCAGAAGCCATGCTCAACTTCATTATCCTCTTAGGTTGGTCACCAGTTGGTGAAAGTGAATTATTCACGAAGCGCGAATTCATTAAGATGTATGATGAAAAACGTTTAAGCAAGTCACCAGCTGCTTTTGATGCCAAGAAGCTCGAATGGGTCAATAACCAATACATCAAGAAGGCAGATGACAATGAAGTCTTTGCGATGTCAATTCGCCAATTGATCAAGGCTGGTCGCTTACCACAACGTCCAGACATGAGCCAAATTGAATGGACGCGGACGTTAGTGTCCCTCTTCAAGAACCAAATGAGTTATACCGGACAAATCGTTGACTTAGCCGACTTATTCTTTAATGGTCCCGCTGATATCAATGATGAAGCCAAGGCAGAACTTGATAATGACACAGCTTTACCAGTCTTGAAGGAATTCCGTCAACGGATTGAAAACATCGATGTTTTCGAAGCGACGGCCATTCAAAAGACGATCAAGAGTATTCAAAAGGATACGAAGATCAAGGGTCGTGCCTTATACATGCCAATTCGGATCGCCGTTTCACATGAAATGCACGGGCCAGAATTACCTGAAACAATCGAATTACTTGGTCGCGAAACGACTAAGAAGCATCTAGACGCCATGATCGCGGAATTAACGAAGTAGGTTCTGCAATGGCAGTCGGCATGCGGGGCGTCAGCCGGTGTGCCGAGGTGTTTAAATTAAAAATTAGTGCGATTGTCACGATAATAACCGGATGGTCGGAAGCTCATCATGAGTGCAACGATGGTCGGTGAGACTCGCGTGGCAGCACGTGAAAGTGTCTTTTGTATGGCGGGATTGGATTCCGCAGTATGAGGGGCGCTTTTTCATTTGTCCGCCAAACATGGTAAACTATCATCAAAAGTAACACGTATTGTGGGAGTTAATTTGTCATGAATCATGATTAAAACGTGCCAGTTATTAAGTTCAAGTGCTGCCAGCTGAGCCCCGCTGGAAACAGTGCGAGTTACCGTAAACTTGCAGTCGTGGTGTCGTCCTACGCCGGCTTCCAGGCATTCTGGTCAATGGCCGGAACGTGGTGGACACAGATTTAAGCCGAAGCCCACGTCTTAAATACTGGTCTTTCACTAACCAAGCCAAAAACGCTTGCTAAGTGAAATTTCACCACTGGGCCTTGCCCAGAATACCTTCCAGCCGGGATGGTATTCGAATGGCAGACATGTTCGGTCCCAACTTTTGATGAACTGTTCGTAGGTTCTTAGTATACAGTCATTTTGATAGTCAACTGTAAGACAGTTTTTTGTAGTCTTCTCTAGCTTGCCTGAAATGATAAAGTCTGAACTTCTAACAGATGGCAATTCTATCGACTAATCGTTCTAATCGCAAGACTGTTGTTACTGGAATTTCAGACTATCTTGTCAGCATATAAATATAACAAACAATCATTGACACTGATTAAAAGTTCGCATAAAGATCCAGTCTTTTAACATTCAGTGGTCAATTGCACCAAGATAGGTGGCCGTTCATCTGCTATTCGAACGGCTTCCCGACTGGAGGGGCTGGCTGACAATGCTCAGTAGCCAAATTATTCTTAGCTGGAAGTGTTTTT
>NZ_AVAQ01000012.1 GCF_000463075.2 Lactiplantibacillus plantarum EGD-AQ4
GAACAGGAATCCAACAACTTGCACGTTTTAACCATGATTCACTAACACAATGCGCATAAAGAAAGGACTTTTTTAATGATCAATTCAGTTACCCTAAACAATGGCGTTGACATGCCACTGTTAGGTCTTGGAACCATGCAGGTCAAAGATATTGAAACAATTCTGCCTCAAGCTATTAAGCTCGGTTACCGTCTCATCGATACTGCTGCCAATTACGACAATGAGACTGAAGTCGGTAAAGGCATCCGTGCGAGTCAAATTGACCGTTCACAATTATTCATTACTTCAAAGCTAAAAATCCAAACTAACGGTTATGACGGGACAATGAAGGCTTTTAACGAATCACTTGAACGGCTTCAATTGGATTATCTGGATTTATACTTGATCCATCAACCCTATGGTGACGTGCTCGGTGAATGGCGTGCTCTGGAAGAATTATACCGGCAAGGCAAAATCAAAGCAATCGGGGTCTCCAATTTTGCACCTTTTCAGTTGATTGACCTCATCATGCACAGTGACGTCAAACCAGCGATCAATCAAGTTGAAATCCACCCCTTCTATCAAGAGAATCGTGCAACGGTCTACAACCAGCGACAAAGTGTTCAGACAGAAGCATGGGCGCCATTTGGTGAAATGCTGGGGGTCTTACAACAATTGCCAACACTTAAAAGCATTGCTGAAACTCATCACAAAACAGTGGCACAGGTTATCTTGCGCTGGCTGTTACAACGTAACATCGTCGCCATTCCGCGCTCAGGCGACCTTGACCATCTTAAAGCTAATCTAGCTATCTTTGATTTTACCTTATCTGCCACTGAAATGGATTTAATTCGTCAGTTGAACACCCATCATTCAACCTTCATTGACCATTTGACCGCAGATGGCACCGAATTTTTATCCAAAGTCAACTAAACATCAAAGGAGTTATCTATGAAAACTTACGACATGAATTCAGCTGAATATCAAGCTGGACAATCCGATTTTGAAGCCTCGCGTCTCGGCAGCTATCACGTTAATCAGGCCGTTCCCGGAAGCGCAGAACAGCAACAAGCCTTCGACCAACTCTTCGGTGACCGGTTACCTGCTGATAGTACTATCTGGGGGCCGTTGCAAGTCGACCGCGTCAACCATTTGTCAATTGGCCATCACGTCTTCATCAATCATGATTTGACGACCGTGGCATTAGGCGGCATCTTCATCGAAGACAACGTTCAAATTGCCCCAAACGTCAGTCTGATCACGGCTAATCACGATATCAATCAGATGAATATTTTGAATACGGCCCCGATTCGCATTCAGGCGAATGCTTGGGTGGGGACCAACGTCACGATTTTACCAGGCGTAACCATCGGTACCGGTGCAATTGTGGGTGCTGGTGCCGTCGTGACCAAGGACGTGCCCGCTCATACGGTGGCAGTTGGAAATCCTGCTAAAGTCATCAAAAAGTTAACGCGCAATTAAATTAAGGAGATGGAATAAACATGCCACAACACATTTTACTATTAGGTGCGACTGGCTCCGCAGGTACTGCGATTCGTCAGGCGTTACTAGACCAGACTGATGTCGTTACCACCCTAGTTTCCAGACACGCTAATCGTCTGACGCCGGTAGCCGGCCGCGAACAAATCACCCAACTCGACGTTCACGACGAGACCGCTTTGAACCAAGCAATGGCTGAACAAGATATCGTCGTTTCAGCACTATCCGCAGAACGTGATGATAACGAACTCGCGAGCCTGGCTGAAGCGGTTATGGCCGCAATGGCGACCCAACACGTTCGGCGTTTAATTTTTATGGTTGCCATGGGTATTTATAACGAGATCCCGGCAACGGTCGGTGCTCAAGATAATGTCGAGCACAATCCCTTGCAAATACACAACCTCAAGGCGGCTCGGGTCATCGAGGATTCTGCCTTGAACTACACCCTACTACGACCCGGTTTTCTGGTCACTGGCGATTCGACCGTTACCATCACTCAAAAAGGTGAACCCGTCACCAACAACACGACCTCACTCGCATCAGTTGGCAGTGTCGTTGTCCAGCTCATTACTGGAAAGTTAACCGCCAACCGGGCTAGTTTGGGACTGAATCAGCCGGCGAAGAACTAAGCCATGTTTAAGTAGTTGTTGGGTTCAAACCACATTTAAAATCGCTACAATAATAAACGAAGGCCCCACTTAGAAGTTTTTGCTTCTAAGTGGGGCCTTCGTTTTTATGCTTTACTGAGCTGCCAGTCGGGCGAGACTGCGGCGACTCCACGCAGCAGTCGTCATCCTAGTACCTGTTTGAGGCCACGGGATGACAATGTCTAGATTCAGATAAAACACCATCATCACGTCAAATTTCGCCCGGCCCATATCTGGTCATTACTATCAACGCCCTATTTCAACTTGACTTTGACCTTCAACTGTTTTGGACGTTGGTGGTGAGTCATCAACAGCCGCAACCCGACCTTCCACAAGGTACTCATGACCGTCATGATCACCAACCACGATACTTTTCGACGCATACGCCATCACCTCGACTTATTTTGTCTCGAGCATACCACAATTAACTCACGTGCGCAGAATTTTGTAGCTGAATCATATCGTAATAGTAGCCATGTTGTTGTAACAACTCATCATTGGTGCCGCGCTCCACGATTTGACCCTGATTCAAGACTAAAATCAGGTCTGCGTTTTGGATCGTCGATAACCGGTGGGCAATCGCAATCGTCGTCCGATTTTCTTGAATGCGGTTTAAGCCAGTCTGAATCATTTCTTCCGTTTCAGTATCCACGTTGGCCGTGGCCTCGTCTAAAATCAGAATCTTAGGATCAGTCACGATCGTGCGGGCAAATGAAATCAGTTGTCGTTGACCAGAGGAATAACTCGCGCCCCGCTCAATCACGCGTGACTGGTAGTTCTCAGGAAGGTCATTGATGAAATCATCCGCCTTCACGAACTGCGCGGCGGCTTGGACTTGTTCGTCCGAAATCTGGTCATTGAACATACGAATATTAGAATTGATATCGCCATAGAACATGAACGGTTCTTGTAATACCAGGCCCATCTTCTGCCGTAATTCTTCAGCCGGATACTCACGAATATCCCGGTCGTCGATCAATACTTCACCGGACTGGAATTCGTAGAACCGCATCAGCACATTGATCGTCGACGTTTTCCCGCTCCCAGTCTGACCAACGAGCGCCACCGTTTGGCCAGGCTCCGCGACAAACGACACGTCCTTTAATACCGGGTGTTGCCCGTCATAGGCAAAGGTCACGTGCCGAAATTCAATCTTGCCACGCGTAATCTTGGCGGTGGGGTCAGCGTGTTGCGCCGGCGCAATCGTTGGATCATCCATGACTCGTAAGACCCGCGACCCGGCAACGACCCCGTCTTGAAAGTCAGACAGGTTATCCATCATCGACGTCATCGGGTTATAAAAGTTATTCAAATAAGTAATAAACGCGTAGACCACCCCGGCAGCCACGTATCCGTTCAGGCCCCGGACCCCAAAGATACCGAGCACCATGACCGTCCCTAAGGCGTAAAACAAGTCAATGAGCGGACTCAATAACAGTGAATTGGTTCGAATCATCGCCTGTCTGGTTTTGAAATAAGCATCATTGGTCTGGTCAAATTCGCCATTGATTCGGTGTTCTTGCCGGAATTGCTGAATCACGCTGATACCCGTAATCGCCTCACTCAGCTTCGTATTCAGCTCACTGAGCCGCTCCCGCATCCGCCGATAAACCCGCGAACTGTAGCGTTGGTAATACCAAATCGTCACGCCCAAAAATGGCATGAAGACGAGTAGCCACAGCGCAATCTGCGAATCCGTCAGATACATCGCGACAAATGAGGAAATCACAGCGAAAAAGGCCGTAAATAGCGTGTTAAATAGTGCCCAAAAGTTAGAAAATGACATCGTATCATTGGTCAGCCGCGATAGAATCGAGCCACCCGGGACTTGGTCAAAGTAGCGCATTCCCATCCGATGCAATTTGCTAAACATTTGTCGCCGGACATTTTCTAGCATGTACTCCGCACCCATGGTACTACTGAAGTTCTGCACGAATTGCATCAGGGCACGAACGACCATCCCGAAGAAATACAGGCCGGCAAAGTACCACATGATTGGTACCGTCGCGTGGCCTGTCTTGAGGTAGTGGTCGATAAACGTCTGCAGGACCCGCGGCAAATAAATATTAACGACACTGATTAGTCCGGAAAAGACGATGGCCGCAATGAAGAACCATTTGAATGGCTTGGCATACGGCAACAGCCGCCGAATAACCGTGAGTTGTTCCTTAACGGGCATCGAACGTGCCCATACTGATTGACGTTGCGCCATTATTGCACCGCCCCTTCCACTTTAGTCTCCAATTGTTGTCGCTCAAACATCTGTTGGTACCAACCATGCTGAGCCATCAATTGGGTATGAGTCCCGCGTTCGACCACGCGACCCGCATCTAAAACGATAATCTCATCGGCGTTCATCACCGAACTCAATCGATGGGCAGCGATGATGGTCGTCTTATCCGCGCGTTCGGCTTTTAAATTCGCCAAAATCTCTGCTTCAGTCTCAGCATCGACCGCCGATAACGCATCATCTAAAATCAGTAATTCGGGGTTGATCAGTAACGCCCGCGCAATTGCTAATCGTTGCCGCTGTCCACCTGAAAGCGAAATTCCTTCTTCACCAACTTGGGTGTCATAACCGGCTGGCATGTTCGCAATCTGACCATTCAAATCACTCTTAGCAGCGACCGCTTCGACCACATCCTGACTGACACTCGGGTCCGCAAACCGGATATTCTCCCGAATCGTGTTCGAGAACAAAAAGCTGTCTTGCGGCACGTACCCGATGGCTGGCAAGTAACTATCCAGCGCGTATCGCTTAATGTCATGCCCGCCATAAGTAATCTGACCATCATACTGGTCAAATTCCCGCAAAATCAATTTCATGATAGTTGATTTACCAGCGCCGACCCGTCCGACGATGCCGAGGGTTTGGCCCGCCTTCAACTTAAAGTTGACGTCACGCAAACTAGTCCCGGCATCATTAGGATAGTTGAACTGGGTGATTTGATACTGAATATCACCATGGGGCCGCTGTTCAATGCCGCGTTTGGCATCCACGATTGCACTCTGTTGATTCAATAATTCCATGACCCGATCATACGAGGCGTTTCCCCGTTCCATCGTATTGAACAACATTCCGACCGCAAACATCGGCCAGACCATCATCCCTAGATAGGTGACGAACGAGACGAGATTCCCAATCGTAATAATGCCATGGGTCACGTACATACCGCCGAGAATAATCGTCGCACCATACGAAAGCGCAATAATCATCGTAATCGCGGGATCGAACAAGGAGTCGAGCACGTTGACGTGGCGGTTGATTTTAATCGTCTCATCAATTTGTTGATCAAAATCGGCCACGTCGGCTTGTTCCTGTCCTAACGCTTTGATGACTTTAATCCCACTGATACTTTCCTGAGCCTTATTGTTCAAACGAGAAAAGGCCGCTTGGGAAGCACGAAATGCCACGTGGATTTTTTTACCCAAGTAACGTGACACGACCGCTAATAATGGAAAGGGAACGACCGCAATCAGTGTCAAACGCCAGTCGATCAGCGTCATCATCGCAATCAACGTCGTTCCACCCGTAATGATGGAGTCCGCAAATTGGAGAATCCCGCCACCAGCGACTCGCTCAACCGCCGTTAGGTCATTAGTCGCATGCGCCATTAGATCCCCGGTGCGATACTTCTGATAAAAGGTCGCGTCCATCTTCATAAAATGCCAAAAGAGGCGTTCCCGCAGCGTTCGTTCCAAGCCGGCCGCACCACCCCAGATCGCGTTACGCCAAAGATAGCGCGCTAAGTATTGACCAATGGCGGCCGCCCCAATGATTCCCAGATAAATTATCAAGGACCGCGCTGTTAAGTGGTGTTGGTTGATGCCATCCACCACGTCCCCGATAATTCGCGGTGGAATAATGCCAATAATTGCTGTTAAGACTAGCCCGAGCACGCCCGCTGAATACAACTTCCATTCGCGCCGGAAATACCAGCCTAGTTTGATAAATATGCTCACACCGCACCTCCTAAATTTTAATTAAAATTTAATGAAACAACATTTTATAATACCATACTTCGCCGAATCGCTTTAATGATAAGTTCCAATATCAAGGCAAAGTGATTGCGCCGCTGTGAAAATAAGCTTAAACTAGTTACGTTAACGGGACGGTCCAGGCGATCGTCCTTTTATATGGTCAAATTCCACCGTCGCGCAGCACATTGACGGCACTCGCAGGCGGTGGATTATTGAGCGCCATTCGGTGATGGTCAGCGGCAGTTACGCGGACATTTCGATCGAATATCGCGCCCATCGGCCATCACCGGCATGACTGGTCAAGTGGCGTTAGCACTTACTTAACAGGCTTGACTACATGTCCGATTGGGCTTGGTGAGCTGTCCAAAATACGCCAATTATCGATTAAGGAGTGTTTAATTGTGTCTGAACCAAGTACCGTTACTTTAAAAACGAAGCTCGCCATCCTATCCGTTGGCCTGCTCTCATTTGTCGGCATCCTCGTGGAAACTTCCATGAATGTGACGTTTCCCACGTTGATCAAAACGATGGGTGTCTCGCTCGATACCGTTCAATGGTTGACGACCGGCTACTTATTATTGACTACGATCGTCATGAGTACCACCGCGTATGTGTTGAAACGCTTCAACCCGAAGCCCCTATTCTTATTCGCCGCCCTAGTTTGTCTTCTCGGCGGGATTCTCTGCTGGATTGCCCCCAGTTTTCCGGTGTTATTGACCGGTCGCCTCTTACAAGCGATTGCGACGGGAATCTCGATTCCACTGATGTTCCAGCTGATTTTTACTAACGTCCCGCGGAGCAAGCTCGGGACCTACACGGGAATGGCAAGTGTCATCGTGTCGCTAGCCCCGGCGTTAGGACCGACTTACGGTGGTGTCCTGACGAGCATCTGGTCGTGGCGCGCCATTTTCGTGGGCATCGTCCCGATTTTAGCGTTACTGGCCATTCTTGGCGCCATCAACATTTCCGGTCAGGCGCTCGGTGTTGGTGACAAGAAGTTCGACTTTCTGGGGGCCTTCCTCTTAGCCGTGACGTTCACCAGTCTGTTATTTACATTCAACAACGCCGGAACGCACGGTTGGTTGTCACTGAACTTCGGTGGCTGGTGCGTCTGGAGCATCGTGATGATTGCTATCATGGTCACTTACGCACTCAAGGGTCGTCGTAAGCTGATCGATTATTCGATTCTAAAACTACCCGTATTACGCCTCCGCTTGTTCAACTACTTCGGCCTGCAATTTATCAACATCGGCTTATCCTTTGTCTTACCGCTATTCGCCCAAACGGTGCTTGGCGCCTCGGCGATGATGGCTGGCTTGATGATGTTGCCCGGTGCCATCGTGGGGGCCATCACCGGTCCGATTGCGGGTAAGATTTATGACAAGCAAGGTCCGACGATGCTGTTGACCTTCAGTGCGATTATGGCCAGTGTCGCTCTCATCCTATTCTGGTTGACCACCGACCACTTTACCGTCGTCTTGATCGCCTCAATTTATGCGCTGCTCCGAATCGGCTTTAACACCGGCTTTGGGACTGCAATTTCAGATGGCAGTACCCGCGTGCCGTTACCACAAAAGTCAGACCAGAACTCCATGTTCAGTATGATGCAACAGTACGCTGGCTCAATCGGGACCAGTATTATGTCTGCCGTAATTTCCGGATATGAAATTCATCATACGACGGTCACTGGTACGGTGATGGGTAGCAAGTTGGATTTCATCCTGTTATTCATCTTGGCTATCGCCATTTTAGCCAGCGTCTTGCGCGTCAAGCGGTTGGAAGCAGCCCAACATTAACACGAACCGGTCAGATAAAATTACTAATAATACGACACAAAAGCCCAGGTCATTCGCTGACCTGGGCTTTTGCGTCGTATGAGTTTTGATTGAGTCTTATCGGGAAGGCTATAGAAACGGCCCAAATGTAAAATGAGTGGCAATCAAACCATGTCCAATACTCAAGTTGCGCAGCTCTTTTTGACTGAGTGATTTTAGCTTGTCGTGGATAAAACCATGCAGCATTCGGTTTTTCGGCGGCAATCCCATCGGAACGATACAGTCCCTTTGACAAGTCAAATAGATATCAGTAGCCACCTTGATGACGCTTTTGCCATTGCTTAAGTCCGTTGCCGACTTGAGCAAACACCTTTTATATCCACTAGGCTGATTCTCTAGATTTTCGGCATAAGCCTGATCAATCAACTGGAAAAAATATTCTGCCTCTTCATCCATAAGCTCCACCACGTTTCTGTTCAGTTCAATCCGGTTCTGATTCCCCATCGTTACGACTAGGCCAACCTCTGGCAATTCGGCCTCTTCGTAACTTGAAGTTGTTATCCGTCATCTCGAAGTAATTGATATTGAAATCGTACCGCGCAATTTTCAAATAGCAATTACTTTGGGGTAAAAAAAGAGTTGGTGGACGAGAATAAAGACTCTTGAATATTAGAACACATAATTAACCTGTCAATATGGGGGTTGAAGCAACTGGTTGCCTTCTTCAATTGTTATACACTCTCCCGGCTCAATTTAGCCACCCTCAAAGTGAGAATAAACGCTCCGCTTGACTTCCTTACACAATGTAAATTCATATTAACGATTTGGTATATTCCGTAAGAAATCCCTAAAAGAAGACACGACGCATTCGGGTCTATCAATCAGTATATTATGACCAGCATTATTGATTACTTTAATACTGACGTTCTCATGTTGCTGTGCATATTTTTTTGAATCCTTATATCCCACAATATTGTCATACAATCCAGCAATTATACAGATTGGGACATCCCCTGTAATTTCAATATTATTTTTCACAAACGCATAACTATTTTTTTCGAAACGCGCAAGATATCTACTCTGGTTCTCACGCATTGGCGTGTCAATAATGTCTTTGAAGAGGTTGAACTTCTCTTTCGTTAAAAAACAGTTAGTGCTCGAAAAAGCTTGATATTCATCTGAATCCTCTCGAAATGTGACCAACGCGTGCTCCAAATGTTCGACATTTCGACGATCTTTATCAGGGATTAACATTGGAGCAATCAAAAATAACCCGCTTATGTTCAAGCTGCTCTTCAAAAGTCCGATACCCAAATAACACCCGTATGAATTTCCAATAACAATTAATTGGCGATTCGAAAATAAAACCTTTAATAACTTTACAATCATTTCTACAGTTTGATCAGAGTCATCTGATAAAACATTGCGAGATTTGCCCATTCCAGGCAGATCTATATATACTCTTGTAAATTGTTGTGATTCACCAAAATAAGGCTCAAAATTATTTATTAACGATTTCGAATTCAGCGGAAAGCCATGTAAGAAAACGAGCACACACCGTCCTGACCCAAAGCTTTGAAACTTTAGTTGATCATACTCAGACATATTCTATTACACCTCCACAGCAATCAGACTATCAACTTTCACGAGTTCAAAGATCACGTTTCAACGCGTTAGTCATTATTGCTTATTTAAATTACTCATTTATCCGCCTCAAAATATCCATCTTGTAATCTTAACATTAGGCTAGTCTCAAGTCACAACCTTTTTTTATAGTGATTAACAAATGAGCGGGATACAGCTGCTTTTAACTACAATCAAATTTCTTTAAATGTAGCCAAAAAGCATCTACGAAATTTTAGGTTAAAGGCTTCCAAGACGAAAAATCACGCCCCCAAGACGCGGTTTTTCGTCTTGGAAGCGCGATAATTTTAAATCACCAGTAATTACTTACCAGCTTTCATCTGAATTTCAGCCTCAGCGGGTTCCTGCATATCGTGTTGTTTCAGGAAGACCATGGAAGCCCACAGTAACCCTAACGACACGATCGTAATCCCTGCTAAGACAATGATTGATGACCAGAAGATGCCATTGCCCCAACCACCTGTCAATGCTTGCCGGAACGCTTGAATCGAGTACGTTAATGGCAAGTATGGGTGAATAACGTTGAAGAACTTGTTGGTAATTTCCATTGGGAAGGTCCCACCAGAACCACCAAGTTGTAGCATCAAGATAACCATCGCGACAAACCGTCCTGGGTTATCGAATAGCATCGATAAGAACATGACTAGGAACATTGACGCAAATGCAATCATGATTGCCGTCAAGTAGTATTCTGGCACACTGATTGGTTTCAAACCAGCGACAAGTAATACCGTCGCTTCGATGACCGCCATGGCAAGTGCCACGGGACCACCAACGGCCACTTTACTCCAGAACCATTGCGTTGGTGTACCATCATCATCCGCAATCCGCCGAATTGGATAAGCGAAGTTGAAGACGATTGCCCCAACGTAGAGCGCCAATGACAGAACGTAAGGTGCTAACGCGTGACCATAATTTGGCACGTGCGTATAGTCTTTGTAAGACGTCTTGGTTGGCGCTGCCATCATTTTCGCATTCGCGTTCTTTAATGGCGTTGCATTAACTTGATCCGCACCCTCTTGTAAGGAAGTGGCGAGCGTCTTGTTACCGTCCTTGAGCTGTTTCGTCCCTGATAAGAGTTTGGCAGAGTTGTTATCAAGCTGGGTGGCACCGTCATTTAATTGACTAACGCCACTCGTTAATTGCCCAGTGCTACCTTGTAAGGTTTGCAAGCCGCTGTTTAACTGGCCGGCACCGGTATCAAGTTGTTGGACACCGCTCACTAGAACGGGTACTTGGCCGTTTAATGTGACTAAACCGTTTGTGACTTGGCTTGAACCCGCGTAAAGTTGTTGCACACCACTTACTAGAACGGGTACTTGACCATTCAATGTGACTAAGCCATTAGTAACTTGACTTGAACCAGCAAAGAGTTGTTGCACTGCACTCGTAAGAACTGGCACTTGGCCATTAAGGGTAACTAAGCCATTTGTGACCTTACTAGAACCAACTTTCAATTGTTGCACACCACTTACTAACTGAGGAACTTGACCATTCATCTTTACCAAGCCAGTCGTGATTTGGTTAGATCCGACTTGTAGTTTACCGACTGCATCCCGTGTCGTACCAACACCATCAGTAACTGTTTGAGAACCAGCTTTCAATTGATTGATACCAGTGATCATCGCGGGAACGTTACCGTTGACGGTCTTCAAGCCACCTGTAACAGTTTGAGAGCCACTAAACAACTGTTCAACACCTGAAACCAGTGTTGGAATTTTGCCATTTAGCACTGAAGCACCGGTTGCCAGTTGCGTCGTTCCTTTATTCAAATCAGTTGAGCGGGCATTCAGTTGTTCTCCACCGTTACTTAATTGACCAATTGCACCAGTAATAGTTGGGACAGTGTCGTTAAGCTTGGAAAGACCATTATTCAAGTCGCTTGCGCCTTTGTTAAGATTAGCTGACTGTGTAGTCAATGCACTTGTACCCGTTGACAACGATTCAATGCCGCTCACCAATCCGGGAACTTTCTCATTCAATTGTGCCAATCCACTGCTTAACCCAGCTGTACCAGTTTGCAATGTCTTCAATCCATCGGTTAGTTGTTGAGAGCCATTAGCAAACTGACTAATTCCCGAAGTCGTGGAATTAATGTCTGAGATGATGGCATTCATCCCAGCTTCGATTTTCCCATATTCAGTTACTAAGTCTGCGTTTGAATTACTGGTTGCTGAGCTATTCTCTGCAACTAATGATTCTACCTTTGATAAACTACTCTTCACGTTCTGAACTTGTTGGGCATTATCATTAGTCGTCGTGCTCTGCCCAACATCTTTTAGACTCGCTTTAATCGCAGCAACTTGGGCATCAGTCAGGTTTTGTGATGACTTGAGACCGTCGATTTTGCTGTTTATTTGTGACGTAATATCAGTTTGCGTGGTCGAATTGGAAGTGTTTAGAGCATCCACATTCGTTGATAACGACTTCAATGCAGTATTTAATGCATCGCTATTACTACTGTTTTTGTTATTAGCGGCAATTTCTTTTTGACTTGCTGTCAACGCCTGCTCAAACTGTGCCATTTCAGTCTTTAAGGTTTCAATCTTCGTTTTGGTTGCGGAATCAGTGGCCGCTTCTGATAACTGATTCAACCCATCAGAAATCTTAGCACTATTTGTTTGTAGGTCACTAACGCTCGAATTTACTGTCTGAGCACCGGTTGATAACGCGTTAACCGAACTGCTTAAGTCACTGGTATTTGACTTCAACTGGCTCGCACCATTATTAGCAGTATCAACACCCTTTGTATAATCCGCGACACCACTAGCCAACTTTGTCGAACCATCTGAAAGTTGCGAAACACTATTAGTTAAAGCTCCCGTTTGACTATTCATTTTCGTCAACCCAGTCGTCAGCTTATAAACACCATTCGTATATGTGGCAACTCCGACTTTAACCTGTTTTGAGCCGTTTGCTAAATCATCAGTTGCTTTGCTAATTGTTCCCGTTTGACCGTTTAACTGTCCTAATCCAGTGGTGACTTTACTCGAACCATCTGTCAATAATTTAACACCGTCCGCTAACGTTCCGGCATTAGTCCCTAACTTCAACAGGCCTTCTGTAATCGATTGTGACCCAATTTGCAATCTTGGTAATTTTGAACCAAGTTGTTGCAAGCCATCCGAAACTTTTGTCGAACCATTAGTCAGTTGATCGACACCACTGACCATTGGAACCACTTTTCCTTGCAAGGTAATCAACCCGGTTGTCACCTGCCCAGAACCGTCTTTCAACTGACTAACACCACTGGCCAGCTCCCCGGTCTTACCATTCAGCGTATACAGCCCACCAGTAACTTGTCCAGAGCCATTCGCTAACTGACTCACGCCACTAGCCAACGCCCCAGTCTTACCATTCAGCGTTCCAAGCCCATTCGTCACTTGCCCAGAACCATCCTTCAACTGACTGACACCACTAGCTAGTGCCCCAGTCTTACTATTCAAAGTATCCAGACCGGTCTTCAACGCACTACCGCCATCCGCTAACTTCGCGATTCCAGCGGGTAGTTGTTGGACCTTCGTATTCAGCTCTGTGGTCCCGTCCTTCAACGTATGAACCCCGGTGGTATACGTCGTCAAACCGTCTTGGAGTTCAACGCCACCATCTTTGAGCTTGGTTGCGCCATCAGCTGCTTTTTGATAGCCGTCGCCAGCGGTTCGAATCTTCTTAAAAATGGCTAACGCGTAAGCCTTAGTGACTTCGGCGCGAATACTCTTGTTGACACGCGAAACACCGGTATCGGTAATAACTTTCGCAATGTAGTTGAGTGATTCGTTAGTCTCATAATGCAAGTTCATCTTTTTCGGATGCGTATCCGTCATGGTCGTTGCATTCTTTGAGAAGTCGCTTGGAATCGTGACGACCGTATAATACTTCCGATTTTTGAGCCCCTGTTGCGCCTGTTTGGCTGAAACGAAGTGCCATTCCAAATCGTCGTTTTTCTTTAAATTGGTTACCATTTGCTTACCAACTGCAAATTTTTGGCCTTGATAGTTCACTGACTTATCTTGGTTAACGACTGCAACTGGTAAGTGTTGCGTATCCCCGTATGGATCCCATACTGACTTCAAGAAGAAGATGCTGTATAGGAATGGGATCAAAATCATGACTGAAACTGAAATCCATAGTATTTTGCTATGACGAATTGACCGCCATTCGTCGCGTATCATTTTCACAACCTGAAACCTTCCTTCAAATAATTAATGCATATGTTGCTCGAGCGAGAAAACCGTTGCGAGCGTCTCTTGAATCATCGCTTGCGTGCTGGCCGCCTGACCATCGCGATGACCGTTATTGAGCCACTGAACAATGCTCGTAATCACACCGCTGACGAGGTACGCCGTCAAATCTGGATGTTGGGAGTTGCGAATCATCGCGAACACCCGATCATCTGCCCCGGACTGAGCGACCGTGACAAAACAGTCGTTGATCACCTGCTGTGAACGCGTATTGTCGCCTTCGTTGTTCGTCACCAATAAGTGGCGAAGTACCTGCGTATGGGTGCCGATAAACGCAGACATGATGGTGGAACCCATCGTATCTGTCCGTTCAACTGCCAGTAACTCGTCTAACGTGTGCATGACCATCTGCCGAAGTAAATCAAATTTATCGGTATAGTATCGATAGAAACTACTGCGATGTATAAATGCCTGCTTACATATTTGTTCAACCGTTATTTGCGAGATTGAACGTCGCTCCAACAATTGGTACATCGCTCGCTGTAAATCCAGCTCCGTACGAATTGAAATACCCATCACCCCGTTTTTAGATTCTTATATTCGAATAGAAGAATATAGTTGCCATAAAAACACCGCTGCATCCCCGTGCAACGATTGCTGGCGTTCATTCAGTTTAGTGCAAGTACGGTTTCAATTCTAGATCCGCTTTGAGCGTATGAATCAAATGCTCGACCTGCGTCAATGGCGCGTCAAACGTCACCCGATAGTAATTACGAGTCCCCTGGTGTTCGACGGCGACAAAGTGTCGTTCTCTCAAAGTCTTCAGCTGATGTGACACTGCCGGCTGAGAAATGTGCATCCGCTCAGTCAGCTCACCAACAGTCATGCCCTTCGCGTGCTGTGACAGCTCAATCATAATCTGTTGACGATGCTCATCCGCTAAAACTTCAAAAATCGGAATCGTTTCCCGGAATTCTTGTAGTGCTTCTTCACTACTAACCATGCTAGCAGCCTCCTATATTCTTGTATTCTAATGTTCGAATGTATCAATGATAAAACTATTTGAATCCGTTTGCAACACCTAAATTCCGTTTGTCGACAAACGCGACAAACTTGAAAATCTGTCGCAGTTTGGGACAAATTAAATGAACACTCGTCTGCTGGCAAAGACGCATTCACCGTCACTTCATGATCAGTCAGTGTTACTGCTGCTTCACTTACTTACATTTAGTCGTCCCACAAAAAAACGCCTGACCACGCAGTCAGACGTTTCCAAGGGTAATTAGTACTAGCAATCATAACGATTGATAGCAACGCCCGGTTGGGAGCCGGGGCCGTTGTATGGAAAATCACAGGTGTTTGGGAAGGCCCCATGATTTGAGACATCGCGTTACTTGTTAATAATGACAGATACATCAGCAAATTAACGGCGGTTAAGTAACTCGAATAACTACAGTATAACCGCTCACCCAAACTTTGCCAGTCCTAGTTTAATCAGATTGTCGTAAAATACAACACATTGCAAAAATTGTTGTATTGATGGGTTGTATTCCAGAAGCACAATGCCCGTCGCACAGGGCTTGAAGTCCGTCTCTACACCTAGTTCAGCGCTTTTTTGACGTATTTATAACCATACTTTACTAACTCACGCTCGACCTGCTTCGTCGTGGTCGTGGATTGTGAATACCGACTCGCGTTCGTGTTCTGGCTACTGTTGACCTTATCGGCGCCCGCAACTTGCATGCTGCTATCGGCCTTGCCCCGGCCAGTCGCGTAATTGAAGCTGACACCTGGCTCAACGTTCCAGATATAAACATTAAAGTTGACGCTACCGTCCGTTGAAATCGCCTGTGACCAATAGCCACGCGGCATCAGTTCATTGCCCCGGAAGACTGTCGTCACGCGGTAGATGACTTTCTTACCTTGCTCCAGTGCCGTCCGAACTTGATCCTCGTAAATCTGCATCGTTTTCTGATTGGAGTAAGCCGTCTGGGTTGCCAGGTTCTTCGGATTATCCAGACTGCCATCCTCACCAGAACGATATTGACCGTCGGAAGTCAAATTGAAGGATAACGTGTACGCAATCAAGTGACCACGATTTTGTGGATAAACTCGCTTGCCGTTCACCGTAATTGGTTGATTATGCCAGCCCGTTGGACTCCAAGTCTGAGCAGTCCGGCCTTCTGAACGACCTAAATTGGCCTTACTCAAATAAGCCGTATCCGTCGTCGTTCTATTCAAAGAGTCCAAATTACCATAATCAATTTTGGACTTTTTCCACTGACTTGCCGCCAAGGTACTCTTGCCACTATTGACCTTAATGGCCGCCGCCCCGCCTGATTTATACGTCATTTTGGCGAGTTGTTGATAGGTTTGTTGCGTATTGCCGTTCCCCGTCGTCTGCGAAGAAGTTGCCGTCGATTCACTCGATGACGTCGAACTCGTCCCCGTCGTTAATTGACAGCCCCCGAGTAAGAGCGTCAAACTTAAGAGACCCGCTATGCCAACGCGCCGCATTAATTTAATCATGATTTCTCTTCCACCCTATCTTTTTTAAGTACACTAATATCATACCGTACTTTCGATAGGGGAACAAATGTTTTCTTTAATTATTTAGCCTGCCAATCCGTACGTAATATCCCGTACTTAACCGAATCATAATACTGGCCTTGCCAAAAGCGCACTTGCGGGATTCGTGCCTCTTGCTTCAACCCAATCGCTTCCGCAACGTGCATCATGCGCAGATTACCGGACCAAGTCGTTAGACCAATGTGTGGGAGCGTTGTGACTTCAGCAAACAAGTGCGTCAGCCATTGCGTCAACGCAATCCGACCAATATGTTCGCCCAATGTGCTTGGTCATAAATCGTGATGCCGACTTCCAACCACCGCTGCAAGTCACCATCCACAAAGTGCCAATTGACGCTGCCGACGATTTGATTATCACGCGTAATTACCCAATTGCGTTGCCGAATCAGCCAGTCACGCGGGCCAATAATCGTTTCAAAGTCGTGCTGGGTTGGTAACTGGTCATGAAAATAAGGGCCGTTCCATTGCGTCCAGGCCGCTTCGGGGTTGCTGAATCCCAGTTGCCATAAGGTGGTCAATTCCGTTGGTTGTACCGGTCGAATCGTAATTGTTGCCGTCATTCGCTCACGTCCTTACGTATTTCTTTGTTGCACTTCAATTTTAAATCTGGTGTTTTTCTAAGAATACGCTAATTAGTAGGCAACGACAATCATCGCTTTCTTAATGGCGCTAGTATTGCACGGAAACTTATCTGAAACACAAAAAAACAGCGACCGTGGTTCTTGTCCGAAGTCACTAGTCGCTGGATTTCCATCATGATTCAATTAGTATCACCGGGTTATGACTTAAGCGCTGAGCCGTTGCCAGGCCTGTTTGGTCAATACATACCGCATGACGTGAATGAGTTCACCGCGGTCACTCGTGAAAGTGTGCAATTCACCGGCATCCTGCATGCCCATCTTGGCCATCACCCGACCGGAATTCGGGTTGACACTCGCATAGTGGGCCTCAATTGCTTGATAATTCAGCGTTTCAAAGCCGTATCCCATCAAGCGATTCCCGGCTTCAGCGACATAACCTTGACCCCACGCATCTGGTCGCAACGCATAGGTCAATTCGCCGCCAGCCTCGGCATCATGGAATTCATAAAAACCAATCAATTGATGATCACGACGCCGCTCGATACCGAAAACTCGGGTGGTGTCCGCTAAAAAGTGATCCGTAAATACTTGCTCGAACGCGTCTGCGCTCTGAACCCGTCGATAGCGTAAATAAGCGACGACCTGTGGATCAAAAATCATGTCCGCCAACACATCATGATCCGCAGTTGTCATTGGTCGTAATATCAACCGTTCCGTTTCAAACTGTGCCAAAATTTCATCCCCAAATTATTATTGATGGGTTAATTATAATAATTTACTTGCTAATGTAAACTAATTCGTTCCAGCCTTAGTGATTTGGTAAGGTAACCTGTGCCAGCATCTCAACTCCGGCAGCTTCAAAACTGGGGTCAGCAATCTGGTTGACGTACGTGAATATGCCAGTACTACATTGTAACAGTAACCACTGCTTCACTAATGGCGGCATTTGCAAATCTGCGCCATAACCTGCCCAAAACGCTTCGATCAGAACAGAACGTTGCTGAAAATCCTCAAAAAAGAATTTTAAACAATCTTCGAGAGCGTATCCGCGCCGAGCACGTTCAAAATCAATCAGGACTAGCTGACCGTGATGGTAGCGAAAGTTACGAGTACCAATATCCCCATGTAAGGTCACGACTGGTTGCTGTGCTAGTACCGTTCTAAGCATCGTCTGGTGGTCGAGGAAGTACTGTAATAGAGTCACTAGTTCACTGTAATGAGGACTAGTTTCTAACCGATCGACTCGAGCCACCATCCCATCGAAATCCAGAGCTGGCATCAGATTTTGGGTTGCCGGAAGCTGGACAGCCTGATGAAACTGGGAGACGATCTGGCCCATTTGGTAAACGAGCGCCGGAGTCAACGTTTTCGGTACAGGCGTTAGTTGCCAATCACGTAACACCAATACCCACTCATGACTTGCTAATTGAAAACCAGCTAAGACTCGATTTGTGAGTTGTGCGGTCACTTGCTGCTCAGTTCTAAATTTATGTTCACGGTCTGGGCTAAAAACTTTAACAAAAATCACAGTACAGTAGCGACGACTATAACCGGTATACATCTGATTGAATGAGACGTGTGTAATTGGAACCAAGTCTGCTTGTAATAGCCGTCCCAACGTTTTCTGCAGTACTTTCATTTTATCCTCCTAGACTCATCACCCACGAAATTTAGCGCACCAAAAAAGGGCCGGTAACCAACCGTCCCTTACTATGATCGACCTGCAAACTCATGCTTGCCATTGTGTATGTGCCTCGTCATGGACCCAGCCCATCCCGAGAGGTATTAATGCTTGTCACACGTTGTGATTCAACTAACTGAGCTACTTATCATTATCAATAATTGCTTATTCATAATGTCCTGACAAAGTAAATCGATCCGGCTCCCAACCTGAACCCGTAGACAAAGCGTATGTATGTTTCCCATAACTCTGTCCCCAGTATAGCGAGCTTGCATTGCGTTTAGATAACACGAAGATTACAAAAATGTTACAGCTGGTCTAAACCAGCTAAAATTAGGTCTAACAAGTCTTTCCACATCTGGTCAAGAAGTACTTGCCCCGTTTTCACGAACAAAACGCAACTGCCGAATTCCGAATGACCAGCTTAACCGGCACTCACATCAACCGTTGATTCACGCGCTGCTGCATGACCTGTCGACGCGACCCGGTCAAGAAATAGATGGTCAAACCAACAAAGATAATAACGGTAAACCCGATTGTCTGCCATTCAAACGCGTCCGGCTTTACCATCGTTTGGCTGCCCGAGGCCATCATGCTTAAGACATCAATCGCGGCATGAATCGCCATTGGCAACAAAATGCTACCGGAATACAAATAAGCGATGGCTAAGAACCATCCCAGCGTAGCCGCAAAGATCATCTGCTCGATGGTTGCTGAAAGTGGTTGGCCGGCAAACACATTGGTGACATGCCACAATCCAAATAAGCCACCACTCAACCAGACCGCCCAGTCCAATTGATGTTTACGGTGACGGAAAGCCTGCAACAACAAGGTCAAGACGGCAAAGCGATACAGCCATTCTTCCGCAATACCGGGCTCTAAGCCACTCAGAAACATCTGCCAGGTTGCCGAGCGCAGCCGAAAGTCCCAATGAATGAACGTCGTTGCCCACGACCCGCCAGCGCTGAACGCATTCCAGAGGCTAAAGGCAGCACCAATTATCACGATCATGCCAATCAGACCGGCTTGAGCATGCCGATTGAATCGTGCCGTTGGGCCTTTGAGACCCCAAGCGCGCATTAACACCCAAATGGTTATGACAAAGCCAAAAGCGCCCAAAATCCCGGTATCACTGACCATTTCAAAGACTGCCGGTGCTTTTAGAATCGGTAACAGTAAAAACGTTGAATGTGCACTGACGACACCACTAAAAATCGCGGTGATCAGCACCGCAATGCGTCCAATCACGGATTCAATCGGGCGCGTGACCACGAATGCCACCGGAACAAACATTACCAACAAATAGGCCAAGCCCACGGCAATCAGGCCCTGTTCATCCAACCAGGAGACCTGGCTCAATAAAGCCAACAGATTCGCCAATAACACTGGAAATAATGTAAATTGCAAAACCGTTTGGACGTAATAGTTAATGTGGCGCAATCGCCACCACTGCTGCTGGTCGTCCTCAGCCACCGGCCACCAGGCAAACAGCCCCCAGACCAGTAGAACCATCCCACCAGCGGGAAAGAAAAAGCCGTTGTTGGTGACAAATAGTTGCACCAAGCCCGCCACAAACAAGATGAGCAACTGGCCGACGTACCAGCGGCGTAATAATTGTTCAATTTCTGGCGCCATTAAAAAATCCCCCAATCTGATATGCATTAATCATAACAGATTGGAGGATTGTCTCATGTCATTTTGTTTAATAAAATTGTGCGCATCAGACGATTAATTTCATTATGGATCAATTGTCGCCGTCTTAAATTGGTGCGCAACTGTGGATCTGCCTAGCTTTCAAACACGAATCTGGGCCGCATTTTGACCGAGTTTAGTACAAATCTTGAACCCGACCCTGAGTCGTCTCATGGGCCAAGTATTCATCGTAAGTCGTGTCGCCACGGTCAACGACACCCTTCGCGCTGACTTCAACAATGTGGTCGGCAATCGTTTGGATGAACTCGTGGTCATGGGACGTGAAGATAATGGCGCCCTTAAAGTCGATCAAGCTGTCGTTCAGTGCGGTGATTGATTCCAAGTCCAAGTGGTTAGTGGGATCGTCGAGTAACAAGACGTTGGCCCGACTTAACATCATCTTAGACAGCATTCCCCGCACTTTTTCACCACCGGAGAGCACGCTGACGTTGCGTTCCACATCGGTCCCTGAGAATAGCATCTTCCCTAAGAAGCCGCGCAAGAACGTATTGTCGCTCTCTTCTTTGGAAGCGAACTGCCGCAGCCAGTCGATAATCGGCATATCATTGCCAGCATATTCTTCGTTGATATCCTTGGGCAAATAAGTCCGTGACGTCGTTTGGCCCCAAGTGACGGTCCCACTATCTGGTTCCATGGCGCCCGCAATAATTTGCATCAGCGTGGTCGTTGCCAAGTCATTGCGGCTGATTAAGGCCGTTTTTTCATTTGGTCGTAAGGTAAAACTGATGTTGTCGAGAATCTTCACGCCTTCGATTGATTTTGAAACGTTCTCGACCCGGACCAAGTCATTGCCAATCTCACGTTCTGGCGTGAATTTGATGAATGGGTATTTCCGTGACGATGGTTTGATATCATCCAGCGTGATCTTCTCCAACTGCTTCTTACGGGAAGTTGCTTGTTTGGATTTCGAGGCATTCGCACTAAACCGCGCCACGAATTCTTGCAGCTCCTTGATCTGATCAGCCTTCTTCGCGTTGGCGTTTGCCTGCAACTTAGCGGCTAACTGACTGGATTCCATCCAAAAATCATAGTTCCCGACAAACAACGTGATTTTACCAAAATCAACGTCACACATGTGGGTACAAACTTGGTTCAAGAAGTGACGGTCATGGGAAACCACGATAACGGTATTCTGATAGCCGGCTAAAAAGTCTTCCAGCCAACTGATCGACTGCACGTCCAACCCGTTAGTCGGTTCGTCTAACAGGAGCACATCCGGGTTACCGAACAAGGCTTGTCCTAACAGCACCTTCACTTTTTGAGGTTCCGTTAACTCACTCATCTTCAAATGTTGCATGGATTCATCGATACCAAGGTTCTGCAAGAGTTGGTCGGCTTCAGATTCCGCGTTCCAACCGTCCATTTCGGCAAATTCGCCTTCTAATTCAGCCGCCCGAATTCCATCTTCATCGCTAAAGTCTGGCTTGGCATATAAGGCATCCTTTTCAGCCATGATTTGATATAGCTTTTCATGACCACGGATCACCGTTGATAAGACTTCTTCATCTTCAAAGGCAAAGTGGTTTTGGTTCAAGCTAGACATCCGCTCGTTGGGGCCCATTGAGACAGTCCCGGTCGTCGGCTGAAGTTTGCCTTCCAAAATTTTCAAAAATGTAGACTTACCCGCGCCATTCGCGCCAATAACGCCGTAGCAGTTTCCCGGCGTGAATTTTAAATTGACAGCTTCATAAAGCTTACGTGTTGAAAACTGCATACTAACATTACTTACGGTGAGCATTGCATTACCTCTTCTTTTTATGATTGAAATTGTCCGATAGAAAAGAGGTCGGAATTAAGTGAACCTTCCAGACCTCTGCGTCGTTAATTATATGAATACAATTCTAGCATGCTTCCAACTACTTTGGCAATCAAAACCACGGCCAGTTTTCTGAAAATCAGCATGAATTTACATCGTTGACCTTACTAAGTCCTACATTTCACGAAAGCCCAGTGGTCACCGCGGACGCGACTGGCACGCCCACTCAGTCACCAACAAGCGGCCCCGTTTACAGCTTCCGAATGCCACTTCGATGAGCACGCCAACCGTTTAAATAAGGATAACATCATTAGGATAACAAGTGTTTCTCAATATAATCCAGCACCCCATTATCAATGTTGGTGCCAGTGACCGCCGTCGCATTGGCACGCACGTTGGCTGGGGCATTGTGCATCGCGACCGCGTGCCCGGCATAGTGGAACATCTCCAAATCATTTGTCCCATCGCCGAAGACCAACATTTCATCCGCCGTGATACCCAGCTGTGCGCCCAATTGTTTGAGCGCCCGGCCCTTATGCATGCCAGGTTGAATCAAGTCTAAGCTCCCCTGGCCGCCCGATGCTGGCACCGCAATTCCGGCTAGTTTGGGCGTCAACTCATAGACGAGTTGGTCCGTCAGCGCAGGTGGACAGATAATATCGAACTTCACCACGGGATCGGTCACCGCCATCAGGTCATCACAAGTCGCCACCCGGTAGTAGTATTGCTGCATATTGGCAACGAACTGCGGGTCCGCATACTTGAGCACGTGGACCGTCTCAGTGCCACAGAGCGCAATCTGTAAGTCGTCATACGCCGATAGCGCCGTCAAAATTTGCTGCGTAGCGGTTGGACTAAACGTCGTCGCTGTTAGCCCAGCTGCCCGTTGCCATAATTCTGCACCGTTCCCGCAAATCATCCACATATCCGGATAGTCGCTAAAAGTCGTCGCGAGCTCAGCCGCCTGATGTCCGCTGGCAATTACAAACTGGATTCCACGTTGCCGTAAAGCCGCGTAATCCTTTGCGAACCGCTCCTGGTCATACTCGCCGCGGTCGTTCAAAAATGTCCCGTCCATATCCGTTGCTACCAATTTAATCGTCATCACTAATCATCCATTCCATGTAAGCCTTTTCTAACCCTTAGATTACCGGTATTAACCGCAAAGTACAAGGCTTTTTTCATTAAAACGCGCCACCGCCAGAACCGCCACCAAAACCGCCGGAACTCCCGCCAGAGAAGCCCCCAGAGCCACCGGATGGCGAACTCGCACTACCGGAAGCATCCAACGCGCCACTAAAGCTGTCGTTGATAGCACCAGACAGGTCAAAGTCCACTCCGCCGTAACTGTAGAACAGTGGGTAGTAGATCAACATGCCAGTCGCCAACGCTTCCGTACCAAAGTCAATGGCTAATTGCTTGGTGACTTGGTTGGCCAGTCCAAAGGCAGCCGCATAGGGTAACAATTGCTCCCATAAAATCAGGTCACCGACTTCGGCCGTATTGAAATGACCGATGTCTTTGAGCATCCGCCGCAAGCCGTTAATCTGATTACGCAATGCCAACCCTTCATCAGTATTGATGGCGATGCGTTTGCGCTGAACGAGCCAGCTGACCCAGAAAATAATGGCCGCTAGCACCGCAACCCCGGCCATGATCATTGCGGCGGTGGTATTGACAAATCCGCCAGCCACTGTCGCTAGTCCACCTAAAATCGTGACCACAACTGCCGCCGTCAGCCAGCGATTTCGAATCTGATAGTTGGTCTCGTCTTGATAGTCAGCGACCGTCTGATTGATTTCACGTTGCCACTTGCTGAACCACTTGCCCAGTCGCCCCGCTTTATCGCGTTTCCCATACTTTTTAAGGTCGGTCAGTTTGAAGTGACCATCGACCGCGACTTTGTCAAAACAATGCGCTAGAAATGAGTTCGTGACTGGTTTTAACTGGGTCAACTGCACATCTGGGCGCCGCTTTCCTTCAAGCGTCTCAATCGTCAGTTCCCGCTCAGCCGCTGCGCGTAAAATTTCAGCCGTTAGTGCGTCGGTATTCGGTGACTTTTGCGCCCATAATGATTCCGCAACGGCCGGTGTCACGGGTGGCACTTCAAACGAGTGATTGATTGGGATCGGCCGCTGATGGCGCTTGGCCGGGTGACGCACAAACCACCAGCTATAACCGGCCATTGCCACTAGCCACGCGCCGACTGCGACGCCAAAAATGACTTGTCTAATCAGTCGATTACGGCGCCGCTTAGCATTGGCTTCCTGTGCCAACCTGGCTTCTTGCTGCTGCACGGCTGCTTTGCGCTTGGTCGTCTCCGTCCGCGCGTTGGTACTGGTGACCGTCGTCGGAAACAGGAGATGGCTCTCAACAAACTGGTTGGCCGGATTGTGTTTCAGCGTCATCGTGACCCGCCCAGCCTTACGATTGACCGTTGTCTGTCCGCTCAACGGACCATGTGTCCATGCTTGCAGGGCCTGCACGTTTTTAGCCGGCAACTGAATCACGATTTTGACATTTTCCAATGGCACGTCCCAGCCGCTCCCAATGACTTTCCAGTTCAATTCTGCCGTATCAGCATAATTCGTGACGACGCCTTGCAGTTGATAGCGATAAACCACCCGCAAGCGGTCCCCGTCTTGTACCGACCGATAGAGTTTGACCCGCATCTGCTTGGTGTTTTGCGTTAGTTCATAAGTATTATTATTCTCAAGATTACCAGCACTAGCCGGAATCACCACGCCACCGTTCAGTTGCGTGGTGACCTTTTGCAGCTTAGCGCCCTGAATGCCCCGTAAATCCTGAACATTGAAGACCCCGTGATAGTCATCATCAAATTGATAATTGACCGTCTGCGTCACGTTCGCACTGCCATCGCGTTGAATCGCCACGTTGACTTGATACTGATTGATATCGTAATCTGCCGACGCCGGCAGCGCGATGCTCGCCCACCAGCAAAGTCCCACTAGCAATCCCAGCAGGACCAACCAGTTGACGCGTCCCTTTTTCCACATACACTTCACCCCATATCCCCATTTAATGATTAGCCTAAGTGTATCATACTCGCCGCCAGTCCGGGCAGCTGACAATTGCGGCGCTTTTTTAGGCAAAACGAGACTTTTGTTGTAGCATGGAAAGTGACATGAAGGGAGACGTGCACGATGCCACAAACAACGTTACCGACCCACATTCAAGTGCGGGGCGCACACGTCAATAATTTAAAAAATCTCGATATTGATATTCCACTGAACGAATTCGTTGCAATCACCGGTCGGAGCGGTTCCGGTAAATCCTCACTCGCAATGGGCGTGCTCTATGCAGAAGGCGCCCGCCGTTACTTAAACGCGCTCTCGACCTTTACGCGTCGGCGAATCAATCAAGTCGGCAAAGCTAGCGTCGATTCCGTGCAATACCTACCATCCGCACTAGCGTTACGTCAACGGCCGCAAGTACCAGGCGTGCGTTCAACGGTCGGCACGATGTCAGAAAGCCTGAACATTCTCCGTTTGGCCTTTTCGCGCCTCAGTTCAACCGTTTGTCCCAATGGGCACCGGATGCCGCCAACGCTGGATGTTGCTGAAAACGACGGGTACGTCACCTGTCCGACCTGTGGCGTTGAATTTCGCGCACCGGGCGCTGAAGACTTTGCCTTTAATTCAGCGGGGGCCTGCCCAACGTGCGGTGGCTTAGGCCAAGTGCGTCAAATCGACCCATCGCTGATTATCGCTGACGAGAACCAGACGATTGAGGAAGGCGCTGTTGCTTCTTGGCACCTCCCCGGCCGTAATTTTATGCCGATCGTTGCCCGCGAGATTGGGATTCCCATCGACATTCCTTACAAGGACCTCAGCGCAAGCGATAAGGAACACGTCTTACACGGCCCGAAGCAAACGGTCGCCATTAATATTCCGAGTTCTAAGGGTAAGATTTTCCATATGGACAACGCGGTGTATGAGAACGCCTTTGCCGCCGTCGAAGACAGTATGGCGACGACCAAAAACGAACGTGCCATCACTCGGCTGAATCGCTTCTACAAATTCGATACTTGTCCGGACTGCCACGGTTCCCGGTTCAATCCCCAACTCCTGAAGCAAGAATTGAATGGTGAAAATATTGCAACAGTCAGCGACATGACCGTTGCAGACCTGCACCAGTTTGCAGGCACGATTGTTCCCTGGCTACCCGCTAAAATGCGCCATTTGGGGCAATCATTGGTCGATGAATTGCTGTTGAGTCTGCAGCCGATGGAAGAACTCGGGCTAGATTACCTGACGCTTAGTCGGCCCGGCGCGACTCTCTCCACTGGCGAATTGCAACGGATTCAGCTTGGGCGGACCTTGCGAAGTGCGACGACCGGCGTTTTGTACGTCCTCGATGAACCTTCCGTTGGGCTGCATCCCGCCAACGTTGACGGCTTGATCAAAGCATTCCGCGGCTTAGTCGCCCAAGGTAATTCAGTCGTTGTCGTGGACCATGACACCAGTATTATCAGCGCAGCCGACGATGTCATCGAAATCGGTCCAGGCGCCGGCAAACACGGTGGTACCGTTGTTGGTCAAGGTACCGTGGCGGCTATCAAACAGGACCCGCACTCCTTGATCGCACCGTTTCTCAATGGTAGCGTGCAACTGCGCGAGCGGCCGGTACTCACGGATAAGGCCCTCTGGCAAAAAGGCGCACTATCGATTGAGGTCGCCCACCACTTTAACATTCAAGACATCACGGCGCGGATTCCTAAGAACCGTTTCACGACCGTCACGGGGATGAGTGGTGCCGGTAAAACCACGCTGGTCTTGGATAGTTTGATTCCCGCATTGACCGCCAGCGCGCAGAAACACCCACTGCCAGCGCACGTCAAGGCGTTTGATGCCAATCATATTCGCCACGTCGTCACGGTCGACTCGGTCCCGGTTGGTAAAAACGTCCGCTCAACCGTTGCGACGTATACCAATATTTTGGACCAGTTACGTAAGCTGTTTGCGGCCACCCCGGCAGCGCAAGACCACGGCTGGACGGCCAGTCAGTTCTCCTACAACGTTGCTGCCGGCGCTTGCCCAACCTGTGGCGGGACCGGCCAGATTTCGCTCGACGTCCAGTACTTGCCAGACATCACCGAAGTTTGTCCACAATGTCACGGCAAACGCTACAATAAGCAAACGTTGACGGTGAAATGGCATGACTATTCGATTGCCGACATCCTCGATATGTCCGTGGACGAAGCGCTCCCCGTCTTTGAAAACCAGAGCGCCATCGAAAACACACTCCAGATTCTGCATGACATGGGACTCGGCTACCTGTTGTTAGGTGAAAGTACACCAGCACTCTCTGGTGGTGAAGCCCAGCGCCTTAAGCTGACCTCCCGGATTGGCAAACGTCAGGCAGGCACCCTATTTGTCTTCGATGAACCTTCCGTGGGCCTGCACCCCTTGGATATTCAACAACTAGTCAAAGTCTTCGACCAGCTGATCCAACAGGGCGCCACGGTCATTGCCATCGAACATGACTTGGACGTCATCGCCAACGCCGATTACGTGATCGACATGGGCCCCGCTGGCGGTATCAATGGCGGGAACATTGTCGCCACTGGGACACCGGTTGCGGTTAGTGAGAATCCCGATAGCGTGACTGGAAAATACTTGAAGGCGCATTTGGCGTTGTTTCGGAAGTGACTTAACGGCGTAGATGTAGCCGGACACTGCAGTAGTGATGACCCTGCCCGGCATCTCAACTCGTTTCACGATTGTTGTCGTGGTTAGGCTATACCGGCAATTAACGACTATTTAATACTGAAAAAGCAGTTCAATAATAATAAGCGTGCCATCTCGAAACTTGTCATAAGTTCGAGATGGCACGCTTATTGACTTTACCGGTCGATTATTCAGTTGACCTGAATAAACTTAAATTGACGCGGATCGATGCGCATAAATCGCCCAAACGAACGCCACCAAACACAGACCAATCGCCAGCAGACAGGAGGCGTTGCTCCCAACCATGTTGTATAACAAGACGATTCCGACACTGCCGACCGGCGCCGCCAGCGTCACGATCGAACTAATTGTGCCGAAAAATGATCCGGTCAATTCCGGTTCAACCTCCCGCATCATAATCGCAAACATCTTCGGGTCTAATTTGCCACTAATAAAGCCCACCGCAAACATTCCGACTAAAATCAAAGTGAGTCGCGGCCACCACAACAAAATGGTATAAGTCAGCGCTGGCGCCAGGATTGCGACCAACAACAATTGATATAATGAGCAACGGTCAAACCAGGTCGTTTTGGTCACACCGCCCAGCACGTTGCCGGCAATCAACACGATGTTGACTAACAGAACCGCCACCGAATAGCTGACGTGCAGTTGGGGTGCTAGACTGATGAATTTCAAATTCAAAATGGCGTCGAGACTCATCGTGGCCACGTTTAAAATCATTAAATTGCCGAGATAACTCACCGCATCCATCCCAGTCACGTTGCGCATGACACGCTGGATTACCGGCCAGACGGGCAACTGCTGCGGTGACGCGACCACCGTTTCGGTCGTTTTGATCGTCGTGCGACCAATCAATAAACAGCCTGCTGCCAGAATGAAAGTCAGCGCGTTGATTATCCCAGCAAGTGCATAGTTGTGACTTTGGGCAATAATCAGGACCCCCAGCGTCTGCCCCAAGGGTTCAATTAGCGTCCCCACACTGGAATTAACGCCCATCACTTGTTGCCGGCTGGCAGGCGCAATGCGCGCTTGAATCACAATTGTCAGTAGATTACCACCATAGCGACCGAGCACGTCGGAGACAAAATTAATCACGACTACGACGTAAAATACCCAAGCCGTCTCCTGATTGATGATACGCGCCAAAATCAAGTACAGCCCCGCTTGAACCAGTTTGGTGCTGATCAGCCAATTCGTTTTCTTTTGCGTCTGGTCAGCAAACCGCCCCGTCAGTCCACCGAAGACATAGGGTACCACCGTTGCGACCGATACGACGGAGACGAACCAGTGAGGATTTGAGAATCCTTTCGCATAGGTCAGCAGGATAATATTGAACAGGCTCACGCCCAGCGTCGTGAAAAAGTTGGCGCTCAGAATCGTTTGCAACGTCCGATTTCGTAATAATTGAAGCATGTTGATCACCGCCATTAAATTAATAGCCTTAGCTTACCCTGCTGCAGCGTGGTACAATCAACAAGTAGGTTGCATATATGCCACATAAAGGAGATTGCGATGGCGACAATTGGCGAAACGATTCATCAGATTCGGTTAACAAAGGGTCTTACACAGCAGGAAGTCTATAGCGGCATCATCTCACGTTCGTTTGCCTCCCGGTTTGAATCCGGTGCAAATGACATCGGCGCTAGCAAGTTATTTGCGATTTTAGATAACCTGGCCATCTCAGCTGACGAGTTACGGTTTATTCACCAGAATTATCAGCTGTCGCCTTATGAGCAGGCTTTGGCGACGATTCAGCAGGCCTATCGCGCCCAAAACTTTCCTGCGATGGCCGACTGGATACGTGACCATCAACATAGTGACCACGCTTACGAACAGCTAGTCGCGAGTTACGCCAGCATTCTATTACAGACCTATGATCATCGCTCAATTTCCCTGACTTCGGCCACTCGCCCAGCGTTTAACCATTTGCAGCAAGCTAAGACTTGGACCCGTCAGGAATTAAAATTAATCCAGTTACTGGTACCAATCGTCGCCACTGTCGAAGGGCTGCCGGCATTAACACCGCTCACCACTAAAATGGTGACTAATTGCACTCGCTATCAAACGACTTGGGGTGACCCTTTCCACGTTCTAAATGATTTAATTGCCTATTATGGCGCCTGCTTTCAAGTCCAACTGAACTTTCATGATTTTGACGCAGCCCGTGAACTACGAGCCAAGCTCACGGCCATTTCCAGTCAGCAACTCAATTGGGATGGCCGTCTCGACCAGCAATTTTGGCTCGGAATTTGGGCGTTATACTTTGGCAACTGGCAGGCCGGTAATACGCTACTAGATGAAATCTTTGCCCTCGAAGCGCGTCACCAGCCGCGAATCGACAACACAATCTTCGCAATTCGCCGTGTCCGAACACAACAGGCACGGACCTATCGCGAGGAAAATAATGAATAAGCAAAACGACGTCTCACTAACACTGCTGTTCGTAGTGTTGGTGAGACGTCGTTATTTAGATTGACCGGTTGTCTATTAAAATATTTTCTTACAAATTCCACCATAATCACTAAAGTCCCATCAAAAATTAGTTCAATACCATCAATCTTCTCGCCCAAAAATTCTTTTGATATGTTCCTGAATATTAACAAAAGGGTCATCAGTCACCAAATTCGTCTGGGTAATTGCAAGACGCCTAGCATTACTAATGGCAGTAGAAACGCGATCTACGAGAAATTTATCGTATTCAGCACCCTTAAAACGCGCATAATCTTGATTAAACCGACCGGGTGCTGATAGTTTGTGATTCAGTTCAAGTTTAGTGTAGGCTTTGCTGAAATAGATAAAGTGTAATAAAATCCACACTTCAAAGTTTGTACTAGAGAAAATGATTTCAATTTCATTGGCACGCGCTAGCTTTTGTGCACGTTGAATATCAGTATGTGTCAGATCATCCCGGTCAAAAACCGCAAAGACAGCATTAACTTGTCTCTTTTTCTTTAGTGGCCTCGTTTTATCAACAATTTCAGTAATTAGCTTAGTTCCTTTCATGCTATCCATAGATTCGATTTTTAAACCGACCTGATGTGCCTGCACATTGGAACCGCGATACTTACGTCGAAGCATTTTAAAATATTCAACTTCTGATGTTCCTTCACAATAAATACTGATAATTTCTTTTAATGGCTTATTCTGCCGCTTTCTCCCCATAACTAATGACCACTCAGTTTCGTCATATTTTGTTCAGTATCAATCAGCGCGTCCAGCATTTTATCAGGTTCAATGATTGGCGTTGCCCCAAACCGCCCCTCGACATAACGTTTCATATAGCTAATACCACCACGAGTCGTATGCCGAGTATCTTTAAAATCAAAGAGTGATGTCAGCTGACTTTCACCCTTAAAGTCCTTTTCAACTAAATAGATTTGGTCAGTGCGTAATTCAGAATCAAGTAATTGGAGTTCATGGGTGGTCAAGATGAATTGGTTCTGACTGGCGGCCGAATTGAATATCCGAATCATGGCTTGTGATAATTCTAAATGTAACGAATCATCAAATTCATCAAACAACAATGTTTTATGATTACCATTCAGCTCAGCGTTGATAAAAGCTAACGCAATCATCAAGATTTTTTGCGTGCCACGAGACTCGCTTTCCATCGCCAAACTTTTGGTCCCAATCATGTTGCCAGCTTCATCATAAACTTTATGCACCGCAAATAATTTATTCATCATTGAAGAAGAATATGACGGATACGACGGGTTAGTGGAAAAGGATGCCAAATGACTGTCAGGCATCATCGGCTGCTCATTAACTTCTAAATCAACGATATTGAAATCAGCAAAATGCAGAAAATTAAGCAACTGACTTTTGACCTGTTCATTCTTAGCTAGACCGACTAGTTCACTAACAACGGGTGTGGGCTGATAGTCACCGACAAACAATAAATCTTCAGCAAACCAGGTAAATACTTCGGTCGCAACACAATCGTTGTTTTGCATTGCGGTATATAAAACCAGGCTGTTCTTTTTAGTGCGCTTTGCAACTTCATTTAGTGCTGGCACGCTAGTCTTGAAACCTTCCTCAGAACGCTCAAAATAAACTTTGGGACGTCGTTTTTCAGTGATTGTCAGACATTCATAGCTAATTTGTTTGGCATTATACGAGAGCTGATAACCGTAAATCCGCTGACCCACTGAAAAGGTTACGGAAAACGTTGTGTCAGCTAGTTGTGTCTCCGGTGCAAGCACAAACCGGTCAGCCGTTAGTAAGTCAGTCACCTTCCCTGGATCGTTCAAGACGATGGTCTGCATTTGCTTCAAGCCAGCCAGCAAATTGGATTTTCCAGAACTATTGGGACCAAAAATCAACAAATTCTTCAAGAGCCGCTTACCGTTCATGACGACCGTATGCGTTGTTTGAAATTTACGTAATCGCTCGCCTGCTTCGGCTGACAACACAGTTTCTGCTTTAAATGATTTATAATTCTGCATGCTAAAATCGATTAACATCAAATCCGCCTCCTTTTCCTAGTCATCGTTGCACAGTCAGTCGTTTATAACTAACACCATACCACATTATGTCGTTTTTACGTGAATAAAGTGGCTTAAACTTCTGAATAAAAGTAAAAACCGATACTAATCACAATTTATCGTGATTAGTATCGGTTTTTACACTTGAATCAGTTCGTTAACTGATAATTCCAACACAGCACTAAATTGTGAACCTACTGTAACCATCATTACCGCTGAATCAAATGCTCAGTGAAATTAGCGATTAAACAGATTATTCAGATTAAAAAATGATTTGAAAATAATTAAATTCCAGTGTATTGTAGACGCTAACCAATTATTTCAGGAGGTTCTCGCATGAAAAACATGACACGGATTTTAACGCTCAGTAACGGTTATCACATTTGGACCCATACCAATAATGTAGGTGGCAAGACTAAATTACTCTGCTTACATGGTGGTCCCGGTGATACTCATGAGGTTTTCGAACGTTTTGGCCCTGAATTAGCCGCATTAGATATTGAAGTCACCATGTACGACCAACTAGGTTCTTGGTATTCTGATACGCCTGACTGGGAAGATTCGGCTATCCGTAACAAGTTTCTTAACGAGGACTATTACCTAAGTGAGGTTGATGAAGTCCGTCAACTACTCGGGTATGACCATTACTATCTTGCCGGTCACTCGTGGGGTGGTATGTTAGCCATGACATACGCCGCTAGTCACCAAGCTAATCTCGACGGGCTCATCATAATCAGCATGATTGATAATATCGCTGATTATTTGAAGCGCATGAAGGCGATCCGAGAAGCCGAATTCTCTCCAGCCGAAAACGCATTTATGCTAACCGTTGAGAAACGACAAGAGTGGCACAATCCCCATTATCGTCAATTAATCACCCATCTATATCACCAATACATCAATCGCCGGCAGCCCAGTCCAATGCAGCATCAGGTCGATATTCAGGCTAAACCTGTTTATAACCATTTTCAGGGTGATAATGAGTTTGTCGTCTATGGTGTTCTTGATGACTGGGATTTTTCCAAACAGCTGGCAACAATTCAATTGCCGACATTATTAATGTTTGCGGACCACGAAACAATGCCACTAGCAACAGCTGAACGAATGCAACGACGGATGCCAAATGCCAAGTTAGTTGTAACACCCGACAGTGGGCATAATCATATGGTCGATAATCCAGACGTCTTCTTTACCTATTTACGAAACTACTTCTCAGACCAATTGACTGATTCTACACACTAAACATCGCGATTAAAAATAGTTTCTGATGACTTCAGTATTCAAAGGAGTGCCTGCCTATGGACTTAAAACATGTTTCAAAATCAACATCTAATCGTCGTACCAATCTTGATGACTTCGGCTATACACAGGAGTTAAAGCGCACACTCTCCGTCAAAGACTTAGTCATCTACGGTCTGATTTTTATGGTCCCAATCGCACCAATGGGAATCTATGGATCTGTGATTTCTGTTTCACAAGGGATGATTGCGCTCACCTATGCGATTGGGATGATTGCCATGTTTTTTACTGCACTAAGTTATGGGCAGATGTCACGTGCGTTTCCAGTCGCTGGATCTGTATATGCTTACGCAAAACTTGGTATCAACAAAACGATTGGCTTTTTATCCGGTTGGATGATTATTTTAGACTACATCTTCGTTCCTGCTTTACTGTATATCATTGCCGCAAACTCACTAAAGTCACTACTGCCAACGGTTCCAACTTGGCTATGGCTAATTGGCTTTATTGTCATTAACACCCTAATCAACGTTCGAGGGATTGCCTTTACCGCCATTGCCAATCGTATTTTCTTGATTGGCGAGCTGATTGTACTAGCCTTTTTCATTATTCTGGGCAGCTACGGTTTGTTTCACAGTGCGGGTAATGGCTTTACCTTTAAACCATTCTACGACACCAGTCATTTCAATCTTCAATTTATCATGACCGCAACCTCTGTAGCAGTCTTGAGCTTTTTGGGCTTTGACGGCATCAGCACGCTCGCGGAAGAAACAACTGGTGGAAACCGAGCAGTGGGTAAAGGAATCCTATGGTCGTTACTGATTGTTGGCGTTCTTTTTATTGTTCAAACTTATCTAGCTGCCCTGATCATCCCCAACTGGCATTCTTTCAGCGACTTAAATACTGCCTTCTATGTGGTTGCCGAAAAAGTGGGTGGTCATTTTCTAGCTTACCTGACCACAATTGCAACTATTCTATCTTGGGGATTTGCAAACGCGTTAGCTGCACAAGCTGCAATTTCAAGAATTTTGTTTGGGATGGCCCGTGATCACAATCTCCCTAAAATTCTTGCGCGTGTCCATCCACGATTTAAAACCCCTTATATTAGTACCCTACTAGTCGCCGCCATCTCACTCTTTGTTGGCTTAATTTTTATGAACGATAGCGGAACACTTTCCGAAATCGTTAACTGTGGGGCGTTAACCGCCTTCTTAGTGATTCACGTAGCAGTGATCAATCACTTCTTCATCAAGCAACATTCGCGGGACTATTGGCACCACTTACTCGTTCCAATTATTGGTTTCTTAATCATCGGTTTCGTTATGGTCAACCTAAATATTTTAGCTAAGGAAATTGGCGGAATTTGGCTGCTCATCGGTGTTGGTTATTACACTATTCTCCGCTTATTACAACGAAATACTGAAATAAATTTGTAAACATTGGCTTATGTTATGTATAAAGGGACTTCTCCGCACTGGAGAAGTCCCTTTGTGTTTGAATACTGATATACATTTGGAAGCTGGTAAAAGCTTAATTTGGTAAATATAATTCATCAGAAGTTGCCAAAGTCAGTATTTCCGTAAGCCTAGTATACTTACGATCACACCGATTTATTCTGATTCAAATGCGGCAACGCCAAGAAAATCGCCAAACCAATGACGAACAGAATACTCAATGAAGCTGCACCAATCGTTGATTTACCAGTCATCTGAGTCACGATCCCGACCAAGACTGGTCCCATGACGGCTGAAAATTTACCTAAAATATTGTAGAAGCCAAAGAATTCGCTGCCGCTAGTCTTTGGAATCAAACGGCCGAAGTAGGACCGGCTGAGGGCTTGAATCCCACCCTGACTCGTTCCAACCAACACGGCCAAAATCCAGAAATCGGTGGCAGTCGTTAAACGCAAGGCGTATAAGCAAATTCCCAAGTAAATGAGAATGCCTAACAAAATCCCGGTTCGAGTCGATGTTTTGTTGGCTAACCAGCCATACAACAACGAGAATGGGAACGCGACTAACTGAACGACTAACAATACTAGCATCAACGTGGTCGTCGTGATTCCCATGTCCATCCCAATTGAGGTCGCCATGGTAAAAATCGTATCGACGCCATCAATATAGAAGAAATACGCCACTAAGAACCAGGCGGCGGCCCGATAATTGCGGATATGTTTCAAGGTCGACCACACCCGCTGAAAACTCGACCGGACTGGATGATTACTTGGCGCTAAGGCGTATTTTTGATGGACGTTTCTGAGCAATGGCACGTAGAAGATGATCCACCACACCGCGGCAAGCACAAAACTACTACGGGCCACGCCGTAACTGGAAAGCAGGCCAAAGCCACTCGTGAGCTGGAGGACTAAGAACAGAATGAAGGCGAGCACCCCACCGAGGTAACCGAAGCCATAGCCGTATGAAGACAAACGGTCCATCTGGTCATTCGGGGCCACATCCGTCAGAAAACTATCGTAGAACAGATTACCACCTGAATAGCCAATGATCGACAGGATATAAATGCCTAACAACCACTTCCAGGCACTAGTTGGTGCGACACTTAAACCAAGTGTCATCACCATACCGAGCGTCGAAAAGATATTTAACATCCGTTTCTTAGCATGCGGATAGTCCGCTAACGCCCCCAGCACGGGCGCTAAAATCGAGACCAATAACGTCCCGATACTGTTGGCATAGCCCCAATACGCCGTCGCGTTGGCGGGTGTGACGCCATTACTCTGAGCCACCGCCTTAAAGTAAACGGGCAGAACCGCCGTAGTGACAATGATTCCGTAGCCGGAGTTGGCCCAATCATAGAAGATCCAACTCCACTGCTGCTTATTAAATTTCATCTATTTTACTCCTTGAAAATGTCGAGTTGCTGACCAGGCATTGGTCCTGCAAACTGTAAGCCGAGCAACTTGGCAAAGGTCGGTGCTTCGTCAACCAAGTTCGCTGAATCAATTGTCGCGCCCGCTTTGACAGCCGGTCCGTTGAATAACAGCGTCGTTTGATAATCTGGCTTGGTTGGATCGTAGCCGTGAACCCCATGATAACGGTCAGGTTGGCCCAACGTATCTGGATGAACCGGTTCGACCACGAGCGGCCGGCGACTTTCATCCGTGAAGTAGTAGCCTTCCTTAGCTTCCACCATCAGTGCGCACGCTGGGTCAGCCCCACGTTGCGCCGCTTCAGTACCCGTGATAATGGTTTCGACACCTTCGACTTGACTGACTAATGAACGCAATTCATCCATCTCGTCAAAATCAGGCCGGGTATAAATGTAGGTCGAGCCGTCCGCCGTCTTCGCCATGACCTGCCAGTCGTTTTCAAACGTTTGGTCCTGACGAGGCGTCAGCCAGCCGCGTTGTGCGAAGAGCGTGTTCAAATGAATCATGCGATCAACGTTGATTTGATAGTGGTCGCCCAAGATAACAAAGTTGGTGTCTTCAAACGTCCCGGCACGCTTGGTGGCTTCAATCAGCATACCGACATGTCGGTCTAACCGTTGCAAGGCGGCCATGGCTTCCTTGGAACGCACCCCATAGCGATGGCGCATACTGTCCATGTCGACTAAATGAATCATGGTGAGGTTTGGCCGTTTATTGGTCAGCGTATCGACTGCACAAGCCGTAATGAATTCATCCAGTTGTGGTTGCTTGATCCCATTGCGCAAGTGGCCGTATTTATGGTTCATTTCAAGTAAGAACAGCGGTGAACTCGCTTTGAGCGAAACTAATACCTGGTTAGTCCAGATGCGGTTTGGGAATATTTCTGCGAGGTTGTATGTAATCTTGCTTCCCGCCGTGACTGGCCATAAAAACGCGGCCGTTGTTAGTTTTTGCTGCCGCGCTAAGTCATATAGTGTCGGCACCTGCACGTCTTTTTGATACCAGTACCAATCAGGCGAGCGGCGCGTTGGTTGTAATTTCGTATTGTTGACGATTCCATGCACATTGGGATACTGACCCGTAATAATCGTGGTATGTGACGGATAAGTCAGTGTGGGATAAATCCCCGTCACCGATTTGACCCACGTGCCGCCAGTCATTAGGCGATTCAAAACGGGCAGTTCTGCTTGATGCTCGCGCAAATCCCGAAAACCCAAGGCATCCAAGGAAATAATCACAAGGTGTTGATTAGTTGCCATCTACTATCGCTCCTCTTTATAAGCTTATTCGTATTATTATACCGCAGAACATTAATTCGTGTCAGGGCGTTGACAAAAAGAACGCCCAGCCAGACAGTCTCCTGTCGGTGGACGCTTCGATCGTCAAACTATTCCTGTTAAACTATCAAAATGTGCCAGCTAAAATATCGCGTTCCTGCAGCCACGCTAAGGCTAATTCTGGCCACTGGGCAGCTTGCGCGTTCAAATACTTGGCTTTACCTGGTTTCTGAGTCACGTGATTGGCCAGCGCTAGGCCATGAATGCCACTACTAAATAGATGGTACGCGGTCGGCACCTGATGCGCGAGCAAGGCTTGAACGTATGCCAATGAGTTCTGCGGTGGCACCAGTTCATCGGTGACCGTTTGCCAGACAAACGCGGGTTTGCTGGCCGCCGTCACTAATTGCTGAGCCGCCCACAACTGTCGGTCGGTGGTAATCTGTTCTCGTTCAGCTGCCGTGGTTGGGAAACCAGCCTGTAGGTCAATCACGGGATAGCCGAGAATCACGGCAGCGTGGTGCCCCACATACTGGTCCAGCTGATACTGAGCGCGTAGTTCCGGTTGCGTGGCGACCCCATTAAACGTCGCCACCACGTGTCCGCCAGCCGAGAAGCCGGCCAGGACAATACGCTGCGTGTCGATATGATGCTGTGCTGCCTGCTTAGTCACCCAATCAATGGTTGCGGCTAATTGCTGTAGCGCTGCTGGATAAACGGTCTGATGACCCGCAATCAATTGATAGTTCAATACGACGGCGTGCATGCCAGCTGCCACCATCCGTGCCGCAATCGGTGCTTCCTCACGTCCAGAATGGTACGTAAACCCACCACCCGGACAAATAATCATCAGCGGATAATCCACAGCCGTTTCAAAATCACTGATTTGGTCTAACCAATAGGCGGTGACTTGAAACGGCTGCTTGGCCGCATTCAAAGTTTGTTGTTCGATTTGCATGTTCCCCATCCCCCTCGTACTGACCACAACTTGTGTTCGCTTACATTATATGAGGCATGCGGGCAACTGTCAATTTATATTCGAACAAATATCAATATTTATTCGGTTATTTACACCAAATCAATAATTATTTGGTATAATTAAATTAATCACAAACAGAACGAAGGTGCTTGTATGGCTAACGCATCATTTAATGAAATCTATCAAGCTCTAAAGGAACGCATTCTCGCAGGACGCTATAGTGTCAAAATGCGATTACCAATTGAAGATGAATTGATTGAAGAATTCCACAGCAGTCGCTATGCCGTCCGCAAAGCAATCGCGCAGTTGGCCGCTGACGGTTTAGTTTACTCCGTCAAAGGCCGCGGCGTTGTCCTACTGGAACACACGCCCCAAACGCAACAGTTTAATCTAGCCCTAAATAATTTGAACGGGCTACAGAGTCTGAATGCCGAGCGTCATTTGGATTACCGGACGGATGTCGTCGGCTTTCAACGGCGAATCGTCGACCAAGCGCTCAGTGCCCAGACAGCGTTCGAAGTCGGTATTCCGGTCTACGCCATTCAACGGGTCCGAGTCGTTGATGGCGTCCGGGCCGTGCTCGATATCAACTACTTTAATGCCCAGCGTATCCCCGAGTTGACCCAGGCAATCGCTGAACAGTCGATTTATCGCCACTTTCAAAAAAACGGGCTCAAGATTGCCGTCGTCAAACGGATGTTGCGGGTCGAAACGGCGACCCCACTCGACTATCAGTTGCTCGCACTCGGTACGAATAATTGTGTCGGCAACATGATCAGCATTGCGTTCAACGATCAGGGCCGGCAGATTGAGTACACCGAATCTCACTTTATTCCGAACGAATTTAACTTCAATGAATTAATTCGTAATTGAACCTTACCAACCGCCAAATCCGCAGGTCAATCAATGACCGGCGGATTTTCTTTGACCCCATTGACTTTAGACTAGCTCGAATTTATCGGCAGACAGGTTCTAAATAGATTTCAATATAATTGCAAAATATATTCGAATAAAAGTTGACTAATTCTCAATAGTCTTTATAATAATTATCATAAATACTAATGGGGGTTAGTATTTAGACCACGCTTCACTAGTGGCGCATTTGGGGTCAAAGGATTAGGTCGGTCATGGAGTAGAGAAAATTGAGCGTCACTAGACCAATTTGGTTTAGTGACATTTTTTTGATAAAAATACGGCTGATAATGCCATTGAATGGCGCATTATCAGCCGTATCTATTCAGATTCTCCGTTAACTGTTATTAGTTATCAAGTCAAAACTTGATGACTGGTCGCAGCAATTTTTGAACCATGATTCACTTATTTCAATTAGTTCTGCCGTTTCCGTCGACTCGCGTACGCACCCAACATCAGCGTACTTGCCAAAGCAATTCCCGCTAAAGAAATGGCTTGGTTAGGCGTTTCACTCGTTTGTGGCAACGACTTGCCTTGTGCCACTGCTAAAGCCGCCGCAACTTTAGTCCGAAGTGCTTGTAATTGTGCAACTAACGCTGAATTATGATGGGCTTTCGCTTGCGCAATTGCCTGATCGATCAAGTTCAGCAAAGTCTCCTCATCATTGATTTGATCACCAATGACCGCTTCCTTCTGAACTTCTTCAAACGCTGTCTCTAATTCTGTGACGGTCTCATCAGTGACCCAGCCAGCGTCGATTTCATTTTCAACTTCATCGACGATTTGATCGACGACTTCATCAGGTTCCACGCCCGCTTCAATCTCGTCTTCGATTTCTTCCTCAAATTCTTCTTCCGCTTCTTCGGCTTCGGCCTCATCGTCGATTTCATCAAAGTTAGGCATTTCCACGTCAATGATTGGAATTTCCGGCTTCTGATACTCAACTTCCTCTGGGGCTTCTTCGTCAGGTTCTTCAGGCTCCTCGACTGGTGCCTCTTCGTCAGGCGTCTCTTCGTCTGGAACTTCTGGTTCTTCCACTGGCGTTTCTTCGTCAGGCGTCTCTTCATCTGGGACTTCTGGTTCTTCTACTGGCGCTTCTTCATCGGGTTCTTCACCGTCATCTTCATCAAAGTTTGGCATTTCCACGTCAATGATTGGTGGCACTGGCTTCAGATAATCGACTTCGTCTGGGGCCTCTTCGTCAGGTTCTTCTGGCTCAGTAGGTTCTGGTTCATTAGGCTCCGGCTCGTTCGTGCCCGGTTCTTCTGGATCAATAGGCGCTGGGCCGCCTGGTTCAACAGGTTCTGGGTCTTCTGGTTCACTCGTACCAGGTTCGTCCGTATCACCATTGTCTTCACCGTCATCATCCGTATCCGTATTCGTATCAGTGTCAGGATCGTTTTCATTATCCACGTTATCCTGGAGGTCCCAACGGTGGGTTTCCGCCTTAACATTGACTTTGTTAGCAATCAGATTACCATCGATATTTTGATTAGCATCAATTTCGGCGGCTGGTGCTAAAATACTGCCTTGGAATGGCCGGTCCACACTGATAACACCGGTGGCCAATTTATCGCTGGCCGTCGAATCATAAAAGTTCCAGAGTAAGTGATTATCCCCAAAGTCTTCCGTTTCCTGGTTATTCCGTTCGGTGCCATCGTCGTAAATGATTTTGATCTGCGAATTGACTTGGTAATTGGTACTGCCGGCCGTATCAACGTTAATAATGACCGTATTCCCGTCTGGATCCGCCGACAATCCTTTGATCGTCAGCGGCGTGCTCATATTGAGGACATCTGCGGATAAGTTAATGACGATATGGCCGTCAGCGTCTGGTTCCATATCCGTAACGTCGATGACCCGCTGATTCATATCATCAAAACTATCATTAGAGTAGCTGGCATTTGCTGTTTGCTCACTCAAACTAGCACTGAGTTTTTCCAGCTTGGCAAATTCGGCGTCAAAATCAATATAGACGTTGCCATCTTTATCTTGATAGACTTCAGACGCCAACAAATGGTCGATATAGACGCCGTTGACCATTGGCCGATTAGGATTGGAGACATCAATATCGATGTTTTCGCCAAAAATCACCTTATTACTACGAGTTTCACCAGCCGAGACAAACGAACTACCGGCAATGTTGGTGATATTTTGAATGTAAGAAATATCCTTATCCAACAATTCTTCAATGATATTCGTCCCAAAATTAACGTTGCCGACTAGGTTTTGAACCGCAATATTCCCATTAGTGTGCGCGTGAAGTTCTGCTTCGCGAGCAAAAATGTGAAATTGTGACGAGACCCCGAGCATGTTATGTAAATCAGGATAATCGTCGGTGACATTACCACCATCCGCCACCGCATCATTGGCTTGCGTCACCGCTTGACTGAGTGTCGTCGCAACGGTTTGTGCACTAACCATTTGGGCAGTCGTCTTGGCTGAATTCATGGTAGTGGTCGCATCATTAGTATCCGTGCTAGTCTTAGCGGCAGTGGTATCGGCAGTTTCCGTCACCGCACTGGTTGTATCAGTAGCTGGCGTCGTGCCCGTTGCATCGTTAGTATCCGTGCTGGTCGTGTCATCAGTAGCTGTGCTAGTCGTCGATTTAGTCGCATCAGTAGCTGTGCTAGACTTGGCAGTCGTGGTCACATCGGCATCCGTCGTCTTAGTTGCCGACTCGTCAGTCGTGCTGTCTTGCTTATTAGTGGTCCCCGCTACCGACTGCTTAGTCTGCGTGGTGGTTGATGACTCACCAGTTGTCCCACTGACTGCCGACTGGCTGGAAGATGACGAATCCGTCGTTGTTTGCGTCGTATCATCGTCAATTGTTGCGGCTTGGGTCGTCGTGTCAGCGCTTGCTGATTGATCCGAATTGCCAGTCGCCGTTATGTCGCTCGCAACCGTCGCCTTCAACGTTTGGTTTTGATTGTTAACTGACTTATCAGTCGTCGCACTGGTTGTGGCGGCATCGGTCGTGTCGGTGCTAGTCGTGGTTGAATCGGCCCGCGCGCCAAGCGTTGTGAGTCCTAATGTTAAGAGCGTCGCACAGGCGAATACCCACCGACGGCCAATCTTATACATCTTAAAATGTGTTTGTTTACGTTCCATCGTGAACCCCACCTAATTTCTTTAATTAGTTATCCTTTAATTCAAACTCTATTTTCACGCTATTGTACACAACATTCAACCATTTATATAATTTATTTTATATCCCGGTATAAATAGTCAAGGTGTTAACATGAGCGTGATACTTGCGGCCGCGGCTAACACTGGCTTAACCACGTTATTACTGTTTTAATAACGGCTAACAAATATGAGAATATGACAATGAAACAATAAGAATTGCATCATTTAACGCGCGTTTCAAAAGCCACCCCACTTATTCCAACAACCGCCTCAACGGATGTCTTCTCGGTGCGACAATTTTGGAAGTTGATTGGCAACTTTCTTGAGACTTTTTTCTTAATTGAGACATGCTTTTAAAATTGGGCACAATAAAAGACCAGCTGCAAGACAACTGGTCTTCGTTAATTTAATCAGCCACGTACTGGCCAACCACTGTCAGATTATTTAATACTTTGCGACCGTGTGGGGATTTCGTGTCAATGACCGTTGTTAGTTCTTGACCGGCAAGATTACCATGATGCTTACCACCGGCCCATGCTGCAACCCCCGTTACATCATAAACAACACCATCAACCGCCACATATGCGGGTTGACCATCTTGACCATTATATTTGGATAATTCAGTCTGGTTAAATGTCATGGAACTCATCCGAATCACTCCTTCACAGTTTATCTTCATGATAAGCTGGACTGCCAAGTAAAAGCAAGTGATCCGCCTTTAGCCAAACTGTCGTACATTCATTAGGTTTATACGCGACGTTAAACCACTGCTCAAGTCGCTATACCCCCATAACCACCTGAGTAACATTGGCCCTAACCTTTGACCGTCGTAATTCTAGAAACTGAACCGTTGCCTGAACGAGTGTCAATCACACCCGTTCCAGTTCAATTTGTTAAATAGCAGCTGTGCAGATAAGTCTACCAAAACTTAGTTGCTGACCAATGACTACTATTCCTACTGATTTACCTTAATACCTTAATAACATCAGCGACGCCGTGCCTGTCAACACGACGACCTTGTGAACCAGTCCTGAGTATTCAGGACTGCCCCTATCTGCGTTATACAAAACGCACACCTCAGCCACTACTGTCCATATTAGGACTGCGTCGAAGCGTGACGTCTAGACACACCCCGTATCTAGGAACGTCGATTGCTTATTGTCTGACATTAATCCCATCCAGGTGGTCCAATCGTTGCGACCCGGTGATTACCAGCCATGCTGGTCGTAATGCCTGAAATGACCGTACCGGTTGGGTCGACGCGATTACTCGCGACCAGCAGACGTTCACGTCCCTGGTCTAGCGCGCGTTTAATCGTTAACTTGAGCGCAGTTTCGACTGGCTGCAAGCGGCGTACCAGTATTGAAACCAGATCCGCAATCACTTGTCCTGCAACCACGGTGTCACCTGGCTTGACTTTAAAATCAATCATCGATGATTCCAGTTGATTTGTTAACTGTCCGATTCGTAACCAGCCAACCAGACCATTGGTGGCACGAAAGCCGACCCGCCGTTCATCGACTGCCACAGCGGTGATAACCCCACCAAAGGGCGCGACAATTTGGTCGGTCACTGGGAATATTTGCTTTTTAAACCCAAGTAGCCCATATAGATGTACCGTATTGGCAAGCGTCGTCACACTAATAATCTGGCGTTTGACCGGCGCGACTACGGGAATCAATGAGCTGATAACTACTGGCACACTTCTCACTTCCTTAATCATTCAATAATGTGTCAACTACAGAACCTCACGCTGATAATCTATTGCCAAAAAACTTGCTCTCAACTGGATGTAAATCAATTAGTTCAAGCCATTGACTGTTATCCTTTCAACATAAACTTTACCATAATAAAACCAGAATACCAGCATAATCAACAGTTTTAACGGTGGTTTGAGCCTGCGGGGGTTCATTCGTAAACTCAATTAACGAACAAGCTATGAAGCGCTTTATTCGTTAACGGCGTCATACCGTGGATTATCGGCTGAAGTCGAAATGCCCGTATCAGTCATTTAGCTATCCCCAACCAAGCGCTTACTACCGACACTGAATAAAGCACACAAAAAAAGTAACCCTGAATTCTAGAAATTCAAAGTTACTATCATTGACTTGCTTATTAAAAAGTGCCATCACGCCAAGAAAACTGATTAACACGCGTCATTACTGATCAACAGTCACGCGCATCCGACCATGGCGTTTTGACGCGTACAGATTCTGGTCGACTCGATTATAAAAGTCGACGGGACTATCATCGGCTTGATGCAAGGTTGAAACACCGACCGAGATTGAAACGGCAATTTCTTGGTCACCGTACTTGACGACAAGATGGTTGACCGCCGCAAAAATCTGCCGGACAATGGCGCGCGTGCTGATCAAATCATAGCCAGGAAACAAAACGTTAAATTCCTCGCCACCCGTCCGGTACAGCTTAACCTTCGGATCATTTTCGGTCAGCACCGTTTGAACGGTCTCCGAGACTTCTTGCAAAACGCGGTCACCAGCTAAATGACCATAGGTATCGTTGACGTGCTTAAAGTGGTCAATATCAAACATCATCATCGATAGATTCAAATTATTGGCCGTACTGTCATCAAATAAATATTTGATATGCTCCGTGTAGGCCGCGAAGTTCTCCGTTTGCGTCAATGCGTCGTGGCTGGCAAACTGGGCGAGTCGCAGCTTGATCTCACTATCCTGCGTCAGCATATTGACGTAGGCAAAGAGTAAGCCGGCAAAAATCAGCAGGTAGCCATACTCCTGTAACGTGTTCTCCCAACTCAGCGTGTATTTGATTTTAATCAACAACCACAAGACGCCGCCGAAGAAGCCGACCGTCCCATAGTAGTAAAGCCAACTATGGCGATGCCTCTGCACCCACAGCCGTAAGTAATTCAGGCTCCAGAAAAAGCCAACGAACACAATCGCATAGCTCCAGGATTCCCAGAAGAAAATCGATTGGTCGAAAACCATGTACACAATGACCACTGGTAACAATGTGTAATACGGCATTCGAATATTTAAGAAAAACGCACAGAAGATGACGGCAATCAGGTGAAAGTTCACGAACTCCCAACTATTCGCCTGGCCGACCACCGACAGTTGCATCACAAAGACGAAGACCAACATGTAGATGACGCCATGCCAGGCATTGATCGTATCATCATCAATATTAATGTGGCGAGCATGGAACCAGGACGTAATCCAGTTGAACAGCACCCAGTAGAGCGTCAGCACCCCGAGGATAAAAAAGATACTCGTTATAAATGGCGAAATTCGCCAATAAGACCATGTCATTGTCAGGACCCTTTCCTAGCAGCTGCCATTTACGAATTGACAATCATCAGCAATCAAGTGCGGTTTGCCATAGTAATAGCCTTGATGACACTCGATACCTTGTTGTTCCGCCATTCTTTGATCCTTTTGGTCCTCGATACCTTCCAGAATGAATTCTAAATGGTATTTCCGAGCCACATCGCGCCAAAACGCCACTTCACGGGGAATGCGTTCGGCTTGTCCGCTCATCCGCAGATTTTGCATGGCAAATTTGATCTGATCAACAAATGGTAATGCGTGCTGAATATTTTCAAATGTATTGGAACCAGTCCCGACGTCATCGATGCTCAGTTTGATACCATACTGATGAAAGAAGAGACTGTATTTCTGAACTTCGGCTAATGGCAGACTTTCCGTTAACTCAATCGTTAAAGCAGCAGGATTGAGTCGTTTTTTGAGATAAATAATCGTCCCTAACATTAAGGCATCTTCAGCTTGCTGACGGTTGAGATTCAGGGCCAATACCTGATTGGTCGCCTTGGTCTTCAACTGCGTGGCTAATTGTTCTAACAAGGCTACTTGCTTGTCTAACGGTAGTTCAGTGAATGATTGCGGTACTGCCCACCGACCATCCATTTCTTTACGCAATAATAATTCGTACCCAAACACGGCCTGACGCCGCTGGTCAACTTGAGGTTGAACAAAGAAACGATACATTCACGAAACCTCACTTTAATTAGATTCTTTACGTCAATATATATTGACTACTCCTGTAAAGTATAACCGCTTTTAACCAAAATATCGAGATATAGTCGCAGACATTAACCAAAAAAATAATCATTTCTAATATGTAACCGTTATATTCAGCACACGACAAAAATGACGCCGTAACAACTAAGTTACAACGCCATTTTCGATTGACTTAATTTTATTTAACCAACTTATCCCAGATAACGATATCGCCAGTTGACAGTGATTTAGGGACATCAATGATGCGCTGGTTGGCACTCCCACGGAACTGTAATGACAGGTCCATCTGGTCTTGAAGGAACCGACCATCGACTAAAATATCAATCAGCGACAACATCTTTAACTTATCTTCGGAATCCTGTTGCAACTCATCCCAAGTGTATCCGGTCCATGACCAGATGTCCTTCGTATGCCCGAATTCTGCCCGGACCCGTTCACAGATTCGGATCCCGACCTGCGTATTTAAAAACGGTTCGCCGCCGAGCAAGGTCAGTCCTTGCACGTAGGATTGACTGAGGTCCTCGATAATCTGGTCTTCAAGCTCGCTCGTATAAGGCTGCCCATAGTGAAAATTCTGAGCAGCGACATTGTAACAACCTGGGCAATGAAAGGGACAACCGCTCAGATAGAGACTGCAGCGGACCCCTTCCCCATCAACAAAGTTAAATGCCTTGTAATCAGCAACATATTGTTCACTTAAGTCCTTTGCCAGCCATTCTTTGGGCATCGGATTGTTTGGTCCTTTCGTAGCGCGCGGCATTTTTAATCATCTCCGGAGACATATTTTTAGCACGGGACGCGATCTCAACGTGGCGACCATGCACCATTGGCCGTTGTTGTGGGTTACCGAGGTAGCCACACGTCCGTTTGACCACATCACAATATTTCGGGTCGTGGTTACCACATTCGGGGCAGACGAACCCACGAGCGGTTGCTTTGAATTCACCCTTGAACCCACACTTAAAGCATTGATCGATGGAAGTATTGGTCCCGAGATAACCGACGTGGTCATAGGCCCAATCCCAGACTGCTTCGAGTGCCTTGGGGTTCTGCGTCAGGTTTGGATATTCACAATAATGAATGAATCCACCCGAGGCGTACTTCGGGAAGCGTTCTTCTAGCGTTAGTTTATCAAACGGGGTCGGGTGTTTGCGGACGTCATAGTGGAAACTATTCGTGTAGTATTCCTTATCCGTAATATCAGCGACCCGGCCGTATTTGGCGATATCGTCACGACAAAAGGTATCGGTCAACGATTCAGCTGGCGTGGAATACAAGCTGTAATGGTAGCCACTTTCAGCCGCCCACTTGGCACACTTATCACGTAAGGCCTTCACGACCGTCTCGGCAAACTCGCGAGCATGGGCATCACTTTCCCAGTCAGGGCCGAAGAATGTCGTGCAGACTTCATAGATGCCAATATAACCGAGGGAGACCGTCGCCCGCTGATTCTTGAAGAGTTCGTCAACGTTACCGCCAGCTGGTAGTCGTTTACCAAATGCCCCGTACATGTACAGTAACGGTGCGTTTTCTGGCTTAGCCTGCTTCGTCCGTTCGATTCGGTAAGCCAGTGCTTCGTGGCAAGTCTGCATCCGTTCTTCAAAAATCTCCCAGAACAACTGTTGATCCCCATGAGCAGCAAGTGCGATACGTGGCAAGTTAACGGTTACCACCCCCAAATTCATCCGACCAGAGTTGACTTCCACCCCATTCTCGTCACGCCAACCCTGTAAGAAGGAGCGGCAGCCCATGGGTGTCTTGAAACTCCCGGTCAATTCCTTGATTTTGTCATACATCAACAAATCAGGATACATCCGCTTCGTTGAACATTCGATGGCGAGTTCCTTAATATCGTAATTCGGGTCGTTGGGACTGAGATTCAGGCCGCGCTTCATCGTAAAGATCAATTTGGGAAAAATCGCGGTCCGATGTTCCTTACCGAGGCCCTTGATTCGAATTTGGAGAATCGCTTTTTGAATCTCGCGTTCGATCCAGCTCGTCCCTAATCCAAAATTAACGGTCGTAAACGGGGTCTGCCCTTGCGATGAATATAACGTGTTGATCTCATATTCTAGCGCTTGCATCGCATCGTAGATATCCTTTTTCGTCTTGGTCTTGGCGTAGGCTTCGCGCTGGTCTTCAGCGACCCACTTTTCAGCCTCTGCCAAGTGTTTTTGATAGTTGATCGCCGCGTAGGGGGCTAACAACTGGTCGACCCGGTTGGCAGAACAGCCGCCATATTGAAGCGACGCCACGTTGGCAATAATTTGGGCCATTTGCGCCGTCGCCGTTTGAATCGACCGTGGCGAGGCAACTTCCGCATTACCAATCTTATAGCCGTGCTTGAACATGCCATCAAAATCAATCAGGCAGCAGTTTGTTTCGGGCGTGACCGGTGAATAATCGAGGTCGTGCCAGTGAATATCGCCCCGTAAATGAGCCTTGGCGACTAGATCTGGTAACATCTTCAGGCCCAGCGCCCGACTGGCAGCGCCGGCTTCCAGATCACGTTGGGTATTAAAAATCGTACTATCTTTATTTGCATTTTCATGCACAACGCTGGCATCACGTTCGAATAACTTTTCAATTCGTCCCTGCACATTCGTCGCCGCCGCAAAACGTTGCTGTTCAGCGTCAAAGTAGTCTTGATATGCTTGAGCCGCCTTGGTCAAGCCCTGCGCATTCAGAATTTGCATCAGGGTCGTCCGGAGTTCCCGGGTGTCGATACCGTCCGCATCCCGATAATAAGCGACCAGGGCTTGTTTAACGACGCGCACCTCATCCTCAGTCGTTAATAACTGGTGTAAGACAAAGTCTAATTTATAGGGGTGAAACTTGGTTTGCGCTCCGCCCCGTTTCGTGACCGGTAGTGGCCGTAATTCGTCTAAAATATCCTTAGTTGTCGTTGTCAGCATCTTACATTCCCCACTTTTCAAAGTCATCAAGTCCACACAATCAATAGTGCATTCCGTTTGAGTCAATACTATATATAGTAGCTCATTTTATTGAAAATGCCTATCACTCAAATTGGCTGATAAACACAGTTGCGTACAGCAAGACTCACTGACCATCGAATTAGTGCAATTTCGGAATATTTAAAAATTATTTTATATATGATTTATCACTTTCAAAATGAATATTTAGTCAATATTCTTAACTTTCGATTAAACGCCCGTCTCAATTGCTTTCACGTTTTTTCATATTGAAAATTGACCAATTTCATTCGCTATCAATTAAGCACAATACAACCGAATCGCATAAAATTAATTGTTTCACGATGAATATGACGATTTAGTTTAAATAAGGTGACATATTCGCTATAATGGTGAATAAGCCCTACAGGGGAAAATGGGCATTTGGAGGAGAGAATAATTATGCAAAAAATCAGGAGCATAATTGTGGGATTACTGCTTAGCGGTCTGCTCGCCGGGTGCCAATCAAAGACAGCCCCCACCGCTAAGCAGGTTCAACCAACGACATCAAAAGTCCACGCCGTGCAATCCGTCACGACCCGCGACTTTTTAGGACGCTGGGTGAGCACGGATCCCGCAACGAGCTTATATCTGAATACAGAACACCAACTTGGTCTGTTTCAAGCTGGCAAATCACCGGCGCGCAACCATACTGATTTCAAGCTGGATGAGACGCAGCTGACGGTAAAAATCAAGCAGGCTACCGCCGTGCTAACACTCAATAACGCCAACAGTATGACGCTCGATTATCAGGGAACGGCGACAACCTTGGTCAAGGACCCGAACTGGCGACCGAATCGGAGTAAGATTCCGACCACGACCACTCAGGCCTTAAAGACCAGCAGTCTCACACCCACTTTTAAAGTTAACAATTAACGACTTAGCACACCCCACGCGATTATGTCTGCGTGGGGTGTTTTGGGCGACGCCTGCGAACGGCTTGCTTCTCAGTGAAGCGCTCCCTATAATTGAACTAATAAACCCACGATATGGAGGAACTAATATGATTCGACCCATTGTTCACGACCCCGCCGCATTAAGCGTTCCCGCAACGATTGCCACCCCTGCCGACGCACCAGTCGTCACTGATTTACTGGAAACACTGGCCGCGCATACGGATAACTGCGTCGGCATGGCCGCCAACATGATTGGCGTCAACAAACAGATTATCGTTGTCCAACTCGGCCCATTTGCGATTGCAATGATCAATCCTAAAATTATTGATCACCACGGTGCTTATGAAACGACTGAAGGCTGCTTGTCGTTACCGGGTGAGCGGACCACGCAACGTTATCATCAAATTACTGTGAAATATAAAGACCAACATTTCAAACCCCAACAACAACGGTTCAACGACTTCACTGCTCAAATTATTCAGCATGAATTGGATCATCTGGCGGGGAAACTAATTTAGTTCAGCTTACTGAACAAGCTGGCATTTCAGAGATAGGACTGGTATTATGACCACTTTAACTTACAACGACGACCCCGCGATTCCAGCGTTTGCCCAACAGCGGCGCCATCAAGCTCACCACGCACTCGGAACAGACATTGACCTGACTTTGTTCGGCAGCGATAGCGACCGTTATTTGACCGCCGCCTGCCAATTGATCGATCAGTATGAGGACCGCCTCACCGTTAATCGCACCGCTTCTGAAGTCATGGCAATCAATCACGCTGCGGGTCAGCACCCGGTTCAAGTCAGCGCGGCAACCTACAGCTTAGTCACCCAAGCCGTCGAACTTAGCCGCCAACACTTCGGCTTTAACGCCTTGATTGGGCCCTTAGTCAAGCTCTGGCACATCGGCTTCGATAATGCACATGTTCCTGAACAATCAGAAATCGACGCCCGGTTGGCCTTGATCGACCCTAATCAAGTGGTCTGTAACGACACCGATTTGAGCGTATTTTTGAAAGTTGCCGGGATGGAATTAGACCTCGGTGCAATTGCCAAGGGCTACATCGCTGACCGCATTCAGGATTACTGGGAAGCTTTCGGACAACGCGCTGGTATGATTAATCTGGGCGGCAACTTGCTGATGGTCGGCGATTCACCGCTGCATGCGGATGGCAAATGGCGCGTGGGAATCCAGGACCCCACCACCGATCGTGGCAATGCGATTGCCAGCGTCACCATTGGCGCCTGTTCCGCTGTCACGAGTGGCATCTATGAACGCCACCTCGAATTCAACGGCCAATCGTATCACCACATTCTCGACTCCAAGACCGGTTATCCCCGTCAAAACGATCTGGAAAGTGTCACGGTCTTCACCAAAGCTTCCATTGATGGCGAAATCGAAACAACGCGTCTCTTCTTTGCCGGACAACCCCTGCCTGGCTGGGCCGCCGACCGACCAGATATTTACGGGGCCATCTTTGTCACGAAGCAACGAGAGATCCAAGTTGTCGGGCTACCAGCTAGCAGTGTAACCTTGTTAGATAAGCGGTTTAAATTGATTTAAGTTTTCCTAGTCTTGCGGTAAAAGTGACTGTTGACCATAAAAGCAAATTTGATTAACTACGCATTGTGCTAGCTAATTTGTCATGAATCATGCCATTTCTTAAATTCAAAACAGCCAGCTGAGGAACGCTGGAAACAAAACGAATTAGCGTAAACCTGATTTGATAGCTGCGTCCTACACCGGCCTCCAGGAATTTCTGACAACGCTGGAACGCGATGGACACAGATTTAAGCCGACAGCCCACGTCTTAAATACTGGTCTTCCACTAACCAAGCACAAAACGCTTGCTAAGTGGAATTTCATCGCTGAGCGTTGTCAGAAACACCTTCCGGCCGGGGATGGTATTCGAAAGGCGGATATTTGCGAACTCAACTTTTTGGTGAACTGGTCGTTGATTCTTAGAAAACAGTTATTCTGGCATTTAACTGTAAGACCTGTTTCTGATAATCGCAAGTCAACATACTCATGTTTTACTTTCGGAAGCAGGAACATTATCTAACATGAGTCGTATCATCTCTAATCGCCTGAGATGAAAATAGTCCCAAATGCTCAACAACTGGGAATTAGCGAATACTTAGACAAGCGCCTTAGTATACAAATGCTATAACTCATCAACGACACCAATTCAGTGAATTTTGACTGAAGGACCAATCGCTTAATATTCAGTGATTAGTTGCAACGAATTAGGCGACCGTTCATCCGCCCATTCGAGCCAGCCCCGGAGGTCGGAATAGCCCCCGCTGACGAACAGGAATCCACCAACTGGCGCGCTTCAAATATCTTTAATGCTAAATTAACTAGCACACGCGTGAGCAACTATATCTTTCCAGCTAGTCAGAACAAATGGTCTCAGTAATTCACGGGCTTTTCATCGTCATGAGCATGCTTGGCTAGACCAAAAAACGCCTCAAAGAATAACATCTTTGAGACGTTTTTTAGTAGCGACTGTCGAAAACAGCCAACTGTTGATTTTGATGTCACACCAACGATTATTCACTAGATCTGAGCTATTCAGCCGGCAACTCAGCTTCCAAGCGGTCAATAATGGCGCGAACGTCATTGGTCGTCTTCGTTTGCATTAATTCATTACGTAGTTCGGCTGCGTGACGCATCCCTCGCACGTAAATTTTAAAGAAACGTTGGAGCGGTGCGAAGTGGCCCTGTAAGCCGAGGCCGATAAATTGGTCGTATAAATCTACTTGATACCGCAATAGTTCAAGCATTTCACGCGTTGAGTGCTCCTGTGGTACTGTTTCGAATGCGTATGGATTTTGAAAAATGCCGCGGCCAATCATGATACCATCCACGCCCGGATGTGCTTGGGCCAACTTCAGGCCATCTTGATAATTGAGCACATCGCCGTTAATTTGTAAGAGCGTTTCTGGTGCCAAGGTGTCACGCATCTGAACCAGTTGGTCAATCAGCTCATAATGTGCGGGCACCTTACTCATTTCCTTCTTAGTCCGCACATGGACGGTCAGGACGGGCACCTGTTGTTTGAGTAAAAATGGGATCCAGGTCTCGTACTCACTGACATCTTCAAAGCCCAGTCGTGTCTTGACACTGACTGGCAACCCGGCCTGGCGGGCACCTTCAATAACTTCTTTGGCCCGGTCAAAGCGGCGAATCAAATCGCTACCACTATGGTTTTTGATGACTGCCATGTCAGGACAACCCATATTTAAATCAATCGCTTGGTACCCTTGGTTCTTAACTTCAACCGCGGCTTTTGAGAAATCAACACCATTATTCCCCCATAGCTGGACGATTGGTCGCGGATTTTCAGACTCATCCACGTATAAGCGCCCACGTGTCGTAAATTTGGCTTTGGGGTGCGTGATGCTCAGCGCATTCGTGAACTCGGTATAAAAAACATCTGGTGCCGCTGCACGCATCACCACTCGGCGAAAGACGGACCCCGTCACGGCTTCCATTGGTGCAAGACTGAAAAACGGCCGGTTAGCGGCGCGCGCCTTAGTGGCAATCTGTTGCCAATATGCCGATTGCGTCATAGTGACTTCATTCCCTTCTAAAAATAATCACCTCTTCATAATAACGATGTTCGGCCCCTAAGTGCAAGCATTTTGGTGCCGTATTCCCTATTCTGACGGCAAAATAAAAGCCCGGCCGCAGCCAGACTTTTCAAAAAATGGCTAAACCTTATCTAGTGAATCAAAAATAGTGCCCACATCAGTAGTCCGATGACAAGTACCACGTTCAAGAGTTCCATCCGCAAATCAGCCAACTTCAGTGAGCTGAATGAGATACCGGCCGTTGTATCCATGTATCGGAAGAAAATCCCACTTAAAACTAAGCCAACTAACAATACAAATAGAACCATCATTCCAGTCATCATTCCAGTCATCATCATCACAAACTCAACTCCTCATTTGGTAAATATTTGTGGCTTTCTAAAACCATGTTCATAGTAGTCCAGTCCCAACTTTCAAGCAATTCCGGCTGAAAAACCGGCGTTCTTAGCATATTATTATTAAACAAAAATTGGCACCATTCAACAGCTTTCAAGCACGAAAAGGCGCTTTCGAAAGCATCAAAATTTCGAAAGAGCCCTCCGTAAAATCCTAATTTTAGTGAACGATATTAATACCTGTTCTAACTATCGTTGATTCACACTTGACCGTGCCCACTTATTTCATTAATCAGTCGTGTGACGTCGATTGCGTTGCCGCTTAAAACCAAATAAACTCATTGCTGTTAATAACACGAAACCCAGTACCGTCACAACTTGATTGGTACGTTCATCAGTTTGTGGTAAGGTTGCGGACTTAGTTGCAGTCGTTGGGTGTGTTGAATGTGTTGGGTGCGTTGCGGTCGGCTTCGTCACAACTGGACTAGTCGTCGTTCTTAAGGCCGACTTGACATGCGGATTTGCTGTCCCTTTAACTTGAAGTTGATCAGTTGAATGCGTCAGAGTTGGTTTGGGCGCTTCACCTGTTGGTCCGTCCGTGTGGTTATTATGGTTTCCTGTTGGGTTAGCCGGTACTTGTCCATTCGAGTTGTTGCCATGTACAGTTGATTGGCCGGCCGGTGCTTGTCCACCCTTGTCATTACCATGGTCCGTTGTTGGCTTCGCCGGTGTTGGATTGGCCGGTGTTTGTCCACCTTTGCCATCATCAGGGCGGGCGGGCTGTTTAGCCGCGCTCAGCAATGCCAGTGTTTGGTTCCGCACCGCCGTTAAATGACTTTGGGCCGCCGTCCGCTCTTTTTCTGCAGCTCTCACCTTCGCTTTGGCTGAATCGACATGGTTGCGTGCCACTTTAACCGTATCTTCCGCTTTGACGACAGCGGCCTGAGGTTTAACCGTATCATGTTCCTTTTTGGCCACACGATAATCAACTGCAGTCCCGCTGACTTCAATATCGGCGTTAGCGCGTTCTTCTTTAGCTGCCGTTAAAGCAGTTGTCGCTTTAATTAACCTGGCTTGTGCCGCCGTCAATGCAGTCTGAGCCGTCGCTAACTTCCCCTTCGCAGTCATCAAAGCAGCTTGGTTGGCAGCACTACTATCCTTATCAACGGCCGTTTGGGCGGTTTTAACGTTCGCTGTTAATTGATCCACAGTTGCCTGGGCAGTTGTAACAGCCGTTTGAGCCGTTGCCTGGTTAGCCGTGGCAGTGTTAACGGCTTGCTTGGCCTTCGTCTGACGTGCAACTGCGGTGTCATGCAACGTGGCCATTGCATCTTGGATTCGTTGATTCTTTGCCAAAACGCCATCGGCAGCTGCGAGTTCATCTTGAGCTGCTTGAGCAGCGCTCTTGGCAGCGGTCAAGGCTTGCTTAGCGTTCGTATATGTTTGATCAGCTGCATCCACCCGTGCTTGTGCAGCTTGGACCGCTGGATGGCGGTCGACTTGAGCAGCGATTGAATCAGTCGTCTGCGTGCTTTTAGCAGTGTAAACGGCCGGTTTAGTCGTGATGGCTGCACTAGCAGCGACGCCCTGAGCCATCAGACCTCCAGTTAACATCGTCATTCCCATTGCAACTTTTAGCGCCTTTGTCATACGAAACCCATCCTTTAAAAGTATTGACCAACACTTGAATCATCTGAGTCAATTTCAAGTATCCCCTTACCGGTCTATTTTCATTGTGCCTGAAGAAAATCTAAATACAAGCAATCCCGAGATCACGGCGTTTTATCAATCCGCAACCACTGTGAAATACCAGTCCGGCCAGTTGAAAATATTTATACTTTTTCATGAAAGCCACTTTTGATTGAGCTTGTCACACCAAGGTCATGCGCACCAGTGGCAACAATTTGCAGCCACAAACGTTAATGCCCGCTATCGTGTCATCAGAAACCCATTATCGCGAAAAAAATTAACTTATATTTCAATCACCGTAACTTGTCTGCTAAATTTATCGCAGATTATAACTGTCACATAATTAGGCCGCACTCCACATCGGTGTTAAAATAGAAGCTAACTTAAGGAAAGTGTGACTGACATGACCATTAATGACCTGCAAGCATTTGTGATGGTGTACGATTTACGCCACATTTCGAACGCCGCCGTAGAACTGCATCTCTCCCAATCAGAGCTCTCCAAACGGATGCGCGCCTTGGAAAACGAACTTAACCTCCAATTAATCGACACGCATAACAAGCGCCGCCTTCAAATTACGCCCGCTGGTGAGACGTTTTATCATCATGCCCATAAAATCATTCGCGACTATGAAAATATGATGCACGACCTCGCCCCCAATCGACCGACGACTTTCAAGAAACTTGTCATTGGGTCGATTCCGGTCTCGGGCCAATATAACATTGCCAAAAAGATTGCCACTTTTGATAACCAGCACGCCGACGTTGAAATCAAGATCATTGAAGATGAAGGCGATCAGGTCGTAAAACGATTATTAGCCGGTGAATTACAAGCTGCTATTATTCGGGATACGCAGACTCATCAGCTGCAGCCGACTGACTTTCAAAAGCAATCACTGCTGACCGACGAATTGAAGATTATTTTATCCCGGGACCATCCCCTCGCTAATCGAGCGGTCATTCGGGTTCAAGACCTCGCCAGCCAGAAAATTGCGACGCTCCCACCTGGTTCTGGTGTTTATGAGCCCATCAATGATCTGTTTGGCCGGCAAGGGTTGACGCCGAACTTCTTCTTCGAAAGTACGCATATCGAAACGCTCCTGGGCATGCTGGACGATAGCAATGTGACCTTTCTCTTCAAGCAGTCCGTGCTACCATTCATGACCGAGCACGTTGTCATGCGTTCACTCGCGGTTCCACTGATTAGCCAACTGAACTTCGTCTATCCGCAACGCTCAGGTAATCAGCTACTAACTGATTTAATCGACTACTTAACGGTTACCGCCCATGGTATTAAGCCGCAATCTATAACAAAACAATAATCAACACAAAAAACGCTTTTCAGCTGACCACAATTTGGTCGAGCTTGAAAAGCGTTTTTCAATCAATTCAATTCTCAATTTTGGTTCTAAACCGTGGCTTATGCCAAACCAACTAAGTGGAACCAGAACATTTCAACAATGGCGATGACGAAGACCACCGCAGTCAACGGAATCCCCAAACGCATAACATCTTTTTGCGTGTATCCACCACCGGTATCGGGGTCGCTACCAACTAAGACGGCTAAGTTGTGGAACGGTAAGATGTAATGCAAGTTGGTAACTGAGAAGACCAACAGTGAAACTGCCAATGGTGAAATTCCCATGTGAGCAGTCGCTGCCACGAACGCAGGAATCGTAATCCCCATGACCGCGATAACGGAACCCATGAACATGTGAATTATCATGGCGAAGACCGTAATCACGATTGCTAACAAGTAGATATTCGTTGGCAAGTTGCTTGGAATCAACGTTTTGGCAATCCAGTTGTTCATCCCGGTCACGCCACCGACATTCCCGATCGCAATGGCTGAGGTCAAGAAGACCAGCACATTGACGGGAACACCTTCCCATGACTTGGCAGTCAAAATACCACCAATAACCGGTAAACTCATCATTAAGGCCACAATCAAGGTCAACCAACCAACATCTAGGCCAGTGATCCCACTGGTTAACCACAGTGCGATCGCAATGACCAACCAAACGATCGTCCGGATTTCTTTACCAGTCATGGCGCCGAGTTGTGCTTGTTGTTGCTTCAAAGCTTCAACATCAATGTGAACTTCTCGACTAGGCTTGAACAAGAATAGGAACAAGAACATCGTTAAGACGGCCGCAATAATCATTGGAACGCCCATATCAATAAAGTAAGAAACAAAGTTGACACTTTGACCAGAAGCTTGAACAGCTAATGGGTTCAAAGACGTATCACCAGTATAGAAGACCCCAGACAGTGGGCAGGAAGCCGCAAAGACGGCCAATCCTAATTTAGCTAAATCACGTTTTGGCATATTAGCCGTTTCAGCAACCACCGTAATGACCGACATGATCATGAATGCACGTGGCCATGGATGTGGAATCAATAGCGCTAAGATAAAGGTCAACGCGAAAATCGAAATCACGATACCTTTCCAACTACGCACAAATTTAATGATGAACGCGTATGCAATTCGTTGGCCCAAACCAGATTCGTTAACGGCACCGGCAATCAAGTAGGCCCCAATCACGAGCCACATGATTGAACCGGTCCACGCCGACGAGAAGACTTGCTTAGGTGTCGCAACGTTCATAATAATCAGTAACATCAGGTAAATCCCACCGACATATGCTGGTTGAGCAATCTGGGTCGCCCACCACACAACGGTCATCAGACTAAGTGCCAAGTCCATTTGGCCCTTAGCAGATAAGCCGGCAATCGGTAGGAAGTAGATAATAGCAAACACCGCGATTCCGCTCAAAAAGCCAATCGTTTTCTTGTTCACGAGTTAAATGCTCCCTTCATTTTGACAGTAAAAAGCCACCCGACCAGGACGCTTCCGTGGTCTGGCGGCTCCTCACATTATTAAAGTTAACTTGTTCGATTCGTTATTGACGGCATAACTAGTCGCATCAAGTATTAAGGTTTATTTCAAATACTTTTCCCAGTCATCGACCTTCATGAATTGAGCCCGTTCAAATTGGTCTTTCATATCGTATGGCACCGTGCCATCGATAACCAACTTCGAACTCATCCCACGGAAGCGAATCGATTTTGGATCGTATTGTGGCCGTTCTGATGGATCCAATGGATGGTTCCGCATGCCGGATAAGACCATTAAGTCTTGATCAGCTTGGAAACGCGTATTCATGGTCCAAATAACATCGTTCATATCAAAAATATCAACGTCTTCATCAACTAAGATGACCGTCTTCAATTCCTTGAACGCTGAGAACGCCAATAAGGCTGCTTGCCGTTGAATTCCTTCATCCGCTTCATTATCCTTATGAATCTGCATGATGGTCATCAACTTACCACCACCAGCCGGTGGATTGTAAACGTTCGTCACTTTGCCAGGAATGGCGCGGTTAACTAATTGTAAGATACTTGCTTCAGTTGGAATACCAGCCATGCTGACATGTTCTTCGGATGGTCCGATAACACTTTGCATGATGGCATTTTCCCGATGCGTTACCGCCGTAACCTTGATTACTTGTAAGGCTGGGTTAGCGTCACCATCATAACCTGGGAATTCAGGCATCGCTTTACCCGTATGAGTATTGATGTCTTCTTGAATCCGTTCGTTAGGCATGATGTAGCCTTCCAACGTGTATTCAGAACGTGCAATCGCCTTTTCATCAACGGTAACCCCATCGACTAATTGAACGGCTTGATTCCGAATAGCACCAGCAACCCCTAATTCGTTGTAACCAAATGGCGTGGTAGGTGGTTCAAAGGTGGCACCAATGGTAATGGCAGGATCCAAACCAATGTTAATTGTGATTGGCATTGGTTTATTGGCCTTTTCATATTCTTCTGCGAAGGCACCGATATGACGGCCACCAGGCATGATGTAGATTCCGAGCTTGTCCTTGTCTTCAAGAACCATCCGGTGAATCGTAACATCACTCTTGGACTTGTCCATGCTTGAGCCGAAAACAACCCCGACCGTAATATATGGACCAGCATCTTGTGGTGTGTTAGTTGGTGCTGCAACTAACTTACGAATATCAAAGCCTTCATCAGTTGACTTGTAAATGACTTCGTGAGCCGGTGCATCCTTTTCAGCGACCGTTTCCGGTGCAACTGGATTTGAAACTGCATCGTTAAGATATTGACCTAACGTTTGGTAATCATGATGGAACATCTTACCAACCCGACGACGGCTGGCCATTAAACCAGTCAAGACACGCGTGTCAGGAAAACCCTTCACGTTGTTGAACATCATTGCTGGACCTTCTTGTGTTGGCCGTTCAACGGTCCCACCAGCACCAATATACCGATAAACACCAGAAAGTTCCGCATTTGGATCTACTTCAACGTCGGTTTCATGATAGTTCTTCGGATCATCTTTGATCTCATCAAGTACCCGGCGTAAATCCCATGGTTGTTCTGCCATTTCAATTCATCTCCTTTAAAATTTACAAGACCATCATAATGCCAGACGTAAGCGGGTTCAATTCGGATTCAGCACTTGTATTATTCCATTCGTGAATAATACAGTCAGTGGTGAATTTTGTTTTGTTGATATTTAGCTTGTCACTTGAGTCGCGGATTGGATTTGGACTGATCATTGATGATACTTGGCACTTGATGAGTGAATTTGTGGCATGCATCATGATTCATGAAAAAGCAACTAACACAATGCGTAAATAATCATTGAAGGTGAGCTTTAAATCTTACTGCCCTTGCACCACTTCAAGCGGCCTGGTAAAAACTCATTAATTCCAAGTTCATCCCAATATTCAAGTCATACTACGTCATAACAGCAACCATTAATTGACTAAACTTTGTATTAACCATTGCATACCCGTTTAATCATCGTTATACTTTAGATTATGTTAATATTTTTATGAAATTCTTAATTTATTAACATGATTAGTTGTTAGTTATCAAAGCCAACGTTTACCAGTATTTGCCATATTAATATTGTGATTTAAAATTTATATTTGGCTGCGATTAACGGCGATTTACCCATCAACATTGTGGGGAATCGTTTTTTTCTGACAACTAATCAATCTAGCATAAAGGAGCATCGGGGAATGCACAAGCAACACCAATTCTTTCAAGCGGCTGACGACCGGTCTGGTCAATCCGCTTTCTGTCCGAACTGTGGGCAACCAATCACCGCAACGGACGAATTCTGCGCGAACTGCGGCTTTAATTTAAAGGCCGCAGCGACCAGCCAAGCGGACACCACCGCACCAGCGTCGTCCGCACAATCAGCGACTAGTCAGGCGACTCGGCACACCCGGCAAACGCCACGCCACCCGTTACCAAAATGGGGATGGATAACCATTGCCGTTGTCGCCGTCATTGCCATCGGTGGTTATTTGTATGGGCAACATTACTATCAGCCAGCGAACCAGCTCAATCGCGATTTAACGGCACTCAAGACTGGCAAGGAACTCGCAAAACAAGTTACCAGTACGGATCCATCATTGAAAATCACTACTGATAGCGTCAAGCCGATGGTGACTTATTTCAAAAAGAACCGTAAATCGTTGGCCAGTCTAGCTAGCGCGCTTAAAAGCAATTCTACCAACGATTATGACATTCAATTTGTTAAAACTGGAAAAACCTGGCTATTCTTTGATAAATACAAATTACAAGTTCCGTCAGTCTACGCAACTTTGGCTACTAATCACCGGAACGTTAAGTTAAGTGTTAATGGCAAAAAAGTTGCGACTTCCAATAAGACAAACTATGAGCACAAAATCGGCCCATACGTTCCAGGAACCTATACGTTAACTGCCAAAGGAACGGTCAGTGGTCATAAGATCACTAACAAAGGCAACTACTATTTGCAGTCGAGTGGCAATACTTATGACCTTGATTTGCGCACGATTTCATTCACTGTTACCGGTGCACCGAATACCACTGTTTATTTGAATGGTGAAAAGGAAGGCCAAATCAATAGTAGCGGAACACTCGCGCTGAATGACGTGCCATGGTCAAATCGGATGATGCTGTCAGGTAAGTACAAGGTTGGTTCGCAAACCTTAACCTCCAAGAAAACTAATGTTAGCAATGCAGAAAGTACGGATGTCGACCTCAAGTTTGCAAACGTCATGAGTAAAGACAGTGCGTCAGACTATCTTAGCAACATCTTCAGCATCATCGACAGTTACACGTCTACTGGTGATTTGTCAGATACTTCATTCTATGACGACCGCTCTCTAGACGATTATTTTGTGAACGGCACCGATAACACTGACTATAAAGAATTGGTTCAGATGGCTAAAGGCTATTACGATAACGATGATATCTGGAGTGTTTCTTACGAGCCAACCGTTTTATCCGTCCTGCCTGCAGCCGATAAACAAAGCCAGATCACTTACGACGTCAAATACAAATTCACCAACTCTGAAGATGACCGCACGCAAGTCTTCCGCTACACCGCAACGGTTGAAAAGACCGGTGGCCATTATAAAATCGTCAAAATTAGTAGTGCTCAGAAGATTCAGTCATCGACATCCTCAGATGATTCGGACAGTTCCGACGATTAATCACATTTAAGTGGTTGCATCAGCACCCACCCGAGTTTATTTAAGTTATTAAAAAGGAGTCTCTCAACTATGAAAAAATGTCCAAATTGCGGCGCTGACGTCGCGACAACTGCTAAGTTCTGTACGCATTGTGGTTACCAATTCTCGCAAGTAACCTCCACATCAGCCGCCACCAGCGCAGCTTCAACTACCGACAGCCAAACCAGTAGCGTTAGCTCATCGGCAACTGCGACTTCTAATGTGGCAACTAGCCAAACTGCATCCCAAACGTCGCAAGCAACGACACAAACGACTAGTCAGGCCAACACGACGCAATCAAATGCATCGCGCTCAACCACAACTAATGCGAGTCGCGTCACTAGTAATCCGCAAGTTCAACAACTTCAGGCAACTGCCAAGAACTATTTCAGTTGGGTGTTAGATAGCTGGAAAAATCCGGGGCTTGAAATTAAGACGGAATCATACTTTAGCTACATTTCATTTGTCATTGAAGCCTTATTGATCACCTTGGCTGGGGTCACGATCAGTAATCGATTCCTGACTATGGCCGGTTCCAGCCAAAGCTACGTCGAAGTTAATAAACTTCCATTTTCCACTGATTTAGCCCTATTTATCACGGTGCTCATTGGAATGTGCTTCTACATCGTCGTTGGCTATGTGACTTGCTTACTTGGGAGTCGGCAGTCCAAAGTCAGCTATTCGGTCTATATGAACCGGTTTGCGCAATTGACTAACTACGCGATTATCGTGAATGTACTCCTCTGGTTGTCAGCACTGCTGGTTAATTTTCACGCGTCATCGTTTACCGACTTCTTTGCCAGTTTCAAATGGGTCCTGATCTTCTTCACAATCGGGACATTCGTCTGGCAAGTGGCCTTGGTTTTTGTCATTAATAAGTCTGTTTCCCACCCAGTAATTAGTCGCGTCTACTTGGCTTTAATTGCCATTCTGGTCGTGGCACTACTCTTCTATCTAATGGATAAGATCGCCCTCAATGGACTTCGGGCCGCATTGCCCAGTCAGCTCGAAAACTTCATTGGTGAACTAACGAATGCATTTGGCAGTCAGTATTAAGCTATTATTTTTTCGATATTAAAAGTCGCATAGCGGCAATCCACAATGATGGAATTGCCGTTATGCGACTTTTTATTTACGATTATTACTGTGAAAATACTAAACCTAATTGACGTCTCATTTTAACCAGCGCCGGCCCAACTGGCGACCGCTTTGATAGACTGCTAGTACCGCGGCAATCAGCCAACTAGCCGTCACGAACGCTTTGAACATTGCGCGCACATGCGTCATCGAATCATCCTTTCAGCTAATTACCGCTTACGCCATACCAAATTCAGCTCAACCGTCCATTAACAGTCCTTAGGCGCTCAAGCGATGACTAATTGATAATAATTCGCTCACCAACAAATTTTGCGTTGGTGTCAGCCGCAGTTGCTGGGTAAATATCGTATAAGTGATATAATTCGTCAATTTTTTGAGTAAATTTTCATCTAACTCAGGTGTCGCTTGCAACTGCTGGTGTGCTTTGCAGAGTTCCGCGCGAATCCCTTCGTTGACCGCGGTTGGTGCCAATTCCTGATACAAATCTTGAATGATACCCTGTGCTTCGCTTTTCATCATGCACACCTTTCTTTCAGAAAACTAACCACCTTCAGTATAGTCGTCTTGGGGCCAAAAATTAAGGTAATTTTGGTTAAACCTAAATTTCAGGCTAATAGCCAACTGTTAAGACTAGTCATTATCTTCAGCGTTAAAAAATAACGCGCAATCAGTCGCGATTCAAAGGGCTGTACCAACCGTGTTTAACCACGACTACTAGTCAGATTGAGCTGCGGTGACCGCCAATCGGATGGCTGGCTCCCGCGCGGCGCCCGTGAAACTGTGGTCGGCGTCTGGCAATCGATGCAGTTGACTCTGGTGATAAACCGCGTGATATTTTTCAGAAGCTTGCGGTGAGACGACTTCATCAGCCGTTCCATGAATCAAATCCACTGGTCCTGCATACTGCTGGGCGACTTCGTAAATCGGTAGTGTTTGTGCCGTTCGGAGATAGAAGCCGCCCACCTTAAAGCCATCACGAATCGGCAACACCGCCGGAATATGGTGCGGATCATATGTCGTCCCTTGTAGCACCCCTTTTTGGGCATCCGTCTTCAACGTCGCAGCTGGGGCCATCAAGATGAGGTGATCGATTAAGTCCGGATAATAGCCAGCTAACATACTAGCCACCACCCCGCCCTGCGAATGGCCGATTACGACTAATCGTTGATAGTGCAGTGTCTGTGCGTAATCTAACACGGCTTTAGCATCCGCGACTTCATTGGGGACGGTCATATCTTGAAACCGCCCCTCACTGCGCCCATGGCCATTGAAGTCGAAACGCAATACCGCTAATCCAGCCGCTAACAAACTTTGAGCAAGCTGTGGCACGATTCGGCTCGCATCATAGCCCATATCAGCCGTAAAACCGTGCATTAAGATGACCAGCGTCTGGCTGGCAACTGCCGGTTTCTCCAATCGGGCTTGTAACGCCAACCCATCACGTTTAATTTTAAAATCCATTCAGATCATCTCGTTTCAACCAAGTTACCCTTACTATAGTTGATTTAGGGCGTCAATCACAACTATTTGCGATAACGGATTGTTGATTAAAGGTCTCGATTAAATATTCGCTTCCCGTTTGAGTTCAGAACATTTTACTTGTCACTAAAATAACGAGATTTCGGCGAGTTCGCAACCCGCTCATCAAAATCTCGTTTTATGCGTTTGAACATATATGGGGAGTTTGTCGAAATGCTTGCAAAAGCCAAATTGCGCGACCGACCTACAGTTGCTTGTCTACTAGTCGCAACTACGAAAGATTGGTTTCTAGAAGGTCACTCACGGCACCCTAACTGACTTCAAAACACTCATACCGTTGCCTCGACATTCTGCACCTGACAAACTTGCGCAATCGCTTGTCGCCATTGAGTTAATACAGCCTGTCTTCTGGTTGGATTCATCGAGCGACGGTATTCATGGTAGCGCAGCACCGTATTGAGCTTTAAGTTGCCGTAGACCGTTAACGCGCGCCCTGCGCAGTAAGCAACGCCAAACGCACTCAATTCTTCGATATCTGGTACATCGACGATCACATCTGACAGATCACTTTGGAACTGCATTAAATAGGCATTGGCCGTAACGCCGCCATCCACTTTCAGAATTTGCGTCTTAATGCCGAGCTTTTCGTCAATCGCCATCAAAATATCATTGATTTGAAACGCGATCGAATTCAGCGCTGCCCTAACGACTTCCGGCCGACCCGTCGTACGCGTCATCCCCGTTAACGTCGCCTTAGCCCGTGAATCCCAGTACGGTGCCCCCAATCCCGAAAATGCAGGGACTAAACAAGTTTGATCCTCTGGGACGGCTTGACGTGCCAATGATTCAGCTTGATTAGCTGAATCAATCAGCTTCAAATCGTGTACCAGCCAGCGAATGACGGCACCGGCATAATTAATATTGCCTTCTGCAACGTAGGTCAGTCGCCCGTTTATTTTCCAGCCAATCGAGGTCACGACATCGGAAGACTGCACGGGTTGATCGCCAATATTCATCATGACCGAGGAACCCGTACCAATCGTGGCTTTCACGTCCCCCACAGCTTCACAGCCTTGACCATATAACGCCGCCTGAGAATCACCTAACATGCAGTGAATTGGTAATGGCTTCGGAAAAATCCCATCGAAATCCGTCTCACCAAACAACACATTCGACTGTTCAATCGACGCTAATGCATCAAGCGGAACCCCGAATGCGTCACACAACTGTTGATCCCACTGAACACTGTGAATATCTAGTAACTGGGTCCGCGACGCATTCGATGGTTCAGTCTTGAACTCTTTGCCATGGGTCAAGCGGTATAACAACCAACTATCCATCGTTCCCATGCACAAGTTATGCTGCTGGGCGGCGGATTGGACTGCCGGCACATTTGACAGCATCCAGGATAGCTTGGCGGCAGTGAAATAAGGCGATAAGGTCAGCCCTGTCTTAGCTTTAACTTCTTCTGCTAATCCATCCTGTTGCAACCGTTCCACGATGTCGACGGCGCGATCATCTTGCCAGACGATTGCTTTAGTTAGCGATTTGCCGGTGTCTTTTGCCCAGGCCGCAGCCGTTTCACGTTGAACAGACAGCCCGACGCCAACGATTTCCTGCAACGGGACGCCCGCATGTTGAACCAGATCATTCATCAGCAGAATCACATTTTGATAGATTTCGTCCAGATCATGACTGACCCAGCCGGCTTTATTAATCAATTGCGCATGACTTCGTGACTGCTTATAAACAATGTTCCCCAAATCATCAAATAATAACGCCTTCGTCCCCTGTGTACTTTGGTCAATGCCAATCACATAGTTACTCATTAGTTTCACCAACCTTTTCATCTTACAAATAAGGACAGCTACCTGCTGAAATCCAGAAGCTGCCCGATTAATTCAATTCAAAAATTTCATTTATTGATTTAAGTTCGCCATAATGCGCTTAGTTAGGTGCGCTTCATCCAAACCATAATGTGCAAACACTTCAGCTTGGGTCCCCGCAATTGCTGGTTCATCTGGGAAACCAGCAATATCCACGCGGGTATCGCCACGAATGGCTAACGCTTCAGCCACTGCCGAACCTAAGCCACCATAGATAGAATGTTCTTCGATCGTGGTGATTAAGTTGACTTGGTCAGCCACTTGATTGAGTAACGCGCGATCCAATGGTTTCACACTAACCAAGTCGATTACTTTGGCTTGGACGCCCTGTTCAGCTAATTTGCGCGCAGTCCGCACCGCGATTTGAACAGTTTCGCCCGCTGCTACTAAGGCCACGTCGTTACCATTATCCATCACGATATTGGCCTTACCGGGACCACGAAAGGATTGTTGCTGGTTATCATAGATGTCTGGCAGCGCTTGCTTACCAATCCGGACGTATGCCGGATGATTAGACTTGGCTAAATACTGTATCAACCCGCGAGTTTGGTACTCGTCTGCGGGCATGTAGACTTCCAAATTGGGCAATGCGCGGGTAATCGCTAGGTCTTGTAACGAATGATGGGTATTCCCCAACACACTATAAGAATTACCACCTGAAATACCGATTAGTTTAACGTTGGTATCTGAATAAGTGACATCAACTTTGACCTGTTCAATGCTCCGCATGGTCAAAAATGCCGCGGGCGAGAAGACAAATGGCCGTTTGCCACTATGGGCCAAGCCAGCGCCGACCGTCACAGAATTCTGTTCTGCAATCCCCATCTCGACTAGTTGATCAGGTAATTGCGTTGCAAATGGCGTTAACGAAGCCGAACCACGGGAATCACTAGTCAGCGCTAAAATATTATGATCTTGATTAGCCGCAGTAATTAATTCATCACAAATTACTGAACCGACCTTTGCACTTTTAGTCATTTTGTAACCTCCCAATTTCCGCATCCAGTTCATCTAATCCTTGTTGATATTGTTCAGCAGTCGGAACTTTATGATGCCATTCTGCCCGATTTTCAGCGAAACTAATGCCGCGACCCTTAATCGTGTCAGCTAAAATCAATTTGGGCCGTAGCGGCGTATTTGGTGTTTCCAATGCATCAACTAATTGCGCCATATCATTACCATCGATTTCAATGACGTCGAAACCAAAAGCACGGTATTTATCGGCCAACGGTTCACTATTCATCACTTCGGCAGTCGGTCCACTGATTTGTAAGCGATTATGATCAATAATCGCCGTCAAATTGTCCAGCTTAAAACTCCCAGCGGCCATCGCGGCTTCCCAGACGGAGCCTTCCGCTTGTTCACCGTCGCCCATTAAGGTGTAAACGTGATAATCTCGATGATCTAACTTAGCCGCTTTAGCAATCCCGACACTTAGCCCGAGTCCATGGCCCAACGATCCCGTATTCAACTCAATACCGTTGACATGGTTGGTCGGATGGCCAATGTATGGCGAGTCATATTGAGAATAGGTCTCTAAATCGCTTTTCGGGAAATAGCCCCGGTCTGCCAACACGTTATACAAAACCTCAACCGCATGACCTTTCGATTGGATATACCGATCACGATTTTCATCGTTAAAAGTCGCTGGTGTCTGATTCATAGCGGCATAATAGAGCGCAACCAAAATATCGGTACATGATAAGTCTGAGCCGGTATGGCCAGTCTTAGCTTGATAAATCATTTGCCACGTGGCGCGTCGGATTTGTGCCGCTTTTAACTTAAGTTCATCAATTCTCAAATTAATCTGCTCCTTTACTTAACGATCGACTTAATATCACCGCGTAAGTATGCCTTGACATCATCTTCAATTGGATCGTAGAAGTCTGGTGTCACGCCAAGATACTTGCAAGCTTCGTATAAGACGGGCACAACATCTGCGCGAACCGCTGCCATATGGTGAATGTATGGGCCATAAACCAACTTGGTTTCAAAACGATTTAGGTTAGCGAATTGTAACCATAAGTACGTGCCTTGTTCATAAGGGCCTTCGCAGGATTTGGCATTCCCCAGTAATAAGTTATATTGGCCATTATCCCCGTCAAACCGGCATAACGTATACTCACCATCTTGGGCTTGAAGTGCAACTGAGCCAGGATAATCGAACACAAAATGTGATTTTGGCAATGATGGCTTGTTCTTAGCCGTTGAGAATGGGAAGACGCCTAAATGTTGTAATAATTCACCATTTGGATTTTCTGGGTGGCGGCAGTTGACATCGGCAAAGATCGCCTTTTGATCACCCATCGTTGCGGCTTCCACTAAGAGTTCAGAAATTACACCATGAATATCGGTTTCGCAGGTCACCGGTGTGCCTTCATCTTGAAGTAGGGATTCAGAGGCATACGGTAAAATACCGATTTCGTCTTGTAATGCTGTCCAACATTGAATGGCGCCCGCATTGCAGCCGTATTCCGTCATCTTATGTGATAATGCGACCTTCAATGCCGCAACCATATTTAAATCTTTATCACTAATATCGATATCGGCCACCTGCTTTAAGGTCGCAATCGTGGTCTCAATTTCAGCTGAATGTTTAGCTTGTAAGTCATGAATTTCTTCAACCAGTTCAGTCATTGGAATTGGTGACAATGAAATATTGAATTTTTCTAGCAATTCCCCTTCGTTGACCATCGTTGACCAGAAATCAAACGGCCGTGGTCCAACCTGCAAGATACGCGTATTTTTGAACGTCTTGACGATATTACATACTTTAATAAAATCATTAACACCGCGTTCAAATTCAGGATCATCGATGTCTACGTTAACTAAATACGTAAAAGGAATCTGGAATCGGCGTAACACTTTACCGATTGCGAATAAGCCACACTGCGTATCACGCAGACGTGAGCCGTCCGCTGCCGGTGCTTCATCTTTCGGTCCCCACAACAAGACTGGAACGTCCAATTTTTTTGCTAAACGGGCACATTCATATTCAGTCCCAAAATTTTCATTGGCGAGAAACAAGCCGTCAATTTTTTCGGCGTTAAATTTAGCGGCAATTTTTTCCATACCAGCGTCATCATAGAGCAGTCCATCATCATTGACTTCCTTGATGTCAACGTAATTGACGCCCATTTTATCTAATTTATCCCGCGTCAAATTCGCATATTCAATCGCAGCATCTGCAGAAAAGATGTTCCGACGAGTGGGTGCAAATCCAAGTTTAATTGATTGTGTCATCATGAAACCTCCAATGTATTTGTTATCGCTTACAAATTTAATTCTAAAATGACTACTAAAATAGCTCAACTAAATTTGATAGTTTTTCTTTAGTTAAGTATAATTTTAGTTACAAAGGAGATCATCAGATGGCAATTAAAATCAGTGACATTGCAAAAATGGCGGGAGTCTCAAAGGCCTCCGTTTCATTGGCACTTAACGAAAAGCCTGGTATCAGCGACCAGACCAGAACTAAAATTATTAAAATTGCGAAGAAATACGGTTACCAGCCACTGCGAAAAAAACGGCGAGACATTACCAGTAACCTCGGGACCGTCACCTTTCTCGTCGTGACAACGAGTGGCGTGGTCAAGAGTAATTATCGGACACTGCCCTTCTTTAATTCGCTGATTTCCTGCCTATCCGCAGAAGTTGGCGCCATTAATGGCAGTTTAAAAACAATCACGATCAACCAAGAGGAACTCAGCCAACGGATTGGTGACATTAAAACGACTGCGACCAGCTTCCTAGTCCTCGGTACCGACCTCAATCAAGAAAATGCAAAACTATTAAAGAAACACCTCAAACACGTCGTTTTTCTCGACACCTACTTCGAGGATATCGATGCTGACTTTGTGACTATGGATAACTATCAGGGCGCGAAAATGGCTGGAAAATACATCTTAAGTAAGGGTCATCGCGAAATCGGCTACTTTGCCTCAGATAAGATCATGTCCAATTTTTCTGAACGCAGGCGGGGCTTTCGGGCCGCATTAAAAGAGGCCGGCGTCTCGATCAGCAACGATAACTTCTATTTCATTTCTCCCACCGAAACCAATCCCAACGGCCTCAATATGGATCGCTTCATGCACCACCAGTTACCACGTGCGATTTTTTGTGAAGACGACTATATCGCTTTGCGCCTACTAAAGGTTGCGCGGCAAGCCAAGCTCAACATTCCTAATCAGCTGGCAATCATGGGATTTGATGATATTTATGAAGGCACCCTCGTTAGCCCCGAGCTATCGACCGTCCATGTCCCAATTGAGCAGATTGCCCATCAAGCCCTGCAACAACTGTTAGACCAATATCTACATCCCCAGCGGATGCCATTAAAAGTTTTGATTGCCACTCAACTCGTCGCGCGACAATCACTATAAAAAAGCAGCGCCACTAAACTTATAAATAAGTTTAGTGGCGCTGCTTTTTAGTTCGATCCTAATTGTCTAAACCACTTCCAACTGGAGCTGCTGGGATTCGACCCACTTGGCAGCGACCAGTACCCGGTAGAGCACGATTGAGATGACGGCTGGCATGACCACACCAGTTAAGAGATAAACCATGAAACTATTGAAGTTGGTTGAAGCCAACGAAATCGGTGCAATCAACGAATTCAACCCCAAGCCAGCTAACTTATAGCTGGTGGAAAAATGAAAGACGATTGTCGCCACCGGTGCGGAAATCACGGCCGCAACCATTGGTGGAATCGCTAAACGCGGGTTGACGATCAAGTTTGGAAATTGCACTTTGGGCGTGATAATTCCCTGCGCGATATTGGCACCGAGATTATTTTGCCGAAATGACATGATCGTGAAACCGACGAATTGTGCGGTCGTTCCAATCAAGGCCGCCCCTGACGAAACGGGATCCAACATGACTGCCACAGCTAGCGCAGCTGATGAAGCCGGGGTCATCAAGAACAAGGCCCAGGCTAATGAAACCGCCATCGACCCAATCAATGGGTTCACCTTCATCGACGTTGCGATAAACTTACTCAACCATACTAAGGCCGGCGTTGTCACTGCCGCTAAGCCTAACCCAACCACGGCACCGACAAAGGTTGCGGCCAGTGGAACCAGCATCATATCGAGCGGCGTCTTTCCAGTTAAATAATTACCGACCAAGACGGCCACTAATCCGGCAGCAACCGCCGAAATCGGTTGACCAGTGGTGAAAATCGAACTTTGTGCTGCTTGTGCCAAGGTATGGCCAGTCGCCGTCACCCCGTTCGTTGCTGATTGTGAAAAGAAGACGGCGTTCGCGCCAATCGTCGACGAAATCATCGCACTAAACGTGACTAAGGTATTGCTATTGAGCATCGTCGCAATCGCAACACCAAAGGCAGGCCCTAATAACACTTGCGCAATTGCGCCGACTTGATATAACGCCGTCCAGTGAACAAAATTCGCCAACGACTGTAACAAGAGGCCAATTCCCAAACAAACTAAAATCGCATTAGAAACACCGGCTGAAACTTTATAAACGTAATCCATGGTACTCATCTTATGTGTCGCGGTATCCGCGTTAGTGGTTGCTTCCATATGTAATCCTCCTGCATTTCAATTAATAAGATTATGATTAGAGAAATATGAGAATGGTTCTATTTAACCACGCGTGCTGAAAATTGTCAACGTCATTTTCATGATTTAGTCGTTCACTTTACTAAAGTCAACGTCCATTGAGTCTAAACGGCGTCCTGAAAGTCATTAAAATATAGCCATAGCCTTACGCGTTGTGCTAGTTATTCTTTAGCATTAAAAATGATTAAAAAGTGCCAATTCTTAAAATCAAAAGCAGCCAGCTAAGACCCGCTGGAAACAGTGCGAGTTAGCGAAAACTTTCAGTGGTAGCTGCGTCCTAGTCCGGCTTCCAGGCATTTCTGACAACGCTGGAACGTGGTGGACACAGATTTAAGCCGACAACCCACGTCTTAAATACTGGTCTTCCACTAACCAAGCACACAACGCTTGCTAAGTGGAATTTCACCACTGAGCATTGTCAGAAACACCTTCCAGCCGGGGATGGTATTCGAAAGGCAGACAAGGGCGGACCCAACTTTTTGTTGGATTAGTCGTTGATTCAACGATGCGGGGGCAGTTGACATTAAATTGTCAAACTGGTTCTAACAACAGCCATGCATTCTGATCCTTAATTTTATGCTTCGAACACGTGGCTTCGCTGAAGTCGAAAAAACTTCCTCTAATCACCCAAAATAGCAAACTCTCGAATTATAAGCGAAGGCAATTTCATCAACTAAATTCAAGGCTAGTTGCCATTGAGATTAGAATGGCACATTCAGGTAATCTTCTCAGTAATTAAATACCATAATTCAGCATTGATACCGATTAAGCCATTGCTTGAAGAGCTAGTCAATAAATATTCAGGGGTCAATTGTGCCAAGTTAGGTGGGCGTTCATCCGTCATTCGAGCGGCTTCCCGACTGTAGGGGCTGGCTGACAATGCTCAAGGGCGAAATTCTTCTTGTCCGGGTGGGGTTTCCCGGGCTAGAAGAAGACTCGTATTTGAAATTGCGCAGCGGGTTTCTGCGTGAGTTCAAATCGATGTCCGCCCTGTTCCAGCGTTGTCAGCCAGCCCCGGAAGTCGGATTAGGATGATCAATGCTGACGAACAGTAAGCCAAACAATTGGCACTTTTTAATCATGTTTCATGACAAATTAACTAGAACCATGCGTATCACCTCAGAATAAATCAAAAGACCCGCAATTTTGCAATTACGAGTCTCTCGATTCAAATTATTGTCCATACAGTCATGAGGTTAGTAGCTGTGCCGTTCTGAATCAGTACTACTTGCACAGTCCGTCAATCCAGGCAAACAGTTCACCCAAATCATAATCGCCACTGTGTGGAATATCCCATGGTAAGGCGAAGTCGACGTCTCGGCCCTGGTTTTGCAGGACTGTTGCCAGAATGATTGGAATTGCAAAGCTGGTATCACGGTCAGCAGCGCCATGCCGAATCCGCCAGTGTTGCGCAATCTTGGCCGGCTGCTTGTCTGTGAGGTACGTCAACGGATTGACGGCTTCAACGAGCTCGGGTTTTGCTAACTGTGCCGTCACCGTTGTGTGCGCCTGTGAAAATGATGTAAAGTGGCGGTTCATCACCGTGGCATCACCGAACAGTCGGTTTTCGAGGCTCCCTAAATCAAGCTGATCGAATGCGGGCACAGCCTTCATCCGCGTCAACGAAGTCAAATAGGCCTTTAAATCTAATCCAGTCACTTTGCCATCAGTCACGGTAAAACCAGCGTATTTATGAATATCCACACCTTTGTCGAGCGCTGCTTGAGCTGAATCCGTCAATAATTGGACGAGATAATTCTGAAAAGTCCCAGTTCCATCAGGCGACACTGTCAACGCCTGGCCATTTGCATCGTGTAACTGTAGCCCATTGAGATAGTCACAGAATTGGCGCTTGAGGTCCGCTGACAACGACTGGTCACTTGCTGACAAAGTCCCAGTGATTGATTCGAATTTTGGCCGGCCATTTTTCATTGAACCTGCGACTGGTTGGCTACGATTCCAGTCATTGATACCATTAAATTGCCATTCATAAGCCATATCGGCATGTTCTAAGTTGTGAATTGGACAATAGGCCGAGACCGCAAAAATATCGTCAGTTGCTGGAGCGGCGCCTAAGGCCGTTAAAGCGCCTTCAAAAAACTTTGCATTACCACTAGCACCCATCAATGCTGAGGTTGCCCCGCCGGCACTCGTCCCGTTGGTAATGATTCGTTCCACATTACCTGGTAATCGTGTCTGGTTATACTTGACATACCGAACAGCGGCCTTCATATCAACAATAAACGCGGGCGCTTGACCAACACGTTGGCCCGATTCGTTGACGGTTGTATGGCCGCGCAGTCCGGCTGACACAACAACGTAGCCCCGCTTTAAAGCTTGTTTAATAGTGGCTGCATTATTCGGCCACTGCGTCCTAGTCGGATCATCGGCCGGGCCGGGAAAATACCCACCAACTGTATTTGGCATAAAAATGGGCGCCGTATCGCGCGTATAACCATTAACTGTCCCACCGTTCTCATACGCCGCTGGTACAAACACGTTGAGTCGCTGAATTGCCGCAACTGGGTGTTGCACATACTGAATGTCATGGGCTGCCAGATAGTCGAGCGGTTCGCCGTCCATCTGAATTTGTTCAGGGGTCAACCAATCAGAATCAAAAATCAAAGTATCCGTCATTCCTGTACCTCCATTTCTACTTATGGTCACTGTAAAACAACGCTTCAAATAAAATCAATTCATTTTTAGCAATCTATTATGCTGATTAAGAATAACGGTGCCGTTCACTAGATGTCAAGGAATCAGTAAGTCGTAGGTCGCGCTTGTCCAGATTGATGTACCTTTCTCTCTAGGCTGAGCCCGGCAGCTAAAAGGCTAAGACTATCCCCTAATCAATAACCACCTGAATCTGGCAACCACATTGAACCTGAAAATGACGTGTAAAAAAAACGATTCTCCTGGTTAGGAAAACCGTTTTCAACGCCCCAATGAGCTGATTATTAGTTTTCAATTTAATATCAAACAAACCAGTGCCGATTCAACTTCACTTCGGCACAAACGGATTGGCGCGGGATGCAGCAAATTGCAAAAAGGTGACGCCCACAATCAGTAATGCCCCGATAAGGCCGACCCAATTAAAGCTAACATGTAAAAATAAGACGCTTAAAATAGTTGCGGAAAGTGGTTCGATTGCCCCGAGGACGCTCGCAGTCGTGGGCAAAATAAATTCGAGGCTCTGTAGGAAGAACAAGTAGGCGAGCATCGTCCCAAAAATCACGACAAAGGCGACTTGTCCCCACGCGGCCCACGTCAGCTCCGGTGCGTGCCGCCATGCACCCGTTCCAACGAGCACGAAGGCCCCACCAATCAACATCGACCAGCCGACGATTGGCGTAGCGCCGTAGCCAGTCAGCAGGCGTTGTGGCATCAACGTATACACGGTCGCACCCACCGCTGCCAGCACGCCCCAGACGATCGCGACGACTGGCAAGGCTAACGAATGTAGTTGCCCCTCCGTCACGATTAGAAATGTCCCGATTATCGCTGAAATCACGGAGATCACGTCAACTTTGCTTGGCGCTTGCCAGGTCGTGACGGTCACATACACGATGATCATGACCGGCGACAGAAATTGTAAAATCGCGGCCATCGCGGCGTTTCCCGTGCTAATTGCCATAAAATAGGTCAGTTGCACCCCGGCCATCCCAAATAGACTAAATAAAATCAGCTTCAGCGTCGCCCGTCGATGGTGAAAGACGGCCATTACTGGCAAATGGCGACTCACACCATAACCAATCAATAACGCGCCGGACACCAGCATCCGCACCGCCACCAACCATAATGGCGAAATCGCGGTCGTATCAAATAAATGTTGTGCGACCGTCCCCGAACTGCCCCACAGGAATGGCCCGGCACTAGCTAAAATCAACCCTACTGTTTTCTTCTGCATCAAAATTCGCTCCTCCAACTACCTTACCTACAGTCTAACAACTGCCGGTAAAGTTGCCAATGACCATTTTGAGATACGTTTGATTGCTCACTTAACTAAAGGCAGCACTGGGATTGGCGCTTAAATATCAATTTCGTAATTGACAGCCTATTAGTGGTAAGCTAATCTAATAACGGGGTATGGAGGTGTCGAATGAAACATCAAAAATTAGTCTACTGGTTAGTTGGAATCTTCGCCGTCGTCTTCATTGGCGGTGCGTTAATTATTCCAACACCAACGATCAAACAACAAGTCGTCAGCATCGGTAACGCGATTACGGGGAACACCAAAACTAAGGGTGCCACGCATGCCGTTTCCGACAGTGCACTTGGCGAAAAATATCAACTCTCAACGAGTGAAATTCATGCATTACGCAAACTTAAAGTGACGGGTATCGGTGATTCGATCATGGTGCGAACCACTTCAGATTTGAAACAAATCTTCGGTAGTTTTAACGTCAATGCCAAAGTTGGTCGCCAAGTCTCCGCAGCACCAGCCGTCATCAGCCAACTCAAGTCCGACAACGCGATTCATAAAAACGTGTTGGTCAACCTTGGAACCAACGGCCCGACTAGCGCTGAAGAAATTGACAGCATCATCGAACAAATCGGTTCCAACCACCAGATCTACTGGGTCAACACCCGGGTTCCTGGCAAAGATTGGCAAGATGACAACAACCAGCTAATCGCGGCAGCCGCCAAAAAGTACAGCAATGTCCACCTAGTCGACTGGCTGTACGTCGCTCAAGATAACGACAACTGGTTCGTCAAAGATAATCTACATCCAAATAGCCTCGGTGAACGTGAATACACCGCTACGGTTGGTCAGACGATGGCTAAGACTGCGGAACCTTAGCCCGTTTCCATTCTTAATTAAGGTTAAGTGTTCGTGGTGATGCACGTCATCGTTTTGGACGATCTACATCCACTCACACCAGCAAAATCCCAGTACGCTAACGATTCTCATCAGCGTACTGGGATTTTAATTTTGAGGACTGTCCAGCAGTCATCTGAGCACTACTTATCTTGTCAATAAGCGATGCGCGTTATCGTAAAAAATTTGTTGTTTCTGTTCATTGGTAATGAGATCAGTTGTTTCTAGAGCATGCCCCAACTGACTTGAACCAGCTAACGGCGTGTATGGAATGTCACTGCCATATAGTAGGTGATCGGGTTGGGCCAGACTCATTAACGTTGGCAACTGACGCGGTAAGACTGCCCCGGCGACGTCAAAATAAACATGGTGCATTACGTCGTAAACGTCAACTTGATAAACCTGTTTCGCATATTGTGCGATTCGATCATCAACAATTCCTAGAAATGCCCCAGCATGCGGTATAATCACTTTAATATTCGGATACTTCTCAAAGAAATGATACTTCAGCATATTAATAAAGGTCATTGTTGTATCCATAAAGAACCCTAGTAGCGGTACTGGCAAATCAATATCGACATTTTTAGGCAAGATGGCTGGTTCATTCGGATGCAACGTAACGATTGCCTGGCGTGCATCTAACTCCTGGTAAACACGTTCCAAGACCGGCGATCCAAAGTAAAGGCCACGTGAATTGGTTGGCACAGTGACACCCAAAGCGCCATCTTGATCTAATGCCTGCTGTACGGTTTTAACCGTATCTAGTTCGTACGGAATTGGCAAACTTGCCAAGTAACCTAATTGAGTGGGATACTGTTGGGTCAAACTTTTTCCTTCATCATTCGCTGCTTCAACCAAACGTAGCGTTTCTGCCTTGTCACCAAAGTTAACGTGTGGCGAAGATAATGATAGAATCGAGTAACTAATATCATTATCCGCCATAAAATCAAGGGTGATCTGGGGCGTCCACTTCGGAGTGGGCCACCCATCAGGATCACCTGGAATATGCCGTTTGAGTGCTTCAACGTAACTTGTTGGTAAATAGTGTGTATGGAAATCAATTTTTGACATTATCTGCACCTCGCTTTTAGAATAACCTTAGTCTAAGGCCAAACAGGTGGATTGAAAATGTACAATCACAGCCAAATTGACTATTTACAGGAGGTCCATGATGACAACTGATTATCCCCTTGCCGTTCAAAAAATGTTTTCAACCATCCCCACGCTACTCACAACAACCCCTATCTTCAAACTGACCGTTACCATGGTCGTTAAGGCAGCGAAAGTCAGTCGTGGTAGCTTTTATAGTCACTTTCAAGATATTTATGACTTTATTCACGCCTTCGAAGACGCTCTAATTAAACAAGCCACGGTCTCCCAACAAGTACTTGACCAAGGAATCCAAGCTGCATTAGTTCATCCTGACCCACGTAATGCTTACCCAACCTACTTAGAACTTACAACCAATATCAATGCCCAATTAACTAGCTTTCAGGCATTGCTTGGTCCCAATGGTGATCCACAGTTTCTTGATCAGTTTCAAGCCGGTCTTATCGATAACCTGCTAGCTACCACTGAACAGGCACCATTAAATCATCAATATTTTCAATCAATTCCCGCTGATTATGCAATGCCAATCTACTTCAGTGGTGTGCTGGCAATCATTCGGCACTGGCTGACTAAGGACCATCCTGAAACACCGGAAGTCGTCGCCAACATTATTGTTCAGAGTCGTTACACTGCGGCTTACAATTTGTTTTCTGATCGCCCACTTGAATAGGTTTCTTCAACTAAACGACTAAAACAAGCGACTCGCAATTTTGATGCGAGTCGCTTGTCTTTTATCTATGTCAGCAGCTGCAATAATCTAAATATTGTTCAGATTATCGCAGTCCAATACCACGGGTGGCTTGTCTACAACGCCGGTATCCCCTGACTCGTATCGTCACCACTAAACAGTCAATTTCAGATTCATCTGTTCGATGTTAACACAACTAATTTGCCAGCGTCATAAAACATCAATTGTCATGGTCACGTCTCATTAGTCAGTCAGTTCCGGATACGTCTGCTCAAAATCAACAGCCGCTCCCCGCAAATTAGCGGCATCCGTATACTGGCACGCAACGACCTTAGGTTTAATGGAAGCAATCTTAACCGTTGCCCGCAATTTTTCGATTTCAGCATCAATCGCTGGCAACAAATGCGGATTATTCGAGACCGCCCCGCCCATGACGATTAACTCTGGGTCAAAACTATACTGCAAATTATAGATTGCCCGGGCTAACGCTTTGATCATGACTTGAACTTCTGCTTGGGCGGCAGCATCACCCTGGGCGGCAAGTTCAAAGACCGCCTGCCCGTCTAATTGAGGCTGGTCCGGATGTGCAGCGTTGTAGCGGTTTGCGACAGAAACGGCAGTCCCCACTTCACTCAAAATCTGATGGTCGTTCAATAAGGTAAATCCGAATTCGCCACCAAATAAATGAGCCCCATGCCAAATCTGATGATTAACGATGACCGACCCACCGACCCCGGTCCCAACAATTAAAAAGCAGAGACTGGCGACGTCCTTGCCCGCACCGTCTGCGAGTTCTGCTAAAGCCGCACAGTTGGCGTCGTTTTCCATACTGACTGGTAAGCCAAAGCGTCGTTGTAATTCCGGCTGAATCTCAAAATTGTGGATATAAGGGAGGGCGCTTGCGCCTTCAATCACACCTGTGGCCTTGTTGACGGCCCCGGGCGAACTGATGCCCACCCCACTGATTTGATAATCCGCCTTCATCTGCGCGACCTGGCTGATGAGTACTTCATAAAATTCAGCTAACGTGGTTGGCGTGGCCACCTTGGTTTTCGCCACCAATTGCTGATCCTGCCACACCGCAAACTTGATGGTCGTTCCACCAATATCAATAACACCTAATGCTCGCATCCGTTCATCATTCCTTTTCAAATAATCTTGTTATCTTAATGATAGCGCTTCACTGGTTAAATGTATATGCATTTATCACGATGCATGCTGCTGGTTAATTTATCATATTTAATGCGCCATCATAACTTGCACAGCGTATCGTGATCGCTAAGTCAGCATAACGGCGACAAACTAATTATTAGTCATTTTATGTCGTCGTAGCACCAATCGCAAGGCTAACTAATAACCGTGGTAACCTAAAAACCGTGGCCCACTTAGCGTTTCACGCCAAATGGATCACGGTTATCAAAATTATTTCTTGAACTGAATCTTGACGTAATCACGATATAACGGGACGTTGGCCATTAATTCCTGATGAGTCCCGGAACCGCTGACGTGGCCGTCTTCGATGAAGTAAATCTGGTCGGCATCAACAATCGTACTCAACCGGTGGGCAATCACCAGCGTGGTACGACCCTTCATCAATTCTCCCAGTGCTTATTGCATCATCGCTTCTGATTCCGAATCCAAGCTCGCCGTCGCTTCATCCAACATCAAAATCTTGGGGTCCCGTAAGAACGCCCGCGCAATTGCCAGTCGTTGCCGTTGTCCGCCGCTGACCTTAACCCCGCGTTCACCGACTTGGGTATCAAGTCCGTCCGCCATCGCACTGACAAAATCTGCCGCTGAAGCCAACGTCAAAACGCGCCATAGTTCAGCGTCAGAATAGTCACGATCCGCGCCATACGTCAGATTTTGACGAATCGTACCAGCCATAATGGCCGAATCCTGACTGACGTAGCCAATCTGTGACCGCCAGCTATTAATGCTGAGGTCCTCAATATCTTGATTGCCAATCCGAATCTGCCCGGCAGTTGGTTGATAATAACGTTCAAGTAAGCTGAAAATCGTTGACTTACCGCCACCAGAAGGCCCGGCAAACGCCACGACGGTATTGGGTTGCGCTTCAAAGCTCACGTCATGCAAGATTTGTTTATCCTCATCATAAGCAAAATCAACATGGTCCATCGCTAACGTTTCGTTGGCGACTGAATGGGTGTCACCAGTAGTCAATTGTTCTTCAGGTTCAGCGAGTAATTCCCGAATGCGGGCGGTTGACCCACTCGCTTTGGCCAAGGTCGTGAAGAATTGCCCGAGCGTACCAGCGGGGCCGATAATTTGGAAGAGGTACATTAGAAAGGACACTAAGGTTCCCATCGTCATCGTACCACTGGCGACGCGCGCCGATGCATACAGTAGCACACCCACGAAGAGTGCCATCATCGTCGCCGTCATGACTGGACCAGAAATCGAGTCATACACTGCTTCACGTAATCCGATCCGATAAAGGGTTTTGATTTGACCCGCGCCAGTCGTCGTTTCCACCGGTTCGGCATTCGATGATTTGACCAGTCGAATTTCACTCAACGTTTCTTCCGCCGTGCCGCTAAATCCCGCGAGTGCGTCTTGCCGCTCATGCCCAATCTTGCCAGTTTGGCGCATAATCGGAAACATCACTAATAAAACGATTGGAATCGCTAAGACCATGATCACGGTCATCTTCCAGTCCATCAGAACCATGATCGCGATGGCACCGACTAACTGCATCAAGGATGTCACCATTTGTGGGAAGGCATTGGCGAGCAAGTCCTTGATCTGCGTCGAATCGTTTACGAGCCGCGAGGTCATCTCACCCGTCTTGACGTTATCAAAGTAGCGGACTGGTAACCGTACTAATTTATGCCACAGCGTGCCACGTAAATTCGCCACGACATTTTCACCGAAGACCCCGAGCAGTGTGCCTGATAACGCACTGATGACGGCGCTAATGAGGAACAGTGCAATCACACCGATTAGCAGTGACTGATTGACACCATGACTAAACCCGTTGATGAGCGTCTGGGCAAACTTGGGCACCATCAATTGCGCACCCGTCGCCAATAGTCCCAATCCGAGGCCTAGCCATAGTTGCCAGTAACGAGGACTGGTATGCCGAATTAATTGTAAAAACTGTTTTAAATCAAACTTCTGACCCGCCGGACGCGAGTATGCCGTTTGTGATCGTTCCATTTCACTTATGCCTCGTATTTCAATGATTTAGTTGAACCACCGTGGGCCCCGGCCCCAACCTGGATGAGGGCCAAAACCGTGTTGCTGGCCAAAGTGCATCAATTCCCGAATATCAATACTATCCGCGTTTTCACGTAGCTTCGCCAATAAGTGTTGCAATTGTTCGCATTCTTCGTCCGTCAAATTGCCGAATAACTGATCAGCTAAATCATTGGTTCCTTGGACGCGATGCGCGGCCATTTCCTGTCCACGGGCACTCAGTTTGATAATCACGACCCGTTTGTCACGCGGACTTGGCTCACGCGTAATCAATTCCGCATCTTCCAACCGACTTAAGGTCGCACTGACTGAGCTGGGCCGGATGTCTAAAATTTCAGCGATCTCAGCATTCGTCAAGCCCGCTGGTGCATCCGCTAATACCCGCAAAATACCCATCTGGCCGCGACTACCCCGCTCATTACCACGGTCACCAAAATGAAATTGTTGAGCCATCGCCATCATGAACGCCCGATTCTGAAACAATTGACCAAAACTATTGAATAAATCTCGATTATGATCTGTCATGAAATCATCCTCCTACGAATTTGAATGACATTATGTTAGCACGTTAGTTAGATTAATACAACAAAAACTAACTATTTTTCTAACATTTAGCGTAAAAAACAGCTTGGACCTTGTCATAACAAGGTTCAAGCTGTTTAAAAAAATCATAGGGATTAGTCATCACGTCTAATATTTGATAGCAAACACTCGCGATAACTAAATTCAAAAGTCACGTTTTAACAGAATTAGTCTCTTAACAGAATTCCGTCACTTGACTACCATCATACCGGGTCGTCGTAATCGGTTGACTGGCCGCTTTACCAATCGCAATCGCCATGACTGGCACGTACCGCTTTGGATCAAGGCCAAACGTCGTCGCAACTTTGTCCGCGGCATAGCCGGCAATCGGGTTGGTATCATAACCATGCGCCCGGGCAATCAATAAGAGTTGCATCGCAGCCATACTACTGTCGATCATCGCATCGGCTTGCAGGAATTCGGGTGTCGCGTTTTCATACATTGGCAGGAACGTCTTGAAGATTTCATCCCGTTTTTCAGGCGTGATGCGTCCTTCTTCACAAGCTTTGTTCCAAACATCGCGATAAACCAAGTGTGACTGAGTATCGCCTAAAACGAAGATCATCGCGGAACAGGAATCAATTTGTGGATAGTTGAATTTCATCAGGACGGACTTAGCCTTCGCCTTACCTTCCGCCGTATCCGCAACCACAAAATGCCAGGATTGCAAATTGCAAGCCGATGGGGCGCTGATGGTCTCATCGATGATCGTCTGTAATTCGGCCCGGTCAATCTTGACGGATGGATCGAATTGCCGAACTGATTGCCGGTTAAACACAACGTCTTTAAAATCGTTATTCGTAATCTTAGTCGTCATTGTTTCACTCATATTAAACACTCCTCGTTCGTTTAATCTTAGTACTGGGCATGAATTGAATCCGTTTACATTTTCATTATAACCGATTTTGTGTCTAACTTCACAATTATTTCAGTAGCGCTACTATCGATTAGTTGCTGGCTCGAAACGCACGCTCAGATTTGGATAACTGCAACTCATGTCAGATCACAATCGTCAATCACGCCACATCCACGCCGGTACTGAAACACAACATCAGAATCTGTGCCTGCTGCAATTTTGGGGATGCCAGTCGGATTAAAAAACTGCTGCACTCAGTTACGACCAATATTTATTTTCACACTAATTACCACCCGTCATTATTCATACCAGTATTATTAAATGCTCGCGATTCACCCCTCTAACCTACTTGGGTAATTAGACCAGTTATCCCGATTAAGTCAGTTAAAATAAACCAATGGACTATACCAATTAAATGCGATTGAAAAAGCGCTTACAAGGCCGTACAATAATGATTGCACTTATTAATTAATCACTTTTAGGGGGATTTTGTACATGAAGAATTACTTACAACGCATGGGTCGTTCACTGCAATTGCCCGTCGCCGTCCTACCAGCTGCCGCGCTGCTGGTTGGGATTGGGAACTGGTGGGCAGCCGCCAGTAACGATATCGTCGCGCACTTCTTACAAGCTGGTGGTAACGCTGTTTTGGGGCAGTTGCCGCTACTGTTCGCCGTCGGATTAGCCTTAGGGATGTCCAAGGACAAGGATGGCGCCGCAGCCCTAGCCGGCCTCGTCGCCTTCGAATTACCGACCAACGTTTTGAAGCCTGAGTCGGTAGCAACGCTGCTCAATATTAAAGTTGCGACCGTTAATCCTGCTTTTAACCAAATTGGAAACGTTCTCATCGGGATCATTTCCGGTCTGATTGCAGCTGCACTGTATAATCGTTTTCACGAAACCAAGTTGCCAATGGCGTTGTCTTTCTTTAGCGGCAAGCGCTTAGTCCCAATTTTGGCCGCAGTGACGATGCTCCTCGCCAGTGTCGTCCTGCTGATCGTTTGGCCACCCGTTTATGATGTACTGGTTGCCTTTGGTAAACTTATTGTTGGCTTTGGTGCAGTTGGTGCCGGACTCTACGGCTTTTTCAACCGCCTATTGATTCCAACTGGACTACATCAAGCCCTGAACTCCGTTTTCTGGTTCGACGTCGCTGGCATCAATGATATTGGGAAATTCATCGCTCATAAAGGGGTCAAAGGGATTACTGGGATGTATCAAGGTGGCTTCTTCCCCGTCATGATGTTTGGCCTTCCAGCCGGAGCGTACGCGATTTACCGCAATGCACGCCCTGAACGCAAAGTTGAAACGGCCTCATTGATGATGGCCGGCGCCTTCGCTTCCTTCTTCACCGGGGTAACGGAACCCTTGGAATTCTCATTCATGTTCGTCGCATGGCCGCTCTACGTGTTGCACGCCGTTTTCACTGGCTTGTCCCTGGGATTTGCCGCCTTTATGCACTGGACCGCTGGATTCGCCTTTTCAGCCGGATTCGTTGATTACGTCCTCAGTCTGAGCAACCCGATTGCCAATCATCCGCTGATGCTGATCCCACAAGGCTTAGTTCTAGCCGCGATTTACTACTTCGGCTTTAATTTTGCCATCAAGAAATTCCATCTGATGACACCTGGTCGCGAACCAATCACTGCCGACGATGCCGATGATTTGGCATTGGCTTCTGTTGCGACGGATGCTGATGATGACAAGTACACTCGCCAAGCCAAGCAAATTTATGCCGCATTGGGCGGTGCCGACAACTTGACGGTCATCGACAACTGTACGACGCGTTTGCGACTCCAACTCAAAGACACTGGCACCATCAACGAAGCCGCCATCAAACACAGTGGCGCTGCCGGAATCAATAAGTTGGATGAACACAACTTGCAGATTATCATCGGGACTGAAGTCCAATTCGTTGCCGATGCGCTCACTAAGCTGAAGGCCGCTAACGCACCGATTTCGGTCACATCAAACACGAGCGAAGAAGGCCCCACAACCACCGAAATACCAGGTATCACGAGTGGCGTGACGACTGATTTTTACAGCGTGGCGAACGGTCAATATGTTGATATTGAAGCGGTGGCAGACAAGACCTTTGCGGACAAGATGCTTGGCGATGGATTCGCCATCAATCCAAGCGACGGGACGATTTGTGCTCCCGTCGATGGGAGCGTCAGCACCGTCTTCCCCACCAAACACGCAATTGGGTTCAAGACCGCATCCGGCCTCGAAATTCTGCTACACATGGGAATTGACACCGTTGAATTAAACGGCACCCCCTTCGAGATTCTTGTTCAGGCTGACCAATCCGTTCAACACGGTGAAGTCGTGGCCAAGGTTGATTTAGACGCCATTAACGCCGCTGGCAAGGACGCTACGATGATGGTCATCATCACCAACATGGCCGCCGTCAACTTGATGAAGTTCAAGATGCTCAGTAATCAAGTCAAAGTTAGCGATGAAATCATGCTGGTCACTACCAAATAAGGAACACGGCTTGATGACGATTGTTTGTTAATAAAATAAACGTTATGCTGGTGTCATCAACCCAAAAGCCGGTTCCGCGAGTGGTTTTCAACCACCTTGCGGAACCGGCTTTTAATATGGCAACACTTAGTTTAATAATTTTAAGACAATTATTTTGAGTCTTTTAGTACAAACCGGTGTAAAATCAGCGTTTGAGTGCACATCCGAGTCTTAGTGTAATCAGCGAATTCATGAGGTCGATTGCCAGCAATGTACATCCTGTGAATATTTACGTATATAAATATAAATGTTACCATCAAGCTAGATTGACACGACTTGCACTGAACTTGCCAGTAACAGCGGTCAGCGTCACAAACAAACCACCACGACATCAGTGCTAAAAATCGAGGAGGCCCACCATGTCCGTGTACACCGGAGATTACATCTTCATCATATCCGTCGTCGCCTTTTTTCTCATTGTTGGCGGCATCATTTGGTTAGTCGCCCGCCGATTACATTAATCTGTGCGGTCCCGACTAATCACAAAAGGCGCAACAGGCTCGACATATCGACCTACTGCGCCTTTTTTAGTTACCCTGCAAACATCGTTAACAATTCATCCGCCTGCAACGCCTGTTTGGCTGCCCCACGGACATCTAACTTGATCTGGCCGTCTTGGACCATCACCAAGCGGTCGCCGTACGCAAGCGCATCACTCATCTTATGCGTAATCATCATGGTGGTCAGCTGATTAGCCGTCACGATTTTCTGCGTCAACGCCATCACTTCCGCGCTTGTTTGCGGGTCAAGGGCGGCGGTGTGCTCATCTAACAGCAACAATTCAGGTTGGCTGAGGGTGGCCATTAGTAAGGATAAGGCCTGCCGCTGTCCGCCCGATAAGTATTTCACCTGAGTATTCAAACGTTGCTCCAAGCCCATGTTGAGGCTGGCCAATAAGTCCAAATACTGCGCTTCTTGGTCACGACGCCAATACCGACGCAGACTCAAGCTCCCAGTATGCCGCGCCGCTAACGTTAAGTTCTGGGCAACGCTCAAGTCACCCGCTGTCCCTAATTTGGGATCCTGAAAGACGCGAGCGACCCACCGTGAGCGGTACGCAACGGGCCGATTGGTTACCCGGTGCCCGGCTAGTTCGATTTCCCCGGCATCGGTAGTGAGCGTGCCCGCAATCGTATTGAGCAGTGTCGACTTACCAGCCCCATTATTGCCAATCACGGCTACGAATTCGCCGGGTTCAATCGTTAGATTCACGTTCTTTAAGACGTGCCGTTCGTTGCTGGTTCCCGGAAAGAAGACTTTTTGTAAGTGTTGTACGTTCAGAATGGCTGGTTGTGGCATATTGATCGACTCCAATCTCTTTGAGGTACCGGCGCAATTGTCGTTTGGTCCGGTATTTATTTTGTAATAGTGGCAAACAAATCACGATAACGAGAATCACTGCGGATAAAATCTTGAGGTCGTTGACTGGAAAGCCCAGGCCCATCGCCAACGTCAATAGGTAACGATAAACGATGGCGCCGACGACCATCCCAGTCAAACGGACCCACATCTGGCGGCCGTGCAAGAAGATTTCACCAACGAGGACTGACGCTAAGCCAATCACAATCGTGCCGATGCCCATCCCGATATCCGCATAACCGTTGCTCTGAGCAATCAGCCCACCAGACAAGGCAATCAACCCGTTGGATAACATGTAGCCAATAATCACCATCCGATCGGTATAAATACCGTTGGCAGCACTCATCGCCGGGTTGTTCCCCGTTGCCATCAAGGACAATCCCAACCGAGTCGCAAATAGCCAGATTAGTACGATGACGACCAGCAGCGTGACGTTGGCCCCCACGACGATTGTTTGCAAATCCAGTGACCAGCTGGCTGGCAACCCCATCATCAACGTTTTTTGCGCGAGTAACGGGATGTTTGCCTTACCCATGATGTGCATATTGATTGAATACAGTCCGGTCATCGTTAAAATTCCGGCCAGTAACGATGGCATTTTTAACTTAGTATCGAGCATGCCCGTTACCCATCCGGCGGCACAGCCACCAATAAAGCCAAGTAAGCTGGCGATCACCGCCGATTGTCCAGCCAACATCGCACTAATCGTTATCGCCGCCCCGAGCGGGAAACTACCTTCCGTCGTCAAATCTGGAATGTTCAGAATTCTGAAAGTTAAGAAGACTCCAATCACGAGTGGCGCCCATAATAATCCCTGACCAATACTTGTCGTTAACATCTTATTTCGACTCCTTTCGTGACGCGCCTAAGGTTGTTTGATGCTACTTGGTTTGATGCCAATCGCGTTGGCATTCGACTTATTGACATACAGGTGCAACTTGTCAGCCGTTTGCACCGCCATCGTCTGCGGCTTCTGCTTTTTGACCAACACTTGGTAGGCCATCTTTCCAGTCTGTTCGCCTAATTCATAGTAGTTCAGCCCATAGGTCGCCGTGCCGCCATCTTCGGCCATTTCAATCGAACCAGTCACTACTGGTAGTTTGGCAGCGGTCGCTTTCTGACCGATCGTCTTCATCGCACTCGCCATCAAGTTATCCGTCGGTAAGTACAGCCCAGAAATCTTCCCCGTCAAACCAGCCAAGACACTCGCGACATCGTTGGTACTGGTGGCGCTGACGACCTTTAAATCGATGTGATGCTTCTTGGCATACGCCTTAGCAATTTTGACCTGTAACACGGAATTTTCTTCCGATGAGTTACACATGATTCCCAACGGCTTGTTGCCAGTCGCCATATTTTTCAGCAGTTGCAATTGCTTCCCGACCGGCATCAAATCGCTCGTCCCACTGACATTGGTTTGTGGTTTGGCATCACTCTTGACCAATCCCGCAGCTTTTAAATCCGTGACCGCCGTCACTAAGGTCGGTATGCTAGTCGTCTTTTTCGCCAGTGCCTGAGCAGCGGGCGTCGCGATTCCCACTAGCAGATCATTCTTTTGCTGAACTAACTGCTGGCTCATGGTGTTCAAGTTGCTTTGGTCGCCCTGGGCATTCAAGTAGCGATACTTGACCTTGAGCTTGCTATCATGCGCCTTCAATTCTTTTTGTAATCCGGCTTTGAAGCCTTTGCGTGCCTGGTCCAATGACCCGTGTTGCACCACTTGTAAAATCCCAATCGAAACGGTCTTCTTGTTAGCCGTTGCTTGTTGTCCACAACCGGCGAGCAGTAAGCCGGCACCTAAAATAACACCCGTTAAAATTGTCTTTTTCATCTTGAAATTCCCCTTAATCGTTGTGTGATTTGCCCCAATACCATCAACGTCTTGATGAACCGGACTGAAAATAAAAAAACACCAGCTAGATTCTCGGAAGAATCCACCTGGTGTTTTATCGGGCCCGATATTTTTCCAGATAGATTGTCCCTGCATCTATCTGGCATTTAAGTCATGTTGAATAACTTTAGCTCTCGATAGATACAAACGCGTTGCGTGCGCTTGTATCCATCAAACGAATACAAACGCTATCTAAAGAAAAAGCTAAAGGCAAATTGAATATTTAGTTGAAGGTTAGTTGTTAATGACATGGTTGTCATCCTCCGTTTCAATTTATAGCTTATAGTAAACCATGGCGGTCACTTACTTGTCAAGTGTGAACTTAAATATTTATTCACGTATTGTGGCTGAAACATAACAATTGGTTTGCTTGCTGTTCGTCTGCCGATGATCGTTCTAAGCGGCTTTTGGAATCGGTTGACAAACAATACACCACATTTTATAACCCCGTTATGCCAAATAACAACTAGCACAGTTCTATTTTGATTATCCTAATTATCCGGCGTATCAGTCAGGGTCCACTTCAAGGTTCCTTGATAGGTATCGGCATAGATCCCAGGTTGCACGGAAAGGCCAATCCCCTTCGTACTGGACCAATCACTGGTCACCTTGGTATCAGTAGTACCAGCAACTTTTTGGCCTTGCTGGACCAACATGGATTGATTGGTCAGAACCGTATCAGAGGAACCGTCGCGATAAATTAAATCACCTTTTAGCGTCCGCCCCGTAACTGTCGTGGATGTCAACGGGGTCGCACTCACGTATAAGTACCATTTAGACCCGGTCGAGCGGGTGTCCGCGACCGTCACGTTCATCGTGCTAGTCGGCTGATAAACGGTCGGGTTAACTGGCACCGTCAAGCTACCAAATCCCAAGCTACTACTCAATTCACTAAAAGATAAGGTCCCCGCTAGCTTAGTGACTTGCAGGGCTAATTTTTCTGAGGTCAAACCACTGGCACTCGTCGCATAGACGTGAACCGTGGTACTCTGATTATCAGCTAGGCCTTTGAACGTTGTGACTAAGTCCGACTCGCTAGCATGATAGGTCATCGTGTCACTGGCATTGCTAGGGTTCGTCGCAACGACCCCAGCTTGTTTGACCAGCCAACTCACCACATCCGCATCACTCGTTAAACCTTCCAAATCAGTGACCGACAAATTGACACTAGTTGTTGTACTCTTAATTGTCAGCGGTGCGACCGTCACGTCCTTGGTAACTGATTCGGATTCACCGTAATCCGCGTCACCAGTCTGCGTGACCGTGACGGAGCTGACACCACTCAACGTATTATTGAGTTTGATTTCATACTTACCATCACTGCCGATCGTCGCCGTATAGGTCGTCCCATTGATGGTCGTGCTGACGGTATTACCAGCAATTCCGCTCCCCGTCAGTTTACTATCCGTCGAGGTCGGTGTATCCAGTGTCGTCTTCAGACTAACCTTGTTAAAAATAGCTAAACGGTAGGTCGCCGTCACACCACTAGTGGTCGTGAGCCGGAAACCGACGTATACCGGCAAGTTATCCTTTAGTTTACTCATATTAACTGAAAGTGTTTTGGTTGAATTCATCGCAACCGAGCTCGTCCCATAGGCCATGTTTGACGGCGTGGTCGTCACTAGAGAGGTACCGGAATCAGCATCCGCAGTTTTGTAGAACACATCGTAATACAATGATTTGATCTCAGCTGAATTAGCCGTCAACGTCCCACTAAAAGTTAGCGCCATACTGGTCGTTTTCGTTGAGAGTCGCCCCTCATTCGCATAGTTGGCCGTAACTTTGGTTAGCTTGGGATAGGACCCAATCCCACCAGAAATGTTATAGCCAACGACATTCCCCGTATCATAAATTGAATAGTATGAGGTACTGCTCGTCGGCATTGTCGTCATCGCCGAAGTCAACCCGGTGGCCGCATGCCCAGTCACTCGTAATCCCCATAAGAGGCACAGGCCACTGACCAACAATAAGCTTAGACTAATGATTTTCTGATAATGTCGCACGCTTGTCCCCTCCCCTTAGTATCCGGCTGATTTGCCAGATTAATCCGAGCGCTACTAATGTGAGCACCCCGAACAATTGCTGATAGCGTCGCAGATTCTCACCGGTTTGTGGGAGCTGCCCGGTTGTCAGCGTGCGCTGTAATTGGCCCGAAAAGTTAGCCTTACGCGCCAGTACTCGCCGTGTCTGATAGACCGTATCACCTTGTGGAATCTGGTCCGTCGCTGTTGGCGTAGTTGGCTTGGTTCCCGCATAAAAACTAATCTGAGTTTCTGTTATTCCCAGCGATTGGGCCGTTGCGAGCACAGCTGGTCCTAACCATAACCAGACAAGTAGCCCCAATCCGATTCCCATCAATCGTCGTCTCCACATCGGTCAGTCCCCCCTTTTCCTGAGTCTCCATGGTCACCGCTTATCAACTTGCTAATTTATAACTTATTTTTGCGTTTGGCGCCGTTTTTTGAGCCAGAGCACTAGCCACAATACCAGTAACACAATGATCAGCATGCCGAGCGCCCCAAGGCCAATCAGCCACCAAATACTGATGCCATTATCGTCGACCGTGTCATTGTTATATGTCTTGGTCGTCGCCGTGCTGATTTTGAAATCGCGGTCAAAAGTCCACTTATGGTCACTATTGGTTGCGACCATGTGCAGGTGGTAAGTCCCCGCTTGTAATTTCTGCTTATTCAACAACATTGGATAATTAAACGTCGTATTCGGGGCTAACATCACGCCCTTTTTAGTCGCTTTAACGACCGTCTTATCGCTATCTTTGGCCGTGACCACCGTCTTCATGGTAACCCGCGGAATCATGACCGCCGTTGTGTTGCGTAGCGTCGCGACAATGCTCCGGTGATAGTTGACCATCCCAGCCGAAACATCACTTAATTTCAAAACTGGTGCTGGTGCGGTCCCCAAACTGTACTTGATACCAACCACATAGGAATAGACGCTGCTAACGTTGGTTGCGCCTTTGACTTCACCGGTCACTTTTTGATCCACGCGTTTGAAATACCAGCCACCAAGTAACGCCCCATTGAAATCACTTGTCGGCATCGTGGTTTTAGCACTCACGACTTTGGAACCGTTGGCCGGTACCGTTACGGTCGTTGGACCCTGAATCTTGGTCAATTGGTCCACTCGATACCGCAGTGACGCGTCATACTTTTTCGCCGGTGTCACGTATTCGATGGCCCCCGCCGAATTAGTATAGGCGGTATGAATGCCCATTTTCACACGGATATCACGATTAGTCGTGTTATAGATACGTGTCCGTAATGTTTGTGTTTGTCCCGACTTCATTTTTAAATCAAAAAAGGTTGCTTGCTTATCGATCTGATTATCGGGTGTTTGGGCCGATACGCTGAAACCGATATTATTGGTACTACTATTAGCTGCCTGCGCCGGAATGGCCGCTGCCAAGCCCCCGACGATAAATAAAATTGCAGCGATGCTTTGCATTAATTTTTTCATGATTTACGTCCCCCCACCGTCATTTATGTAAAAGAGACGCCCACTGCTCGGCAATGGTCATCTCATGTGTTCGTTATTTTAATTATCTGCGGATGACGTTAATGTCCAGTTCAAAACACCTTTGTACGTGGTTGCGGAAGCCGTGTTAGCGACAACGTTCAACTTGACTGCCGTTGGGTCCATCAAGTCAGAAGTAATCCCGGCACCGTTCTTATCTGCGGCGGTCAGTACAACCCCAGAAGTCGCACCCGTAAAGGTGGCACCAGCACTAGTTGATGCTTGGCTACCTAAGTCCAATTCAACGGCTTGACCAGTCGCACCGTTACCAGCGGTACTACCAGAACCAGCAGTGGCACCGGTCGAAGTAACCGTCCCAGCAGGTAAGCTAAGTGTAGCACCCTTCAAGCTGCTCAAGTTACCATCCGTGCCATCAGCGGCCGCAACACTCAGCGTCCAGCCAGCATTAGTCCCACGTTGGTCAGAAACTTGTAACCCAACCTTGTTCGTTGTCCCCATCATAACGGTGCTATCAGCGTCCGCCGCGTAGCTTTGATTATTGATGACGTCAATTTGGTTAGAACCAAAGCCTAACTTACTTGGCGCATAAATCAATGATAAGCCCGCACCTGCACTGGCACCGTTGTCCCCGTCACCAGGATTTAATGGCTTGGTTGGATCAGTTGGATCAACTGGGTCCACTGGATTAGTGGTGTTGGCTGTAAACGTTGCCGTTGTATCAGTCGTCCCACTACGGTTCTCCCCATCTGCGGCGTTTGCAACAATTGGTGCTAATGCACCTAATAACATCGTACTTGTCATTAGTAGACTGCCTACTACTTTTTTCATAATGTGACATCCCCTTTGTTTGACCTAATTCATTAACTGCATTAATAATTTACCACATCCGCAAACAATTACAACCCCTTAATCTTTGCATTACTTCTCGATTAAGCGTTAAAAGTCAATGGGGTCAACATTTATAGCACGTTTCATAATAATTATTAAATTTTTGTTAAGTGCACAATTTAATGTCACAAAATTTAACCGCTGTCATTATGTTAATGAGTAGGGTTTAGCTAATCACCATTTTATTTATATATCGATAACTAATTACGTGTAATCTGTCATTTTAATGTTTGATCAGTAACTTATGTTCATCTGATTGATAGTGATACATAAGGTCCGCCACAGAACAGTTTTCGTTTATTCCTCACAACTGTTAGGTTCGCTGAAACTGTGATTACCGATTATTATAAAGTTTATACCTCGTATCGCTTGGTTCCCAACAATGCTATTTATGAATAGACCCTAAAAACGCCCCAAGCCTTTTTGCTTGGGACGTCTTAATTAGTCTTCACTTGTCCGGTAGTATTCACGATTTATCGCCATGAATCGTGATTAAATCATGCCAATTGTTTGGCTTACTGTTCGTCAGCCGATGCGCGCCCTAATCCGACTTCCGGGGCCGGCTGACAATTGCTGGAACGCAGCCGACATCGATTTGAACTCACGCAGAAGTTCACTGCGCAATTTCAAATACGATTCTTATTCTAAGCCGGAAGAAAGACACTTCCGACTAAGAATAATTTGGCTACTGAGCATTGTCAGCCACCCCCTACAGTCGGGAAGCCGCTCGAATGGCGGATGAACGACCACTTATACGGGTACAATTGACCACTGAATATTAGGTTCCTGGCCCTTCAGTCAAATGTTTAAGTGAAATCGATGATGTTTTATGGCATTTAAGTATTGAGAAAATCGTCTGAATTTTATCAACTAATTTCAACGGACACTAGTCTTGAATTTAGTTGATAAAATTACTTTCGTTCATAATTTGAGACTTTGCTAGCTCAAACGATCAGAGAAAATTCTGACAAGTTTAGTGAAGCCAAGTGTCCGAAACATTAAAGCATGGGTAAGAAAGTCGGGCTATTTTAGAAACTAGTCTGATAGTTGACTATCAAACTAACCGTGTGCTAAGAACCGATGACTAATCCAACAAAGGTTGGGTCCGCAAATGTCCGCCATTCGAATACCGTCCCGGCTGGAAGGCATTCTGGGCAAGGCCAAGTGGTGAAATTTCACTTAGCAAGCGTCTTGTGCTTGGTTAGTGAAAGACCAGTATTTAAGACGTGGGTTGTCGGCTTAAATCTGTGTCCACCACGTTCCGGCCATTGCCCAGAATGCCTGGAAGCCGGCGTAGGACGCATCCACCACAGAAAGTTTACGGTAACTCGCACTTTTTCCAGCGGGTCTCAGCTGGCTGCTTTTGAACTTGAGAACTGGCATGATTTAATCACGATTCATGACCAATCAGCCAGCACACCGGCTACTTCTGACTAACTGGCTGGACATCGAAGCCCGCGGCAATTAAGGCTTGATTCACTGGTTCCGCGAGTTCGTTGTTGACGTGGAGTTCAATGATTTTAGTATCTTGGTGGTTAACGACCATCAACGTCTGAATGCTGAGGTCGTTAGCCGCCAGCACCTTACTGATTGCGAAGATGACGCCGACTTGGTCGTGATGGATGACGACTCGCGTCACGATACCAGGTTCACCATAGCCAGTGATATTCAAAAACGCATCAAGGATATCGTTGTTGGTAATAATACCAACAACTTGGTGGTCATTCACGACCGGTAAGACGCCAATTTTGTGCCGGCGCATGGTCGCAATGGCCGCCTCTAATTGGGCATCCGCCGCAACCGTCTGCACCTCAGTCGTCATGATTTGATCGACCGTCGTTTTATTTAATAAGTAGTTTAATTCGTATACCGACAAACTCGTCGCTTGCGATGGTAACGCGCGCTGGATGATACCATGCGTAATTAATCCGACCATTTGATTGCCATCCATGACCGGTAACCGGTGAATTGAATTTTTCTTCATTAAATCTACCGCTACACTAATGGTCGTTTTCGGATTGACAACGACTAAGTGGGCGGTCATATAATCTGCAACACTCATACTTAACCCCCTAGATAAGCTTTTTGTACGTCCGCGTTTGCCAACAGCTCCGAACCTTTGCCGCTCAATTTGACTTGCCCACTCGCCAGAACGTAACCGCGATCGGCAATTTTTAGCGCCTGATTGGCATTTTGTTCAATCAGTAACACGGTCGTACCCGCTTGATTGATTGCCTTGATAATTTCAAAAATTTCATTAATGAAAATCGGTGCCAAACCCATTGATGGTTCGTCGAGCAACATTAATTTGGGTGCTGCCATTAACGCGCGCCCCATCGCTAACATCTGCTGTTCACCACCGGATAACGTTGCGGCATCTTGGTGGCGCCGTTTCTTTAAGATGGGAAAATAGTCATAGACTCGTTGGTAAGCATCCGCTAATTGTTGGCGGTCACGACGCAAGAAGGCGCCCATCTGCAGATTTTCTTGCACGGATAATCCAGGAAACACGTGGCGGCCTTCTGGAACTTGTGAAATTCCGGCTCGCACGATTTTAGGTGCAGCGGTCTTTTGAATCGGTTGGTCTAAATACCGGATGGTGCCACTAGTCGGTCGCATCAACCCAGAAATCGTGTGCAGTAACGTCGACTTACCCGCACCATTTGCGCCAATCAAGGTCACGATCTCACCCTGTTTGACTTCAAAACTAACGCCTTTGACCGCCTGAATCGCACCGTAGTTCACGACTAAATCTTGTACTTCAAGCATTTACATTCCTCCCAAGTAGGCCTTAATAACCGCTGGATCGTGCTGAATCTCTTCCGGCGTCCCGGTGGCGAGCAATGCGCCGTGTTCCAGGACGTATAGCCGTTCAACGACGTTCATCACAAGTGACATATCATGTTCGATCAGCACTACTGTAATGTGAAATTCCTTTTGAATCCGGCGAATCAAACGGGTCAAATCAGCCGTTTCCTCAGGATTCATCCCCGCGGCTGGTTCATCCAAAAAGAGTAACTTCGGCTTAGTCGCCAAGGCCCGCACGATTTCGAGCCGGCGTTGAATCCCATACGGCAAGTTTTTCGCTGGTTGGTCGGCCACGGCTGTTAAATCAAACATCGCCAGCAGTTCTTGGGCGGCCACCGTCATCGCATGTTCAGTGCGGTAGTAGTGTGGTAACCGCAAAATACTGGTCGTAAAGCCTTCCCGATAATGATTCGTCATCGCAATGCGCACGTTATCGAGCACACTCATCGCTTTGAAGACCCGAATATTTTGAAAGGTCCGTGAAATCCCGATTCGAGCAATCGCGGCCGGTTGTTTACCGTTCAACGCCACCACGCCTTTGTCCGTATAAAAACTAATACTGCCGGCACTGACGCTCGTTTCACCAGTCAATAGGTTGAACAACGTCGTTTTACCAGCCCCGTTTGGCCCAATCAGCCCAATCAATTCGTCCTGGTCAAAATGCAGTGAGACGTCCGACACCGCGGTTAGGCCACCGAAATTTTTGACTAAGCCCTGTGCATCTAATAATCGACTACTCATGATTGATGGCCTCCTTGCTCCGCCGACGGTTAAACAAGCGGTCAAATGAGAATTCCCACGTGCCTAACAAGCCTGCTGGTTTAAAAATCATTATTAGAATAAGCGCCAGTGAATAGATAATCATCCGAATCGTCCCAAAGTTTTGGAGCACCGTATCCAGGGCCCCCAAGACAATGGCCGCTACGAACGTCCCGGTAATACTGCCGACGCCGCCAAGCACCACGATAATCAAAATCGCAATCGATGCCATAATATTGAAATCACCGGGAGCGATCGTTTGAATGTAAGCAGCGTGTAAGGACCCGCCGATTGCTGCGGTGGCGGCGCCAAACACGAAGGCCGCGAGCTTCCAACGGGTCGTATTGATGCCCATCGCCCCAGCTGCCAATTCATCGTCACGGACCGCCATGACGGCCCGACCACCACGACTGTGAATAAAGTTGACCGTCACGATCGTCGTCACACACATCATGACGTAGACCGTTGCCCACGAAGCCAACGGTGGAATATTGAATAGCCCGGCCGCGCCATTCGTGATTTTCAAGTTGTTGATCAAGATTCGAATGATTTCAGCCGCACCCATTGTGGCAATTGCGAGATAATCACCACGCAACCGCAACGTTGGAATCCCGACAATAATCGCGGCGATAATGGCAATCACCACGCCGACGACTATCGATAGGAAGAAGCCCGCGGGTGTCGCCATCGTCTGGGTCATAATCCCGGTCGCATAGGCACCAATCGCCATAAAGCCGGCGTGACCGAGTGAGAATTGACCCGCAAAACCAATAATCAAATTCAACCCAACTGCCAAAATCACGTTGATGCCAATCGTGACGAGCATGTTTTCAATAAATGAATTAATTAGTCCCATCAACTCGAAGCCGTCAATCGCCACGAAGCCGACGACCATTACGCCTAACCAAGCAAGATTCGCTTTCAGATTTGCTTTCATGTTGTGCCGCCTCCTATACTTTTTCCTTGGTTCGTTTGCCAAAAATTCCGGCTGGCATAACGAGCAAAATCACGATTAGGACGAAGTAGACGACCGCATCCTTGTATGCGGACAAGCCGATTGCTTGGACGCCCGTCTCCAAAATGCCGATGATGAAGCCGCCAATCGATGCCCCTGGAACCGAGCCAATGCCACCAATCACCGCGGCGACAAAGGCCTTGATACCGGGCGTCATACCCATCAACGGGTCAATCGAGTTGTAGTACAGGCCAATCAACACGCCCGCCGCACCGGCCATCGCTGACCCGAGGGCGAACGTAAACGAAATCGTGTGGTTCAAGTCAATTCCGACCAACTGAGCCGCTTCTGGATCGACCGATACGGCCCGCATTGCTTTGCCCATCTTGGTACGTTTGATAATTAACTCGAGCAAAACCATCAGTAAGCAGGCGGTTCCTAGAATCAATAACTGCACGTTAGAAACGCGTAGCCCACCCCAGTGATAAGTCACCACGTTGATGGCTTGGGGGAACGACCGCGCGCTCGCACCCACGAAATAGGACATGCCATTTTCAAGTAAGAATGAGACCCCAATCGCCGTAATCAAAGCGGTGATTCGCGGCGAATGCCGGAGTGGCCGATAAGCGAAATACTCAATGATGACACCACTCACCGCACAGATAATCATTGCCGAACAGAGTGCTTCTAAGAAATTAAAGTGTAGTGATCTGAGGCTGTAATAGCCCCAAAAGGCGCCCAACATATAAATATCGCCATGCGCGAAGTTAATTAATTTGATAATGCCATAGACCATCGTGTAGCCCAACGCTAGCAGTGCATAGATGCTGCCAAGCGATAAGCCGTTAATGAGTTGTTGTCCAAATGTCTGCATATGTGTTCCCCCATGCGCTTACTTAAGCTATTTGACGTTATAAACCTTGCTGACCGTGCCGTTCGTCAACTGTTCAATTGAAATCGTCTTTTCAGGATTATGTTGCTTGTCGATCGTGGTCGTCCCAGTCACGCCCTTAAAGTTCTTGAGTTTGGCCAAACCATCCGCGATTTTGACGGAGTTCGCTGAACCTTCTTTTTCGATTGCGGACTTGATCATGTAAACTGAATCGTAAGCCAACGCGGAGAAGGTTGGTGCCGTGCTACCATACTTGGCTTTGTAGGCGCTCATGAATTTCGAAGCGACCTTGTTCGTTGCACTCGCCTTAGTTGAGAACGGCGTCGTGTAATAAACGTTGGTGGCGTTCGACTTACCCGCGATTTGGGCCAACTTCGCATCCGCCATCCCGTCACTACCGACGATTGGAACTTTGATACCCGCTTGGCGTGCTTGTTTAACAATTAGCCCAATTTCGGAATAATAGCCAGGCGCATAAATCGCATCGATCTTTTTATGTTTCAAAGAAGTCAAAACGGCGTTGAAGTCCTTATCACCTTCCTGGAAGGTCTGGCTGCTGACAACCGTACCGCTGTATTGCTTCTTGAACGCTTTGGTTAGCCCCGTCCCGTAGTCACTGGAGTTATCGGTCAAAATTGCGACGCGTTTGGCCTTCAACTGCTTGGTCACGAAGTTAGCGGCAGTGGAGCCTTGGAAATTATTCTGATAGCAAGCCCGGAATATGTACTTTTGAACCTTGCCACTCTTTTGCAACGTGTAGTCGGGGTCGGTCGCTGATGGACTCACGGATGGCACGGCCGCCTTAGTCATATTTGGAATGGCTGCGGTCCCAGCGCTCGTTGTAGCTGGTCCAACGACGGCCACGACCTTATCGTTATTGACCAATTGCGCAGCCACTGATGCCGCCGTGGTGTTCGAAGTCTTATTGTCGCGAATGACCAGTTGGATCTTCTTCTTGGTCCCGCCGACCTTAATACCACCTTGCTTATTGATTTGTTTGACGGCCAGCTGAATCCCTTGCTTCTGTTGTTCACCATAACCGGCAGCAGAGCCTGATAATTCCATGTTGACCCCGATCTTGATCGTCTTACCTGGATTATTTCCTTGACTGGAATTCGACTTGGCGGTTGCACAACCTGCCAACGTCATTGCCATCGCACCAACTGCCGCAATCTGCATCGTTCGTTTTTCCCATGTTTTCATTTTCAATTCCCACTTTCTTTTTTTGATTGAAACCAGTTGAAACTCTAATCCTCCTTATGTCACAAAAAGGCCTCATCCACCGTAGTGAATGAGGCCTTTTCATGGAACTGAGCCTCATTACCACAATGGGAAAGAAGGGCTCAGTTCACTTGAATTTTGAGTTTTAGCTCAAGGTCAAGTGACCGGGTCCTTCTTCGTTAATAATAAGGCTAAGTTTTGAACAGCAAAGGTCGTCAACAAATTGGTTAGGTTAGATTGAATTTTCATTGTTGACGCACCTCGCTTTCAAAAAGTTTTTTGTTAGTTGATGTTTCTTAGGTTAATTAATTTTCGGTGATAAGTCAAGCGGATTTTTTAATTATTTTTATATTAATTAAAAAGCATCCCGGAACTGACGGGGTTTCTCGGACACCAAAAAAATGCCAAAAAAAAGAACGACTGACAGTTACGTCACCCGTTCCCTTCAAAAATTAGGCCACCATGGTCGTTATTTTAGTTAAGCCTTTAGGAGTTTTTCAACTTCGCTCTTGAGCTTAGCTTCGTCCATACTCATATAAGGCGCTACTTCGTCAGCCGTCTTGTCAGTATCATGACTGTCCGCGTCCATAAAGTGATTCCAGATCGCATCCCGTACAGGTAACTTGGAATCGCTCCAATCAAACACGTCCGTCATCCGTTCGTCTAACATACTGTTCATTTCAACTGCTGCAGCCATACTAAAACAACTTCCTTTCTAATTTTCGGTACACCTCAATTATAGGTCATCGTTTTAAAAATGGTTAAATTTTGTCTGACTTTTTTTCTTAAGCATTCTTTTGATAAATTGTTCGTAGCGCCGCAATATCAGCTGACGATAAACTGCTCTTGCCTTGCGAGATTGGATACATCACCGATTCTTTGGACGTACTGTGATCTAATCCCAGTGCGTGTCCAAGTTCATGGACCGCAACGGACTTACTGAACGCTGACGAGTATGAGCCGTTCAGACTGGCTGTCGCATTATTCCAATACTGAGTACCGCGCCAACTAATCTGTTTGGTGATGTCTGGTCCCCCATGGCCGAGTTCAACACTGGTAGAACCGGCTGACATCTTCTTGTGGTACATCGAGAAAGTGACGGAATTCTGAGTGCCACTCGCTTTGCCCGCAACTAAGTGAACAAGTCCGGTCTGGTTATAAGTTGCGACCGCTTCTTCAAAGACTTGGCGAGCCGCTTTCGGTAAGTTACTTGAGAATGTGTAGTAATAAGTCTTTTTCAGGGTCGTGTTCTGCACGATAGATTCGATTGGCGTCGCGTCAGTGGTACTGGTCGATGACGAAGCCGTCACTGAACTGGATCCACTAGCACTGCTCGTACTCGTCGCGCTATTTGCTGACGAGTTATTTGTGCTGTCGCCTGATGACTGAGTCGTTGTCGAGTCAGCCGTCTCACTGGTCTCATCCGCATCTAACAGATGGCTTGATAAGTCCCCAGATAAGGCTGCTGCCAAGTTCTTCTGACTAGTCTGATATAGGGCAACGGCACGGGGCGCCAACGTATCGTAGTGGCGCCAGCCAAAAATGACCAGTCCAATCAAACAAAGTGCTTTCAACCCACGAATCAGATTTTTTAGCATTGTGTGCGCTCCTCTTAATATTCTAAAATGGGACGGGGACATTTATTGCTTAATTAAACCACATGTCGCCACCCTTAGACATAGGTTTTAGTGAATCATTAAGAATATTTAGGAATACCGCAATCTAGTTGTAATCTTAATCCGCTTTCCTCATTAGTTGGGCAAGCCAAGGTATTCGTTTACCCCTTGACGGACCGGCGTTTTGACGTATCGGTTAGTTAGCTTGCTGTTCGTCAGCCATGCACGGCTTAGTCCAACTTGCGGAGCCGGCTAAAAAACCGACTAACGCTAATGCGCCTTGAGCGAGCGGTAATAAAAAAGGCCCGAAGTTGTGCTTCGCGACCTCTAGACTGCTATTTATTTCGAAAAACATATAATTTCGAGAATAAGAAATTCCCGATAATCGCCCCAGCTTGACCGAGGATTTTAGCAAGAACTGCTGAGCTACCAATGACGGACATCAGCAACCATAAGATTGCGGCTTCAATCAAGTAAGTCACGATCCGCGTGGCATAAAACTTGCCCATTTCACGAAAGACATACTTAGAATGGTGATCGAACACCTTCAGCCGGTCGACCCAAAAGGCGACTTGCACGGCAATCACCCAAGAAATCACGTTAGCGACTTGGTATTCCAAACCAATTAAATGGTAGGTCGTATAGAAAGTGGCAAAATTAACGGCCACACTAATTAATCCCCACAAAATATAGCGAATCGCTTGATTACGCGTCTCTTTCACGGGCGATAGAATTTGCTTGTCCAACTCTGCCGCCGGTTCTAGGATATCCGTCACCGTTTCCTCGTTCTGATTCGATTTACTCATGATTATCACACCTGGCTTTCTTGACTCAAACCCCATTATCATGAAATAATTTGTTTTAAGTTGCATCATTATCATTCAATGAGTAAAATTCAACACATCTTAATCTTAGCACAGCAGTTAACTATTGGCGATGCCAACTATCTGATTCTATCAAGATAATTATCCCGCAATATCGGGCAATCCGCCAGAAAGGACACATACTTTTCTCATCGTTAGCTGAAACTAAATGTAAGGAGCGTAACGATGCTTGCATTACTGATTATTTTTATCATTTATCATTTCATTCATGAACAGTTCGAATTCAGTCGAATCACGCGGTTGAACTATTGGATTATCCCTATCATCATGTTATTTCAATTTTTGCGGACGTTCACGTGGTCAATCACCAACGGCCTGATGCTGGCTGGCATTCTGGTATTTGCAACAGTCGTCGGTTATTTTCAAGCCAGTCACACGCAATTGAAAATTGAGCCGGCTGTCCCGCATCATTCAGATGACGAACAATCGACAACTGTTGTGAAAATTGACCCACAGCAAAAGACCGGCACTGGTCAGCCGCCCACGAATCAATCCACGACCGTCAGTGCACAAGGTGGTCGGCCCTACCTGATCGGCTGGTTATTGACATTGGGGGCGCAGTTAGTGATCGAATGGGCCTATCTCCACGAGGAACTCTCATGGGCAACCGTCAATAATGAATTCTTGAAAGAAGTCTTCGCAGACCTCAGATCGATTTATCGTTTTTCTGAAAGCGGTCGCCACACGAGTTGGACACTATGGGCGTTGACCGGTGCAACCAGCTTAGCATACACACTTTGGCTCGCGCACCGTTCCCCCGCCGTCCGTCAAGCGGTCTTTAGAACTCGTATGCGTCACCGTAACTAAGCGATCAAACAACGTTCACCTAAATGTCAGCTATCAGTGACTTGTCAATTTCGACACCACACCAACTGTCGTTTTGACTAGCAGTCCAAGTTAAAAACAGCCTAACATCCCCTACCCGGATGTCAGGCTGTTTTATATATCACGCACGCTTTAGACGCTGAAACGGCATTTCAATCGCCATCAAGGCCGCCATCGTCCATACAAATTGGTGCCATACTACGCTAAACAAAAGGCCACTAGCCTCTCCAGCCAGGGCCGCTGATGGCGTGTGTGCGACAGTACTGGCCGATGGTAGTGCCGTGGCGATATCTGGCCATTCCAGCGCAAGATTCAATGTAAATAACATCATAATTACCCCAAACAAGGTCCACCCTTCGCGCTTGGTCACCGCCCACTCATCAAAGTGCGGATATTTCAGTAATAACGTGAAGGTCATGACGATCAGAGCGACTGAGGTTAGCTCGCTAAATGAACTATCGATTTGTAAAAAATGTAAACAGTAACTCATAACCAACAATCCTAAATTAATGCCATACCCCACTGACAACAGTTTTTGTTGCCGCCGACTCGTGGTCGTTTGCACTTCATAATGTTGTAACATACGCAAATCTTCTTTCAATAAATAATCAAGTGACAACTCGTAGACCGTACTAATCTGAACTAACATGCCAATATCCGGATACGAACGGCCATTTTCCCAGCTGGAAATCGTCTGTCGTGCCACGTGTAATTCTTCAGCAATCGCTGCTTGCGTTAAGTGTTTCTGTTGCCGAACATACTTAAAGTTCTCGCCAAGGCTCATCCCCGTACCTCCCATGTTGATATCGTACCAGCCGCCTATCAAAAGGCAAGCTAAGCTTCTTGGCATCCTGATAAGACCAGGCTTTATGACCAGTCACATTTAAATCGACATCAATCGTAACTGCCCAACTTGAAGCGGTGAATTGCCACTTAACAAACGGACCATAGCGTTTCTATAGCGGATTTTTCAATATCATCTCCTGGCAAAATTTTTCTGTGGCCGAATATGGTGCTAAATCGAGGCTAAATTGTGAACCGTTTTCATTACCAATCAGTCAACATTTGATGTCATTAAAATAATAGTTAACACTTGTTGCCATTCGAATTAAACCTGTTTGATATTTTTGTAGGCATACCTAAAAAAGTATTTCCAATTACTTTTATTTATTGTACAATGACAACGGCTCAAAGATTTATACAAATAGAAAGGTGGTCTTTTAATTGAGCGAAAAGACGAACACCCCAAACCGGAAGCATAAACTGATTGAATATGCGAACGGGCCCTCACTAGAGGAAATCAACGGGACAATCGAGGTTCCTAAGAATCTGAGTTTCTGGAAAACCTTGTTTGCCTACTCTGGTCCTGGTGCCTTAGTCGCAGTTGGTTATATGGATCCCGGTAATTGGTCCACTTCAATCACTGGTGGTCAAAACTACCAATACATGTTGATGTCTGTCATCTTGATTTCAAGTTTGATTGCGATGTTACTTCAATACATGGCAGCTAAACTTGGTATCGTGAGTCAGATGGACCTAGCCCAAGCTATTCGTGCCCGGACGAGTCGGTCACTCGGAATCGTTTTGTGGATCTTAACTGAATTAGCGATTATGGCAACTGATATTGCGGAAGTTATCGGTGCTGCTATTGCCCTGTATTTATTATTCAATATTCCATTAGTTATCGCGGTATTTATTACCGTCTTAGACGTTTTAGTTTTGCTATTATTGACCAAAATCGGTTTCCGAAAGATCGAAGCCATCGTGGTTTGCTTGATTCTCGTCATCTTATTCGTTTTCGTTTATCAAGTCGCTTTGTCCAACCCAGACTGGGGCGGTGTCATCAAGGGCTTGGTTCCAACTGCTGACACCTTCTCGACTGGCCGGACGGTTAACGGGATGACGCCACTATCTGGTGCCCTGGGAATTATTGGGGCGACCGTTATGCCACATAACCTGTACTTGCACTCTGCTATTTCACAAACACGGAAGATTGATCACAATGATGAAGAAGATGTTGCTCGTACGGTTAAGTTTGCTGCTTGGGATTCTAACATTCAATTATCCTTCGCGTTCATCGTTAACTCACTCCTACTAATCATGGGGGTTGCCGTGTTCAAGAGCGGTGCCGTTAAGGATCCTTCATTCTTCGGCCTTTACGAAGCACTCTCAAACACCTCAATGCTCAGCAATGGGATTTTGATCAGTGTTGCTAAGTCTGGTGCCTTATCAGCCTTATTCGCGATTGCGTTACTCGCTTCTGGTCAAAACTCCACGATTACTGGGACGTTGACTGGGCAAGTGATTATGGAAGGTTTCGTTCACATGCGGATGCCACTCTGGTTACGGCGGTTAGTCACCCGGTTGATCTCTGTGATTCCAGTGCTGATTTGCGTGCTGTTGACCAGTGGCAAGAGTGCGATTGATGAACATACCGCGCTGAATAATCTGATGAATAATTCGCAAGTGTTCCTGGCCTTTGCCTTACCATTCTCAATGCTGCCACTACTCATGATGACCGACAGTGCGGCTGAAATGGGCAAACGCTTCAAAAACTCGCTCTGGATCAAAGGATTCGGCTGGTTATCAGTGATTGGTTTAACCTTCTTGAACCTATTAGGATTACCAGATTCAATTCTGGGCTTCTTCGGTGACAATCCATCCGCCGGCGAACAAACCTTCTCTAAGATTTTGGCTTACATCTTAATCGTGGCCATCTTAGCGCTACTGGCATGGACGATTTTCGACTTACAACGTGGCAACAAGCGTTACGTCGCACAACAACTCGCCGCAGCGGCTAAGGAGGCTGACAAATAATGGCAACCAAATTCAAACGAATCTTAGTCGGTGTCGATGATTCGGCTGACGCCCTACTCGCCTTCGACTATGCGATTCATCAGGCAAAACAAGACGATGCTGAACTGGTCATCATTTCGATTCTAGAAAACGACGACATGAACGTCTACCAAGCCTTAAGCAAAGATTATGTGCATGGTGAACACAAAGAGTTGGAACAACACATCTTAAAATACCAGCAACAAGCTCAAGAAGCTGGTGTGACCAAGGTTCGCTCAATGATTGCGGAAGGTGAACCTGGCGAGACGATCGTTAAGGAAGTCATTCCACACGTTCAACCAGATTTACTCATCATCGGTTCATTAGCGAAGAAAGGCATTGCAAAGCACTTTGGGAGCCAAGCTGCTTACATGGCGAAGTACGCCCCCGTTTCAGTGCTGGTCATTCGTTAATCAAACCAGTGTTACCAATTCAAAACATTGAATCAGTTCTTGAATCAGATTAAAAACACAGCATTTTTTGCTGATAAAGCGGCGACTCGCATCTGTGAGACGCCGCTTTTATTTTACAGATTTATTTTTAGGATGGCATAACTTTATTTGACTATTCACCTTAACCCACTATAATAGATGTTGAAGGGGGTATTTGATCATGACACCTAACGAGACCTACGACGATTTAGAACAATTGCATCTATTACCAGCAACCCAATTTACTTGGCGGCCCTTCACTTCTACCACCATCTTTGTTGACAGTCCGCACGACCGGCGCGTTTATCGGCTGAACTTAGCGGACGCGACCGTCGACATTTTTCAAGCAGACCCTAGTTCAGAACTCTCTGAACACTTCGAGCCCCTCAAAACGATTCAACTAACACCACAACAAATGAGTCAACTCAAACCATCACAACCAGTTGCCTCATAACAATTGTCATTAGCACGCAAATAAGCGTTTCAGGAATGAACTTACCATTCTTGAAACGCTTATTTGCATCGATTTGATTGTACTATTGCTTGGCCGTTGTAGCTGGCAAAACGGCTCATCACCTGCAGTTGACGGTTTTACTAGTCAGTAGTGATTGCTGCCGAACGCCGAGACTTAACTATACCTCTTCATCCGACACTGGTGCGCGCCGGCGGTCATGGTGAATCAGCCACAATAAGCCTACTAATAAAACGACAACGCCAATCATGAACGCGGCATTTTTAAAATGCGCCTTGATTAATTCATCGCCACCCCAGGCATAAATAATGGCAGTTGGCATACTCCCTACTAACGTTGCCCACGCTAATTGTCGTCGTGTCACCGCCGTTTCAACAGCGGCCAAGCTCACCAACGAGGTCGGAATAAACGGGACGGTGTACCCAATAATGACACCGAGTAACGGATGCCGCATATTACCGATTGCGGTCACAAGTTTTGACGATTTTTGCGTCCGATGGGCGGTCACCCGTCCAAAGAACCGTTGTGCAATCAAGTTGCCCAGTGTAATGCCGACAATATTCAGGACAGCACCGAGCCCTTTGCCAAAACAAATCCCAGCGACGACACTGATCGTCGCAACGGGTGCGCCCGGAATAATTGAAAAACAAATCAATAAGGGCACCACCAACCCAATATCCACGGCGCGATGTCGCCGCACTTGTGTGACTAGCGCTTCTTGGTTGAAGACCCGGTGTTGAACGAGTTCCCAGGTGCCGTGATAGCGATAGACCAATAGCCCAATCAGCAGCAGTGCTAGTAGCGCCGCACCGACAATCAGTTGTCGTTTCGTTAACTTAAAATTCACATTATCCTCCGCTAATCGTGATGGGGCTCATGCTTGATTTCATGCGCCACGTGCCCAATCATGGCATCCACCATTTCTAAAATATGGGGGTCATCTAAACAATAGTAAACATGCTTACCGCGCTTGGTCTTAGACACCAATTGATACTGAAATAAAATCGCTAATTGGTGAGAAACTTGCGGTTGCGGCAGTTGCACGTGACTCACGATGGCCGTCACATCCGCTTCGTGCTGTTCTAAAAATCGCAGTATTTTGATCCGATTCACATTGCCGAGTACCTTATAGATTTTAGCTGCTTCGGCTAATAGTTGATTGCTAACTTCCATCCGTGGGCCTCCGTTCCCAGTCGTTACCAGAGTGCCAATAAGTGACTGATCAGGCCACTATCCCAGAAGACGTAGCAGCCGATCAACACATAACAAATCTTCATCAAACGTTCACCGTGGGCAGTGATCACCCGCTGGACGACTGGCAATGCCGCCACTTGTTTGATAATAACCACTACCAGCACAGTCAGCACCCCAATAAACACTAACGTCATCAAGAAATGTGCCATGCTTTCGCCAACGAGGACTGGCAAGAAAATCGATAAATTACAGCTCGCACACACGGCCAAATACGTCACCAGTACGTTCAACACTGGTGATCGACCAGCACGGTCCGCTTGCTCGTCATCATCGTCATGAAACGCCAGCCAAATTGGCAAAATCCCCAAAACACCGAGCAGCCATTCCGGCAAGAACAAGGTTAACGTCCGACCGATAAAGAAGCTCGCTGTCAGTAAAATCATATTTCCCAGGAAATAACCCCAAATCACCTGCGATAACCGGTACTTTTTGAGTAAGAACACCAACATAAAGAAGAAGTCCAAATTAACGCTCAAAAAGGTTAGCGCTAAAATCCCATAGTGCATCCCATCACCCACTCTTTTATCGTTGACTTTATTATATGTCAAATTCGACATATGTAAAGCAAAAGCTGCACCCAACTGAAAAGTAAATCGTTACTAGTCAGTCCACAATCAGATACCCGCGCCACGCAAAAACGTCCACCAATGGGACTAAGCAGGTGCTTAGCCCGCAATGGCGGACGTCTTCTGGTTGACTGCTGAATAGCAGATCAATATTGATTTCGATAGTTATCTTCAAATAATGAGCTAATCAAGGTGCATCTTGGAAACTTGGCTGGGTTGACAGCTCATCCCAGCAATCATACGTCCTGACACGTTAGCATCGTTTCATATCGCCACCAAGCTTGTCACGTTCTTGCCCAGTCAGCGTTAAGTACTAATCTGCGGCTAACGCATCAATTGGATTCAAGCGAGCAGCCCGCCATGCTGGTAGAATTGCCGCTAATAGCGCGATTACCAAGGCAATGATAAAGGTCGAAACAACATTACCGAGATGAATTTCTATCATATTGTAACTGGCGATTTGGTAGAGGACTTTATTCAGCGCAGCCCCGACACCATAGGCAATCCCCGTGGCAAGTAGCGCACTGATGACCCCGATAATGAGCGATTCACTCGTGAACAAGCGGCGAATATCGCCCCGACTTTCACCGAGTGCACGCAAAATTCCAATTTCCTTTTTACGAGCACTAACGGACATGAACATCGTCACGATAATCATCAACGCTGAAACGAGTAGTGAAATACCCGCAATCGCAGCCAAAATAGTCGTCGCTAAGTTGACGTACGTGTTGACGGTGTCTAGCATGCTGGCAATACTCGTTGCCCGATAAGTCCGCTTGCCGTCAATTTTGAGCTTGTTGATTTGCTTCGTGACCGCGTCATTGTGATTCCGGGAATCAACTTTAACCGCGACAGAAGTCGGTTTCGTGCTCAAATCTTTCGATGAACGCATCGCCTTCATGGTGGTGTACGAAACCGCATTGACCGCACCACCAGTCGTGCTTTCAGTAATTCCGGCAACGGTTAATTGCTGCTTAACCGTTACCGATTTACCGCTGGTATTGGTCGTCTGGAAGGAGACGGTAACTTTCTTACCAACTAAGTCCTTCCAATTCTTAGACGACCACTTTTTGGCAACGGTGTCCTTATCAACGACAATTTCATTTTTGCCAGCCGTATGCCCCGCTTTAATAATGGATTTCCGGTTGGAAGCCGTCCAAGTTGTCAGTGTCGATGCCGTATAGTCTTTTGACCCAATGGATAGCGTCGCGTTGCTTGCACTAACAATCGGTTGAACTGTCTGAACGTGTTTAACTTTCTTCAGCTGTGCCAATTGTGTGTTGCTAAAGGTCGGTTGACTAGTCGTCGTTGAACTGACACCCATTGCGGCGGCCTGCTGATTATTGGCTTGGGCACCGCCACCCCGTTGATTTTGGCTCGTCTTCTGATACCGACTGACCGTCACGACCCGCGGATTGACCATATCATTGATTTCTTGGTTGATATAGCCTTTTAACCCGTTGCCTAGGCCGTTGAATAGCGTCACCGCAAATAGCCCAATGGCCGTCCCAATAATAATAATCAGGTTCCAAGTCCAAGTGTAGCGCAAGTGTTTAAACGCCGTACTCATTGGCACGTACCATGGCAGCTTGCGCGCGGGAATTTGTTGCCGATTTTCATCAACCGGATAGGCGGCCTTAATCCGGTCATCCGATGTAATCTGGCCATCCGCTAATCGAACGATGCGTGTTCCGGCGTTGGCGACATCCTCAGAGTGGGTCACACAAATCACTAACCGGCCCTCTTCTGCAATTTGATCCAACAGTTTCAACACATCAGCCGTATTTTCAGAATCCAGCGCCCCAGTCGGTTCATCCGCAATAATAATTTGCGGGTCACTAGCGAGCGCTCGGGCAATTGCGACCCGTTGCTTCTGCCCACCAGACAATTGGTTCGGATACTTTTTGATTTGATCAGTCAATCCGACCTTTGCTAACAATTCCTTGGCCCGTTGTTCGCGCGCAGAACGATTGAGCTTGGTCATATCCAATGAGATCAAAACGTTATCTAGGACTGATAAGTGATTGATCAAGTTATAGGATTGATAAATATAGCCGATAGTTTCTCGACGATACTGGTCCATTTGTTTTTCTTGGTGATGATCCAACGCGGTCCCTTGAAGCAAGACTTGGCCTTCAAATTGCCGGTCCAACCCACCGATGATGTTCATCAGCGTCGACTTCCCACCACCGGATTCACCTAAAATCGCCACGAACTCGCCACGTTCAAAAGTTAAATTAATCCCATTCAAAACTGGGAAGGCTTGTTTACCTAAATAATAGGCTTTGTGAATATCCTTTAATTCTAAGTAACTCACGCTAATTCACCCTACCTTACTTCACTGTCATGTGTGCCAACAGCCTTGCAATGTAACAAGGCTTAAACTGTGACTATTGGTCATTAAGTTTACCAGAGATTGGGCTCCGGCAACACCCTAATGCGTCAATTTAATTGGAACTTAGCATAGCACGTTAGTTAGTCTGTTGCAACAAAATCTAACTAAAATACTAACAATTTTTATAATTCAAAACGCATCCGCACCATTGACAAGTTAGGCGAGTGCTATTTCACCTAGTCAGTCACAGACTCCGTTCCGATAGCTAGCAACCAGACGTTCAGTCCGTCTACCATCGTAGCCTGTGGACAAAAGGGCAGTCCTGAAACGAATCCTCGTTTTTCAGAACTGCCCTTGTTGACATGGCCCTATTTAAATCACTGTGGCATCATTAATCCACGCTAGGCATGCCGTTTCCGCCACCAAACGGCTAAGCCACCGGTAATCATCAGTAAGAGACTACCTGCAACCGCCAACCACCGTTGAATTGCTTCACCGGTTTGTGGTAACCAGCTGCCGTGATGGGGCTTCGTGGTCGAATGCGCTGCGTTAGCCGCAGTATTCGTTTCCGGTAAGGTCGTCCCATTGGTGCTGACCGCTGACGTGCCATCTCCACCTTTGCCAGGTTTAGCCGGCGTATTGGCGTTACCATCGGGTTTAGCGGCATTTGACTTGTTGTCATCTGGCTTAACATTGGTATTGCCGTTGCCATTTGGTTTTTCGGTATTTGAACCATGGCCATTTGGCTTCGCATTGCCGCTACCACCTGGTTTAGTGATACTTGAATCGTGACCACCTGGCTTAACATCTGGTTTAGTGGTACTTGAACCATTTTCGTCCGGTTTAACTGCAGTATTATCGTTGCCACCTGGTTTAGTGGTACTTGAATCGTGACCACCTGGCTTAACATCGGTATTACCGTTGTTACCGGGCTTCGTGGCACTTGAACCATTTTCGTCCGGCTTACCTGCAACATTACCGTTGCCATCCGGTTTAGTGGTGCCTGAACTATTTTCATCCGGCTTAACTACAATATTCCCGTTGCCCTCTGGTTTGTCTGTACTTGACTCATTTCCGTCCGGTTTAACTACAGTACTCCCGTTGCCCTCTGGTTTGTCTGTACTTGACTCATTTCCGTCCGGTTTAACTGCAGTATTGCCGTTACCATCAGGTTTCACACTACTTGATCCATTCTCATCCGGCTTAACTGCAGTACTACCGTTGCCGTTAGGTTTAGTGGTATTTGCCCCGTTTTCATCTGGTTTAACCGGCGTCGTTAACGGATTATCGTTGTCAAGGTCGACCAAGACTTCTGTTCCATCGGCAGTTGCCGCCATCGCTTGGCTTAACATGATCGTCTTAGCTGCTTTGGCCTTGCTTGGCGCCAATTTGATTGTCACCAGATTCGTCACGGGTTGACTCGCACTGACGGTCAAACGTAATTGGCCGTTAGCCACCATTCGGCGTAAAATTTTGACACCCGTTGGGACCTGAATATCCGCAACGTCACGGCCAGCGAGGTCGAATTGCAAATCAAACGCAGTGAGTTGCCGCTTCTGAGCATTCGTCACTTGCACTTGTGCTTCGTGGTCGTTGCGACTTAACTTCAGTGTTTCAACCGCGCGGTGTTTTTTAGTCAGCTCCGTTTGCTTGAGGAAGGCTGACGTGTCAAAGACCTGGCTGTCAAACATTTGCGGGGCTTGTGGCACTTGTAAGGCATTTAAAATCAACGCACTCACATCCGCGTTGCTACCGCCATGTAGCCGGCGACCGCTATCCACCGTTTCCCCACCGAGGGCCATGAAAATACTACGGTTGTATTCATCCCAGCCGCCATGGTTAGTCCCGGCGCCACCGTGGTCCGCGTTAGCAATCACTAACGTATCATGGATGTGGCCAGTTGCTTCCAGTTTGTCCATAACGCGCTTAAATAAGCCGTCATATTGCGCATACTTATCCCAATAATTATCGTTATACCAGCCACGACTATGGCCCTGACCATCCATGTAATCACTTTGCATGTACACCAGGCCGGTGTTCTTAAACTCAGATGAACCGATGTAGTTGGCAACATCGTCAAATGATTTCAACGAAGCTGACTGCTTAGTCATCACGGCTGCATCCGGCTCAACAATACTGTTCACGATTGGGCCCCACTCTGAAAAGGCTGCGGCACCACGGGTTGGGTTCTCTGCTTGAAGCATTTTGAAGACAGATGGGAACAACGCTTGTGGCTTATCAAAGTCAGCAAAGTATTCTTGTCCCATTGAACCGTTAGTCCCTTGGTATTCCTTAGGTAACGTGTCCCATGGCCGTCCGTGCAACATGGAAATGTAGTTCTGAGCTGAAATCGCTGGCGAAACCGCCCGCGCAGAGGTACTCATCGCAAATTGTTTGTTGAATAAATCCATCGTGTACGTGTTGCGGCGCTTCTTCATAATAACTGGGTCCGTCGTCCATGCTGGGGTTTTAGTCCCTTGGGCGTAGTACATCCCCTTTGGATCCCAGGGGTTACCACCACCATCCGTCGTCAAAACGACCACGTGTTTATACGGTTTGATTTCAGCCTGTTTGGCGGCAGCGACTTGGTCAGTTGCGGACGCTAAAGCCACGTCTCCGACCCCAATAATACCGTCACCATTGTAATCGAGGGCGTATTTCCCTTGAATTTCAACGGGCTGAGCAGCTCCTAATTGAACCGTTGTGTTTTTGGTGGTTTGTTCCAATTTAATTTGCGTCTCACCCGCAATTTTGGCCTTTAAATTGAGGTGTGCCAGTCGGGTCTGGGCATACTTCTTAAAATCAGCCGTCGACAAATTAGCGGTCGTTGTCACGCGGACCCGTCCCGGTTGAACGAGTTGCACCTGTGTCTGATTGCCTTGTAATAGTCGTTCAGCACCGACATAATCAAATTTGTTGGCATCGTAGACCACATCGATGGTTAGCGGTTGAGCTGGTGTGGCCTTTAATTGCCGGGCGTGTACATTAAGCCCATAAGTGTGGCCAGCTGCAATCCGCTTCGCTCCTACCAAACGCGTCGCTACTGACTGCTCAACCGGCGCCACTATATGCTTGCCCTGTTGCGCTTTATCGTTCAATTGACTAACTTGTTCAAGAGTCAGCACTTGGTCATACAACCGGGCTTGCTTGATTTGTCCCGTCATCATCGACTGGACGTGCGAGCCAGGTGCGGCATCGCCACCTAAGACGAAATCCTTGGTATTCTGGGCCAGCTTCAAATCCCCCGGCATGGCCACTTGTTGCACCAATTTGCCATCAAGATACAGACTCGCCGTCTTATTTTTATCGATCACACCGACCGCATGCACCCACTGGCCCTTATGCAGCGTACCTTTTGGCGTTTTGTAACCAGCACCATCATGGGCATAGAAAACAACTTGATCATTTTGAACGCCCAAGCCCAGGCCACCACCCTGTTGGCTCGAGAAAATCTCGTGTTCGTGACCAGCATCTGCGGCTGGGTCATATTTGAAATAGGCTTCAATTGCCATACCGCCTTGAATTTGTCGGAATTGCTCATCCGTGAAAGTGGTGTAAAACGCGGATTTGCCATCAAAATTCAGGACTTGATCATCAAACTCTGGCGTCTTGGTCACTGACGGTTGACCCACCAGTTGCCATTGCGTCTTACCAGCATGGTCTACCAGCTGCCGATTTTGTACCCCTAAATCGACGATCGGGGTTGGCACCGTCACGTTCACAGCCGGAACAGCGACTTGCTCACTTGGCGTATCCACGGGGGTCACAGCGGCAATCGCTGGACTCACCGTGGTCGTTAAAATTGCAGTACATACGAATAAGGTCGTTAAAACACGCGGCTTCATTACTAAACTATCACTCCACATTTTTTATAGTAAAACTAACTGCAATATTAAGCATAGTTAACTAATGTAAAGTGTTTAGACAGAGGTTTGTAAAGAAACGATATTATTTGTGTGTAGATACCGCTTAAACCCGAATCATCAGTGGTCAATCGAGCGGTATCACTCATGAGACCTTTCCAGTCAAATAAAAATCGTTTCAAGAATTCAGTCAGGATTCTTGAAACGATTTTTGTCATTTTATCAGTCGGCAGGTCTGTCTAATCATCAGGCCGTCCTAAATCAGGTTATTGTTGGGCCACTTCTTGGTAACCATTAGCGATCAATTGGTTGCGGAACCAGGTTTCAAACATAAACCCATACCAAATATCACCTAGTAAATTAATTGATAATGCGATTTGTTCAGTGAAAAATAACTGAACAACCATGTTTAGTAAGACCATTCCTAAGAACGGCACGGCCGTTTTCAGCGCGATAAACGGCGTCCGACAACGAATACTGAACAACGCATAGAACCAAGTGAACAATAAGGCCCACACATTAAACCGGGCGTATACTTTTTTGGTACTCGTCTCACCATTGATCGTTTTCGTGAACGTCATATCGTGTTTGACGCGGCGATTAAATCCAAACCACTCGGATGGTGCAAAATTCATGAAATTCCTCCTCGTTTTGTCACAACTGTCACTTCTATTATAGAAGTTAACGAAGACGCTCGCTACTGATTGTCACGCTGGGGGCCAAAAAACTTTTGAACGACTGCTTGATAGCCGTACTCGTTGTTCAGTCGCTTCAGTAATTTCTCATCATGCGTGCTCGTATAGCCAGTGTGTCGCAGATGTTCATACAATTTCAAGTATGGTAAGTCTTGTTTCCGTGCCAGCGCCAACTCCTGTTCAATATCATAAGTCACTTTGCGAAATTCCACACTGATTTGTCCCGCATCCGTGACAGTCAACAGCGCATAGTTTGCCCGCTGATCCGCCATGAATTTCGCGTACGGGCTATATGGTTGTCCAGTGGCGCCCGGATTGATGATCAATTGCCCCTGTTGACTCACACGCATCACCTGTTGGTGCGTATGCCCATAAACGGCGACGTCCGCGGTACCTGCTAAATGATCAAAACTAGTCTGTTCACCAGCTGGATAGAGGTCGTGGCCGGTCGAACGTTCTGGCTGATTATGGGCTAATTGGAACGTCAAACCGTTCAGCGTCAATTGGGTCGCAATCGGACGCTGAATCAATTCTTCATACTGTGCCGACTGTAAATGGGTGACTAGGTATTCCGTCAACCGCGCAAAATAAATCGTGGACGGTTCTTCTAAACGCCCGGTGCCCGTCATAATCGCGTTAATCCCTTGTTCCCAGTTACCTTGAAGCCAGACGGAAGGCTTAACGTCCGCTAACGTTTGATAAAGCTGTTGGGCTCCCGGGCCGGGCAAGAATAAATCGCCCAAAAACCAATAATCCGTGGCATTCTGTTGCCGGGCATCCGCTAGCACCGCCTGTAACGCCGTCAAATTTCCGTGAATATCTGCCAAAACTGCAATTCGATGTAACACTACTCGTCACTCCCTCACCAATCATTACTTCTAGTATACGCCGAGTGTAGCTTAAAGTCGTTGCTGTAAAGCGACCTTATTAATCTAGCGAGATAAGTGCTAATGTTCGCATTAGTAAGCGCTTACTTGTATGCTAAAAGTAACAATTATTTATAACGAGTGCACATTTGCGTTGCAATGATGAACAGACGACAGGTCAACCAGTCGTAGCTGGCGTCTAGTCAGTCACCGATGCCACGAAAGATTAACAGCTATCTGCAACTACCAGCGTCAGCTTTTTTAGACTGAACATGATGTCAATCTAAAAAAGCACAACCCGTCCATTACCGAGTAATCGGTCGTAAGTAGCTGCTTTACGTGCACGACTCGATTTAATATCCGACTAAACCTTGGGGGAGGCTTTCAACATGCAACAATTGACACCCTTAGTACATGATTTTAACTTGGACGGCTACTGGTCTGCCGTCATTGATGAGGGAACGTCTGGACTGGCCCGCGTGAATCAGCCACTGACACAATTACTTGGAACTTGGTTGGCGGCGCACGTGACGATTCTCTGTGACACGGCTTCGTTTCTGCTGATTATTCACGACCACCATCAAAAACTTGCGATTCCCGGCCGCATTTCACCAGGCACCAGTCAGCCGTATGACATCAAACTCGATGGTTGGCCCGTCAACAATAGTGCGGCCTTGATGGCAATCGTGCAGAAGTATTTATAGTCAAACGGTCGACTATCAATAATCGAATCCATCATTAAAATCATGTTCATCCCAGTCTGAATTGGACTGGGATTTTTTCGTCACTTGCATCCCAGTCGCAGTGACGAAATCAACAATAATCATGAAAGCGATTCATATCCTATGTTAAACTAGAGTTAGTCAAAACTGGGGGGCACTTGCGTTGCAAATTAATAAACAACAAGTCGGTCACCGGATTCACGAACTCCGGATAACCGCGAATTTAAGTATGGCTGAACTAGCATCTGCCGTTGGTTTAGCCGGAAAAAGCACCATCAATGATTGGGAGAAAGGCCGTACGCTGGCAAACGCTGAACGGATGGAAAAGTTAGCCGTCTTCTTTAAGGTACCGATTAACTACATTCGTTACGGCAGTCTGACCGATTACGTGACGACCGTCTTCAAAGAAACGGGACTCAACCACTCTGAATTCAACGTCTTATTGTGGGAATTCGTCGATTTAACGACCACCAATCCCGACGTTTTATCCAGTGACGTGTTCACTCCCACGGCACATTCTGAACAGGACCAGTTGCAACAAACCAAAATTGCCACCGCCCTGATTACACCGACCATCAACTACGCGATTAACCAAATCGTGCCGGCTGTCGTACGCCATTTTGAAGCTGAGAGTTCGACCTATCCGGAACCGGATGACGTCATTCAAGCTGGCTGCTACGTCTATCGCCATCGCATTCAAATTGTACGACGGACGTTTACTGGTAAATATAACCGCATCGTCCGTTTACTCGATAACGTCGACTTATATGAGAAACTCCAGCCGGATGATGATTATAAGCGCTACTTGAATCAAACGACGACACCTCAAAAGAATACCAGCAATGGGTTCTCTTTGGATGAAAAATATCAAATCCAGATGAACAAGCTCATCACAGACTTTCATCAACAACTGAACAAAATCAACGCGGCATATCAAGCTGAACTTGCCACTTTGGAACAAAACAACCCGAAATCTGCGGCCAATTAACCAGAATCTAAATAAAACCTGATTTGAAGCGCATCGTCACTTCAAATCAGGTTTTATTCATTTAATATGGTTTTGTTCACTGTGGATCGTCGATACTGAACAAGCTGCTTAAACACGGTTTGTTGGCCACGTCCAGCGAGATTGAGACACCCATTCAAGCTACTTAGCCACAACGGTTGCGACTTCCTGGTCATGACTTACTTGTCCACTTGTGGATAATTTCAACCCTTTGGCATGTTCAGCCGCGTTATCCACAATCACCATCACCGTGGTATCCTCGTTATTTTCATTAGCCTGTTCTTGATCAACGAACGCTAATGGCGTTTCCGGTGTCACTTGGTCGCCCTCATGCACATAGGTCGCCGGTGTTGCACTCATATTCGTCCCCATTTTGAGTAACACGTCGAGCTTGCCAGTCGACAACTTGATTGCGCGTTGTTCAGGGATCAGGGCACTGACCGTCCCGGTGATTGGACTGAAAATGTGATGACGGTCAGGCGTAACCGCAAACCCGGTTCCATCCGCCGCCACCGTTGATAAATCTACCAGCGTCCCATCAACTGGGGCGTACAATTTAACTTTTTTACCAAATGAAAATAAACTCATGATAAACCCTCCCAATTTGATTATGGTGCTGGCCAGCTACCATCTTTGATTACCTTTATCCTAACTGCTCGAACGGGTTTCAGGTCAAGGGAAAGTTGTAAAAAAGTTTTGTTTCCTATCATTAATATACTTTAAATTGCAGTCGACTTCGCTATCAAACGTGTTCGGGGCCGCTGAAGCCTGCGCTTGCTACGCTAAAGGACTAATGCCAAAACCGCATCAGTCCTTTAGCTAGGCAATGCTCAAACCGCGCCTCTACTGCGATATTGTCGAAACGTGTTCGAGCCGAACTGGGACTTCCGGTTAGCCTAGCAACGATGCCGACTGGGAAGCCCACCACTGCAATATTGTCTAAACGTGTTCGGGCCCGCTGAAGCCTGCGCTTGCTACGCTAAAGGACTAATGCCAAAACCGCATCAGTCCTTTAGCTAGGCAATGCTCAAACCGCGCCTCTACTGCGATATTGTCGAAACGTGTTCGAGCCGAACTGGGACTTCCGGTTAGCCTAGCAACGATGCCGACTGGGAAGCCCACCCTCCACTGCTGTACTGTCGAAACGTGTTCGAGCCCGCTGAAGCCTGCGCTTGCTACGCTAAAGGACTAATGCCAAAACCGCATCAGTCCTTTAGCTAGGCAATGCTCAAACCGCGCCTCTACTGCGATATTGTCGAAACGTGTTCGAGCCGAACTGGGACTTCCGGTTAGCCTAACAACGATGCCGACTGGGAAGCCCACCCAGCCAACATCGTTGCTAAGCTAATCCTCAGTCCCAACCCGTTCGGACCTCACACTCTAAAAAGTCCCCACCAGCACCGCCAGTGAGGACTCGTAACATATAGGTATGTGATACCCACAACCAAAACGATCTAAGATTTGGTTAGTGTTTGATTATCACTCGGACAAGTCGCAATCGAGTTAAAGCAACCACCGCACACGTTGGTGATTCACGATTGTATCGACTTCCCCGGTTGAAACCCGTTTATCTATCGCCGAGTAATTTTTCCGCCGCCTGTAAGACGTTTTCACCATTCATCATGCCATAATCTGACATATTGATGATGTCCATCGGAATCCCAGCGTTATCCGTCTTCTTCTTCACATCATTCGCCATATAACGAACTTGTGGTCCTAACAATAAGACGTCTGGATGGGGATCTTGACTCAATTGATGGTCAATATCCGCCGCGGATGTTGCAAAAATCTTGTAATCCACGCCATCTTTCTTTGCAGCTGCTTCCATCTTGGAAACCAGTAATGAGGTTGACATGCCCGCAGAACAAGCCAACATGATAATCTTTTCAGCCATAAGCACTTAATTCCTTTCTATATTACATCTTTTCGATTTCAGCGTTGCCGGCAGCAGCTTCTGCAGCAGCCTTTTCGCCTTCTTGTTTCGTCAAAATAGCATCGTACTTCTTAGCAAATGGGAAGTAAATTGCGGTCGACATAACCAACGTGATCGTTTGCCAAATCGCCATCTTCCAGCCACCAATCAGGAACCCAGAAATAATCGCTGGCGTCGTCCACGGTGCCGCGAAACCATTCAATGGTGGCACGATTCCAAAGTAGATCACCAAGTACGTCGATAAGGCGACGATAACTGGTGTTAAGAAGAACGGAATAGCCAAGAATGGGTTCATAACGATTGGTAACCCGAACAAGAATGGTTCGTTAATGTTGAATAATGCAGGAACAAATTCAACTTTACCAATGGTCTTGAATTGAACTGATTTGGCCGCAAATAACGTAAAGATAACCAGACCAATCGTAATCCCAGAACCAGTTAAGTTAATGAAGTTATTGTAAAATTCGTTAGTTACAATGTGGGCCCCTTGCGCAACGGTCAACTTACCTGCTTTATATAATGAAGCGTTGTCGAACGTGTTAGGAATCAATAACCCACTGGTAATGGCACCCATGATTAACCCACCATGGACCCCGAAGAACCAGAAGAATGGGACTAAGAACGCAATAACTAAGGCCCCACCAAGTGAGTCTGATAACCCTTGTAGCGGTGTTTGTAGGACTTTGTAAATGAATTGCAGCATATCAGTGTTACCAAGAGCACTGAAAGCAGCGAAGATCAACATTGCGACGATTAAAATCACGCCGGCAGGAATCATGGCAGTAAATTGGTTGGCAACACTTGCGGGAACTTGTTCTGGCAAGGTAATCTTCCAACCCTTACGAATCATTGCTGAGTAAGCCCAACCAACTAAAATCCCAACGATAATGGCGGCAATCATCCCTTGACCACCGAGCCAAGTAATGTTGATGACACCAGTAACCGGTGCTTGCACGAAATCTTGTAGAACTTTTGGCAACTTATCAATGTTTTGAGAGACGGCATTCCCCGACATCACAACGTTTCCGGCAGCATTCGTAATCCCAGTGCCGGCTTTACCCATTGCAGCAACCAGTGGATTGGCAATGTTAAGCGTTTGCAAAAGTAAGAATACGGCCATGGAGGTCAAACCAGCTGGTAGTGGTTCGTAACCTTCATTGCGAACGTAGACATACGCAATCCCGACGGCGGCCCAAAGTGACAGTACCCCGAACGTCACGGTATAAGCTTGGTTAAAGAAAGCGGCCCAACCAGACGCCTTAACAACCGCGGCGACTGCTGGAATTGGAATATTGGATAAGATTAAGAATACGGATCCAATGATAATAAATGGTAACGCGTAAACCATCCCGTCTTGTAAGGCTTTAACTGGTTTGGTGTTCACGAACTTCATTATCGGTGGTAGAACTTTGTTGTTAATGAAATTGCTAACAGCACCATTACTACTATTTTCCATTACAATTCATCTCCATTTTTTGCTAGGACCCCTTGGAGCCAATAGTACGACTTCTTAGGAACCCGCTTTAAGTCTTTTAGATCATGATTGGTTCGGTTGACATAAACGACCCCGTAGCGTTTTTCAATATCAGCGTGTGAACTTGGAATATCAATCAATCCCCAGCCGAGATAGCCGAGTACTTTAGCGCCATCAATCAACATCGCATCCTTCATTGCCTTGATATGGTCGGCATGGTACGCGATTCGCGCGTCATCTTCGATCATATGTTGGCCGTCCCAGTGTTCCCGTAGGCCAATGCCGTTTTCAATCGGAAAGACTGGCACTTCATACTGGTCGTACAACTTGGTGATCAGGTTCCGGAAACCAAGTGGGTCAATGGTCCAACCCCATTCATTTGCCTTCAAAAAGCGGTTAGCCTCAAATGAATAATTGAGATAGCGGTTCGGGACGGCATCCGCGGGAATCTTATCCCCATTGATGACCGTGGAACGATAATAACTAAAAGCTAAAAAATCCGCTTTCATTTTGGCAATGATGGCTTCGTCGCCTGGTTGTAAGTCGTAATCAATTTCGTGTTGGTCAATGTAACGCAAGACTTCTGGTGAATAGTGGCCGTGAACGTAGGCATCGTTCAAGTTATTGTTCAAAAACTCATCACTCTTACGTGCCGCCATCACGTCAATTGGTTTGGCCGTTTCTGGATAAACTGGCGTGTATGCCAACATGCCGCCGATTTTCACATCGTCGTAGTTTTGATGCACAAAGTCATCCAGGCGTGCGTGCGCCAACATTGTGTGATGGAAGATCCGGTACAGGTCGTTTACGCTCTGGTCGCCCTTGGTGTACCCCGAAATGTTGAACACTTCATCGGTAAAATACAGATTGTGTTCATTGAAGACGATCCAATATTTGACCCGATCTGCGAAATGTTCGATCATCTTCTCACCAAAGCGAACGAACGCATCAACCGTGTGGCGCGACATGAACCCGTTTTCATTTTCTGCCAATGCTAACGGCATATCGAAATGATACAGGCAAATCATTGGGGTGATGCCCCGGGCCAGCATCGCGTCAACTAAGCGGTCATAAAACGCAATTCCGGCTTCATTAAAGTCGCCATCCCCGTCCGGAACGACCCGCGACCATGAGATTTGAATGCGGTACATATTCAAATGTAAGTCCTTCATTAAATCTAAATCTTCTTCGTAACGATGGTATTCGTCAATCGCATCGTGCCAATCTGAAGTTGTCGCTGTTGCTGGTCGAACATCATAGACTGAGCGGCCCTTGCCATCCACATTCCAAGCACCCTCAGTCTGCATACTTGATACTGAGTTGCCCCAGAAAAAATCCTTGGGCATCTGTCGCTCCTTATTCATTAAACTCCTCCTGTTCTAATCACAATTTAGTTTGGAAAACGCTTTCCTCGTGAAATAATACTAGCCTAATTCAGTTTAGAAATCAACACTTTTACTTTAAAAATATATACTTTTGTTAAAATTAGCCCAATCTAATTGTGATTACCACTGTAAAAAAAACTGGTCTAACAGTGATTTTCACCATTAGACCAGTTACGACGTATTATAGCCATGACGCCTGATATAAACGTGCCCACGAACTGGATTGCGGTTCGTCAGCCATTGAACGCACTACCCTATTTCAGTCCGTTCTTCACCAAAGTATCCACCGCTGCCAGGACGGCTGTGTCCGCCGAACGTGGTTGCCAGCCTAACTGCTCAGCCTTTTGGGTGCTGACGTCATGGTTGAGTCGCATCATTAGATTGGCTTCGCGGAGTTGCCGATTAAATGGGGCCAGGCCGTGAACAAGCCAATCTGGCACTAAATGCTTGGTCAACTTAGATGCTAATTGGGGCCGTTGTTGTTGAATCAAGCTGCGAATGGCGGCCATTGAAACTGGCTTGGGCGCAACCGCTAAGTAGCGTTGATTAGCCGCTTTCGGTGCAGCCATGACCCGAACTTCTAAATCAGCAACGTCACGGACGTCGACGACATTGACGACCAAATTGGGCATCGCCTGCCCTGTTAAGAGCCGGTTGACTAAATTATAACTCCCCGTCACGTGACCATTTAATGAAGGGCCAAGCATCGCGCCCGCATTGACCGTTGTAAATTCCGGCCCTTCAGGATGTTGCCGCTGGTAATCCCAGCCCGCCTGTTCAGCAACTAACTTCGATTGCTCATATAATGAGAGCCCCGCTTGATCGACCTTGGTCCAATCGGCTTCAGTTACAGGCCGTTGATGGTCAAGGCGACTAAATCCAACAGCCCCTAGATTAGCCGTCATAACCACCCGTTTGACCCCGGCGGCCGTCGCGGCTTTCATAATCCGCAACGTACCATCCTTGGCCGCGTTCGCTACTGCCGCAGAAGCCTGCCCCTGATTGACAAAGACTGGCGCCGCCACACTCATGACAGTCGTGACCCCTTGCATCGCGTCATCCCAGCCAGCTTCCTGCGTCAAGTCGAGTGCAACAAATGAAAGTTGATCTAAGTGAGGCGTTCCAGCCAAAGTTTGTTGTACACCAGCGGCCTTGTCTAATGAACGCAACGTGCCGCGCACCGCGTATCCCGCCGTCAATAAACGTTTAATAATATGACTCGCTAAAAAGCCGTTGGCACCTGTAACTAGAACTAATGATTGATTTTGCATGATCGATCCACCCCGTATTAGTGATTGTTTTTTGATTGATTTCTTGTTAATATAGCTACAATAAACCTTAGACAACACTCTAAGGCAAGCGTTTGGAGGAATTATTTTGACTTACACCATCAAAGAAGTTGCGGAAAAGGTCGGATTGAGTGCTTATACGCTTCGATTCTACGATAAACAGGGCTTGTTGCCATTCGTCAGTCGCAATGAATCGGGCTATCGGGCCTTTACTGACGGCGACTTACACTTGTTACATACGATTATTTGTTTAAAGAACACCGGTATGGCAATCAGCGATATCCGCCAATATATCGATTACGTGATGGCCGGCCCCGATTCGATTCCACAGCGCCGCGCATTACTGACAGCTCATCGCAACGCTATTCTGGCTGAGCAAGCCAAGATCATGAAGAATTTGCAAGAAGTCGATTACAAATTGAACCTATATAACGACCCGCAAGCGAGTGAACTCGTCAATCAAGAACTCGCCCAAGCCAAATCTGAAAAGCAAGCATCCGGCTTAGCCGACCCGTTTCCAGTCGCAGAATAACGCCTAAAAATACTGATAAAACGTTAATTCAACCCCAAATGACCGATTATTTCAAAAATAATCGTTTTTTTTTACGGGCTAAATTTTAGCGATTTTAACGTAACATTGTTCATTTTAGGGTTGCCTAAACTTAGTTGACTGTGCTCGTCATAGACCCCGATTCAGCATTTTTTACCCGTTTGTACCAAGTCACAGTTCGGTTACGAAGATTACAAAATGGGCGGTTTCTGTAATCTTTGCATTGCGTTCTTAAAATTCGCGACACGGACAAGTAACACGTCGGGGTTAGACTGGGTTCTGTTGATTGCGACAGACATCGCAATTAAGATTTTTGTCAGTAAGTAATTTAATCGATAAACACAAAATTTATAGGAGTGTCTTAATTTGAAAAAACTTGTAAGTACAATCGTAACTACCTCAGCCGCAGCCGCTGGTTTATTCTTCGCCGGTGTGGTCAATGCTAATGCCGACTCAACTTACACCGTTAAGAGCGGTGATTCCGTATGGGCCATCGCACAAAAATTCAACACAACTATTAATAACGTTGAAACGACCAACAACATCAAGGGTCACTACATCTTACCTGGTCAAAAATTAACCATCAAAACGAGCTCATCAAACACGAACAGCTCATCTTCAACCAGCACGAGTGCTTCAACGACTAGTTCATCATCAACTAGCTCAACTTCAACTAGTTCATCAAGCAACACGACTGCAACCACGAGCTCAACGTCTTCATCGACTAGCTCATCAACTTCTACCTACACTGGTAGCAACTTAAAGAGCTACGTCTTGAGCCAAATGCAATCACGGACTGGCGTTTCCGCTTCAACTTGGAACACCATCATCACTCGTGAATCCAACTGGGAACCATACGTTGTCAACAGTACTAGTGGTGCTTATGGTTTATTCCAAAACATGCACATTAGTAGTGGTTCTGTTGAAGAACAAGTTGACGCTGCCGTTGCTTTATACGAAGCACAAGGCATGGCTGCTTGGGCCCTTTAATCTAAATCAAAATACATCCAAGTCGGGATTTTTCCCGGCTTTTTTTGTGGCCTAAAACGAATCAAAATCATACACAAGTGGATAACTTAATTGGATTTGGACATGAGTTATCCACAGTCAATAATTAAAGCCGCTTTTTCATGCTAGCAGTGAATCAAGATGCTAGCTCGTGTCGCTTACGGGTCATTTATTGTCTGAGAGGTTGCCATGAATGATTTTATCGCGGAACTGTCAGCCTAATCACGGATTTGACGGCATGATTAGCTGACCCTAGCAACTATCCCACGTTTTCAAAATTAGTTTATCGTTAACTTTGTCATATTTATTATATTAATCGTGGATATATTAGCGGTGATCAGCGCCGTCGTAACAGTCTTCTACGCCTATCAGAAATATTTTATCGCCATAATTTTCTCAGAATCTCGCAATCGCTTCTTAAAATACCCGATACAAACGAGTAACAAGTCGCCGCTATACTAATTTTTGTTGATCAACAAAGACTGATTTTACTAATCGTAAACTGAGACATTCAAAAAAATAGGAGCGTACAACTTGAAAAAATTATTAACCACAATCTTAACAACTTCCGCTGCAACGGTTGGCTTACTGATGGCCGGAACGCTTTCTGCAAATGCCGACGCAACTTACACCGTTAAGAAGGGTGACTGTGTCTGGGCAATTTCACAAGAATACAAGACGACGATCGAGTCAATTGAAACAGCTAACAACATTCACGGCCATTTAATTTTACCAGGCCAGAAACTCCGGATTCCGGGCGCAACTGCCCCAGTGACTGCAACGCAAACACCAGCAGCACCCGTAACTTCCGCGCCGGTTCAAACAGCGCCAGTTCAACAAGCACCGGCAACGACGCCTGCGCAACCCGCTGAAACACCAGCTGTGACTGCACCAGCAGCGCCAGTTGAAACGGCACCGGCACAAACCAGTGAACCTGAAACGACGACCCCTGCCCCAGAAACTTACACGGGCGGCAATCTTCAAAGCTACGTTTTAGGTCAAATGCAATCACGGACGGGTGTGTCTGCCAGCACTTGGGACCACATCATCAATCGTGAATCCAACTGGCAACCACACGTGGTGAACGGCGCTAGCGGCGCATATGGGTTATTCCAAAACATCCACATCAGCGGCGGTTCTGTCCAACAACAAATCGACGCAGCGGTTAATCTGTACCATGCACAAGGCATGCAAGCCTGGGCATTATATTAATCCATTTGTAACGACAAAAGGCTGAGAAATCTATCCTCAGCCTTTTTGGTGTGCTCGTGGTCTACTCGGTAGTTCCACCATCGTAGTTTCATGATGGATAACGCGATTGTGAGCGCACGTTTATTTCATGACAGTCTCAGCGCTTTTAATTTCAATAATTTAGCAACTACTGATGATCCAAATACCACGCATAGCCGACTGCCAGCAGTAAAGTACCAATTATACTAATCAGCAGGTACCACGGAAAGGCTACGGGCCACAACCAACCGATTGCGACCATTCCGTAACTCGCTAACAATAACAATAATCCGACGAGCCAATTAGTTTTATGCCAGACCTCTGGTGATTTGAAGGTCCAGCTGATTCGGACGCCCCAACCCACGTTACGGGGCATATCCATACACAAGCCGCCAATCAGGCCAAACGCCACCCCGGATACCAGGCCACTATTCGCCGGTTGAAACCAAACTGGCACAACTAGTAATAAAATCTGATACCCTAACCACCCCGCTGCTAAGTGGGTTGTCATCCGTAAATAGTCGAACGGCTCAAGCGCTAACCGGTTGGCTAACCACGGACCACCTAGTAATAAAATCGTCGCACTGGTCCAATAAATCAGTCCCAACCAAGTCATTTGCTGATTGCCCAGCGGCAGTGGTCGTCCAAGCAAGGAGCGGCTCCACGCATAGACGAGAATCAGTATATTCAATAGACTTAGCAATTGTAAGGTTATCGGCAGCGTATGCCGTTTTGTCATTTAGCTCATCCCCCCACTAACTCTCGATAATTATCGCACGAATAGGTCCTGCAGCAATTTCAACCCACTCGTTTGAGCCTCATAAACCCGTTTTTGCTCACCACGTTAGTTTGTTTTCAAGTATAATAAAAGGCAAGTGTTGGGAAATGATTTTCATGAGCACCATGCAACTGCAACATTCACAGTGGCAATTGGTCCAAGCGGGCACGAAGACCGTTGAGATTCGCCTCAATGATCCTAAACGACAGGTATTGCAAGTTGGCGACCCCATCTGCTTTTCAGATTTAAAGACTGGTCAGCAAGTACGGACCACGCTTATCGTCAAACGAACATATGCTAGTTTTACCGATTTACTGACCAACTATACAGCGGTTGAAGTCGGGAGTGCGCCCCAGACACCCGTAACACAGATAGTTGCGGACATGTTGACGATTTATTCAGCGGATCAAGTCCGCCAATGGGGTGTCGTTGCGCTGACCATCAAACGATTAGTCGGTTAATAACTGGTTGAGTTGGCGATACTGCTTCAGCATCCACTGTTGATAAGTCAAGTTAGCCGGCATCGTTTCGGTCACACTGAGCACGGGAACTTGGTGCTGCTTCGCTAACGTGACCATATTCGTGACGATTTTGTCACTGACTTGCTGGTTATTCACAAATAAGGCGACCTGCTTATTTTTTAATCCCCGTTGCATCTTGTGGATAACTTGTGGCGACGGATCCGTGCCCTTTTCAACGGCATTTTCAAAATCACGATTGTCCACCTTGAATCCCAAACTAGTCAAGGCGTAATCGAAGACTGGTTCACTGACGAAGACCTGGCGATTGCTTAACCGTTTCACTTTTGCTTGCAATTGTTGCCGTTCTTGTTGAATTGGCTTGAGTGACGCAATATACTTTTTGGCATTCGCCTTAAAATAGGCCCGGTGTTGCGGTTGCTGCTTGGCAAACTGTTTGGCTAAATATGTTGCCGTCGCTGGCATCGTTTTGGCGTCATACCACAGGTGCTCATTGATGCCGGCTTTACGATGTAGCACGTCTTCCCCGACACGAATCAACTTGGCTTGCTTGGTTGAGCGGACGACTTTATTCATCCAACCATCGTAGCCGAGTCCGTTGGCGAGCGCCACATCCGCCTGACTGACTTGTTTGGCGACGGCTGGTGTTGGTTCAAAATCATGCGGGTCAACGGACGGCTTATTGATGATTGAGCTAACCTGAACGTGTTTGCCACCAACGGCTTTAGCCACCGCACCATAAAAATTAGTCGTTGCGACAACCTTGATTTTACTGTTGTTCGTCGACTGTGATTTAGATTGACAGCCCGTCAACAGGCCACCGCCAATCACTAAGCCAACCAATAATACCCAAAAACGTTTCACATTTGCCACTCCTTTTAAATAGTAATCATTACGTTTTACAGAATAACAATAACTATCTCGATTGTAAATAGTAATATTTACTTTTTACAATTTTGTTGTGAGGTGTTTTCAATGAAAAAATTACTCCTACCGTTCATCACCGTCCTCATTATTGGCACGGTGGTGGGGCTCGTCACGCTGCATCACGCACCAGCAGCGACTCCCACGACGACTGCCAAAAAAGCGCAGGTTCCGCGGCGTGTCGCGCCAATCACTGCGGCTGCGGTCGCAAAGGATTCCAAATTGAAATATAGCTGCATCATTTATTACGCCGTTAAGCACCTTAAAATTCAACGCTGGCAGGAAGTTAGTGACTTCAAATTAGGCTGGCAAGTTGAGATTTATCACGAATCATCCCAACCGAAGTACCTCGTCTGGCCCGATAAGAATATCAAGAAGAGTGCCAAAGCACTGCAGCCGAACTGGTTTACGATTAAGAATGGTCAGGTGACTTACGATAGTTTTGGGGTGCATACTTACAAAAAAGATATGACCGCAACCGTCAGCCTAACGACGATTATTAAGCAAATCAAACAGGATCACGCTACGAAGACGGTGCGTAACATGCGGCCTAATCTAGCTGTGAAAGAACACGCGCGCACCGATGACTAACGGCGATACTCGGCCACTGTGCATAACTAGAATGACAATGGCAAAATTAGACCTTGCGTGCTGAAGTTGTGCATAACTATGGCAACTCAAAAACATGCTTGTGCATAACCCATGTTGATCGTTCAGATTCTCACGTCGTCTCATCAGCCGATACCAGCATCTAGTTCGGACAATGATTGCGGAAAATTTGCGCATTTTGAAACGGAATCAGCGGTATTTCACGTAATTATCTGGTGTAACCTACTCTTAGACTGAAATGGGGCCAACATGATGATTACAACTTGGTTTGACGACGATCCCTTATTTAACCGCTACTATCCTTACGATTCAGCCTACCGGTACTACTTCGATCACGAATGGAGTCTGCCGACTGATCAAGACACGCACCTCTGTGAATTCCTGAGTCTCGGTGGGTTTGCCGCTGGCTTGAGTTGGTCGGGCGTGCTGAAAAAACGACCGGCACTGACCACCGCCTTTAGTAACTGGCAAATCGACATCGTGGCGGCTTATGATGAGGCACATATCACGCAGTTACTCGCTAATCCACAACTCATCCGCAACCGGCGTAAAATCATGGCAGTTATCCACAATGCACAGTTGATCCACCAGATTCAACAAACTCGGTCCTTCGCTGACTATCTCTGGCAACTACTGAACGACCAACAGCTGGTCTTAAACGCCCCCCACTTTCGGGATTTGCCTCGAACGACCATTACCGGTGACCAGTTAGCGCGACATCTCCACCAGGCCGGTTTTCAGTTCGTGGGACCCGTCACAGTGAATGCTTGGCTGGTCAATACCGGCTTTATTGCGGCGCGGCCTGATCAGCGCGGCATCATCAATGCCAATACTCGTGTCATTTCTCCCGTACAACCGTTATTGCCGCCGCGCTCCCCTCATCAACTGGGACATTTTGAACCATAACTGTACGCGATTAGAATGACTGTTCACGTTTAAACACTGTTGATACGCCCACCCAGATTTACGGTCCCACCGAAACTCCCAGTCGCTATTTATCGGTTGGAGGGCTATACTGATACCTGAATACTTTAATTTAAATGAACATAGAATAATGAATTGAAGGGTGTTTGGGTATGACTTGGTCACATTGGGAGATTTCACCATTTATTACAAGTGTTTTCTTTATTTTAGGCGTCCTGACGCTTTTTTGGGTATCGCAGAATTGGTTGCTAACGTTTCTGAATACGCACTATCAACGTGTCAATGAGGCAATTATCAACGATTGGTATGGCTTAGTGTACATGCTGGTCTTCGTCTTTGGCATGCAGGCACTGATCGTTGGCCAACCGGATGCCTGGATTTTTATGAATTTTCAACTGATCGCGTTGACTTTTTGCGGCTACTTCCTCAATATTCGGATTGCCAACTACTACTTATATCCACTAGTGCTAGTCTTCATGATTTTTAACCGGTCACTCGGTTATTGGCAATCGTGGGGTCACGCGCTGGCACTATTGCTATTCTTTACAACATTGAGGACATTGCGGAAACGCGTGCCGTTACAAACTAAAGTCGGACAAGTCACATTATACTTTCTGACCTGTGCGGGTTTCGGCTTGATTTTGTGGTGGTTCATGTGGCTCAAATTCAACCTTTCATGGGGAACCTATTGGCAGGAATGGGGCTACCTGATGATTTTCGAGGTGCTACTCTACATCTACGCCAGCATGCTGTCGGCGAATGCTCAACTCAAACAAAACTTGGTCTCATTCGCCAACCATGATGCCCTGACCAAAACTGAGAACTTTGCCGCCTACACGACAGCCATCAATTACCATCTGACTGCGAGTCGTCAAAATGGCGTACCGTTGACGATGATGATGTTCGACATTGACCACTTTAAACGTGTCAATGACACCTATGGCCATCTGGCGGGCGACCAAATTTTGCAGCACGTTACGCAGGTCGCTGAGACGGTCTTTGCGGCCAATAATCCACATATCGCCCTCTACCGAACGGGTGGTGAAGAATTCAACGTGCTCTTTCCAAGCTACGACTTGTCCGAAGCGCGCTTGGTCGCTGAACAACTTTTCGCGGCCATCAACCACATGGTCGTCCCATTCAATGGGCATCAAATTCAGCTATCGATATCAGTCGGCTTAGCACAATTACGGCCAGAAGATACCACGCCCAATGCCTTTTATCGTCGCGTGGATGATAATCTGTATGCAGCTAAGAAAAACGGCCGGATGCAAATTGTCGCCAAATAAGACTTCATTAGCACATTTTCAAACTGAATCAGAACGAAAAGTCCCCTGACAATTGGCACAAATTGCTAATGATCAGGGGACTTTTTTAGACTTGTTAACATGTTATTCTCAAAATTTTGCCGACCGACCACGGCCTTATTGCGCCACAACTGAAACGCTACGGATATTCGCCATAGGAACGCTATGCGGTGTTTCTAAGTAAATTCGAGCACGTTGCCAATCGAGCTTCAATAGTTGGCTGGTGACGGACTGGTAGTAGCCCACGTCATCGTTGAAGTAATCCAACACGACAACCGGTAATTCTGGCATCGCGGCTAACTGTTTTAACTGTTCGGTCACCGCTCGCTTGGCCGTCGCACTCGGATAGTGCTTATGCGCATAAATCTTGGCCCGTTGTTCAATGAGTTCATTGTAGCCGGTCAGCGCAGCGAACGGCGCGAATTGTGCTGCTCGGTCACTTTGAGGCATCGGTAAATGATGTTTACTGACTGGCCGTGGCGTGTCGATAATATCGGCGTATTCGCTCGTATCGTTGAATAACCCGGCTGGATTAGGTTGTGTGGATTCTGAATGAGCTGATGTAGATTCTGACATTAGGCACGATGACCTCCAATCTGTTCATTGCGTTCAATTGTCGTCGCGTCGGCTTTTAAATCCGCCAACCGAATCACGACGTTCTTATTGCCCGAGCTTGCTTGTAAGTTTAGAATCGTCTGTTGCAGTTGGCGGTCTCGCTCACGGCGCCGTTGGTCTTGTTGCTCACGGTCACGTGCAATGGCCGGGTTTTCAAACAAGTTCGTTTGCTCGTAACGCGGTTGTTCGGCCACCTGTTGTTCATCGACCAGGTGATTTGCCATGACAGTCACACGGCGAATCATTAATTTGCGATTGACTACCTGCTGATAAAGCTGTTGATAAGCCGCACTCAGCTCTGGTTGGGCGGCAGTCGCGACCGTTAATCGCGTCGTCACGTGCGCCGGTTTGGGCACTTGTCGACCATAGTAATCTTCCGTCAGTGCCGACTGACTTGTTTGTGACGTACTAGCATCATAGTCGATTCGCAGGCCAATCTGGTCTGTAACCACGTGGCGTTTGACCAAGTCGAACACCAGATTATTGACCATTCCACGAAGGACTGCCTGACCAGCAGTGTAGTCGTATGGCCGCATCAGTACCTGACTGGCATAGATGCCGTGCTCACTGGCATGATAATTCTTGATGTCCGCGAACGTTGCCGACTCATAACCCCAAGCGTGGTCAATCAGCAATTCTGCGTTCTTGCCAAACTCACGGTAAAGCAGTGTTTCATTATATTGATCAGACAGACTGCCCAGCGAGCAGCGTGCAATGTCGCCCATCGTATTGAGTCCCAATGCTGCCAGACGTTTGGCATAGCCGTGTCCGACCCGCCAGAAGTCCGTCAATGGCTGATGAGCCCACAAATAGCGCCGGTACAGGGCCTCATCCATCTGGGCAATGCGGACGCCATCCGCATCCGCCGGGATCTTTTTGGCCACGATATCCATGGCGACCTTCGCTAAGTAGAGATTGGTGCCAATCCCCGCGGTAGCGGTAATCCCAGTCTCCGCTTGAATTTCATGAATCATGGTCTTAGCTAACGCGTGCGGTGTGACGTGATAAGTTGCTAAGTAGTCTGTCACGTCCATGAAGACCTCATCGATCGAATAAACGTGAATGTGTTCTGGCTTAATAAAGCGCAGGTAAATGGTATAAATCTCCGCACTCTTCTGCATATAGTAGGCCATCCGCGGTGGGACGACCTGATAGTCGATGCCTAAATTAGGGTGTGCTAGCAATTGGTCGCGATAAATCGACTGATGGCGCTTCACTTGGGCATAGCTCGTCTGCCGCCCGCGTTCACGATTCAAATCAGCTAACCGCTGTTTGACTTGAAACAAGCGTGGTCGTCCCGGGACGCCGAACTGCTTTAATGCTGGTGATACCGCCAAGCAAATCGTCTTATCCGTCCGACTAGTGTCAGCCACCACCAAATTGGCATTCAACGGATCCAGCTGATGCGCGACACATTCAACGGAGGCGTAGAATGATTTCAAATCAATTGCCATGTACGTTCGTTTCGTCGTCATCATTTCACCCTCACTTTCTCAATCAACGGCCGTCACCAGTACCACTTATTTTTCAATGACTTGCTGGTAGACCAAAATAAATTTCACTCCGATAGCGGATGACCTTGAAAACAAAGAACGGTCGCGATTGCGCATACGGCTTGACGTTTGCCACTAAACCACGTATGTTCCGAAAACACATCACGTCTTGCAGGCCATCAGTCATGTGACCAGTCTCATCCATATAAATAAACGTTAACTGATGCCCACTGATTAAGCCGGCAAAGTACCGATTCGGATGGTCATTCAATCGATCCACGACCTGTGGTGATAAATCTGGTGGTAAGTTGACGGCATAAAAGACACGGCCAAAATTAGCCAAACCAACATCGGGCTGCTGGCTATTGTGGCGAATATAGGTTCTGGGCGTCGCGACAGCTGAAATCAGGCGCATCAGGCTGTGTTTCGGCCTACCAGGGACTGGGTGGATCAACGTTTGCACCCACAAATGGTCAGTCACGGTGTTACCAGCCTGGTCTTCAACGTTAGTTAGCGCCGTTACACCGCGACCATTATGATCACTGCCATAGGTCCTGATGACACCAGTAAAGTGTTGTCGCGGACGGTCAATCAATGTTTGCCGCACTGCCTTCGCCCCCTCTTTAATTGTATGTTTTCTTGCTGTAAGGTTCCATCTCACTATTTCTACATATACGAACTCTTGTTCCCTTAATTATAAAATAACTCGGTCTAAAATGCCAGAATTGTTTTGATAGATTTTGTCTGCTTAATCAATATCGCCTTTGGTTGCTTTAATTCAGTTGCAGGCTTTAATTCGGTTCTCCACTGCTGAACGCTCAGTCACCCGATGCACACTAGCATTCCCCGTAATTTGACTTGCAACCCTAAAAGCCACTATCACCCAGTCTTCGGACCGTTTGATAGTGGTTTTATAATTTTTTGATTTTGGCTTTTACAATGATAGTCCATCTTCATGACTGATTTTAGTCAGTTCATGCAAAAAATCGGCCGTCTTTTTTCCTGGAAATTTTGTACTTAGCAGGCCATACGGCACAGTAACATCCGTTCTTAAAGGAACTGTGACCAAATTAGGGTGAATGCTCTTCCAAGGCGTAAGCGAAATCATCGCAATATTATTTTCGACCGTCTCATTAAAGGTGTTGATATCATAGCGCCCATTGGTATCCAATGGCCGAATACTGGGTTCAGCTTTCAACATCTGTGCACGCACCATATCATTCTTTTCGCTAATTCCTGTCGGTACCATCAGGACTTGCTGATTCGCCAAGTCACTGAACGTAATTTCATCTAATTGTGCTAACGGATTATCACTACGGATTGCAATACCGAAATGGTACGCACCTAATTGAATCGCACTAAAGGACTGCTTGAGTGTCGTATTATCAAACGTGCCGACAATCAAATCACTGCTACGTCCGAGCGTCGCATACTCACGATTACTTGAATTCAAGTCCTCTTGTAACTGCACCAATCTAATCTGAAATTTGGGCAACTGGGGCGCTAGTTCTTTCCATAATGACATGAACGGATCGGCCGGATGTAGCAGCGAGGTACCTAATAAAATAATCTGCTTATCATCTGAACGAACGCGGCGAGTCTCTTCAATGGCCGTATTAAGTAAGTCTAATAACTGCCGGACGTATGGTTGAAACTTCTTTCCTTGTGGTGTGAGCTGTACCCCGGTTGCGGTGCGAACAAATAGTTTTAAGTTCAGTTCCGTTTCAAGCCGATTAATTTGCTTCATTACAGCGGTTCCTGAGATAAAGCTTTGCTCCCCTGCCTTGGTAAAGCTGCCATATTCACTAACACGTAAAAAAGTCTGTAATTGATTGAAATCCATGCACGCCACCCCCTCATGCCTAGTATAAACCAAAAGTTGATACTCAGCCAACAAACGGATTCTTCTCATCATCCAGTCTAGCGTCTAAACTAGTCATTGTAGTTGAGGCACAGCAAGTGAATAAATGAGGTGATAAATTGAACAACAAGTTAATGCAGACCATGCTTCAAATTGTCGTAACCATCGCTGCGTTAGGCGCTATCGTCTTTGCAGTTCAACAAAGGCAGGCTACCAGCAGTAAGGCAAAACCAGCGTCGAACACGACGGTAATTGCCAATAGTCGAACACGTTCCCAATCATCGTCTTCGCAAAGCGGTCATTCAAAACAAAATCGCCTGACTGACGCTGATGTCGTTGGTGTTTGGATTAATCATCATAATAAGAACATTCACCAACAAATTACGTTCACGTCGGACCATAAGTGGAAGGAGAACCAGCATCACGTCACTAATATTTATTCCGGAACTTGGAAAATCACTAGTAACAATCAAATTTCACTAGCCCCTTATGGTGAAAAGATTCGGCTTTACGGTCACAATTTTAATACTATGGACGTTTTGAATTACCATCACATTTTAAACAAACAACTTAATTAGGAGGCAACAATTATGTCAGTTGAAAATAAAGTTATCGTTATTACAGGTGCTTCATCAGGTATCGGTGAAGCAAGTGCCAAATTATTAGCCAGTCATGGTGCCAAGGTCGTTCTGGGTGCACGCCGGGAATCACGGTTACAAGCATTAGTCAATGATATTGAGCAGCAGGGTGGACAAGCCGCTTATCGGGTAACGGATGTGACCAACCCTGCTGATTTAAATGCACTAGTCGCCTTAGCCAAAACAAAATTCGGCGGTCTGGATGTTATCTTCAACAACGCCGGCATTATGCCAACTTCACCAATCAGCGCGCTAAAAACGAACGAATGGAACGCCATGATTGACGTGAACTTAAAAGGCGTTCTAAACGGTGTCGCCGCAGTAATGCCAACCTTTACGCAACAAAAACATGGCCAAATCATTACGACCTCTTCCGTTGCCGGTATTAAAAGTTTTGTTGGCTCCGGTGTTTACGGCGCAACTAAGTTTGCTGTCCGTAACTTGATGGAAGTCATCCGTATGGAGAGCGCACAAGAACACACCAATATTCGGACGACCAGCCTCTATCCAGCAGCGATCAATACCGAATTATTGCACACCATTACGGATGCTAACGCCAAGCAAGGGATGAATAAACTCTATGAATCAGTCGGAATCACCCCGGATGCAGTAGCGCGGGTCGTGGATTTCGCCGTTGCTCAGCCAGACGATGTTAACGTCAATGAATTTACGATTTACCCCACAAAACAAGGTTAATTGATAACAGATTAGAAAGAAGCGATTTATGAATGGAACGGTTTATCAATAAAACGGCCCTTTACCGTGGCATGATTTTAGGACTGGTACTCGTGCAGTTACTAAGCTTGATAGTGCCCATTAATTTAACATTATTGAACGCGCTGCTTGCGATTGGTATCTCCATTCTCGGTATCCACAACTTGAGCCGTTCCTTCCAAATCGCAACACTTGTCTTCTTTGTTGCCGGAGTTGGGCTTCTGAGCACGACTGGCTTATCCTTGACCCACTTAACAACGGCCATGACTTCAATGATTGATATCGTCGTCCTGCTAGTCGTCATGCAGCTCTTCTTAATTCCGGTTACGCTTGGCCGCTACCAAGCGGCTGTCGAGTCGTTCATGCACCGCCACGTCCATGGTCCCAAGCAAACTTATACCTTCGTGATGGTCGTCACTCATCTGTTGGCCAGCATTCTTTCAATGGGGACCGTTGCCATCGTCTTATCGATTTTAGGTGACAGTATTAAACACCAAGTTAAAGACGCTGCCCACTTTTCAGCAACCTCAGTCACACGTGCATTTACTTTGGGGACACTCTGGGCGCCGGGGGCCGCGACGATTTTTCTCATCAGCACCGTCACCAAGGTCAGCTGGACGCAACTATTTGTTCCCTGCTTGATTCTTGGCGTGCTTGGATTAGTGCTCGCGTACGTTATGGAGCGCAAGCAACCGTATCTGTCAGTTGCACCAACGACTGGTCACATGACCACTCAGACGGCCACCACTGAACATGCTTCGCTAGTTAGTCTAGTCATTGCCGTTATTGGGTTGCTGGCACTCAGCTTCGCGCTGATGGCAGCTAAAATTGCTAGTTCGATGACTGCCGTTACCTTAGCCGGCCTGTTGACAGTCATTGTATGGTGCTCACTACTTGCAGTTAAACCAACGACCAAGCGTCGTGAATTCAACGCTACGCTGAAAACGGCCGGCACCACCTATTGGCGCAATGGACTTGCGAGCGGCGCCGCCCTAGCACCTTTCTTTGTCGGTATCGGCACCTTCACGTATGGCTTTCAACATTCCACCGTCAGTACGACACTTACCCACACGTTAGCACCAGGATTCGCACAGCTAGGCTGGTCACTCGTTATCTTAATTCCAATCATCGTCATACTCGTTTCTTTGATTGGCATTCATCCGCTAGCTTCGGTTGCACTGATTGGCAAAATTATCATGAGCATGCACATTGGCCTGTCACCACTGCTGGTTGCCCTCAGTTTGAATATCGGCAGCGTGGGCGCCTACATGCTATCTCCATTTGCAGGCATCGTGATGATCGTTGCGATGCGGCTAAACGTCAGTCCGGCAACCGTTTCTATCCGCTGGAATTGGCAATTCTGTCTCGCCTTTCTAACAACCAGCCTCATCGTTGCAACCGGACTAAGCGTTATCTTTTAAACCGAAATTTTAGAATGAGAGGTTACAAAAAATGAAAAAAGTAATTTTATTAGGCGCCACTAGTAATATTTCACGCTATTTAATTCCCCACTTATTATCACAGCCTGATATTGAATTGACCCTGTTTGCGCGACAAGCCACGCGCCGTCTCACACAATACGCCGACCAGGAACGTGTTACCCTCATTGATGGTAACTGGAATCATCCCGATGACCTGAAAACCGCGATGGCTAACCAAGACATCGTCTATCTCGCAACCGGTCACTTTACGACCGCTAACCAAAATGTCGTTCAAGCCATGAAACAGGCCGGCGTTGAACGCTTGATCGTAGCTGGCGGTTTAGGAATCTACGATGAAGTTGCCGGTAAGTTTGGCGCTTGGAATGCGCGCATGATGGGTGATTATACCGAAATCAAACGTGCTGCTGCCGTTATTGATAACAGTGGCCTGAACTACACCTTTTTGCGGATGGCTTGGCTATACAATAACGACCAGCATCTAGATTACAAGATCATTCCGCAAGGCGTGCCATTCAAAGACACCCAGGTTACTCGACAGGCAGTCGCCAAATTAGTCACCGAGATTATCCAAGACCCACAGTTATACCAACGTACCAGTATTGGCGTCGCCGAACCTAATACTGCTTGGGACAAGCCGGCATTTTACTAGGGAGGTTCTTAGCATGCAACTCAAGGTTGAATTAGAAAATGGCATACTACCGGCGATTTATACGAGCAACGCAAATGTGACGCACCACGGTCAGCCAATCTTATCGTTTCCAATTGAAATCAATGCGATTCCGGATAACACAGCGGCACTCGCGCTTTCCCTTATTGACTACGACGCGGTCCCACGAACTGGCTTTGCCTTCATTCACTGGTTGGCGGCTAACATACCTGTCATGGCCGAAATTCCAGCAGATTTCAGTCGCAACTTCGAAGGCCCTCAAGGACAGAATTCATGGATGTCACGTTTTTATGACATGAATGACCCCTATTTTGCGAGTCATTATGCCGGGCCAAATCCACCCGACCAACCTCATCAATATACCCTGACCGTCTTTGCACTCAAGACAAAGTTGCAGTTGACTAATCGCTTCTACGACAACGAGTTTCGCAATCAACTGGCAGGTCATGTTCTAGCTAAAGCAACGCTACAGATTAAGGCTAAATAACATTTTTATCGAAGAGAAAGGATCTTAGCAATGAATAATCATGAAAATAGTATCAAACACGGTTTATTTAATATGGGAGATTTAAATGTCGCCTTACAACAATACTTTACTGGCAATAGCTACCACCAATCGTTAGTTAAAGACCCACAAGTTAATGTCACCGTCAGTAACGTCAGCTTCGAACCAGGTGCGCGCACTAACTGGCACATTCATCATGATGGCTATCAAATATTATTAGTGACCGGTGGCGAAGGCTGGTATCAGGAAGCTGGACAACCAGCCCAACGGCTCCATCCTGGTGACGTCGTTGTGACCCACGATGGCGTCAAGCATTGGCATGGCGCAACTAAGAATAGCCGGTTTAGTCACATTGCCATTACCGCTGGCACCCATGAATGGTTAGAACCGGTCAGTGATGCTGACTATCAGTCCTTAGATTAGGAGATTGAGAACGATGAAAAAAGTTAACTTAACGACTGCTCACCAACGACTCACCGCAAACTTTGAAGAAAATGCCACGACTGCAGCCTTACTGGCACAAATGCCACTGACACTACCGATGCGCAACCTTTATACGCGTGAATTAACGTATCGTTTTCCACACGCACTCCCGGCCAACGAAGCACACACTTCCGGCTACGTAGTCGGTGACATCGCCTACTGGACACCACGCCACAGTTTTGTCATCTTTTATCGTCAGACCGGTGAAGTCATCAGTGATTTGCAAAAAGTCGGTCACATTAACAGCGGCGACTTCAAGCAGTTCCGAACAGCCGGAACGGTCGAAATGACGTTTGAACAAGATTAATAAAGGAGTTAAAAATATGTTTGATTTTACTGATAAAGTTGTGATTGTAACGGGCGCACGCACCGGAATTGGTCTGAGCGCCGCAACCGAATTTGCCAAAGCTGGTGCGCACGTCGTCTTAGCCGGACACCACGAGCCTAAAGACGAGGCCCAGCAATTAGTTGCAGATGGCTATTCGGCGGTCTCATTTCAATGTGACGTTGCCCAGCCGCAAGACGTTAAAGCCCTGGTAGATTTTACCGTATCAAAATTTGGTCACCTTGACTACGCTTACAATGATGCTGGCATTCAAAGTCCAGTCACGGATACCGCAGATTTGACAGTGGCAGAATATGACCACGTGATGAATACGAACTTAAAAGGCACTTTCTTAAGTATGAAGTATGAATTAGCTCAAATGCGAACGCAAAAGACCCCCGCAGCCATCGTCAACTGTTCCTCAATGGGTGGCTTGGTCGGTATCGCTGATCGAACCGCCTACCATGCTTCCAAACACGGGGTGCTTGGTCTAACGAAGAGTAGTGCGCTGGAATACGCTGCCCGCAACGTACGTATCAACGCCGTCTGTCCTGGAATCATTGACACGCCAATGGTGGCTCGGATGGACGACACTGAAAAAAGTGAAATGGCCGACCTCATCCGCGAGATTCCAATGGGCCGACTTGCCAAGCCAGAAGAAGTCGCACAAGTCGTCTTATTTCTGTGTAGCGATGCCGCTAGTTACATGATTGGCCAAGCCGTTGCAGTCGACGGCGGCTACACGGTTCATTAAACCTCGGAGGTTGATTCGATGAAACAAATATTAATTTTAGGTGCCAATGGGCGCGTGGCCAGAATCGTGGAACAACGTTTGTTAAACGAGACGACGGCCCATTTGACCCTAGTACTCCGAAATGCTAGTCGCTTAGCGCTCAAACCATCAGCACGGGTTTCTATCATTCAAGGTGACGTTAATGATACTGCCATGCTCGATCGGGCCATGACTGGTCAGGATGTCGTCTATGCCAATCTTGTCGGGCAGATGGCAACCCACGCTCAGGCCATTATTACTGCAATGACTCATCATCAAATCGAACAGCTCATCTGGATTACGGGTTCCGGTCTGTACCATGAGACTCCTGGTCCCTTTGGCGAGTGGGTTGAACAAGTCGTTGGGCACGCCGCCAAGGAAGATACGCGCCGGGCTGCAAAGATTATTGAGACTTCGAGTATCGCCTACACGATTATTCGTGCTGCCTACATGACTGATGATGCCCAGATTGATTACGATTTAACACAAAAAGGCGAGTTATTCAAAGGAACCATGGTCTCACGAGCAAGCATTGCAGACTTAATTGTAAAAATTATTATGACACCGCAGAACTATGCACGTACTAGTCTTGGAATTGCGAAACCAGGGACGGAAAAAATGCTACCACAAGTTAAACAGATGGCTCAACATTTGTAAGCTTTCAGTTAAGTTGTCACCATGCTTCAATATCGTCCGCAATTTGCCAAATTTTTAAAATCATTCAAAAAAATCGGCCGCCGCGCACCAATTTCCTGTGCGCAACGACCGATTTCGTCTATTTATATCTTTATTTAAAACTGCCACCCTAATCGCGTTTCGAATCCTGTTCCAACTGAATCGTCAGTAGCTCTGGATCTTCATTAACTAGCGCTTGGAGACGAGAAAATAGCATCAGGAGCCACCCAAACGATAAGGCAAAGGCCTGAATCTCAAACGCCGTCAGCGATGGATAATTGAACCAGCGAAAGCCGAAGTTCAGCAGTAAAAGCAAGATGCCGACGCCGTATGATAGCCACAAAAAGTCCTTCGTGATTGCGGGTAATAGCCAGCGGACGCCAACAATTAATAAGACGAGCAACGTAACTAAGCCGCCAGCCACCAAGTCGTGTAGCCAGTGAAAAGTCAGGTTATTCGGAAATAGTCCGACCGCACCGAAATCGACGGCCGTCAATGTCAGTAGAATCCGCAACGTTAACGTCCGCCAAGTCCGTGGGTAAATCCGGCTCAGTGAAACGAAGAGGTAGTCGATCAAAACGACCATCAGTAACGCCGAGAAAATCAACGTCAGGTTAAACTGCCAGGCGTTTTCAGCGGCATGTGTCCCGAGAAAGCTCAGGTTATGTTGCCACCAGCGCCGCTGACCATTGGCGGCCATTGAGATGACGCAGCCGCTGACGATCACGACGGTCAGAATCGTGGATAACGACCGAGCATTAATCGTCAGAGCCGCCCCGACCATGAACGCATCCGCAAAATACGTAAACAGCACAATCAGCAACAGCGATGTGAATTGATCAAACACCACCTTTGGAAATAGCAGTTCGAGCACCCAGAAGACTCCAACTAACGCAAACGCCAAAATCATAATAAAGGCGATCGTGATTACCGGGAAATTTCGCCAGTAAATATGCCGTGAAAAACGATTTTCAGGATCGTTTCGTGTTTTGAGAAAGAAGCCGATAAACAGGAGTGCACCCGTCACTACCCCAGCAACAATCGTCAAACTCCCGATGGATTGGGCACCGGTCAGCGGTACCGGTCGCACCTTTTGAAACCACCAGTAAGCATAACTGGCAACGCCTGAGATTAAGGCGACGATCAACGGCCAAATAATCAAATATTGTTGCCACTGCGGTTGACGCGGTTGGACCTTTTCTAACACTAGCGCGTCATTTTGCACTTTTAATTGTAATTGATCCTCACGGTCGATGCCGGCTCGCTCTAACGCGGAGACCGGAATTGAGACGCGCACTTGTTGCTCTTGCCCTGTCATTTCAAACTCCTAACACTTTCATTATTCAAATACCATTTGGTTCCGATAGAGCTCGGCGTAGAAGCCATCAGCGGCTAGCAGTGCTTGATGGTTGCCTTGCTCAATAATCTGACCATCTTTCAATACAACGATTTTATCTGCATTGAGGATCGTTTTCAAGCGGTGGGCGATGACAAAGCTAGTGCGGCCTTGAATCACGTTGTCCATGGCCGCTTGAATATTGGCTTCCGTGACTGTATCAACGTTAGACGTTGCTTCGTCCAAAATCAACAGTTTCGGATTAGTCAAAATCGTCCGGGCAATCGACATCAACTGTTTTTGGCCCGCAGAAAAAATGCTCTGTTCGTCAGAAACCTGCGTCTCATAACCGTCTGGCAAGCTCATCACAAAATCATGAATATTCGCCTGCTTGGCCGCATCAATCACGCGTGCCATCGAGGCTGTTGGTTCCCCGTACCGAATATTGTCAGCAATCGAGCCAGTGAAGAGCTGCGGTTCCTGCAAAACGATGCCGACATTTTGCCGTAAGACTTTCAAATCAAACGATTGAATGTCCACACCATCAAAGGTGATCGCCCCGCTATCCACGTCATAGAACCGGTTGAGCAAGTTCATCACCGTCGTCTTACCAGACCCGGTCGGTCCAACCAGCGCGACCATTTCACCGCGGTGCACATGAATGGAAACACCGTGCAGAATTTCTTTGCCCGGTTGATAACTAAAGCGCACGTCATCAATCAAGAGCTCATCTTGAATGCCATCCAACGTCCGACCATTTTCAGGACTGACTTCATCTGGCTGATTACGCACTTCATCGACCCGGCGTGCACCGGTAATCGCCAACTGAATCATACTATACAAACTAGTCAACGACATAATCGGTTGATAGTATTGTTGCGCATAATTAACAAACACGACCACAAGCGCTAAGGCTGCCCCCGTTGACATACTACCGTTGAGCGCTAACCACGAGCCAAAGAAAATCACGATGGCCGTGTTCAGCAGCGACATCCCCTGCATCAATGGATTCAAAATACCAGACCAGATCTGACCCGTCAATGCGGATTTTCTGACTTTGCCGTTATATTCATGAAAGCCATTCAGGGAATCCTGCTGTAAGCCATTGGTAATCAGAACTTTTTGGCCCGTAATCTGTTCGTTGATATAACCGTTTAGCTGGCCGATGTCATCCTGTTGCTGATTAACGGCGACGCCCGCTTTATGCATGACAAACGCCGCAATAATCAGGGCGATCGGCGTCGAAGCCATTGTGACCCAGGCCATCGTCGCATTCTGATTGAACATCACGATGAGCAAGCCGACAAACTGCGCCACCGCCAATAGAATTTCCAGCAGCGCCTGGTTCATCGCATTAAAAATATTATCCAAGTCTGATGTAAACCGCGCTAAAATATCGCCATCGCTATGCGTATCAAAGTACTGGACTTTCATCCGCTGCATCTTACGAAACAGGCCGACCCGCATGGTCCCAGTCGAAAAGGCCGTCACCCGTGCCAAAATCAAACTGGCGATAAAAATCGTACTGGCATCGCCCACGTAGAGTAAGACGTAGATAATCAACGTCCGGTTAAAAGGCTGTAGACTGGCATGCGCGCGGGTGGCCTGATTCGTCCACTGTTGCAAGTATTGCGTCAGTTCTTCAACCGCGCGTCCCAAGTAAGTCGGCGCTACCACGATACACCAAGTCGAAATAGCAATCAGGATGACACTTAGTAAAAAGCCTAACCAATAGCGTTTTAAATAGTGCCAGTAGTACTTACCGGCATTGCGTAAATCACTCATGTAAGCCCTCCTCTCGTGCCTTTTGCGTCTGATAAATGGCCCGATAAATCGCACTTTGCTGTAACAATTCTTGATGGGTCCCACTGCCAGAAATCCGACCATCGTCCAGCACTAGAATTTGGTCCGCACGAATAATCGAAGCGATTTTTTCGGCAATCACGACCGTCGTTGTTGAAGTGAGTTCACGGTCTAACGCTTCTTGTACCAGTTTTTCTGACCGTGCATCTAGGGCCGATGTCGCATCATCTAAAATCAGAATTTCAGGATTAGCAATAACGCCCCGTGTAATCGCAAGCCGTTGCTTCTGTCCACCAGAGAAGTTCTGTGAGCGTTCCTCAACGGGTGCATCATACGTCTGTGGCAGCCGTTCAATGAACTCTGCCGATTGGGCAATATTAGCTGCCCACTGCATGTGACTTGGCTGAGCATCCGGCTTCACCTGACGCAAGTTGCCCGCAATCGTCCCGGAGAATAGTGTCGAGCGTTGTAGCACATAGGCGACCGTTGCGCGTAACGCCTTTTCTGGCAATTCACGGACATCGATGCCCCCGATTGAGACCTGACCGCTGTCTGGATCATACAACCGCGCAATCAGTTGCGCCAAGGTCGTCTTCCCAGACCCCGTCGCACCGACGATTCCAAGCATTGAACCGGCTTTGACCGTAAACGTCACATCTTTTAAAGTCGGCTGGTCATCACCGGGATACGTGAAGGTCACGTGGTCAAAGTGGATGTCTCCGGCAACCGGCGCATCATCGCCGTCCACGTACGACATACTAGGTGTCGTCGTCATGACTTCATTGATCCGGCCAAGCGAAATGACTGCCCGTGAGACAAAGGTCATCAAGAAACCCCCGTTGATCACAGCGAATAAAATCTGCATCAGATAAGAAATAAAACTCGTGATTGCCGCCAAGTAGGACGGATGAGTCGTAATTGTCTGCCCAACTAAGTAGACCGCTACCCCCACAGCAACGTTGGCTGTTAGGAAGAAGACTGGCATCAGAATGGCAAACCAGTACCCGATTTTAGCCGTCACTGCTGTCAATTCGTCAGAGGCAGATGCAAACTTTTTGATTTCATTTGGTTCTTGAACGAACGATTTAACGACGCGAATTCCCATTAAGTTTTCGCGCGCCACCGTGTTCACGTTTTCAATATCCTGTTGGGTCTGAGCAAAATAAGTCGTCATCCGGCGCACGGCCAGCATGGTGACCGACAAAATAATCGCCATCATGACCACGATGACCCACCACTGCTCTGGCATCGTCATCACAGCTAGAATTAACGCCCCGATAAATAACAGTGGAATCCGGGTAATCTGTTGAAAACCCGCCATCACAATCTGTTGCACTTGATTAATATCATTGGTCATCCGGACCACTAAGTTGGAAGGTGAAAATTTTTCGACATCGGCATACGCCAACGACTGCACCTTCGCGTATAGGTCCGCACGCAAATCCGTTGCGACCCCGAGCGCAACGCGGGCCGCATAAATCGTATTGACGATTCCGCCAATGATTCCCAATACGGCCAACCCCAATAACATCAGCCCTTCGCGGAAAACGGTCGCTTGATCATTTTTAATGATTGCTTCCATAATCACTTGTAACAACCGCGGTTGCCATAAGGTCGCGAATACCAGCACGATCACTGACAACATCGCAATCCAGACGTCCAGCCGATATCGTTTAAAATATGGCATCAAAATCTTCATTAAAATCGTTCCTCCTCGTAATTGTGGCCTCCTTTTAGGGTACCTGAAATTAGCAGTTAGGACAATCAATATATCATATCTTTTGCAAAATATTATTACGGTGATAATCTTTAGGGATATGTGGGATTAATACGACGGACAGCTTGATTTAATTGGCGGGTATTCATTTGTTAATAACTACGCATTGTGCTAATTATTCTTTAACCTTAAAGATGGTTAGATCATGACAAGTTGGCGTCCTGTTCGTCAGCCGATGGACGTCTTAGTCCGACTTCCGGGGCCGGCTTACAATTGCTGGAACGTAAGCCGACATCGATTTGAACTCACGCAGAAAATCACTGCGCAATTTCAAATACGAGTCTTATTCTAAGCCGGAAGAAGACCACTTCCAGCTAAGAATAATTTGGCTACTGAGCATTGTCAGCCGGCCCCTACAGTCGGGAAGCCGCTCGAATGGCGGATGAACGACCACCTATCTGGGTGCAATTGACCGCTGAACGTTAAGTGGCTGGTCCTTTAGGTAAATTTTAATTGGTATCGATGATGATTTATGGCATTTGAGTACTGAGAGGATTACCTGAATGTTTTTCAATAATTCCAGCGGACACTAGTCTTGAATTTAGTCAATAAACTTACCTGTGTTGACAATTTGAAACTTTGCTATCTCAGGCGATTAGAGAAAAAATCTCACATTTTCAGTGAGGACGTGTGTTCGAAGTATTAGATCATGGGTCAGAAAGCTTGGTTATTATCAGAACTAGTCTCACAGTTAAATATCAAAATGACCGTGTACCCAGAAACCAACGACTAATCCAACAAAAAGTTGAATCCGCACATGTCTGTCTTTCGAATACAACTCAGGCTGGAAGGTGTTTCTGACAATGCTCAGCAGCTCCTAGAGTGTGAGGCTCAGACGGGTTGGGACTGAGGATTAGCCTAGCTAGAGCGTTAAGCGGTGCATTTCCGCTTGGCGTTCTGGCGTAGCTAACCGGAAGTCCCAGTTTGACCCGAGCACGTTTCATCCATACTGCAGCTAACGTGGAAGACCAGTATTTAAAACGTGGGCTTTCGGCTTAAATCTGTGTCCATCGCGTTCCAGCGTTGTCAGAAACGCCTGGAAGCCGGCATAGGAGGACCCTACAACAGCAAGTTTACGCTAAGTCGCACTTTTTCCAGCGGGTCTCAGCTGGCAGCACTTGAACTTAGAAATTGTCATGATCTAACCATGAATCATGAGAAATTAACTAGCACAATGCGTTAATAACTAAGTAGTTGTGGGCAATATTTAGTCGGTTCGCCAAGTTTTACTTAGTGGCGAAAACAATCGTTTAGATAAGTTACGAATTATCGACAATCCTTTTGCGAATAATAACACCTTGCTATACTGATTAGTGTCAAGAGACCTCCTGTTAATGTTAATGCCATTTTTATCGGGCTACCAGCGCACTCGTTGCACCTCACACTAGTCACGACAATCGGATTGGAGGAATCCACCATGCTCATTTCAAAACCAGCACTAACGCTATTGACCGCTACTATTACGGCTAGTCTGGGCGCCGTACCAGCAATGGCGAAGACGCCAACCGTCAATCACCTCACCACCAGTTACAGCGCACAATCACACGCACTCACCGTAAAAGGCCATGTGACCGACGCTAAGCGGTTAACCTTGACCTACAAGGGGAAAACCGTTAAATCCGCTCCGGTCAAATCAGGCCAGTTCAAGTTGACACAATCATTCAAGGGCTACGGCACGTTCCAACTGAAGAATGGTCGCAAAGTCTTGACCACGATTCAACCACAACAATACGCGACGCCTAAGGTCAAAGTCATCAGTGCAGAACGGACGACCAAGGGAATTCGATACACGTTTGCCGGGCCACGCGCTGCGACACTTAAAATCGCACAAAATGGCCGTACGATCAAAACGCTTAAGACGACCGGCACGACCACTAAGGTATTCATTTCGAATGCGCAAATCAAGAACAGCACACGTGGGTTAACCGTTACCCAGCGCGTCGCCGATAAGAAAACGAGTCAAATTGTTCAACTGCCAGCTTTGAAGGCTAATATTAAACAAGTGACTAACTTCTAGGTGTAATTGAAAACGGATTCAAAAAAACGTGTCTTATCCTAATAAATTCAACAGTAGCCGCCGCAAGCATTCCAGGCCTTGCGACGGCTATTTGTTGTGGAAATCAAGTTCAAGATGGTTGGTCATTGTGCGTTGAAATAGAGACGCGTGGCATTCGGTCCCAGATTAACCAGTCAGTCCGCAACCCCGACTACCAGTATATTTCAGATGACGTAACGCAACCAGTCAAAAATCATCAGCATAGAATAAAGTCCGAATGTTGACTAGTTCGGTATCGACCGCCAAGCGCAGCAATCCCCCGTCTTCCGCTAGTTGATGCTAAACTAAAGGTAGTGTGAATCGAACGGCTGCCAAGTCTGCTTTGGTATTTCCGTTTGACACACACCGTAAAGACAGAAAGGATGATACTGGCATGCGCCTTCAAGACCAATTAATGCAACAACTGACTGCCGCTGAACCCGAGATGATTAAGATTCGACGGTATTTACACGCCCACCCCGAGGCTTCGTTTCACGAAAAAGCGACCGCGGCGTATCTCAAGCAATTCTATCAAGACTTAGGCCTGACCACGACTGATTATGGTGACGGCTACGGGTTCGTCGTGGACATTGATAGCGGGCATCCCGGCCCCCAACTGGCCTTACGTGCGGACTTCGATGCGCTGGCTATTCAGGAAGTCAACGACTTACCATTCAAATCGCAAACGCCTAATGTCATGCATGCGTGCGGCCACGATGGGCATACCGCGTACCTGATGATTTTAGCAAGAACGCTCTCAAATTTGAAAGACCGATTGCATGGCCGGGTGCGCATCATCCATCAGCCTGCCGAAGAAGTCTCGCCCGGTGGTGCCAAATCAATGTTGGCGGCCGGCGTCCTCGATGGTATCGACCACGTCCTAGGGCTACACGTGATGAGCAGCATGCCGACTGGTTCCATCGGCTACCATCTGAATGCCGCACAGACGGGGCGCGCCAATTTTACGGTCACGTTTACTGGCAAGGGTGGTCATGCGTCCATGCCACACCTTTCAAATGATGCAATTGTCGCCGGAAGCTACTTTGTGACCGCCCTACAAACCGTGGTATCCCGCCGTATTGACCCCTTCGATACCGGGAGCGTCACGATTGGCTCGTTTGATGGTGTCGGCTCATTCAATGCCATCAAAGAACAAGTCCAGCTGAAAGGCGACGTCCGCCTGATGAACGAGGACACGCGTCAAACCTTGCGCAAACAGATTACTCAAATTGCAAACGGCGTCGGTGCGACGTTTGGCGTGCAAGTCGACATGGACTATGACGACAACTATCCGGTACTGATGAACGATGATGACTTGACGCAACAAGTGATTGACAGCATCCGTTCCGCCGATATTCCTGAAATCACAAAAATCTTTGACTGCGGTCCACAAGACCCTTCCGAAGACTTCGCCTACTTCGCTCAGGCCAAGCCCAGCAGCTTCATCTACGCGGGTTGTCAAACGGCGCCTGGTGAAAATCATCCGCACCATAGTCCTGATTTCATGATGAATGAAGACTGCCTGCTGATTGCGGCTAAGGCGATGGGTAGTGCGACATTAGCGTTGTTGATGGCACCAGAGGATTGAAATTTTTCATTAATATGCAAAAAGGGCCCAGCTGCACCTGCAGCTGGACCCTTTTGCTCATGCCATCTTTTACCCTAATTAATCACGCCGCCACCAGTCACCCCATAAATCTGGGCGGTAACATAGCTCGCATCATTAGAAGCCAGAAAGACGTATACTGGCGCCAATTCAGCTGGCTGTCCAGCCCGTTTTAACAACGTATCCTGACCGAACTTCGGCAGCGCTTCGATCGGTTGCCCCTGGTCCAACTGTAATGGTGTCCAAATTGGCCCCGGCGCGACGCCATTAACCCGAATTCCCTTTTCGGCAGCTTCTGCCGCGAAGTTGATCGTCCAGTTTTTGATGGCCGCCTTAGTCGCCGCGTAGTCCATCAGGTGCCCACTTGGCGAATAGGCTTGAATCGACGTGGTCGTCACAATACTGCCTCCAGCCGGCATGTGTGGCAGTGCGGCCTGCGCAATCGCCATCATTGCCACGATGTTCACCTGGAAGGTCTCCTGAATTTGCTTAATTGGTAATTTTTCCAGTGAAGGCTGTGAAATCTGTTGGCCGGCATTCAAGACCAGCGTATCCAAGCCACCAAAGGCCGCAATCGTCTGGTCGACCAAATCAGTTGCGACATCATCTTGCTTCAGATCACACGGCAGCAGGAGTGACTTGCGCCCCGCCGACTCAATCAGCTTAGCGACTTGCTTGGCATCCGCTTCTTCACCTGGCAAATACTGAATGGCAACGTCCGCGCCTTCGCGTGCAAACGCAATCGCAGCGGCGCGCCCGATACCCGAGTCACCACCCGTGATTAGGACGCGGCGATTTAATAACTTATCATGACCTTGATAGCTTTCTTCGCCACAATCTGGTTCAGGCTGCATCTTCGTCTGTAGTGCGGGCGTTGGCTGGTCCTGCTTCTCAAAACCGTCTGTCTTGTATAACTTGCGTGGATCACGTAAATCTGGTTGTGTCATTGTGTGGGCCTCCTTTATTTGAATACACACACCATACCGGAAATTGAGTCAAAACGACAGCCAAACGCATAAGTTTACACTAACAATCTTTATTAGTATATTGCTTTACGCCTAACTAAATTCTTGTCATAATACGACGTTGTAAAAGTTGATTGTTGCCCAAGAATTCTTTGAAAGGAGTACTACATGTTATGATTGACCACTACTTGATTCAAGCGGATGGCATCACGACCACCTCTCGTGACCATGCCAATTGGATCGTCCTCCAAGACGCGACCGACGACGAAACTCAACAAGTGATCGACACCTATGAGTTGCCCGCCAATATTTTCGACAATGCTAATGAAGGCGTCGAAGTTTCAGAGCTCAAAAAATTGAAGCACACGCGTTTTTCGACTAGCTATTCGCTGGTCCTGACGAATCTCGCAGCAGAAAGCGATGACACCATCGAAGAACGCTTGGAACCACTCTCATTTATTGTGGCCGAACAATTCTTAATCACGTATGTCTGTCACGATTCAACCTTTATCGATCGCCTACTTGAGCAACATGCCACCGAAATCACTTCGAATGAATTACTCGTCAGTTACGCCATCCTCGAGATTTACGAGCACTACGTTATGGAACTGACCGCACTCAAAACCACGATTGACGAACTCGACCAAGCGGCGCGCGAAACAACGCGTAACGATGAACTCTTCCGTCTAGCCAACACCCAACGCACGATGGTCTTTTTAGACCAAACCCTACAGGACCAGGCAAAAACGCTTGAAGCACTCTTCAGTAACGACGACTATTTAAAAAAATTGAACAACGAAGCGCTACAGTATGATATCGAATTGCAACAACGCTATGCCGATAAATTAGTCCGCACGTATCGGGACTTGCTCGAAACGATTGGCGGGCTATTCTCCGACATGATGGACAATCGCCTCAACCACTTGATGAAATACCTCGACTCCGCTGGTCTGATTATTTCGATTCCCGCCCTGATTACCGGGATTTGGGGAATGAATACGGGCGGTCTTCCCGGCGAAAATAGTCCCATGACTTTCATGATTGTCATCGGCCTGTCAGCCGTTCTGGCGATTGTCGCGGGTGTACATTTGAAAAATAAAGACTTTTCGGAGTAACGCCTGTCAACCAAGTTTTCGTATTAGGACCCATTGCGCACAAAAAATCCGCCTGTTAAGTGTGTCACCACAACTTAGCAGGCGGATTTCACTACCGCTCGTGCCGATACCACCGATAATAGATTACCATGGCGGCATCACCAATCAGTAAGGCTCGCAGCACCCAGCTCACGGCCCACCACGTCACAAAAACTTTGATGAGCGTAATACCATCGTTAGTCGTCATTATTATGGGACCCCGCGAGTGCCGCAAGCTGGTTGAGTTTACGCTGAAAGTCCCGCTGCATCACCGGTTTAATTAGTGGCATTGGTAGCCAACTCGGCGCCGGTTCCAGTAAACCGACTTGCTCGTCAACAATGGTCTGTTCGTTCTCATCCGCGGTTAGCGTGAACATGACTTGATACGCTAGCTGGTCGCCGACACCCTGGTAGATGACCTGGTTATCATGCGTCGTTACTCGCAACTGTTCTGACGGATTGAATTCTGCTCCGGCTCGCTCGAGCATGTATCCGTCCATTGCTGGTGCGACAGTGGTTACCGCGGTCGCCCACATTGGTAAATTCAATGGGTCCGCTAACAAGTGCCGAACAGTTGCTAAACTGGCCTGTGCCAAAACGCGATTGGTAAATAAAGTCTTTGTCATGATGTAACCTCCAAAGACGGCGACAATATCCGCACCTCATCCGCACCAACCACACTTGATAGATGTGATGCCCACTGACATTGCCCCGCCCGTTTTGTTAGTTGGTGGTTACAATGTACGCGCGCCTGTAGATGATTGAAAATCAGTATACTGATAAAAGTGACTGAAGGACGAGTGAAATTGAGAAATTAGTAGGAAACGGTCTGATCTGGCCGTGGTCTTAAGAATTGGCAGGATCGAATCATCATCAATATGCTGCTCATCACCAGCACACGCCCACAATCTCAGAATTCATCATGCACTTGCTCATGGAACAGCTCACGAAACACTGCCGAGCGCTCGGACGCTTGTTGGGCTGAAGTGGTGTCATGTGCTTCCAACGCTATTTGGGCAAGCAACTGATAACAATTGGCCAGCATATAATGTGAATTATGAGCCGTCGCAAAAGCGATTCCAGCAGTTAAACGGGTCACCGCCAATTCGGAAGCGTGCTGCTGATAAGCGACTAATCCGGCTAAATAGTAGACGATATTCAGGTTTTCTTCATACGGACCGGTCTCAATACTCTGTAGTGCTTGCGTGACCAGTGTTTCCACGTGAGCGGTCGCGTGATTAACCGTTTTGAAGACCGCCAATGAAATCAGCGCCAACCGTGAAAGCGTCGTTAACGGCGCATTCGGCGTTGCCATTCCAAGCGCCAGCTGGATGTTTTGTATCGCGTCATCACGGGTCGCATCGACTTGCCAGCTTGCCACCCCGAGATAATAGTAATAAGCTTGCGTCTGCTCATCCGTTTGGACGTGGGTTAACGTCGCCGGAGCCAGTAGAAAGTCCTTCAATGCTTGATACTGGTGGGCATTACAAAGTGTTTCGACGCGGTGATTAAAACTGGCGTCAGCACTGATGGCAAAATTGTCCGCCAATTGTAGTGTACTAACGGCGACGTTCAACCGTTGACACAGTGCTAACAACAAGCGGGCATTTGGCACATAGCGGTCATGTTCAATGGCCGACAGCATCGACTGGGCACAGATGTCTTGGGCAACTTGTTGCTGGGTCAGGTGTTGCGATTGGCGCGCGGTTTTTAGTGTCGTTCCTAAAGTCTGCATCGGTTCCTCACCTCCACTTTTTAACCACCATTCACACAGGTACGGCCACCTGAGCGACGACTATTCGAGCCATGATGGTTATTAAACCTAGTCTACTAGAGCGGCTCTAAAATTAGTCAAAAAAAAGCATCGTTCACCGACCCTTTGGCCAGTAAACGATACTTTTGAATTTCACTTAATTAACATGCCGTTCGCGCACTTGGTACCAGATAATTCCGGCGACCCCGAACACGATTGGACCAACCAGCATCCAAATCGTATTTTGAATTTGGCCCGTCTCTAAGATTGGTTGGATCAACGTAAAGACGTTGGCACCCAGCACGACAATAAAGACGACCCAGCTAATAATTTTGGTCCAGGTCAACGATTTGTAGACCTCAAACGGTTTGATGATATTTTGATTTTCCTTGAACTTTGGAAAGGCATAGAGCAAGAACAAGTATGGCAACGTCATTGAAACATTCGCCATTAGCGTCAAAACGTTATAGAACGCCGATGCATCCGTGGTTGCAAAGGATGCGACCAGAATGATCACGATAACGATCGCACATTGAACCATCATGGCATAACTCGGCATCCCCGCCTTGTTGAGTTGGGTAAACTTCTTCGGCCACAGTTCCTTGGGCGTTCCCAAGATCAGCGTTTTCAATGGTGAATAGGTCAACGTGAAGAAGGCCCCACTATAGGCGAGGAACATTCCCAGCCCGGTATAGCGCGCAAACCACAGGCCTAACGTCTTGGCCGCAGCCGCACTTAATCCGAGTGATTGCCCCAAGACATAGCCTAAGTTCTGCATCATGACGTAACTAATATTCCCCAGGTTGGTCGTCGGGTTGGATAGAACGGCTTGCCAGTTCGTGCTGATCCCCCAACAGAAGATGCCCAGACCGTAACCTAACGTAATCACGATTGCTGAAATGATGATGCCCCGCGGGAACGTCTTTTCAGGATTCTTGGTCTTATCGACCATCCCACCGAGCACTTCTAGGCCCCCGTAAGCAAAGATGGCGAAGACGGCGAACCCGAGTAACCCAACTGGATGTTGATAGCTCGGGTTAGGCGACGTCAGCACGTGCTGTAGCGGTTGTGCGAACTGACCATGGTTTAACGCCAGAACGACGCCGGACACAACTAATAGAATCGCGGTCAAACTCGTGACTGCCAAGCCCCCAAGACTGGTGACTCGCACGATACCCTTCATCCCTTTGATTGAAATAAAGGTGACGAGCACCATCCATAAACAGGATAAGATCCCAATCATTTGCGTCGCGTTTAGACCAAACATGGCAAAACGCTGTGTTTGATCACTGCCAAAGAAGATGGTCGTGAATGGAATCCACACCTTTGCAGATGTCGACACCAACCAAATGATGTACGACGCAAACCACATGAAGGTCCCCACGAACGCAAATTTCGCGTTAACACTCACTTCCAACCATTTGTACATCCCGCTACTGTCCGATTTGACCGCGGCACCAAATTCCGCCATCATCAATGCGAACGGAATGAAGAACAGCACGGCAGCGACCAGGTAAAATAGAATAGAACTATAGCCCATTAAATAATACGCAACCGTACTGTTGGCAAAACCAAAAACGGTGGTGAAGATCATCATTACTAATGCAATTAGCGTAATCTTCTCATTATCTTTTGTTGCCATTATTGCACTTCCCCTTTTATACTGTTGTAAAGCTTAGCTCATTTTAAGATTACCGTAAGCATGCAATAAAGCGCTTTAGTTTTCCTAACAATCAGATGATTTTTCCATGTGATAATCAGTCTAATTATTAAGTCGTTCTGCCAAGAAATAATCATCGTCGCTAACTATTTCATAGAGGAAATATTCATTTAATAACTAAGTAACTTGGTTTTAACATAACTGCAACATAATTACGGTATTCTACAGTCATCAGGTTAATCGAGTGACGAAATCAAGGGTAAAAACGGGGTATACATACATGATGAAAAATTTTAGGTTGAAATCAATTTTATGGCTGGTGCTGATTGGCTGCGCTTTCGGAATGATGGTCAACGTGGCTAGCAGTTGGATTCCACAAACGACAATTACGGCGCAAGCGTCTAAAAAGCTGACGCAAGCGCAAAAGATCAAAAAAATCAACGCCAAGCTTTCTAAGGCTAACCGGGCTGCGAAGAACTGGATTGCCTACCGTGAATCTGGCTACAGTTACACCGCGCGCAATGGCAAATGTTACGGCCGTTATCAACTCTTACGGTCGTACTTACACGGTAACTTATCCCCTGTTAATCAGGAAAAACGGGCCAACACCTACGTTAAGGGCCGTTACGGAACCTGGGTCAAGGCCAAGAAATTCTGGCAACATCACCACTGGTACTAACATAAAATTGAAAATTCAGACTAAAAACTGCTCGTTCGGCAATGAGATTGTGAATCATTGTTGAACGGGCGGTTTTTGACATCATCAGGCATTGCAGGTCCCAATCAGCAATTTAATAACGTTTTATTAACTGAGCTTTGAATGTAGCAACTGATTCCGCCCATTCAATCACGAGATATTGTGAAAAATATCATTATTTTCCTCAAATCTATTGCAAACTGTAATTATTGCGACTATAATTTGAGCTGTAAATTAGTAATGATAATAATTACAATAAAAGAAGGTAATTGATATGACTGAACGTAATTTTGATTTCCTAATGCCTAGCGTGAACTTTTTCGGTCCCGGCGTCATTAGCAAGATTGGGGACCGTGCCAAGACCTTAGGAATGCACAAACCCGTTATCGTCACGGATAAATTTCTGGAGAGTCTCCCAAATGGTGCCGTTGCCCAAGTTCGGGCCTCACTCGACGCTGCCGGGATCGACTATGTCATTTACAATCAAGTCGAACCTAATCCCAAGATTCATAACATTCAAGCCGTCAAAGCACTTTATGAAAGCAACCACGCCGACTCACTGATTACGATTGGTGGCGGTTCTGCCCATGACACCGGTAAAGGCGCGGGAATCATCATGACCAATGGTGACGACATTACCAAGTTAGCCGGGATTGAAACGCTTAAAAACGCCCTCCCACCGTTGATTGCGGTCAACACGACTGCTGGGACCGGGTCAGAACTCACCCGACACTGCGTTATTACCAATGAAGCCACCCATTACAAATTCGTGGTCGCATCATGGCGGAACATGCCGCTGGTTTCGTTCAACGACCCGACATTGATGTTGGACGTGCCTAAGGGATTAACGGCCGCTACGGGGATGGATGCTTTTGTTCAGGCGATTGAGCCCTTTGTTTCTGTCGACCATAACCCAATTACGGACTCACAGTGCATTCAAGCCATCAAGTTGATTGAATCTTCCTTACGTGAAGCGGTCGCCAACGGTCATAATCTTGAAGCCCGGACCCACATGGTCGAAGCCGAAATGCTTGCTGGAATGGCCTTTAACAACGCCAACTTAGGTTACGTGCACGCGATGGCTCATCAACTCGGTGGTCAATACGATGCACCCCACGGGGTCTGCTGCGCCTTGTTATTACCGTACGTTGAAGAATATAACCTGATTGCTTGCCCAGAACGCTTTGCGGAACTGGCAAAAATCATGGGCGAAAATACCGATGGCTTATCGACCCGCGATGCCGCCGAATTAGCTATTAAAGCGATGAAACAACTCAGTGAAGACGTCGGTATTCCACATTCAATCAAAGAAATCGGCGCCAAAATCGAGGATTTCGAACACATGGCCAGCAACGCCCTCAAAGACGGCAACGCCTTCTCGAACCCGCGCAAAGGCACCAAGGAAGACATCATCAAGATTTTCCAAGCTGCTTACGACGCGAACTAAAACTGGGCCTAGCTGACAAAGGCCCCCTGGTTTCAAATCACTCGCACTGACTGCGAACGTGCAAATGACAGCGGTTTCTTATGCAGCTTAGTTCATTGAATCGTCACTAATGGCCGACTCCATTAAATCACCACTGATAACTTTGCTCGTTGAATCCGTGCGCAACTGCTCATCAGTACCAGCAGCACGCCATCGCAAGTTTAACCAAGATTGCCACGCCGTTTGCCAACAGCCTCACAGTCAACAAAAAGCAACACCGCAGTTAGCGCGTTTACGCTAGAGCTGCGGTGTTGCTTTTACACTTATTTCAATCTGTTAGAGGCATCCGTCACAAGCCTATTTGCCAGGGACGTAGTCTTCATCGATAATCAAGACTGGTTTGATGGTCTTACCACTACCAGAATCGGCATTGGCTTGATTAATATCTTCAAAATTGTAGAACTTTTCAGTCTTTTCAAATGGGAACATACCATGTTGATAGAAGTCAATCAACCGTGGAATATCAACACCAGGAATAGAATCACCCATGTTGACCCCGATGACTTTCTTGTCGTCCACGCAAAGGTCGTTCCATGAACTGATGGTAATGTTCTTGGCCGTTACGGCGATCAAAGCAGCCGTCCCACCTTGTGCTAAGGCGTGGATTGCGGAAACCATTACGGGTTCAACACCGGTCGTATCAACGGCGAAGTCAACCCCATAGCCGTGCGTCAACTTCTTGATAGCTTCGACTGGGTCTTCTTCCTTACTGTTGATCGCGTGAGTTGCGCCTAATTCCTTGGCTAATTCCAACCGTGAATCCACAATATCAACGGCGATAACTTCAGTACAGCCTGAAATCTTACCAGCCATCATGGCAGCTAAACCAACCGCACCAGTCCCAAAGACCGCGATCGTTTGACCAGGACGTGGTTGGAGACTATTCAAGACAGTCCCACTACCAGTCACATAGCCACAGCCTAAAGGTCCTAAGCGCCGTAAGTCTAATTCCTTAGGTACTTTAACGGCATTACGTTGGTCAACCACCGTATGGGTCGTGAATGAGGATTGGTCGAACATGTCACTGATATGTTGGCCGTTTTCTTGGAAATGATCTGAACCATCTGGACGGGTCCCACTCAAGTTGTAATCCGCGTAGTTCCGGCACTTGGTTGGCATCCCTTTCAAACAGTTGTCACAAGTCCCGTCAGCGTAAAATGACAAGATAACGTGGTCGCCAACTTCAAAGTTAGTGACTTCAGAACCCACTTTTTCAACGATTCCTGAGCCTTCATGGCCTAAGATAACGGGATAGCCGAGTGAGGCATCCCCGCGCCGAATCGCTTCGTCAGAGTGACAAATCCCGGATGCCACGATTTTAATTTGTAAATCAGTTGGCGTCATTTCCGCCAAATCAATATCATCTTTAATGACAAATGGATCGTTAACTTTATCAACTACTGCTGCTTTAATCTTCATAATCAAACCCTCGTTTCAAATAGTATGTAAAACGCTTACAATTCATATTGTTACACAATCCACAAATAAATTCAAACGCTTTCATTATCGTTTACAAACGTCCAAAACCTATTAATACCGGCTAATTGCTGATTTTGCCCTAACGATATGATACTCAATTAGTGTAAATATAATACTCATTTGCACTGTCTTGTGAAGTTCATCGGTTATTTTCACTCATTTAGTGCCACTTTCATGTAAATAAAAATCGGCATGGTGCCCCATTACAGGCACCACACCGATTCATTTGCGCTATTTAATTTGTCGTCAGTATCTCACTGACAAAATGCGTCACACTTTAGACTGGTTGCGCTGCCGCCGTGCCCAGCTTGGCCTTATTGAGCAAGACCGAGCTCGTCACGACTGACAACGAGCTAAACGCCATCGCTAAGCCCGCTAATTCGGGACTTAAGGTTAGTCCAATCGCATAGAAGACTCCGGCGGCAACTGGAATCCCGAGCACGTTGTACACGAAGGCCCAGAATAGGTTGAGCTTGATCCGGTTAAACGTCTTCTTGCTCAACGCTAACGCCCGGTCAACATCGCGCAGGTCATTCTTAACCAGCACAATGCCACCCGCATCGATAGCGATATCCGTTCCAGAACCCATCGCAATACCGACATCGGCGGTGGTCAAGGCAGGTGCATCATTGATACCATCACCGACAAAGGCCACTTTGCCCGTCTTTTGAAGGGCTTCAACGTGGGCAGCCTTGTCACCTGGTAACACGTCGGCAATCACGTCATCGATACCCACTTGTGCCGCAACCGCCTGCGCGACCCGCGGATTATCCCCCGTCAACATGACGGTCTTCAATCCCCGTGCTTTCAGGCTCGCAATAGCCGCTTTGGACGTTGATTTGGCCACATCTTGAATGGCAATCAGGCCAATAATTTGATGATTGAGACCGACGTAGACCACCGTTTTAGCCGCGTCCTGTAGCTTCGTGGCGGCTTGGGCCAAGTCATCGCTAATCGTCTCGTCCACCAATAACTTATGATTACCCACCACGGCAGCTTGACCTTCGATTTGTGCGGTGACACCCTTACCTTCAACCGCTTGAAAATCAGTGGCTGTCGGTGCTTGAATCGCACTATCCTGGCCACGTTTTAAAATTGCGGCGGCGAGTGGATGTTCTGAAGCGGCTTCGAGGCTAGTTGCGACCCGCAAGACTTGCGCTTCATCACCCACGATGTCCGTTACTTGGGGCTTGCCCACGGTAATCGTCCCAGTCTTGTCAAAAACGACCGTTTGAATTTCGTTAACAGCTTCCAACACTTCACCGTTTTTGATCAAAATTCCGAGCTTGGCACCACGGCCAGTTCCGACCATTAAAGCAGTCGGTGTCGCTAAACCGAGCGCACACGGACAAGCAATCACCACGACCGCCACGGCAAAAATCAAAGCATTCGCCAAACTTGCGCCGAGTAACACGTACCAAGTCAGGAACGTCAAAATGGCAATAATTAAAACCACCGGTACGAAAATATCAGAGACTTTATCCGTCAGCTTTTGAATCGGCGCATGACTGTTCTGAGCCTTCTTAACCAGTTCAACGATTTGTGCCAGCATCGTTTGGTCACCGACCTTGCTAGCTCGAAACTGGAACGTCCCGTTACTATTGATCGTCGAACCAATCACGGCGTCCGATTCGTGTTTTTGTACCGGCATACTTTCACCCGTCACCATTGATTCATCAACGGTCGATTGACCAGCCGTAATGACCCCATCGACTGGGATTTTCTGGCCAGGTTTGACCCGAATAATATCCCCAACGACCACTTGTTCTAATGGTACTTGCACAAACTCGGTGCCCCGCAAAACTTCCGCTTCTTTGGCTTGCAAGCCGACCAATTTGGCAACCGCACTCGAGGCGTTGTGCCGCATCCGCTCTTCAAAGACCTGTCCTAATAAGACGAAGGTCGTGACAAGTGCCGCACTTTCGAAGAAGACCGCTTGACCAGTCGCCATCGCATACAAACTGTAAAAATAGGCTGTGGCCGTCCCGATTGCGACTAATGTATCCATGTTGGCGTGGTGCTTTTTAAATGACGCCCAGGCACTTTGCAGAAATGGCCGTGCCGACACGAGCATGATCACTGTCGTCAGTGCGAGTTGCGTCCAATCACCACCCGGAAGCATCCAGCCAAATGGCATCAGAATCATATTTGCTAATAACGGTAATGAAAAAATTAATGAAATCCAAAACCGACGCGTCGTTGTCATCCTTGGACCACCACTTTTCCACTAACCATATCCATGCCACAACTGAAGGTGAACTCACCCGCTTGGTCCGTTGGAATCGTGACCGTTTGGGGCTGATCGATTGGCAAATCCGTCGCAAATCCTAAGTCGTTTGAATGAACGTGTTCCAAACAACCTTGCGTGCTTGTACGGGTAAACGTCAATTGTGCGGGTACTCCTTGTTTAACCGTTACCTCAGCAGGTTCATATTTACCGTTAACCGTAATTTTAATATTTTGTTCAGTCATAATCTGATTCCTCCGTTAATTAATGTTGAATTTATTTAACAATGACTTTGCCATGGAACATATCCATTCCACAGGCCCACTGGTATTCGCCAGCTTTGCTAGTGTCAATCGTAACCGTCTGCGTTTGATTTTGTGGTAATTCTTTGTTGATACCGAAGTCACTGAAAACGACGTGGTCCAAACAACTGGATGCATCCTTACGCGTGAAATTGAGCACGGCCGGAACGCCCTGCTTGAGCACGACTTGTTCTGGCGAATAACCACCATTCACTTCAACATCCACTTGTTGCAAATCCACATCAGCGTCCGCAGTCACCGTCGCCGTCGTGTGCTTGCCGAAGAACCACCACAGAATAAAACCAATCGCAGCCAAGCCAATAATCAAAACTAAGCCTTTCGTTATCATCCAACCCATCTCCCAATCTACATTGTCGTTTACATTTGTAATTTATATGACTAGCTTACCGTCATCGTTTACAATTGTCAACGATAAAATTCAAAAAAATCGACCATTATTCGAATCGCCGACCTTTAACAGTTTCTTACTATAGTAGGAAGTTGCAGCCGTGAATAATCCGAGTAGCCCTGTCAACAGAAAAAATGAGCAACAAAAAAACTTTTCAAGTCCACCGACCCAAAAAGTTTATCATGATGCGATTTCATTATTTCAACGCACAGACCAGGCGTAACTGGGCAGAACTAACAGAACTAACCGATCTAACTGACCGTCCGCTGTGAACCGTCTCAAAATCAGGAGCAGCCAGCTTTCCGTAATTAATGCCGACAAACCACTAGCGCAATACGACACTCAGGTGGCTGGTTACCTGAGCATCAAGTGACAAATGCTAGTGATACCGCATTTACTTAACGTCGTAACCACCGCTGAACACGTTTGATGCTTGCATATAAGGTACGGCTTCGGTGGTTGGCGTCCTGATTGGGACAAACGCCAAGGGTACCTGCCGAATAGCTTGATTTAGACGATTTTCCTGCTGGCGGCAGTGGTGCATTTACCCAACCGATTCCCGTCGATTGATGCGTGTCAGCCGCTGGCGATTGCTGATTTGCATCAGAACTTTCAGCAGAACCCACATTAGTTTCGTGCTGCTGAATAGGTGCTGACTCGGCAGGATGATGTTGATCATTATGCCGTGGATTGAGCAGTTTCTGGTTGACGTGCTGCTCATCGATCATTTCACTGGTTAATGGTGTCTTGACATCAACTTTTGCCTCAGAATCACTGTCGTCGGACGTGCTCAAATGATTGGTGCCAGCTGGCTCAGAATCATCCGGTACTTGGTGATAAGTGACCGTAACTTGTTGCGACTGGGTCGCTGGATTAACCGTTAATGCGGCGACGCGGTCGACATCTGGGACCTTACCCGCAATGACGGGGGACGGCACTGCCGGCATGGTATCCGTATCAATCGCATGCCAGGCTTGATAAGTCAATTGACCAGTGACCAAGTCAATCTGTGCAGACCGCTGAAAACTAATACTTTGGTACACCCGATCAGCTACGGTTGCGCCTTCCGAATCAACGTAGTTAATGGTCCGACTGATTGACCGCATCAGATGGGTGCGGTCACTACGAATTGGATAGGTCAACTTGGGATAACGTTTATCCACAGGTTGACCAGGAATGCCCGGATGATCCGGCGAAATCGTCAAGCGCTGATGGCCGTAACTGACGGTATGGGTGGCCATTTGTGGCGTTTTAACGGTGACGACCTGACTAGTCAGCGCACTGATATTGGGTTTCGTATACCCCGCATTCGTTAGATCCGGTGAAATCACTGGGTCGAAATGGTCGCGGCCAACTCGCAACCAGGCTTGGTCCGGCAAGCCAGTATCAACCTGCCCATCATCATTGAGGTCATAACCTAGGATCGTTCCCGTCCGCTTTTCAACAATCATCATTTGGCGATACACCACGAGTTGCTGGACTTCAGGTGCAACTGATTGGTGCGTCCATCGATCAACATACGAGACAGTCCGGCGTTTCGTGCGATAACTGGGAATCGTTTTGGTCGCCGAGCGATAATAAACGTTGACGATAACGTCTTGGTCATCCGCATTTACAACCATTTGCTGCGGCACAACTTTCAGGTCTGGGGCCGCATAATCTTGCTGGCTCAGATCTGGTGAACGGACTGCTGAAAACCAAGGTGCAGAGCCCACTAATAACCATGCTTGATCCTGATTACAAGTGTCTACCTGCCCATCTCCATCTGTATCGTAACCCAGCAGTGTCCCATCACTAGCAACCACGGTTAACAGGCCATAAGTGACCCGCTGAGTAACTGATGCCACCCCTGTAATCGGCTGCAAATCTTCCCGATCCAAATAATGAATCGTTCGTGTAATGGTCCGTTCAGTTGATTGAACTTGTGTTGTGACTGAATCATCGCTAATCATTAAATCACCACCATTAATCGCACTTTTAATGAAAACGGGACAGTGGCCATACTAGCAAGGGCTGTTTGCAGCGACCGTTGGATTTTCCACATTTCAAAACATTGCTGGGTGTCAAGACTAATCAAATTCGTGGACTTCTCCACTTTCTCAGTGGACGCCAGGTATCCCCTGAGTTTTATACACCCAATCGAAAATCCATAACCTTTCCCGTTTAGTTTAACCAAAAAAAGACATATTTTAAACTTCAGTGCCTAGTATACTGACATTTTGGAGCTAAAACGGGAATTTGTATTGCACGGGAATAGTTCACACTAAAAATACAACTCAATCCCTGAGCGTATTTTGCTGGCGGAACTCAAGTGGCGTTTGTCCTGTCTCTTTCTTAAAGCGTTTTGAAAAATCAGCAGCATCATAGAAATACAGTTCGGCCGCAATTGCGCGAATCGTCAAGTCCGACGTCAGTAACATATGCTGTGCTTCCTGAATCTTTTTCGAATTAATATAATCCCGAATCGACATATTCATTTCCTGACTAAAGGCCCGGCGAACCGTCTCTGGATTACAGCGTTTGTTGACGTGGGCCAATACTTTACGGACAGATAGTTGGTCATGCAAGTGGGCATTAGTGTAATACAGCACATCCAGTGTCGATTCCAAATGCGCATTATAAGATAAGGCATTCGGTTCGGCAATTGCCGCAAAATCCCGCACGATTTGAACAACTAATGGCTGATAGCGGTCCGTCGTCACCGGCAACTTACTTAACCACCGCTGGTAATCATTACGCAACTTAACAAATTCAAAAATTTCGGCATGGTTTTCGGTACCTTCATACGCCAAGACATCGACCAGCGCGCGTAACTGCATCTGTTTCTCCTCACTGGATAATTTATTCAATAAATCCCGTGAGCGTGTCAGATTTTCTTTGACAAATTGAATACCTTCCTCAATTTTTCCAGCTCTGTAAAAGCGAATAAAATCACGCTCTAGATAGCCTAACAAAATCAAGGCTTTGGTTGTTGGGTGTTCATCATTATAATCACGCATTTGATGTAAATATTGTACAAATTGTATTTCTGTCCCCATGATTTCGATCCCCTTTGCATAATTATTCAAGAGTAGGTTACACAAAAATAAAGCTCATTCTATCAGATATAAACTAGTAATACCATTTGTATTTTCTAATCAAATATTTATAATGCTAACTAATACTGCCGTATATTAATGATTCTACCAAATCAATTTTATTTCACAATTAATACACACACGAGCCTTGCCATTGGTGGGCTGAGACTGACTAGCGAAGTTTAAGATTAAGCGCCCAGTTGCGACATCTCTCTCAATCTAATCCAACGGAATCCGGGAACGAACTTTCTAGCTAATCATTTTAAGTCATTCGCTTTATCAGCCCGCCGCTGCTTCACCTATTCGGCGAGCTACCCGATCTAACTCATCCGACTAACGATTCCGCATTCACTATCCGACTACTTTCTATTAACAATACCGCATTTTCAATTATCAAAAAGCGCAGATAGTCACGCCACCAAGAAATTTTTTGCACATACTGATTCTAATAATCCCCATTGATCTCCTGAGTGACAATGTTGGCTAATCAGAATATGGTCAGAATTCTTTTTTAAACAAATTTGGATCCTCTCATTCCCCAATAACACCTTTCCCAAAATATTTTGATCAATAACGAGGCTCAAAAGGTATCGTTTTCGAGCGATGAATTAAGAAATTTGGCAAATTTTTTGAAATTTATTTCGTTGTCCATCGCTTACCAGCATTCAACAATTCACAGCACTTATTGTCGTCATAAACGTTGCCATAACTGCATTTGTCAGTTTAAAAATAACGAATTTGTGGTTTGTGACCATCAGTTGTTGATAATCCTAGGATTATAACTGTTTGGCAAAAGAATCCAAGCTACTCTCTTCATACAAAACGGGGTTAAACTGGTCCAAACAGGCGATGTATATCAATATTAAACTTTTCATGGTATACACCTTACAAACGGTTAATTTTCGTATTAATACGTTTTAATGATTGGTATAGTGGGATTTGTTTCCATCTAGAAATCCAATAAACTGAGCTCATCAATTAGTTTTTTATTATCGTACTGTTAATGTATTTCTTGACACGTAAAACGCTTTCAATTAGTCTTGCATTATAAAGATGATTAGATGTCTGTATGTCAGCATGTCAACCACGCTATGGAGGCGAATGAAGATGAGACAAATGAACCGCGATGTCACGACCAATTACAAGATGTATAAAAAAGGCAAAATCTGGCTTTTCAGCGCAGTTACACTTAGCGCCGGTGTCCTTAGTATGACTACCGTTGCCCAGGCCGACACACAAGCTACGGTTAATTCCACCTCACCCACAATTACGGCGACCACCAGCCATTCTAGTTCTACGCCAACCGTTAATCACGTGACTTTAACTACTGATTCCGCAATTACAGCACCTACTTCAACCGCTGATACGACCGACACTACCAACTCGACACTGGCAACTTCAAGTACAGCCAGTTCGACTGAGACAGAACAAGTCGCCAGCACGGCTACTTCCACTGATTCCACTCAAACTGCTAGCAAAGACGATTCAACTGCGGATACCACACTAGCTTCTAGTACTACTAGCTCGCCTGCAGATTCGTCACAAGCTGCCAGTGAAGTAAACTCAGCGGGCAATTCTTCACAAACTACCAGTGAAGCCAACTCGACCGCGAACTCCGATCAAGCTGCCAGTGATGCCAACTCGACCGCAAACTCTGACCAAGCTGCCAGTGATGCCAATTCGGCGGCCGATTCTGACCAGGCTGCCAGTGATGCCGGTTCAACGGCTGATTCCGACCAAGCTGCCAGTGATGCCGGTTCGACGGCCGATTCCGACCAAGTTGCTAGTGAAGCCGGTTCAACGGCTGATTCCGACCAAGCTGCCAGTGATGCCGGTTCGACGGCCGATTCCGACCAAGTTGCTAGTGAAGCCGGTTCAACGGCCGATTCCGACCAAGCTGCTAGTGAAGCCGGTTCGACGGCCGACTCTGCTTCTTCACAAGCTACCAACGAAGTAAACTCGGCGGCTGATTCCACACAGACTGCCAATGAAGTTGACTCGACTGCTGATTCTTCAACAGTTTCAAGTAATGCAGGTAAAACTTCAAACAAGCCGACTTCTTCAACGAATACAGTGAAGTCGTCAAATTCATCGTCAGCAAAAAAAGCGACGAGCACTTCAAATAAGACCGTCATCGCTAAGAAATCATCTGAAAAATCTTTGGCAGAACTATTAGGTTCGATTTTCTCCGATGAACGGCTAAAAGAACTTGGTATTGATATCGAGTATATTCATGAAAACAATGCGTTGGGAATTGCCTCACTGTTCCATATTTTCGCTAATTCCACGACCCTTAATGCCGATACCAATGGGAATATCGCCACCATCGAATTGATTTCAGGCGAGACAGACTTTGGAACTCGTAACTATGAGAACGATTTATACTATATTGCTAACTTACTCGGATCGCTCTTAACGAACTCATTCCGTGGTAATAGTAATCTCGTCCACGTCGGCGATGCCGTTTCAGTAGGCTCTGAAAATGGCCAAGCCGTTATCAACGGTGTCACATTGAACAACGTCACTGACGACCAGGTCTTTAAGGATAGCGACGGCAGCGTGTATATCGATATGGCCGCCTATTTCGACTTACTCCGCGAAAAAGCAGCTTACTATTATGACCAGGCAACCAGCGATGGTATCACCTATGATTTCTCTGATATGAATAACCGAACCATCGACGTTTCAAAAGCTTATGAAAAAGCCGCCGCAGATGGTGAAAAGTATATCTATGCCAACATCCCATTGAGTGTCTTACAAGCTTCACAAAGTTTATATATTCTTGGCGTTCAAACGGGTGGGCCAACCTTAATTATTAATGTCATCGATGATTTAAAAGATGTCGCTGAGGGGACCCAAATTAACCTTGAAACCAAGACGGAGATTCAAGTAGATGGCGAATTTCTCTCATCTTCTGAAAGAACTGAGTTTGACAAATCTGTCATCCTCTGGAACTTTGGTGACGACCACTTGAAGTACAACTTTGTCATGGCAGGACGGTTTGTCGGCTCAATCCTAGCTCCAAATGCCGAGATTATCGGTAATGTCAACATTGACGGTAATATTATCGCTGATCACGTCAACATCAACAATGGTGAATCTCACCGTTTTGATCTACAGACTCCTGATGGGTCAACCGATCCAGAAGAACCTGGTAATCCGGATCCTTCCGACCCGACTGAACCAACCGATCCGGAAGAACCGACCGACCCTGAAGAGCCAACTGATCCAGAAGAACCGACCGATCCGGAAGAACCGACTGATCCGGAAGAACCGACCGATCCGGAAGAGCCAACTGATCCAGAAGAACCGACCGATCCAGAAGAGCCAACTGACCCCGAAGAACCAACTGATCCGGAAGAACCGACCGATCCGGAAGAACCAACTGATCCGGAAGAACCGACCGATCCGGAAGAACCGACCGATCCGGAAGAACCTACTGACCCAGAAGAACCAACTGATCCGGAAGAACCGACCGATCCGGAAGAACCGACTGATCCAGAAGAACCGACTGATCCAGAAGAACCGACTGATCCGGAAGAACCGACTGATCCGGAAGAACCAGCCGACTCTGAAGAACCAGCTGACTCTGAAGAACCAGCCGACTCTGAAGAACCAGCCGACTCTGAAGAACCAGCTGACTCTGAAGAACCAGCCGACTCAACAGCAGCAACGACCCTTCAGTCAGCAACTGCTCCCGCTGTATTTAACCAATCAGCCACGAGCGAACGGCTGGTCACGGCGGTTAGTCGTGCAGATGAATCAGTCGCAAACACTGATACACCAACCGACACAACCAGCAGTGTCAGCACACCAGCCACCGCAGCCAAAGTTGCCAAGGCAGCAGCCAAGGATACTTCCACGCTCAAGTTAGGGGCAATTCTTCCGCAAACTGGTGAGAATACGCCACGAACAATGACGGTTTGGGGACTAGTCATGCTTGGATTGACCGGAATGTTCGGCTTATTAACAACCGCATTCAAACGTAAAAAGGAATAACAATCCACTAACGGTCAAGATTGTTAATTCACCAGAGTGATTGCAGCGTTGCTAATGAGCAAGTACTGACGCCATGAGTTCACATTCGCCCACCATCACACAGCTAAATCCAACGTGAACGCCTTGACGTTTGACGTCAGCCATTCAAATCCAGCATTTAAATATCTGTTGTTGGTAATCGAGCAATTCTCGATTACTGGCAACGGATATTTTTATTTTGCCTATCTCCCCCTGTTGACCCTCATCACGAAGTTCATCTGATTGCCAACCGTTGACGCCACATCATTACTGCGCGAACTTTTCTGTAATTTTCCAAACCAGCCATAACGCATTCAGGCCCATTCCAGTAGCTATGACGAGTCGTCCTCATAATTTTTATCCGCACCAAAAAAGGCCGGCCGAAGCCGAACCTTTTTGATGACTATCACACTGCAATCAGTGGTGCCATTAGCGTATCCAATTGAAATCCGCGTCACCATTAAGCTAAACTTCTGAAGTATTGCTTTAAGGCTTCACGAGTCTCCGTTGGTAATTGCGTATAAGGCTTGTTTTCAATCGCACCTTGTAACGAATATAAAAGTTGGATACAGGCGTGCGGATTGACCTTTTTAATGGCTGCAAACGCGGCTTTACTCCCCATGGTCGAGAGTTGTTCAGGGGTGGTAATCGCGACTGTTTCTAATTGCTTTGCTAATGTTGGCCCAATATTGGGTAATTTGGTTAAGGTTGCCAATTAACTCATTTCCTTTCAGCTTATGAGCTCAGTTTACTACAATTGACCCTAACCTTCCACAATCAGTTCGGCCACAAAATCAGTGTCTTCAATCGCATAATTGACGCGCAACTTATCGGTCGTCAACTGCTCAATACTGCTTAAGCCGTAACCCAAATGACCGGGCTTAGTCGTAAACCGGCTCTTCTTAATCACTGATAAATCTAAGGCTTCATCATTTGGAATTTGATTCTGAACGGTAAAACTTACCGTGTGTTCGTCCTGATTAGTCACTGTCAGTTTGACTTGCTGGTCCGCTCGCAATGCAGCATCGATCGCATTATCTAGCAAATTGCCCAAAATCCGCACGACTTTAATTTGCGGCACATTGGGTAATTCGACATCTTCTAAGATGTAGACCAACAGATTGACGTGTTGCGTCATTGCCGCATCGTGTTTGGCATAAATCAGGCCGCTAACGGTTGGCATGGCTAAGCGACTCAAACTCGCAAGTTCCGACTGTTGATTCAAACGGATACTACTGGGTAAGACTTCCGTTTCAAAATACTGTTTAAGCCCGGGCATATCGTCATTCTTAATAAACGAAGACAAGCTGAGTAAAACGTTTTGATAGTCGTGCTTGAAGAGGTGTAAGTCGCGATTGTGGTGACTAAGTAATTCGTTGTAATTAGAAACTTCTAATAATAATTGGGCGTCATTCAAATGACTGTTTTTATTATTTATTAAGTATAGGCCGATGATGCCAAAAGTGACGCTGGCCGCAATCGCCATGTAGGTCTGCGAATTGACCGTCCATTCCATCGCGAAGACGTACGCGATGACATAAATGATGAAGAATAACAGGACAAGCAAATAATCACTTGCGTCAACCCGTGCCCGCTGCAAAAAGTCAGCTGCCGAAACTCGCACTAACCAGCGGTGCGCCATGAATGCGAGGGCCAAAACAATCGGCAAGTCAATGATGACGGTGACTAAAATATTCAAGTCCGCCGTAATATCAAAACCAATCGCCTGCCGCAACAACATCGGTGCAGTCGGCGCCATCAACGCTTTGGCTGCGACCGCAATAACAGCACTAATCAGCCGTTTAACTGCATTTAGAAAAATTGCAACCGGTAACATTAGTAACCACTTTGTATATAACAGCCGCGAACTCATAAACGTATTCACCGCGACTAGTGGAATGATCCAGAAGAAGACCAGCGGCACGTGTGGAAAAAGCAACGTGCACACCTCACCAAACGCTTGCGCGAGCCAAATCAGGAGGACCCAGACAATACTGATGCGCCAGGTGACATATTCTCGAAAAGCAATCATTAGGAATAACATTTCAAACAAGCCAGAACTTAGGGACAATACGAAGAAAACTGTTGCCATGCAACCACCTCTCATTGGGTTAAAATCTATTTGTTAAGTTACCTTCCGAACGTCTAATGTCAAAAAAATATCACAGTACTCCTTACTATTGTAAGCGTTTTTTGAAATTTCGGTCAGTATGGGCGCTTGCTAATTGCAATCAGCTTACAAAATCAACTGACACGAGCTTCCAACGAAGGTGGCCAACTATTTTTTAGCCTACCGTTCACTGCTCAGGATGTCAACAGCAAAAAAACGCTCGAACACTGAATTGACAATGTTCAAGCGTTATTAACTGCAAATGAAGCAACCTCAAATTTAGCAGATTTAAGGGTCAAACTGCCCATTCAATTCTTGGTTGTTGATCTGGGTGACAACGTTTCATTAATGGGCGCGCTGTCAAGATCACTTACGGCGTATCCTGCAGTGTCCAATTAACAGATCCGCTATAACTATCGACTTGAACGCTAGGCTGGACGTCTAACAAAATGCCTTTGCTGGCTGACCAATCGCTGGTGGCAGTCGTCGCGGTCTTGCCCGCCACTTTACTGCCGGAAGCGACCGTCACGGACGTATTCGTCAAGACTTGTTTGGTGCTACCGTTCAGATAAATCAAGTTACCACTGAGGGTCTTCGTCGCCGATTTCATTGCGGTTGCCGTCGCTCGGAGGTACCAAGTTGAGCCGGTCTTACGCGTATCGTTGACGACAATGTTCCAGCTACTCGTCGGCTGATACAAGGTCTCCTTGAATGGAATCGTCAAACTGCCAAACGTTAGACTAGCCGGGGGCGTGCTGAGACTCAAGGTACCATCGCGCATGGTTACCGTAATCGTCTTGGCATCCGATTTTAGACCGGAACTTCCCTTACCATAGACGTTGATGGTCGTACTGCCGCCGACTGCTAACGCGCTCAGTTTGCTAGCTAGGCCCGTCTCCTGAGCAGCATACGTGATCGTATCAGTCGCACTATCCGGATTCGTCGCGACGATTCCCGCTTGTTTGACCAACCACGCGACCACGGCCGAGTCACTCGTCAATGAATCCAAATCACCCGGATACACATCCACGGCCGTCTTCGAACTCGTGATGTTGAGCTTCTTCGGTGTCACGGTGGCCGTTGCCGTCCCATTATCACCCGTCACCTCATCAACTTCAGTCACTGTCACCGAAGTCAGCGACCCTAATGCCGTCCCAAGATTCAAAGTATAAGTGCCGTCGCTGCCGACCGTCGTTGTCACGCCATTAACATTACTACTAATGGTGTTGCCGGGGGTCCCGGTGCCTTTGATGACCGTATCGGTGGAATAGAGCGTCCCAGTAATCTTGGGCGACAGTGTCTGCGCAGAAAACTTACCGACTTGATAAGTTCCTTCTTGCCCATTAACAGTGATCCGGAAGCCAACATAAATTGGGAGTGCCGTCTTGATATTTTGAAAATTGACCGCCAACGTCTGCGTTTGTTTGGATGAACTAATGGTAATCGAATTGCCACTCCCGAGACTCGCAGGTGTGGTCGTCATTAACGTCGTCCCGGTATAACTGTCACTTGCCGGCTTGGTCATAATGTCATAGTACGCCTTAGTCATCGTTGATTTACTAGATCTTAAGCCAATCGTCCCACTCATGGTGACCGTCATCTTGGTCGTCTGCTTCGTAATTCGACCATTATCGGCATAATTGGCGGTAATCGCCGTTACAGACGGATAGTTGGATAACCCCTCATCAACGTTACTACCGACGACGTTCCCACTTGGGGTCAGCTGAAAGGCGCCATTCGACTTCACATCCGTCATCTTATCCGTTAGGGTCGCCGCGTTTGCATTTAAACTCAACCCACTTAAGATGAGGATTAGGCTAAAGCTAGCTAGCCATAGTCCCTTCATGATTTGTTTAAACACCAGCGTCACCCCCAAACTGTTCCTTTAATTGCCGATAAAGTGCGCCCAACAGCGTTCCGGCTAATAAACTCATGCCAGTCAGTAATCCCCACAAACCAGCGCGCTCACTGGTTTGCGGTAACCGACCACTCGCCATGGCTGTCGGCCAGCCCGCAATCGAGTTCGTTGGTTGACCCTGGCGCGATGTGCCGGTCGTCGGCTGCGTCACTGGTGATTGCGTTTCCGGCCGCTGCTTCGTCGTTTTGAGAACATAGGGCCGCCTGCCATCAGGAATATCGCGCGCTGGAATAATGCGGTCAGCGTCATACGTCGTCTCATAAAAGCCGACACTAATCTCAGTGCGACCCTGAATGCCCGCCTGAGCAGACAGCGGCCAGCCTAGCACCAGCACAACGCCCACTATTAATCGCCATCGTTTAATCGGCATGACCCTTCCCCCATTTCCATACACTTTAAACTATGCACGCCGCCGTTTGCGAATCTTCAAGAAAATCAAGACGCCAATCAGTCCAATAATCAGCATGCCCAGCGCCCCAAATAGAATGAACCACCCGACATTGATGCCGGAATTATCCACGGATGCTTGGTTGTACTTATCCGCAGCGGCCGTACTGATAACAAAATCCTTGTCAAAGACCCAACGATGGTCCTGATTCTGAGCCACTAAATGAACATGATAGGTGCCAGCCTGTAACCGATTCGTCCCAGTTAAAATCGGGACTTTGTAAACGGAATTCGGTGCTAACTGCACATCTTTTTGACTAAAGGTCTTCACCACTTTGCCGCTATTCTTGCTCGTCAACTTCGCTTTAAGCGTCAGCTTGGGTACGATCACTGCACTGACATTACGTAATTGTGGAAAAATCCCCCGCCGATAATTTTGCATTCCAGCTGTGACCGTATCTAGTTTTAGCTTTGGTGCTGGCAGCTTGCCCATCGTGTACTTCAGACCGATAACATAGGAATATTGATTAGCAATGTTCATCGAGCCCTTCACATGTCCCGTGACTTTATTGCTGACGCGCTTGAAATACCAACCACCAAGGACCACGCCATTAAACGCGGCTTTCGGCATCTTGATCGTTGCCGACACGACTTTGGACCCATTTGCTGGAATCGTGACCGTTTTGGGACCGTCAATCGTCGTCAGTTGTGACATCCGATATTTCAGTGAGGGGTCAAAGCTTTTGGCCGGCGTTACGTATTCGATAATCCCGTTACCGTTCGTGTAGGCAGTATGAATCGCCGTCTGAACTTTGATCTCGGCATTGGTCACGTTATAAATCGTCGTTTGAATTTTTTGTTGGCGTCCCGGCGTCATCTTTAAGTCAAAATACGATTGATGTTGATCAAGCTGATTACTTGGAATTTTAGCAGCGACACTAAAACCAATGTCATTGCTCTGACTCGCTTGACTGCTAGACTTACTACTGCTGGCATCCCCCGCCGCAAAACTCGTCACGAGACCAGCTTGTAACCCCAACACCAGGCAGGCCAACGCGACCATGATTCGTTTCATTAATTGCATTCTTTCACCCCCGACACTCACGTATGTACATGGGGCGACTGTAACCGTCCCATCGACCCAGTTATTCAGCTGGTAAATCACTCAACGTCCAGTTCAAATTACCACTGTAAGTTTGTGCTTTAACCGTGTTTGCTTTGATATTCAATGTTAAATTGCTTGGATTTAATTGACTGACGGTCACCCCGGCACCGCCGCCCTTAGCCGCATTCAAGACAGCACTCGAACCAACTGTCCCGTTCAATGCAACTTCTGAAGCAGTCGCAATGGCACCGTTGGCATCGGTCCCACTGTTGGAAACGTCACCTTTAGGCAAACTCAGCGTCGCACCTTTGGCGGTTGTACCATCGACACCAGTCAGATTAGACCCCGTTACCGTCAGCTTCCAGCCGGCGTTAGTCCCACGAACGTCCGAAACTTCAACGACCATGTTGCCCTTCCATAAATTGGTGTTGGCACTCGTCAAATCTGGCGTATACTGCTGGTCATTTAAAACGTCGATTTCATGCGTCCCATACCCTAACGATTTAGAAACGTAAATCAAAGACAGGTCCCCACCAGGCGTTGCCCCGTTGTTCCCATCACCATCGGTACTTGGTGTGTTTGGATCGGTCGGGTCAACTGGTGTGACGGTCGACGTACTCTTGGTGAATTCTGCTTGCAGGTTCGTGCTCCCACTCCGGTTTTCGGCGGCGTTTGCCACAATCGGCATGCTCCCTGCGACTAATAAGGTGCCTGCCATTAATAAGTGTCCTAACATTGATTTCATAATATAAAATCCCCCTTTTTCATTTACCAGCGCTTGTTAAGCTTTCATCAACTAAGAACGGTGGTCATTATAAATGCAACTGATGTCATTCGATGTGATAATTAACTGGCACTTAACTTCGTGGCAACCTCCCCCAACAATCACTAACCATTAATTAATTTATTTAAATGCCGACTCCTTTGACCACATTTTCATTATATCGAGCATCAATACAGCGGCGCTAATAATACATAACGTTAACTATATTTACAAACCGGGCGGTTTCGTGTAAGCGTTATCCTGATTGCTTTTATCGAGTTACTTAGTCGAACTTCCTTTGCGAGGGTTGACGAGGGATTAAATCAATAATTTTGTATTTTAGTGATGTAATGCTTGAACAGATTCATAATAATTAGTCTGAGTGGCTCATCAGTGAGATGCTATATCGTGAGGCGTACAAGCTACCAATCTGAGTGGAAAACCAGGGTGCGACAAACAGGTCACCGTAGCCTGTTCAAAGGTTTGCTGTAATTGTCCAATAAACTGTCTGGATATCAAAAAATGGCGCTGACAGCTTTTAACCATCAACGCCTATCATCAGAAACACTTTAGTAAATCTACTTATGTCATAATTGCCGATAATTTCGGCCGTTTTTAGTTCGACCGCGCTAAGTCCAGCAGTCGATTCAATCATCATCAATCTGGCAACAAAACGAAGCGCTGGTGCCCGTCCTGACCATCTTCTAATCGCTGATGACAACGACTGGCATCCGCAAAGTGCTGCTGACTAACTTGGTCGTCTAGCAATTGCCCGGCGCTAAAAGCTTGATTCAAGACTTCGGCAGCTCGCGCCAACTGATCAACGGTCGCGTGACTGATGACAAAGCCGTTGATCCGCTTCTGGGCCATGTAAAAGGCCCGGACGCCAAACGTGAATTGGTCATCTTTAGGTGCAGTAATCAGCGTGACCTCACCGCCCAGTCGTAGCAAGTCCAAGTTAGTAGCCAGTGCGACCCGCCCCGACGTATCGATTACATGGTCAAACGTCCAATCGTCACGAACTAACTGGTCTTCAAAACCAGCCTGATAATCATAACAGGCTTGACTACCCAGTTGTTGGCACTGGGCAAAGTCGCGGGATGCAGACGTGGTAACCACCGTGACACCAGCCGCGGTCGCTAGTTGAATCAACTTGCGGCCGACGTTTCCAGCGGCCCCTTCAATCAGCAATCGCTGCCCAGCTTGAACCTGCATCACGTCGTGCAGGACGATGGCCGCAGTCGCCGCTGAATGCACAGCCGCAACCAGTTGCAAGCCATCCACACCAGCTGGCGCATGGTACAATCGGTCAACTGGAACCGCCACATATTCAGCCGTGGCGCCCATCCGACCCTCGTAGCCCATTGAATTCGTCCAGACCTGGTCGCCAACTTTGAAATCCGACTGCGAACTTGCAACCACGTGACCAACTAAATCCCGCCCCGCAATATGGGGCGTCGCTAATGGCGTTTTAAACGCTCCGCTACGTACAAACGTATCCACGTGATTAACGGACACCGCGATCACTTGCACGAGAACGGTCTCCGCGGTTGTTGCGGGTCGTTTCACCTCAGCGACGTGCAACTTATCTGGGCCACCAAAATCATCAAAAACAACTGCCTTCATAATCGGTTCCTTCTTCATTATCTGCAACTAGCAAGTCAAATTATCTGCTGGTACGCCTTGCTCAAAGGCTGCCAGTACTTCGGCGCCTTTAGCAATTTGGACCGCATTGTCCAGCATGTGCGCATTATCCTTGATGGAAATGCGTCCCTGGTCGTAATCCATTTGAATCCCGTCATTAAAGAAAATCAAGTCATAAGCTGAGGTCCACAATGCCAACTGCTGGTTATTGTCTACGGCAACATCGTACTCTGGGTCTGGCTGGTCAAGCACGATCAACGTGAATTTCGTCCCAATACTGCAGGCGCCACCGTGTAGTGAATACTTACCCCCACCATCATCAGTCACTAAGACGAGCTGTTTATCCGCAAAGCCCTTAGCAGCCAATAATGCTTTCAAACGCGCGCTAATTTTGATCTGTGTCATTATTGCGATACCTCCAGGATTATAATTTTATATGCTATTTTATTCTTTAATTATATTCACAACGTTCCGTAAATGACAGCCATAAGCTTGAAATCGGCGAATTACTTCGGTGCAACTTGATACCGCAGAATCGTTTTCAGCCGTTCAGGCGCCACCCGTCGTGCATCTGAGAGGTAAATTTCCCGATGGATTTTGCTAATACGTTGCTGATTTTCGGACACCACTAACTCATCGATTTTAGCGAAGCTAGCCGGTTCATCATCGTAAGCGCCCACGTGTAAAATCTGTGCAGCGGACATCGCGTCAAAATGCAAAATCTGAATTTGCTCAGTCGCTAACTGTTTTTTCGCTTTAACAGCTGCCAATGCTGGTTTAATCAAGTCTTCAAGCACAAAATCAGGAATCCGAATCATGATGTCATAACTGAATTCATTTTTATCTAAATGGTCGAGTTGCTGACCCTTTTCAGTTAACGACCAAACGCCTTCGAGCGGAAAGACGACGTAATCGTCAAACTCGCAGGCGTGCGTTTGGGCGTATTTTCTGTACGCGCTTTTCAGGCCGTACGCCGCTGGATACAGGGTCTGTAATTGGGCCTGAAATTCCGGTCCATTGGGATTTCCAGTCCCGTGTAACGCCATAAACGTTTGCGCTGGAATCGTCAGTAATTGTGCTTGTTTTTTCGTTGAATACAGTGTCTTTTCTTGTTTCCGCCATTCATATTTCATCTACACTCACATCCTTTTGAATTCACTACGCTACCATTATACTAATAAACTAACCTCAACGACCGCTAACCTGACCTGGATTTCTTTTTGCTGGTCTTCAGTCGTAAAATGTCTGCTACATAGTGCTGGTTAATTAGTATTAAACGGTCAGACTAGTTTTCAGTATTATCCAAGTACCTACCCGTATTTTTAGTCCGCATCACTGAACATCGACAGAGCCTTCTGTTGTCGACATAGCTGCTAAATCCCTAGATTCACCACAAATGGCTGCTTTATCGTCTGATCGTAAATCTGAATTAAACAGTAATCTTCAGACAATCTTACCGGTAAATAAGCATCATCAATACAAATCTAAAGTTTGCTTGAATGGCCAGCCACCTAATATTCAGTGGCCAATTGCACCTGAATAGGTGGCCGTTCATCCGCCATCCGAGTGGCTTCCCGACTGTAGGGGCTGGCGGACAATGCTCAAGGGCGAAGTTCTTCTTGTCCGGGTGGTTTTCCCGGGCTAGAAGAAGACTCGTATTTGAAATTGCGCAGTGGATTTCTGCGTGAGTTCAAATTGATGTCCGGCCTGTTCCAGCATTGTCAGCCAGCCCCGGAGGTCGGATTAGGGCGCACTCCCGGCTGTCGAACAGGAATCCGTAAAAAAAGGCTCGGTCAACTTGACCGAGCCCTTTGAATCTACCGTTTATCTTTAAGTTGTGCTTCTAAGCGTTTGATGCGTTGTTGTTTGCGATGAATATACCAGGCAACGAGTAATAACAAAATTAGTAATCCACCCAAGCTGAGCCACAATTGCCAATTCGTATGTGGTTCGATGACCGCCGTTTTATTCAACGTGCGGGCCGTCTCGCTTGTGATTTCAAAATCCTTTGTGAAGGTCCAGTGTTGCTTTTTGGATGTGACTGCTAACTTCGCCGTATATTTACCCGGCTTCAAGGCATCGCGGCCAACTCGTAATGGTAACTGATAGACCGAACTAGGGGCCATCTGACCATGTTCATTCTTTTGTTGATACAGGACTTTTTGACCGCCACGCCGATAAACTTTGACCTCGGTCGTGACTTGATTCAAGAAGGCCGCAGTGTGGTTCTGTAATGCTAAGCTGATTAGATTATAACCATTGTTTTGCGTGGCTTTGATCTTACCAAGTGTCAGCTTGTTCTTAGTCAGTGCCTGCTTACCGTGAAGAACCACGGCAACTGAATAGGCATACTGATTTTTGATGGCCATCGCACTCTTACTTTGTTGCTTGGCGGCCTTTTTCAAGAAGCTCAAACCACCAACTACAACACCATCATAGGCGTGTTCCGGCATTTTAACCTTAAAGGTGACGATTTTGCTTGTCCCCTGAGCCAGTGTAACTTTATCATTGGCGGTCGTAATTAACTGAGTCACCTTGGCAGGTTCATCAATATTTTGACCATCAGGCATGGTTTGATACTCAACGACCCCATTAGCGTTGGTGGTCGCTGGTGCGATAGTCGTGTGGACCGTAATTTCTTGCTTACTGGTATTCTTGATCCGAACGGACAGGTCCGTTTCTTGACCAGGCTTTAATTTTAAATCAAAGTACGGTACGGCTTTATCGACCTGGTACTTGGACGTCACTGGTAAGACGTCAAACCCAACCGAATTGGCTGAGCTGGTCTGAGCCCAACCCACACATAATAACCCCATCAACAAGCCTAACCCTAACTGCCACCATTTCTTCGTCAACATCATTTCCCCCTTAATTATGACTCGGAAAAATGATATTAACTGGTCATAACCAATATTTTTCCGATAAATCTAGCTTATTTATTTGCGACTGTTGCGTCCAAACTCCAAGTCAAGGTTGTCGCGTAACTCCCTTGCGCCCGAGCGGTCGTATGTGGCACCATCAAAGTTGAAGCAGCGATGTTAGCCGCGTTCTTCCCGTTACCTTTACCAGTTTCAGCAAGCATCACTGTTTTGTTGGCACCAATCGAATCCAGGGCAACACCCGTGTTAACCGTGGCATCCGCACCAGTCGTTGAAGCTGCTGTGTCTAAGACACCATTTAAGGTTAAGACCGCACCAGTCAATTCTTTGTTAGCTGCAGCTGCGGCATTTTTGAAGACGTCATTTTGCTTAACGTTCAATTTCCAACCAGCGGCAGTCCCACGTAAGTCAATAACGGAAATCATTGCGGCTTTGTTCGTGTTGTTGTAGTTGTCATCTACGCTAGAATTAGTGATTTTGTTGGTCCCAAAGTCAAGGCTAGCACCCTTTAAATCCGTATCCCCGTTATCAATGGTGACGTCGCCACCTTCAAAACCAACCGTACCGTTAGAAATTTGTGGTTCATCCGCAGCGCTAGCGGTCAAACCCATCGATGCAACTAATCCTGCTGAAAATAAAAGTCCTAATAAAGTTTTCTTCATAATAATGAACTCCTTTTTTTTAAGTAACTGACTAACTGACAACCAATTAAGATCACGAGCAGTCCCAACCCAACAATCGAAGCACTTAGCCACCACGCTTCACTTGTTTGCGGCAGCCAACCACTAACAGATGTTTTCGGTTCTTGTACAGATGGCGGTTGAACCGTCACGGTTGATTCTGACTCATGATGCTCATCTTCAGTGACATGAATTGAACCCGGTTTGCTCTCGCTGCTACTGGATTCGCTGACGGATTCAGACTGACCGTCAAACCGGATTGTTGCCTGGCTATCCGCTGTACTAGCCACACCAATGATCGGTGTTGATAACCACCCCCACCAAAGTAGGGTACTGATAACGACGGCAATCATTCCCCTGCGTTTCATCGCTCACTACCACTTCCTCATCCTAAACATTTACTGATAACTAAATTGTGACCGCCGGTAATCGGTTAGATACATCAATTATCAGGGTACATTGTAAATATACATAACTAACTATTTCTAAACAACTAACTGCTCTTACAAAGATTATGTTAATCTTTTATAATTTTTTTATTACAAGTTAGCCACCGTCTGACCCAGCGTCCATGTCACGGCTGCCTGGTAGACATCGGTCAACACTTGATCCGTCGGCACTTGCAAGTACAAGTTGCCAAGCGGTGCTGTCGATCCGAGAACACTGACGCCTTGATTAGAAGTCGTCTGATGGTTTTCGACAATCATAACTGACGCGCCCGGCAGCAACGAAATTTCTTGATTAGTCGCGGTCGGTTGATAGCTTAAGGTTGCTGCTAACAGCTGGCCCGTCTGATCGCCCCTAAAACCTTCTGCTGCCAAACTAGCCATTAATGACCAGCTGGCACCAGCTTCTCGGCTATCAGTTACGACTAGTCCATCACTGTATTTAGCCCCATAACGTTCTGACTCACCGGTAATCGGATTACGACCGAAATCAATATTTTTCGGCACTGACGTAAACGAAACCTTTCCAGCACTATACTTAAATGTCACGGTCTCGTCTTTATCCGTAAACTGCCCTTGAATACCATCCGGCTGGTCTGGCACGTATCCTTTGATTGGAATTGGCTTGAGATGATAATCGGCACCAATTGCCCCCGTTACCTGCGTTTCAGGTGCTAGGGTGTTGCCATCCTCATCGACATATTTAACCGTAATCGTCGGACCAGTTGCCCATTCGAACTCACCGACGATTTTATTGCCATCATAAGTCGTCATCAATTCGGACGACGTGTAAATTTTGTCATTATTCAAGCTCCGCCACTTACCGATATATGGGGATTGGTGACTAGGATCAGGCAGACCCCACAACTGGGAGTTAAAGAAATTAAAGTTCTTTCCGAGCAATAGTCGTTTGGGCGCCTGACCACCGGAAAAGACGTTGTAATAATTTTGCGCGTTACTGGTATTCCAGCCCGTCAAGTCTAATTTATCGAGCTTAGTGTCATTAAAGGCAAAACCAAAGTTAGTCACATTGGTCGTATCCCAAGTCCCTAAGTTCAATGTCTTAAGCCCGGAACAACCCATAAATAGCTGCGAAACGCTCGTCACAGAACTAGTATTCCAATTATCAATTGGCAGGCTCTCCAGTTGCGGATTACCAAAGAACGTCGCTTGCATATCGGTTACGTGACTCGTATCCCACTTACGAACCGGGATATTCGTTAATGATAGGGCCCGATTAAAGGTCCCACTCAGTGTCGTCACGTGACTGGTATCCCAATCATCAATCGGTAGGTCCGTCAAACGATCCATTTCGGTAAACGTCAGTGCTAAATCTTGCATCCGCAACGTTTGCCATTTTGAAACCGGTAAGGCCGCTAAACTGCGACAGGCTCGGAAAGCTGAATTCAGCGTCGTCACATTCCTGACATCCCAGTCCCCAATTGGTAACGACGTCAAACTCGTATCATTTTGGAACGTCTGCAGCATCGTCTGAACTTTACCCACTTGCCACTTATCGATTGGTAACGACTTGATGCTTTGCATGTATGCGAACGTCCCTTTGAGCGTGGTCACATTGCGCGTATCCCAGTTCGCCACTGGCAAATGCGGCAGTGTCTCATCTTCATAAAACGTCATCGCCATGTTATCAACCCGACTCGTTTGCCAATTATCGACCGGCAAATAGACTAGTTTGGGCATCCGCATAAACGTTGCTTCCATCGAAACGACGTTGCGCGTGTCCCATTTGGCAACATCCAGAGACGTCAGTGAAGCACAGCCGGCAAAGGTCCGCAACATATTGGTCACATTACTCGTATCCCATTCACCGATGGGTAGATCAGTCAACGAGCTTGCGCCATTGAAGGTATCAATTAAACTGGTCAATGACTTTGTTTGCCACTTTCCAATTTGCAGCGACGTCAACTGGGAGCAGTTGCTAAACATCCCTTGAATATTATTGAGTCGCGACGTTTGCCACTGATTCAAATCCAAGGTCTTGAGCTGCGTATCCCCTGCAAACATTCTGGAGGCATTCGTCAAATTAGACGTTTGCCACTGCTCAATGCCAACGATGGTCGTAAGCGCTGAACAAGAAAAGAACATCCCTTCAAAACTAATAACCGTTGAAAAATCCAGTTGACCGAAATCAATTGTAGTCAATTTCTGGTCGTCTTTGAATAAATAAGCCAGGTTCGTGACCCCTTTTAAACTAAGATTGGCTAATCCTTCAATCTGCGTCAAATGACGTAATCCCGCAAACAAGTAGCGGTAATCAGATTGATTTTTGACGGTAATTGCACCATCGATCACCAACTTAGTCACTGAATTTGGGTTGAGCCCACTGGCAGTTAAGGTCTTGGCAATCCAGCTCCCCGAATCACCGCCAACTGCTGCGACGAACGAGCCACCACTTAAATGTAATGTCCCATCAGCATCCAAAGTCATTTGAACCGAGCCATTGGTCATCGATGCGCGCGTTGAACGAGTAATTGCCGTTTCAGGACGTGACCGTTTATCGTCGTTTTCCAGGGTTGTACTAGATGAACGTGCATTATGACTGGCCTTAATTTCAGAGGTGGGGGTTGTTAAACCCACCTGCTCAGTAGTCCTAATTGGATTGGGCTCAGATTGCACGACTGCACGCACCTCTGAACTCGTATGCGCTGATTCAGCCGAAAAGATTCGTTGACTCGTTGCGACTGAATTTTTTAGATCGAACTGTGTTCGCGGTTCTGCTTGTACCGCTGCTGGTGGTGTTCGCCATTCAACGACACCAATCGTCGTCAGTACAATTCCGACAGCACCCCACTGCCACAGTCGTTGATACTGCATAATGATCATTCCCCCTTATTTTGCAAAAACATGTCTTTACACAATATCATTTTACCGGGCAAATGACTAGCCGTCTGAAAAAACAGCTTACAATTTTCATTATTGTTTACATACAAAATTGTTCATTATACAGCATCTTTCAGTTGATGCGATGGGGCTAGTCCGTTTATTTGATCGTTAAGAAACCGAACTAGCTTTTTGAAAGACCAGTAAAAACTTTCAATTCTTAACCACAGTTACCGGTTGGCGACCGTTGCGCCCAACGTCCAAGTGACCGTCGTTTCATACGTATCAGTCAAAGCTTGATCCGTTGGCACTTTCAAATATAATGAGCCTAGTGCTGCCGATTGCCCTAACACGTCAACTTTTTCATGAGACACGGTTTGATAATTATTAATGACCGCACTCGCCACGCCAGGCGCCAAAACGGCTTCGTTGCCAGTTTGTTGGTCCTTGTAACTGAGCGTCGCGTTTAACGGCCGACTTGATTTGGCACCCGTAAACCCGTTAGCCGCTAAGGTCGCATTCAGTGACCAGGTAGAACCAAGTTTGCGGCCATCCTGAACGACAAGACCAGTATCGTAAGTGGCGCCATAATTTTCTGGCTTACCAGTAATTTTATTTTCACCGAAATCAATGGTTTTAGGCGCTGAGACAAACATCAACTCGCCAGCAGTACTATAGGTCAGCGTGATCGTCTCATCCTTATCCGTGAAGGTTCCTTGAATCCCATCCGGCTTATCCGGCGTATAGCCTTCGATCGCAATCGGTTTAATATGGTAAGCGTCCCCAGTAACCCCGCTGATCTTGGTGTCTGGTGCAAGCGAATTGCCCGCTGCGTCCACGTATTTGACCGTAATGGTATTCCCAGTGGCCCACACGAATTCACCCACAATGCTCTGACCGTCATACTTGGTCATCAAATCGTTGGACGAATATACTTTGCTATCATTTAAACTGCGCCACCGACCAACGTAGGGCGATTCTTTACTAGGATCGGTTAGCTTCCAGGCGGTGCTGCCAAAGAACTTGAAATTCTTACCCAATATCAAATGTTTTGGTGCAATTTTAGTGCTAAACGTATCGGTATAGCTCGATGCACTGGCCGTACTCCAGCCGAGTAAGTCTAATTTATCCAACTGTGTCCCGACAAACGCCTTATCAAATTTAACGACATTGCCCGTATTCCAAGCGCCTAAATTCAGTTCCTTTAACCCACTATCGCCGTTGAAAATATCACTGAGATCGGTCACTGCACCTGTATTCCAGTTATCAATCGGCAGACTAGTAAATTGTGGATTATTAGCAAATAGTGACGCCATCGTCTTAACACTCTGCGTCTTCCAGCTACTAATTGGCAAAGCTTTCATCTTGGGAACGTTGGTGAAAGTCCCACTCATGGTTGAAACTTTACTGGTGTCCCACTTATCAATGGGTAAACTGGTCAAATTGGTCATACCGGCAAAGGTCGAACCAAGGTTGAGAACGCTCGATGTGTTCCAGTTACCAATCGGCAACGACGTCAGACCCGTACAATCTTGAAAAGTACCGTTCATGTCAAACACGTTGCTAACATCCCAGCCGCCAATTGGTAAACTCGTTAGGCCAGTCGACCCATTGAACGCGTGCCGTAAAGTGGACACCCCACTGGTCTTCCAGCTAGCAATTGGTAGCGTCGTCACATTCGGCAAATCGGAGAACGTCCCATCCAATGAAACGACACGCCCCGTGTCCCATTTGCCAACATTGATACTGGTCAAGCCGGGATTATCAGCGAAGGCAAACTGCATGTTGATGACCCGACTTGTATTCCAATTATCAATGGGTAAACTTTTCAGATTGGTCATGCCGCGGAACACGTTCGACATATTCGAGATCATGCTGGTATTCCAACTCCCAACATCGAGGGAAGTCAACGAAGAACAATTCAAGAATGTCCGCATAATCGAGGCGACTTTACTGATATTCCATTTGCCAATTGGTAATGATGTCAGTGACTTGTCGCCATTGAAAGTATCCGTCAGGTTTTCCAACGAACGCGTATCCCAGTTGGCGACATTCAATGTCACTAACTTCGTACAGTTTTGAAAGGTTGCTTCCATTCGAGTGACCTGACTGACATTCCAACTACTCAAATCTAAGGACACCAATTGTGAACACCCGAAAAACATCCAGGAGATGTCCGTAACATTCGAAAGGTCCAGATTATTCAGGCCTTCCATACTCGTCACATTCGTCAGTCCTGCAAACAGGAATGAATAATCTTTAACATTAATGGCGGTAATCTTGCCGTCAATGACCACTTTGGTCACCTGAGTCGGTTGATAACCATTGGCGGTTAAGGCCTGTACAATCCAACCGACACCATTACTACCGACCGAAGTGCCAAACGTCCCCCCACTCAAATGTAAGGTGCCGTTTGGATCCAAGGTCATCGTCACCGTCCCATTCATCATGTCGGCTGCCCGAGTCGCCCGGGTAACTGGTGTTTCTGAACGTTGATCTTTATCAACGTTTTCCTGGCTTGTACTTGAAGAACTACTAGAAGTGCTTGAGCTACTTGAATTGCTTGAGTTACTCGAACTTTTAATCGCACCGCTGCTTTCTGAACGCGCTGGTGCGGATGATTGCGCATCCACCTTAGGATGAGTTGGTGCCTGTGATGAATGGCTACTTGATAGGACATGCGAGCCTGATTCCTTCGCAGAAAAGACGCTGCTTGCAGACGACATCGTCTGGTCCACTGGCAACGGCGTTCGGGGCTCTGCCTTGACCTCCGTTCGTGAAGATGAAACGCCCATCACACCTAATGCCAATGCTAGTCCCAGACTCCCTCGATACCATAAACGTCGGTACTGCATATCTATCGCTCCCTCCAATAAATTAAATTTTAACATCCCTTAACGTTAATTATCTTACAATATTTACAACAAATGACGATGAAAAAAAGGCTTACAATTTTCAGTAATATTTGGATATTAAAGTTTGTTCATTCATGTATTCTGTATATTCATATCCAGCACGAATCTGCATGATTTACTATTTCGTCAATTCAAGCAGCAGTTGGTCAAAATTTTCTTTGGATAGTAGTCTGACAAAAACACTTACAAAATCAAGGTTAGTCTTTAGCTTATCTCAAAAAATGGTGCCCGAGAATCCATCGCTTCTCAGGCACCATTTTTCAAATCACTATTTCAGTTTTCTGACTATAGGTCGTCGCGATGCAACAGCTCGATTTCTTCACCCGCAGCTCGACGGCGGTCGATATTGTCCTCACCCCAGACACATAACTCGTGTAGCACGACTGACAAACTGCGCCCGTATTCGCTCAGTCCGTATTCAACTCGGGGTGGCACTTGTTGGTAGACCTTACGCGTCACGATATTAGCCGCCTCTAACTCCCGTAACTGTTGAACAAGCATTTTCTGCGAAATTTGGGGAATGGCGCGCTCGAGCTCACTCGTTCGCATCGTTTTCGTCCGTAAGTGGCATAAAATAATTGATTTCCACTTACCACCGATAATTTCCATCGTCGCTTCGACCCCGATATGGTACGTTGTATTCGCCATTTGATTAGCCTCCATCCATACTTACTTTTTAGTAGGTATAGCACTTTAAAGTAGGTACTTGTCATTAAGTTACTTGCTAGTATAATCATTATTTATCAACTTAGCAATAGCAGGAGGCTTATCTTATGACAAAACAGTTCAATCCTAGCTGGACGCTCTTTGCGCTCGCAATCAGTGCCTTTGCAATTGGCTCGACCGAATTTATTAGCGTCGGTCTGATGCCACTACTCGTTAGTAGTTTTCATATTAATCTGGCGCAGGCTGGTCTGACAGTCTCAATCTACGCCATCGGTATTATGGTCGGTGCGCCGGTGATGACCTTGCTTACCGGTCGGCTTAATCGTCACCGACTGATGATGCTGATTATGATTTTATTTATTATTGGCAATCTGTTAGCTGCTAGTGCCCCAACTTTTGGTGTCTTACTGGCAGGTCGGGTCGTCGCAGCGCTGGCTCACGGTATCTTTATGACGGTCGCATCCGTGATCGCCGCCGATGTCGTTGCACCGGCCAAACGTGCTTCGGCTATCGCCATCATGTTCACCGGACTGACCGTTGCGACCGTCACTGGGGTTCCGTTGGGTACCATGATTGGGCAATTAGGCGGCTGGCGCTGGTCGTTTATCTTCATTAGCGCCATTGGAATTATCGGGTTGCTCGCGGACTATTGGCTGATTCCGCGCAACCTCCCATTGCCTAGCAAGGCCACGATTCGGGGGATTGGCCGCGTCCTGACGAATCCACAATTGGTCTTGGCCCTGCTCGTGACGGCTCTCGGTTACGGTGGTACTTTCGTCGTCTACACCTACCTCTCACCATTGTTGGAACAACAGATGCACTGGTCCGCGAGCGCTGTCGTCCTGATTCTCGTTGTCTACGGGTTGATGGTCGCCCTCGGTAATACGCTAGGCGGACGCTGGGCCAATGCACGCCCGCTAATTGCCCTGTTTAAAATGTTCACTGGCCTACTCGTGACCCTTTTGATTCTGAGCGTGACCGGTCACAGTCACTGGCTTGGACTGCTCACAGTACTCTTAATGGGCGTCTTCGCCTTCATGAACGTCCCTGGTTTACAGTTATACATTGTTCAGTTAGCTGAACAAAATACCCCGCACGATATTACAATGGCGTCCGCCTTAAATATCTCCGCGTTTAACGTCGGAATCGCCCTTGGATCTGGCATTGGCGGACAAGTCACAACCAAGCTCGGTCTCGGAATGACCCCCATCTTCGGTGCCATCATGGTCGCCGTCAGCCTGGTGCTCCTGTTAGGGCTGATTTGGTTGGCCCGGCCGGCGAAGCAACTGACTAGAAATTGCACGCAAAACTAACCGTTAATTCACACGCCACCAAGTTCCCGGCTGAAACTGACTTTACTGGTCAAGTTCACCTGGTACTTGGTGGCGTTTTGGGCTTGCTGGCGATTACGTGGAAATCATCAGGTTCTACCATAGTCGGATGTTATGACCAGTGACCCATCAAATCTCTAAAGGAGTGCTAAATTCAGACGCTGATTGGCACTATGGGAAAGGTTTAGTATTTGATGTTACGATTGAAAATTTTCTAAGCATCAATGATCTTTTTCATGTAAGCCTAGAAATTTTCACAGTGTCACAGCCTTTAATGGACATTTGACAGTACTGGGCAATTGTAATTACAGCTGACTTTTAATTGCCAAGCCACTGATTTATTCGAGTTCATCACTAACTTTCTGCTTTTAATAGTGCCTAATTGGGCCATCTAACTGACTGAAACTTGCATTTTTCCTTTCTGAAAGCTATAACGGTATTAGCGCAACTGATGACAACGATGGCTTGTGAGCCGTAACGTGCCAGCCTCGCTAGACAAGGCTTGGCTGTACAATGTGGTCGTCAGTCAAGCACAATTAAGGGGATATGGGGACTAACATGCAACGTAAATCATTAGTTATTTTATTAACAAGTATTGTACTCATAATCGGCATCTTAACCACGGGAACGGTTAAGGTCATTGGCACCGCACATGCGACTGAACGGGCTACCGCAGCAGCACGCCAAACGACCCGTAAAACGGCGCATCGCACCAAGTCAGCTGCGAGCTCACAGTCATCCGTCATGCGAACGCCAATCAACTGGCGCAAGTCATCAGAAACCGTCGCTTATCCGAATGTGAACGACTATCCCGACCTCTGGATTCACGTTTCACTGGCAAAGCAACGGATGACGCTGATCAATCATCACCACGTCCTGTACACGATGTACGTCTCGACCGGGGTACCGACTGCGGACCGCAAAACGCCGCGCGGCACCTATCACGTTCAAGCCGAACGCGGGAAGTACTTCTATAGTTCGTCCGTCGGTGAAGGCGCGTCTTATTGGGTCTCCTGGCTCAATCACGGTGAATATCTCTTTCATGCGACGCCCGTCGACGCGCAGGGGCACTTCATCAAGTCCGACGCCAATGATTTGGGCAAACGTCCATCATCGCATGGTTGCGTTCATTTGAGCGTTGCGGACGCCAAATGGGTTTATCAGAATATCAAATATGGCACTAAGGTCGTCATCGATTAAAAGTGCCTAAACGAAAAACTAGCAACGCATTTGCGGTCATCCGCAACGTTGCTAGTTTTTTTCATGGCTAAATTGATCAATCAGCCTGACAGCTACTTGACAACTCAGACGAGCATTTCGACCACGTCCAGCATTGACCAGCCGCCAATTCAGCTTGCACCTTCATCAAATTTCAACTTCTGCGGCCACTTGATTAGCCGTCCGACTGTCCATCAGGGTCTCTGCTTCGACATTAATTTTATGCCACATCATGAAGGTCAGGACTGTCCACAGTTTACGGGAATTGTCGCGAGTACCCGCACGATGTTCATCGAGCAAGTTCAAGAAATAGGTTTTATCAAAATACTGCTCGGTTTGTGAGTCCTGAATGATTTGCTTGGCCCAATCATACATTTCATCCTTAAGCCACCAACGAATCGGCACTGGGAAGCCAAGCTTTTTGCGATGCAGCACATGCGCTGGGACGATCTCTTCGACGGCCTTGCGCAGAATGTACTTCGTCGTCCCGTGGGCAATTCGTAACTCGGCTGGAATTTCCGCCGCCAAGTCAAAGACGGCGCGGTCCACAAATGGCGTCCGCAATTCTAGACTGTGCGCTAACGCCGTGCGGTCCGCATTGTGCAGTAAATCGCCGTTGAGCCAGGTATGCATATCGACGAACTGCATTTTTGAAATCGGGTCATAGTCTGCGGCTTCTTGATAGTAAGCCTTAGTGGCCTGTGGGAAAGTGTGGCCCGCATTGTAATGCTTCATAAACTGCTGCTTCTCGGCCTCATTAAAAATAAACGCGTTACCGACGTACCGGTTCTCCAACGGCGTGGTGCCACGCATCAGCAACGATTTTCCACGAACCCCCTCTGGAATCATCGTGGCGATCCGTTGTAAGGCGCCATTGAGTGGTTTCGTATAGCGGAACGCCTTCAGTGATTCCGGTTCATGGTAGATCGTGTAGCCGCCAAATAATTCATCCGCTCCCTCGCCGGTCAGGCAGACCTTGACGTGTTTGACCGCTTCCTTAGTTAAGAAATACTGCGGTACTGCCGCCGGATCTGCCAACGGGTCATCCATACTCCAGACAAAATGTGGAAAGGCCGCCATAAACGCTTCAGGCGTAATCGTCATCTGCTTATTTTCGACCCCCAGCTGTGCCGCCGTTTCCTGAGCCACGTCGAGTTCACTATAGCCTGGCCGTTCAAAGCCAACCGAAATCGTCTGTAAATTTGGGTTGAACTGTTTGGCAATCGCCACGACGATCGACGAATCGATTCCACCTGATAAGAACGCCCCCACTGGTACATCTGAGCGCATGTGAATTTTGACGGAATCAATCAGCGTTGCTTTCAAACGTTCCGCGTACTCCTGCTCAGAGCGCTTTACGGGATGGAACTCACGGTGGTAATACCGTTTGATTTGCGGCGCAGCGCCGAGTTTCTTAGTCAGTGAACAGCCCGGTGCCAACAACTTGATTTCCTTGGTCAACGTCTCTGGTTCAGGCACGTACTGAAAGGTCAGATAATCTTGGAGGGCATCCTGGTCAAACTGCTTGTCCTTCAGGATTTTATAGATGGCCTTGCTCTCAGAAGCGTAGTAAAAATCATTACCCGCAATCGCGTAGTAGAATGGTTTGATGACAAATTGGTCTCGCGCGGCAAACAACGTCTTCTCCTGCTTGTCCCAAATTACAAACGCAAACATGCCCCGCAAATAAGTCGTTAATTTCTCATGATATTTGGCGTACATCCCTAAGATCACTTCAGAATCCGAGTCGGTCTTGAATGGATACCCTTCTTGAATCAATTGTTCACGCAATTCAATATAGTTATAAATTTCCCCGTTAAACGTCAACCAGTACCGTTCATTGTCATACGATAGCGGTTGATGGCCACCTGCTAAGTCAATAATACTCAGCCGCCGAAACCCCATCGTGATATTATCATCCGCAAAATACCCTTCGTCATCTGGCCCCCGGTGTACGATCATTTTCGTCATTTCATGTACCAGCTCATCATACGCGGTATTATCCGCCAGCGTTCGGTCAGTCAAGCACCCAACTAATCCACACATTATCCTCACTCCTATACGTAAACTTGACCTTAGTGACAAGTGATGAACAACATTAAAGCATGTCACGCTCATCATTGACAGTCAGTGAGCTTGGACCGGACAACAACCAAACAAACGCAGCCCACTGATAGTCATCATCGACTACCAGCAGGCCGCATTGATTAAAAATTAAAGTCTAGTCGCGCTTCATCGCATCCCAAATCAACTGAAAAACATCGTCAAAACTATATTGAGTTGCAGGGTAGCGCCCCTGACTAATGTTAGTGGTATGGGTGTGAATCGCTGAGAACACGACACTCATGTGGAGACTGACTGGCAGCGGCTTGATGACTTGTGCATCAACGGCTGCCGTCAACAATTTGACCACGATATTGTTAGGATCGGTCACGCCGGGCAACACCGTCATCGGCTGTCCGTTGAGCGCTTTGATCTGTTGAATGATGGTGAGGCTGTCCGGATGCGCGAGCGAATAATCATAGACTTGCTGAACGTATAATCGAATGCGCGTCGGCAAGTCAATCGTCACATCACTTAAACGCGCAATATCCGTCGTACTCAGAATGCGGTTCGTTTCGCGCGCATAAACACTATCGATCAGCGCCTGTTTATTTTTAAAGTATAAATAAACATTGGATTGGGCAATGCCGACGCGCTTGGCGACCTTCGTCGTGGACACACCAGCCGGGCCCTCAGCTAAGATGATTGCGGCCACGGCATCTTGAATTTTTGCTTGTTTGTTCATATCTTTTTTCTTCATGCCATCAGTATAAAAGATAAGAATATCTTTTTCAAGCTTGACAAAGATAGTCCTATCTTTTATGATTAGATTCGTTAAAAAAGATAGCTTTATCTTTAAAAATAAATTCAGTGAGGTTTTATAATTATGAAAATTGCAATGTTAGGTTCACTAGGTCACATCAATCGAATCGTCGTTCCCCAACTCATTCAGACCGGGCACGAGGTTACCGTCATTTCGACCAACCCTGAACGTCAGGCCACCATCGAAGCATTAGGCGCTCACGCCGCCATCGGTACCATGACTGACGGTGACTTTTTGACCAGGACTTTCACGGGCCAAGACGTGGTCTATCTCATGTTATCTGGTAGCACCGGTGACGACTTATTCAAGAGTGCCGTGACACAAGCGCAGATTTGGAAGCACGCCATCGAGGCTGCCGGCGTGCACAACGTCGTTAATTTGAGTAGTATTGGCGCGGATGCTGGCGAGGTCGCTGGCTCCCTGCACGCCTATCATTTGATTGAAACTGAATTGCGCCAACTACAACAGGTCAATTTAACCTTTGTCCGGCCAACTGGTTTCTACGCCAACCTCTTTAGCAATCTTGCGACGATTAAAGCCGACCACGCGATTTATAGCAACATCCCCGCGGACATACCACAAAAATACGTCGCCCCTGAAGACATTGCCCGCGTCGTCTTGCCACTACTCACGGCGGCCCCAGCTGGCGTGACCGTCAAATACGCCTTCAGTGACACGTTTACCGGTGACCAATTCGTGGCTGACTTACGAGAAGCCCTCAACATGCCTGATCTGCGATGGGTCCAAATCAGTGATGCCCAATATCAAGCTAACTTGACGAACCATGGTGTTTCCGCCCACATTGCCCAGGCACTCGTTCAAACTAGCCGCTATCAACGTGATCCAGATGGGTTGTACGCAGACTTGAACGCGACCCACACCATTCCCGGTCAAGTCGTATTAGCTGACTTTGTACGTACATTTGTGGTAGCGTACAATAGTGAAGGCGGTTACCATTCGAATACCATCGCTGATTAACCGCTTACAAAATCAATCCACTTAGGAGGAAATTTTTATGGCTTATCAAACAACCAATCCTTATACCAATGAAGTCGTTAAGACGTACGATAACGCGACCGCTGACCAAATCGAACAGGCGCTGGCAACCGGCCATGCCCTCTACAAGCAGTGGCGGCAAGAACCCGTCGCCTCGCGCGCAGCCACCCTCCACAAAATTGCGGCTAGTCTGCGTGAACACAAAGACGAACTCGCTAAAATCGCGACGATCGACATGGGTAAACTATTAACGGAATCCCAAGGCGAAGTTGAACTCTGTGCCATGATTGCCGATTACTACGCAGACCACGGGGCAGAATTATTAGCGCCAACCCCAATCAGTACCATCGCAACCGGCGACGCTGAAATTGAGAAACAAGCCACTGGGGTCCTGATGTTAGTGGAACCATGGAACTTCCCTTACTATCAAATCATGCGGGTGTTTGCCCCGAACTTTATGGTCGGTAACCCAATGATTTTGAAGCACGCTTCCAACACGCCTGGTTCCGCAGCTGCGTTTGAAAAAATCGTCAACGAAGCCGGCGCTCCCGCTGGTAGTCTGACCAACCTCTTCCTCAACTACGATCAGGTCAGTGATATCATCGCCGACCCACGGATTCAAGGGGTCGCCCTCACCGGGTCCAAACGTGGTGGTCAAGCTGTTGCCAAAGCAGCTGGCGCCAACCTCAAGAAGAGCTCGATGGAACTAGGTGGTTCTGATGCGTTCGTTGTGCTGGCGGATGCGGATGTTGACGAAGCAGTCAACTTGGCTTGGCGTGTGCGGCTCTATAACGCCGGCCAAGTCTGCACGTCATCCAAACGCTTTATCGTCGCCGCAGACATTTACGATGCCTTTGTTGCCAAGCTCAAAGAACGGTTTGAAAAGATGGTACCGGGCGACCCAATGGATCCAAAGACGACCTTAGCGCCAATGAACTCCAAGCGCGCTAAGGAAAAGCTGCAAGATCAAGTTGACCGGGCCGTTGAGGGCGGCGCAACCGTGGTCTATGGCAATCAACCTATCGACCTGCCTGGTCAGTTCTTCCAACCAACGATTTTGACGGATATTGACCAGGATAACCCACTCTTCTATGAAGAAATGTTTGGTCCCGTAGCACAAGTCTTCAAGGTCGACTCCGAACAAGCTGCCATTGACCTCGCTAACAACTCTGAATTAGGCTTAGGCGGCATCGTCTTCGCTGGTACCGCTGCTCACGGCAAGCAGGTCGCTCAACAAATCGAGACTGGGATGGTCTTCGTGAACACCTTCCTCAGTTCACTACCAGAACTACCATTTGGTGGTGTCAAAGGTTCCGGTTACGGCCGCGAACTCAGCAGCCTCGGCTTGAACGCCTTCGTTAACGAAAAACTAGTCGTGACTGCACAGAAGCCGGACTATGATAATGGCGCTGGCGGTTTGGTTGTCTTATAGACACAAATTCGAGTTAAGCGATTGCCGGTCATGGATCGGTTGAAACTCATTCATGAAATTATCGTGGAGACACAAAAAAGGTTTTGATTTCACACTTGGTGATTTCAAAACCTTTTTTGGTGTCCCCATTTTTCGCAAAGCCATGACCGCCACTATTAGCCCCCACTTTTGTTTGCTAGCAGGGTTGCGACACCCGTTTCAATAGATTCGCTCAAGACATTGCCAACTCATTTCTCCACTTCGTAATCATGAGCGTTCTGACCTTGATTTCAGTTAAACTTTTCCAGTCGATACAGTTGTTCGTCATCCAAAGCTGAATTACCGTTCTTGAACTGATAGCCCATCTTCTGATAGAATCCGAGCCCGGTAATCGACGCCGGAATTTCAATCCGCTTGGCGCGCGTGAAATAAGGATCCTGTTCCAACGTTTCAATCAACTTGCGACCAATACCTTGACCCTGGTATCCGGGTGCAACAAAGATATTGAACAAGCTACTCTCCACTTCGCTACCCCAGTACGGTCCAATTGACCCGACCGCCACAATTTGGTGTGTCTGTCCATCGAGCAGGACGTAGCAATGAAAATACCGTGCCCGTGCGATCAAATCTTGAGCAGTTAGCTGTTTCAGTTCCTTTTCAATATAATCCTGCGAATAGTCCTTAGCATTCGTGGTCCGCATGGTATTTGCCACCAACTTTGCGACTTCATCCGCATCCGTTTGCTCAAATCGACGTGCTGTAATCATGTGAACCACTCCTATCTCAATTATTCATCAACCGACTCAGGCATCCTGAATCCATGGCAATCATCCATAAACTTATGGTTAATCATAGTCGTTCGTCACCAGTTTGTCGACCTACGCAAAAAAAGAACCCAACTCACAATCGAATTGGATTCTCTCGAATTTAACGTCGACTCAAACTAGCTTAGTCAACCACTGCAGTGTAGTGGTAAGCGCCAGAGTTTGAAACGTATTTCAGCCATTGATACCCATCAGCGGAAACTTTGCCGATGTAGTAGACTGATTCGCCAGTGTAGTATTGGCCAACGACTGAAGCACTCAAACTAGGGGCAGTCCGGATGTTGGTCGTCGTCTTGAACGTGTAAGTTCCAGTGGCGCTAGTTGCTTTGGCAGCACTAGTCGTCGTTGCGGCCCCACCACTGATCTTAACGTAGTGTTGGGCGCCACTGTAACTCGTGTAACGAAGCCAAGTCTGGCCATTAGCCGTTACTTTGGCGTTGTAGTTGACCGTATTGCCTTTGTAATACGTGCCGACCGTGCTTGCGCTGTCACTTGCGGATGACTTGATGGTCGTGGTCTTCGTAAACTTGTACGTGCCACTTTGAGCGACCGTCTTGGCACTCGTTGACGTTGACTTGTTGGTGCTTGTCGTGGTTGCGGCAGCGCCACTGATTTTAACGTAGTGTTGGGTACCACTGTAACTTAAGTAACGTAACCAAGTTTGACCGTTCTTCGTGATCTTCGCATTGTAATAAACGGTGTCGCCCTTGTAGTAGTTGCCTAAGGTCTTAGCGGAATCACTCGTTGAGCCCTTGATGGCCGTCGTCTTGGTGAACTTGTAAGCACCAGATTCAACCTTTGTGACCGTCTTGCTTGAACTTGAATTCGTGCTCTTATTAGGCGTTGTCGTCTTAGCGGCAGAACTAATTTTGACATAGTGTTGTGCACCACTGTAGCTCAAGTACCGGAGCCAAGTTTCACCATTCTTAGTCACTTTGGCGTTGTAGTAAACCGTGTTGCCCTTGTAGTAGTTGCCTAGGGTCTTGGCTGAATCATTAGCTGAACCCTTGATGGCCGTCGTCTTAGTAAACTTGTACGTGCCAGTTTCGGCTTTCGTGACCGTCTTGTTTGAACTCGTGCTCGTGCTTGGCTTCGTGGTCTTAGCGGCACTACTGATCTTGACGTAGTGTTCAGCGCCACTATAGCTTAAGTACCGAAGCCAAGTTTCGCCCTTCGTCGTTACTTTGGCATTGTAGTAAACCCGGTTGCCCTTGCTGTAAGTACCGACCGTCTTGGCAGAATCGCTAGCCGCGCTCTTGATGGCCGTGTTTTTGGTAAAGGTATACCAACCAGAAGCCTTCTTAACCGTGGTTGTGTTGGTTGAGGTGCTGGTATTGGTATTGCTGCTAGTTGATGAACTCGTATTATTGTTCGTCGTCGTTGAACTCGTATCCGTCGACGTATTGCTCGTGACCGTATCGTCGCTGGCCGTCGTCGTAACGAACGTGTTCGTGCCGGCACTGTCTTCAGTTAAGCCATTGTAGTCGATGCTGACATCAATGTAACCGGTGTAGTCAGAACCAGATGGTAATAATGCGGTGTCGGAGAACTGCCATGCCCCGTCACCAGTGTTCCACAAGTTGTTAGCGGAAGGCGTGTATGGATATTGTGCCCGCCAAACGCGTGAAGTCCCAACAGTTCTAATAACGGCATCCCGATATAAGTACGTGTTTGAAGTATAAACACCATGGTTCGTGTAACCATATGAATTTAACGTTGACCAGAACGCATTCAAGTTAGCTTCGGCATTGACCGTGTACGTTGAGCTATCTTCCATATCAGCGAATAATAGCACTTTAGTTGAAACGTTGTGCTTAACTAAGAAACTAGCCATGTTGGTTGCTTCTGACTTAGCTTCGGTCGACGTATTGAAGGTTGCATAGTGATAGAAGTCAACGTTCAAACCAGCTTTGTTCGCCATCTTAGCCTGATTTAATGCGGCTGGATTGGTATAACTGTCTCCTTCAGTGGACTTGACGATGACCGTCTTAACGCCCGCTGCTTTTAACTTATTGTAATCAGCTTGCGTCATTGCGCTTTGATATGAGGCAACATCGACAACATCAACCCGTGAACGTGTAGTATCCCCGATTGTCCAAACGTCGGTCGTCGTGGTTGCGGCAGTATAAGCAACGGCAGCAACTTTAGCAGTCGTCTTCTTAGTCGTGGTTGCAGCGCTGCTTACCGTGCTAGATGCTGCAACAGCTTTAACGGCTGCCGTGCTAGAAGCGACGCTGGTTGCGGTGCTGCTGGCAACACTCGTAGCTTGGCTGCTGGCCGTACTTGAAGCTTGGCTAGTTGCGGCGCTAGAAGCCTGAGTTGCAGCCGTGCTGGTTGCGGCACTTGAAGCTTTAGTTGCAGCCGTGCTGGTTGCTTGGCTAGTGGCTTGACTCGTGGCCGTTGAAGAAGCACTAGTGGCAGTCTTCGTTGATGATTCTGATGAAGCGGCCGTGCTCGTTGCTGAACTGGTAACGGCACTTGAAGAAGCTGCTGAAGCTTGAGCAGTCGTCTTGGTCGTTGCGGCACTAGTGGCTTGCGTCGTTGTCGTTGATGACGCATTCGTCGCTTTGGTCGTGGCATCACTAGCAGCGGCACTCGTTGCGGCACTTGAAGCCGTGCTGGTTGCTGAGCTAGAGCTGTCACTAGTCGTCTTGGCACTAGCTACTGGCGTTGCGTCGGCATGGACATTGGTGCTGCTAACCACGGACCCACCCAAAAATGAGAAGAAGGTTAAACCGGCAACAAGCCAAAGTTTGCCTGACTTGTAAAGCTTAAAACGTTGCGATTGACTAACATCAATCGGGTTCTGAGATTTGAAATTCATATAAACACCCTTTTTTTATTTACTTATAGCAACTTTATTATAAGGTTTACATTCTCCTCACCGCAAGCTAATTCAACACAATAATTGCTTTTTTTGACAATTATTTTTTGATATTAGTCATATACAGGGTTTATATTGCGTTTATTCATTTAATCGCTTAATAATCATTAGTGGCGCCGCTTTATTCTGGCACCATTCTCTTCTATAATAAAAAGGAATTCTAATTGTATTTGTAGTTATTGTTTATCTCAATCGACTAAAGGAGTGTCCATTTCATGCCAGATTATCGTTTCGAAGCCCAAATTCAAGCCGCCACGATTGGTAAGGGTGGCGCCTACGTGGCTTGTCCGTTTGATATCCGCGCTGTCTTTGGTAAGGGTCGACTAAAAGTCCACGCAACCTTTGATGACGTACCTTACGATGGGTCAATCGTCAACATGGGCGTGAAGAATTCCGACGGCAGCATCTGCTACATCCTCGGCATGCGCAAAGCTATCCGTCAGACGCTCCACAAAGAAATTGGCGATACCGTGACGGTCACAATCAATCCAATTAGTTAACCTGATTCATTAGTTAATACAGGACACCGATTAGTTGGATGGTTCAATATTATTCTCATCAAATTAACATTTGGCGAAAGTTCAAAAATACCGGTACTAGCAAAACAACTGCTAATACCGGTATTTTAGTGGCTGTGATGAAGCTACACTGCTTGCGTTTATCAACATCGCCCTACTCATCACACAAGGACCGTTCAATCAGTGCTGGATCGACATGCTGGTCGCCCCAGGTACAGATGGCGTCCAAGATGGGAATCAGGCTAGTTCCCTTATCTGTCAGCTCATATTCGACGTGCGGTTGCGTCGTTTCGAAATCATGGCGTTTAATCAACTCGTCGCGCTCTAGTTCCTTCAACTGACTAGCCAGCGTTTTGTGTGATACCGCTTGAATGTGGTGTTGCAAGTCCGCAAAGCGACTAACATGTACTTCTGCTAATTCAAACAAAATCATGATCTTCCACTTACCACGAATCATCTGCATCGTCGCATCAAACTCATTGCGGTAGCGTGGCTGCTTGTTTTCTGGTTCAGTGACCATTATCGAGACTCCTATCTGATTAATTGGTAGTTACCTAAAAGTGCGTACTTGTGGGGATTAATCCTGACAAGTATACTTGAAAACGTTGAAATTTGAAAGACAGTCAAAATCAAAATTACGGAGGAAACAATTCATGAAACCATTAGTCGTTATCACTGGTGCCAGTTCAGGCTTTGGGGCCGAAATCGCGAAACAATTTGCGGCGGACGGTTACCCTATGTTGCTGTTAGGTCGGCGGCGTGAAAAGCTCGCTACTTTGGCAGCCAACTTTGAAAATGCCTTAATCGATACGGTCGACGTCACTAATTATGACCAGTTCGAAGCCGCGATTCGGCGTGCCGAGGCGAAATACGGCAAAACGGATTTACTGGTAAACAACGCGGGGCTGATGTTACTTGGTAACGTTCAGAATCAAGACCCACAAGAATGGCAAACGATGCTGAACACGAACGTGATGGGCGTTTTAAATGGCACTAAAATTGTGCTGAATGACATGCGCGAACGGGAACACGGCACGATTTTAAACATGTCGTCCCTAGCTGGTAAGAAGACATTCGTCAACCACGCCGCTTACGTTGCGTCTAAGTTCGGCGTTCATGGCCTATCCGAAACCTTGCGTGAAGAAAATGCCCCCAAGAATGTGCGGGTCATGTTAGTCGCACCGGGCGCTGCCGAAACTGAACTACTGACCCACGTCACTAGCCAATCGGCATTATCAGATTACGAAGCCTGGAAAAAATCCATGGGTGGCTTGACGTTGAATCCCAAACACGTCGCCGAAACGGTCAAATTCATGTATGACATGCCTCAAAATGTCAACATTCGTGAAGTTGATATTGCGGCTACGGCTCAAGACGCTTAAAGCTTTCAACTAGCGGATTTACTGCAATCATCGCTGTTCAGCTGGTGTTACTACGAATAGTTGACAGCACGTTTCACTACGAATAGTTGACCAGCACGGTTTTCCACAATCAGTTGACCGGTACGTCTTACTGCCATCAATCGGCCAAATTGCGTTACCACGCTCAGCATTCGACCAGCCGGTGTTAATATCCGACTAGCTCCTTGACCACGCGGGCAACAGACACGGCGGCCGTCCCTACTATAACTCGTATTAACTATAATCACCTTGAGCAATTGTGGATCACTGGCTCAAGGTGATTATTTGTGTCCTGTCAAAATCAGAACGCTAGCTTAAAATCAGTTTTTTCGTACCGCATTCATCCGCAGTCCACAGCACTACGCCTCCTTAGCAGCCTTAACCAACGCCTCCATCGTGCTGTTCTGCAGCGTTGCCAACAAGTCATGAATCGTGGTCAGTGATTCCGTTTGACCATTCAGTAGCCATTCTCGCCAAATCGCATAAACGCCGGCACTCATGAATTTAGTCCAATAGTTCAATTGAACGGCCGTTAAGCCAGCCTCCGCCATCGTCGTTTGGTAAAAAGTGGTCATGTTGTCATCAAATAATTGTTGAATGATGCTTTCAAAGCCCCGTTGTGCCGCTAATTGCAGGGTCGGTGCAAAATCACTAAAAAATTGGCCCATCGCAACCAGCTTCTGTTCAGCGGGAACGTGTTGTAAGACGTCCTGAAACCGGGCCGCAATCGCAGGTGCAAAATAGGCCGTTAAAAGATCTGCGAGCGTTGAAAAGTTGCGGTAAAAAGCCATTCGACTGACACCCGCACGTTTGACCACTTGCGTCACCGTGATCGTGTCTAAATCGTGAGTCCGCAATAATTGCAGTAAAGCGGTGGTGAGGTACGTTTGCGAGTCCTTTTTAATTGCTTGCGCGTGATTGGTCGCTGCCATAACAATTCCTCCATTCTGTCACAGATGCCCGTGATTACCTTGTATTCGATATGGGTCCATTGTAAGATACTGGCACAGACGTTACAAGTGTAACAGTTAAAAGCAAATTTGGAGGCATTCTCATGCAAAAACAATTAGTCGTCGTCACCGGTGGTAGTGGTTTTATCGCGATTCACATTATTCGTCAATTATTACAACAAGGTTATGCCGTTCGCACCACGGTCCGCACCCTGGACAAGGCGCCAGTCATCAAAGAAATGCTACGTAACGGTGGAATCACCGACTTCTCATCACTTGAAATCGTCGTGGCGGATCTCGCCAGCGACGACCATTGGCCAGAAGTCATGGCTGGCGCCACTTATACGATCGACGTCGCTTCACCAACACCGAAACTTAATTTCAAAAACAAGGCCGAAATGATTCGTCCAGCCGTGGATGGCGTGCGCCGAGTACTGGCCGCGAGTCGTGATGCCGGTGTCAAACGGGTCGTCTTAACCTCAGCATACGGCGCCATTTTTGCCGGTCACAAGCATCGGACGACCCCGTACACCGAAGCAGACTGGTCCAACCTGGACTGGAAAGAAATCCACCCCTATCAAGAATCGAAAACACGGGCGGAATTAGCGGCTTGGGACTTCATTAAACATGATGGGCGTGGCTTGGAATTAACGACGGTAAACCCAGTGGCTGTCATGGGCCCAGTCCTGTCCGCAAAATATTCGCACTCTAACATTCAAATCCAACAATTCTTAGCAGGCCAAGCGAAAGCCGTGCCGAACGTTGATTCCGGTTACGTCGACGTTCGGGATGTCGCCAGCCTACACTTACTAGCGATGACCGCACCACAGGCAAACGGCGAGCGCTTCCTCGCGACAACGGGTGAAACACTATCGATGTTAGATGTCGCCAATATCTTACGTGAGTCGCTGCCGGCCTTTGCTAGTCAGCTACCAACCAAGACGATCCCCAATGCGGTCGTTAAACTAGCCGCTAAAGCTCGTCCTGATTTACGGATGGTCGCTTCACTAGTCGGAACTTATGCGGGCACCAGCAATCATAAAGCACAAACGTTGCTAGACTGGCATCCGCGCTCCGCTGCGGAATCCATTATTGCGACTGCCCAATCCATGATTGACTTGGGTGTCGTGAAGGCACCACACTAAGCATGACACCGGCGATAGACTAGCCCAGTAGCGCTCAGTCTTGGACAAGCACTGGTTCAGGGGTGCTCTGCGGTATGATTGCACAAACATCAACTTTGACGGGAACATTCAACTTTACGCGATCACTAGATTAGATGTAAACACGCCACTTTACACGAACACCAGATAAGACGCCGACCCTCAATTTTACACGAACGCCAGATTAAACTCTGGCACTCAGTTTTACACGAACACCAGATTAAACGCTGATACTCAGCTTTTCACGAATGCCAGATTAAACGCTGACACTCAGCTTTTCACCGACACCCAGTTTGAATTGTTAAATATTATTCAGCTGAGCCCTGCCAGAACAAAGCCTGTAATCCCAATTAAGCATGACTACCGATGTCAAATGCAGCTGGTATGAAAAAACGATACAAAAATCCCCATGTGGATAACTTGCTAAAGTAACCAGTTATCCACATGGGGATTTTATTTCAGTTTCACATCATGATTAAGGCAAATCGTTGCCCGCCGCAAAGTAAACGTCGTACCATTCTTGGCGTGTCAATGTGACGTCAGCACCCGCAATACTCTCATCAAGGTGTTGGGGATTCATTGACCCTAAAATGACTTGCATATTAGCTGGATGACGTAAGATCCAGGCCGTCGCAATCGCATTCTTGGTCACACCGTATTGGTCGGCTAACGCTTGCAATTTCTTGTTCAGTTCTGGGAACTTCGGATTGTCGATGAAGGTCCCCGCAAACATCCCGTATTGATATGGCGACCAAGCTTGAATCGTCATGTGATGCAGCCGCGAATATTCAATGATTTCCCCATCGTGATTGAGGCTGGCCGCATCTTGCATGTTGGTATGCAGCCCAAACTGGATGGGACCCGTGTGCATCACGCCAAATTGTAGTTGGTTAATCATTAACTTCTGACTCACTGCAGCCTGTAACATCTCGACTTGCATGGGGTTAAAGTTGGAAACGCCAAAGTGACGTACTTTACCGGCAGCTTGCAGTTCATCAAACGCCGCGGCTACTTCGGCGGGATCCATCAACGGGTCTGGCCGGTGCAATAGAAATGCATCGAGGTAGTCCAGTTGCATCCGTTGCAAGATCTTATCGACCGTCGCAATCAAATGTTGTTTTGAAAAATCATAACGTTGCCCAAAGACTAATTCGCCCGAGCTCTTCTTCGGATCAAGGACGATACCACCCTTGGATTGAATGAAGAAGTCTTCTCGCTTCAAGCCTGATTGCTTTAACGCCTTCCCAAAGATTCGCTCCGAATCACCATTACCATAAATATCCGCGGAATCAATATAGTTAACGCCTCGGTCATGAACTTGCGCCAAGACATTGGCCGCTTCACTGGGGTCCAACCGTACCATCCGCATGATTCCTAACGCAACTGCGGACGCTTTGAGCTGACTCGCGCCAATTTGAATTGTTTTCATAAATTTCGTCTCCCTTTCGATGAATTATATTAAAACATCTGCCAACGAGACTAATATAGTCGTTAGAGTCAGCTATAAGTCAAGCGGGAATTTTAAATTTTGGGGCAGACGGCTATTTTTCGAGTATTTTTCTAGGACCGTACTTTTCCCAATCTACGCCTTTTATTAGTACCCGAATCTTCATCGACAAAATTTCTAACTGTCACCTGCTGCTCAAACGCAGTTACGTCTACATCTCCACTATTTGGATCTACTCCGGACACATTCAATCACTAGAATAATACCGAAAAAGCCGAATATACCTATGGAGTAATGGATCAATTGTGTTAAATAGTTAACCCAATCATATGGTCGCTTGTTGAAGCAATCAATACCGCCCTTCACGACAAACAATAAGACAAAGTCAAATATCAACATAAATTCATTGACATCTATAAAACCATCAATTTGTTTTTGATATCGTAAATAGACTTTTTTCAATCTTGACCCACCAAAAAAAATTAATGCCTCACAAATCTGCATAATACTGTCATATCCGTAACTTATTCGTCAGCTATCTACATCGTTATTATTACACGCGAGTCATTATTCTCCCTTTGAAAATCACTCGTCTGTTGACCTGTTATCCGACTAAACAGCACAAATAATGAAAGCTAACATGACAAACTATTTTTATCAGGCCGTTTTCCAGAGTGCAAAACAGCCTGATATGCGCATAATGTGCGAACACGTTTTCAACAACTTATACTTTAGCGCTTGTCTGGACTAATCTTTTTACCGCCAACAAACGCAAAATCAGCCCTCAAAGTGGCGATAAACACCCACTTTGAGGGCTGATTTTACATGACGTGGCGCCCTGAAATTCAGTTATCTAGTTTCTCAATATTCTCATATGTTAGTGTCCTAATTTTTAACAAACATAATCGATCAATATTCGTGCGGATTTAACGGTCAGATTATCGATATCGCCCTGACCAGTCTTCAATCGTTGAACCACCTGCTTGAAAGTACAGTATTCTTACCAATCCAACAGGCGGTTGAATCACTGTCTAAGCGTGCTCGTCCACGTTACCCAACAGTGATTGGTTGGTATCACTTATGCCGCCATAACGAAATCTATTAATTCATCGTGAATACACCGATAATCATAGAGATAAAAAACGCAGCCACCGCAAACCCTACAAGTGCCAGTATGCCGTATTTAATAAAATCAATAAGTCCCCCGATAAGATCAATAAGTTCCTCTAAGAATTCAAACATAATTCCACCCCTTAAATTCAAATATCAATTTAATTATCGTCACACTCAGCAGTCAGCTTACTCCTCCGATGACCGTTTGCGTTAATACCGAATGCATTCAATAATTAAAATCAGCCCGAAGAAAACAATGATGTCACCAAAGTAATGCATGAGTGCCGTGAAATAATAAGCCCTACCATATCAAGCACACTTAAATAAATCAATGCTTCCTATGACAACGAACAACAATACTGCTTCTAATACCGACATCAACTCAGGACAACTCATAAAGCCATCAATTGGCATTTAAGTGCCGTAAATCAAATTTTTCATCGGCATCCCCAGATAACTTATTCTGCACGTATATTTGCTATTATTATACGCTTGACCTTAATGCCCCACAAGGATCAAAAAACGCCAAGTTATCAACTAAAATAACGTTTCAAGCATACTTTGAATTACGGATAATAATAAGGAATACAAATATTCCAAATAGCAGTATTTAGTATATCGAGAAAAATTTAGTCCGTCTTCGTTTACACATTAATTTATTAGAAGATAATATTCGGCGCATGACAGTGGCTATCACAAATTAGCAGGACACCCATGGAAATCTTCTCTTTATCACTGTGTTTGCCGGAGAATCACCTGATTGCTCGGATTAACAAGTCGAATCAGATTTAACTGAATCTAAAGCATGAAGCTCCCAAACAAAAATCGACTGATAAGCATCATTAACGATGCTCATCAGTCGATTTTTAGTAGACAAAGCCGGTTGAATTCGCGTTCTCAAAAAGAACATACCGTGCTTGGCATGGGTACGTTTGCCCATCCAAATCTCATTTTCCGAACCCGAATCCATCTAGAATAACGGCCTAACCACTATTTCAACAAGTCCTTCTTCACCATATCAATCATCTGTGAATAGGCAATTGGGCCAGAATACTGCCAACTGCTGCTATCGCCGTATTGGTAGAGATGTTTGTTCTTAACGGCTTTGATATTTTTCCACAGTGGATCCTTGAACAAGGCGGCCCCCTTCTGGCTGTTGACTAAGAAAATATCGTCCGCATCTAGCTTTGCGAGCTTCTCCAATGAAACTGCCGACCAATCCGCGGTCGCGGACTTAGAAATTTGTTTGACCAAGCTAGGCTCACCGAGCTTCAAATCACCGTACAATAGTGCCCCGCTGGCAGAACTATCATTGACCATGTAGGCCGTATTATTGGTCACCCACAAGACAGCGACTTTATGTTGGCCTGATTTCTTCAACGCCTTACGAGTGGTCGCAACCTTTTGATCGTATTTGGCGAGCACCTTTTTAGCCTTAGCCTGCCGATTGACCGCCTTGGCCACGTCTAAGAAAGTCTGGCGCCAAGTCACATTAGTCCCATTCTTCACGACGTAGGTCGGCGCGATTTTGCTGTACTGGGCATACTTGCCATTCGCGACCGCACTACTCGTACCCATCAGAATTAAATCCGGCTTGGCTTTCGTCACCGCTTCGTAAGGTAAGGAATAATCAATCAACGGAACGCCCTTTAACGACTTTTTCAAATATTCCTGCGTGCCGCTCCCGTTTTTGACCGACCATTGCACGACCGGCTTGATGCCGAGGGCGACTAAATCATCTTCTAAGTAACTCCCAATCACACGTTTGGGATGCTTCGGTACTTTGACCTTATGTTTTAAGTAATCTGTGCGCGTCACCGTCGTTGAACTGGCCTGCTTCGTGGTCCCACAAGCACCTAATAATAAGCTGCACGCGAGCCCCACGACTAACCCTAATTTGATTCCCTGCCACCGTTTTACCAATCTCATTGCCACCTTTCCGTCATTACTCAAATTATTAGTGAAAACACTATCAATTGTCAACAAAAACATTTAAAATGTAACTATTCATCGATATAAAAGATGAATAAAACCACGTTAAACCGGCATTGTCTGTTAACAACACGATTAAGGTTTAATAAAACTAGATTGTGTACAATTAAACAAAGTCCAATTAAGTGAACGCTTACATTTTTACATAGCATCCCCCACCAGTACGCAATTTTTTGAAAGGAAGTTTGTCCGTGAATACGATTGAAGCACAAAACGTCTGCCTTGGTTATGGCACCAAAGTCATTGTCGACCAACTCTCGCTGACCATTCCACAGGGTCAAATCACCACCTTGATTGGCCCTAATGGCAGTGGCAAGTCGACCCTGATTCGGTCAATTGCCCACCTATTGAAACCAACCACTGGCGTTATCTTGCTAGACCATCAGAACATCCAACATATCAAAAGCAAAGCCTTTGCCAAAAAGATTGCGGTCCTGCCGCAAACGAACCAAGCGGCCAACGACTTAACGGTCGACGAGCTCGTCACCTTTGGCCGTTTACCTTACCGGCATCCATTGAGCAGTCTCACCGCCACGGACCACGAGAAGATTGAATGGGCGTTGACGCAAGCTAGTCTGCAGGATCTCCGCGAACGGCCACTCAGCACCTTGTCTGGTGGGCAGCGTCAGCGTGCTTGGATTGCCATGGCGGTCGCTCAAGATACCGACACGATTATCCTGGATGAACCGACGACCTACCTGGACTTGACTCATCAATTAGAAGTCATGCAGCTCGTTCAGCAGCTCAATCAGCAGGCCCACCGGACGATTATTATGGCCTTGCACGACTTAAATCACGCCGCTCGTTTCTCAGACCAACTGATTGCACTCAAGGACGGTCACGTCTTAGCGCACGGCCCGGTTGCGAGCGTCATGACGGCTGCTAATCTAAAAACGATTTTTAATATCGACGCAACTCTAGTCGATTACCAAGGGACGCCATTAATCCTGACCTACAACGGTTGTCAAGGGGCGGTCCATTCATGAAAACGACGACTAAAACTTGGCTCATCCTCGGGCTCAGCGTTGGCGTCCTGTTAATTGTCATGTTATTAAGTCTCCGATTTGGCGCGGACCAAGTGCGAACCGCGACCGTTTGGCAAGCGTTGACGGCTTCTAAGACGACGACCCTCAATCAACAAATCATCCGCCACATTCGCGTACCGCGCGTGCTGGGGGCGGCCTTGATTGGCGCGGCCCTCGCTGGCAGTGGTGCGTTGATGCAGGCGGTAACGCGTAATCCGTTGGCGGACTCGGGTCTACTGGGCATTAACGCCGGCGCCGGTTTGATGTTGACGCTCTGCCTCGCATTTTGGCCGCACCTCTCGACCTTACAAACGACTGGATGGGCCGTGGTCGGTGCCGCAGTGAGTGCCGGTCTGATTTTTATGATCAGCACCGCCCGCCACGTGCAACTCGACCCGACGATTCTCGTCTTGGCCGGTATCGCCATCAGTAGCCTGCTGACGGCCATTAGCGAAGGTCTAGCCCTCGTGTTGCAGCTCAAACAAGACTTGGCCTTCTGGTATTTTGGCGGTCTCGGTGCCGTTAGTTGGTCGCAATTGAACTTATTAGGACCTGGACTCGTGGTCGGACTTCTACTGACCATACTATTAGCGCCCCAGTTAAACTTGGCTTATCTGACTGACGATAACGCCCAAAGTTTGGGCAAAAGTTTGCCATTATTACGCGGACTGGCACTGGTTTGTGCCGTGATCCTTTCAGGCATTTCCGTCGCGTTAGTCGGTACGATCAGTTTCGTCGGTTTGATGATTCCCCACATGTCGCGCTGGCTAGTCGGAGCCAGTTATCGTTACAGTATGCCGCTGACGCTGATTTTAGGGGCAACTTTGACGGTCGGTGCTGATTTGATTGCCCGTCTCGTCAACCCACCCCACGAAACGCCATTTGGGATCATCATTTCGCTGATTGGGGTGCCATGCTTTATCTACTTGGCACGAAAGGAGTCGACGACCGCATGAGGCAAAGACAACGTTTAATCACTTGGACGCTGGTATTAGTCGTCATCATCGGCTGCTTAGCGGTCCTCAACCTGAACACCGGGAGTATGGCGATTGGTTGGTCCGCGCTCGTTAAATTGCTGAGTGGCAACGGTTCAGCGACCGATGCGCTCGTATTGCTGAACTTTCGGCTCCCGAGAATCGTCCTCGCCATCATCGTCGGCTGGGCATTGGCATTAGCCGGCAACGTGCTCCAGACACTGACGAATAATCCAATGGCCGATCCGAGTTTATTAGGCATCAATAATGGTGCGGGACTGGCGGTCATGCTGTTGATTATTAGTGCGGGCACTAACCCGGCACTGACTTTTAGCTTACCTATCGTGGCATTACTCGGCGCATGGGGCAGTACAGGCCTGATTTTCTTACTTGCAAACCAGCCCCAACGCGGCCTCTCATCCAAACGCCTGTTACTAGTCGGCGTCGCCCTATCAGGCTGTTTTTCAGCCTTGATGGTTCTAATGACGCTCAAATTATCACCTGATAACTATCAATTCGTGATGAACTGGCTGGCCGGCAGCCTCTGGGGAACGACTTGGTCTTACATTGGCTGGGCCTTGCCGTGGCTGCTTGGCGGTAGTCTGATCCTATTCGCGCAATTGCCCGTCCTGGACGCCTTCACGTTGGGCCCGACCACCGCGCAAACGCTAGGCATCAACTTAAAGCATCGCCAGCTCGGCTTAATTAGCGTCGCTGCCATGCTGGCTGGTGTGAGCGTCGCCATCAGTGGCGGCATCAGCTTCATCGGCCTCATCACGCCGAACCTAGCACACCGGATCGTCGGTCCCCGGCAGCGTTACCAGTTACCACTGGCCGGCTTATTAGGGAGCGCACTATTATTGGCCGCCGACACGCTCGGAAAACTGATTACTACGACGACGGAACTCCCTGCCGGCGTGTTAGTCGCGCTGATTGGTGCACCGTATTTTATTTATTTGTTGGTACGGGGATAAACGCGAACGCGTATGAAACGCCTAAGATTGATGGAAATTTTAGCAATTATTGAGTGACGTACGACCCCCGATTCTGCCTAAATTGTGGAATTAGGGGCCTTTTTTGACTGTTTCGTCACTCGAATGCCATCATCATGGGTGACCAGCACCACTGCTCATTGCATGGACTTCACTTGCTTGCCCGCTCAAAAAAGCGTGTCCTGACTATCATCGATCAATAGTTAGGACACGCTTTTTACTCACGCACCATTTTTTTGATTTATAATTAAACTTCCTGTTGCGCCGGCCGTACCAGCACTTCACTAATTGCAACGTGCTTAGGTTGGTCAATCGCAAATAATACAGCGTTAGCGATATCTTCGGGATTCAACGCTAATCCTTTATTGTCATCCGCATTCATTAATTCGCTAATTCCAGCTTGAATTTGCGTGTTGCCAATCGTGTTGACCAGTTCAGTCCGAACCGCACCTGGTGAAACGATCGTTGACCGAATCCCGTGATTCTTTTCTTCCTGACGCAAGCCTTCCATAATTGCCCGGACCGCATATTTCGTTCCATTATAAACGGCAGATGCCGGGTAAACGACGTGGCCAGCCACTGAATCGGTCGCAATGATCAGACCATCTTGTTGTTTTTGCATGATTGGTAAGACTTCGCCGATACCATTTAAAACGCCCATGATATTCACGTTTAGCATCATCTGCCACTTGTCATATTCACGGTCACTCAAATTACCCTGGGGCATCGTGCCGGCGTTATTATATAAGACATCCACGCGGCCAAATTTGCTGACGGCTAGGTCGATCAGCGCTTTGACTTGTGCCCGGTCAGTCACGTCCGTCACTTGATAGACGGCATTGTCGCCAATCGTTTGACTTAATTCCTGTAAGCGGTCTTCACGGCGGGCACCCAATACAACTTTAGCACCCTTCGACGCGAGTAATTTTGCAGTGGCAGCGCCAATCCCACTTGATGCACCCGTAATTACAACAACTTTATTTTCAATACTCATAATTTAATAGCCTCCTAAATTAACCTTCAATTGTTTTAATGACTTTGGCGGGAACGCCCGCAACCACGGTGTTAGCCGGCACTGACTTAGTAACAACTGCACCAGCGCCGACGACCGCATTTTCACCGATCGTGACGCCCGCCAGGATTTTAGCACCCGCACCGATCCACGCATTGCGTTCTACCTTAATCGGCTCAACCACAACGGCCCGCCGTTTAGCCGGATCCAAGGGATGGTTCACGGATAACAACATTGCACCGGGGCCAATCAACACGTCGTCTGCTAAACTAATGCCGCCCAAATCGGTAATCTGAACATTATCGTTGATGTAGACGCGTTTACCAAGTCGCAAGTTACGCCCGTAATCCGTCCACAATGGCAACCGCACTTCCACGGAGTCGTCAATGTCTTGGCCAGTGATTTCAGACAAAATTTGGCGAATCTCCGGTAATGTCTTAGCCGTGTGATTCAATTGGTGAATGCGCCGCTGATTCGCATCAATTACTGGTTGAATTGCCGCGAGCTGCGCCTTATCTAAATATTTAGGTTCGATAGGTCGTTCCCTCCTTCATAAGATACGTCTAGTATACGGGCGGACGGCTATCATGTAAAATGCTTATGTTAAATGATAATTGATAACTATTAAGCATAGTGCGAACGTTTAATCGACGCTACCTATCAGGCAGACTACCGCAGACTGACAATTACGAAAAACTAGCATCAAACCCGAGTGCCCAAAAACAGCGATCCATTCTAATCCGGTCCAACGTGGTGACTCGATTCGCCCCCTATCTTCCGAATACACAAAAATGCCTCACAATCATCAGGAATGGTAACGTGTCCCTATCCTGAGCTTGTGAGGCATTTTAATCTTGTTTAAAAACTGTTCAATTTCATGGCTTATTCACGATGCCGCTTCCGCTTCAACCCACCAAAACTCAACAGGAAGGTCGCTAACGTCAGCCCGAGCGTCGTTGCCATTAATCCAGACTGCCGGTTGTCACTAGTCTGTGGTAACTGTCCGGTGGCGCTGGACTGGCGCTGATGAGTCGGTGCCGCTTTAACGCCCGGCTTGATAGTGGCCGTCGCAGGTTTAAGTTGCTCGTTGGTCTGCGATGAGCGTGCTCGGTTAGTCGTCGTCACCTGATCAGCTTGACTAGTGGACGTTACCGTTGCCGGTTGCGTCGCTAAATTCGTTTGACCAGTCGTACCTGGCTGAACGTGGTCATCCGCCTTAACCGTGGTCGTTGGTTGACCTGGATTGGTTGGGGTGACCGGCTTAGTTGGTTCCGTTGGCTTCGTCGGTTTGACCGGTTTTTCTGGCTTGACTGGTTCCGTCGGTTCGGTTGGTTCTGTCGGTTCCGTCGGGTTTACAGGCTTCGTTGGCTCTGTTGGTTTCCCTGGCTCAGTCGGTTTTGTCGGTTTTGTCGGTTCCGTCGGCTTAGCTGGTTCATCCGCCGCATAGGTGATTGTCTGAACATCATCACCACTCGCCGCTGTAACCGTGACAACCTGGGCCCCGACCGTTACCGCGTGGTAGCCCGCAATCGTGCGCGCCGCTAATGCCGTGAAGGTCATGGTCGTCGGCGTCCATTCACTATACGTGTCGACACCAGTGACCGCATCACTGACCCCAGAACGAGTGAACGTTAGCGTGCGTACCGTATCGGCTAACAATGCTTTGCCAGCTTGGTCTTGATAATGAATCGTTTGGGTCACGGCCTTCGTCAGCTGGGCGGGCGCCGTAATCACCGTCTTATTGTGCGCCAAGTAAACGGTGTACGCTTGAACCGCGTCGTCGTGGTCAAAGGTCGCGTCCGCTGGATAATCGCTACCCATCAGAACATATCCAGCTTGAACGTATGCCGCAATCTGGGCGGTCGTTTGATAGTCGAGTGGCGTCCCAAACGCGCCCGTTAGCGTGATTGTCGCGCCTAACTGTTGATTAGTCGTCGCGTCGATATAAGTGACCGTCGCGGTTTCCGTCTTCGCCTGATACGTCACGACTGCTTGCGTGTCCGCAGCCGTCGCATCAACATCGACACTTGCGACGCGTGCGGTATCTGCGGCGTAACCGACAATCGTTGGCGACGCAATCGCGGCGTACGACCCAGTCGTGGTGGCGTCAGCTGTCAGCCAATCGCTATAAGTCACTTGTTGAGTGACCTGGTCAATCGTCGCATTTCGATAAAAGGCGACGGTTTGCGTGGCTGTTGGTGCAGCGGTGCGTCCATCCGTATAGACATACGTAATCGTTCGTTGTTTGCTCATCGTCAAGTCCGCGCTACCAGTTCCAGCTGGATACTTGGGCCCATCCGGATTATCGCCATCGATGGGTTGTCCCGGCGTGCCGGGTTCGCTCGGCGTTACTGTCGTCAAACGGTGCGTTAGTTTGACCGTATAGTTACGTGGTGTGCCCACTTGGTCGAATTGAATGCCGGTCGTTGGAACGTCATTGGCCGCTAATTGATAGCCCTGTTGCTCATAGGCTGTGATCTGTTCAGCTGGCGAATAAGTGCTCGTCGTGCCATAGTCACCAGTCACCGGGGTCGTCGTCAGCGTCTGACCACTAGTGGCATCAACAAATGTCACCGTTGCGGTCATAGCTTGTGGGGCATACGTAATCACGATGGTTTGCGGTTGGCTCTGACTAGTCAGCGTCGTGGCTGCCACTTCGTCCGAACTAGCCTGATAACCAGCAATCGTTGGTGACGTCACCGCCGCAACGACGGCACTTTGGCCAGTTGCCACGGTCCAATCACTATAGGTCAATTGATCGCCAGTCACCATGTCAAAGGTCGCCGTACGGTCAAAGGTAACCGACTGTTGAACGGGTGTAGCCGCCTGCGTCCCATTAGCATATTGATAATCAATCGTCCGCGTGACCGTCTTTTGTAAGTCGGCTTGCGCGGTACCAGCGGGATATTTAGGACCATCCGGATTAGTTGGATCAATCGCACTCCCCGGCGTTCCGGGGTGGTCGACACTCACCGTCACCCGCTGATGTGCGAGTTTAATGGTATAAACGGGCTGGCCCTCCGTATAAACGAGTTGGTCTGGCAAATCGGAGGCCGTCAAAACGTAGCCAAGTTGCGTGTACTTAGCAATATCAGCAGTGGCGGTATAGTCAGCCACATCGCCGTAATAACCGTTCAGTGGGACCGTCTTTAAAACTGTGTCACCAGCCGTTTCGTCGACAAACTGTACGGTGATGGATTCTGGATTGGCCGCATAAGTCACCGTCGTCGTCAACGCTTCACCGACTTTAGTCGCAGTCGCTGCGGCCACCGTTGCGATATCGGGCGTATACCCGATGAGCGTTGGTGACGTGACGGCAGCATAGGTCGCATCCGTCGTCGTCCAATTGCCATATGATAGCACCGTCTGGTCAACGGTATCGACCGTGGCTGTCCGCGTATAAGCAACCGTTTGGACTTGGTCTGCCGCCGCTTTGGTCTGGTCAGCGTACACATAATGAATCGTCCGTTGACTCGTCTGCCGCAACGTATCAGGATCGACACTACCCGGCTGATCGACCGTGAACGTCTGGGTGCCATGCGCGAGTTCAACGACATAATCATTTCCAGTGGCACCAAACGTGATCCCGGTCGTCGGTACCCCGTTTGATACGAGCACATAGCCGGCTTTGACGTAGGCCGCGATTTGGTCTGCGGGTGAATAGGTCGACGTCGAGCCGTAGCCGCCAGTCAACTTCACGGTCGTCCCAAGTGGTTGGTTAGTGGTCGTATCCATGAAGGTGACCGTTGCCGTTTCCTTGTTCTGCTGATAAATGTAAACGACTTGACCACCGACATCGCTCAACGTGCCATTCGGGGCGTAGCCAGTATTATCAGAAACGAGCGTATAGCCGGTCTTAGCAGCGCCGGTCGTCGAATAAGTCAAATAGTCAGCTGCCGTGCGGTCCGTCCCATGCGTGACCGTCCCGGTAGTCGTGGTCGCTAAATAATAGGTCCCGCTAGTTGCATCATAATCTTGATACTGATAAACCACCGTGACGTCGCCGACCGTTAGCTTGCCAGGAACGATCGTAATATCGTAATTATCATTGACCGCCGCATTCGTTAAGGTGGCCGTCACCGTTTCAGTTCCGGGTTCCGTCAAACCAGCCGTTAACGTGTAGCCTAGCTTTTGGCCTGTGACGACGTTGCTGACGACGGGTGTGATGTTCTGTTCTTGTCCATTGGCCCATAGAACCGTGTCTGGTAGCGTGATGGTGGCCGGTCGTTTGGTAATTGTATAAGTGCCGCCAACATTGACCTTGTTTGCAATCAACAAACCCGGATTGGCCGCAGCCAATGCCGCCATCCCCGTCGCATTCAAGGTCACGGCGTAAGCACCGACATTTTGCTCAATCGCCGTTACATCCACATCAGTCACTGGCACCGTGTAGGCCGTCGTACCAGTCACAGCCGTCGCCGTACTATCAACGGTCCAAGTACTTGGTGCCGTGTAGGCCGTCGGCAAGTAAACCGTGTAACTGCTTGGATCAGTCGTCGCATCGTTGTCATACACTTTAGTCGCAGGTGCCATCGTAATAGAGGCCGCCGTGTCCGTGCTGGTAGTCGTGACGTAGCGTTGGTAAGTGACGGTGTAAGTGCTCGGATCATCACCATCGTACGTTTGCGTTGCCGCTACCGCACTCACATTCAGATAATAGGTCACGCCGTCTTTATCAATCGTGGTGGGCAATTTGGTTAGCGGGACATACGTCGCACCACTATCACCGGTATAGGTGACCTGCCCTAAGTCCGTCCCGTCCGTGCTGACTAATTGGTAAGTATCTGTAATTGACTTTGCTGACAATTTGTAACTGTATAAATAGTTGGTAAAACCACTACTGATCGTTACGGCATCCGCAATTCCCAACGCATCGGCGACACTGTCGATATTGGTATAGCTCTGCAAGTTGAGCGAGTAGCTCCCCTCATTTTGATCAGGATCATCAGTCACATACACGACTGCCGAATCAGGACTTGAGACTTGGTTACCAATCAGGCCGCTCGTGACACCACTACTTTGTACCGCAATCGTTGGCAATAATGTATAAATCAGTGACTCAAACGCGTTACCGTTGTATACCACCGTTTGATCAAAATGGACCTGAAAAGTTTGGCGTCCCTTGTAATCAGTCAATTGCGTAACCGTTAAACCTTCATAAGTCACATCATGCGTCGTCAACATCGTTTCGATAGCGGCAGTCAAAGCGGCGACTGGGTCAGTTGCCACTTGCAGTTTGCCATCATTAGCCGTACTTGCCACTTTAAATCCTGCGGGTACGATCACATATTCCGTCAAATTATCCACAGTTAATTGTCCGCTGGCGGCCACTTGAGCCATATTGAGTAATGGTAATACCAAGTACAATCCTTGACCATATGATAAATCGATGCCTTTAGTCCGCGCATGTGAGATGGTAAGGACCGTTACTGGAGTTTCATAACTAGCCTGAGCGCCAAAGTTATTCGGAGACAGGTTAACTGTCGAGCTGGCCTTAACCAATACAACACCGTCACCAACGTTATCACGGTCAAACGTCATACCAGTATTCAAACTGGTTAAATCAGCCAACGCCGCATCCGTCAGTGCAATCGTATATTGACCTATAACGGCCGTATTAACCGCAGTCGAATAGGTGGTATCCGCAACTGGAACACTATACACGATTGAATCAGTTTCCGAATCGTCGTAGTACACCTTCCAATCACTCGGAACAACCACTGAACGACTATTAACCGTGACTTGTACGGTGCTGGTCGTCTTATTGACTGTCACCGTCGAAGCGCCCATGGTGATAATATCGTGACTCGCAATCGTTAAAGTCCCCGTCACGACGGTATCTGCAGTAATCGCGTCATTCGGATTAGCCTGTTGCAACGCCGTCATGCCTTGGTCTGACAACGCTAATTGATAAGTTCCAGAAGCCGTTGCTGTCGGAACCGTGATGTCACCACTGGTGCTCGCAATGCTGTAAGTGTTAGTGGTCCCATCTGTCGCCGTACTTGTTAACGTCCAATCAGTCGGAACGTTGTACTGACTCGGAACCGTAATCGTATAAGCGCTTGGTTTGGCATCCCCATAGTCAATGCTGGTCGAACCAATCGTAATCGTCGAACTCGGAACTGGCGCCTGCGTGATCGTCAACGTCCCAGTGACCACGTTGGCGGCTGTAATATCGGCGCTACTGTTCGCTTGGGCAAGTTTATCCAACCCGGTCGTTGAGAACGCAATCGCGTAAGTTCCGACGCCAGCGCTAAACGAGGTGGTGTCGATGTCTGTTAGGTCAGTGACCGTATAAACGTTCGCCGTACTCGTCGCCGCCCAATCAGCGGGCGCCTTAGTGCCATCCGCCAACGTGACGGTGTACTGATTAGGCGTCGTTGTTTTGCCATCATAGGCTTTGGTCGCATCATTGAGTGTCGCCACGGTAACGGTCGCACTGCGAGCACGCATTAAAAGTGATTGCTGTGACAAGACTGCTGTGATGGTATTTTTGGCAGCGTCTTTTGTCGTTTGGTCGGTAGCCGTTTTGACGTCACTAGTAGCCAAAGCTTCAGTCGCGGTTTCTGCTAAACTGGCGGAATCGGTTGCGCCTGATTTGGTAGTTGTGGTTGATGCGGCATTCTCAGTGGTCGTTTGGTCGTCGCTGGTTTGGCCACTTGTCGATTGGTTACTGGTCGTCGATTGACTAGTGGCGTTCGTTTGAGTGGTGGTATCGTCTTGATTGGTTGTGCTGGTCTGCTTATTTGCGCTACTTTGGTCATCCGTGCTGGTCTGCTTATTTGCGCTGGTTTGGTCATCCGCGCTGGTCTGCTTGGACGCGTTACCTTGGTCAGTCGCAGTCTTAGCGGTTGCTTGGGTAGCAGTCGTATGAGTGGCTGCCGTCTCGGTTGTGGCCGTCGTATCAGTCTTGGTAGTATCAGTTGCCTTGGTGTTAGTCGTTGTGGTGTTAGTCGTTGTGGTGTTAGTCGTTGTGGTGTCAGTTGTCGTCGCTTTCGACGTGGTATCAGTCGTTGCCGGAGTCTCGCTTGTGTTGTGATTAGCAGTCGCTTTGTCCGAATCGGTTGCCGTGGCCTCGGTCGTGGACGAATCAACGTTGCTCGTTGACTGCGCCGTCGTTACTTCGGTCGTAGCCGTGTCAGTTGCAGTAGTTGATTCAGCAGTGCCAGTCGCTTGACTATGGCTAGTGAGCGTGACTGACTGTGCCGTGGTACTGGTCGTCGTTGCCCCCTGCTGCGTCGTCGAATTGTCCGCCGTCGTGTCAGCGTGCGCCCGCATCTGCACAATCCCAGTGCTTAACGTAAAGGTACTCAGACCAGCGACCAGCCAGAAGCGCCCTTTTTTGTACATTTTATAAGTTCTTTTTTCAGTCAAACGTGCACGTTGTAACCGTCGTTTTTGCATTTTAATCACCCCGAAGCCTTACTCGCTTTTTTATTTTAATTATTTATTTACATATTTCATATTAATGATAAGTATACCGATTTTACTAATAAACCACCTAATGATTATTATGATTACAACAAAAAAATAAGTACCCGCTCAAGACCATACTGGTCAGGATGCGGCTACTTATTTAGTCCGTTATGATTGACGCTTGTCATTCAATTGTTTTTCTAATTCTTTAATCTTCTTCTGTTTGCGGCGAATGTACCAGATCAGCAAGATGATCAGGAGTAAAATCAAGAGGCCAATGCCGATATACAGCCACCAGTTCGGTCCCTGCTTCAAGACTGCCGTCTGATTCAGATTATTGGCTTCGCCCTGCGTAATCACGAAGTTCTGCTTAAATTGCCAGTGCTGCTTCTTGGATCGGACCTTGACGACTGCGGTATATTTGCCAGCCTTCAAGGCATTTTGTCCGGTCCGCACCGGTAATTTGTAGATTGAACTGGGTGCCATCTGACCGTTAGACAAATTTTGATGGTAGACCACTTTTTGACCGCCACGATGGTAAATCCTGATCTTCGTTTGGACCTTATTCAAGTAGGCCGCCGTGTGGTTGACTAATGGAAAGTTGATGACGTTGCGGCCGTTGATTTGCTTGACCGTAATCTTGTTCATTGTGAGGTGGTTCGTCGTCAAATCGCGATCACCATGCAGAACGACGGCTTCGGTATAGGCATACTGATTATTGACTGCGACCGCCTTTTTCGTTTCAGCGGCCGTTGCCTTTTTCAAGAAAGTCAGCCCACCAGCCAAAATACCATCATATGATTTTGCCGGCATTTTGATTTGAAACTTGACGGTCTTAACTTGCCCCTTATTCAGCTTAACTTCGGACTGGTCAGTCGTCACCAGCTTGCCTAAATCATATGGCAAATCCGCACTTTTATTTTCAGTCGCCCGCTGATAAGCCACCACACCATTGATATTGGTCGTCGCCTTAGAAATCCCAACGTTGATCGTGATTGGCGCATTCGAGGTATTGTGCACCTTCACCGCAATGGTCTCGGTCTGTTTTGGTTTTAACTTCAAATCAAAGTAGGAGACATTCGAATCGACTTGACTACTCGAACGCACCGGACTGATTTCAAAACCCACGGCCGAATCAGCCTTCACTGACTGGGCCATGCCACCCATGAACAGACTCATCACACTGACTAATGCCGTTGCTAATAATGCTCGCAATCGTTTCCCCACACTCATCACGCCTTTTCTCTCAAATTAAGTCAAGATATTGGTTCGACCAACATCATCATACCACTTGTAAGCTTTACGCTCATTTTAGTTAGATGGCGTAGCGCCTAAGTTCCAAGTCAACGTTGTCGTGTAGGCTATATTAGCGAGCTTAGTCGTTGCACCCGGAACAGCCAGTGTAGAACTGCCGAACGTAAACGTCGAAATCCCGTTACCCTCACCTTCCGAGGCTGAAGCAACCGTGCCCGCAGCGCCATTAGTGGTCGTACCGCTCGTCGTCGTTCCAGGAGTTAAAGTGGCATTCCCCGTATTGACCGTTGAATCACTTGAAACTTTGGTGCTAGCAACCGTCAAGGCAGCATTCGTCAAGGCTGAGCCACTCGCATCCGTCGCCGTATTGAATTGTTGGCCCTGTGCCACGGTCAATGACCAGCCGTCATTCGTCCCCCGCAAATCACTAACTTCTACCGTTGGCGTGGTCGAAGCATTCAAAGTCGTATCAGCTGCCGAAATCGTATTGCTCCCAAATGAAAGTTTCTTGTCATCCGTCACTGACAATGATAGTGCCCCACTTGAGAAGGTCACATCACCTGTCGAATTCGTATCCGCGGCGTTTGCAACCACCGTACTTGTCCCTAAAAGTCCAGCAACAACCATTAATCCCAAAACCATTTTTTTCATTACAATCCGCTTCCTTTCAAGTAAGCTAGTTTTTAAAATTGTAAATCCCTTAGTTAATTATTGGCGACCGTATTATTTAGTTGCCAGGAGATAGTCCCCTTGTACGTATCCAATTCTGCCGCACCACTCGGAACCTTTAACAACAAGCCGGAATCACTCGACCAGGTTCCTGAAATATTGACCCCCGCATGACTAGTCGTCGTTTGCGAATGGACCGTAGCTGCGACGCCCGGTGCGAGTGTCGTTTGCGTTGAGCCATTTTGATAGTACAGCGTTGCGTCCAGCTTTTTGCCAGTATTTTCTCCAACAAAGCCAACCGTGCCCAGCTCTGCGGTCAAGGTCCACGTGGAGTTCAAGTTACCATTGTTCTGGACTTGTAGCGGCTCGTCGCTAGGAACTGCCGCACTGTATACCTCAGTTGTCGCCGATAGCGGGTGGCTACCGAAGTCCAACGTTGCCGGCGTTGAGTTGAAGAACAAGTTACCTGAATAGACATAGGTGACTGTAATTGGATCTTCAGTGTACGTTCCAGTCGCGTTATCCGGGGTTGAACTGAGCGTATAGCCATCAATTGATTTAGCGGTTGTTTCGTATGACTGACCGGCCGTCCCAGGGATTGTCTCTGAGTCTGCAATCGTTTTACCGTCACCATCGACATAGTCAACGGTTACGGTACCACCGTTTTTAGCCCAGTTATAGGTACCGGCCATGGTACTGCCGTCATAGGTCGTCATCAGCGTCGCCGCAGAGTAAGTATCGCCACTGCTGCCCTTTTGCCACTCGCCAGTATACGGTGCCGTGGTACTAGGCGTGTTCAGGTTCATGGACGTACTATCATGGAAGGTAAAATCAGTCCCCAAGGTCAGATGTTGCAAATTAGAATCACCCTTAAAGACGTCCGCATAGGTGGTCGCCGCTACGGTATTCCAACTGGATAGATTCAAGGTGGTCAACGCGCTCATGCTGCTGAATACGTTGTCCATGGCTTTCACCTTGCTGGTATCCCAGGACGATAGGTCAAGTGTCGTTGCCTTAGTACATCCTGAAAAAGCATAAGCCAAGCTCGTCACGTTCCCAGTATTCCAATCCGTGACGGGAACCGCTGTCAACGCCACACAGTTGAAAAAGGTATGATCCAATGTCGTAACTTTACTGGTATCCCAGCTGTCAACAGCAATCGTCACCGCTTTAGAACACCCCGAAAATGTATAGGCCAAGCTCGTGACGTTACTAATATCCCAACTGGATACCGGTAGCTTGGTGAGACTGCTGCAGCCTTGGAACGTATTCGCTAAACTCGTGACGTTGGCGGTATTCCAGCCGTCACCGTCGACGGCTAAGGTTGTCACCTTCGTACAATTTTGGAACAAGCTAACCATGCTCGTCACTTTCGCTGTATTCCAACCGCTCACATCAAGTGCAGTCACCGCAGTGCAGTTAGCGAATAAATATTGCATATTGGTGACATTACTCGTGTCCCATGAGCTGACATCAATCGTTGCCAATTTAGCACACTGCGCAAACATATTGGCTAAGTTCGTCGCCTTTGACATATTCCAGCCAGAAACATCCAGCGTCGTTAGGGCTGCGCACCCACTAAATTGATACCTTGAGTTAGTTAACGCAGTCGTTTTCCAGGCGCCAACTGCCACCGTAGTCAAATTCGAACATTTAATAAACATTGAATCCATCGTTGTTACTGCACTAACATCCCAATTTTTCGTTCCAACCGTAGTGAGGGCAGTACATTCCGCAAACATTCTTGACATATCAGTCACGCCGCCAACTTGCCAACTATCAGAATCACCGATTGAAGTCAGCGCAGTACAGCCGTCAAACATACCAGCCATGGTCGTAACCTTTGAAAAATCCGTTTGATCAAAATCAACGCTGGTTAGTTTCGCATCTTTATAAAACATCTGCTCAGTGCTGGTTACCCCACTCATTGAAAGATTACTCAAACCAGTAATCGACGTTAGGTTGGTGAGATTAGCAAATAAACGAGCATAATCCGGCGCAGTCGTTACCGTAATCGTATCCGTAATTTTGATGCTGGTAATCGACGTACTATACGCGGCCCATGGTGATGCGTTCGTCACCAAATAATTAAAAGTCCCACCACTCAGCGTTAAAACACCATCACTGTCAATAGTCCATTTGACCGTACCAATCGTTCCGGAAGCGGGAATCGTCCCATCACTACTCGAAGTATCGGTCGTTGATGAATCCGTACTGGACGAAGCGGTACTTGAGCTAGCCGTCGAAGTCGTGCTTGAACTAGAAGTAGAACTCGAACTAGTCGTCGATGACGAGCTGGAAGAACTACCATCCGATGAACTGCTTGCGGCATCAGCACTGACTGCCATCAAATTAGTATTCGTGACCTCGCTAATATCGGCACTACTGCTACTTGTTGCCGTACTCGTTTGGGTCGTTGCAGCTTGCCCCAGCATGGCGCCACTAGTTAGTGGTACTAATGCCAAAATTGCAACGACAACTATTGTTAGTAACTGCATGATGCGGTGCTGCATACAACCACCCCCTTAAATACCTGACGCACATTTTCCTTAATTCTGATGCAAACTTCGCTGTTGGTAGCGCTTATATTTCGCATGATAGTAACCCGCTATCACGACTAAAATTAATAGCCAACCGCCCATAATCGTAAGTAGCCACTGGCACGTCTGCTCATCGGTCTGTGGCAACCGATCCCACCACGGCTGATTAGCAGCTTGTACCGTCGCCGGTTCACTATAATGCCGGCCACTACTGGTTGAAGCGCGTTGTACGCCCTGACGATTGTGAGACTGACCGGTCTTAACCTGGTCACCACCAACTGCGGTACTTGATGAACCCTTTGCCGGCTTAGACACGGATGACGCTTGTCGAAACGTCACCTCGGCCGTACTCGTATCTTCAGCACGAACGGCCATGATTGGTAGACTAATAAAAATTGCGGCAAGCGCAACGCCCAGCAGTAATCCCAGCCGTCGTGCCATCTTCATCGCCCCCTAAGGTTGAACCGCCAAACAATTAACCTTTTGTTAGCAGTTTAACAAAAACAATTCGAGCTAAATCTGGGCTTCAGTGTCCGTTTTTTGAGAGATAGGTAACACGTGTTATCGTTTCCCCCATTCACGATGTAATTATAACATTATTATTTTACAACGGTTACATTTTTCGTCTTATTTTATAAAATATTTGTTTGAATTTTAGTTGTGAGCTAAACACCACATTTTTACTTCGCATGGCAATAGTCGCGCTCATGCTTCGCTTACAAGAATCGGTCAATTGACAGTCACAAAATTGGAGTCAAGGCCAATCCATTGGATAAACAATCCCTAACTCCAGTAATCGATTATTAATCATAATAATGTACAGTTAAAACTAAGCTTATAGTAAATATTAAATCTGATACATCGTTCACAAAATCGTGCTAGCCGCCACTAGCCAGTTTTATAGCAAGCTGGCTCACTTTTACTTATTTATGTAGTACTGAGTGTTTCAAGTTTTTGCTGAGACAGACGATGCACTGAATCACATCTAATAATCGTCACCTTAATGCCCAGAATACTAACTAATGACAAGCCTGCACCGACTAGAATAACCACGAGCGCAGCCAATGGTCATAGAAGCCAACCACAACACTAATGTCCATGCTCCAAATCATGCACAATATCCGTCCCCGGGTGAACTAAATGGTGGGTATCACGATATTCAATTCGCAGCTCAGTGTGCTGCTTTAAATCCGCTAAGACTTGCTGATATAACGACGGCCGGTGTGGAATCTCGAGTAGATCATAGCTATGGATCAGCCGCTCTCGGGCTCGCTGCGCCTGCAAGAAAAACGTGTAACAGTCGAACAGATGATTATCGACAATCAACAGATGGTAGCGCCACTGATAGCGTCGCAAAAAATAACGATCAAAATTCGCAATCAATTGTTTGGATTCTGCTAACATCGTGGTTCACCTTCCAATCAAGCTTGGTGCCCGCCCAATAAACCTGAGCGTTCAACCGCCGTTCCGGCTGATTTCTTGCTATACCCCCGGATAATCGCGCGGTAGCCGTACCGAGCCCGAATCTGGTCGATAGCATGCTCCAAGCGCAGGTTAGCCGTGTGCCGGTCGTTATCCTCAAACAACGACAATTGAAACGTGCTTGGTTTGCTGATGCGATTGACCCGTACCCCTAAATTACGGAGGGCGTTACCTTGCCACCGCGACTCAAATAAATACTGGACCGCACGAATCAAATCATTGGTCGCATTGGTTGGGTCGACCTTAGTCTGGGCACTCCAGCCATGGCGATTGCGTTCATCAGGCGTCGCAAAACCGACCGAGATACCAATAACTTCGCCTAAAACATCATGTTTGCGCAACCGAGTGGCCACTTGGTCGGCAATTTCAAACAGGACTGTTTCGATATCCTCACGCGTCATATAATCACGCATCAGCACCTGACTATTTCCATAACCCCGGTTATCAGAACGCGGCACATACCGCTTCGTCAGGTCGGAATAGTCGATGCCCCAGCTGTGAAAATACAGCGCATCGCCAAGCACACCAAATTTACGCTTGAGTTGTTGCCGGTCTGCGTGAGCTAAATCAGCCACGGAATAAATCCCCAGCCGTTCCAGTTTGGCCGCCGTCTTGTGCCCAATCGACCAGAAATCCGTTAATTTAGGAATCTGCCACACCGTATTCGGGACGTCTGCATACCCCCAGTAAGCAAACCACGGCGCTTCCTGTTTAGCCGCGTTATCCAAAGCTAGCTTTGCCATCAACGGATTGGGGCCCATCCCGACCGTCGTAACGATGCCGGTCTCCTGAAAGATTTTTGTCTGAATCTGACGGGCAATTTCACGATTGGACCCAAACAACTTGTGGCTATGGGTCACGTCCGCAAATAACTCATCGATACTATAAATAAACGTATGTTGTTCATCCGTAAACTGCTGAATAATCTGACTGATGCGATAATTCAATCGCACATAGTCTGCCATGTGCGGTGCAGCCAATTCAATATCCATTTGAGGTTGTAAGTCATACTTACGCGTGCCGAGCTTTACACCATAATCGCGTTTGGTATCCGGCGACGCCGCTAACACCAGGCCACCCTGCGATTCTTCACGCGACAATACGGCAATCTTGGCCGCTAATGGATACTCGCCACGCCGAATTGCTTCGGTACTCGCGAAAAAGCTCTTACAATCAATACACATAATATCGCGCACGGGTAACCGGCTCGGATCATCTAAGGGTGTCGTCATGGTCCCACCACTTTTCACTCGTGGCCAGTGCCGCCCATCGAATGTCTTCGAGGTACACCGTCTTCAAATGCTGCGTGTTGAGCTGGACATAGACTTGGTCCGCATTAAACCCAATCACCTGACCACTAAATTCTGCGACGTGCTGATTATTCTCAAGTACGTTCAACTGTAACGTCACGGTCGCACCTTTTTGCCAACTGGTTTGTAAGACGGAATCAATTTGGGGTAACGCCATTTCTGGCCGAGCGGGCGTCGGGCGTTGTTGTTGCTGTTCAGTTTCCAGATAAGCACTGTGGCCAGCTAAAATCCAGCCCATCCACTTCATCATGCCACGGTCATCATAGAGCCACTTCTCTCGGGGGACGACTCGTTCCATAACTATCACCAGTCCTTTTATGAATCATTATACGAACGTATGTTCTTTTTGGCAAGCTTTATTTCAGACTTCATCCTCGATTTTTGACACGTAACCCGTAAAAAAGGCCGCCATCACAATAGATAGCGACCATTAATTTAATTTTTTAGCGTCCTTCAAGGTATTAGTATTTTGTCACAACGCATCGCTCAGCCTTATCTCGACACTGGTGCGATTCGGGCTGAAACGTTGCCAATCAGCTTTATTTATCGAACCGATGCAGTAATGGCGCCGACACTTGAGTGTTTTATCAAACAAATCAAAGCGTTTTAAGCGCGGATAATCCCCATTCAAAAATAGACGTTACAGTAATATTCAGAAAATGAGTATTATTGTAACGTCTTATCTTATTATCCAGTGCGTCCCATGAATGACTTGAGCGTCTTGCACAAAATTTATCATAAGACAGGTTGCTTATTCCCCGTACTCTAAGACGACCATCTCGGCCATCGTAATTTCACGATACAGTTGGTTGAATGAATCCTCACTGAGCCCGACCGTCGCGTTATATTGTTGTTCCACATAATTCCGTTCCGCCTGAAAGACATGGCGATAAATAGCCATTAGTTCGCGCATCTGATCAGCTGTATAATCAGGATGCTGAACCATCCGCCGCCATTCTGCAAGAAACTGTCGGAGCGTCGTATGACCGTTTTGCGAGCGTAAATCAAATGTGATCGCATCTTTGAATTCTTGCGAAATTGGCATTTGCCATAATTCATGAATACCTGCCTCAATCATTTGCTCTCGAATTACCGCCATTCGAGCCGCATCCTCCATATCAATCCGTACTTTAGGTAACAACCAGCGAAAGATGACTGTCGGAACGATTAAACTAAGAATGATCAGTAAGCTTTCAGACATTAATACCAAGTTAAAATCAGCCGTCTTGACCTGAGTTTCAGCAACAGTAAAGGCTAATGCAAATGTCACCGCACCGTGAATGCCACCTAGCGCAAATATCCAAGCTTCACGATTGCCGACCCGTTGAACCAAGCGAACATAAGCGTAGCGGGCCAATAAATTGGCAACGTATAAGACAACGCCAATCCCTACCCAAATCAGTGAACCATTATAAGTAACTGAGCGGTCTAATAACGTTCTGAGCAACATAATTCCTAGCACAATAAAGACAACGCTATTTAAAATATCACTTAATAATCCAATTAATTGGTGTAGATCACTAGCAAGCTGTGGATTAGCCAGTGAACTCCGCTCGCCCTCAGCATTGTGAACCAGCCCAGCGGACACAACCGCGATAATGCCAGAAACGCCCAAGGCCTCAGCCCCAAAATATAAAATAAACGGCGTCATTAAAAAGATAATTTTGAGGGGCGTCCCGTTATTATACGTATTATTAATAAAGTTCAACTTGGAACGTAGCATTGACTGCCGAATATAGACAATCAAACTGCTAACTATTCCGCCGAAAAGCACCCCGCCCCCTGCAGAATAAATAAAATCCCATAACGTCTGATAATAATTAACATAACCATTGATATACCACAATGTTGCCATGTTGAGCAAAATAATTCCTGACGCATCGTTGAATAGCGATTCCAACTTTAGACTCGTCTGTTGTGAACGCGGTAATTCTCGGCCCATCGTTACTGATTCAGTCGCCGTCGCATCGGTTGGTGTACTGATTGCAGCCAGAATAAAAGCTAATGGCAATCCGACGCCAGCAAAAAGTTGAGTCCCAATTCCGGCCACAACTGCACAGAGCACAACCATTCCAACGGTCAAGCTCAGAATTTCCCGAGCATGCCGTCCCACTAAGTTAAGCCGCGTATTTTGGCCTTCAAAATACAGTAGCGGCGCGACAATCAGTCCAATAAAAATCTCTGAATTGAACCGTTCTACCAGACCATTTAATAACGGAATCACGGCAATCACGGCACCAACCAGCATACTGACATAATTCACTGAAAGTCGTGGTAACCAGCGACGGTTGATCACAATACTGACCATCGCTGCAACCACCAATATACTAGTTGAAATAAGTAGTGTCATTTTTGTCCTCACCCTTTTTTTATTAAAATAACTAACATTGATTATTGCCGCTTTAATTTGGCATGTAAAGTAAAAACAACCTCTACGACTCACACGGCTTGCATTGATACCGCCCTCGACAGCCACCAGCCGATTATTATTATTGTGACAAATACCCGCCAAACTAAACCCAAAAAATTAGCCCGTCAAGCCACCCATGACTTAACGCGCTAATATCAAATTTCTAATTATGCTGTTCTGTTATCCAATCACAGGCTTACTTTTCCTGATGATGCCGGAACGCCTCAATCATCGTCCACGTCAAACTCGTATTTTGGTCGTTGTGCGGAATCTGATCACGTTGGAACCATTGGGCCTTAGCCAACTCGTCAGTTTCCAAATCAATCGCCACGTTTTCGTTCAAGTCCGCAAAATATCCCGCTAATAAGGAATGCGATGGCGCCCACGGTTGACTCCCGAAGTAGCGCAAGTTGTGAACTTCCAAGCCGACTTCTTCAAAGACTTCGCGCCGAACCGTGTCTTCAAAGGTCTCACCAATTTCGTTATAGCCAGAGATCAGTGAATAATAATTGTAGCCGGACAGGAACTTCGTCATCAATAGTTTGTCCCCGTTCGTGACACCAACGATAATCGCTGGCATAATCGTGGGATAGATTGTTTGACCACACGCAGCGCAAACTAATGACCGTTCCGCGCTCCCAGGATGCAGCGGTTGCCCACAGTGCCCGCAAAAACGATTCGTATCATACCACCAAGCTAAGTGGGCGGCAGTCGCACTACTAAATGCCAACCAGGCTGGTTTTAAATCGCGGAACTGTTTCGTTGACCCCACGGTATACTGATCGGTTGCCGTTGCAGTCACATCCACCCAGAAAAAAGCGGCTTCGTCGACTGCCAGTAAGTACTGATACTGGTCCGCATCAAACTGCCAATCCTGCGCTACTGCTTCATACTTAGGTAGCGTACCATCTTGTAATAAGACTTGCTGCTGGCGGCCAATCAGGATGTAATCGCCAGGACGCGGCGAACGTTGCTGCTCATTTTGATTTTTTAAAACGTGCGGTTGAATATCTTGAAACATGTTGGGCCCACTTTCCTATATAAAATCATTAATTTTAAAGCAATGGTTTTATTATAACGAAATCGGTGGGGTTTTACAGAAATTCGTCCTTGTGGCGTTAGCTATAAGTTAATGTTGAATCAGTATTCTGCCAAAATCTTTGCGTGACTAACATTTCTGCTTCTATAAGTTCTCGCTTAGTCAGGTTTACAAACCAAGTCATTACAATCATTATGACCTTTAAAAACCAATCACTTTCATCGCACTGACTAACACTTCTTAAGGTGCATGACAACTAACGCAATGTGACAGCTGATGAAATCGCCTACAAAATCCCCGTTTTATCCATATATTCTCCGTCAATTTTGCATGAGCACTCAAGATTAACCCTAGTTTTTCCATGTTTATCAGCAGATAGACCATTGCTCTGAGCGGTGCTACAATTTAGCCGAATTGAATTCTGATCATTAAAAAGGAGTGTCATTATTTTGAATAAACAGAAGATTATTATGGCGAATCCGCCAAAATGGCATCTCGTCACGGGCATTGCCGCTACGCTACTGGCAAGCCTAATTTTAACGAACCAACAAGCATTCGCTGCCACTGACGCCCCAACATCGACGGCCCCGGCAACCCAACAAGTCGGTAGCGCCAGTCCACTAGCGGGTAGTCAAGCCGTTCTAACACCAACTAGCCCAGCCAGTAGTGGCGCAAAAACAACGACCGAATCGCAGCCAACGGTATCACAGACAGCGACTACGCCAACCAGTCTTGCGATAAGTACAAACCAGCAAACAACTAGTTTAAAAGCGCCGACAAGTGCTTCTTCAGGTGCAACAAATAGCACGGAAACACCTCAGCCAACTGCAAGTCCGGTCACTTCGATGGCGACTAATTCCACAGCGCCTCAATCTAACAATGTCGGCACGCCGACTAGCAACGGTGTACCAGCTGGCTCGACCGCATCCGCTGCCACCAGTTCTGGGACCAGTGGTAAGACCGGCACGAGCGCTGAAGCACCAACTAGTCCGGCACCACTTAGTACGACCAGTAGTCCGGCAAGCAGTACAAGTACAACGCTCAAAAGTAATGGTACGTCTGCCGCTGAAAGTAGCGCTGCGAGTTCAGCCCTTATGCCATCCGCGGCAGCAACGCCCAATACCGGTAGTACCGCGGCGCCTAACCTAATCACTAGCGCCGTCAATAGCATTGCGGCCAGCACCGTTTCTGAAGTGGCTAGTGCAGCGAGTGCCGAAAGTGCTGGTGCACCTGGCTCAGCTGCCGGTTCAACTGTTGCTGGTTCAACTGGGATGACTAGCGCACCTGGTTCGACCGGGGTAGCCGGATCAACTAGCACACCTGTTTCAACGGGGGCGACTAGTACGACTGGCTCAACTAGCGTTCCCGGATCATCGGTAGCGCCGGCAGCGACCAGCGCTTTTCAAATCACTAGCGCCGTCAACAGTATCGCGGCTAGCACCTATTCTGAAGATGCGTCGGAAGCGAGTGCTGAAGCTGCTTCAGCGGCGGCCAGCTCCGAAACTGCCGCAACTAGTGCCGCCAGCACGAACCCGACTTCGACGGCCGCACCAACTGAAAGTATCGACACTTGGATGCCTAACAAACGCCTTCAATCGGCCGTTTTAAGTGAATTACAAGCACTCAAGCTCCCCGACCATCAGTTTAATTCCGTTAATGATATTACTCAGGCTGATATGCAATTATTAACCACGTTTCATGGCAAAGATACGTACATCGATGGGCACACGGCCTACTCATTGGAAGGCTTGCAATACGCCACCAATTTGACGTCAATTTGGCTAAACAGCGGCCTTAATGCACCTGGTGGCTACTATAACGGCGACGTTACCGATCTTTCGCCATTGAGTGGGCTGACCAAATTAACATCGTTGAACATTCAACATAACCGCGTCAGCGACTTATCGCCGATTGCTCATCTGACTAACCTTAAGGAATTGGAAGTTGCCTATAACAACATTGCGGATCTGTCCGTTTTCAAGGATCTTCCAAATCTGACACGAACGACCTATGGCGGCCAAACGATTTTGGAACCACTACGCTACGTCGACCAAAATACTGCCAGCGCAACCTTGCAAAACCATTTTTACTTACCGAATGGGCAACAGGCGGCACTGAAATCACAGGCGGCAATTCTGAGTCCCGTACGGTTTGCGCCGAATGACGGCGGCTTTTATTACCGTTTTTACTTCAACGGTGCGGATAAGGCCGTCAGTGGTGACCTCAGCAACGTGGTGCCCGCTGAACAAGGCGGTCTGACGTTTAATCAGCTGGTCCCGCAGATTCCTGGTTTTACCGGCGACGCTAACGGCCAATTCGCGACGAATGGCGTCACGCTCAACGTGGTCCCAAATGAAAGAAACTTCTACCTCGTCGCACAAGGGATGGAGGGCAGTACGGCTGTGTTCCACGTCTTTCAACCGTACGTTCTCGCAGCCAAAGCAGCGCCCGTCACCATTCAACACGTGGATCGCAGCGGTGCCAGCTTACGAGACGCAGAGCAATTGACGGGCCTGGTCGGCGAAGATTATCAAAGTACGCCAGCTGAAATCACCAACTACACGCACGTGGATACCCAGGGCGCACCCCAAGGAACATTTAGCGCCGAACCACAAGCAGTCACTTATGTCTATGAAAAGACGGCTGGCGCCCCAATCACCGTCAGTTACCAAGACGAACAGGGCCAAACGTTGAAGCCCGACACAACTTGTAACGGTTTTGCAGGCGATCCATACGCGACGCAGCCACTAGAAATTGCTGGCTACGACCTCACCAAAACGCCGACCAATGCAACCGGGACCTTTAGCAGCGAACCGCAGCACGTGGTCTACGTTTATACCAAGCAGATCCCACAGCCAGTCACCGCTAGTTACCAAGACGAAAATGGGCAGACGTTGAAACCCGACGTCACTCATACCGGCGAGATTGGCGCGGCTTATCAGACTGAAGCACTCGAGATCCCAGGATATGACCTAGTTAAGACTTCCGGCAATGCGTCCGGCGTCTTCACTAAGGAGCCGCAGACCGTCCTTTACGTATATGCCAAGCAGATTCCGCAACCAGTTACTGCTAGTTACCAGGATGAAAATGGGCAAACGTTGAAACCCGACGTTACCCATACTGGCGAAATTGGTGCGGCTTATCAGACCGAAGCACTTGAGATCCCAGGGTATGAACTCGTCAAGGCTCCCCATAATGCATCCGGCGTCTTCACTAAGGAACCACAGACTGTCGTTTATGTTTACAAAAAATTGGCCGTCCATCCTGTCACGGTTAGTTATCAAGACACTGATGGCAAGTCGCTCCACGCCGATGTCGTTTTGTCTGGGTCATTTGGTCAAAACTATCAAACAGAGCAACTAACGATTCCAGGCTACGTCTTCAGCAAAGTTATTGGTTCCACGACTGGTACCTTTGGAACGACTTCCCAGCAAGTGATCTACGTTTACACGCCGGAGCCAAGTGTCCCAGAGACGCCAGCGCCGAGTCCAGAACCAGCGCCACAGCCGGAACCGACGCCGCAACCAGAACCAGAACCGGTACCGCAACCTAGTCCGACACCGCAACCAGGGCCAGCGCCGCAACCTAGTCCGACACCGCTGCCAGGACCGGTGCCGCAACCCGGGCCAGCGCCATTACCAGTACCGATGCCACTTCCTGGTTTGACACCACAACTAGGCAATTCAGCATCAGCCACTCCAGTTGCACAAGGAACTAGCGCGCCGCAATCAGCAACCACGACCCACTCAGCGTCAGCGCCAATCATACCAGCCAGTGCACTCGCTCAGCCAGGAACAGCTAAATCTCCTGCAACTGCTGATGCTCAGAAAGCTAGCCAGTTGCCACAAACTAGCGAACAGACCGAACACACCGCAACGCTTGCTGGCTTACTTGCCGCATTGCTCACCGGTTTAGGTTGGTTAAGCCTCGCTGCTAAGTTCAAGAAACGGGACTAAATTCATGACTAATTAGGAATCAAAACGACCACTCAATGTAGTGGCCGTTTTTAGTTGTGATTGGAATATCGGACTCATCCAATCAGGTTCACTAGGATGACAGCCGCGCTGACACTCATCCGGTTACCCCGTTATACGATGTATCCGAGATTACTGATTCAAACTCATTTTCCCTTCAATCACACGCTGATTTAAACCACAAATAAACCATTTTGCCAGTGTATAATGTTTTCGATTAACAATTAGTTCAGTTATAATAAACCTATACGAAAGGAGATCAATGATAATGAAATATACGAAAACCAAAGAAGTATTGAATCAACTTGTTGCCGATTTAAGCCAGATGTCAATGATTATTCATCAAACGCACTGGTACATGCGCGGGCCTAACTTTTTGAAGTTGCACCCACTGATGGATGAATTTATGGAAGAAATCGACAGTCAGCTCGATGTCATTTCTGAACGGCTGATTGCATTAGACGGCAATCCTTACTCCACCCTCAAAGAAATGGCCGATAACACTAAGATCAAAGATTGGCCTGGCACTTGGGATAAGACGACGCCAGAACGGCTGGCACACTTAGTTGATGGCTATCGTTACTTGGAAGACCTTTACCAACACGGCATTGAAGTGTCGGACGTTGAAAAGGACTTCAGTACCCAAGATATTTTCATTGGTCTCAAAACCGCGATTGAAAAGAAGATTTGGATGATTCAGGCTGAGCTTGGTTCAGCACCAGAAATCGACGAATAGGCTGACTAATTCGAAATTTTAGCTAAAACTGATAACGTGCACTGCGATATGATTCGCGGTGCACGTTGTTTATTTAGCCCGGACTTAATTGTTGATTCAGCGAATTTCCCTTCTTAGTTAGCAATTCTTCAATTATTACTCAGAACTAGGTCTAACAATTTCCCTAACAACCTCCTGAACATGCTATGATGGCACTAACCATTCCATCTATCAGGAGGAATTCGAATTGTATTTAGATATCGCAACCAAAGCCAAATCACTATTTAAAAATTTCCCACAAGTATCAGATCCTGAAACGGCCGCCCAGACCGCTGTTGCCAACCCACTATTTTCGTGGCATGTGTCAACGGTTCAAAAAAATAAGTTTATCGTCTTTGACAATGATGGCTGCTCGTTACGCGTCGTCATCAAAAGTTCCACTAATCAGGCACAAGTAGAAGCCGATTTTTGGGCTATGTTGGAACAGGTATGGCTTCAATGGTCACTGGACAAACAACTTTTTGATCAGTATCGGGCAAAAGCTAAGCCGTTTGCCGTCATCCAAAACATGAATCGCACCGTTGCCAAAATTCTAAGCAACAGCATTCGTGACCTGAATGATATGAAAACAAAGCCAGATGACGCCAGTCTGCTAAGGCTTTCCAGCCTGCTCACGGATGCTCCTCAACAAATAAATGGTGTTTGGCAACTTTCAAACACTCTGGATACGCAAGTGACGGCCGATAAACTCGTGTGGCATCAACCCAAAATTGCCATGCAAAGTCCTGAGGTCGTCGCCGCTGTGAACACTATTCTGAAAATTCAAAATGATCGTGATTACTTAATGAAGCAATCCACAGCACAATTAAACAAAACGCGTAAGCAGCTTCGGCAAGCTAATCAACAACTGATTGAAAGTTATAGTCAAAGTTTACATCTGCAATATATCACCAAGACCGTAACGAGCCATAAGAAAGATTTAGTCATCTTTTTAAACGACAACTTATCGCCGCGTCTGATGACACTATTCAGTCCGGACCTGGCGGAGCAGCAATCTGCCATCAATCAATTTTCAGACACCTCACGACACCGCGTGCGCAAAGACGTTGGCAATCTATTGAAGCTACTGGGACATTATCAGCTGATCGATTCAAAATCAGCTAAATCACTTGCTGCTAAGCTCACCCATGCCCAAAGCGCAGAACAGGCTGAACGACGAGAGGACTTGCAGGATGCTTTCAATGTAATCTCTGATTATGCTTCAGGAAAGCCCCACCACAATCGGATGGCACTATCCACGTCCCAATTGCTCACACAGTACTTTGAGGCATTTGCGAACTTATACGGTGACATTTCATTGTTCCACGCAATTCGCATTATTCAGCTGCAGAACCCGACGCTATCATTACAGCCATTTGAGTTAGATCAATGGCTCACTGAACAAGTACAAAATGATCAAACAAACCGTTATGATGTTCTTTACTTTGAGATTGGTGACGCGAAAATTGCTACAATTGCCTCCACGAGACTGCTGGATCAGCCTGACCAAATCCTGATGGACCTTTTCAGCTCACAACAGAATAAACCGTACTATGTTCCAAAGAAAAGCGACCTGCTAAAGTACGTCAATCCTAATTATGTGGAACCATCGCTGTATCAGAAGCAATTAACCACTGTTTTGGTCAAAAATCTCGGACTAAACATGCTGGCTGCTAATAACGTCTTGTCACAGTTTAATTTTAAACATCGCCGCTCAATATCTAACAGACCAGCTGTTGAACTAAGCGACTTCTTAACCCAAGCTCAAGTAGCTGGCGCCGACCTCTCCTCTGATGAGGACTTAAATCTCGTATTAGCCGCCCTTCAAGGCTGGTTGAACGATATCCGTTTGTGGGCTAATCGCGGCTTTAAGCCGACCGAATTATGGGGGATGCAACTGCCAATTGACCAATTATCGCGCCAACCGAAATTAAATCGCAGTATTCGCAAAAACATTGCCAATGGCTCGATAGATTCAGCAGAATTAATCTCCACGATTGAAGCAGAACCGTCGATTACTGCTATCCTTAAGAAACGACTCACCGACGAAATTGACAAGCTCACTGTTCCGGTTGTCAAAATTCCTGGCTGGTAATCCGTCATTGCCAGTAGCTCTCCAGCGTTTGGCCCAACCAAGTGCTTGATTGCACCGCTTTTCATCTGAAAGCGGCGCTCAAGTGTATTCAGACTCGCGGTCTGTCGGATCAGTCGCGCGACATCACAATAAAAAAAGAATCGGTAATTTGAGAATTACCGATTCTTTTTTTATTGTAGTTAATATTCAGTTCAGTCAATGGCTAGTCCAAAACCGGCCACAATCCCCACGATAATAAAAATAATTCCAATCACAAAACTTGTCCAAACGCCCATCGCTGCGAACGGTGATGTTTCGGCGTTACCATGTAACTTCACCTGCCGAAAATAACGCCGAGACGCAATCACTTGAAAACAGCCCAAACCAAAGAAAAGCAAACCGAACAGCAATTGTAGCAGCATACTGGTCTTCATCATGGTTTCCCCCTCGTCGACAATCCGCATCGTTTTCATAATTATTTTAATTTTTCGGGTAATTGATTGTATGACTTGGTTATAACATGGTTGCCAACTATTATTTGTTGCCTCAATTATACCATCAGCACCGACAACTAGGGCCTTAACCTCGCTTTTACCGATAATAATTCGCTACCATCAGCGCCTAGTGTCTTTCTTATGATGCCTAACTAACGCGCGGCCAACTCGAAAGTCGATTCTAGTTCAGTTGTAATGCGGACAATTAGTCCTTCATTGCCGTAAATTCGTATCATCACAACATGGTTTGAATCCGGTCGTCGTTTCGTATACGCGCATTCGACGAAAATAAGAAGAAAATATGAATTTTTTGTTAAAAATTATAGTCTGTTATGCTATGATTGTTTTTGCTCGGCAATCTTTCATTAATTTAATAATTTTCGAGTATTAATTTTATTCATATCACTTCACCCAATGTGCCAATTCTAGGAGGAACATCGATGAACGAAACAAAGTTCTGTATTAATTGTGGGAAGGAAATTCCTGCAAACGCAACGTTCTGCTCATTCTGTGGTGCGGATCAAAAAGCAACCGCAACCACTGAAACCAAGACTGATGGGAGTGCGACAACCGGCAAGCAGCCGACGCCACCAGAACACACCAACATGTGGACCGCGCTCAAGCTGGGAATGAAGCAAACCTTTACCTGGTCACAACGCATCACCCGACCACAATATTGGTGGCTCTACTTGGATTTAGTGCTCATCGCCTTGATTTTGACGTTCACACTTGGCCTCAAAGTCTATAGTTTCCCAGCATTTGCGGCGCACGTGAATGTGCTTCAAGCGGTGCTACTACTCATCTATTCAGCGCTCATGTGCTGGATTTCAGTGATGCAGTTCACTGCAGGTGCTCGGCGGCTACACGACTCCAATCGTTCAGCACATTACTTATGGTTCTCACTGATTCCAATCGTCGGACCAATCTTGATCATCGTTTTCATGTGCCAACGGTCAAAACCAGCTGGTGAACGCTTCGATCGTATTGCTAGTCAGCCTAAGCCATGGACGCACAAATGGTGGACTTGGTGCCTGCTCGTCTTGTTCACACTGCTATACGCTGGTTCAGTAAATATCGTTGCACGTGAAAATGCCATCGATTCTGCGCTAACAACGACGTCCAATTCCGATTCAACGAGTGATTCTGACGACAGCTATGCGGATAGTGACAGTTACGACGACAGTGATAGTGATAGCACCGACACCGATTCAGACACTGATTCGGAATCAGACTCAAGTTCTGACACCGACAGCATTACCGTTGGCGATGACGACATTGATATTTCTGATCAAAAAACGTATAACACTTCATACAGCGATAGTAGCTGGACGGGTTCTACCTTCAAAATCGATAAAGTCACGGTTTACAAAACTGATGGGGCTTACACCATCGGTAGCGGTAGTGACAAACGTGACTTTAACGGTGTTGTGAAAGTTCATATGAGTATCCACGCTGGGCGCGACATTTCAGCTTACCCAACCCAGGCCAAGCTCAGCACCAACGATGGGCAACAGGTCGACGCTGATATGGATAGTGACGACTTCGACGGCGACTTAAACAGCGGCACGGATACTGACGGTAATTTATACTTTGAATTATCAAAATTATCCAGCGTCAAAGACATTACCAGCATCCGCCTCAAATGGGACGCCAGCTACGATACGGATGATTACGATGACGACAATGACTTTAAGACCTACGATGCGACACTTAATTTGAATTAATTTTTAGTGCTTGAATGCGTTGCAGATTGCAATGTGCGTCGTGATTTGCTGGCGTTGTGATGGTACTGAAAGCATTAAAAATCCCCTGAGTTGAAAATTCGACTCGGGGGATTTTTTGTTAAAATTTATCGATTCAAATGATCACTAACTACCAAATCGTCACGACGCTGGACGTAAATAATCCTTGGCGCTGCTTGATAGCATCGATATTCCAATCAGCATTTTGTAGCTGAGTCGCCAGTTCATGATTGGCAGTCAAGTTCGATTGAGACAGTGCGGTGATAAGTTGTGCCATCGTTTTAAAATCCATCTTGGCTAAATTCTTTTCCAGAATCGTCCAGTTACCGATATAGTTAACGTAATCTTCTAATTCAGGATTACTTGCTATCTGAACTAAACGGTAATTGTCATCGCTAAAAGTCCGTTGATAAAGCGTATCATCATCAAAATCATCATAAACCGCATCATATAACTCAGCCAGAAGGTAGACAAGCGTCCATTTTTTAGCGCCACGTTGTCCACCCTCTTTGGTCATCGCCTCAAAGCTAGCTTTCGTCTGATTATTACTAGGTAACAAGTGTTCATCCATATAATCGATGATAGCATTGACATTAGACAGATTCAGAGACCAAATCTGATGCGCGACATCTGAAAATCCAGATTCAAGTTTATTTGTTCCCCGGTTCATAATTGTCCGGAATCTAATAAAAACTGAAATGATTTTCCGAACCACAGTGAGCTTGTCTGACTCACTAAAGTTCCGATGTTCTAATGCCAATACGATAGGATAATATAGCAACACATGCAGTCGATTAAGGATATCCAACTGCTGAATTAGGCGCTCGTTTTCAAAATAATTATAATGTGCCTTAGGGGTAGTCGGCGATTCTAAGACGGTGTAAAGCTCAACCAAGCTCGACAGGTCGTCCAAAAACTTTTGTGCTTCAACAACCGTCGAAACTTTATCACTAATTTCACGATATAATCTTGATTCTGAAACAACCCGATAACGTGATGCCCAATACGTTCTAATAAAACGGGTAATCCGGTCGCTATTATTATCCAACTGACTCGTTATTTTATTCCAAGATTGATTAGCATTATCTAAATCTTCATACATCAAGGACATGACACGATTTTTGATAATGTCAGATGCTTTCAAATCTTTTCCGCGGCTGTTTAACGTTTCAAAAATGGTGAACGCATCTTGACGGCTGGGTGCGGAAATCATAACAATATAAAAATGATCAAAAAATGCATCAAAAATGGTTTGCAAGTGATCAATTTGAGCCCCTAATTCCTTCTCACTTTTGATACTTGTATTAACCCACTTTGTGATGTCATCATATGCATTGAACATGTTTTTTTTAGGTTCAGAACTTGTTTTACGATCATTCTCTGAAATGCGAGAATGTGTCAATTTTTTGAAAAAGTCTTCTAACGTCTCATCACTATATTGATCTTCGACATGTTGTTGAACCACGAGTGATGGCTGATCATCTTTAGTCCCTCGAATAGACTTTCTAACCTGAGTACGAATCATTCGAAGCGTATCTCCAATTTCGTCATCCGCATTAATGTCAGTTGGTGTCCCCTGTACACGCTGACCAAGTTTGATAGCAATATCTCGAATCGCGGACATAAAAATCAAACTGGTTGTTAACCGTTGTTGTCCGTCAATGATTTCTTGTTCCCCACGTTCATTTTTAAAAGTGACAATTTGGCCAAAGAAGTGACTGTTGCGTTTCCCCTCGATGATATCTTGTAAATCATCCCAGAAGTCTTTCACTTCATCTTTGCCCCATGCATAGTTCCGTTGATAAAGTGGCACGGTAAAATTATTATCACGGAACAAACTCTCTATTTTGAACCCGGATGGATTAGGAATTTCTACAAATGATGACATACATAACTTCCTCCAAAATAATATTATATAGATCCTTAAAATATTTATTCCATTAATTATACGCTACTTTTCATCTTATAACATCACCCTCCCCACACAAAAACAAGGATTACCAGGCTCCCACCTACGTAATCCCCGCATAAAATCAACAACCGCCTCAGCGAATCTTCTTCACCATGAATAACCGGGCGCGTCGATAATCATAATATTGTTTTGAAAATGCCAGCATTTTACCAGTCGTCAGATAAGTTTCGTCTTTGACTACCAGACTAGGAGCACCAGCCGGTAGTTTCATGAATTCCCCCGCAATGGCAGGTAGTGGCTCACTCATCAATAATTGATCAATGAACCCGACGTTGACATCGCGTTGTTGCTCAAAATAGTTAAACAAGGAACCATATAGCGCTTCTTCTGGAATCGCATCTACAATCGATTTTAGATAGTAAGAATGCTCCAGCAGATAGGGTTGCCCATCTAGTTCGCGAAAACGTCGAATGTCAATTAGTTCTTCGTCCTGAGCGAATTGACCCGTTTCCGGCAAAAAGTCAGCGTCTGCCACCGTAATTGTTGCCATCGTGGCCTTGCGAGTCGCTAATTTGAGCCCAGCGCGCGCGGCAGCTTCCGAAAGCCCGCCGTCGTGCTGTAAAGCGATTGAATTATTGGTCTGTTGCTGTCTGACAAAGGTCCCAATACCGTGCATCTGGTACGTGTAACCCATCGTACTTAACTGTTTTAATGCTTGACGCAGCGTATAGCGCGTCACTTGATACCGTTCCACTAATGCTGGTTCGGCCGGTAACTTTCGCTGTTTATCCGCTAATTGGCCTGCCTGAATATCAGCCAAAATCGTTTGAACCAACTGATCCGTATCTAAATGTGCCATTGTTCGGCCTCCTCACCTGAAAAACGTACCCCAATGTTTGGCGTACGTTAACATTATGTGACTATTATATCGTATTAGCTTAGGTCGGCGCCGTTAGTGGCAATCACTTTTTTGAACCAATCAAACGATAGCTTCTTTTCACGTTTTAATGTGCCTTGCCCGGCATCATTTTTATCCACATAAATCAGGCCATAGCGCTTATCCATCTGACCAGTGCCTGCAGATACGAGGTCAATGAAGCCCCACGGCGTGTATCCCATCAGCTGAACGCCGTCAACATCAACGGCTAATTCCATTTGTTCGATATGCTTGCGCAGATAATCGATTCGATAGTCGTCATGAATTCTGCCGTCCGCATCACGTTTATCAAAGGCACCCAGGCCATTTTCGACGATAAACAGTGGCAGATCATACCGGTCACTGAACCAGTTCAACGCATAGCGGAGCCCGATTGGATCGATTTCCCAGCCCCAATCCGAACGTTCCAGAGCTGAATTCTTCACCTCTGGATTCTGACCAGGTGTCATGAAATCATCCGGTTCGTCGGCAGTTGCTTCGGTTACGTGCGATGCATAGTATGAAAAACCGATATAATCTACGGTTCCCGCCGCCAAGATGTCCATATCAGCCTGCGTTATGTCTAACGCGAGGTGGTGCCGTTCGAAATAACGTTTTAACCAATTCGGGTACTTTCCTTTACACTGCACATCCGCCAACCAGTAACCCGCTTGCATCGTCCGTTCAGCTTTCATTACGTCCTTAGGTGCGGGGGTTGCTGGATAGGTCGGGCCCATCGCCATCATGCAACCAATCTTAAAGTTCGGATTGATTTCATGTCCCATCTTGACGACCAGGGCACTGGCAACCGCCTCGTAATGTGCAGCTTGGTACATCACCGTTTCTGCGTCTTCGTCCGCTGCGACCTTGATACCAGAATTGGTGAATAATCCCCATTCATTTAACCCGGTCTGGTTATTGATTTCATTAAAAGTCATCCAATACTTGACCTTATCTCGATAACGCTCGAAGACCACTTTGGCAAATTTGACAAACAACCGAATCAATTCCCGATTGCGCCAGCCACCGTACGCTTCAACTAAGTGATATGGCATTTCAAAATGAGATAAGGTGATCACGGGTTCAATGTGGTGCGCCAGTAAATCGTCAAATAGCTGGTCATAAAATTTCAATCCCGCTTCGTTGGGTTCGGCGTCATCCCCATTTGGAAAGATTCGCGTCCAGGCAATACTAGTCCGAAAACAGTTCAAACCTAAATCAGCAAACAATTGGACATCCTCATGATAACGATTATAAAAATCAATCGCCTCATGATTAGGGTAATTTTTGCCCGGAATCACGCCATCTGTAATCTCCCGAGCTTTCGTATTACTACCCGCAGTCATGACATCTGCGATACTTAGGCCCTTACCATCCTGGTCCCAACCGCCTTCAAATTGATGGGCAGCGACCGCGCCACCCCATAAAAATCCATCTGGTAATTTACTCATGTTAAAACTTCCTCTCTTAAAAAAATCAGCCACGAATTGGAATCGTGACTGATAAGTGATGATTAATCAGTTTGTGCCGTTCCATTTTGTTCTTGCAAGTAAAGTTTGTTGTCGTAGAACTTGATGAATGGGAACCAGATCACGAACGCAATCAAAGCACAAACAACAGCTAAGACAGCGGCGCGCCAGTCACCACCCGAGCCTAAGAAGCCTGATAAACCAACTGGTGTTGGCCATGCGACTTGGGCGATTGGTGGGTTGACCATGTGGAACTTGATAGCGAAGTAAGCCACAGACATTGAAGACATTGGTGCCAAGAAGAATGGAATCGCCGTGTAAGGATTATAAACAACCGGCATCCCGAACAAAATTGGTTCGTTAATGTTGAAGAATGCAGGCACGATACTAGCTTTACCGAGCGCTCCTAATTGGGCCGATTTAGCAAAGAACGCAATGAATACGACCATCCCAAGGGTTGCACCAGAACCACCGATCGTAACGAAACAATTATTGAATTCGCCGGCGAACGGAATGTTAGCCCCCTTGGCATTGCTGACCATGTTGGAAAGTACAATTGGTGTTAAGAATGACGTCACAATTGTGGCCCCGTGAATCCCGACTAACCAGAGCGCGTGCATGATAAAGTACACCACCAGCAAGCCAATCCAAGTATTCGTCAAGTTTGTCACGAACCCGAATGGAATCGCAACGATTTTATAAATATCCGTACCCATCAAAATTAATAATCCGTTGATGACAATCACAGTAAGCGCAATTAAAGCAGTTGGAATCAGAGCCGTAAATGAACGCGCAACCCCAGCTGGCACTGTTTCAGGCATCTTGATGGTCCAGTTACGTTTCACACAAGTCGTATAGATTTTCACAGCAATAATTGACATGATAATGGCCGTAAAAATCCCAGTCGTTCCAAGCCGAGTGACGCCACCGCTCATTTCCCAACCATCAATGATCTTAGAATTCTTATTGAAAACGTTGATTAAAGTCATAGCTCCGCCCTTGAACACTAATTCAGGCAGGCACATGAAAAAGGCCATCATTGAAATCAAAGCCCCGTTTAGCGGATTGACCTCGATTTTTTCTTCTTGTGCTTGAATCTTCGTATATTCATATCCAAACACTAAACAGAAGTAGAGTGACAAGATTCCCATAGTCGCCGTGTTCGCGAGCATGTATAGCGGCGTGATCTTATCGAATGAAACCGCAAAGAAGCCGGCTAACGCTGGAAAACTTTGTGGTAACACGCTGACGATCAAGAACATTGACCCAACGATCGTAAATGGAATGGTTGCCATCCCAGCAGCCATAACGGCGCGGACGATTCTGAATTGGGCCAACTTCCCCATCGGTCCCATCAAATGGTTGTTCAGAAACTGAAACATTTTGTTATTTGTATCATCCATCAAAATTCACATCCTAATCCTTATATGTTTGCAGCAAATTGCCGAATATGTTGCACATAACGATCCTTGTCATGCGCAATTAGGAACGCCCGGTACTCCAAGAAACCCCCGACCAGCATTCCTAGTCCTAACAAACTAAGTACCCACGGTAAGCTCGTCTGGTTGAAAAATGGGTAGAACACCTGCAATTGACCAAATATCGCACTTATAGCCACGATGGCGTTGGCAAGTATTTGTACCCAATAGAACCAGCGGGTAAGTGTCAGTTGATTGGTATGTTTCCAAAATTTACTAACCTGTTCGACCATTACGACACCCGTCCCAATTAATAAGGCAGTCGGTAATAAGCCTACTGCTGAACCAGAACCAAATAAGATAATCGCCCAATAGAGATTAACAAAGAAAAAGATAGCGGTTACATATCGAAATAATAAAAAGCGATTAAAATACATGCTCGTCAGGCTCAATGTCCGGCGGTTCGCCGTTGCCTCAGGATTGCTATTTTTAGGTGACGTCATCTTGTCACACTCCTTCCAATATTTAGTCATTCGAATGAGTGTCATTCGAATGACTAAATAATAGCAGATGATTCCATATTTGTAAACGTTTTATTTCGCTTAACTTTCTTTTGTCACTCATCTTCAGGTTAGTTCACCTTTATTTAAGTGGGCTGTAGTTGCTCAGCCGTCACAATTTTTGGCAATAATGTATGTGAAGCATTTCAGCTGTGGCTGATTTTTCGAATGATGCGCACAAAAAAAGCCTAGCAATCTCAATGAAATCACTAAGCCTTGTATGGAACTGTATCTGTTGCCAATAACGGTCAATCCATGTCGCAACGATGAATTAACCACCAAATAAATCACTTATAACACCATGCGTCTCCGTCAAGCCTATCCACCACAACAACTGTCGCTTTACCCCTTAAGCTGTGCCGCCTTATCGTTCAAAAAATTTCTCACCGCCTGATCCAAATCAACCCCATTTGCATCAGCCAAAACGCTTAACCACCAGATTGATTCGCCAATTTTATCCGCGAGCAACTGCTGGTCTTGACCATCCGGCCAGCTACCTTGATGGGCCATGACTTGCCGTCCAACTAATGCTGCATCCGTCAAAAAGGCCAATGCATCCTGTTCAGTAGTCCACGGATGGCCGTCTTGCTTAATTTCCAACTGATGATATTGTTCACGAATCTCTGCGGAACGTTGTGCCACTTCTTTGATTTCCAAATCATTAACCTCAATTCATTTTGTCCTGGATAGGTGATTCGAGCATATTAAAACAACGTCAATATTCGTGCTAAGTTCTGGCGCATAATTCTTACCCCGTCCTGAGTCGAGATATCATGCGTGTTAAATAAGACAATATTGCCAATAAAAGCTTCAAAAAACAGTTGCTCGTTAGACGTCGCTTGTGCTGGGTTGTTCGTTATTTCAGCAATATACTGTCCAAACAATGATCTTAATGCGGTGATTTGAGTCCGAACTTGTTCGTTTCCCCCATACTCAACGATGCCAGCAATCATATCAATGAAACTAATCCCATTCTGTGCCTCAGTCAAGAACAATTCTGCACCATGCAGCAATGCAGTTTGCCCCGTTTCCTCATGCAGCTGCGTTTGAATACGTTCTGTTAATTGCTGAATATACAAACCAATGACGCCGCTTCTAACATCCGCAATATTAGCGACGTAACGATAAAGCGACTGTGGCTTCACCCCACATTGACGGGCCAGACCATTATACGTTAACTTAGAAAAACCATCCTGAGCAACAAGCGCTTCAGCCTGCTGTAACACCGCTAAGCGTGTCAAAGTACCTCGCTTCACTTTAATCACTTCCTGTTTTTTTACTTGCAAAACTCATACCATGAGTCTATACTACGTTCTATTAATTAATTTTACAAGTAATTAATCAAATACACCAGAAAACAAGGAAGTTATGATAATGAGTATTCTAAAAACAACCGGCGCCAACATCGCCTATACTGCCATCGGTAACGGACCAGTCTTAATTTTGATTCCAGGTGCCAATGGGACGGGTGACATTTTTAAGGGTGCTGCCCAATTTCTGCAGCGTCATTTCACTGTCGTTACCTATGACCGCCGCGGCTATGGCCACAGTGAATTAACATCACCAGCTCCCGAAACGATAAAAAACATTCACGATACTTATCGACTTAAAACAGATGCTGCAGATGTCCACACCCTTGCCCAAACGCTCAGTCCTGACCAAAAAATCTATCTTATGGGGAGTTCTTCGGGCTCAATTGTAGCGATGGAAACACTTCAAGATTTCCCTGATATCGTCGAAAAGATTGCTTTTCATGAACCACCAATTAATAGCTTCTTGCCTTCAGCTGAAGCGGAGCAAAACAGCAATAATCAAATTGTCGAAACAGCCCTAACAGGCGACATGCAAGCCGCCATGAAGCTGTTCTTCAAAGCGATGCGTATTGGTGATCTCGACGCTCAGATGATGGGAAAGCCAGCTGTCAATGCCAACGCTGCGGCTGTCGATGCGCGTGTTAAGGGAATGCAATACTGGTTCAAATACGAAATTCGCCAGTACACGAGTCGCAAAATTGATATTGCTCAACTGAAGACCTATCGCGATAAAATCAGTCTTTTGGACGGTACCGATTCACGTGGCTCATATCCACAAATGGTCAATGATTTCTTAGCAAAATATTGGGATGTCACCATCTACGACATCCCTGGTGGTCACCTGGGTTACGCACAGAAACCTGAAGGCTTTGCGACCACATTAGCTGCTGTTTTCCTATAGAAAGAAGATACTTTAAATGTTATACAATAAAATTGATGTTCACGCTCATTACCTCTCACCAGGTTACAAGAAGTTTCTCAAAGATCAGTTCAATGACATGGGTGATGGTGTCAAAACGCCTGATTACAGTATTGATACCACATTATCAATTATGGATAAAACTAAAATTGACTATTCGATTATTTCCATTTCTTCCCCACATATCAATACTGGTGAAGCCAGTGGCACCTTAGAATTAGCGAATGAAGTTAACGAATACGCATTAACGCAACACCGCAAATATCCGAAAAAAATTGGCTTTTTTGCCTCAATTCCGATGCCGTATGTCGACGAAAGCGTCCAAGTGATCAAGCAAGTTGCGAAAGCAGGCCAAGCAGCAGGATTTACATTGCCAACTAACTCACGGGGAACTTATCTCGGTGACCCTAAGCTGGATCCAATGATGCAAGCCCTAGACGATGCTCATGCAATTGTCGCATTACATCCAAATGCACCTGGTATGGTTGATTCCAATGTTAACCAAACCGTGCCGCAGCCAATCTTAGAATTTTTCTTTGACACAACGCGTACCGTAGTCAATATGCTAGTCAATGGTGTATTCACTCGCTATCCGAACATTAAATTTATCATTCCCCATGCTGGCGCCGTTTTACCACTAGTTGCTAACCGGATTCCCTTAGCACGCGGTTTAAATCCTGAGCTCAAGCCTGAACAACTTGATATTCAGAGCGTGATGGGCCAACAATACTTTGATGTTGCTGGCATGGTCCTATCACAACAATTACCAGCATTACTTGAGTTGATCGACCCTGATAAATTATTGTACGCTTCAGATACGCCTTATACACCGACCCCGGTTGTCTTAGATTTAGCAACCCAATTGGAATCAACTGATTTACTCTCGCAACCAATGAAGCAAAAAATGTTCAATCAGAATGCGCAACAATTATTTAAATTTTAGTGTAAAAAAACAAGCTCCGAGCGATATCGCCGGAACTTGTTTTTTGTATTTTTGTAACGAACCTCAATGCGCTGTATCAACTAAGTCTTGTTCTTAACCAACTTCAATCAGCCTGTTCATCCTGATAGGCCACCGCAAACTTCTCCAACGCCTGTAAAACTGGTAAAAACTTTTTTCCCAATGGTGTCAGTGAATACTCAACCTTTGGCGGCACCTGTGGATAAACTTTGCGATGCACTAATCCGTATTCCTCAAGTAATCGGAGCTCTTTGGTCAAGTAAGCCTGCGTCACCATCGGCATTTTACGATTGAGTTCACCAAAACGGAGGACCCGTTGGCTCAGAAAATACAGGATGACCATGCTCCATTTGCCACGCACGATTTTTTGAACGCTGGCAACTGGGCAATCTAAGAAGTTTTCGTCTGATGCTGACTCATTCATAATTTTTACCATCCCCGCTCATTAATATTAGTCATTATTCAAACGGTGTCGACGCACAACTACTATTATACTAAAGACTGTCCATAATCAGTTGTACGTGACGCAGACCTTTACTGAACGAGTATTACTGATTTTCCTCACCACAGTTGTTCTAACACAGCTTAGTGCTCATTTGCTTGCTTATCAATGTCATGGCGTATTAGCTCTAGCCTCGTATTTCAGTCACTGTCCCGTGCTAAATCCAACCACATCGCCAAGATTAAAGGCTAGCCGTTTCATTATCAAACACAATCACCCGTTTGCCTTGATTACCACCCTTTTCAAAATCAAGATGGGCTTGTTTGACCGCGGCTAGCGTAAATGGATAGACTTGTGAAATAGTAACTGTTAACTTTCCTTGTTCATACAGATTCAAAATGGCCGTTCGCGCTTCAGCCGACACATCGCCCAGCGCATACACTACGGTGATTCCATGTGCTGCCGCTTGTTTTTCATCAGGCACACCGTTAACCGAGACCAGGCGACCACCGGCTTTCACAACTTGATAACTCGCCGCTAAGGTTTCTGCCCCCGTCAAGTTTACAACCAAATCAACGTTGTGAACTAATTCTACGAAATCTTCCGTTTGATAATCAATCATTTGATTCGCACCCAAGTCTTTCAAATAAGCGTGATGTTGCTTACGAGCGGTTGTAATCACGGTTGCGCCCACTGCCTTAGCAATCTGGATTGCCATACTGCCCACACCACCAGCGCCACCATGAATCAATACTTTTTGGCCCGCTTGTAAATGACCATTCTTCATAACAGCGCTCCAGGCCGTCAACGCTGCGAGGTACAACCCGCCAAGTGGCACCAGATCTAGTTGAACAGGCACTTTCGACAATGAATCCTCCTGATCAAGCATGAGATATTGTGCATACGTGCCATTTTTCGCATAGCCCATCACATGATCACCGACCTGAAACTTGGTGACCGCAGATCCAACGCGTTCAATAATTCCAGAGAAGTCCTCGCCTAACATGTGCGGCAGCGTTGGTCGAAGTTCCGCTGGCATCGTTGGAAACGGGCCGTACTTGCGCATCACGATGTCCGGATCATTGACCCCAATTGCGGCAACCTTAATCAACACATCATTTTCCCCGGGAATTGGCTTCGGTGCGCTCACTTCTTGAAGCACATCAACTGAGCCATAATCATTAACAATAATTTTTTTCATTTCTAATATCTCTCCCACTCATTAAATTTAAGGTATCTGCAACTATAGATGATACCTAGGGATAATGTAAGTACCATTTTTATTAATAGGTACTATCTTTTAGGATAGAAATGACGCTAATTAACGTTTATGAGTCATAACTTTTTTCGAGTTGCTTCAATTCTGTGGCGCCGATTGTGTTATAAATTACGGATTAGCTGCGTAATGCCAGTCATGTCGAGTCCGGTAGTCCAATTGAAAATTCACTCACCTTATGGCGTGTTTCAGCCACAACTATAAAAATATTAGTCTATCTTTCCCCCGTCAGCTTGTCACACTACAGACTAAAATAGCAGCCTATCCTAACAACAATTCACTTACTGTCAGAATAGGCTGCTATTTTATCATTGACCCCTGTCATACGCTAAAGCTTAAGATTGCGTCTGTTGCTTCAAATGGGAAATCTCCTTCAGTCCCGCATTCATCAAGACGAAGACAACGATCCAAGCTAGAACAATCAATAAAATCAACTTGAGATAGTCACTGCCTAACACCGTCACGTCCCAGTCCCATGTGGCGTGCATTAAGACTGCCAAAATAAAGAATACAAGAAACCGGGTATCCAGTAATTGGCTAAATTTGAACGGTTGATCACGCTTCACAATCATAATCGCACCACCAGCGATAGCAGCCCAGACAAGATGACCACCAATTGCCGACCATCCCCGCAAAATAGCCACTGCAACGAGATTATTCGTCCCAGCATTATAAATATATCCGGCCGTTTCAAAAGCGGCGAATCCCGCGCCGACCGCGGCACCAATCAAAATACCATCTAAAATATGGCGAACATCTAATTGACTGATGAAATATGACACGATCAGGACTTTTCCTAGTTCTTCAACTAAACCAATCGCTAACGAGTCTTTAAGTGTGAGAACACCAAAAATCTGATTGGCCGCGCTAAAAGACACAAATTGGTATAGGAATAAGGTCACTACTAGTGAGAAAATCCCACCAATAAAGAAAACTTTGACGATTTCAAATAAACTGATATCTTTAAACGCATTCGCTTCGAAGAAAAAGACTAAGCCTGAAAATGGTACGGCGAAGGCGCCAACCATGATGAGCCCTGGAATCGCGTTACTATTCTCGAAACTATCAGCCATATATAATAATGCAGCGAACGCCAGCAAAAAGCCGAGTAAAATCCGTGAGAACAGCCATGGCTTGGCCCATTCATCCGAAACATCCGCCAAAGCAGGCGTCGTGGTTTTAGTGCCAGCAATAAAAATCGAATTAGCCTCATCCTTAGTGTGATGCTTGAAAACTTCCGAGAACAGATCGCCAATATTAACCTTGACAGCCCCCTCTTCCCCAGTATAATGGCTCAGTTTTGCAGTTGCATTATCATAGAAGCCTTTAATTTGATTATTTTCAGAACTGCTTCCCGGTGTGGTTGATGCTTGCCCCGGGCTATTCAAAGGCTGACCACAACTTGGGCAAAATTTGGCCGTCTCCCGCACTGGGTTACCACAATGTGGACAATATTTCATAACTTTCGCCTCACTACTCCAATATATTTTGATACAGCAATGAGCCTAGCCGATTCATCGCATCGATTTGATCATTTTGTTCCCCATCTTCCGATAAAACAACGGCCACAAATGCGCCGTGTGAATTTTTAACGATTTCCGCATCGTTTTGGACACCATAGTCGGCGTATTCGCCGGTTTTATTGTAAACAGTCGCTGAACTAGGCAAATCTTTCGGCAGCTTGGTTCGATTTTGATTCTTGGCCAAAATCGTCAGCATTGCCTCATCTGCTTGCCGTGAAACCAGCTGATGGTTATAAATCTTTTTGAGCGTCATTCCCATATCATGGGCCGATGTCGTGTTGTCCTTCCCATCATCTAACGCTTTAGTATCCATCATTTTCCGCCGCAACTTGGTATCGGTCGCACCCATATTACTGATTTTATTATTGATCAAATCAAAACCACCCAATTTTTTAATCATAATATTTGCGGCCGTATTATCACTATCATCAATCATATGTTCAATGATTTCTTGATAACTTAGCTTAGTTCCAGCATCCATATTTTGGATAACACCGGTACCGCCAACCTTCTCGCTATCAGTAACCGTATGGGTATCAGTTAAGTTAAAGACCCCCTCCTTAGCCATTGCATACGCTGTAACCATGATAAAAATTTTGATACTGCTTGCAGAACGCTGTGACCCATCGTTAACTAGTACGGTTTGCTTACTATTAACTGGCGAGACATAGACCGAGTTCGTCCCACTAATCGCCCCAACCGTTGAACTGATATCATTCCTGATTTGGGACTGATCAAAACTAACTGCGGTGGACTTGGTGGTGGACTGCGAGTTTTTAGTCACACTGCTTGAATGCCGCGTCGTCTTTTTGTGTGCGACCGATGATTGGGTTGATGCCGTCGATTGTGTCGTTGATGGTCGTAAATATAAGAAGTAGGCTGCACCACCTACTGCCACGATTAACACCAATAAAGCAAAGAGCCAAGGCACCTTAGATTTGTGTGTTGCCGCTTGATTAGTGCGCGTCGCCGGAGTGGCTGTGGCAGTGGACTGGTCTGAAACTTCATTGGACATCTGTTCCTGTTCACCTTGATGAGATTGCCGCTCCGATTGGGTTTGCCGAGTCACCGGTCGCTCCGATACTTGCGATTGAGTTGTATTCGCCACTGTTGCTTGATTAGCCACGGACTCAGCTTGATTTTTGGCTCGTGCTGAACCGTCTGACTGAGCCGCATCCGCCGTCCCCTTGGCGTCTGCGGCACGCTGAATTGAACTTGAGGCTGACGTTGAATCCATTTGTCGTGATTGTTCAGCTAGTTGCGAGTCAGTTGACTTTGGCATTGTACTTGCTGATGAGGCGGCAGTCGATTGTTGTTGCGTGTCTACCAATGGCGTTGAAGTTGCTGAATGTGGTGCCGTTGACTGCTCCTGCCCCACCGGTTGCGATGTAGGTGTTTGCGGAGTTGGGCTTGCCGATTGTGATGCAGTTGAATGCTGAGACTGATTTTCCGGTTGCGATGTGGCCGTTTGCTGTGACTGGCTTGCCGATTCTGGCGCTACTGTTGGGTAAGTCTGTGCTTTCAGTTGTGATGCGGTCAATTGCTGAGACTGATTTCCCGGTTGCGACGTTACCTGCCCCGCTTGCACAACTTGTTCTCCCGGCTGCGCATTTTCCAGTGGTTGTGCTGACGCTTTATTTACCGGCTGTTCTTGATTGCTAGCCGTCCCAGCACTAAAATCATAGCCGCAATTCTCACAAAATCGATTCTGCGTTGGGTTTAGGGATTGGCATCGCGGACACTGCTTAGGCGCTTTCACTAACTTCGTCCCACAGTTTTCACAGAAGTTAACGTCATTCGCATTTTGATGATGACAATTCGGACAAATTTTCATACAGGTTGACCTCGCTAGCTAAACGCGTGTCCGCAATTAGGACAAAATTTCACTTCCGATGAGACTACTTGTTGACAATCTGGGCAAGTGACCTCTTTCGGTTTCGGATTCAAATCAGTGCCGCAGTTAGGACAGAACTTTGTGTTTAGCCCAACCTGTTCATGACAATTTGGACATTCTTTACCTAACTTCGTGCCACACGAGGTACAGAATTTTGTTCCCTTTGCATTAACAGACTTACAATTGGGACACAGCACTTCGCCGTCGTGTACGCTCTGACTTGCTGACATGGAAACGGTCACTGACTTGCCTCCACTGATAATAAATTGTTCAATATATGCAAACAATTCTTCTGGTAACTTTTTCTGATTCCAAGCACCGATCGCTGCTGTGACGGCCAGTGGTGCAAACGCCACCATCCCAATCGTTGCTGCGCCAGCCTTATCGACCCACTTACCGGAACCAACATTGACCATGACCTGGTCTTCTCCCGCGCTAAAGATCTGGACTTGAATCGCAGAATCCATACCGACGACCTTTTTCCAACTATCTTCTTGCTTGGCTTGAACTAAATACCCTTCGTTAGTCCGAATGCCTTCTGCGTGTAACTGTTTCTTTTCCCGTAACCAGTTTTGAACGGCCTGTCCAATCTTTTCAATGTCCAAACCATCACTTAATTTAAAAATTTTTGAATCTGCCATAATGAAATCATTCCTTTTTATTGTTTTCCTTTGCGTCTCTGACAACCATCTGAACCCACTTTTGTGAGTAGCCATATTTACGCGCTAGATCGTGTTGATTATGACCATTGAATTCTTGCAGCACACACTTAGCCGCTAATTTACGATCATAAAGATGAATTGGAAAGTTAAGTTGAGTCCCCTTATAGTGTTGATAAATATTCAACATTGATTCTGTGCCAACTAACTCATTTAAACTACTATAAAACTGGTGTAGCGCATCTAATTCAACGTTCTCGGTCATGATAGGCTCCCACCTCCTTAGCATAAATTGTAATCGAATGTAAATATTTTAGTAACTGCACTTGTACCGGTCATTTTCCATGAAAAGAACACTAATAATCACCTGCAACTTATCCTTTAAATTATCTTGCAAGCCGTCCTATCAGTTCCATCTAATTGACCAGCAACGAATCATCCAGATTTCAAACGACAACCTGGTTACTCATCTTTTCTGGTTACCTTATTATTCAGGCCATTCGTCGCACGCAACATCTGATTCACCCATCGTTGTGAATAACCATATTTACGTGCTAGTTCATAGCTATTATGTCCGTTATATTGTCCACGCAGCGTTTGTGCGACCTGTTGCCGATCGTAGAGATGGATTGGAATCGTAATTTGCATGCCCCGATATTGCTCATGTAGCTTTAGCATCGCCTCAGTACCTAACAATTCTTCAATCCCCCGATAAAATTCATTTAATGCTGTAATATCAACGTTGTTCTTCATTGCTTAAAACATCCTCTCCTGTGATAATCAACAACTTGCCATTGAGCTAATGGCTGATCAAGCTAGTTATGACACCTACCACTCAACCGCACCAGTTTCAACCAGCACACTCGCCATGATGCAGCGTCAGTAACTAGTCACAACTTTTAACTCACATTACTTGCAGTTGTTAATGCTATAATAACGATGAGCATAGACAAAATGTGTCTAGTTAAATTTATCATTCAGATTATCAATGGAGGCCACTATGAATGCTGCATATCGACAACTTTATATTTTTCAATTATTAATTTCGGATCATCTCGTTAATAAGACTCAGCTTGCGGAACACTTCGCCGTTAATCCCAGAGCGATTCAGCGCGATATCAGTCAAATCAAAAACTTCATTATCGAACAACAATTACCTTATCAGCTAACCTATCGCCGACAATTGAACGGTTATCAGTTAACCACCGCCCAGGATCACATTTCTAAATTGGTCATTCTAGTGCTGATCAAAATTCTATTGGCGAGCCGCTCGTTGAATCAAAGTGAACTGCATGATGCGATTACTGGATTGCTTGGATTGGTTTCCAAGTCCGATCAGGCTGAAATTCAACCAATCGTCAAAAATGAAGTGTTCCATTATCAACCGGTACATCACCAACAACCATTACTAAAATTAATCTGGCAAATTAGCCAGTTTATTATTGGGCAACAAACTATCGACATTGACTATCGCAATAGCCATAATCAAACTGAAACGCGCACGATTTTACCGCAAGCTATCATTTTTTCGGAATACTATTTTTACGTTGTCGCTTATAGTACCAAGTATCACGCTAACCGTTTCTTTCGCTTGGACCGTATCTTTGGTTACCGCGCTACCACGCAAAAAATCCACCGCAGTCGCGCAGAACGCGTCAGCGATGGTGAATTGCGTCAATATATTCATTACATGCAGCCGGGTGAAAAGACCACGATTCGCTTTGAATTTACCGGCATTGTCGAAGCTGCCTTGGATCGTTTTCCAACAGCCAAGGTCATCACTGCTCAAAGTAACCACCAAAAAGTATTGATTGAGGCCGAAGTCTTTGATACCGGTGCAATGATGTGGCTGCTCAGCCAAGGAAATCGGGTACGAGTGGTTAGCCCGGACTCTTTTGTGCGGGAAATGCGGGAGGCGCTGGAAAACATGTTAAATCTCTATCAATAAGGGAAAAATAAAAGAGTAGAATTGTTCTACCCTTCTAACTTCAATTTTCACTAATTATTATGCATTATAGACTTCTCTTGCTACTTGGCCGCTAGCCTTAAAGAAAACTAAACTCCCGTCTTTAATGTCAGCCGCAGCATCGTTGGAACTAAAGGAGTAGCTTTCGCCACTATTGGTCGTAATCGTACCCACACCACCTGCAAGGCCACTTACTTGCCCCACTTTGGTATCACTATGGGCGGTCTCCTTCGCCATAGTATTTTTGTTAGACTGAATGGTACCTTTGTCTACCACGCGAACTGCTTTTGCCGTCTCACCATCAATACGAAAAGTAATTTGATCTCCCTCTTTGAAGTCTCCAAACGTAACCTTAGTATTAAAATAGTAATGTTGTCCTGCAGGTGTTATTACATCTGCCAGGTCCATATTGATTGCATTAATTTCTCCAATAATTTCATTATTACTTGACTCACTATTTCCAAACTTTGTTTTATCAAGATCAACCGGTTTTTCAAATTTACCAGCTTTTCCAAGCTTAGCATTCAGAATTTTTTCAGCTGCCAGTGCATTATTGATTAATGTTCCCGCATCTAAAATTTCTGTTTCGCTAAATTTTAAATAATCATCCGGCCAGGTTGCCTCTGCGCTGGAAACTCGGTGTTCCAAATCAACAGCGCTACTTTTTGTCATCTTTACCTGATTTTTCACCTCAGTCACTAAGGCATTAGTCGTGCGGATACTGGCTTTAACTTTAGTATCATTACTAAGCATCTGAGCAGCAGCTTTTTTATTTTTTCCATTAGCCATAATCCCTGTTGTTGCTAATGTAGCAGCCCCTATCGTCCAACCTATAGGACCTAGTAATGATAAAATTGTTTCGCCACCTGCTATACCAGCACCACCCGCAGCTATAGCACCACCGCCAAGCCAAGCTAAAGCAGCATTCGTCGCCGCTGCACCAGTTAATCCAGCAATAGCTGTACCTGTGGAAGCTGTACCAATTGACATTGCTAGAGCAGTTAATGCTGTACCTCCAAAGGCAGCGACTGCAGTGCCTGCTACAACTCCACCTGCAGCTCCAGCTCCGGCCCCTTTCGCTATCTTAGCAGACTCCTTTTTGGCAGCATCCAACAGCACTTGATAACTTTGAAGATTTATTTTTAAGGTTTCCACTTTATCCTTAAAACCTGCAGGAGTATTCTTTAACTCATCTATCACTGTCTCCGTTCGTTGTAAGCTGGCCGACAAATCATCACGTTTATCCTGTAGCCTCTCCAATTGCCTATTCAACTGTTGCGAAGATGTATTATACTCCTGTACATCATTCTCTAACCGTTGCTGCGCATCCTTCTTATATTCAGAATTAAATAAATCTTTACCAAACAATTCAGCCATGTGTTTTCCCCTTAACTATTAAAATAATTATTAACATCTGAACGATTTCTTAAAATCTGTTGTTGATCTACACCCATATGTTGAGCCAAATCACCACTAGCGACAAACTGGTCAGCAGTCGGCAAATCCATGTCATATGCTAATTGTTGCAAACGATTGGTTTCTGCGTATCGCTGATAAATTTGCACCAATAATTCCTGATAAAGAGTCTCGACCTTTGCAATAGCCTGTTGATAACTAGCCTCAATGGTTTTAGGACTAACTGTCAGGCCCACCATAAAGGTGTCAAACTGTTCTTTTACACTTAATAAAATCTGACTCCAGTTATCCATTGTATAGATGAGCATCGCTGTCAATCCACCTGAGATCACTGCACTCATCAAGTTACCAATCAAGTCAGATACTGGGGCTAAAACTGGAAACTTCACCATTATATCTTTGCTTAATACATCACCTAACATTACTCCCAAAGAAGCAACTAAGGCAGCCGTAATTATCTTAGTCGCTTGGTTGGTTCTTTCACGTAAAGTTATCTGAGCATCTTGGACACATAGGATTTTAGCTGCTTGAACTAAGCTAATCAGTGAATCGTTCAATAGCTTAGCAATATTGACTGCTGTCGTACTGAATGCATTTACAATTGTATTAGTTACAGCACCCATAAAACCACCGGTCAATCCTGATACAGCAGCATCCTCTATTGAATTGACTCTAACATCAATTGTCGCCAAATTATTTTTAATAGCTTGTATCAAAGAATCGAAACGCTCTTTAACAGAATTAAAGGTTTCCCATTGATTAATCACTTTCACAAGTGCTTTTATAATCGCATCCTCAACTTGGTACAATATTATTCCAATGACTGCCTTTCCTGATTGTTTCAATCCCTGGCTTGCACTGTTAACAAAAGTTCCTTTTAAAAACTTTTCACTTCGGTAATACTGATTAATTTTTTTATCTATCGCATGCTTTGCATTTAAATCGTTCTCTTTTATAGCTTGTTCGTCTGCTGCTAATCTATTTCGTGTATTCTCGGCTTTACTACGCTTTTTACTGTTGCTTAAGTTGGAATCATTCTGATCCAGACTATTCTGTTTCTTCCAAATCGCTTTTTTCCGACTTAAATCTTTTGCATACTCTGTCTTATCTTGAGCGCCCATTGATCGATTAATACTCTTATCAGTTAAGTGCAAGTTATCTTTACTATTTGCAATTTCATCTGCAGATAGCCCGGCCAATACTCGCCCTTGATCTTCCCAAATTGTTTTGGTTGCAACAGTATGATCTAAATCAGTCTGCTGATTAGCCTTCAGAAGTTTTCCTGTGTTGACATCTGTTAATTGATGTTTCTTTTTTAATTCTGTTTGTTGCCGATTTATCTCTTTATATGCAGCACTACCACCATGTAATGTTCTGGCGACATCTTTATCATATCCAGAAGTTTCATCTTTGAGTTGTTGCGCTACACCCTCACTGGAGTAAATACCCGCACGCACATTATGAATCGTGTCCACACCACCACCAACTTTAAAATCATCTAAGAATCTAGTAATCCCAAATTGTGACACCAGATTACGCTTAACTTGTTGGTCAACATCACTGATTAACTCTTTTACATGTAAGTGTGGTTCATCTAATTCTTGAATCTCCGATAATTTGACTAATTCTGTTTCTGCAGACATTTGTTTCCCTCCAAAATAATATTTAAAATCAATTAAGTAATAGTTACACTCAACTTTTCTTGAACCAAGTATCTTACCTTGATAATTAAAACAGTACATATATAAGTGTAAGATTATGCGATTAACGATAGCTCTACTTTGTCAAAACATCTTAAGGATTAATAATCTATCGGCATCTTCAAAAATATCGCTGGTTTTATAAAAGAAAGCGTAATTTGCAACAAATGAAAACGCAAACAATTGCTTTTATATTATACCTCAATTACATATAATTGGTAGATATTTTATTTAATAATAACTAAACATAACTGCATATGTAAGTGCACTAGTATAGATCACTTTCACCTACTAATGCTCTTTTTGTAATATTTTGATTAGCCTTTAGCGATTTAGAATTTTCAAGCAAAATAATCTTGTTTGCAGACGTAATTTGCCCACGTCGACTTCGATATTCTTCCTCCGTCATGCTAACAGCTTTGATATTATTATTCTTTTCAGCAATTAAACCTGACAGAAGATTTTCTAGCTCTTCATTTTTTCAGTTGCTACTATACCCACCTGGGCCATTATAAAACCTTCTTTTTCATTTTATTATAATAATTGTACAATAACTTATAACCAATGCAGGCCTTTTCTTAATCATGATAGCTTATTATTCTGCTCAATAGTAATTGAAACTTTCAATTTACGTTAATTTATTCCGTTATATGCACATCAAATTCAATTGATACTTTATCGCTCAATATCTGCTGTTAATAATTCATAACTCCCATGTTGTTATTACTAAGTATTAAACTCATAATTTTATAAACTTTACTATTAAAAACGCCACCCGGTTCGCAAACCGTTTGACGTCCAATAACACTATTATGAACACTCATCGCCAAGTCTTCGTCTCTATTTGATTTCCATTAGAGCTTTGGGCAGAAACAATCCCTTTATTTTCAACAGTAAAGGTACCACCCATGTTGCCACCTTTGAAGCTCCATGTGAATTCCCAAGCATCGTCCAATTCCTTTTGCCCGGTAATCTCAATATGACTTTGATTCTTATTATAGAAATCCAGTGCACTCAACTCTTGCTTAGCCTCGTCAGCATTCAGATAATCCTTAGCTCCAGGTGAGCTAGAATCATCTGAAGACGCACCTGTATAAGACTTAATATTCGGATATTGTTTAGCAATGATATTACCAGTAGTCCCAACATCGCCACCAGCCGCTTCTGATTGATTTTCGGCCTGTAAGACAACGGTATCCGGAACTTTTTCTAATTCACTCCAGACGTACGTACCTTGGTCGGCTTCAAAAATATTATGGCGCATTTGCTCGGCCTTTTTGTGATCCGCACTACTTACCGTTTTAGTCGCAGTTGAGTCACTACTCGAACTCGTCGCCGAACTACTAGAACTGCTAGAACTACTCTGCTGACCTGCTTGCTTCAATAATTTATCAACATCTGGTTTTAGCTTTTTAAGATATGGTTTCTTCTGCCAATTAATGTGCTGGCATTGCTTGATAATACCAGTATCATAGCTACCGTCAGTCACTTTCAATTGATCAGCAACGTCTTGTTTTAACTGACGATACTCAGCTAAATCTGTTTTGGCTGTTTGCTTCAAATCACTCAACTTAGTCTTCAAAGACTTTGCGCCGCCAGTAATCTTAGTCCCTGCAGACACCGTCGTAACAGCCTTTTCAACCTCACCAGCTTTAAGCTGCGCTTGTGTGTCCAGATAAGTTTGTGTCTGTTTACGATAAGCTTTTGCCTTGGTATCCTTAGATTTCTGCGTCAATGCATTATCAAAATAGGTCAGGGCCTTATCAAATTTATTATCAGCAACCGCATTTAGGCCGTTGCTGATGGCACTATCATAGCCTGAATTTTGGTGGCTGGTGGATTGCTTGCCACATGCAGCCAGGCCAACAACCAGCGCCCCCAGTACACTGATCAAACTTATTGTCTTCCACCAATTTTTCATTTCAAACGACTCCTCTTATTAATCATCCGATGTCAGGGTTAAGTCGATCGTCTCCCCGTCACCATTGGGCCAAATCCAGTAATCATCTTCGCTATCTCCGGAGCGCACTTTTAAGTTATATTTTCCCGGGAAAAAGCCGCTACTTAATTGTTGCTTCGAAAGTTGCTGGTTGTCAGCATCCTCCAGTTTGACCGTCACCGGCCCACCACTTCCGGTATAATCTAGTACCCGAATCGGCGTCCTTCTGGTGGTTAGATAATAGCTTGTGAAAAGTCCCAGCACCCGCTTGCTTTCGACACTAAAATGATACTTAGCATGCGTTCCGGCGACACGTTGACCATCAATAATAATTCGACCAACTTCACTTAACGAATCCCGTGAATGATTGTGCATATCCTTCACAACGCTCTTGGCACCAATCTCACTATATTTTAAATCCTGATCATCCTTGGAAAATTGTTTCAAAAATAACTTACTGTCCTGTTTTTGAACTGCTTTCGTAATATTGCTTGCAAGCTGGTCACGTGAAACGACAACGCGATTCTTGATGAAGAAAAAGCCCCCTAATATTAAAACTACCGCAATAACGGCAACAATTACGACATTGTTTCGCGGTGCTTGCTGTATTGGACTGGCACCCCCATCGGGTATTCTGGGCGTTGGCTGTGCATCCTGATTTACGCGCTCTTCAGTCACCCTATGTTGTTCAGTGTTGGATTGTCTTTTCTCCGAAGCTTTCCCAGTCAGATCATCAGTAGCAACGACTTGACCACACTTCGGACAGAATTTTGCATCCGGTGTTAACTCATAACCACAATTTGTACAATGTGTCATCTTTTTCCACTACTCCTAAAATTCCCGTAACATTGATTACTGCTTTCTTTATCTTCTGGTTGGTCAAGCAACAACCATCGAGGCATTTAACTAATCAATAACTATGTCCAGTCCGCACTAATTAGTTCCCCTATTCAAAGCTCTGTGGACTACCGGTTTCCACCTGATACCGATTATCCACATGATACCCATTTGCAATCAGCTGGTTTTGAAACCAAGTATCAAACATCATGCCGTACCAAATCTCACTGACAAGAGTGAAAATAAGTTCAAGCATTACTCCAAAAACCAGCATGACAAGTATGTCAGCAATTATCATCCCAACAACCGGGATAAACGTTTTTTGGACAAAGCCCCGTGTCTTATACTTTTGCGTCAGTAGCGGATACAACCAGTTAAAAAGGAAAGCCATCCAGTTGAACGACCCCTTAACTTGTTTCGTCACAATTTGACCGTTAACTTCCTTGACCAGCGTCATGTCTTGCTTCACCCGATGATTAAAATCAAACCAATCTGAAAAATCCATTGTCTTCACTGCCTCCAAAATATCCTAATAATTTACCGATCCTGTTGCTGAGTTTTGAGAACTTTGACGACCCAGCGCTGCGAATAGCCATATTTATTTGCTAATTCATAACTATTTTTACCGTTATATTGTTCCAACACGTGACGGGCTGCTAAATTACGGTCATAGAGATGAATTGGAATTGTGATTTGCATCCCCCGATATTGTTCAAATACTTTTAACATGCCCTCCACTCCAATTAACTCGCTAATCCCACGATAAAAGGAATGCAATGCCTCAACGTCCACATCTTCCTTCATGAATAACCTCCTTCCATTCCCCGAATCTACCAGCCACTTCAAAAGTAACCATTCAAAACTAACCGGATCCATCTCGCTACCTTATATTCCGATTTTCTTGGGTATCCTACCGGCAAATTTTAACCGCTAGCGGCAGCTGTTATTAGCGATGATTCGCGTTGGCAAAGCTCATCAAAGCACACTCACAACATCGTCCCCAATTATAATTAATTCAGCTACATTGCCACAGTCACACTCGACACGACAAAGTACATGTTATTTCTGCTTAGACTTGCCACTAAGAATGTCCAACTGTGCCGCGCAAACCAAAAATAGCGGTACCGTCTGGGCTCACGACCATGACGATACCGCTATTAAACCGTTAAAAATAATGCACTACCCAGTACCCTTAGCAATCAGCCTTGCCCATCCGCACTTTCCCGAGCACCCTCAAACATCAATTCGACCACCTCAACCAATACCGCTACCGGTATCAAATAAATCAACCCAATAAAATACCAAAATGCTTCATTGAAGCTAATCACGCTATAACGTGCGAAAAGCAACAGGGTCACGCAACTCAGTAATAGTAACAGCGCGCAAATTTTCCGCCGTAAACTCGTCTTCACCATCACTGATACCCCCAATAAACCGGCCAAAATACCGCAAGTCACATACCCGATCAATTGATCACTATCCAGCTTAAATCCGGTATGTACACCGGTCGAAAAATAAAGTGCCGCGAGATAGACCACTAAATAGCCGCCCGCGATTATTTGAACGCGTCGATAAACTTTCATTTGACGTTTTCCCCCACTCTGTCCAATGTTTGTACCATCGTAAGCTCTTATTCTATCATTGTGATGGATAGAGGCCAAATGTGGGTTAGTCATGACATGCAGTGACCATCGCCGAACACTCCTGAACCGGTTACTAATCAACGGATATCCACCGGTAAACAAGCTACAGCTATTTCTCTCACAACAATTTGTTTTGTCGCAATTCACCGCTACCCCATCTAGATTAAGTTTATCTGTATGAACCCGGATAGCGCTAGGACGAGGCTTTCTAAAGTCTAAGCTTGACTTGTGACGTGATAACGTTTTTAATTAGTATATGATTAACAAATCATTAAAAATAAGTTGATGTTATCTGTATATTTTAATGACTGAGTTAATCCTTAAATCTAATTCAAACAACGTGGTGAAGACAATGGTAAAACGATACGATAGCAAGAAAATCGAACAACTGATTTACAATATTTACAAAGGTTACGGTTTTTCTGAAGAAGAAAGTCAAGAAGTAGCCCACATGCTGATTTACACGGACTTGATTGGCATTGAGTCCCATGGGGTCCAGCGAATGATCATGTACGACGGCTTCATTCGCAATGGTAAGATTCGTGTACATAATCGTCCAGAAGTGGTCAAAGAAACCGATGTGAGCGCGGTCGTTGACGCCCACTTTGGCTTGGGGCAGTTAAATGGGATTTACAGCATGCGCCTCGCCATCGAAAAAGCGAAGCAACACGGCATTGGCATGGTCACGACGCGTAACTCCGGTCATTACGGCATTGCCGGGTACTACGCCAACATGGCTGCCGAAGAAGGACTAATTGGCTTATCATCGTGTAATTCGCGTTCAGCGATGTTACCGACACATGCCACGAAGGCCTTAGTCGGCACCAACCCGATCGCCTTTGCAATGCCGGCCCAACCGAACACGTTTATCTTCGACGCGGCGACAACCACCGTGCCACAAGGTAAGATTGAAGTTTACCGTAAATTAGGCAAAGATTTACCGGCCTTATGGGTCGCTAAGGACGGCGAAACGCCCGTCAATCGGCATGACGATACCGAAGACTTGGACGCCCTGCGTGATTTAGATTCCAACGTTGGTTTGGCGCCTTTAGGTGGTGTTACCGAAGATACCGGTAGCCACAAGGGCTTTGGTCTCGGCGTCATCGTCGAAGTGTTCACCGCGATTCTTTCCCTGGGCAACACTTCCAATGAAATTACGCCAGACGACCTTTCCGTGGGTCCATGTCAGAGCTTTATCGCCATCGACCCGTCAATCTTTGGTGATAAAGATGCCATCATTGACAAGTTCTCGGCTTACTTACAAGCCATCCGCGACCTGCCATCCGTTCCTGGCAAACCAGTCATCGTCGCTGGCGACAAGGAAGCCGCTGCGTACCAAGACCGGTCAGCGAACGGTATCGAAATCGACGACAAGACGCTCGCAGAAGTCGTGGGCATCGCCAAACGACTAGGTATCGACTACGCGCAATACGTGGCCTAACTAAACTTGTATTAGACAAAAACCAGCAACTGCCTGTCCTGAAAATTCAGTGACGGGGCAGTTGCTGGTTTATTTTTGACCGGTGGCATTCGGCAGTGATGAGATTTTTGACCCGGTATCACCCCCACCACTGACCGATGCCCAAAAAACGATTGCGCGGCCGATATAGTTTTGGCAAGCGCTACAAAAGCTTTACCTAGTCGGCGTGCAAACTGCCAAAAATAGGACGAGCAACCAAAAATTGATTGCTCGTTCTATTTTTCACCAACCAGCCGCGCTTAAACCTAATACGTACTAGCCACTTGGTCCGTAATCAGCCACTTGCCGCCTTGTTTTTTATAGAAGACCTGCATTTGCAACGGCCACGTATTGGCACCGCCACCCCAGATTTTAGCTTGAACCCGGTTCTGGCCGATTAAGCTAGCCTGATTACCGTTAATTTGGATAGCCTTGATCGCATCTTCTTTAGAAGAAAGGTACTGCATCTCGTCATTCTGAATTTGGTCGATCCATTCAAACTTAGGCTGAACGTAACCCGTCATGTGGGTCAAATGCATGTCATCTGCCAAAATTTCATTCAATTTATTGAGATTTTTGTTGACCATCGCTTTATTTTCATCCCGATATAATTGTACGATTGCTTCTTCGTCTGTCATATCTTCCACATCCCTTGTCTTATTTACAGGGAAAATGATAACGAAATTTCCAGCTTAAAGCTATTTCACTTTGACGGACATTCGATAAGTTTAGCTTATGCAAAATTCTGTTTCAATAATTCCGCGAATGTCTCGATATAATATCCTGAATTATCCGCTTGCCAATAAGCATAGTAGTTTTGAACCAGGTTACGATTACCCTTGAACAAGGGCAGCATCTTGACAATCTCTTGGTCTAATTGTGACTGCATCCGCTGATTAATAATCAAATACCCTTGATTAGACGCAATCAGCATCTGGGCTTCATCATAATTCTGGGCACGGACAAACTCGCTTCTAACGCCCAGAACATCCCGATAGTATGCTTCTTCCGCTGCTTGTTGGGTGCCATCAATAATCAAGATGCAAGGAAGGTCGACTAAATCAGCAATTTCAATTTTGTCAGTATCTACTGGTAACGAATGATTAACAGCAACCATAAACTCACTTGCCGTCAAGAATTCATTCTGGTACTCATTGGATAACGCGCGTCGCTGATCCGACAAATCCAAATCAATTTGACCTGTTCGTAATAATTCATAGAGGTCTTCATGGGTGCCACTACTAATTTTGATCTTAACCTTGGGGAATTCCTGAGTGAACTCAGACACCGTCTGCAAGAATTCGGTAGTCCCAAAACTTCTGAGATAACCCACTCGCAATTCGGCTTCATCATTCTTTTCAATTTTAATCGTGTTCTCAACGAGTTGATCGACATCGGCTAAAATATCCTGACTGTGGATATAAAAATATTGCCCTGCTTCAGTGACTTCAAAGCTGCGCCCCTTCCGCTTGATGAGGGTGATGCCCAAGCGATTTTCAAGTTCCTTCATCTGTTGCGAAATGGCTGATTGTGAAATATGGCAGTCCACCGCCGCTTGGGTAAAACTATGATTCTTGACGATTGCGATGAAATACTGCATTTGTTGAAACATTGACGACACCTCAACTTTTATAGCGTTTATGATTAAATTTATTATGCCACAGAAAAAGGCCACTAGCTGAACTAATGACCTTATCATGCTTATTTTGAATTTAAACCAACGCTATCATGTGAATAGTAGTTGTCATCCGCAACGGCATTCTTCACAAAATCAGCGATTGAACTGATAGAGACGTCATGACCGCCAAAGGGTTCACCCTTCTTCGTGATTTCATAATCAACTGGGCCACCGGTGAACCAACCTGGACGAATCACCGTATAGTTCAAGTCGGAACCTTCAACGATATCGGCCGCCTCCCGGTAAGACTTCAGCATTGAATTATGACTCAGATTGCCACTCGCACCAATCGAAGCCGGGATTTCATCATAAATGCCCATGGAAGTAATAAATAATAACCGTGCAACATTGTTACGATCCATTGCGGCCACGATCTTGTTCGCAAACCGACCTAAGGCGCCGCTTAAGGCAACAAAAACAACGTCTTGTCCGGCAATGGCCTGGTCCAAATCGCGATCGTTGGTCACATCGCCAGCAATCACCGTTTCACGTTCGCCGGCCTTTAACCGACTAGCACTTCTTGCAAATAACGTTAACTGATTATCAGTTTCGTTTAACAAAGTTTCTCGCACTGCACTGCCAATCGTACCGGTTGCACCAATAATTAAAACTTTTTTCATGATTTTTCTCCTCATTTCTACTGCTTTAACTTATTCGCCAGCTGGAAAATCAGTTGACGCTGCCAGTTCCTTTTCAGTTTGATATTCCGCCAACCGCTTTTCAATAGTGTCAATCGTGCTTGCCAACGCTTGTGATCCTAAGACCATATGCAACGGCATGTCAGGCTGATCAACACTTTCGATAATGCGAGCAGCCATTCGAGCTGGATCGCCGGGTGCCAAACCATTTGCTGGGTCAAGCATCTTCATGAAAGCGTGCGCTGGATTTTCATCATATTCCTTCATCAAATTGGCAACATGCGCACTACCGTACCGGAATTCAGTCCGAGCGCCACCGGGTTCAACGATCGTCATGCCAATGTTAAATGGTGCGACCTCTTGCGCCACGGATTCACAGAAGCCTTCAATACCAAACTTTGCGGCGTGATACATCGAATTACCCGCAAAGGCAACTTGACCACCATAGGATGAAATCTGGATGATTTGGCCATGTTGTTGCTTGCGCATGAATGGCAAGACTGAGCGAATCATTTGAATCGAACCCGTTAAGTCGGTCGCCAAAATTTTATCAATATCTGTATCACTCAACTCTTCAGCCGCACCGAAGAGCCCGTAACCCGCGTTATTAACTAAAACATCGATTGGATGTTCAGTCGCAACTCGATTGACCAATTCATGAATTGCCGGAACATCCATGACATCTAGGATTTCACAAATAAAAGTATCCGGATACTGATCAATTAAATCTTGAACTTTAGCCGTATTTCGAACCGTCCCAATCACGGTATTGCCCGCTGCCAATAACTGCGCCGTCATTGCCCGACCAAAACCGCTGCTAACACCCGTAATCAACCATGTTTTTTTCGTCATAATTATATTTCTCCTTGTCCTTAGTTATTTTCTGGAATAATTTCGTTTAATAAATTCAACGCTGTTAACGTTCTTGAGTAGCCAATAAATGGTAATAATACCGTAATGGTGGACAATAGTGTGTCCTTATCATTACCCACCGTCACATTATTGCGAATGTGTCCCTTAACTTGTGGGTCCGCACCGCCCAGCGAAATCAGCATTGCAAAAGTAATCAATTCCCGCGTCTTGGCATCCAGACCTTTGCGGGTATAATAGTCGCCGAAACAATTGTCAGCCAAGAACGTTGCAAAGTGCTTTTCGTTTTCCGGTAAGTTCTCCTGCATCTTATCAACGGCGTCACCGGCGAGCTGCCGAACGGTTTCCAATCCCTTTTCATACCGAGTTGCTGGTGTGGTCGTCGATTGCCCTTCAATCGGGAGTGAAATATGCCGTTCTGTAAAGACAGCGTTGGTGGCATGTAAGAAGTCAAAGACTTTTCCAAGGCCAACAGATGCGGTGGCTTGATAAACGATTTCTTTAACTTCGACCGGTGTCACACCAACGTTCAGCGCACCATTGAGCATCGCCTGATATTCGTTAACGGATTGCATCGCAATCAACGCCGCCAAAGTAATTTTCATCCGCAACTTCAAGTCCAAGTTTTGATGTTGCAGGACTTCGTCAAAGTTAAAATTGTCGAAAATTTCAATGAATTCCGGGTCCGTGACTTTTAACGTCGACTTCAGATCTGGAAACAATTCTTTGTGATTTGCTTGCGCAGTTTTACTAATTGCCATTACTGGATACCTTCCTTTATCATATTGCTGTTAACTCATTTACAAGTACTATCTTACAAACAAAATGACGATCAACCAATTCCGATAACACATCTCATCGATAAGTTTTACTTATCAATCATAAGGCATGTGTGTGGCTAGCAGGTTAAGCTCATCGTTGATAGACCTGACGACGCGGTTGTTACTGATTTTCAGGCATATTAAAAGCCCTACCGAGTCGTCTTTAAACGGCTGAGTAAGGCTTTGAAATATCATGTCTGTTCCAGTCACTCGGTGATACTAATGAATGATACGCGTTGTGCTAGCTATTCTTTAGCATTAAAGCTGATTAAATCATGCCGCTTAGTTGGTTTGCTGTTCGTCTGCCAGAGATGCGTCCTATTCCGACCTCCGGGGCTGGCTGACAACGCTGGAACAGGGCGGACATCGATTTGAACTCACGCAGAAGATCACTGCGCAATTTCAAATACGAGTCTTCTTCTAGCCCGGGAAACCCACCCGGACAAGAAGAACTTCGCCCTTGAGCATTGTCAGCCAGCCCCTCCGGTCGGGAACCCGCTCGAATGGCCGATGAACGACCGCCTACCTTGGTACAATTGAGCATTGAGTATGAGGGACTGGTCCTTGAGACAAACGTTTAACTAGTATAGATAATGATTTGCAGAATTTAAATATTGGTATGTTTGCCTGCAGACTATTGCTGACTCGATTGAAACTAGGCTTACAGTTAGACAGTAAATTTACCGTTTGATTCCAATTCGAGATTTAGGCATCTTTGTTGATGAAAAAGATTCGCCAGTGTTCAATACTGATGCTTAAAATTAGGATAGCTGGGAAATCATCGAAGCGAGTTTTACAGCTGAACCTTAAATTGATTGTTGACTAATAACCAACGATCAGTTCGTCAAAAGTTGGGTTCGCACATGTCTGCCTTTCGAATACCGTCCCGGCTGGAAGGTATTCTGGGCAAGGCCCAATGGTGAAATTTCACTTAGCAAGCGTCTTGTGCTTGGTTAGTGAAAGACCAGAATTTAAGACGTGGTTTGTCGGCTTAAATCTGTGTCCACCACGTTCCGGCCATTGCCCAGAATGCCTGTAAGCCGGCGTGTGACGATGATACCACTGCACGTTTACGCTAATTCGCACCTTTTCCAGCGGGTTTCAGCTGGCAGCTTTTGAACCTAGAAATTGGCATGATTTAATCAGAATTCATGCAAAATTAACTAGCGCAATGCGCCAACAGTCCTATTCTATTTCTGCTGCAAAAGATTCTGTACGACCAGAACAATGCCTTTATTTCAAGGTTGCCATATCAATGACATACCGGTAATGGACCTTACTATCAAGAATGTTCTGATACGCGTCAGCGACATCATCGATTCCAATCATTTCAATTTGGGGTTTAATATGATTTTTAGCCGCAAAATCAAGCATTTCTTGGGTTAACGCAATTCCACCAACGTTGGATGTCGTAATATTGGCCTGGTTACCAAACATCGAGAACAAATTGAAATGGATCTCATCACTTGGAATGCCGACATAACAAAGCGTCCCATTAAATTTCAATAATGGTAAATAGTCACCAATATTCAAATCAACGGCGACCGTATTCAAAATAAAATCATACTGTCCTGCCAACGGCGCAAAGTCCGCCGGATCACGTAAAATTTCGTAACTTGTCGCACCGAATTGTTGTGCTTCTTCTCTTTTACTTTCAGAATGCCCAAGCACGGTAACATCGGCACCCATTTTGGCCGCAAATTGAACGGCAATATGCCCTAATCCGCCTAAGCCAATAACGGCAACTTTGCTACCAGCCCCAATTTGGTACTGTTTCATCGGATTATAAGTCGTGATACCCGCACACAATAATGGCGCAGCGTCCGCCAATGACAGTTCGTCAGGAATATGCAAGACAAAGTGATCCTTTACAACGATTGCTTGTGAATAACCGCCTTGCGTAATGGTCCCATCATCGTCTTCTGAATCAAATACAATGACCGTCCCTTTTTCACAGAACTGTTCACGGCCGGCTCGACATGCCGCACACTTACCACAGGAATTTACAAAGCAACCCACGCCAACGCGATCACCTGGTTTGAAGTCCTTAACGTCTCTACCTACAGCAGTCACGATACCTGAAATCTCATGGCCAGGTACCATTGGAAAATGGGCGCCCTGCCATTGAACCATGCTCACATCACTGTGACAGATGCCACAATATTTAATCTCAATTGCGACATCATCTTGGCGAAGATCACGTCGCTGAATGATAGTCTGCTCAAAAGCCGAAAAGTCTCCCTTTTTTTAATTTTCGGACGTGCATTTTCATTCTGTTCCCTAGTCGCCCGCTTCACGGTTGCTTGGTAATTATACGGATAGGCTTGTTTTGGAACAATCCGATATTGTTTCGCACCAGTTTGTTGCGTGATAAGATTGGCAATTTGGTTCGTATCGCCAACCTTTAAATCGCGATTCGGATAATTTTGACCCGCACGGGAAAAGAACACAACAATTGTTCGGTTTGCTTGACTTGTCTGTTTCCGAGGATGCTGCGCTACTTTGTCCACACGATCCGTATGATTGTGATCATTTTGAAGTTGATAAACGCGGACCCCGATAAAAAATAATGCTGCTAAAACGATCAAACCGGCAATGACACTTTTCTTATTTTTCAATCCAACTTGCCCCTTCACTTAAAAATCATCCGCATGGCTGTGGCTTACTTTGCGAGTTGATTGTAAGCTTCATCACTGACAGCTTCCAGCCACTCATTACTCGTATTTTCGCCAGGGACTTCAATTGCAATGTGGCTAAACCAGCTATTCGCCTTAGCGCCATGCCAATGCTTCACATTAGCAGGGATAATCACTTTGTCCCCAGGTTTGAGACTTTGTGCGGGTTGCCCTGCTTCCTGATACCAGCCTTCACCGGCAACACACAGCAGAATCTGTCCACCACCCTCAGTGGCATGATGAATATGCCAATTATTGCGACATCCCGGTTCAAAAGTGACGTTAGCAATGAAAAGCGTCGACTTTCCGGGCTCAGTGATTGGGTTTAAAAAGGACCGCCCAGAAAAGTATTGCGCAAAAGCAGTGTTGGCTTCTCCACGACCATAAATGTTTGCGATATTAAATTCAGTTTCATCCATCTCTCACAACCTCCTAAAAATGATTGGTTACTGTTGTACTTTGTTATACTTGATTACCTTAGCTGGGACACCCACTGCAACCGCATTGTCAGGAATATCCTTTGTAACAACGGCGCCCGTGCCGATGATGGCATTTTCACCAATCGTTACACCGGGGGCAACGTTGACGCGAGCGCCAAGCCACGCGTTCTTTTTAATATGAATTTCTTTGGTCATAACGTTCCGAATATCAGCCGGATCATGATTGACCGTAAACAAACCAACTCCGGGACCCATCATGACACCATCATCAATGGTAATGGTGCCCAACGACATCATCGTCAAATTATGATTGGCGTAAACATTCTGCCCAAGATGGACCTGATTGCCACAGTCAATAAACATTGGTGGTGTAAAAAACGTCCCGTCGTGTATCTGGCCATGTAATAATTTATTTTCTAATTCCACAAGCCGCTCTCGATCACTAGGCATCGTCGCATTGATTTCATGACAAAGGTCATTACAGCGGTCAATTTCGCCATGAACTTCTTTTTGGTATTGCGAATTACCAATATTAATCATTTGACCAGCTCTTAAATCATCAAAAATACTCATAGTTTATAATCTCCCATTACTCAGCTTATAAAGTCGCTGTCATCATGCTGCCAATCACAATCAGCCCAAGGCCAACCAGCGTATATCTCAGTTCGCGATGACTTTTACCTTCATGTAAAAGCAACATTGCACCCAGCGTCGAAACGACGACGTTTAACTGCGTAATCACAAAAGCAGTTGCGACACCTGCTGATTGTGCAGCAAAAATATAAGCCAATGATGAAATACCAAAGACGATTCCGATGAACCCATTTTGCCAGGTCTCTTTTTGACCTAAAGCGGCGCCCTTAGTTCTAACTAGCGCATATATTAGTGAACCGACGAAGATTCCTAACATTTCCGGGAAAAACAACTGAATTCCAGCTGCATGAATCATCTTCGGTAGTGCACCATAGGCCCAATAGCCAATGGTAGTCGGCACTAAGATCGACAGCCCGTATCCAATTGACGTCGCGCCTTGACCTTTGTGATCAGTAATTGCGGTAAGTGCCACACCAATAATCACCAGCAAAATTGCAACTGCGCCAATTAGTTTGGCAGTGTTTCCTGGCCATTCGCCGAAAGCCAAAACGCCAATCAATGACGTTCCGATAATTTGTAGCCCAGTCGAAATTGGCATTGTCCGGGTCACACCAAGATGTGTAAATGAAATATACTGACCAACTTGACCCAATGACCATAAGAAGCCGGCACCAAAGCTGAGCCAAAAAGCAGTCCCAGAGACGCTCCCTTTGATTAACCAAATAATTAGACCAATCAGCAAGGCGCCCAATCCCGTCCCAACAATCTGGTTAGCAGGCGTGCCGCCAACTTTCCGTGCAATTAAAGGTTGAATTCCCCAGCCAATTGCGGGGATCAACGCTAATAAAATTCCCATAACTTTTCACACCCTTCACACTTAAATTATTTTCTCAATCTCCAGTTAACGTTGAATCACTCATAAGACACTCGTGATACGCTGATGCGCACAGCCATGTCTGCTAACTTCTAAAAATCAGATTTAACCTTGACCATCTTTGAAAGCGGGGTATAGGGTCATCCCACCATCAATAAAGAGGGTAATCCCCGTAACATAACTCGATTCGTTAGAGGCCAACCAAGCAGCACCAGCAGCAACTTCTTCCGGATCACCAATTCGATCCATCGGAACCATTTTTACGGTCTGATCATATTGCGCCTTGTCGGCAAATTTTTGCGCGTTAATTGGTGTATTGATTGCACCGGGTCCAATCGCATTGACCCGAATATTATCCTTTGCATATTCCATAGCGATAGTTTGGGTAAAAAGTTTAACGCTGCCCTTAGCTGCCGCATAGCTCGCAAAAGTTGGCCAAGGAATCCGTTCATGAACAGAAGACATATTAATAATATTGCCCGCCTTACCGTGCTTCTTAAAATAGGCCAAAGCAATTCGTGAGCCCAAGAACACACCAGTTTGATCAATTGCTGTCACTTTATTCCAAGCATCTAGGCTTAACTCATGGGTCGGTGATTTAATCTCCATCCCCGCATTATTGATCCAGACATCCAAATCACCAAAATTATCGACCGCAGCATCTAGTAAAGACTGCACACCTAGCTCAGTACTAATATCAGCTTGAACTGCAACGGCATGACCGCCTTTATTTTCAACGCTTGCTACCGCTGATTCAGCACCAGCTGGATCACTGTTATAGTTAATCACAACGTTCATACCCTCTTGGCCAAATCTTTCAGCGATGGCATGACCAATTCCTTTAGAACCACCAGTAATGACAGCCGTTTTACCTTTTAAATCTTCATACATCGTTTTAAATCTCCTTTTCTAACTTCACTTGTTTTTGATTTAATTTACAAGTGATATCTTACAAGCAAAATGATAATCGACCAATTCCAAAAACATCGTCTTTTCATAAGTTTTACTTATCAATCATAAAAATGGCCGTACACTCCTATGCTAGAAAGTTAGAATCATCGTTGATAGATCTGGCGACGCGATTGTTACTGATTTTCAGCCATATTAAAAGCCTTACCAAGTCCGTCTTTAAACGGCTCGGTAAGGCTTCTAAATATCATACATGTCCAGTAACTCGGTGATAGGTGATACTAGGATTCGTCTGAAAACTACTTAAGCAAGATACAAATCGAAGCAGCGTAGACCGTAGTCAGAAAAACAGTGAAGTGAACCCCCTGAGTTTGGATTTACTCCAACTAAGGGGGTTCGCTTTATGACATGTTTCACCAGTTTTCTATAAAATCGTGGTTAGAGCCATGGTGGCAAAATTTGTTAAATCACTCGAATCAAATCGAATTGACGGCAGGTTGCCACTGTACGTTTGGAGGGCGGCGTTGATTAATGGCCGCCACCGCAAATCTAGGTGGGCTAATCCCCATTGACCACCCCCACTTTTTGACAGAATCAGTCCCGATCGTTGGTAAGCTAAAACCCGACATAAATTTAATGTCACGTACACCGGATCAACCGTTATCTCGGTCTGAGCATCGGCAATATCAAAAACTAAAGCCTGCCAGTAAACAGCAGGTGGAATTGGACTAAATACTTCCGCAATGGCCGGCCCGGTTAAGACTTGACCATAGTGATTCATAATTGTTAAGTGGGCTGCCAGATCGGGATCAGTCCCATGCATCGTTTGTACATACTGATTTGGTGATTGAACGTAATCTTGATAATGATATTTTGAAAAATGAAAATCAAAGGGAATTGGCGTTTGAAACGGTCGCAACGCCGATTGGACCAGAACGTGAAATTCTAACCCTTTTTTGGGTGCTAATGGCCATAGTTTGTGCAAAGTAACGCTCATCAACTCCCGTTTGTTCGTGGCAGTCAACGCGTGACGCACCACGACAACGTAATCCAAATCACTGACATCCTCATTATAAGAACCAAGTACGTATGAACCGTGTAAATAGATTCCAACTAAATTGGAACCTAATAGCTGGGTGTAGCTAGTTACTAAAGCAGTTAAAAGCTGCTGCGTTCGTTGCACATGACCGTCTCCTTCCATTTTATTGATTACGACATATTGCTGCATAACAATTGGATACCATTAATTGAATCATCGCAAAAGCAAAAAGTTTACGATGCACCAAAAGTAGTAATTTTACCCCTGCGGCATATTAAAGGCCTTACCAAGTTGTCTCTGAATGGCTCGGTAAGGCTTTTAAATATCATACATATTCCATAACCCAATAATACCAGTGAGTTCAATCCATTTAAGCTACCAACCGAACGCCAACGACGCCAGTTAACGCTCGGTTATCCCCAAACTAAATTGTGCTTGATGATTCGATTTATCTTTTCGATTTTATGTTGCATCGCATCATCATTCGGTGCATCAAATTGAACCATCGCAATGTAATCAGTGGATTCATCCATCTCATCGTATTCCCGACCAATCTCAAAATTAGTCTCGATATGCTGGACTTCTGGGCGTAATGGCGCAACATTAAACTTCACCAAGCGCCCATTTTGCGGTAAGACTGTTAGGAAGCCGGACTCCGTCATCGGTGGTTGCGGGCTCAACTGATAATTGAATCCCGCTTGCAACTTATAAGCCGCCTCATTCATGACTAACCCGTATTTATGCTGAATTGCATTCGTAATCATCAAGCCACCCGTGCGACTCCCCATTTCAATAAAAAAAGCACGTTGGGTGGCATCTAAAATAAATTCCAGATGGACGGTGCCATAATCGAGTTGCGGTTCCCGGAGTAACTGTTGTGCAGCGTCCTTTAAAGTTTTAAACGCTGGCGAATCTTCAGAAATGGTGAAATCCGCAAACGTGCGCGCCTTTTGATTCAAAGTCGTACTGTCGCCACGGTCATTGAGGTACTGTGAGACGGAGACAAACTGCAGTTGACCTTGATTAATAATGCCGTCAACATGATACAAATCGCCTTGAATAAATTGCTCTAAGTCCATTTCACCATATGTGGCCAACGCCCGAGTGACGTTACGATTGGTCGCTTCATCAAGAGTGTGCAGCACCTGCACATCTTTGGAGCCCGCCTGCTGACTGGGCTTCAAAATGGCTGGTGCGCCAAATTCAGCGACGAATGCCTGGACCTCATCCAGCGTCGTGACCCGTTCAAAGCGTGGGACATTCAGTCCTTTAAGCTGCGCGAACTGTTTCATGGTTATTTTGTCACGATACAAGGTACCACTAAAATAGTCTTGCCCGGGAATGTGAAGCAGGCTGCGAATTTTGGCGATACGCAAAATATCGAACTCCGATAGCGTAATCAAGCGATCAAATGGCTGTTCCTGATGCAGTCGGGCGACGAGCGCGGTTAATTTGCCGTCATTATCATAGTCTGAAAACACGATCACCTTTTTCAAATTAGTGCGGTCAGCCGCCGCTACGGGATAACGCGAAATTAGGGTCACATCCGCCCCCTGAGGCGTCCATTGATTAAATGGCGCACGAACTAACGGGACCCGGTTAATAATACCAACTCTCATTATGCTAATCCGCCTTCTTTTCCGTCACGATTTTAAACGTCGCAAGTAGCTCGTGCCGTAAGTTTTCTAAGTGGAAGAAATTGGGATCACTAATAATGACGTAACCCAAGCGTTTTTCCGAATCACTAAAGACCGGTACTGAATCCCCGACTGACACTGCTAACTGATGTGGATACGGGTCCAGCGCTGCTTCGTGTTCAATGTTCACGATGACGCCTGGTTGCGCATCAAAATAAGTTTGACTCGCAAAATTACTGGTGGTCGCGTTAAATGAGACGTGTTGGCCAGCTAATAATTGACAGTATTTCCACAGAAAATCGTCCCCATACGCCGCAGTGATCAAGTCTACAATTCGGTCTCCAGGCCGTCGCCCCGCGCATTCCACTAAGTAGGGCTGGTTGTCAGCGGTCACGAGCCATTCTGCGTGTAAAACGGCGGTGTCTATCTCGGCGGCGTTCACCAAACAATCCATCATTTGATAAATAGCTTGTCGTAGCTGGCCGTTGACGATGGCCGGCACAAGATGTCCAGATTCCACAAAAAATTCGTTATGAAATTTGAATTTCTTAGTCAGATTCTGAAAAATAACGTGGCCGGATTGCACCACGTACTCGCATGAATATTCGGCACCCGTAATCATTTCCTCAGCCATCAAGGCGACTGGTTCATCGGCGTCTTCAGCAATTTGCTGGCAAAATGCAAATTCTGATGCCAACTGAGCTTCATCGTTAATCTTAACGACGCCCAATGAGCCGGCCAGTGTCGTCGGTTTCAAAATCATTGCGCCATGCGCTTTGAAAAAGGTTTGAAGTTGTTCAATGGAAGTCACTTGTTGATATGCAGGTTGATTAATCGGTAATTTCTGACAAAAAGAACGCAACGAAAGCTTATTTCGAAACAGTTTAGCTCCCAAATCACCAATTCTGGGCCGTTGCATTGCGGCCGCCAACTGATTAGCCAAAGTCACAGTGCGTTCAAATGCCGGAATGATGGCATCGACCGACCTGCTGTTCAATTGCGCGACAAGCTGGTCAATCTGTGGTTCATTCTGATAGGCAATTTCAACATAATGTGACGCTTGGATTTCTGCAGGCATCGAAATTTCACTTAAGTTGCTTTGTTCGTCAACAATCAGGAGGTTGCTTTGCGGACTCACCTGATGGATTTTCCGCGCAATCACCACACTCTTACCTACTAACACATAATTCATCGCGCTACCTCCCATTAATTTTGAGCTGTTTAAACTTGGCACCTTGGGCAACGATGACTAGTACCACTGTCACACCAATCAGGACCATCCCTAATAGCAACAGGCCTTGCAACACTGAATAATCGATGGCTTTTGAAAACAGTGGAATCAGGACGATGGTCGATAGTGAGACCAAAATATCTCGAAAACTCGAAATTTTACCATGAATCTTAGTTTCAAGGTTAAGTTGCAAACTAGTTTGGAAAAAGGTGATCGACGTTCCATTGAATAACCCAATGAGCCACATCATCGCCATCGTGAGCCACACGCTACTAGTCTGGGATAAAATAATAAACCCAATGCCTTGTACGAATAGCCCTAGCCAAATCAGAACGTTGAAATTCCAGCGTTGACTTAATCTACCGACAATCAGAAATGACAGCATTGAACCGACCGCAAAAAAGCCATCCATCATTCCCATCCACGCAACGTTATGTAAAACTTTAGTGCTATATTTGATTTCCATCAGGTTGACAACGTTCACCGCGAGATAATCAAAGATGGTAAAAATTAGGACGACTAGAATAACCCAGTTCCGCTTCAGGAAGCCGATAAACACGATCCAGTCTTTAATAAGATTATCGTTCGCCGTTTGGACGGTCGCCTCGACATCGTTAGCGATCACAACTTCAATCCGGGCGGTACAGCAGGCCGAAATGAAGAAAGTAATCATATTAATCAGTAATGCACTCTCATACCAACTATAGTAGATAAACGGTGTGGCGAGTGCGACACCAATCAACTGCCCACCTTGATTCAAGGAGCTCCTGATCGCATTCAGGGATGACAATTCAAGTGAGCCACGTTTGATTTCAGCAACATTTTTAAAATTGGCTGCTCGGAAAAACGGCAGTGCTAAGTTAATTAGAATCATGGTCGTCAACAGTGCCGCCAACCGGAATCTGGTGTTGATTAACAGCAAACTGATTAAGACAGCGGCGCCTTGCACAATGTCCGCAATCATTGAAATTTTCTTCGCGCTCAGTTGATCCGCAATGTGCCCGGCGATGAGGTTAAAGGAACTGGCAATCACATTTTGAATAATAATGATCAACCCAATCATCGCAACGGAATTGGTCTGATCATAAATAATTTTACTGGTAATCAAGGTAAAAATCCCGTTGCCAATATTGTTGATGAACGTTCCCGATAAATAATAAAACACACTTTTGTTTAGGTACTTCGCAAAAATATTATTCATGACTCACCCACTTTAAACGACGAAAGCCTTTTTTAGAAAATCACTAGTTCAGCTCAGCTTATATTAATCTATTTTTAACTACAAACTAATCATTTTTTTATGTAGCTATCGTACCTCGCCTGATTTTCTTTGTCAAATGGCGCTGGGAGTTACCTTACGTCAGTTACTTGGCCGTATTTGTCTGATTCAATGTGGGTATTTAATTGGTGCCGTGGGGGCTTTAATTTGGTATTAATGGAGTATAGTATCACTTATTTTGGGGGGCTATTGCCGTACCTAAAAAGGCGCATCATTCATTGTTCAACTGAATAATGCGCCAACAATTTATCTATTTAAAATCTGAGTATCCCTGTGGGTGCTTCTGCGTCCAAAGCCATGAGGACCGAATAATTTCATGAACATCATCATAACGTGGTGTCCATTTTAATACATCCCGGGCCTTACTACTGGCCGCAACTAATGTATCTGGATCTCCCGCCCGCCGCGGACCAACTTTAGCAGGAATTTCGCGTCCAGTGACCTCACGTGCAGCTTCTAAAATTTGCCGATTAGAAAAGCCAGTTGAAGAACCGAGATTAAAGGCCGTACTGTCGTTTCCTTCATTCAAATAATTCAACGCCAACATATGTGCATCTGCCAAATCAATGACATGCACATAGTCACGTACATTGGTCCCGTCAGCCGTGTCGTAATCATCGCCGAAAATTTGTAATTCTGGGCGCGTCCCCTGTGCGACTTGCATAATAATTGGAACCAGATGAGTCTCAGGGCCATGGTCTTCTCCAATACTGCCATCTAATTTCGCACCAGCAACATTGAAGTAGCGCAATGCGACAAATTTAATGCCATAGGCAATATCGGCCCAATGCATAATTTCTTCCATCATGAGCTTACTTGCCCCATAAGGGTTGATTGGCTTTTGAACATCGCTCTCAGCCACTGGAATACGCTCAGGCGTCCCATAGGTTGAAGCCGTTGAAGAGAATACAATTCGCTTAACACCATGTGCTTGCATGACTTCCAGCAACGTGATCATACCAATCGTGTTATTGTTAAAATACTTTAACGGTTTGACCATCGACTCTGGAACCACTGAAAAAGCTGCAAAGTGGATTACACCAGTGATATCTTCTTCATCAAATACATTGTCCAGAAACGCTTTATCCCGTACATCGCCGCGATAAAGAGTTGCATCTGGATGAACTGCTTCCTGATGTCCTGTCACAAGATTGTCAATAACAACAACCTTGTTCCCTTTTTCTACTAAATAATCAACAGTGTGAGAGCCGATATATCCGGCGCCACCTAAAACTAAAATTGCCATTTTTTCTCCCCCAAATTGTCAAAAAATCCTGCCAGTTCACACGAAACTTCTGCACTTACACGTCTGTATTAACTAAGACCGGTTGCTTTCCTCGTAGCGGCTGTGGGTTGTTTATGTCCATGCTGAATTCTCGCCTCTCCTCGGTGTGCAGAATCGCTTGGCCTTCGTCATTTTCTTTATGACACGATAACTTTATCGGAGACAAGTAGCCCTTGTCAACGATTTAGAAGCCTTGTCACATCAACGTTTTAACAACATTTTTTATATATTCATGAAAAAATTATCAAGTAAATATGTCATCCTGAGGAGATTGTCACGTACTTTTCTCGATGAACTATGGAACGTACCCGATTGTCTGAGAGCCGCTTTTGCTTTCCATATCAAAACAGCAAGTAGAGTAAACCAATGACTTTAACTGGTCAGAGCAGCTCGATAGCAACATGAATACAAGATGATGATGCAACTTCCACCATCTGTAAAGGCTGTCAGAGGATGTTTTAGGATTTTGTCATTTTATAACTCTTGCACATAAGAATGTTAAATCCCCGCTTTTCATGAATGCTCAAAAAAGATAAATAAATATTAAAATGCACTCAGGACTTATAAAATGCGGACTTCGCAATCGCTATGGCAAGCTCCAAATAACCGATTACATAGACATTATTCTTATATTTACCACACATTTTCTGAAATAGAATTCACATTTAATTACTGCTCAAATCTAACAACCGAATGCTTAACAAACGACAGGATACAGGGAATCAGCTATCGAAACGACTGTGAAAAAAAGCACTTCATAAGACAGCGAAGTGCTTCAAAAAACAGTCAACAGGTTGGCTTTAAATAACCCTTGATTCCCATTGTTCTCGTCACCCATGACAACGAAATATGTGGCCACTTCATCGACGACGTGCTGGAAACTCAGGTAATTACCTTTAAATCCTTGCTTCCGGAACAAGCCAATAATTCGAATCATTTCACTTGTGTTACTTCTGTTGCTTTTTCAGTCAAAACAATGAATAAATGTTTAATGGATTACTGCTCTACTCAACACGGCAGTCGTTTCTATCACTTAAGTTTGAAATTAGTGCTGCTATGGATTCAGCATCTGGGGGGCATATTATGGCTTGGGGGACGGGTGCTAATTCGGGTTTACTAGTAATCCAAACTGCTTGCCGGGCACAACCTAACATGGTTCGATCATTTTCATCATTGCCAAAAGCAATATAGTGTTCAAAACCAATATTAGCCAAAGCGTGGGCCTTATTAATTCCTTGGGCAGTGATGTCCAAGCTTCCTTCACCACTATGTTCAATGACGACTAGATCTAGTGTTATTAATAATCGCTTGATTCTTGCTCGCAGTACTGGAGCTAGATTTAATAAAATAACTTTAACCGGATCATTTAAAGAAGCTAATGGTTGGCGTTGGGCCAACCGTTGAGGATCAAGTTGACGTAAAATTGGATTGTCAGTAGAAACTTGACTGGCATAATTCCACGTGCCATCCATAACATAATCTAAGTGATGAATTTCTATGAGCTGCTTCAATTGTTGAACAGCAGCGGGTGGTAATGGTTGGAGAACGGATAACTTTTCTGAAACCCGGGTCATAACACCATTACCACCAATTAAGGGCTGATGCTCAAATTCTGGGATAATGGGAAGTAAGTCGCGAATTGGTCGAGCAGACGCAAAGACAACTTTATGGTGCGCTCGAATTAAGTAGGTTAGTGCCTGTGTAATGGGTAGGGCGATAGTCCGACCATCAAAACTTAACGTACCATCGATATCAAAAACAAAATTCATGATTAACTCCTTAAATTAAGTGAATGTTCAACAATCTCATCTTTTGCGGGAATAGACAAAGATAATTATACGAATAATGCTGTTAAAAGGCTAGCTCTAATTTTGGTGATGAAGTAAAGGCCAATTTAATAACAGAAAAGACACAACAACCAGACTCGGTCATTGTGTCTCCAGAAACTTATTATTTTGAACTTACGACATGGTCTTCATCTAACATGTACTGAAACGCAATTTCACCAGTCAACAAGTCAATCTTAAACAACCCTTGATTACCGTTATTTTCATCGCCCATCACAACGAAGTACGATGCGCCTTCATCAGCGACATGTTGAAAACTCAGATAGTTTCCTTTGAAACCTTGCTTCCGGAACTGACTGATAATCCGAACCATTTCACGTTGTGTTACCTCACTTGTTGCTTCACTCATTTTTCCACTTAACCCCGCAATCAATTTCTCTTCTTAACTAACAAACTTGTTGATAACTTCTATGCCGTAAAAGTTATGCACTGTAGATAATTTAATTAACTACAATTTTCATCTTTTTCACCGCTTATCCCCAGATAATGATTAACTTACCCACAAATAGGCGATGTTATTAACAATTATTCTTATTTGTTGTACCGAATTCGTATTCAAATGTTTAATTCTTGGACTTATCCACAATTCATTTGTCCTTGGCTAATAAAGCTATTTGTGGCTAACCGTGTTATCCTAGCCACAAAAGTCTAACGGACATCGTTGATCTATCTAATAAATGGTTAAACAATCTGACGTTCGGCGCCAATCATCCAGCTACCACATCCATCATAACACGGCAATTTGAAAACAATTATGAAGCCTAGGTCCTAGTTTTCAATTCAGCAACCAGTGTCCATTTGCCACCAACTGCCAACCCCATCACACGTTATCCGACCTCAGCGCCCAAAAAAGCACTCCCCTGAGACAGCGGAGTGCTCCAAAATCAGTAAATAACTATTAAATTATTTGCCTAACTTTTCCTTGCCAAGAACCTTTAACTTTTCATCAAAGTCATAGACAACTGGTTCACCAGTAGCCATTTCAAGGTTCATGATATCATCATCACTGATTTGTTCGATATACTTGCTCAAAGCACGTAATGAGTTACCATGGGCAGCAATGATTACATTCTTGCCATCTAATAACTTAGGTGCGATTTGGTCTTCCCAGAAAGGCATAACGCGTTCCAAGGTAACCTTCAAGTTTTCACCACCAGGGACGATGTTAGGGTCTAAGTCAGCGTAACGACGATCGTTAACAGCTGAGCCTTCATCATCGGCACTCAATAATGGAGGTAAAACATCGTATGAACGACGCCAGATATGAACTTGGTCATCACCGTATTTTTCAGCGGTTTCCTTCTTGTTCAATCCTTGTAATGCACCATAATGACGTTCGTTTAAACGCCAAGTCTTGGTTTCAGGAATCCAAAGTTGGTCGGATTCTTCAAGAACATAGTGCAAAGTCTTGATGGCACGAGTCAAAACTGAAGTGAAGGCGTAATCGAATTGTAAGCCTGCTTCTTTAACTTTTTGACCAGCAGCCTTAGCTTCTTCAACACCCTTTTCGCTTAAATCAACGTCAACCCAACCAGTAAATTGGTTAGATAAGTTCCATTCACTTTGACCGTGACGAATCAATACTAATTTTGCCATAGCAGTTAATGACCTCTTTCTTAAGTTATTTACTCACCCTATTTTACACTGAAAAAGCGAAAAATCAAAACAATATCAGTGCTTATTTTCAGAATCCGGGTGGAAAGTAATCGTTTTTTTCAGATTAATATTGGGGCGCGGTCGATGAACCGGTTTCACACCGATAATATCTAAAATAAAGTTAAAAATCGGCACACCGACGATCAGTCCCCAGACCCCGAATAAGCGTTCACTCACCAGTAAGACGACGAACGTGTAAAAAATCGGTAATTCCGTCCGACTCGACATGAACTTCGGATTCAACACGTAGGCTTCCAGCGCGTGCACCACGAGAATCATCAGTAGCATGTAAACGACGTAGCGTAAACCGCCGACCGAATAGGCAATCAGGCTCAGTGGGACGACTGAGATGATCACACCGGCGACCGGAATCAGACTGAGAATAAAAATCATCAAACCTAAACTAATCAGTTGCGGCATTTTCAAGATTGCCATGAACGCCACGGTAATCACCGTATTCACGATGGCAATCAGGAACTGTGCTTCCAAGACGACGCCAAAGCTGTTCACAAACTTTTTGGCGAAGAAATAGACATCCTGGAAGAACCAACCAAACGTGCTCGTCAAAAAACGCTTTGTAAAGACCCGCATCTGGTGATCTTCAATTGTAAAGAAGAAGCTCAGAATAAAGGACAGGAAGAACGTCAATCCCATGTTACCGATATTGGTAATGTACTGGAAAACAACTGAGATCCCGCCCTTCAGTTGTTTAAGTAAGTCAGATTCTTGGAAATACGACGTGACCCACGTCAACAATTGGTTCGTGTCATGCGACGGATTCTGATAGAAACGGTAGACCGATTCAAAAGTCAAAAAGGTCTGCTTGATCAATTGCGGCAAGTAGATCGATACCGCAAAATAAATGCCCAATATCACGAGCGCATAGATGACGATCACAATCAGCGTCGGCGGTAGTTTGACCCATCGCCGAATGGCCCGAACGAGTCGCGTCACCAAAAAAGTAAAGATAAACGTTAATAGTATGATACTCATCATACTTGAAGCTAAGTACAGTGTTAACACAATCAGCGCTAATACGAACGCACGCCGCCAACGCACATTTCGAATTAGTTGCGACCAAAATTCCACAAAATCCACCCCTCTGCTATCCCATACGTCCATTTTAACGGAAAGCGGCCCTAATAAACATCAAAAGGCTGTAACGTTCCGATAAAAAACGCGTAAAGTTTATCACTAATCACCTGATAAACTTCACGCGTTCGTTTAAATGGACACTTGATTACTCATGAGAACTGCATTTTTAAGCTTTCCAAACCTAACGCTTGATGAATGATAACCGACGCGCCACCCAATAGCGCGGCGGATTGCACATTCTTCGTCGCAATGATTGGCACCTGCCGACTTGGTGACGTCAATTTCGCCGTGTTGTCACGAATATCCGTCAGTAGTTGTGGCAAAATTTCCAAGACCGTCGTATTTAAGACCACCACGTCCGGGGCGAAAGCAGTGGAAACGTTGGCAATCACCTTGGACAGGTAGTAAACGAAGTCATCAAAGACTGCCGTCACTTCTTTATTATGATTGATATAATCATGCTTGACCGTCGTCAAATCGAGCCGGTCCACCTGTTTGATTTCCTTGAGCCGTGCCCACAAGGCCTTTTCGGACGCATAATCATTGTAGGACGCCATGTGATTCTCGACACGCCGGTCCTCTAATAACGCGGTCCCGACTTCGCCAGCTTCACCCTCATGTCCAGAGTAAAGCCGTGAGTCAGCCACGATACCCGCATGAATTTGGTCGCGAACGACGATGGAAACCACGTTATCAAAGATTTCGTTGTCGTGGAAATCCCGTTCAAATACGGCCGTTAAGTTAGCTTTCTTTTCCAGTACCACTGGGATCCGTAATTTATCCCGCAAGTACTTCGCTAAATCAAAGTGGGTCAGGCCCTTGATTGGCGTCTTTAAAATCTTATTTTCATAGATAATGCCATCCAGCGCGATTGCAACCCCCATTAAGCCATGAATCGTGCCGTAGTCGTCAACATTCCGTAGTTGATCTTCAATCAGGTCAATGACATCCGTTAACGTCATATCACTGGTCTTGAAGCTTTGGAAGTGCAGGATTTTCCCGTTCAAACGGGAATACATCAATTTGATGGCGTCGGCCGACATATCAATACTTGCCACGAAGCCGTAGTTGACGTTCAACTCGGCCATTACCGGCTTACGGCCACCGTTCTTCGTGCTGACCCCGCAACCAATCTCCTTAATGAACTGGGTGCGAAGTAATTGGTTATAAATGTCTGATACCGTTACCTTATTCAAACTCAGGTTCCGTGAAATTTGGCTCCGGCTGATAGGTCCTTCGTTAATAACCTGCTGCAGAACTTGCTTCTCATTCGTACTGCGCATCACATGTTTATTAATAATCATACTGAATCTCGATGTCCACCGTTGACATCCGGATTACTTTGCCGAATCACGCTGATTGGGCCTGCCATTAATCCACTGGTCAACGGGCACCTTAACCCCCTAATCTGTTAATATTCTATAGCATCAAACAAAAATAGTACACAAAATAGTCATTTTTATACCTATTTTGACATATATCCGTTAAAAAAAGGTCAATACCGATATAAAATGACCGCCCCCGTAAAACAAACCGTAATGAACGGAAACACTCCGTCCTTACTCCTACATTCTATAACAGTTTTTATAAAAAAATCACCGATTCACACCTAAAAGTAGGTGTTTTATCGATGATTGTTAATTGAGCTTCCATACCGCTATTATTTTGCTTATATCACTGCAACGATTTTGCCGCTTGCGCGATCGACATATGCTGTGAACTTGCCTGCTGCAAAATCGCTTCAATCTGGGCATCCGTGTACTGACTAGCATCAAAACCAGCTTGTGATAGCTCATCGCGCGTTGCCTGGATCTGGTCCGACGACTGATTCATCGTTTTGACCGCCTGGGCTAAGGACAAGTGTTGTGCCGCCGCACGCTGAATAATGGCCTGAATCTCAGCATCACTATACTGGCTGGCATCTACGCCCTGTTCATTCAATTCTGCCCGGGTCGCTTGAATCTGATTGCTACTAGAATTTGCACTCGAACTAGTGGTACCCGAAGCCCCATTAGTCACGGGTGCCGTCGTTGACGACGAGCTTGAGCTAGCCTGCGAATTTTGCTTAGCCTGACCATTTTGAGCCGTCGCTGATTGTGCACTGCTCGTCCCGGCAATCGATTGCGCCGTGTTTGGCAAAGCTGGCGCTGATCCCGTCAACGTTTTAAGTGAAGCGTTATTTTGTTTACGGAGTGTCAACACGTTCTTACGAATATCCTGATAATACCGCTGCTTAAACGTTTTGTCTTTCAATAAGGTTGCAATCACAACGTTCGAGTCGGTAAACTCATTTGCCTTGTTCAGCGTCAAGGCTTGCTGATACTGTTCCTGATACGTCTTACGTTTATCCTGAATCTTCTGCAGTAAAGTCAACTGTTCGCGGGCCTGCTGAATCAAAGTCGTTGACCCGTGTTTGGTCGTCTTAACGGTCGTAAAGTCTTGTTTGGCCGCACTAAACTTCCGATTGTTCATCGCTTGCGTCCCATCCACGTAAGTCTGCGTCTGTGTCAAATAGCGCTGAGCTGTCGCGTTACTAGCCCGTGTCCGCGAGGCGTGTGTAAAACTCGTCTCAGCCAACGAATAATCGTGATTTTTCAGCGCCCGTTCACCCGTCCGCATCTCATCAGCATAGGATTCTTCTTGCAACCGGTAACGTGTGTAAGAGTAACTACCGACCCCCACGGCGATAATTACCGCAAACACGATCCACATCCATCTCTTCATCACGACACCCCCATTAGCTGATTTTCCAATTAATTTATTATACCATGTTTGCAAACAACCTCGCGATTCGTTGTGCTTACAAAACCATTTTCATAGGCGTATAATAATTAATGTATTTTACGAAGAAAGGATCCTTATTGCAATGCTAGAGAAAACTTTTTACCACACCCTTTTGAGCCACTCATTCAATATTCCCGTCACAGTGAACTACTGGGATGGTAGTAGTGAAACTTATGGTGAGGGCACACCAGAAGTAACGGTGACATTTAAAGAAGCCATTCCAATGCGCGACATCACTAAGAATGCATCCATCGCACTTGGTGAAGCTTACATGGATGGCAAAATTGAAATTGACGGCAGTATTCAGAAATTAATTGAATCCGCCTACGAATCGGCAGAAAGCTTTTTCAACAATTCCAAATTCAAACGGTTCATGCCTAAACAATCGCACTCTGAAAAGAAGAGCCAACAAGATATTCAGAGCCATTATGACGTTGGTAACGACTTCTACAAGATGTGGCTTGACCCAACCATGACCTATTCCTGTGCTTACTTCAAACACGATACGGATACGTTGGAAGAAGCGCAAATTCACAAAGTGCACCATATCATCCAAAAGCTCAACCCACAACCTGGCAAGACGCTGCTTGATATCGGTTGTGGCTGGGGAACCTTGATGCTTACGGCTGCGAAGGAATATGGCCTGAAAGTCGTTGGTGTCACCCTTTCTCAAGAACAATATAACTTAGTTGCCAAGCGCATCCAAGATGAAGGCTTGAGCGATGTTGCCGAAGTGCGGTTACAAGATTACCGTGAATTAGGCGATGAAACCTTTGATTACATTACCAGTGTTGGTATGTTTGAACACGTTGGTAAGGACAACTTAGCAATGTACTTCGAACGCGTCAACCACTACCTTAAAGACGACGGTGTTGCTTTACTGCACGGAATCACCCGGCAACAAGGTGGCGCGACTAACGGTTGGTTAGACAAGTATATTTTCCCAGGTGGCTACGTTCCTGGGATGACTGAAAACCTCCAACACATCGTTGAAGCCGGCTTACAAGTCGCTGATGTTGAAACGTTACGGCGGCATTACCAACGGACCACTGAAATCTGGGACGAAAACTTCAATGCCAAACGTGCCGCAATCGAAGAAAAGATGGGCGTCCGCTTCACGCGGATGTGGGATCTCTATCTCCAAGCCTGCGCCGCTTCCTTCCAATCTGGTAACATCGATGTCATGCAGTACCTGGTTACTAAGGGTGCTTCATCACGGAACTTACCAATGACCCGGAAGTACATGTATGCGGACAACCGTATCAATAAAAATGCTTAATGAAGCTTAAAACAAGCGTTCAGAATTTTATAAATTCTGAGCGCTTGTTTTTTGTCGTTAGTTATCATTCAGTCGTATAATTGCGAATTAATCTGTTGATTGTGCGCGGCTTGCTATTGCTGGCGCGCCGTCACTATACTCTTTTTGCTTGATTGCTAGCTTAATTCGTTTATCAGAGGAACTAACCGCGTCTAGAGTCGGTTTGAGGCAGAACTAAGTTGATCCTAAGTCCCTGACACATTGTACGCGTAATCAACCGATAAAGTTCACAGCGTCCCTTTTTTCATGAAACCACCAAACTTCTGATGGCCCATTTTCAGAATGCTTTCCGTTAATTTTCAGTAACCACCGCACGTACCCAGCCCAATACGCGCTGGTACGCTAACAGTGCCCCTAAGAAGAAGGCTGCGGCCAGTGCCGCCGACAACGGTAACTTATTGAACATCTCTGTTGGCAGCACTAAGGCTAACAGTGGAAACGCATAGGCAGCTGGCAATTTAAGCCGTAAGCCTAACAATAGCACGTACACTAACGGCATGGTCAATACCGTCGTCAGTAGCCACGAAGCGACCAGTAAGTGCACGCCAACGCCAATCGCCGCTGCAACGGTCAATGCGACCCACTGTTTAATAGCGAGTTTCGCCGAATAATCCGGCTGCTGGGTCGCCTCAAAGAAAACCACAATAACTGGTGGAATCGCGGCCATCTGCGGTTGGCCCACGAACCACACGATACTGACCCAGAGGAGTACGAGGCAACTAAAGCCCAGCATTTGCCACCAATTAGCTGTGGCCGGTGCCGACTGAATTGTAGGTTGTCGCTGTTGCAATCGAACACCAACCATCAGACTCAGCGTCCAAAAGAAAATCGCGACAATGAATGACCAGTGGGTGGCGTTAATGATGATTGGCAATAGCCCGGTTGCAAAGGCTGGCGCAAGGTTGGATCTCAGCCCCTTTAATAGTAGCAACATCAACAGCACGCCAATCAGAACTTTGATTGGATAATCGGTTGGCAGGCGGTTGACTAAGAAGCCGATGACCGCCGTTCCGGATGGCGCCAAGAATAATTTACTGGGTTGCCGTGTCCAGTCCGCCTTGCGATAGATCCACGTTCCCGCCGTCAAGGCCCCAATCTCCGGTAAAATAACTTCCACGTCATGCAAATAGGTGGCACTCGCTACCATTAGCAAGATAAATGTCCAGCCCAGCAGGTAACGCCAACTCGTCTTATGTTCCAAATCCATTCGGTTAATATTCCTTTCTTATATCAATTTACATATATTTTAATTATTAACGCAACGATTGGTATTGTAACATAAATTGGTTATCGACTTCAAATTTTCAGAAAATTAAGCTTTTTCACCATTATTACCATCTCAAAATACCACTAGAACGTAAAAAAGTTCGGCTAGTTGTGGATAACTAGCCGAACTTTGAATTTTACATAATTTACTAGCGGCCTAAAGTACTAGGACAGCTGGCCTTTTATATTAACCGACGCATTATGATGGTTAATTTGTCATGAATCATGATTAAATCATGTCAACTCTTAAGTTCAAAAGCAGCCAGCTGAGACCCGCTGGAAACAGTAAACTTGCAGCGAATCTACGTCCTACGCCGGCATACAGGCATTTCTGACAACGCTGGAACACAATGGACGCAGATTTAAGCCGACAGCCCACGTCTTAAATACTGGTCTTCCACGTTCTATGCAATATTGTCGAAACGTGTTCGGGTCAGACTGAATAGGAACCACTACCTTAATGCCTAGGAATCGTTGGTTCTGACTCACAGTTTTCCTGAAGGACCAGGCATCTAATGTTAGGTGGTCAATTGCACCCAGATAGGTGGTTCATCTGCCATTCGAGCGGGTTCCCAACTGGAGGGGCTGGCTGACAATGCTCAAGGGCGAAATTCTTCTTGTCCGGGTGGTCTTCCCGGGCTAGAAGAAGACTCGTATTTGAAATTGCGCAGTGGGCCTCTGCGTGAGTTCAAATCGATGTCCGCCCTGTTCCAGCGTTGTCAGCCAGCTCCGAAAGTTGGACTAAGGCGCGCACCGGCTGACGAACAGGAATCCACCAACTGGCATGATTTAATCATGATTAATGCTAAAAAATAACTAGCACAACGCGTATTAAACGGATTTTTGCTAGCAAGGCTTACCCAGTGACTTCCTATAACCACAACTTACGCGCAATGACCAGTCATCACCTCAACTTGCAGGTCCAAGGGAACTTGGACTGATGCAGTCATCAACAGCCCCAAGTGACACGAATCAACAGTTATGCATTTTGCATAAGCCTTTTGTCATCGTAACGATTATGATAATTAACGTACTAGCGAATGGTTAACCAACCGATGTACATTATCCAAGATAACTGATCCCCGCCAAAATGGCGACCGTCTCGGCAACGCGCAGCCACCAACGGTAACGGGACCATTGCTTGGACGACCACTGTTGTTTGAGCCAACGATTCCAAGAGTGTGCAATTACTGGCGCAACGAATATCAAAAAGCCGCTCATCCAGAAGTTAATTTTGCCGGCAACGGTAGGCTGGTCCCAACCAGCACTAATTAAAGCGAGCATCATAATACCATAGATAACCCATAACGTGATCACCAATCCACGCTGTAGGTGGTATTGCCACTTGGCAGCTAGCTGGACTTGGACCCCCTGCTGCTTTGAAACATCTGGCTCAGACTTAGGACTTACCGACGTTGGCTGACCAGGGATAGCGGCCAACATTGCCGTGGCGCTCTGGTAACGTTGATCTGGGTCCAGTGCGGTCGCGCGAGCAATAATCGGGCCCCAGACCTCATCCGCAGTGCGGCTCGCTTTATCCAACGGGCCGTGGGGTTCCTGCCCGGTTAACAAGCAGTTCAAAACGACGCCTAACGAGTAAATATCACTTCGTTGGTCGGTCTGAGCAAACCCGTAGTTTTCAGGCGCCGCAAAGCCACTCGTCCCGAGTAAGCGGGTATCTGCGTCTTGGGCGGCATGGTGCTGGCGGGCTGCATTCACGTCAATCAAGTAATAGTGGTCGCGATAACACATCACGTTGCTTAGTTTTAAGTCGCGATGCACGATCTCGCGGTCAGCTAGCGCTTGTAAAGTTTGTAACAGTTCGGTTGCGACCTGGGCCGTCATTTCAGGGAAAAATGGCCCTTGGGTTCGCAGTTGATCAGCCAACGTCTGTCCGTTGATCAGTGTTTCGATACTGACAACACAGTCTGGCCGCGTTAATAACGCCTCAATCTGGGGCATCCGGGGAACCGGTTGCTGCTTGAGTCGTTGCAAGACAGGTAGATTGTCTGCACGTACGATTTTAGCGACGGACACCACTTGTTGCTTTTTAACTAATAATGGAAATTCGCGTGTTGGCAACAACGGCCCCAATGGTTCGTAGCCCGCTTCGCTCAATAATTGCATCGCCTGCACAATTGGTAACAACCGCCGGCCCCCCTTTTTACTTAATTTATCAATACTTATCATAACCATACTTTTGGAGGAATTACAATGTCAAAAAATAGTCAAACTGATCTCACTGCATCCGCACCCCGCTCTCGGACGGCCGAATTAGTTCTCGGCATCATTGGCGGCATCTTCGGTATCATCGCCGGACTGCTCGCCATGACGATTGGCGGTATCGGTAGCGCCCTCGAAGCCAGCGGTAGCGCCGGTGTTAGCAATCTCGGCTTCGGTTGTATTCTGGTCTCCGCATTAGCCATCGTTTTGAGCATCCTGATCAATCGCAACCACGTCTTAATGGGCTGGTTAATTATCGCATGCGGAATTCTTAATTTCGTCTTCGTTAGCGCCTTTGGAATTTTAAGCGGCCTATTGATTGTCATCGCAGGCGGCTTAGCACTAAGAAAGTAGGTCAAGTATATGAAAACAAGCAAATCATGGTATCAACGTTGGTGGGTCTGGGTACTCATTGCCCTGGGCGCCTTTATCGTCATTGGCATCGTCAACTCGCCCGACGACACAACTAGCTCCAATACTAACCAGGCCACCAGTCAGAAGGCCAGTTCAAAAAAGGCCACGACCAAGAGCGTTTACAAAGTTGGCGAAACGGCCACCATCGATCACGTTCAGGTCACGGTAACCGATGTTAAAACGGCGACGACTTTGAATGAGTCCCAGCCCAAAACGGGCGACCAGTTCTATACCGTAACGGTAAAAATCAAAAACACCGGTTCCGACAAAATTTCATACAATCCTTACGATTTCAAAATCAAAGCTGCTGGTAACCAAACCAGTTTGGATGAAATCAACATCGACGCTCACGACCAACTCGATAGTGGCGATTTGACCGCTGGTGGGACCGTCAGCGGAACCATGACTGGTCAGTCCAAAACGAACGGGACCGTTGAATTGATTTATACCCCGAGTTACTTCAGTGACCGTCATTTGACCTTTAAATTACAATAATCTCTGGTAAACTAATACTAATCAAACCACACGTATTAGGGGGGCCAGCCGTGACAGAACGTGAAACGAGTGAACTTTTCAACGAAATCAAACAAGCAAGTGAGGCCGATCAATTTATGACAAATATGGCCAGCAGTTTCATCCGTACCAACCCAGCTGAATACCTTGCTGAGCTGATTCAAGTTAAGCAGGTCACTAAAAGTCAGGTCATCCGGCAAGCTAATCTGACGCCATCGATTGGCTACCAGTATTTTGATGGCAAACGCCGCCCCAACCGGGCACGCATGATTGCGTTAGGCTTCGGATTCAGGCTTTCACTGACCGAGCTCAACACGATGCTCAAACGAACCGGCTATGCCGTGTTGTACGCCAAGGATGAATGGGACGCGCTGATTATCTTTGCACTCAGCCAGCGCTACGATCTGAACCGCACTGACGAACTACTCTACCAATACGGTCTTGGCACCATTACCGCCGAAGATTAGCAGTGGTTAATCAGCTGGATTCCCATTAAAATATCTGCTGTCAGTGAATAAGTTTTTGACTTGATTACCAACTACAGCGATTCTGGCGCCAAAACAGGATACGCGACTGATTGGTGGTAACCCGAAAATGGCCAACCATCAACTATTGCGTACGAACCAAAAAAGCGACTGATTCAAGTGACGACCTAGCGTACATAGCGTAAGGTCGGTTGCTTTGAATCAGTCGCTTTTTTTACTTGCCGTGGTGGTACTAAATAAACAGATAATAGCTCCCACTCAATCCAATAAACAAATAAATCAAGTGGCGCACCGTTTTCATCGGTAAATGCGGTAAGATGCGTGCCGCAATCGCAGTTCCAATGACCGCGCCGACCATTCCAATTAAGATATTTGGAATCAGAACCGGTGTCAAAATACCGTTGAGCACCCGTACCGTCGAAATATAAATGACATCAATTAAGAAAAACGTTTGTAAGTTGCCCAAATAATCGGCTGTCGTATCCGCCAATGACAGGAAATATAGCGCCATCAAAGGACCACCGATGCCAAACAGGCCATTGAAAAAGCCTGAAATAATCATAAAGATCCCGGCTAGCCACCATGGATAGACCTGAGTGGCGGCGCGTTTGCTTAGACTAAAGTAAATCGCTAATGCCACTAACAAAGCCCCGAGTAGTCGGCGTAATAGTTGCACGTCCAGTTCTTGACCGAGATGCACTGAATAGGCCGCCACACTCGCGTAGATGATAAACGGGATTACGATTTGGCGTAAATGAATATGGTGTCGATTTCGCCAGACTAAGGTCAGCACGCTTGCCGCCATAATCACGCCAGCAACTGCCGCACTTTGCGCAATTGAAAAGAGTTGCGGCAGGAAAATCATCATGACGATTGCTGCGCCAAAGCCAGTCAAGCCTTGGACTAGTCCCGCTAATAGTCCCGGTAGAAATACCAATAGCCACGTCATTAACACGCCTCCTCACGAGCATTTTAAATCAAGTTTCATACGGCCACGATAATAAAAAAGAACCGGATCATCCCAGTTCCAACTAACATCATATATGAATTAACAACACGAACACCATCACCGATACTAAGCCGATCACCACCGACAACGTCATCGAACGCGTTCGGTAGGCAACAAATCCAACGAGAATCGCTGAAATAATCATACCCAGATTACCCGAAGTAATCACCGCGTACTTACTATCAATGAAGACGCTTTTGACAACGAGCGCTGTAAACAGTGAAACGGGTACGAACCGCATCCACTCGTTAAACCATTCTGGAATTTTCCGCTTCGTAAAGAACAGTAACGGAAAGAAGCGTGGAATAAAGGCCACACACGCACAAAAAATGACCAACCAAAAATGGTCCATACTACTCATTGAGCTGACTGATTGCATAAGAAAAACCCCTCTGTGCCCTACTTGTCAGATTCTTCCATGGCTGCTGGGCCAGTGGGATCGTGAACCTTATAGAGTAAATGACTTTCTGGCTTATGTGCTAACAAGTAACGTTCAATAAAGTAACCGGTCAATGATGCGAGTAACGTCGAAACCACTAAGCCCAACGTACTCTTCATCAAGACTAGGAACCCGATCGTTAAAACGCCAGACAAAATTGCGACTAAGATGATCAAACGACTCTTAGTTTGCATAATTGCCATATAAATAAATAGCGCCGTTAACGCAAAATCGACCACTTGGAGATTAATCGTCAGGGCACTGCCAATCAGACTCCCGACAATGTTACTGACGGTCCAGAATAGTAACGAATAGTGTTCGACCAACAGTGCTTGTGATGGTTTCCAATGCTTGTCGGTTGCAAACTTTAAGTAGTTGACCGCGTAGTTTTCATCATTCATCGAAAACGCAAACGTAAAAATAAACGGTAGCGATTGCCCTTTTAAGTAGCGCGATAGGCTGGAACCTAATAAGGCGTACCGTAACTCCAAGAAAAACATCATCAAAATAATGGTTGTCATCGGTGCATTGATTGTCAGCATCGATGCAATTAAAAATTGGGCGCCACCGGAAAAGACCATTACCGAAATTAACGCCGTCAGTAGATGGTTGAACCCGGCCGCATGCAGTAGCACCCCACACGCTAACCCGATGGGGATATAGCTAAGCCCAAGTGGCATCACAGTCCGCAATACCACTAACCAATTTGGCTCGTTCTTTTTCACCAAGAATGCCTCCAGTACCATACCAGTAAAGAATTCTAGCAACAATGTTGAGCGTCGAACTACTTAGACACTCGAACTTAATTTTAACATGTTTTTTATAGCAATCCTACACCTTGTTAAGTTTTTCAACGTATGTAAGCGATTCCATCGATATTTTTTACTTAAAATGTTTTCCCAAAATCACTAAGTCATTCGGCCGACCACCCAATTCAGCGACCGCTGGCAGAAAGCCCCACTGTTCATAGCCAAATTTTTTGAAGAGTTTAATGCTGGCCATATTGCTTGAAAAAATGTACGCGACAATCGCCGTTAACCCCAGTGCTGGTAGCTTTTCTGGAATCAATGCCAGCACTTGACCACCCAGGCCCTTTCCTTGAACGCTACGATCCAAATAGACAGAGATTTCACTGGTCTTCGCGTAGGCCGCGCGCCCGTAGAATGGCGATAAACTGACCCAACCAATCACTAAATCATCGTTAATCACGACCCACATCGGATAGTGTTCTGGGGTATGACTCAAAAACCACGGCCGCCGCTGTTCTACCGTGACTGGCTTGAGGTCAGCAGTCACCTGATGACTTGGAATCGTTTGGTTATAAATATCCACAATAATTGGTAAATCCGACATTGTTGCGATGCGTAATGACACACTCATAGCTTCCCACTCCATTCGTCTTAACGATTACTCTCAGTTTAATTATACATTTGATTGAAAGTTATGCTAACTAAATTCGACTCGGATTATTACAGGATTGTAATGTTGGTAAGGTTAGATTACTGTTCGTCTGCCGATGCGTACCTTAGTCCGGCCTCCGGGGCTGGCTGACAACGCTGGAACAGGGCGGACATCTTTGCGCGTTGTCAGTCATTACAGGATTTAAATCATTCATCCCAATTTAATTATTTACGAACACTAGCGACCACCGAAAAAAATTCGCCCGCTTAGACCTAATCACAATCTAAGCGAGCGAATTATCATGTTTTCTGCAAGCTAGCCGTTCATTTGGCTGTTGCTTCCGGAAAGCCTAATTTTTTGTTTTAATTTCAATCACGCAACGCGCTAGTTAAACCAGCTCTTAACCCCACGCCACATCCGAACAAAGATGTTTGCTTTGTCGATGGACTTCTTAGGGGTAACGTTGACCGTCATCGTCTTGCTAGTCGTCCCATCGACCACTTGAATGGTCTTCTTGTTAAGGCTTAACTTAGCCGTCCCGACCGTCTTACCATTCTTGACCGGTGCTTGTAGCTTGCCAGACGTCGTTGCGGACTTCTTCAAGCTGACCTTGCCGGTAACTGAACTGGCGTCAGAACCAGTTGGCAAGTAGACTTTTGTGGCCTTACTGTTTGAGACCAGCTTCGAAGTCAACGCCTTCCCATCTTGAACGTCAACTGACTTGGTGCCATTGATCGTCCCGTTCTTGTTGATGGTCGTGGTTGTGAAGTTGTGGTAGACGTACGACATGATTTCAGCCGTTTGCGTAAACCGTTCCGTCCCACTGTCATTAGCAGCACCAGCATGCATGACGACGGTAATGATCCGGTTACCATTGCTGAACTTGACCGTTCCAGTGAAGGCATTCCCAGCCTTAGTGGAAGTCCCGGTCTTCAACCCATCAACAGGTAAAGCGGAATAGTGCTTAACTAAGCCCTTCAACATGTAGTTCCGGTTATCCATCTTCGTGGCAGAGCTCGTACCCTTTTCAAACCAGGCGTGGGCAATGCTGGAAGTCTTCAACACTTCAGGATATGTGGATAATAATTTTTGGGCAACGGTGGCGACATCTTGCGCTGACATTTCGTTTTCAGTGCTACCAGAAACGTTACTGTAACCGATCGTGCTCCCAACTTCCTTGTTGGTCAACCCACTGGCGTTAATAATCGTTGCATCCGTGATGCCCCATGATTTCGCCGTCTTCCGCATCAAACTAACGAATTTGTGTGGACTACCGGCAACCGCGTCACCTAAAGCTGTAACGGCGGCGTTAGCGGAGTAGATTTCAGTTGCATTGTATAATTGCCGTACGGAATAAGTCTTGGTTGATAATAATGGCACGTTCGCATATTCCGTATTTTGACTCATCTTAGCGACAGCCTTGCTGACACTAATTTTTTGATTCCACGATAACTTGCCTTCGTGGATGGCCTTAAGAATGAGGTACGTACTCAACATCTTAGTCATTGAGGCAATCGCCATTGGCTTCGTACTATTCTTGTCGTACAGAATCTGACCAGTCGACGCGTCCACGGCAATGGCCGCTTTCGCTGAAATCGATGGTGTGCTGGCCGCTTGGGCTTGTAAGTCAGCGCCTGCAATGCCTAAACCAGCCGTACTAAACGTGACCGCCGCAACGAGGGCAATCACAACTTTCTTTAACTTTCCCGCAAATCTCATTTCTCAATTATCCCTTTCCTGAGTGCTATGTTTAGTTTAAATAATTATGTGCATGGAAACAAGCTAATTTATCATATTCGACTGTTTTTTTGTTAATGGGTGGTCATGCTTCACAGGAAGATGGATCACAAAGCTCGTCTGCTCATCATCACTCTGCGCATAAATGTAGCCGCCATGATGGTCGACGATACTCTGAGCGATGGCTAGCCCTAGTCCAGAGCCGCCCGTCGCTTTGGAACGTGATTCTTCGACCCGATAGAATCGTTCAAACAGCCGGCCAAGGGATTCAGCCGGAATCCGTTTGCCGTCGTTGGTGACGTGAATCACGACTTCATCATCACGTTGCTCAGCCTGCAAGAAAATATTTTTGGCACCCGTCCCATATTTGAACGCATTCGTAATCAGATTACTGAACACCCGGCCGAGCTTTTCCGCATCCGCCTCTAAATAAATCGGTTGCGGTCCCGTCTCGACTTGAATCGTCAGATGCTTCTTATTGGCTTCCAATTCAAAACTCGCCGCCAATTGTTCCAACATCGCTGTCAGGTTCAGCTTGGAAATCGCAAGCGGCGTTTCCGTTTGCCGTGACTTTGTATATTCGAACAAGTCCTCGACTAGCGATTTCATCTGAGTGGCCTTTAAATACGCGATATGCGCGTATTTGACCAAGTCCTCGTTCGACTGGTACTGCTTATTCTCAATCAGCCCTAAATAGCCGATAATCGACGTCAGCGGCGTTCGAATATCGTGGCTGACATTCGTGATCAACGCATCCTTGGACCGTTCAATCTCACGTTCCTCATCCATCGAATGAATCGCTGAATCGACTAACGCATTGACGCTTTCAACCACGCGTTGGGTATCGCCAGTCAGATTAAAATCAATCCGGTGGTCAAAGTGCCCAGCAGCAATGTAATGTAATTCACTGATAATGTGACGCAATTGCATTTGTTTATAGCGCCGAATCAGTCGCCAGTACAATACAAATCCGTCTGCCACCAGCATCAGGCCGATGAAGATATTCTCATAACTCCAGAGTTGATAATTATTCGGGCCAATTTTGATGGACCGTTTAATTTGAAAAATTCCACTTTGCAGGCCCGGATTATGCGCAATCGTACTATTGATCAGAACTACGATCGACAAGTTTAAAAGGAGTAGCAAAATAACCGTTACTACTCCTTCAAAAAACAGTTCACTTTTTTCGCGTCCCGTTAATTTCACAAGTTAACCCTCACTTAACGCGCTTCAATCTTATAACCAACGCCCCAGACAGTCTGGATCACCTTTTCACCGTTCGTCGCTTCTTCAATCTTATCCCGTAAATGACTCACGTGCACCATCACGGTCTTAGCCGACACGATGCTCTCTTGTTGCCAAACACGTTCAAAAATATCATCCGCCGAAAAGACCCGGTTGGGGTGACTGGCCAATAGGTATAAAATACCAAATTCCAAGGCCGTTAATTGAATATCCTTACCAGTCAACGTCTTAACTTCATGTGAATCCTTGTTGATCGTCAACGGGCCAATATCCAACACATCTGGTTCAGTGGTCGTGACATTATTCTCAGAACGCCGCAAAAGTGACTTGACCCGCGCCATGATTTCCAGTGGGTTGAATGGCTTGGTGACATAGTCGTCTGCCCCAGTAATCAGCCCTTGAATCTTATCCATATCGCCAGTTTTGGCAGATAAGACGAGAATTGGCAACTGTGAATCCTTACGAACTTCCTTGATGACTTCGATCCCGTCCATTTCGGGCATCATGATATCCAAAATCATGAGGGCAATATCTGGGTTCGTATTTAACTTAGTCAGTGCTTCGCGACCATTGTAGGCGCTAATTGGCTCATAGCCTTCATTTTTTATATAAATTTCTAATAGTTGTGCAATTTCTTTGTCGTCATCGACTACTAAAATTTTCATTATATTAGTCTCCTTAAATAATTCTGCTTTTATTTTACCAAAAAACCGGACTAACTTGGCACTTAACGGTTGATTTTAGGGAAAACGCAACTATTCCGCGTCATTTGCCGTACGGTGAACTAATAACCAGGTATAGTATCCACCTACTAAGATCAATAATCCCGCCGCAACCCATATCGTCCGTAATGTCCACCACCGCTGCAATATTGCCGAAACAATCGCGCCCGTAGCAAAGCTCAACACTAATTCCCAATACACTAAACCAGTGGCCAGCTCCGTGCGCACGCCTGTCAACCAATAATTCGTCAGCGCAATCGTTGCCTTCTTGAGATTACCGGTAGAGAACACGTTATTATAACCGTGGCCGGCGATTGCGCTGAAGGCTGTCGTCTGCATCGCCATCACGAATGCGAGTGGCGGGACCACCATCGCATTACTAACAGTCGCTGGTAGCATGCCGACCATTAAACAAACAACCAGCTCTGCCACCAAAACGGGCAAGCGCCAGTAGTGTGACCGCGCGCCCAACCATTGTTTCAGTATACCCACGACAATCACACCTAGTGTAAAAAAGAGGACTGTTGCTAATTTAGTCAACACACCCGGTAAATTCCACTGTGCCACATCAACACTGAGAAAAATCAAATTACCCGTTTGACCAGCTGCTAAGACACCACCCCGTTGGATGAATGTGTATGCGTCAATAAAGCCACCGATACAGGTTAAGCCCAAGCCAATTTCTCGTAACTGGAATAAATGGCGTGACTGAAACCGTTGCATCTACTCACCTACTTAATATGTTGAATTTGGCACCTCACTAAACTGGTACAATACGTTTTAATAAGTCCATCATAGCGCAATTAATCATCAGTACCTAACGAAAACGCGCCTTTTAACCCATGACAGGTTAAGAGACGCGTTCATAATCATCACATCATTGCTGATGATTCTATTGTTAGCTATTTTGGGTGGTTAAATAATCATTAAACGCTGGTGCGAAATGGGCATCAACTACCTTAACGTGGGCCGCTTTGAAAACTGACCGAATCGTCGTAACTTGCGTCTGCTTGTCCATCATCCGCTGTTGCTGGATTTTTTCACGCAAGTAATTTGTCACATCAATCCGCTTACCGCTATCATCAGTTACAGCCGCAGTCTTAGATCGACGACTGACAACGTTGATAATTTCATAAGTTGGTTTGTCTTGCGTGTCAGCAGTTGCCATAACTGTTTTGACCGGTTTCGTAACATAGTGTCCCACTCGTAGTTTGGCTGTAACCTGTACGATTGCTGGTGCTAGAGTTTGATTATAACTGTCAAACTGCGCTAATTTTCCAGCAGTTGTGTGCGCTTGTCGATTATTCTGATATTTTCGCACTTGCGAATCAAAGCTAGCACCCGCATTCAGTTCAGCAATAATTTTTTGCGCTTGCTTCTCATTGGCCGTCGCAATGTGTTGAACCGTTGTCATTGGCATATAAGCTGCTAGGGCTTTTTTAGTTGTGCTTTAGTCACTGGATACTTAGCACTAATGCTTTCTTCATCAATAAATTCGCTTTGATTTGCGATTTTAAACGCGGTTCAGTGACATGATTACGTTCTAAAATCATGGGATAATTTGCGCCCGCCTGCCGTTTGAATGCTTTTAATTTAACTGTTACTTCAGCTTGTGAAACATGATATCGTTGATTAAGGACTTTGTTTAGAGTCAATTCTTGAACAGCCTGTTGCGTCGTCGCCTGGTTTTCAATTTGTTTAAATACTTCCGCTTGTGTGACCTGGCCAGCATCTGACTTGGCCAATGTCGTAGCCTTCGCTTGACACCCTGTTAACATGATTGCGACGACTAGACTCGCACCTATCCCTATTAACCGATACTTCATTTATATTAGCCCCTTTCTTTGCATCACTAATACCACGATATCATTAAAAATCTAATGAACTTAATAAGTAACACAATCGTGTACAGAGCTAGTATCAACGCCCTACCAAGAAAGGAACACTACGGTCAATCTACACGAACGTTACATCTGCCTATATCTTCCGCTGGTACTCACCAGACAAAAAAGCGTAGAACAAAGTTGATGTTCTACGCTTACTTGATGCTTATTCAACTAAACCAATCAGACTGACTCATACGATATCGTCATTTTAACCGTTGACTGAATAGTTCGGTGCATTCTTTGTAATTTGAATTTCGTGTGGATGTGATTCGCGTAAACCAGCGCCAGAAATTTCAACGAATTGTGCGTTATCGATCAATGCGTCAATATCCTTGGCACCAACGTAACCCATCCCGGAACGTAAGCCACCGAGCATCTGGAAGATGATATCATCGACGCTACCCTTAAATGGGACGCGGCCTTCAACCCCTTCAGGCACTAACTTGTTGGCTTCATTTACGCCACCTTGGAAGTAGCGGTCAGATGACCCATGAGCTTGTGACATCGCACCAACGGAACCCATACCACGATAGAACTTGTATTGACGACCATCGTCGAAGACCACTTCACCAGGGGCTTCTGTCGTACCGGCTAACATACTGCCGAGCATGACGGCGTTCCCACCAGCAGCTAAGGCTTTAACGATATCACCAGAATACTTGATACCGCCATCGGCAATGATTGGCTTACCATATTCACGAGCCACGCTAGCTGCGTCATAAACGGCCGTCAATTGAGGCACCCCAACACCAGCAACAATCCGTGTCGTACAAATCGAGCCAGGGCCAATCCCAACTTTGACAACATCGACGCCGGCTTCAAACAAAGCACGGGTTCCTTCAGCGGTGGCGACGTTACCAGCAATCAAAGTCTGCTTCGGGAAATGTTCCCGAATTTCCTTGATCTTGCGTAGGACACCGGCTGAATGACCATGAGCCGTATCGATTACGATGGCATCGGCACCCGCCGTGAATAAGGCTTCGGCACGGTCAAAGGTATCGCTTGTTACCCCAACGGCCGCAACGGCTAATAAGTGGTTGTTGGCGTCAACAGCGGCGTGTGGATGGTCATCATCCTTAACGACTGCCTTGACCTTCTTAACTTCTTCAGCTTGCGCTTCAATGCTTAAATTCTTATGGATAACTGCCAAGCCACCTTGGTTAGCCATGGCAATTCCCATTGCGGATTCTGAAACAGTGTCCATTCCCGCACTGATAATTGGAATATTCAGCTGCAAATTATCGGCAAGTTTAACACCTAAATTGACTTCATTCGGTAAAACATGACTTTCGGCCGGAATTAATAGTACATCATCGAACGTGTAACCCTTTTTTCCAAACTTTGTATCCCAATTAGACATTGAACGTTAGCTCCTTATGTTTTTATTTTTATCTGTAAAGGTAACAAAACATCCACATAAATGCAAGGGGTTACGTCCATTTTCAGAAAGTTCTTATTTTTCATTAGTAAATTCGTAACCTTACCCGCCATCGTAACTAGTACTGGGAACGGCTGGTTGGCACTGCCGCCAGCAGACACTGATATTAGACATGCTAAAGCGGTTCTTACCACAATATCATTCGACCATGCCCACTAACTTTGAGCGTCACCGTTTCAAGCCAATCACCGGCACTCCCATCAACTGTCGGTAACCAAAAAAAATCCTCAAATCAGTTGTAATCCTGACTTGAGGACGTTCATTTTTAATTTGGGTTGTCACTATTAAGACTACCGAGTGCATTCAGCGCCCAGTTAAACTAATTGACCAGCTGCCCGCGTTTGAATTCAAGCACGACCTGCACTAGTCCAATCAGCTGTGACTCTAAAACATGCTCGTCGTAATATTGAACCGGCGCTTTAACCACATCCGGACAAAGAAGACCACGACGGCGATGATCAAGTATGCAATCCCTGGTAAGACTGGGTTCAATGGCCCTTGAATCATTGACATCGTCGTGAAGACCAACATCCAAACGATGATGGCGAGCACTGACCAGGCAATCTTCTTCCACAGGGAAACCTTCTTACCATCCTTGGTTGGCATGAGGTATTCAAACAACTTGGCAACCCCTAAGCCCCCGATGGCTGACGTAATCAAAATCGCGGTGATCCCGTTGGCACCCGCGGAGTTCTTAGTAGCATTATTGCCGATGAAGCCCATGATTCCGTACATCAAGCAGAAAATCATGAATAACATCAGCCCATTATCTAACGCCGTGACCCAGTAGTTGGCCTTTTGACGTTCGACCGGTGTCTTCTTCGGGTTGACGATTTCTTCTGTGCGTTCTTGGACCGTCCCGTATAATTGACGGGCGGTCGTACCACGGCCCTGTTCAGCTAACAGGGTCGCCGTCATTTCATCTAACACGGCCGTTTTGCGTTCACCGGTTAGTGACGTAGCGTCCAATGACTTGCGCATCTGCCGCATATATTCTGCATTCCGCTTAGTCAGCTCAGTGGCTTCATGAATCGGCCGTTCAGCTGCTTTGACCTGCTTAGCACCAGCAGCTGCATTCCTTGGTGTCTTTGAAGTTTCGCTCTCACTCACGATACATTGCTCCTTTCAGCTAAACGTTGAAGCGGAATTCAACGATGTCACCGTCTTGCATGACATAGTCTTTACCTTCCAAACGTAACTTACCATTTTCCTTAACTTTGGCTTCCGAACCAGCTTCATCCAACGCGTCAAATGACATCACTTCGGCCCGAATAAAACCACGTTCAAAGTCAGAGTGAATAATACCGGCTGCTTGAGGCGCCTTAGTACCGCGTTTAAACGTCCAAGCACGGGTTTCCTTGCCACCAGCCGTGAAGAAGGTTTCAAGGCCTAAGAGCTTGTAAGAAGCCCGAATCAGCTTATTCAAACCAGGTTCTTCGACACCTTCCGCAGCTAGGAAGTCTGCCTTGTCGTCATCATCCAATTCGGCAATTTCTTCTTCCGTTTCTGCAGCGACACCAATTGCTTGGGCCCCTTCCTGCTTGGCATAGTCCGCAACGACTTGGAAGTACTTGGAATTTTCAGGATCAGCCATATCGTCTTCAGCGATGTTCGCCACGTACAGCACTGGTTTAGACGTCAACAAGAATAGCCCCTTGACGATTTGTTGATCGTCTTCGTTGAATTCAAGGGAACGAACCGGTTTGCCGGCTTCCAGGGCTGGTTTGATTTTTTCCAAAACCGCCAATTCAGCCTTAGCTTCCTTGTCATTCCCCTTAGCGGCCCGTTGAACCTTCGCTAACCGCTTGTCAACGGCTTCTAAGTCCGCCAGACTCAACTCTAAGTTGATCGTTTCAATATCATCTTGTGGGTCGACTTTCCCCGTCACGTGGGTAATGTTATCGTCATCAAAAGCCCGGACAACGTGCACGATGGCATCAACTTGGCGAATGTTTTCCAAGAACTTGTTCCCGAGACCTTCACCCTTGCTAGCACCCTTAACGATTCCGGCAATATCGGTAAATTCAAACGTCGTTGGGACGACCTTCTTAGCTGGAATAATTTCTTGAATGCGATCGAGTCGCTTGTCGGGAACTTCCACCATCCCAACGTTTGGATCGATGGTTGCGAATGGGTAGTTGGCCATTTCGGCGCCCGCCTTCGTAATTGCGTTAAACAATGTGGATTTACCAACGTTTGGTAACCCAACGATACCTGCTGTAAGTGCCATATCGGTTATTCACTCTTCCTTTTTAATAATTAAGCTTGGTCGGCTTTGCTTTCTAATACTTTTTTGAGTTTCTTATTGAATTCGCGACGCGGCATCATGACCACGTGACCGCATCCCGTACATTTGATCTTAATGTCGGCACCCATCCGGGTAATCTCCCAGCGATTGACACCACACGGATGCGCCTTCTTCATTTCGACAATATCACCTAAATCATACATGCGCAACGCTCCTTTATAAAATAATTTATTTCCATTTAAACGTTCAGCTGACTATCGGCATCCAGCTTGCGCGTCCAAACTAGTTCAAGTCAATACTCAAAATTTCCAAAATACGCGTCAGATCCTCGTTAGATAAGTATGGGATCTCAATCTTACCCTGGTCTTTCTTATTGGCCTTGGCTGAGATTGAAACGGCAGTCCCAAATTTTTCTTGCAACTGTTCCTCACTGGCACGAATGTACGGTGATTTCTTAACCGGCGCTTTTTTCGCAGGCTTGTGATCCTCACCGTTATAGCGCGCAACGATTTGTTCCAACTGCCGCACCGTTAAGTTATCCTTGACCACGCGTTTCGCTAATGGCGCTAACTTGGTCTTATCCTTCAACGACAACAGCGTTCGGGCTTGTCCCATCGACAATTGCCCCTTTTGAATGTACTGTTTGACGCCATCCGGAAGCCCTAATAGTCGTAAGTAGTTGGCGATATAGGGCCGACTCTTGCCGAGGCGTTTGGAAACTTCGGCTTGCGTCAACTTCAGCTTCTTCATCAAAGAATCGTAAGCTTCAGCCTCTTCCAGTGGCGTTAAGTCTTCCCGTTGCAAGTTTTCCAGCACGGCGACTTCCATCATCTGTTCTTCAGTGACATCACGCACGATGGCTGGAATCGTCGTCTGGTGAGCTAATTTAGAAGCCCGAAAACGGCGTTCGCCGGCAATGATCTCGTACTTGTTGATTTCCGCATCCGGCTGCCGCACAATGATTGGTTGGAAAACGCCAGATTTTTCAATTGAGCTCGCCAATTCTTTTAAAGCAGTCTGGTCAAAGGTACGTCGCGGCTGATAGGGATTGGCATGAATATCTTTGAGATCCAGATCGACGACGGATTCTTCACTAGCTGGTTCATTAACATCGGCAAATAGCGCGCCAATTCCGCGTCCTAGTGCCTTATTATCTTTATCTTTACTTGCCATGAGCAGCCAACACTTCCTTTGCTAGAGCTAAGTACACTTGTGCACCTTTTGAACGCGCATCATAATCCACAATTGACAAACCGTGACTTGGCGCTTCAGACAAGCGAACATTTCGAGGAATGATCGTCTTATAAACGGCATCCTTAAAGTATTTACGGACTTCTTCATTGACCTGCGCACCCAGATTAGTCCGGGCATCGTACATCGTCAGTAAGACGCCTTCGATACGGAGTTGTTTATTAAAATGTTTTTGAACTAACTTGATCGTATTTAATAATTGACTGAGCCCTTCCAGCGCATAGTATTCACTCTGAACTGGAATCAGAATCGAATCGCAGGCGGTAAAAGCGTTGATCGTCAATAGCCCCAGCGAAGGTGGACAATCGATTAAAATGTAATCATAGTCCGCTTTCACGTCATCGATTGCGTCACGCAAACGGGTCTCACGCGCCATCATTGGCGTTAGTTCGATTTCGGCCCCAGACAATTGAATTGTCGCTGGGACAATGTCTAAGCCCTTGTGACTCGTTGGGATAATCGTCTCTTTGATGGGAACGTCATTGATCAAAACGTCATAAATTTCACGTTCAATGGTCGACTTCTGAATGCCGAGGCCACTCGTGGCATTCCCTTGCGCATCCGTATCAATTAATAAGACTTTTTGGCCTAATTCGACCAGACTGGCTCCGAGATTAATACTCGTTGTCGTCTTGCCAACGCCACCTTTTTGGTTAGCGAGTGCAATTACGGTTCCCATAATTATTGATCACCCCTTGGTTGATTTTTTGGAATTTCAATTGTAATTCGATAGCCGTCCGCCGTATCTTCCTCATGCGTTTTGACCGGAAGACCGGCATCCGTGACCATCTTGATTGATTTTTTGATCGTATTTACTGCAATGCGCGTATCGCCAGTCAAACCGCGAGCGCGTTTCCGCTTGGGTTTGGGTGGCGTTTGCTGCTTCGCAACTAACTGCTCAGTCTCCTTCACGGTCAGTTGGTCTGCGACGACCTGCTTCAAAACAGCGGGCTGTTGCGCGACGTCCAAATTGAGTAACGCACGCCCATGCCGTTCACTGATTTGACGCTGCAACAACGCCGTTTGAACGGGCTCGGCCAGCTTCAATAGACGTAGCTTGTTCGCCACTAATGACTGGCTCTTGCCCAATTCCTTCGCCAACGCGGACTGAGTCAAGTGATTGAGTTCCATCAATTCTTGATAGGCTCGAGCTTCTTCAATCGACGTCAGATCTTGGCGTTGCAAGTTTTCAATCAGTGCCATCGAAGCCGTCTCGCCATCGTCCATTTTTTGAATGATAGCGGGAACGTCTGCCCAGTGTAGTGATGAAATGGCACGAAAGCGGCGTTCACCTGCAATAATTTCGTATTTTTGAGGCTCATATTCGCGTAAGACGATGGGCTGCAACAACCCGTGATCAGCAATCGTCGTCGCTAATTCGTTGATGCCAGCTTCATCGAAGACTTGCCGCGGTTGAAACCGGTTGGGAATAATGGCAGTGACCGGAATCCGAACGATTTGCTGGTCGGTCGGCGCTGCAGCCGTCTCATCTTTGTGTTTATCACGATTGGAACCAAATAAAGAAAATGCCATCGAAATACCTCCCCACCTTACATTGGCGCCGTTAACGGCTGTTTAGCCGGTGTTCCCGGTTTACGTGGATACCGTTTTGGTGACGGCTTGCGCTTGTCAATGACAATGATATGTCGCGGATCATCCGTTACTGGCAACGTAAAGGCCGTGTCCTGCACGATCTTCCCGCCTAATTGCTGTACCGCGTACGTCCCCTCCGCCGTTTCAGTCCGGGCATTGGCTGCTTTTAACGCCACCATCTGCCCGCCGACCTTCACGAGCGGCAAACATAGCTCACTCAATACAGACAACCGTGCCACTGCACGAGCCGTTACTACATCGTAACTTTCCCGATGTACGGACTTCTTACCGGCAAACGTCTCCGCGCGATCATGGAACAATTGAACGTCTTCCAAGTCGAGTTGTTGCACCAAATCCTTTAAAAAATTGATGCGCTTGTTCAACGAGTCAACGATCGTCACTTGTAGTTGTGGAAAAGCGATTTTCAATGGAATGGATGGAAAACCAGCCCCGGCCCCCACATCACAAATCGTCAGTGGCTGTTCACGCAACGCCGGAACGTAAAACGCTGGCGTTAGCGAATCATAAAAGTGTTTTAGATACACTTCCGGTTCGGCTGTAATCGTGGTGAGATTAAACTGCTGATTGGTTGCGACCAACAATTTGAAATACGTTGCAAACTGCGCCAATTGCTTCGCCGTTAACGCAATACCATGCTGAGCTAGCGCTTGTGTAAATTCTTCTGGATTCATTCGTAAATACTCCTTAAAAGGGTCACATTCGTCCTCTTTTTGTGAAACAACCTAATGTTTCACGTCACCTCATAACTTTAACGTAAATAGCCCGCAAAATCAATGTTGCGACCCGCCGATTTAATCGTGAAAAGCCTTGAAAAGACTACCTTTCCAGTCATCTTCCCTAGCGATACCGATTATGATTTTTTTCGCACGCCATTTAGGTCCTCCCGTTCTCACCATCACACCACTCACACTGGCATATAACGCGCTAATGATTACCAGTACTAATCACTGTTAAAACGTGCCGGTTAGTTCTAAGTCAAAGGCGGCCAGCTTAGAACCGCTGGAAACAGTGCGAGTTACCCGTAAACATGCAGTGATAGACGCGTCCTAAGCCGGCTTCCAGGCATTCTGGACAATGGCCGGAACGTGATGGACACAGATTTAAGCCGAAGCCCACGTCTTAAATACTGGTCTTTCACTAACCAAGCACAAGACGCTTGCTAAGTGAAATTTCACCACTGGGCCTTGCCCCGAATACCTTCCAGCCGGGATCCTATTCGAAGGGCGAACATGTGCGGACTCAACTGTTTGTTGGACTAGTCGTTGGTTCCTTGGTACACGGGAGTTTTGATATTGAACTGTCAGACTTGTTTATAACAATTACTAAACTGCTTTCCCCATGGTTTAGCTTTTCAAATCAGCGATTTCAATGAACTTATCAAAACTTTCTCTAGTTGCCTGAGATAACAAAGTCCTGAATTCTGAGCGCAGGCCATTTTATCGACTAAATTTAAGACTAGTTGTCATTGAAATGAGCGGCATAGAGATGAGTGATTAATGTTCAAATAATCTTCTCAGTAACTACATGTCATCAGTCATCATCCGTACTGATTAAGCCTATGTGTGAAGGACCTGTCTCCTAACATTCAGTGGTCAGTTGCACCCAGATAGGTGGCCGTTCATCCGCCATTCGAACGGCTTCCCGACTGGAGGGGCTGGCTGACAATGCTCAAGGGCGAAATTCTTCTTGTCCGGGTGGGGTTCCCGGGCTAGAAGAAGACTCGTATTTGAAATTACGCAGTGGTTTTCTGCGTGAGTTCAAATCGATGTCCGCCCTGTTCCAGCGTTGTCAGCCGGCCCCGGAAGTCGGACTATGGCGCACACGTGCAGACGAACAAGCATCTAAACTAACCGGCACTTTTTAACAGTAAGTCATGCCATCTATCTAAAGGCGTAATAAAAAAGAGGCCAGCATAATTGCTGACGCTCTCCATAATTAAATCATAATGACTGGTTGGTTTACCAAACGAATAGGCCAACGACACCAGCGGATAATAGTGAAACTAAAATACCAGATAATAGCATGTAGCCGACGTTCCGTGAAATCAAGTCGTTCTTTTCACGACTAACGATTCCCTTGAAGGCCCCGATAATCATCCCAATCGTTGAGAAGTTCGCGAAGGAAGTTAAGAAGACCGTCAAGACTGCCCGGAAGTGAGGGGCGTAATCATTGATCTTGCTAGTCACTTCACCCATGACAACGAATTCGTTAGTTACTAACTTAGTCCCCATGTATGAGGCCATTTGGAAGGCATCACTAGGGTTGAATCCGAGTAACCAAGCGAATGGGAACATGATGACCCCAAAGATGTTTTCAAGTGATAAATTGCTGTTAATCAAACCTAATAATTTATCAATTAATTTCGCTAACGCAACGAAGGCGATAACGTTAGCAGCGATGATCAAAATCAAGCGCCCAGCGCCTAAAATTGAGTCGCCTAAGAAAGAGAAGAATGGTTCGCGAGCTGGCTTAGCTTCCTTAACTTGTTCATTAGCTAATTCTTCAGAGCCGCTCGTTTCAGTGGTCTCGGTAGTTTCTTCAACAGCTGCGCTACCAGAGATTTTGGCAATGGTATCTTCTTCCGGCTTAACATCGACCGGATTCAAGATAGCAGCAATAATGGCGGCGTTTAAAACGTTCATTGGTACCGCCGTTAAAATAAACTGACCAGGCATCATTTTAATGTATGCCCCTAAGATTGACGCGGTCACACAACTCATTGACATCATTGCGATCGTCAAGTTCCGTTGCGCCTTCATTTGTTTCAATTGTAATTGTGAAACAGCGAGGGCTTCCGTGTTACCTAAGAACATCATTTCAACAACGAAGAATGATTCGAACTTTGGTTGACCAGTAATGTAAGCTAAACCGCGGCCGACCCATTTGATAATCCATGGTAAAACGCCAATATAGGTCAAAATATCGAATAATGGCACAATCAACAAGATTGGTAATAATGAACTAGTGACAAAGTCCATCGACTTAACATTGACCCAACTAGCCAATGCGAAGGCGATCCCATCGTATGACACATTAACGAGCCAAGTAAACCCATCCGCTGCCGCTTTGACCGCGTCAACACCGATTTGTGACCCCGTTAAGAACCATGCCAATAAGACTTCTAGTACTAACATGACACCAACTGAACGCCAGTTAATGGCGTGCTTTTGCTTGGAGAATAAGTAGGCAATGGCAATGAAAACCACGATCCCAATAATATTAACTACCAAGTTAAAGACCATGTGAATAATCCCTCTTCCCTATGAATGTAAGAAATATGACAAAACTACTTCTATTAATTTACCATTTAATGACCCGATGCGGTAGCACTTTTTAAAGAAAAGATTAAGTTCTTAAGTAGACCGTACCAATTTGGTAAAAAGGTCAATCCAGATTTGATAAACCGCCGTTAAAGCTTAACCCACGCTTTCGGTTGATTGTCATCTTGGCTAATGATTTCAGGACAACTAACCGTCAGCCATCATAGGCCAGACATTATCATTACCAAAATATATTTGTTACTCGTTGTAGGCGTTAATATTCGATATTGCCGATAATAAAACCGTGTCAGTTTTCAGCGTGGTCATCCGGCATTAAAAGTCAAGGATACGTCCACTGACTAACGAACAGTAAACCAAATCAGCCGGTAAGTTTTAGCCACGATTCACAAAAGGCCGTCTCAGTTAAAATAGCCGAGACAGCCTTCGAAAAATATTGATATATCCGTATCAAGCCCGTTTGCGTTGATTTAGCTCATCAGCGGGACGGTACCAGATACTGACTAGCACTAGTACCAGAAAAAGCCCCGTCATCGCTGCAATCGACTTATTAGGTGTTAACTTGATTTTTTGCGTTGGGTTCTGAGATTTAATGACTCGATTAACGTTCCATTGCATGGTCATTTGAGGCCGCTTGGTAATGGCGCCCGTGTCATTTGAAAAGTGCAGTAGCCCACTACCATAAAGCGCTGACGTCTTACCATGATTAATGATCGTGACGTTCAGTCGCTTAGCATGGACTGCCGGATAATTGATTTGTTGCACCTTTTCAGCTTGACCCGTTACTCGTTTCAAGACACTGCCTTGGTGCTTAACAATAATTGTCACGCGATTTTTCGACTTGGTGTGTAAGACTAATTGGTTGCTTTGTTCACCATGCAGCCGAACATCGAAGTGATAGCGCGTTTTGACGCCCAACGTATTCGGGGTGAAATAAGCCCCGTTTCCCTGCGACGCAATCGCAATCTGGTTCACGGTCACTTTTTTACTCATCTGCACCAGATTCAACATGCCAACCAAGCTGCCCAATAGCATCACCCAGCTGACCGCCATGCGTCGTTTGAAGTTCAAGGCCAGCGCTGGCATCGTGGTCCAGCCTTCACACCCGAGCAACATAATGACAGGTAATAATGGCAAGGCATAGCGCGGTTCAACTTCCCAAATCAGCACGTGAAAGGCTGTCAATCCAAGTAAAACTAGACTGAGCATCGCCGTTGAAATCAAGTGTTTACGCTGCGTGAACAGTTGCCATACGCTCCCAACTAACAGGGCCAAATACCAGCTCTGTGTCAGCAATAACGCCCAGAATTTATAGTGGCGCTGACGCTGAATATACCCTGAAGGGGCCTTGAGCCACTGTGCAATCAAATTGATGGCGTCAAAGTCACCATGACTGTAAAATACGCCCAGTTTTTGATAAAAATGATCAACTAACCCCAGCGGTCCCATCTGCCCAACGCGCGACTTAATGGACTCAGCCGCCATTTTCTTCTTAGCAGCCTGCGTCTTGGCATTGCGAATTGGATAAAAATCGCGACCATAATATTGCCCCTGCTTATCCGGATTCAGGCTCATGGCGATCCAACTCGTGACCGGCGTGGCCAGTTCGGGATCCTTGACGTAGCCGTTATGCTTAGCAGCTGTCGTCATCAACATTGTGATCAGTCCCAATGTCAAAATACTGCCCGCTAACCATTCAACGGCTAGTCGCCATCTGGTTTTGTCGAGCGCCACCATCAGGCCGACCGTTATCAAGACCGCAATGAGCAGCACCACTAGATTGCTCTTCATTACATAGCCTATCGCGAGCAATAGCCAAGTCCCGATAGCCGCAAGCCACCGTTGCCAGCCACGCTTGTGTACAAATAACCAGCCCAATGCCGCCACGTTTAACGCCAGTGGCATCACGAGGGCGTCGTTGTACGGAAACACGCCGTAGCTATAGACTGGGATGCTCAATAACCAGGTCAGCATCAACAATAACCCACTTGGCCGCCAGTGTTGCCAGTGTTTGAGTAGCACTAACCCCGACAACAGTCCAGTATCGATCCACGCAAACCGCAACAGATTCAGGATCATCCACGGCGCCTTGATGCCCATGCCTAACAAGAACTTGATGAACACACTTTCCAGTAGCGCGGAGTTCACATTATTAGGATAGACTTTGAAATAATACGCCCAGCGATGGCTGCCTTGCGCGAGCGCAATCGCCTGGTTACGCACAAAGTAAACGTCGGCACGCGTTGCATCAATGAAATGGACCGCTACCCACACTTGCGCAATCAGGATTAATCCGGCAATCCCGTACAGCCAGTAGCGATAAGTGCGCGCCGAAATGTTCAGACAGGCCTTTTTGATTGCGTTAAGTGTCAACAAAAATCCCAGTGCCGTCACAATCAGAATGACTGGTTTTGCCCAGTCTTCCTTATTGAAGAAATCTGTCGGCATTAAGGCAGCCAACAACAGCACGACGCTTAAAACACCAGCGGCTAGCCAGTTGAACCCAATCAATAACTTTCTAGTCACTAAGACGCACCTACCATTTCATTCTGCTGAGCTGTTCGAGTTGCTTGTTGTGTCGGCGTATAGTCATCTTGTTCGATAATATAACGCGGCCGATGCTTGACCTCCGCGTAAATCTTCCCAATATATTCGCCAATCACACTGATACCGACTAATTGAATGCCCCCTAAAAACCATAAGCTGGTCATTAACGACGTCCAACCACTGATGACATTGCCGGTGAAGAAGCGGACGATGGCGTAAATGACCATGATCAGGCTAATGCCAATGACCAAAATCCCCAACGACATGATTGCTTTTACCGGTGCGATTGAAAATGAGGTAATGCCATCAAAAGCAAATGACAACATCTTTTTGAGTGGGTACTTAGTCTCGCCCGCGAGTCGGGGTTTGCGTTGATAGTAAAGTTTTTCGGTATTAAAACCTAACTGTGGCACAATGCCGCGCAAGAACAGATTAGTCTCTTGATATTCCATTAGTACGTCGATTGCACGTCGTCCTAGCAGTCTGAAGTCGGCATGGTCTGGGACGAGTTGAACGCCCATTTTCCCCATTAAGCTGTAAAACGATTCAGCGGTCCACCGTTTAAAATGAGAATCACTTGAACGATCATTGCGCACGCCCAAGACCACCTCATTGCCCTCCTGATAGCTAGCGACCATCTTAGGAATCAAGTTCTCATCATCTTGCAAATCAGCATCGATCGTAATCACACAATCTGAGTACTTCCCCGCAACCTTCATTCCGGCCATTAACGCATTCTGATGGCCAAAGTTCCGACTAAATTTTAAGCCGGTAAACAACTCATTATCACGTTCTAATTGCTGAATCAATGACCAAGTCTGATCACGACTACCATCATTGACAAACAGAATTTTACTCTGTTGACTCACCTGCTTAATGTCAATCATATTCTGCAATATCTGACGTAGTGTCGCTGCCGAAGTCGGTAAAACTTCAGCCTCGTTATAGCACGGCACCACAATCGTGAGCGTTGTCAGCTTCATTATTAATACTCCCCCTATAATAAACCGGTAAATCACGGCGTCATACATTGCCGCTACCTGCCCCTTATTTAATTCCTAATGACGATAAGCGCTAAAGTTAGTTGCGCTTATCGCCGCTGTTTATACACATAATATAACTATATTAAATCATTGGGATAAGTTTTAAAAGGTACCATTGATGTTAATCATTAATAATCTCGTGACAGATAGAACTTTCAAGTTTACTATTGTAATGATATATACAAAGTGGGGAATAAGGGGAATGCATAAATGTTATCCATACGATTCAAAAGACTTTTAACGTCAACTCAATTCAAAGCAATGATCACCGCACTAATTATTCTAGTGTTAGCTTTTATCTCGACTTATCCAGCTTTTACTGGACATTTCTTTGCGTTAAGCAATGATGGGTCTATTCACCTCGCACGTTTAGAATCAATTTATCAAGCTTTCAAGGCTGGACGCCTGCCAAGTCTCGTCAATTTCATTGGGTTTAAAAACAACGGCGTCGCTATGAACGCAATGTATCCATGGCTAACTATGATGATATACGTCATCCCGAGATTACTTATTCAAAGCCCTATGCTAGCGTTAGCTTGGGGCTTCTTCATAATGAATATCATTACAGTAACGAACTCATATCTATTGGCAAAGTATCTAAGCCATAATCGGCTAATTACGCTGTTAGGGATGATTACTTACCAATTTAATGCTTACCACTTTCAGTTAATGTATACACGTGTCGCAATTGGGGAAGCATTCGGATACGCGTTTTTACCATTGATAATTTTAGGCTTGTTTAAAATATGGAACCGGGAGAAAAGCGGCATTTTCTGGCTATCTATCGGTATGAGCCTAGTTGCCAACTCACATGTATTATCGTTGGTAATTTTCACGATATTCGTTGGGGTTCTCGAAATCATACGCTTATTTTCTCGGAAGATAGATCTGAATGAGATAAAATATTTGATACTAAGTGTTGGTCTCACAATCTTAATGTCACTCTATTCTCTATTCAATGTCATAGATTGGATGCTTCACAATAAGATGGTATCTCCAACTCCTGGTTTGATTGGATTGGATCCTAACAATGAATTCTCACGAATCTTGAGCAATGACATCACAGAATCAGCAACTGGTGCACATATGGGAATCGCTGTCACATTTATTCTGATTTATTTATTGGTACAACTTTTGAATAAAACCACCGGATCATGGCGTTACTGGGCAATTGGGGCTGGTAGCATCTTCATACTGGCACAGAATTGGCTTCCCACATATAAGTTAATTAATACGCCTGCTACACTCGTACAATTTACCATGCGTTTTTTAACTCTAGTCGCTGTGGGAACAACAATTTCTTTAATATTATATTTAAATCACAACAACTGGCACACAACATCAACGACCATTTTTATTAGCTTGTTTGTGATTATAATTGGCTTAACTGGTGTCATGCAGATTCATCGTCAAAACCAAAAAAACTATTTATCATCACTAACTCACGATCCTTCAAGCGCCGCAGTTCATCAGTCTCGGATACGTCACCTCACTTCAAAAAACTATAATGAAAATATTCAGCGGATGGACGTACCAGATTATCATTTAAGGAAACCAAATATTGAACCGGCAATCAAACATGCTTTAAAACAAGGCCCGGATTTCAACGACGCTAATCGTCTGAATAAAGAGACCGTCGCGTTTGACCATAAAAGCATGGCTAAGTTTAAATTCATCTCTGCCAATGACCAACAAGTTCGTTTTAAAGTGCATCAAGACCACGCAAAAACTTTAAAGTTACCTGTGATTGGTTATAAGAATGTTAATTATCAGATTAAAGTAAACAATCATCCCGTAAAATACACGCACTCGCAAGGTCAATTAAAAGCCAAGCTACCTGCAGGTCGTAGCAATATCACGATTTCAATTGCTAATAATTCTCGTCATGCATGGTCACTATTCATCACTTATCTTGCTTATATCGCAAGCTTGTTAATGTTTTGGCTACATCGGCAAGTTGGTTCTAAACACTAACCGCTAATTATAGACTATCGGCATATACAGATACGCGTTGTGTTAGTTCGTGAATGAAAATAGTGCTAATTTTACCGTCAACAATCATCAAAAGGCCTGATTCAAAATTGAATCAGGCCTTTTAGCTTGGTTTTTCACGAGTATTCACCCCGCCAAATAACCAATGCCATAACTGAATATTCAGTTATCAAGTACTCGGCAACAACCGAGTGCCCCTGCCAAGGAACTTTATTATACCGCGTTTGGCAAGATTGGGAACTAATTAGTTGACCTTACCAGCAAAAGAGACTAAACTACGAACAATTAATGAAAGGGGGTGATGCTTTTTGAGTACCAAATGTAATCTTAAAGCATCAGTCTCTGCCCTGTTCGGAGCACAAGACTGATACCTTTAAGGAGTCCCAGCCAAATTTTGTTGGCTGGGACTTTTGCTGTCTCAAGATGCGGAAACAGTTGCAAGTTTTGTGCGGGTAGCTTACATTTAAGGTGAAGCTTATTCGAAAAGATGGAGTAGTGAATATGAAAGCAACAACGAAACAAGTCCTGACTGGCGCGGCTTGGCTGGCCGTTCTACTAGCCATGATTGGGGGCGTCATCTTGTGGCAACATCAAGTTCGCAAGGCCAAACCGGTCACAGCGGTAACAGTGACCTCAACTGAACGAATTCCAATGGTCTTACTACTAGATAGCCACTTGACGCATCAACAAAATCAGCAATTAACGGCTAACATTCAACATAATAGCGCTTCGCAAACGCTCGTCACGGCAAAAGCCAGTACCAATGGCACCGTCGTATTCAAGGGGCAACTACTGAATAGTGATAATCAGCCTTACATTCAAGTGCAGTTGCCAACTGGTATCAGTACGACGAAAAAAGCGCAATTACTCAAGCGGGTGCTCGGACTAGCCCAACAGCATTTCAAATTCCGGCGGTTCAACCTCGTCAGTTATGGCGATGGCGGACTGACTGCTACTACTTATGTCGAACAGACCACGGTTGCACTGACGCCACAACATTTAGTTCTCATCGCGACGCCTTTCAACGGAACCGGATCACAAAATCGGCGCCGCAAGACAACCCCGGTAGCTGCTAAAAATCAGACTGCTGCGCTCAAGACAATGATTGCCAAGCGTAAGACCATCAATCCCAAGTTACAGGTCTTGCTTGTTGCTGAAAAAAGCACCAAGTCTAAGCAAGCAATCCCGTTTCAAAGCGCTTTGGCCGGCCAATCGATTTTCAAGCCGACCGTCAAACGGTACCAGCAACAAGTCGTACGCACTTGGCGCACCGAATCTGGCATACTGAATAGTCGCCGCATCGGTAACATCATTCAATCCTTCATCAATTAAGCCTGCCAGTCAGGCGCACCATACTAATACCGTATCTAACAAACCGGCTCCCTGATTTGAGGGAGCCGGTTTTATATACTTAAATTATTCGGAATTAATGATGATTAAAACGTGCGGGTAGATTTGCTGTTGGTCCGCCAAGGCGCGTCCTAGTCCGACTCACGGGACCGGCTGACAATTGCTGGAACAGGGCGGACATCGATTTGAACTCACGCAGAAAACCACTGCGTAATTTCAAATACGAGTCTTCTTCTAGCCCGGGAACCCCACCCGGACAAGAAGAATTTCGCCCTTGAGCATTGTCAGCCAGCCCCTCCAGTCGGGAAGCCGTTCGAATGGCGGATGAACGACTACCTAACTTGGTGCAATTGGTCATGGAACATTAAGAAACTGGACCTTCAGGCAAACTTTGAATCAGCAGCAACGCTGATTTACGGCAGTTTAATACTGAGAAGATTGCCTGAAGATTATGGATTACCTCAATGAAAACTAGCTGAACGTCAATACTTACGGTTAGACGGAAAGCCATATTCGTATTCAATTCAAGACTTTAGGGCATCAGCCTGACTAAAGGAAGCTCTGACGAAATTCAGTAAATCTGATGGTTTTTAAGAATTAAACACGTGTGAGATGGCTGAAAAGTTATTTGAACAAGTCTTACAGTTGAATCTCAAAATAACTGTTTGTTAAGAACCAACAACCTGTTACTTAAAAAGGTTGGGTCAGCACATGTCTGCCTTTCGAATATTAACCCAGGCTGGAAGGCGTTTCTGACAATGCTCAGCGATGAAATTCCACTTAGCAAGCGTCTTTTGCTTGGTTAGTGGAAGACCAGTATTTAAGACGTGGGTTGTCGGCTTAAATCTGTGTCCATCGCGTTCCAGCGTTGTCAGAAATGCCTGTAAGCCGGAATAGGACGCAGCTACAACAGAAAGTTTACGGTAACTTGCACTGTTTCCAGCGGGTCTCAGCTGGCCGCACTTGAACTTGAAAATAGCATGATTTAACCGTAATTCATGCCAAATCACAATGCGTTAGACACTCATCTATCAATGTTCAAGGCATCCGGTTGCTTGCGTGCTATCGTTCTACTGCCATAGCATCTGGTCTGGATATTCCCGGGTCAAAAATTGCTTGATGGCCCGGATCATCATGGCTGTTGAAGGTGCCGTCGCCTGCGTTTTATTAGCAACTAGTGCAATTTCACGGTTATAGGGTTCAGCGAAGGAAAAGGTATTGACATCCCCAGTCAGTTTGCGTAGCGCCAGCTGTGGTAGAATTCCCATTCCTAAGCCAGATTCCACCATTGAAATAATCGATTGATCATCAATGGAGAATCGCAAGAAGTTATTGGTAACGTGGTAATGGTCCAGTGCCAGCTTCGTATCCCGGTCATAGTCACTTTGTTGCAGAATAAAATTTTTGTCGGCCACATCGTCAGTGGTGATGTACTCCCCATTTTCAGGGATAAAGTCCGCTGGCGTGACACAGTAGATTGGATCATTGATCAGCGAATGGACCAGCAAGTTCTCATTGACTGGCATCGATGTAAAGCCTATATCGATCGTTCCGATTTTGGCCCAGTTGGTTATTTCATTAAAATTACCTTGCATCACTGAAATCTCAATATCGGGATACTCATGGTTAAATTCGCGGATAATTCTGGGTAGCCAATTGATGCAAACACTACTGAAACCGCCGATTCGCACGGATCCGGAGTGCAACCCTTGGATGTTATCTGCGACCTGCCGGAGGTTACTCTCGGTGTTCAAAATCTCCTGGACATACGGCAAAACCTGCCGACCATCACTAGTAAGTTCAACGCCTGAACGGTTCCGGATGAACAGTGGAAAACCAAGCTCCTTCTCTAATTGATTAATGGAATGACTGACCGCACTCGGCGTCACGTTAAGCGTCGCAGCGGCTTGGTAAAACGTATGTTGTGCAACTACAGTCGAAAAAACCTCATAAGCAAAGTTAGCCATCGTGTTTTTACCCTCCTTAGATGAATAGAATTCACTTAATATTGAAAAAGTTGAGTTTTACTAATCACAAGGTTTATTTTATCATATTGATAATCAAAGAAAACAGTTTAAGGACAAAAAATTGAGTGGGGGAAATTATCATGAAAAACTTATTTGCGAACCGTGTGTTAAACAACGACACTTCAGACCTCGATGAAATCTTCAAGAATAGTGCTAACCCGGAAAACATTTCCTTCGCTGGCGGTTTTCCGGACCAGCACCTCTTCCCGGATGACGATTTGAAGCAAGCTTATCGTGATGCCATCGAACAGGACGGCCAAGGCATCTTCCAATATTCATCCACGCAAGGATTACCGGCACTACGGCAAAAAATCGCTGACCACATGGCAACTCACGCGGATGTGCAAGTCAGCGCTGCCAACGTCCTAATGACTCAAGGCGGGCAACAAGCGATCGACCTGGTCGCAAAACTACTATTAAATCATGGTGATTCGATGGTCGTTGAAGGTCCGACCTACATGGGGGCTCTCGCCGCCTTTGACACTTACGAACCAACTTATTATGAAATTCCAGTGGATGACAATGGCATGAACATTCGGCAACTGCGTAAGACCTTAAAGGCTCATCCTGAAATCAAATTGATTTACACGATTCCAGATTTCCACAACCCAACCGGGACGACGATGAGTGCGAAACGTCGCCAAGCAATGGTTGCCCTTGCTAATCAATATGATGTCATTATTTTGGAAGACAGCCCATACCGCGACCTTCGTTATAGCGGGCAAAACATTCCTGCAATCAAACATTACGATACTGAAGGTCGGGTCATCTTTATCTCCAGTTTTTCCAAGATTCTCTCACCTGCTTTACGGACGGGCTGGATTGTGGCCAGTGACACCATCATGCAAGAATTAGTCGGACTAAAATCCGCTATCGATGTCCAATCACCAAATGTGACTTTAGCTGCCATCAACAGCTACCTAGACAGTCACGACATCGATGAACACGTCGCAACCATCAGTGACGCCTATCGGACAAAACGTGACGCAATGCTGACGGCCCTCGACAACTACTTTCCAAAGAACGTGCAATACACGCGGCCAAACGGTGGCTTCTTCATCTGGGTCACCTTACCAGCCGGCGTGGACGCCAAAGCGTTATTAAATGACGTGGTTCTACCACAGGCGCACGTGGCTTACGTCCCAGCGGCTTGCCAATTTGCTAGCCGCGCGGTCACAAACGGCTTCCGTTTGAACTTTACCAACTCCGACGTGGCAACCATCACGCAAGGTATCCAGCGACTCGGACAAATTCTCCAACCGGTTCAAGTCACGGTACCAACGACCGCCTTGGCAACACCATTCTAATTAGCCCACTCAAATGCGACGACGGTCAACCCTGACTGCCGCCGCATTTTTCATGATTAGAAATTACCGGCGGATTAAAAAAGTCAGTGCTTTTCCGTGGCCAAGGCTTGCAGTAGCAGCGACTAGCGACGGCATCCGCTCACCGACTAATACTAACCACGTGTTTCAACCCGGTGTTAGTCGTCAAGCCAGCATTGCTCTAGCACCAGTTTGTCATCTAGTCCCAATGGTATCACGTTGGTTCGTCAGGACAGCTGGTCATCGCCATTACCTGTCCCAGTGTTCAAACCAACTAGTGGCTGAAGCGCCGTGACGATTGCCAGTTGTCTGGCAAACTTTTACACATCCTTGCCGTCAATTCCCAAATAGCCGCTGCAGCAACCGCGAGCCCCCTTTTGACCGCCGAAAAAAGGTTTGACAGTCCTGCGCTGATTCGCTACACTAACGCTATACTAGCCGATTATGAAATAAGCATTGGAGATCCAATGCTTATTTTTTGTTAACAGATTCATTTTCGGATAAACTAGGAGTGTCGCGAAAAATTTCTAGGAGTGTGAATCATGAGAACATGGGTTAAAAAATTAGGTGTTGCGATTTTGGGGCTCGGGTTAGCCGTTACGTTGACCGCCTGCGGAAGCAACTCTAGTAGCAGTAAGTCCAGTGACTTAGGCCTACAAAAATCGGGGACGTTGACGATTGGTTTGGAAGGCACCTTCCAACCTTATAGTTATCGTAAAGATGGTAAGTTAACTGGTTTTGAAGTTGAACTTGGTAAGGCCGTCGCCAAGAAGATGGGCTTAAAGGCCAAATTCGTGCCAACGAAGTTCGATTCATTAGTTGCCGGACTAGACACCAACAAGTTTGACGTCGTGATGAATAACATGTCTGAAACGGCCGCACGTAAGAAGAAGTACCTCTTCTCAACGCCGTACATTTATTCTAAGTCTCAACTGGCCGTCAAGAAGAACTCCAGCATCAACAAGATTACCCAAATCAAGGGTAAGAAAGTGGCACAAACGACCACTAGTAACAACGCTACGGATGCAAAACGTTTAGGGGCAACCGTTACCCCAACCGACAGTTTCCAACAATCGATTGAGTTAGTTGAACAAGGCCGGGCCGCTGGGACCATTAACTCCCGGGAATCCTTCTATGCTTACTTGAAGCAGAACCCGAAAGCCAACATTAAGTTGATCAATTCTGGTGACCAGATTGCCGTTCAAAAGATCGGTGCCATCGTCACTAAGGAACATCCAAAGCTCCAGAAACAAATTTCAAAAGCCATCCAAGAACTTCGTAAGGATGGGACGTTGAAGAAATTGTCTAACAAGTACTTTGGTGGTAACGTTACTGACAAGTAATGACCACGCCCGCGACTCACGCGGGATACATAGCGCCATAATCTAACTATTACAGGAGGCACCCTATGGATTCAATCTGGCACATTATCGTTACATCGACCCCTCAAATCGTTGCGGCGGGAATTAAATACACCATTCCGATTGCCATTATTTCATTTATTCTCGGCTTAATTCTGGCCGTTTTTACCGCACTCGTCAAAATCTCGACTCGGCGCGGCTGGTTCTTGATTCTCAAAGCCATCGCTTACTTTTACGTCTGGCTCTTCCGGAGCACGCCATTACTAGTTCAACTCTTTATCGTCTACTTTGGTTTACCCTACCTCAAAATCAAGGGTGTTTTTCCAAACGGGATTCAGTTGGACCCCTGGACTGCCGGTATCGCGACCTTCTCGTTAAACACCGGGGCTTACTGTGCTGAAACGATTCGGGCCGCGATTCTCTCGATTCCTGAAGGTCAGTGGGAAGCCGCCTATTCCATCGGGATGACTAAGTCGCAAGTCCTTAAACGCATTATTTTGCCACAAGCCGCTCGCGTCTCACTACCCCCACTGGCCAATAGTTTCATCAGTCTGGTGAAGGATACGTCACTGGCCGCTTCAATCACGATCATCGAAATGTTCGAAGTCAGTCAACAGATTGCCGCGCAGAACTACCAACCACTCGTGATGTATTCACTGGTTGCCGCGCTGTACGCGATTTTATGTACGATTCTCAGCTGGCTGCAAGGCTACTTGGAAAAACGGACGTCCCGCTACTTACGGCCACTTAACTAGGAGGTTGCACAATGATCAAGTTAGAGCATCTTAATAAGACGTTTGGCAATCACCAGGCGTTAACTGACATCAATACTGAGTTCAAGGAACATCAAACGACCGTTATCGTCGGGCCTTCTGGGTCTGGTAAGTCGACTTTACTCCGGTCCCTCAACTTGCTAGAACGCCCAGAAAACGGCTTGTATCACTTCAATGACGAAACGATTGACTTTACCAAGCCACTAACCAACAAAACGATTCTGACGATTCGGCGCAAGACGGGGATGGTCTTTCAAGGTTACAACCTCTTCCCCCACCTCAGCGTGTTGAAAAACGTCATGGAAGGCCCCGTGCAGGTGTTGAAGCAAGACGCTGCGGCTGCCCAAAAAACGGCCCTAGACCTACTGGACAAAGTCGGCTTACAGGATAAGGCGGACGCTTACCCCGGCCAACTATCCGGTGGTCAACAACAACGGGTCGCCATTGCGCGCTCACTCGCGATGAATCCTGAATATATTCTACTAGACGAACCAACGAGTGCCTTGGACCCTGAATTAGAAGCTGGCGTCCTCCGCGTGCTGTTAGCGCTGGCTCAAGAACAAGATTCGATGATCATCGTGACGCATAACATGGAATTTGCACGGGCGGTGGCCGACAAGATTCTGTTTGTCGAAGACGGTAAAATTTTATTCGACGGCACACCCGCAGAATTCTTCAAACAACCGACCCAACGAATTGCCGACTTCTTGGCCGCAATGACCTTTACGACGATTTCGGACAAGGCCAATCAATAAACTAACTTAGATTTTGTTCGGCGTCCATCCCAACGCATCTCGCCTTGGGATGGACGTTTTTTTGAGTAAGATGATAATAACGTTAACCAAAGATGGCAAAATGATTTGACAATTATCATTTACTCTTGTAAACTAGCTTCAATATCAAAACGTTGTGATGAGATGAGTACCGGAATAATCACGCTTAGCGAGCCGTTGGTTGGTGAGAAACGGTCGGATTATACCGCGAAGATGGTCTCTAAATGGTGCTGGTGAGCAGTTGCAAGCCAGCGACGTGTCGTACCCGTTAGCGTACTGAGTTAATTGATAACTCATAGAGCCAGGCGTTGTGCACGCGCTTGGAAACTAAGGTGGTACCACGATCAGCAGTCGTCCTTTTTAATAGGATGACTGCTGATTTTTTAATCACAACAACACATTACGGGGGTAATCTCATGAAAAAATGGCTTAAAACCATTGCGTTAGCACTTTTTGGACTTGCATTGACCGTGACCTTAACGGCTTGCGGCAGCTCTAGTTCTTCCAAATCTTCTTCAGCCAGCAGTCAGTTGGACTTACAGAAGAGTGGCACCTTGACGATTGGTTTGGAAGGCACCTTCCAACCTTATAGTTACCGCAAAGACGGCAAGTTGACCGGCTTTGAAGTCGACCTCGGCAAAGCGGTTGCCAAGAAATTAGGCTTAAAGGCTAAGTTCGTCCCAACTAAGTTTGATTCACTGATTGCCGGACTCGATGTTGATAAATATGACGTGGTCATCAACGACATTGCTGAAACGTCGCAGCGTAAACAGAAGTACCTCTTCTCAACGCCTTATATCTATTCGAAATCACAATTAGCCGTTAAGAAAAATTCGGACATCAATAAGATTACGGACATCAAGGGAAAGAAGGTCGCCCAAACCACGACTAGTAACAATGCGACCGACGCGAAACGCTTAGGTGCGACCGTGACACCAACTGACGGTTTCCAGCAATCGATCGACCTGGTCAATCAAGGCCGTGTCGCTGGGACCATCAACTCGCGGGAAGCCTTCTACGCTTACTTCAAGCAGAACCCGAAAGCCAACTTGAAATTGATCAGTGGCGGTTCCGAAATCAAGACGCAAAAGATTGGCGCCATCCTCACTAAGAAGCACGCCAAACTCCAAAAACAAATCTCCAAAGCCATTCAAGAACTCCGGAAAGACGGCACTTTGAAGAAACTTTCTAACAAGTACTTCGGTGGCAACGTCACGGATAAATAAGCTGTTTCACTAGCTAAAGCACAACACGACTGAAAAGTCCCACTAGAATTTTTCTAGTGGGACTTTTTTGGCCTCATCATCTGTTTTGAGTGTGCGAGTTCAATTAGGCATAACTATTTTAATCGTCCATTCCACTATTAGTAGCGTCATCTCGACGGTTTTCATTGTCCCTGTCCTCGAAGCATCAGCTATTTTGATTGCTGATACTGACCTAACTAAGACACCTCACCTACAATAAATCACGAGCCCCGTTTGACAAGCTCCAGCTACACATTGTATACTACTCCTTGAACAATACTATATGACGTATAATATAACAGGAGGGATAATAATGGCGATTCAAATCAGTTCTGAACTTCTCGACGGTTGCGTGCTCGCTTGTCTTAAAGACCAGGATTACTACGGTTATGCACTGACCCAGCGACTACAGGCAGCCATTAAGGTCTCTGAATCCACACTGTACCCAGTGCTACGACGACTGAAAAAGAATGGTTGGGTCACCACCTATGACCAACCCTACCAAGGACGCAACCGCCGTTATTATCAAATTTCTAGCGCGGGGTTAACCCAACTGGCCACGATTCAAGCGGAGTGGCAGACGTATTACCTCGCTATCAACCAACTATTACAGGGGGAGGATCACCGATGAACGACTACTTATCCAAATTTCAAGCCTTACTCGTTCAACTAACCGATGACGAACGCGATGAGGTCGTTGAATTTTATCGCGAATATCTACTCGACGCGGGCATCGACAATTACGATGACTGTGTGGCTGAGTTGGGGCTGCCCAAGCAGTTAGCGCGCAAGGTGCTAGCGGATTATTCCATTCGCTTCAATGAGAATCTCAGTGCCAATACATCCAAACGGCAAAAATCACAAGCCAACGTCCGGACCATCTGGCTGGTCGTCCTTGCGTTGCTCTCAACGCCAATCACTATTCCGGCCCTCATTGCCATCCTAGCCGTGTTCTTTGCCATCGCCGTGACGGCTTTTGCCGTTATTATCGCAGCCGGTGCCATCCTAGTTGGCGTCACCCTGTTAGCGCTCGCCATGTTGACCGCTGGAATCGGGGTCTTCGGTCAGTCACTCTGGGTCGCCCTCTTCTATCTCGGTAGTGGGCTCGCGATTATTGGCGCAGAATTGCTGATCATGCCTCTCTTCATCTGGCTCATCAGTTTGATTATTCAAGGAATCGCCAAAATCGTCCAAAACTTATACCACCGGTTCGTCAAGAAAAATCGTGCAGAGAGAGGAGGTCGTCATCATGCGAAAGACAATTAGAATTGGGGTTGTTTTATTGGTACTCGGGCTTATCTTAACGATGTTTGGCATCGCTAATAACGGGATTCAAAGCGTCTATTGGGAACAAGGCTTTCATATCGTGCGCCATCGCAGTCGTAGCTACCACGTCAGTCAGTTGAAGGAAATCACGCTGGATACCAGTAGCAATATCATCATCAAGCAAGGCACGAGCACCAAGATTGCCGTGACGGCCGCCCGTACGTTTCCAAAAATCAAAACTAGCCAGGGCCATTTGACGATCACCGATACGACTGACAACTCACACAGTGTCGGTTTCATGTTCGGCAACGCTGGTCAGTATACCGATACGACGACCATTACGGTTCCTAAGGGGACTACGGTTGAAAAAGTGACCGCTGAATCCGGCCAAACTGGTAACCTGTCCTTACAAAATGTGACTGTCGACCATCTAAACGTGTTCGGCGATGATGCTGACGTCAACTTGAGCAACATTAAAATCAATCAGTCCCTGGCGCTATCAGGTGACAACGTCCGTTTATCACGAGTCTCGGCCCCTAGTCTGCAAGTTGCCGGTGACCCCGATATCAGCGTCACGAACAGCCACTTCACCACTGCAGCGTCCAAAATTACGACCGATGAAGGTGACATCCATCTGACCAACAATCGGTTCAAAGCCCTGCGGCTGACTACCAGCGATGGCGATATTCTGTTCAATAACAATCGGATTACTGACAGTCTATCCGCCTCAACCAGTGACGGTGACATCCGCGGAACAGCGCCCCGGACCACAGGAATTCACGCCAATACCAGCGACGGTGACCTCAACATCTTCGGCCATCACGCCACTGACAACGGCGTCTACCAAGTGAATCCGTCCGCTGCCAGCCAATATCGGCTTTCAACCAATGACGGCGATATTACGGTCACTAGCAGTCATTAACCATACTTGATTTCTCACCAAACTAAAAAGCGCGTTCAGACCTGTTTAAGAACTTGGTCTGGACGCGCTTTTTGACTTGTTGGTGTATTGTTGGTGTAGCTCTGACTGAGTTGCAGTGACGACTAAGACGAATGAAATACACTTATTTGCAGCGACAATGACTACGATTAATAGGTGTGCCATCCGATTTCACCGTCCCTGGTTCTTGCGGTCAAGTTTATATCGCACCAGGTTCATCGTGCAACAACCAGTCCACGATATTAACGACCGGAATCCCGTCAATATCCTGAATGTCTGGATAATGTCGTTGCGTGATCAATAACTTCTCGTAATTGTCTCGTAATTGCAGTAAATTATCGGTTTCATGGCTATTGGCCGGAATTTCATAAGCCACTTGGACGTATAAGACACGGTCAACTTTGCGGGCCACAAAATCAATTTCTTTAGTGTTCATTTTGCCCACATCCACCGTGTAGCCCCGTCGCTGTAATTCCACGTAGACCACATTCTCAAGCTGACCTGCATAATTGCCTGGCCGTCGACCGATTGCTGTCCGCCGCAACCCGGGATCCACGATAAAATATTTACCAGCAGTTTTCAAATACTTCTTGCCACGTAAATCGTATTGTCGCGCCCGGTAAAATAAGAACGCATCCTCCAACAACTGTAGGTAGTTTTCAACTGTATGATTGCTAATCGAGATGCCTTCATTCTTCAACACGCCCGCAACCTTGGCGGGTTGGACTAATTGCCCGATATTATCTGCTAAAAAAGCGACTAAGGCTCGCAGCGAGATAATATCACGAACCTGGGCCCGCTCGGCGACGTCTTTTAACGTAATGGTGTCATACAAACTCGATAAGATATCATCTTTCAGGGCTACTGGACTTAACGCGACGAGTGGGAAGCCGCCGTACTTTTCATATACCAAAAACGCTTGGTCTACCTCACGTGAATCGGACGCAATCTCCTTAGCTGACAAAAATTCTTTAAATGAAAATGGATAAATTGGAATCTCCACGTAACGCCCACTTAAAAGTGTTGCCAGTTCACCAGACAACATCTTCGCATTGGATCCCGTCACAATAATGTCGCAATCATAACTGACGCGAATACCATTGACCACCGTCTGCCAACCATCGACCATCTGAATTTCGTCCAGCATGACATATTGATGCCGTTGCTTATCCAGCTTGGGCTGCAACACTTTGACTAACGCGTCGGCAGTACGCACGCTCAAAAGTTCCAATTCTTCAAAGTTCAAATAAATAATTTGATTGTCGGCAACGCCTTGAGACTTTAGGTAATCTCGATATTGCATCAACAGAACCGACTTACCGGAGCGCCGAACGCCCGTGATAACCTTGATCAAATCGGTATCTCGAAATTGAATGAGTTTTTTTAGATATTCCGCACGTTGAATCATGATAGCACCTCGCTTTTTGATTTAACGGTTAATTTCTTAGATGGAAGTATAGTTCCATTTTAGCTGTTATTTGTTATAAATGGAAGTATAATTCCATTAGGACTCATTTTTATCAAATAAGGAACTATACTTCCATTTACACCAAACTTTCTAAAATATGGAACTATACTTCCATATTTGACCAGACCTCTTAGCTTCCACCAGATTGATTATCAAAATTGACCACCAGTTATTTTTGGTGTACGCTATCCAAAGATAACCATCAGTCATTTTTAAAAAGAAGGTATTCAGCATGGCTAACATTTACACCCCCAACCAAAAAGCGGCCAAGCGGCAAGCAATCATGCAGGCCGCCATCGAGCTCTTTGCTCACAAGAGTTATACGGAAATTACGATGCAGCAGATTGCAGAGGCCGTGGGCAGTTCCAAGGGGACGACGTTTCGCTATTTTGCCACCAAGGAAGACCTGTTCATGACCATCTTATTGGAAGATTACCAGCGCTATTTTGAGCAGTTAATGACAGCACTGACACAACAAGCAAACTTTTCAGCATCTGAATACATCGCCTGGATGGTCGAACAGACGAAGCAATTGATTGCCCAACATGATGTTTTGATTCGCTTGAATGCGATTCGTGGCCCGATCCTCGAAGGTAAAGCAAACATGGCCGAAACCATCGCGCAACGAGACGCGTTGTATGCCGTCAGTCAGCGCCTGGGTCAACAGTTAGTGATTCAAACTGACCACTTGTTAGAACAGTCCCAGTTCAGTCACCTATTTATTGTGCAAAGTGGGATCATCAGTGGCCTCATGAACATGGCCTCGTTGACGAGTTTTAATCACCAGAAGTTAGCCCGGTCCTATCCGGATTTTGAAATCCAATTGGTGCCCGAAGCACAACAACAAATCAAATTTTATTTAATCCAATATTTAGAGGAGTTTTCGAAAAAATGAACCAACGCAATATTCGCAATTTTGCCATCATCGCCCATATTGACCACGGCAAATCGACCCTGGCAGACCAAATTATGGCACTGACCAAGACCGTCAGTACGCGCGAACAACGGGCCCAGCTGTTAGATGACATGGCAGTTGAACAAGCCCATGGGGTCACCGTCAAGGCGCGGACCGTTCGTAATTATTATCAAGCCGAAGATGGTCAAGAATATGAATACAATTTAATTGATACACCGGGACACGTTGATTTTAATTACGAAGTCGCTAAAAGTTTGTCAGCGACAGAGGGTGCGATTTTATTAGTCGATGCGACTCAGGGCGTCCAAGCCCAAACCATCGCCAATTATCGCATTGCCAAACAACACCATTTGCCCCTGATTCCCGTACTCAACAAGGTCGACCTAGCCTCAGCTGATATTGACGCCGCCTTAGATGAATTACACGACCTCGATTCAGCGTTTACGCCCGACCAAGTCTTATTGATTTCTGCCAAAACGGGTCAGGGCGTTCCCGCCGTCTTAGAAGCCATCCGAACCCGGCTCCCCGCACCCACTGGAGATGCTACCGCTCCGCTAAAGGCCTTAGTATTCGACTCATTGTACGATCCTTATCAAGGCGTCATCGCCTATGTCCGACTGATTGACGGCCAGTTAAAGTCTCCACAAGCGCTACGTTTAATGGCTGCCGACTGTCATTTCACCAGCAAATCAATTGGCGTCATGACACCGAACATGTTGCCCCAAACCAGTTTGCATGCCGGCGATGTGGGCTACGTGGTCACGGGTATCAAAGACCCCAAACAAATCCGCGTCGGGGATACCCTGACATCGGCGGAAACACCGACTAGTCAGCCCCTGCCCGGATATGAACCCGCAAAATCAATGGTCTTTGCTGGGCTGTATCCACAAAATAATGATTTTCCCGCACTCAAAGCGGCCGTCCAAAAGCTCAACTTGAACGACCCCTCGTTTACCTTCGTTGAAGAACGGTCAGAAGCGCTCGGTGTCGGCTTTCGTTGTGGCTTTCTGGGCGCCTTTCATCTTCAGATTATCCGTGAGCGACTGCAGGATGAGTATGGCATCGATGTACTGACGACCGCACCCAATGTGACCTATCACGTGACGCTGAAAAATGGGCAACGCGTCGTCGTGAATAATCCAGTGCAATTTCCCGCCTTCAGCTTGATCGAACAAGTCGAAGAGCCCTTCATGAAGGCCGAAATCACGACACCCGACGCTAGTTTGAATGCGGTACTGAAGCTCGCTGAGCAACACAAAGGGACGCTAATCGACTTATCGAATAATGGCGAGCTAGTCGTCGCCGTCATCAAAATTCCGTTGTCTGAAATCGCGTCCCACTTCTTCTCCGAGCTAAAATCCGTCTCACATGGATTTGCGAGTCTTAACACGACCTTTTACGATAATGAAGCGAGTGATCTCGTCAAAGTGGAAGTCGATATCAACTACGCCCCCGTGGACGCGCTCACCTTCGTCGTTCATCGCGAAGACGCCCCACAAATGACCCAGCAATTAGTCATTGGACTGAAATCCACCGTGCCGCGCCAACTCTATCCGACACCGGTTCAGGCGATCGTCGAAGGCAAAGTTCTAGCGCGCGTGGACGTGCCCCCACTACGGAAAAATGCGGCCGTCAATGGTGACAAGCATAGCGTTTCCAAAAAGGCCGCCCTGTTACGCCGTCAAAGTGCAAACAAACGGCGTGCCACCAAGAACACCATCAAATTACCGCAAAGCGTGTTCAATACGATTCTTGGGATCTAACACGCGCACGACCAGCTGGTTTTGCCAACAACTCAAGTTTTTCTATATCGTAAAAAACTAAAGTGGCGCCTCAAGAATTTATCGTCAAATTCTTGAAGCACCATTTTTAATCTAAAATCAGTTGAGCAAGGTCAGCCACTAGTGCATTGACTGATTGCAACGGCCAGTTTCAACTTGCACAGCCATTTTGTCATCACCCAGCATAATAAGCATCAAACCACACCAGCAATAGCGACACAATCAACAGTCCCGCTACCGCCAGCGCATGCCACCACTTATTGCGGACGAAGATGGCGATGTATTCTCGCAAAATCGCGTCAGGCAAGAAGAAGCGGGCCGTGCGTGCTCCGATACCATCCGCTTTAAGTCCGGCCTGCTTGGCAAACATTCCCGCTCGCAGCGTATGGTAGTTATTCGTCACGAAAATCGTGCGTGGTTGTTTAATGGGGCCCTGGTCAATCAACTGCTTACTGAATTGCATATTTTGCAGCGTCGTTTTGGACTTTGTCTCCGCCCAACCAGCCGACGCCGGCAAACCGTGAGCAATCGCATAATCCAGCATTGCTTGGCCTTCTGGAACCGTCTCGTCACCACCCTGGCCACCAGAAAAAATCATGATGGCTGGATGCTGCGTCTTGCGTTGTTGCTTTTGATAAAATCGCAACCCACGCATGATCCGCTGACCTAGTAGTGGCGAGACCCGGTTGCCATCCAGCAATCCCGCACCCAGGACGATAATGTAATCTTGCCGTAGTCGTGGCCAGTTAAATTGATAGATCGTCAGCATCGTCAAATAGTTATAGAACCAAAATCCCACGTACAGGATCACGAGGTTTGGAAAAATCGCCATGAAGTTGCTGACTGGTTGGGGAACGTACTGGCTCACGCGATTGCCGATAAATGGCAAAATCAGAATTGCCAACCCCAGATACAAAGTCAGCATATTGGCCAAAGTATGGCTTTCATGCCGCCACATGATCCAAGCATTCCATAGTAGCAGAAAAGCCTGTAACGTGAAAATCAGGCCAATCAAGAGTAGTAACAACACAAATAACGTGCCACTGACAATAATCAGCCAATGGATATTACTGCCGAGAATCGTCACGGCCAACATGGCTAAAAAGGAATAGAAAAATAGCGAAAACCAGATGCCATTACCTAAACGGACTTTATCGCGATGGTACCGCCAGCTAAAGCCAGTTCCAAAGAAGATGGGGACCAGCCAGCCCCAGTAAAACACGGCTGGGACTGGGACCCACACTGCCGCATTATTCACATCAACACCCCCGCATCATATTATATTCAGCTCCCATCATATCGGAGTCGCCGCGGGACTGCAATCAGGAACCATTACTTTTGCCTAACTGATTTGATAATTGCCGTCATTTTAGGTTGGATGCCGCAATGATCCACCCAATCCGTGTCACCATCAACTTACTTCAATTGTTTCTGGGCATTATAGAAATTGCGGTAAGCCAAGTAGCACGCGATAATCGAGCCCAAACTTGTCGCTGACAAGAGCATGAACGTCACCATGATTTGGTACTTGATGGCCCGCACCGGATCGACACCGGCAAAAATCAGCCCAGACATCATGCCTGGCAGACTAACCAACCCGACCGTTTTAGCCGAATCAATCGTGGGTGACATCCCCGTCCGAATCGCTTCGCGGACAATCGCAATCGAGGCATCTAGCAAGCCGGCCCCGAGCGCCAGTCGTTCCAGCACGCCCTGACGTTGATCGTGGAATTGGCTATTGAGACTACGATAGGCCAACCCAATGGCGACCATCGAATTCGACGCAATCATGCCAGAAATCGGGATCATCTGGGACGGAATGAACTTGATGGCTCCTGATAAAACCAGGACGCCCAATGTCACGCCGGTACTGACAAAGATGGCTAATAGTGAAATCCCCAAAGCATGGTCGATGCCCGGACCACGTTTTTTCGCATTCCACGCCGCATTAAAGATGATGAAGCCCATCATAGCTAAAGTCAGCCATAAATTATTAACGCGGAAAATATACTTCAACAAGTAGCCGACAATGAACAACTGCACGACTGCGCGCACAACACCAATAATAATGTCCTTATCCAAGCCGAGCTTCTGCCACAGACTAATCCCGAGCGCGACTAAGACTAACATGGCCGCGAGAAACAACGATGTGTTATTAACTGCTAAATTCATGCGTGCACCTCCAAGCGTCCATCGACAACTTTCGCTAGCTGGTCGGCTGCGGCAATCTCCGTCGTATCGTGCGTAATCATGATCGTCGTGACGTGTTCTTGCTCATTAAGTCGCCGCAACCATTGATGAACAATGTCTTTGTTTGCTTCATCTAAACCCGCCGTGACTTCATCTAAGAGTAAGACTTGTGGTAAAAATAAGACGTTGCGAATCAGTGCCACCCGTTGCCGCTCCCCACCGGAAAGCTCAGTGACGGGTTGATGTAAGGTCCGTTCCGACAAACCAAAGTTCTGTAAAGCCGTCACGACGCGGCTGGTATCCATGGGTTGTTTGCGAATTTGATAGGGAAAGGCCAGGTTATCCGCTACCGTTTCGCCAAATAAGGTCGGTTGTTGGAAACAATACGAGACTTGGCGCCGATACAGGATGGGGTCGTAACTTTCAATCGGTCGGTCCTCAAACCGCAAGTCACCACTCGTTTTTGAAATCATAGCCGCGATAATCCGTAGTAAAGTACTCTTACCGCCCCCCGACGGCCCGGTCAAGGTGATGTGGGCCCCCGCTGGAATCTGCCAATTAATATCATGCAAAATGTGTTGGTCCGCAACCTGATAATTAACTTGTGACAACGAAATCAATGCCTTCATTTCTAGCCACCCCCGTTATTAAATTAGAATCATTATAACCTGATAATGTATCGGCTTTCAATGAAAACTACTCAGTGATCGTCGCTTTCCCGCCATGCTATAATGGGAGTTAACACAGTTCACAGAAAAACGAGGTCAAAATTAAACTTATGCCACAATCTAACCATTATTCGCACCAATCCCGATCACACAATGATCGCCGCCGGCAGCAACCGGCCGAAAAGGTGCAGTCGACCGTTACGATCGGCCAACGTTTTCCACTCACGATTCGGCGCCTCGGTATCAACGGCGAAGGAATCGGTTACTATAAGCACGTGATTACGTTCGTCAAAGGCGCCCTACCAGAAGAAGTCGTGGTCGCTGAAGTCACGGCGGTCCATCCACGTTACTTGGAAGCTAAAATTCGCAGTATTCGTAAACCAAGCCCGGACCGCGTCGATCCACAAGACGCATACGCAGGCGAAGTAGGTGGTTTCGAGCTCGAACACCTCGACTACCCGGCACAATTAACGTTCAAACAAGATTTGATTCGCCAAGCGCTTGAAAAATACCGGCCTGCTGGTTATCGCCATTACGACGTTCGACCAACGATTGGTATGGCCGATCCGTATGCCTACCGCAACAAGGCCCAGTTTCAGGTTCGGATGATCGATGGCCACGTCGCCGCCGGGCTTTATAAAGAAAATAGTCATGACCTAGTCGACTTACCGACTTGTTCCGTTCAAATGCCGGCAACCATGACGGTGATGCGTCAAGTCGTCGCCTGGTTAGAAGAACTCGAAGTGCCGATTTACGATGAAGCTCACAACTCAGGCATCGTCAAGACACTGGTCGTTCGGGAGGCCGCTGCAACCGGTGAAGTGCAATTAGTCTTCATCACCAATACACCCAAACTGCCGAAGAAGCACCAATTGTTAATGAAGATTGCTGAAAAGTTGCCAATGGTCGTCTCGGTCATGCAAAACGTCAATGCTGGCAAGACGTCCCTCGTATGGGGTGATCAAACTACCCTACTCGCTGGTAAACCAACGATTACGGAAGAACTCGACGGCTTAGTCTTCGACCTGTCTGCACGGGCCTTCTTCCAATTGAATCCGCAACAAACTAAGAAGTTGTATCGTTTGGCACGCGAAGCACTCGACTTGGCACCTAACGAAACCTTAGTCGACGCCTATTCGGGGGTCGGAACGATTGGCCTGTCACTAGCCGATGTCGCCAAAGAAGTGCGGGGCATGGACACGATTCCGGCCGCGGTCGCAGATGCTAACGCCAATGCGCAACGCAACAAAATCACGAACGCCCACTACGAAGTTGGCGAAGCCGAAGTCTTACTGCCACAATGGTTAGCCAGCGGATTCGCACCGGACGCAATGGTCGTTGACCCGCCCCGTACTGGTCTGGACGGCGTGTTAATCGATGCCATCTTACAAAGCGCACCCGAAAAACTCGTCTATATTTCTTGTAATCCATCGACCCTGGCACGCGATTTACAAGAATTGACGCGCGGCTACCAAGTCGACTACATTCAATCGATCGACATGTTCCCGCAAACGGCGCGCTGTGAGGCGGTCGTGCGCTTTACGAAACGTCATTAATTAATTAATTTATTTTTTTGAAGGGGGAATCTCCATGGCAGCTACTGATAGCCAAATTGCACTCACGATGACCTTTACGCTACGGCCACCGTTCAAAACGCACTTCTTATTGTTAAAGGATTACGTGGCGGATGTTCGCATTCCAGCCCGTGATGGCGTGTTAACGACGATCATCGCCAAAAACATTCCGTTGACCCCGGCGCTGGAACAACTCAAAACGATTTTCGACGACGTGCAAAACCCCGTATACTGGCAATTACACGACCAAGCGGTACAGGAATTCTTCAGCGCCCATCCTGACCAGCGTCCAGTATTGCCACTGGATCTCTTGCAAGTCATGCTCAATACCTTGTCCGCTCAAGGATTGTCGGACGAACAACTGATGCACATTATGCGCGAAGTCTTCGAACGCTTGCAGACCAACGACTTTAACAGCCAGGTTGCGCAGCGGATTTTGACTTCGTTGAATAATAAATAATTTGATTTACAAAAGGGACCCTGACAATGCTGGAATATCAGCTTGTCAGGGTCCCCTTGACGTTTTAAAAGTTAATCCTAAATTTGAATCTTGGTTGTTGACGACTCAACATTGCGAGTTGTCCCCAATCAGGCTTAATGAGTGCCGGTGCTGCGTAGCTCAGCGCATAAATTCAGTCGCGCACATCAAATGCGCAATGCGATGTCGGCAACAACTAAATCAGCTAAAATACCGTTCTAGCGTCGCCTGAATCCCAGGCTGATCATTATCCGTCGTCACCATATCCGCGGCATCTTTAACCGCTTGAGGCGCATTGCCCATCGCAACCCCGACGCCCACTTCTTGGAGCATCGCAACATCGTTAAAGTTATCGCCAAACCCCAGCGTTTCAGCTGTCGTGAGGTGTTCATCCGCCAGTAATTTCTTCAAAGCAGCGGCTTTGGTGACACCGGTGGCGACGATTTCTAGATACGTCGCTTTAGAACGATAAACGGCTAAGTCTTTGAATTCAGGTGTTTGTAGTCGTTGCTCGATTGCTTGAATCACAGTAGCCTCCGCCATAATCATGATTTTGTGCACTGGCGTCGGCGCCACTTGTAGCCAGTCGGCAAGGTCAGCCACCTGTGGTTGGTAGCCGATGCCGTCAGCTTCTTGTTGCTCCCACTGTCCCATATTAGCGACTAACCAGTCGTTATTCGTATAAATATTGATGGAAGCAGTTGGCCATTCACGTGCGATTAACGCCTGGACTGACCGCGCCAGTTCAGGGGCAACCGCTTGTTCTTCAAAGACCGTTAGTTGGTCATGATCATCGGTAGTTGCCGTTAGCGCCCCGTTATACGCAATCATCGTAGAATTAATCCCCAACTGCTGGGCAATACCAAACATGCCTTTTGGCGAGCGTGCTGAAGCTAACACCATCTTTGCGCCGCGTGCGACCGCCGCTTGAACCCCCGTAATCGTTGCGGGTAATAATTGGCCGTGGCTGTCCACTAGGGTACCGTCGATGTCACTTACGATTAGTTTAATTGTTTTCATCTTGCTTTTCCTACTTTCACAAGTTGCCTATCCGTCACAAAAAAGCCTGAGATTTCCCAGACCTAAACACTTCACTACTCTAATTCTCGCCGATTCTTCAAATCAAACACCACTCGGTCCCCCACGAGTTTGGCAAATAATTCCTGCTCAGGTTGGGGGTCGAACGGCCCCAAATCAACTAGAATCTGGCCATCGTCCGCCACTTGATACCCTTGATACCGATCAAAGATGACATGATACATCGTCTGGGCTGGTCGCATCCGCTCATCCACCTGAGCAGCCGCCGCCTTCAACGTATAGCCAGCTTGGAGTAAGTTACTCATCGCAGCCGCTTTGATAACCATTTTCATGGTATATATGCGTGCCTGACCTGGCTCATCCTCATTCTTAGGAATAATGTACCCCTTTTTTTGCCAATACCGCAGTTGTCGTGGCGAGACACCAGTCATTCTGCTCAATTCACTAATGCCAATCGTTAGTTGACCCTTATGAAAGAGCTCACGTAAATCTCCACGCGTCCCGTTTGCCATGCTGGCGCCTCCTTTCCAAAATTGCTATTACACTAGATTATAGCATGGAATTTAGTCGTCACCATTAACTCACTGGGAATTTTGTGTGATTAATTAGCTCGGACGGTACGTCGTTTGTAAGAAGTCAGTCAAGGATTGCGCCGGCTGTCCCATAATCTGCTGGTAATCGTCACTGACTGTTGCTAACAAGCCCATGGCGCCACCCGCATACATCGAGGCTAACATCGGGCCTTCATTGTTCTGATTATACATATCGCTGAAAGCCTGCAACGATACTGGTTGATAGCCAATCGGTTGTCCGCTAACTTGACTCAAAACGGCCGCCAGTTCAGGCATCGTGTAGGCCTGTTCTTGAGTGAGCGTGTAGATGCGGCCGCGTTGTAATAGATCTGGCGTCGTCGCGACCTTGGCAAATGCCGCGGCACTATCCGCCTGACTGATAAAACTCAAAGCTTGGTCGCCCATCGGATAAATGACATTGTGCCGCTCGATTAATTCGGGTAAATAGGGCACCAACGGATCAGCGTACAGCGCATTGCGAACGATCGTATAATTGAGGTCAGTTCCAGCTAAGCGACGCGGTACGTAGCCGTAGAACGCTGACAGTGCAAAGGGGTTGTTGGCTTGGTCGGCAATGAAGCCCATCACTAACAAATGCTGCACATTCGCTTGCTGGACCGCCGCCAAGACATTCTCAAACTCTTGTACCCGTAAATAACTGTTGTGGCTCTTACTTGGAATATAAATCAAGACATCACTATCCTGGAAAAAAGCTTGTAATCGTTCTGGCTGTTGGTAATCGATTGCCATCACTTGCATACCCTGTTGTTGATAATCCTGTGCTTTACTAGGCGTGTGAACACCTAAATACAACTCGCTAGGATCCACTAATGGTTTGATTGCCGCAACAATCTGTTGTCCCAAATGACCCGTGGCACCTGTAATCGCATATTTCATCTTAACCCGCTCCTTCTTGTAACTTCATTAGTTACATTAAACCGGATTTGGTTTTGTTTGTCAATCAAAGCCGCTTATGGTCAGGGTAGTACCATAGAGGTCGGTTGCCCACTAACTTAGAAACTGGCGGGCACTGCGCTCAAATCATCGTCACCCCAACCGACACCGCCGCGACCACAAAAAATTGGCAGCCATCAACTTGCGATGACTGCCAATAAGCTATTAATTTTACGCTAAAAATTTTAACCGAGCTTCAGTAGAACGTTCAATTCTACCCGTTTAGCCTATGCGACCTGTTGCCCAAGATGCTTCTTCTTCGGCGCCGTCTTCACATTCTTAACGTCATTGTCTGAGAAGCCAAACATCCAAGTCAATGCGAAGGCGACAATCAAGTCAGCTGCGGACGCAATCAAGAAACCGTAGAAGCTGAAGTCGATGCCCTTCGGATTGAAGAAGGAGCTGAATCCAATCAGGGAGCCAGCAAAGCCCCACATGTTGACGTTGAAGAGTCCGGTCAAGAAGCCACCGACCGCACCACCGATACTTGCGGTGATGAAGGCCCGACCATATTTCAAGTTGATCCCGTACATTGCGGGTTCAGTGACACCGCAGAAGGCTGAAATCGTCGCTGGCCATGCGAGTTCCTTGATGTTAGCGAATTTAGATTTCAACGCAATGGCCAAGACCGCGCCACCTTGCGCGACCATCGTTGCAGAAACGATGGCGTTCAGGTAACTGTGACCCGTTGTGGTAATATCGTTGACCACGATTGGAATAATCGCCCAGTGTAACCCGAAGATAACCAGTACTTGGTAGAAGCCACCAATAATCAAACCAGAGATGGCTGGACTTAGTTTGTAAATCGCCACGATTCCGGTAGCTAAGGCGCCAGATAACGCGGTAATCATTGGGCCCAGAATCAGGATGATCGCACCGGAAATCAAGACCACTTCAAACAGCGGCACAAAAATCATCCGTAGCACCGTTGGAATCACCCGTTTGAGCCATGGTTCCAGCTTACTTGCTAACCAAGCCCCCGCAATCATTGGAAAAATCGAGTACGTGTAGGAAGCCACGTGCACCGGAATTCCGAAGAAATTGGCATTGATTGCCATGCCTAACAGGTGTCCGGTCACCTTACCCGTCGTCGCCATTCCAACGATGGCTGGATAAGTGAGCACCCCACCAACAATTCCCATGATAACGGGATCAGCGCCGAGTTTCTTAGCAGCGGTGAAGCCCACGAAAATCGGTAGGAAGTAGAAGACCGAGTCGCCCATCGCATTGATGATGACGTAGGTCGGCGTGGTTGCTGAAACTATCTTGAAATTAGTCAGTAACGACAGAATCCCTTTTAAGATACCAGAAGCGGCCAACAAGCCAATCACTGGAATCATGGAGCCCGTGATGACCCCAATCAGACTGCTAAACCCGTGTTTCACTTTCTGCCACGGTGACATTTTCTGCCAGGCGAGCCGGTTTGCTTCCTTTTCCATCGCAACGGCGGAAGCATCCGCGTCACCAAAGCCAGCGCCAAGTTGACCAACGATTGCATCGTAGACGTCGTTAACGGCGGGACCAATCACGACTTGATACTGACCACCCGCCTTGGCGACATCGATGACACCCTTCAGATTGCGAATTGCGTCATCGTCCGCCTTGCCTTCGTCTTTCAAGTAAAAACGAACCCGGGTAATGCAGTGGATAACACTCTTGATATTGACCGGTCCACCTACTTGGGCAATGATTTGTGTGGCGAGTTCATCGTACTTGCCACCCTGGCCCTTCACAACGGGCTGTGCCGGCACCTCTTCTTTGAGTTCAACGACCGCGCCAACGACTCCCGCACGGACTTCGCCGACTTCTGGTGTCAGCTTAGTGACGTGATCCATCGAATTCGTAACGGCCAAAATGACGGTGGTGGCCTTATGCGCATTCGCAATCGCCATCAGATCCATCGTGGCAATTTTGTCACCCGCTTCCACGGTATCCCCGACATGGACGGTGACGGTAAACGGTGGGTTCTCGGCCAATTCAACCGTATCAATACCTAAATGAACGAGGACTTCCAAGCCATTGTTCCCCGTAAATCCGATAGCGTGCAGACTAGCCGCCACCATCGTGACCTTACCACTGATTGGCGCAACGACCTGGCCCTCAGTCGGTTCAATCCCAAAGCCTTCGCCCATCATACCTTGTGAAAATACTGGATCATGGACCGCCTTAAGCGGAACTAGCTGCCCTGCGACCGGCGTTAATAAATGCACTTGCTTCATAGCGATTCTCCCCCTTTGACTCAATTAATCGCGTTGTTAACAAACCAAGCTCAACGACCACTGGCGATTAAAAATAGCTAAAACGCCCCCGAACAACCAATCGTCGTTGACCTAACTCACTAAGTCACGCCTTTAACTACAAAAGCGCTTTCTTTTATAAATCTAATAATAACCGCCCCCATTCGGACGGTCAATCAAACCCGTTTGAAATCCAGCAGTTCCGACTAGATTCAGGGCTTACTTAATTAGTTTGCCAAACCTTTAGAATCAAGTGTTAATCGTTGCGTTGCCAAGGGTGAGTGTGCAAAATCAGCCGCGGTCTTGACGTCCTTGCCGAAATCCACGACCAGCGCGTGAAACTCCCACGCCGTCGTCAAATCGTAGTCCCACGCGTGCATAATCAGCTGTTGTGCACGCATGTAGTTGCTTGGCAACGGTTGGTTAAGCCACGTGAATAGTCGCCGCAAGTACGTATCAACGATAATCGTCGGCTGATGAAAGACGTACATGCTAAAATAGTCAGCCGTCTCGTCACCGATGCCTCGTAACGCCTTCAATTCGCTACGGAGCTGCGTTGCCGGTAACGCCCGCATCCGCGCCAAATCAAACTCATATTGGCCGCACCACGCCGCTAAACTTTTCAATGTCGGCACCTTGCGCGTATAAAAGCCCGCGGGTTTAACCAATTTCGTCAGCGTCTCATCGTTCAAAGCCAGTAGCCGCTCGGGATCAAAGCCGGTCGCCGTCTTCAAATTCGCCAGCGCATAATCCACATTGCGCCAATTAGTGTTCTGAACCAGAATACCGCCCCATAAAATCTCCCACGGCGTTTCGGCCGGTGGGACACCATCTTCGAGCCAGTGCCGTGGCCCCATCGCCGCCAATAGTTGTTGATATAAGGTTTCAATTGTCATTTTTTATGCTCCTTGGAATCAGTTCTGTTAACGTCATGTTAACTAAAAAAAGCCGTAACGGCAAAATTCCAATCCGCTACGACCATATTGATTGATGCTATTTAGGTTAATCGTCGGCAACGACGCTGCGCTTGACAGCTAAGACAATGTCAGCCTTGTGATTTTCAGGCTTGACCTTTTCTTCAAAGTCCAATTCGGCATCCTTAAATAAGTTTTGAATCTCAGTGTTTACTAACGGCAAGTCGCGTGGATCACCAGCCTGCTGACGAATATAGACCACGTATTGATCTGGTAATTCTTCCAAATCATATTCAACATCTTCATCGTTTAAAATGACATAAATCAACTTACGTTCTTTGTTCATCTGAAACTTCCCCTTATCCATATAATTGATCCGAATTAGTCGCGAACAGCTAATTGGTGAGCAAACTTAAGGTAATCTGCAACACAATGATCGAGCCATGCCACCACTTTGTCATCGGTAATTTGTCCGGCGGCGTTCATCTTAGCCTGAACGGTGCTTAGCAAGAATTCATCACCCGGTAAAACGCGCATGCCAACACCTGGTGAATCCAGGATTTGTCGTAAATGACTCTGCGCCCGCACCGTTCCTAAGGGTCCCATGGTTGCGCCTAGAATCATCGCCGGTTTACCAATCAACGGCCGCTCGACACGTGACAACCAGTCAATGGCGTTGCCCAGCACCCCCGGAATACTATGATTGTATTCCGGGGTGACAAAAATCACCCCATCAGCTGCTAAGACTGACTGCTTGAATGCCTGAACATCCGCCGGTGCTTCTAGTTCAATATCCTGATCATAGTAAGGTAACTCACTGAGATTCGGAATCGTGACGTCCATCTGATCCGCATAACGTTTTTGGACAAACGTTGCCAGTCGCCGGTTATACGAGGAACGTCGAATACTTCCGACAAGTGCGACAATCTTCATCGTGTTCAAACTCCTTTAAGTTGTAGTTAACTTTAGTATACCCCTTTTTCAGATAATGGTCGGAACCGGTTTCAAAAAAATACGATTCTTTTGTCCAAACGCCAGCTTGTTTGATCACGTAACTAGTGCCACCGTCGTACTAGTCGAAATCATTTAGGTTAGCGACAATGATTATTTTTATCAGCAGGGCATCATCCTAATAATGCGCAATCATGAATGCCTCAACACCGGTTTGAACGGCGCATTAATAAATTTTCAAAAATGTTTCTTAACTTTTTCCAAAAACAAACTGCCGTACCTATCGCATTGAATAGAGTCTGCTATACTAATGATTAGAGAAAATGATTGGGGGGTTAATCGTGTATTATCGTGGTGAAGCACTTGATTTTTTGAATATGTTACATACAACTGGCACCGCACCACTCATGCGTTCACGCATCGTCTTTTCCAGCCAGATCGATGTTGAACGACTCAAGGCTGCCGTTCTCACTTCCGCACAAGTCGTGCCTGAGATTTTCGGTCACTACCAGGTTGACCGTAATCGCTTCGTCGTTACTGATCAACCAGTCAACCAAGTAATCCAAGAAGTCCAGAGTCCGTACAGTCCTGAAAATACTGATTTTGACTTTACAAACGGGCCCCAATTGCGACTTTTCGTCATCCATCATGGTGATTACGATGTCTTGCAAGCATTTATGAGCCACCTGCTGACCGACAATCGGGGCTTCAAAGAATACTTATATCTACTCGCACAAGCCTATAACAAAGAAGACTTGACTAATTGCCATAACGAGCGCCGTTTACGGCCGATTATCACCAAGATTCAACGGCAATTTTCCCGACCACGCGGACACGCGCCAATGGTGACTGGCATGGTAAAATTACCACACTATCCCGGCATCAATCTCCGCCACGGTGGCCACGTGATGCTGAGTAGTACGCAATTCATGCGCGTCCGCCGCGTGGCTAAAGCACAAGACGTCGGTATTAGCGAAGCAATCCTGGCTGCTTACGCTAAGGCCCTCCAAGTTCTGACTGGCCACACCACGGTGACGTTACCCTGCCCAATTGATTTACGCCGATTCACCGCGGGAGCTGAAGACGTCACTCAAGTCGCTAACCTGACCGTCAACGTTTTTCTCACGATCCACGTTGATATTGACGCCCCTTTCAATGACTTAGTGAAGCAAGTCCATGATTTATTGACAGTGGAACGAACCCGGGTCGCGTTCCTGTATCGCCTCAGTAATTTGCAAAAAATGAACCACACGATGCCGATTACCGTCATGCGCAAAATGACCAATCGCTGGCTTCCACAGCCCGCCTTGCGCTACACCAACTTTGGTGTGATCGACCAACAACGCTTGCGTTTTCACGGGCTATCAGTTGTTAACTGCGTCTTTTCCGGTGCTTTCCATCCCTCACCAGCCATGGAGATTGCCGCGAGCACCTTCGCCGGAACGTGTACGTTAAGCTTCAACAGTACCGGCTCCGAACGTGATTATCAGCTTTCAATGAAGATTTTGGAGAACATCCAGGCGCAATTACTCGTCTGGGCCCAAACCAAGCCACAACCAGCCGTGGCCGAAACCGATGCAACGACATTGCGTCATCAAGCTTGATTTAGACACCCAAAAAGCAGTCACTTCCGATTTGGAAATAAAGTGACTGCTTTTTTTAGTTAGCTGGTATCAGTTGGTAAGTGCATATGAGTGGCTTGACTGCCTTAAATCGGCCCATTTCAAACGAAACTTGGTTAGCAGCCGAATCTACCTCGATGAACGCCAGAAGCGTCTTGCTTTAAGAATATGATATTCAAACTAGTCAGCTAGAGCACGATAACGACTCAGAACCAACTCAAATAAGGATTCCACTCGTTTCAGCGTAAGTAATGGCTCAACTGATAAATGGTCGCACGCCGTGACTGTGCCGGCAGCGGATGCATGCGTCGCCGATAACGAACGATTGTAGGTCCCTCAATCGCATAGTTGCGAAAACTGGGCCGCAGTGGTGTCACGATGGCAGTCGCGTGTGAGCTAGCCGCGAGACTGACGCGAATGGCGGTTGCTGGTAGACGCATGCCGCGTAAATTACTGAGAAAGCCGTCATACAAGCGCCAGAGTGCCCCTGCCGTGGGTGTCCAGACCGCTTTACCAGTCGGTGGTAACAGCTGGAATCGCAACGTCATCTGCCGAGAATCAGCGTTTAAGCGGACTGGACGAATCGCCAGCTGATCGACACGCGCTTGCATCATCGCCATGGTCAGTTCCGTTGGTGTGATCTGATAACTAACTTCGAAGATTGGGAAACGGTCATCTGGTCCTACGTTAGCATCACAATCACTGGTTAACTGCTGAATCACGCGCGTCATCGTTTCTAATCCGAGCACATAGGCTTGTTCATACCGTGCGCGCTCAATTGGTAAAGCCGGAACAATTGCTTGTGTCATATGACCACCTCCATCAGAATTCAACTTAATTATCGTTAGTTTACTCACTCATCCACCCCCAGTAAAGGGGTTTCATGGATTTCGTTAATTAATTTTGTCAAAAGTTTTATCTAGTAATGTTTCTAAATTGGAATCCTTCTAAAAAGTGTGGTTTAATAAGGGTGAATATGATAAAAGGAGGTATCGCGTCGTGGCAGAAGATATGTTGACCCAAGCCTTGCAGCAATTAAAGGACCACAAGATGCGTGTAACGCCGCAACGGCAAATTATTCTTAACTATTTGATTACTCACCATAATCATCCATCCGTCGAAACAATTTATCAGGAGTTAGCGAGCCAGTTACCTAATCTTAGTCTCGCAACCGTGTATAACACCTTGAAACTCTTCGTGGACTTAGGGATCGTCATCGAGCTTCAAAATGGCGATGCCGGCACCCACTACGACTTTTTCGGGCGCCCACACTATCACGTTGTTTGTGAAAATTGCGGTAAAATCACCGACGTTTTTGAGCCAGACCTCCGCAGTGTCGAAGCCAAGGCCGCGGAACTCTCCGGTTATTTAGTCACGGGCCACAACATGGAAGTCTACGGATTGTGTCCTGACTGCCAGAAATTGCTCAATGTCACTAAGACGACTGATTTGAAACGGTTGAAGTTGACGCATAGTGAATAATTGATTGTAAACGAAATGATTGCGACCTGACTAGTTATCAAGTTGCAATCATTTTATCGTTTACGTTAACTCACCATCCGCTCACTCGCCACCTAGTGTTGCGGCACTTCTTCCAACATCCCGTAAAATTGTGATTTGTCGGAAAAGTCCGCCATGTAGGCGCCGTTTAGTCCAGCTTTTTGGGCAATGGTTCCCAAATCAATCATGAGTTTCTCTTCGTCATCAGGGAAATGCAACCGGCCCTTAATGGCAACACTTCGGATGTAATTGACCAGCCGATTGACCAGTGCTTCCGGATTCCGAACCGTCCCGATCTTCTGATCGACTTGCGCGAGAACGTCAATGATGTCCAACAAATCCCCCGATTGGTCAGGCCATTCACTCAATTTGATAATGAGTCTTTGAGTATCCCGTTGTGCTTGTTGCCGCAATTCTGATTCTTTCTGCATCGCGAATAATCCCCCTACTTACCACTTGAGCTTTCATAACAACTGATTAATCTCAAGTGACAATTATTTTGATTTCCACTTCCATTGTACACGCTTACTAATGGAGCGGGACATCATAATCACAAACGTCAACTATTCAATCATAAACGTCAAAATCAGCCGGACAATGAGGCAACGTTTAGACGGTTCACTTAACTGAAGCATGCTGTTCTTGTAAATCCCCGTAACGAAAAAAGCCCGAGCAACACTCAGACTTTTCAGCTGACCCATTAATTCGCTAGCTAGCCTAACGTTCTTGACCAAACATGAAATATAGCCATGGGCCGAATGGTTGAACAAATGCTAATAGCAACCATCCTAAGCGATGACCATGGCGGAACGATTTCGCCCGCAAAACATCCGCGACCACAATCGTCGTTGCCGTGATTTCTAACGCCGCAATCGGTAGCAGGCGTTGCTGTAAGCGCCGTTTGACTTTCGGTGGCATTGCACGCCGTCCCTGTTTGTGATGACCACATAAATGCATTGTCAAGCACCTCCCTGATTAGTTGGTTTCATTATACGCGCTTAATCAAGAAAGCGCTATCTTGACTGGTATCCCTTGGGAGTCCGTTCCACAAACTTCGTACTCGCAATCGTGAATTCATCGATCACCTTGGTCCCGTGCATGAGTTGCCGGGTGGTCACACCGACTTGGCCACGATCAATTGTAATGATTTGGTAACTACTTCCTTCATAGACGTAGTGGTGGTGCGGATCATGGCAGTCAATCGCGTAGGCGGTCGAGCCTGCAACCGTGTTCAAAATATTGTCCCCAATTAAGTACTGTGTGGCAAAGTGAACGTGGCCCGCAAAGACGCCGCCCAGGTTGTGCCCGCGTAAGACAGAAAGTAGCGCCGGTGTGTTTTGCAAAATCGCATAGTGCATATTTGTCAACGTGGGCCCATCTAACGGATGGTGCAAGAAGATAAAGGCACGTTTTGTCGGCGCCTGGCGCAGATGCTTGCCAAGCCACTGCAATTGAGCCGGCGCTAACCAACCGGCCTCATAACCGCTGACCTTAGAATCCAAGAAATAAAAGTCATTGTTGCCGATTCGCATCCGACTCGCATAATACGGACCCGGGTCTGCCGGTAAATAGCCTTCATAAAAAGCGGCACGTTGATCATGATTGCCTAAAATCACGCGCACGTGGCAATCGAACTCCGCTTCCATCGTATGGACGATGGCGTGTAATCGCTGATAGTCATCGGCACTACCATCATGAATCAAGTCGCCGGTAAAGACGATCAGATCCGGTGACGTTGGTAATTGGCGGATGTCTTCAATGATGTTCGCTAACTTGGCCCAGGGATCATACTGTTGGCCGTGTACTGGCACCTGGCCGCGTGGGGTTAAATGTAGATCAGAAATCTGAACAACTTGTAAAGGACGCAATTCGATCCTCCCTCTCATACTTTAATCACCATATGGTTACCTCTAATATAGCGAGCCAACGTAAAGTTTTACCAACCTTCGTATAAAGTAACTGTAAAGTTTATGCAAACGTCTCTTTACGCACGGCTAACTAGTCCCGTCACACGGCGATTAACTGGGCACGTGGCTGATTAACTAGGGCTGCAACTGCGGACCAGTCACGAGTCTAGTAACTAAGTCTGCAGCCACTGACCAGTCGCGAGTCTAATAACTAGGCTGTAACGACTAACCAGTTGTGATCGTACTAAAATTTACAGTTGACAACTTACCGTTAAGTCGCCACCATGAAAGTAAGATTTGATCATACAAGTGAGGGATTATTTTGAAAAATATGTTTGTTGGGCCCCACGTGGCCTTGGCCGTGCCACAACCAGAAGATTTCGATGAGATTAGTGACTGGTATACGGACGCTGATTTCGTTCGTAAAATGGACACCGCGGCGGCGCGACCGCTTACTGGCGAAGATCTTGAACGGACTTACCGCAATCTGGACCGTCATACGGAATACTACTTTCATATTCACAGTCTTGAAGACGACCACCTAATGGGTTTTGTGACGCTCTTCAACATTGAATGGAATAACCAAACTGCCCAGCTAGCGATTGCAATCGGGGACCCTGAAGAACGCGGTCATGGTTATGGGACTGAAGCACTGAGCTTGATTCTCAACTATGCTTTTAACGAATTGAACCTTTATAAGGTCTGTTTGGACGTCATCGCAACAAACACCGCGGCCATCGCTGTTTATCAAAATAGCGGCTTCGAGTTTGAGGGCACAAACAAGCGTGCTATCAAGCGTGACGGGCAACGCATCGATCTCCATCACATGGGATTATTTGCGGATGATTTTCAGCCCAGAGTCACTTTAAACTAATTAATCAGCTCAATTAGTTGCAGCCAATAAGTTTTGCAATTATAATAGTCGCAGATTGATAGAAAGTGACCAACTAACTATCGATCCTTAATATTCTTTAGTTTTTTAGATTATGGGTGCGTTGCTGCCATAACGTACCGCAATAATCACTTTCATTCATAGACTCCCCCAAGTCTAATGAATGGGGTTCATCAAAGCCCCCACTTTGATGTTTCCTACTCCTTGACCACTACATCCGCTGATGTGGTGGCTTTTTTATTATCCAAACGCGCTCTGGCAAGAATTGCGGCGGTCAACTCATGCGTTGTTTTCGGCCGAATCTAAAAAAGCCGCTACCGATAATTACCGGCAACGGCCTGCTATCACGGGTTCGTCATAGCCAAAACGAGTTCAAGCGCCCTCGTTTCGATTAGATCCAACTGGTACCCAATCTACTCGCAAGTAAATTATGTGCCACCAAGATTTAATCTTCTTCAACTTCCATCTGATTACTGCTTCGTCGCGCTGCTAGCCATTCTTTAACTTGAATCAAAATCCAGGCGATGCCCGCGGTAAACAGTAATAACATCAGCGTCGAGACGATAATCACGATCACGATTTGAACGCCTTCCGCTTTTAACACGTCTAATTTCGTCACCAACGCGATTCCTGATGGGATGAAAATCAAACTGATAAATTGAACGAAAAAGTTACTAACGCCGGCAACCTGCTCAAGTTTGACCACTCTGAACGTCAACAACAGGTATAACATGATCATCCCAATGAGCGGCGTTGGCATCGGAAATGCGGGCCAAAGTTTGTTCGCTAAATTAGCAATCAAACTACTAGCTAATAAAATCAAGCCGTAAATGACAATTTGTTTAATAAATGCGCCTTTTTTCATCGAATCCCTCCCGGACCGTCTAGCCTAACCCAATCAACTGTGCAAAACCTGGAACCATGAAATTGACCAAAATTCCCGCCACGACGAAGGCAATCGCCCCGGTGGCACCCGCGGCCTCGCTGACTTCAATCGCTTTGGTGGCCCCAACGGCGTTCCCCGCGATACCAAAGCCTAGCCCCGCACCCAGCGGATTTTTGTGGAGTTTAAACCACCGAATGAAATGGTCGCCTAACGCGTAAATCAGAACTGAATTCAGAATCACGGCAAACGCGGCAATCGCTTGATCCCCACCCACTGATTCAGCGACAGGCAGGGCAATCGCGGTCGTGGCTGCTTGAACTAACATCGCGCCCAACGCCGCATCGGTCAATCCGAGCAAACGGGACACACCGTAGATTCCGAATAATGACAACAACAGGCCAATCGCGAGTGCTATCAAGATGACGTCCCAGTGTTTCTTGAAAATATCATTACGCTTATACAGTGGGACGGCAAACGATACCGTGGCCGGCGCCACAAACCAGAATAACCAATCGCCACCAACTTGGTACGCTTCATAAACTTTTTGCACGGGTGCCTTAAGAATCGACGCAATCAATACCAATAAACCAATCCCGAGCAGCATTCCAAAGAACAATGGTTGGAATAACACAAAGCGATTTGTTTTGTGATAGAAATACTCGCCAATCCCATAAACTAAGACCGACAACCCGATCCCGAAAAACGGATTATTGAGAAGATAACTCACATAAGTTCCTACTTTCTTTTGGTGAAAATGAGCGACAAAAAAGGTGCCCCATCCGGGTCTAGTCATCATTAAAATGGTGGTTAGGCTCAGAACAGTGCACCAACACGGTTCTTATTTATTATTTATTAATTATAACACATCAAAGCATTCTTTAATAGTAGTGCGTCCTGTCAAATTTAATCGACGGTATAGAACATCAACGCGTAAGCGCCAACACCCGTATGGGTCGCGATAATTGGACTAGTTCGTGCAACTAGTAAATCAGCTTGGGGCACGACCTGCTGAAGCAGCTTTTTCGGCGCTTCCGCAACGCTTGGTTCCCCCACGTATGAAATCCCAGCCGCTTCGACCCGGGTAGCATCCGCTAATTGGTCTAGGATTTGGGCTTGCGCTTTGATCAATGCTTTCTTCCCCCGACCACGCGTATAGAATTTTAATTTTCCGTCGACTAATTCAAAGACAAATTTTAATTTAATCAGGTTCGTGACCACCCCGGCCAATTTTGGCACCCGGCCACCTTTGACCAAATTATCTAGGGTATCCACGAATAAATATGTCTTCGTATGTTCCCGAATCACCGCGATTTTGGCTAAAATAGCCGCCATATCCGCTCCGGCGTGGGCCATCCGTGCAGCCGTCAACACTTGAAAAGACATGCCGCGGTCAGCCGCTTGGGTATCGATGACGGTCACATCACCACTAGCCAACTTGGCAGCTTGACGGGCCGCGTTCACCGTGCCACTCAACGTCTCAGTCAGGTGAAGTGACAAGACTTGGCTACCATCCTTCGTCAACGCGTCGTAACAGGTCACAAAGTCGCCAATTGGCGGTTGACTAGTCGTGGGCAGAACTGGGCTAACGGCCATCTGTTGATCGAATTCAGCCGCACTGACAGCCGTATCGGCAATCAAGCCGCCACCGAACCCCACGAGTAACGGAACAACTTCAATATCATACTGTGCAATCTCGGCCGCCGTTAATTGGACCGAGGAATCGGTGACGATTTTAATTGTCATATTTTAGAAAACACCTTTCAATCAATTTGTGGCTAATTATAGCATCTCGACCAAATCGAACTGCGGTTTTCCCGCCATATCAGCGTTTCAAGTCACTTGTAGCTTACCAGCTAGTCTTATTTTGTTATAAACTTTGTAAAAATCGTCATATTTAGCAGTCAACTGACCGCACTTTTTCGTCGGGAAATCACGTTTTTAAAAATTTCCCGTCACACTTTCTTCATGCATCGCCGCTATACTATGTTTATAGTCATTAAGGAAATCCCAATCCTTAACGGCCCCCTAACTTTAAATGATTACTTCCCCAAGTAATGATGTGTGTGTACTTAATTACATTTTACCGATTTACTTCCCTTTTCCTCCGTATTTCCCCGATACGGAGGTTTTTTATTTGGTTCTGATATGTGCGGCTGCTCGAAGATTGTCGATATCTAACTTTCAGATTTTAAGTGGCCACCTTGATTGAACTTGTCGTTAAGCTAGCGCGTATCATTTAACGTACGAAAACTTCTGAATAATTTAAACAATTCCCGCGCACATTAAAATGGCAGCGTCCAGTCACCGGTCAAAACCAGCCACCGAACGCCGCCATCGCAACACCAATACGAGCTATTTCATTTTTTCAAGGTCTTCCGGGGCGATAAAAAAGCTCACCTGCCCCGTTTCCAAGTCAACGTGGGCTTTGACTTCCACACCCTTAGGAAAAATCCAACCTTTCCCAGTATCCAACTTAAGCGGCATCTCTCCATATGTCTTGGTCCGATACGTCTTTTCCATAGAAAACTCCTTCTCACTTTGCCAATAGCGATTAACTGGGTTCATTATATAATCTACCGACATTTTCGGATAGTAAAGACACTTTACAATGACTTTCTTCAGTAGGCATGTCGCCACAAATCTGATAGAATACGGATTAACATCAAACCAATAGGAGGTTCGCACTTTGTTCTATTCATTTTTTGACCCAACTTATTTACTCGTGATCCTTGGGTTGGTCATCTCAATGGCTGCCTCGGGATACGTCAACAGTACTTTCCGCCACTACGATGCTTACCGCAGTCAATCCGGAACGTCGGGGACTGATGCGGCTCGTTTCATTCTCAGCCAGTCCGGGATTACGGACGTGGGCGTCCAAAAAATCAGTGGTGACCTGACCGACAACTATAATGGACAGACAAAGGTACTCAGCTTATCAGAAGCAACCGCTGACTCCACTTCGGTTGCCGCCATCGGGGTTGCCGCTCACGAATGTGGGCACGCCGTTCAAGATAGCGTCGGCTACTGGCCAATGCGGCTACGGACCGCCTTAGTTCCCGTCGCTAACATTGGCTCATCCTTGTCATTACCGCTGATCATTATTGGCGTATTGCTTAGTTACAACCAGTCCCTGATTCATTTGGGAATCGCGCTCTTTTCATTGGCGTTACTCTTTCAATTGGTCACACTACCCGTTGAATTTAATGCCTCTCGTCGCGCCTTACAGATTTTATCAGATGGCCAAGTGCTAACCCGTGATGAAGTCCCGATGGTGCGTAAAGTGCTGGTTGCAGCTGCCTTGACCTACGTTGCAGCGGCACTGTCGACATTCTTACAATTGCTGCGCTTGATCATCTTATTTGGCGGCAATCGAGACGATAACTAACTTGTACCTGCCCAGTTCAATCAATGACCTAATTTAAAGAACGCCCCGTTAACAATCATTTTCGTGAAACTGATTGTCAACGGGACGTTCTTTTAAGATTTGCCTGGTCTGCTTGGCTGTTACATTCTGATATTTAGTTGGCGTTGTGTTCGTGAAGACATCATTAGTTAGGCTTGTGCTCGCTAGCATGTAGATTGTTTCCATCCAGTTTACAGGGTGTTTGCGGAATAAATAGACCACTCATCTGGGCACAAATAAACGGTGAATTGCTTGCCACTGCCCCTCGTTTAGACGTTCAGGCACATCAGGTCTGTTCGTTACAACCTTCGATACCTAATAATTCTTCAAATGCTTAACAAAGCCTTTCCCTTTTTTTCACGGGATTAGAGACATTCAGTCACAAATTCTTCACACAACCTCGGTATGATTACATCATAGCAATTGAGGTTAACTCAATCAGCTATAACACAACCTAAAATTTTTCATTTACTCCTCCAAAGTAATGAAATTCATAGTAACATGTGATTCCCCGTCACATGTTTACCCTACTCCTTTTTCCACCGTATTCCCCGATACGGTGGTTTTTTTATGTATTTCTGAGGTTAAAAAACTGGTCTATCAGCAAAACTGCCACTCACAACACCAATTACCGACCAGGATTGCACTGACCAACTCAGTCTCACCGCAATATTGACCACCCGCAAGCAATTTTCTAATTTTTAGCCACTCAAAGATGCAATTTAGTTACCTTTTAACGGTCAAACTACTATACTAAACATATAGTGACTGGACATCTCCTTCAGCCGCTTGAACCTTTTTCATTTACTCCTCCAAAGTTAATGAAAAGCAAGTTCGCTGGGGATGCCACCTAGCGACCAGGTCAATTTCTAGGTCATCGCCCGCCGCGATGGCCCTTTTTGTTTGTCGTGATAAATATTTTCATATTTCTTCCAATCGGCGTATCATATTTATGAGAGATTAGGAGTGATAGATTATGAAGAAAAAACGCGTGTTGGCAGGAATTGGGGCCCCGGCAGCCATCTTTTCAACTGCCCTAATTGCGAGTGAAAAGCTCTATAATTTTGCTTTCAAACGCGTCGATTACGTCCCTGAAACATCCGCAGACAAACAAAAATACGCCGATGCGTACTACGCTTACGTCGATTGGCTGCACCGCCAACCAGTCAAGCAGTGGCAGCTCAACGTGCAAGACGAAGCAAACCACCTCGTTGCGCAGTACGTGCCCGCCAAAACGACCAGTAACCGGACCGTCATCATCTCACACGGCTATAAGGGCGACGGCGAGACGATGGCCAACTACGCCTATATGTTTCATCAAATGGGCTACAACGTCCTCCTGCCAGATGACCGTGGTCACGGCCAAAGTGCTGGTAAATATATCAGTTTTGGCTGGCAAGATCGCCGCGACTACCTCGGTTGGATCGATAAAGTCCTCCGCATCAACGGTCAGCATACCAAAATCATTTTATTTGGCGTCAGCATGGGTGGCGCGACCGTTGAAATGATGAGTGGTGAAGATTTACCGCCACAAGTCAAGGCAATCATCGCCGATTGTGGTTACTCAAGTATCGAAGAAGAGTTAGCGTACTTACTAAAACGCCAGTTCCACTTACCAAAATACCCCTTTGTGCCGATCGTCAGCTTCATTAATCGTCACCGGATGGGCTACTACTTGAGTGATGTCAGTTCCGTTGAACAGTTGAAACGGAACCACCTCCCAATCTTTTTCATTCACGGCGAAAAGGACGTCTACGTGCCCAGCTGGATGCTCAAAGAAAACTATCAGGCCGCCAATGGTCCCAAGCAGATGTGGCAAGTCCCTAATGCCACGCATGCCGAAAGTTTCTGGATTGGCCCGGCTGAATATCAACGGCATATTACCGCCTTTTTAGACCAATATGTGCCGGCAGACTAAGCCGGCCGTCTGTCGTCTCTACAACAGCGCTAGTAGGCAACTGTAGCGATTGATCGTTGCGTTTAACGAGACCTTTACAATAAAACTAACTAAATAACAAACTGAGTGCTGCACCGTGTGAATCACGATGCAGCACTCAGTTTTTGTCTACCAGCAGGGGCACTTCCCCCACCTCAGGTTGTTTTGTCTGCCAGCAGGTTCGCTGTTCTCACGGTTTGCTAGCGCGCAGTCCGACTGATGATCCGGGCTAACCGGTCAGCCATCCGCTCCAGATTGGCCGGCCCTTGCGCCATAGCTTGTTCTAAGGTCATGACTTGGTCAACGATGGGCAAGACGGCGGTAACGCCCTGTTCGGCAAACGTTGCGTTAGTCCCTTTCTGTCGGCCAACGAGTAAATAACATGGTTTGTCGGCGGCCTGTGCCATTTGACTCAACTGAATCGGGACTTTGCCCATAAAGCTTTGGTCGTCGACTTGACCTTCGCCGGAAATGACCAAATCAGCTTGGGCGACCTTGACCTTCAACTGACTCACTTCAGCCAGTAGCTGGAAGCCTGATTGGACCTGGGCATGTAAGAAATAGCGTAAGGCAAAACCAATTCCGCCCGCGGCACCGTCGCCAGCATGCGCACTCACCTGACCACTCGCAATCGTCATATAGTGTGCCAGGGCTGCATCGTGCGCGTCGATTTGCGCCACGGGTAACCCTTTTTGCGGGCCAAAAATTCTAGCCGCGCCATTGGTTCCAGTCAGCGGATTCGTCACGTCGGCCGCACTGATAAACGTCACGTCGGCGAGCTGCGGTAAAACTTGTCTCGTATCAATCGTGACCACTTTGCCTAAATCGGCCCCAACCATCGCAAGTTCGTTTCCATCGACATCCAGGAACCGGTAGCCGAGCGCCCGTAAAATGCCGGCACCCCCATCGACCGTCCCACTACCACCAAGGCCCAGTATGATTTTGCGGGCGCCGTGCTTGATTGCGTCCTTGATCAACAAGCCGGTCCCGTAAGTGTTCGTCGCTAACGGGGTCAATTGATCCGTGACAAACTGAATGCCGGATGCAGCGGCGACCTCAATCACAGCTAGTTTTTCAGCCGCAAAATAGCCATACGTGGCTTCCAGTGGCTGTTGGGCCAAGTCCACGGTCTGGGCCGTAATCGACTGACCACCCGCATGATTCGCCAACCAGGCCGCAACCGTCCCTTCACCACCATCCGCGATCGCCACCTGGGTCGTCGCTAACCCGTGCGCTTCAAAACGCTGGGCCACCAACTGATTGGCCTGGATACTTGTGATGGAATTTTTGAAAGAATCAATGGCAATTAACGCGTGCATTTTATCGTCCCCTATTCAATAACTACTTTCCAGTATAGAGAACCAACGTCTAATCGGCAATTCATATCAGTTGTCAACATTTATCAAAATCGTTAAGCTTAAAGTATCAAATAATTCATATGGAGGACGATAAGTTATGGCAACTCAGTACGATTACGACGTATTATATATTGGTGCGGGCCACGCGACCTTTGATGGCGCAGCCCCACTCGCTAAGACCGGCGTCCACGTCGGTGTGATTGAAAGTGGTTTAATTGGTGGGACCTGCCCTAATCGCGGGTGCAATGCCAAAATCACGCTTGATGAACCGGTCAAGCTCACCCGTGAAGCCGCCCGTTTGAACGACTTATTAAGCAGTGCACCGACCATCAATTGGACGGCCAACGTGGCGCACAAGCAGGAAATCATCGATCCCTTACCAGCTGGTCTAACCGCTCGTTTGGAAGATGGCGGTGCCACGATTATTCATGGCCACGCGACATTCAAAGATAACCACACCGTAATCGTGGATGATGACCAAACGATCACCGCTGAAAAGATCGTGATTGCGACCGGCCTGAAGCCCCACCGTTTGGACATTCCTGGTACTGAATTAGCCCATGACAGTAGCGACTTCATGAACCTCAAGCAGTTGCCGCAAAACCTCGTCATTATTGGGGCGGGCTATATCGGCATGGAATTCGCGACGATTGCCAATGCCGCTGGTGCCGACGTCACGGTGATGCTTCACGGTGACCAAGCCCTCCGCGATTTCTATCAACCCTACGTTAAACAAGTCGTTGACGATTTAACCGAACGGGGCGTCAAATTCATCAAAAATGCGAACGTTCAAGCGTTCGAACAACAAACCGACCAACTTCAAGTCCGCTATGGCGACGATCAACAGTTGACGGCTGACTGGATTTTAGATGCCACCGGCCGGATTCCAAACTTAGACGGCTTAGGTTTGGACCAAATCGGCGTCAAATACGACCGACACGGGGTCTACGTTAACGATCATCTCCAAACCAACATCGATAACATTTACGCGGCTGGTGACGTGCTCGCTAACGACTTGCCAAAAGTCACCCCTGCCGCCTACTTCGAGTCCAAATACTTGATGCGCCTATTCTCCGGTCAGACTACCGACCCAATCGACTATCCAGTCATTCCATCCGTGGTCTTCACCTCACCACGAATCGCTCAAGCTGGGATGAAGATCCCAGACGCGGAAAAAGCTGGTCTAGACGTGGCCGAAAATGATTTAGCCAATTACTGGTACTACCAAGTCTCCCGCGAACCGATCGCCGCTAGCAAACAAGTTCATGACAAGGACGGCCATCTCGTCGGCGTCACCGAAATCAGCGACCAGGCCGAAAACGCGGTCAACGCGCTATTACCAGCCATTGAATATCAATTAGACCGCGACCAAGTCGACCGGTTGATCGGCATCTTCCCAACCATCGGCTATGCCGCATGGCACCGGGCTTAAGGTGTTAATGAGCGATTTCAAACGATGATTTGAATTGTCTCGTTATCACAGTCTAGGCATAAAATACAGCGATTCAAGGCCAACTGCTTTGAATCGCTTTTTGTTACGTTACACTTTCGCATTGTGCTAGTAAATTTGTCACGAAAAATGATTGAATCATGCCAGTTTGGATTACTGTTCGTCGGCCGGTGATCTCCTATTCCGACTTCCGGGGCCGGCTGACAACGCTGGAACAGGGCGGACATCGATTTGAACTCACGCAGAAAACCACTGCGCAATTTCAAATACGAGTCTTCTTCTAGCCCGGGAAGACCACCCGGACAAGAAGAATTTCGCCCTTGAGCATTGTCAGCCGGCCCCTACAGTCGGGAAGCCGCTCGAATGGCGGATGAACGGCCACCTATCTGGGCACAATTGGCCACTGATTATTAGGTAACTGGTCCTTCAGGCAAAATTTAATCGGTATCGATGATGACTGATGGCATTTAATTACTGAGAAGGTTACCTGAATATTATTCGCTCGTCTCAATGAACAAAAATCAATAGCAACTAGTCTTGAATTTTGTCGATAAAATTGTCGTCGTTTATAGTTTAAAACTTTCTTATCTCAGACGACTAGAGAAAATTCTGACGAGTTCAGTGAAGCGACGTATTCGAAGTATTAAATCATGGGTAAGGACATTTAACTATTGTTAGAAACTAGTCTGACAGTTGAATATCAAGATAACCATGTACTAAGGAACCAACGACTAATCCAACCAAAAGTTGAGTCCGCACATGTCCGCCTTTCGAATACCATCCCGGCTGGAAGGTATTCGGGGCAAGGCCCAGTGGTGAAATTTCACTTAGCAAGCGTTTTTGGCTTGGTTAGTGAAAGACCAGTATTTAAGACGTGGGTTGTCGGCTTAAATCTGTGTCCACCACGTTCCGGCCATTGCCCAGAATGCCTGGAAGCCGGCGTCGGACGACACCACGACTGCAAGTTTACGCTAACTCACACTGTTTCCAGCGGGTCTCAGCTGGCTGGTTTTGAACTTAAAAACACGACTTTTCAGTGAAAAAACAGCTCCAAAAAGCCCCAGCGAATGATTCGCTGGGGCTTCATTAGTTCTAAATTAATCGTCTAATCCTAATCGTTCGAAAATCTCGTCAACGTGACGTAGGTGGTAATGGTAGTCAAAGGCGTCATCGATAGCGGCTTGATCTAAGTGTTCACGAATCTCGGCATTGCCTTCGACCAGTGGTTTGAATTGGAGCTGCTCATCCCATGACTTGGCCGTCAGTGGTTGTACCAGATCATAGGCACTTTCACGTGACATGCCAGTGTCAATCAATTTTAACAAGACGCGTTGACTATAGATTAATCCGTAAGTCGCATCCATGTTCTGCTTCATCCGTTCTGGGAAGACCGTCAACGTCTTAATGATCTTGTTGATCCGCGTCAAGATGTAATCTACCAAAATCGTCGTATCTGGTAAAATGATCCGTTCTGCAGATGAATGCGAAATGTCGCGTTCATGCCACAATGCCACATCTTCATAGGCTGTCATCATGTGACCACGAATAACGCGTGCCAACCCGGTCACATTTTCAGAACCGATTGGGTTACGTTTATGTGGCATCGCTGAGGACCCTTTTTGCCCTTTATTGAAGAATTCTTCAACTTCATGGGTCTCAGATTTTTGTAAACCGCGAATCTCGGTCGCAAACACTTCAACGCTGGTCGCAATCAAGGCTAGGCTCGCAATGTATTCTGCGTGTAAGTCCCGTGGTAAGACCTGTGTTGAAATTTCTTGTGCGCGCAAGCCGAGTCGTTTGCAGACAAATTCTTCAACAAATGGTGGAATATTGGCAAACGTCCCCACCGCACCACTGATTTTACCCGCTTCAACGCCCGCGGCTGCGTGTTCGAAACGCTCGATATCTCGATTGATTTCTGAATACCAGCGCGCAATCTTCAAGCCAAAGGTGGTTGGTTCAGCGTGAACACCGTGTGTCCGGCCCATTTCAACCGTGTATTTATATTTTTTCGCCTGTTGTGCTAGTGTCCCCCGTAAGTCCTGTAAGTCTTGGCGAATAATCGCGTTGGCCTGCTTCAAACGGTACCCCTGAGCAGTGTCGACCACGTCAGTACTTGTCAAGCCATAATGAACCCACTTACGTTCGGCGCCTAATGATTCGGAAACATCACGCGTAAAAGCAACCACATCATGATGCGTTACGGCTTCGATTTCCGCGATCCGATCAACATCAAACTTGGCATTTTCTCGAATTTTAGCAACATCACTTGCTGGAATCTTCCCCAATTCAGCCCAGGCCTCGTCTGCAGCAATCTCTACTTCCAACCACGCTTGATACTGATTTTCTAACGACCATACTTTGCCCATCTCGGGACGCGTATAACGATCAATCATTGCTAATCCTCATTTCTATTTAGGTAATCACTAACAAAACACGAACATTATTATATCACATCAGCTAGTTTAATCATAGGGACGAACAATGAAAATATCCTGTCTTTTTTCATTCCATTATCATGTTTTGTCGTTTTTTCATCATCATTTTCATCTAACTATGAACAATTAATTAGCGTCAAAACAAGAACATTCGGATTTTAGGTTGCGTTTTGGGGCTAAAGTTGCTATACTCTTTTCTGTTGGAGTAGTGAACGTTTGACTACTCTCTAGGATTAATTATTCATAATTAAACTATTTAATGAGGTGGAAGAATATGGCATCAGTCGTAGTAGTAGGTAGCCAGTGGGGCGATGAAGGTAAAGGAAAGATCACGGACTTTTTGAGTCAGGAAGCAGATGTGGTATCACGTTACCAAGGCGGCGACAACGCCGGCCACACCATCGTATTTAATGGACAAACTTTCAAATTACGGCTGATTCCATCTGGGATTTTCTTCCACGACAAACTCGCCGTAATCGGAAATGGTGTCGTGCTAAATCCCAAGTCATTAGTTGAAGAATTACAATATTTGCGCGATAACGGCGTTAACCCCGATAACCTGAGAATTTCAAATCGGGCCCACGTCATCTTGCCTTATCACATCACCTTAGATGGTGCCCAAGAAAAGGCCAAGGCTGGCGGTAAGATTGGGACGACCAACAAAGGGATCGGCCCAGCTTACATGGACAAAGCCGAACGAATCGGGATTCGGATTGCCGACTTACTCGACAAGGACACGTTTGCCGCTTTACTCAAACGCAACTTAGCCGAAAAGAACCAAATCATTACTAAGCTCTATGATCTGGAACCACTTAAATTTGAAGATATTTTTGACGACTATTACGCTTATGGGCAAACCTTGAAGCCATTCGTAACGGATACTTCCGTGGTGATCAACGACGCCCTCGATAATGGCCAACGGGTGCTCTTCGAAGGCGCTCAAGGCGTAATGTTGGATATCGACCAAGGAACCTATCCTTACGTCACTTCCTCGAACCCAGTCGCCGGTGGGGTCACCATTGGTAGTGGTGTCGGCCCTTCTAAGATCGACAACTGTGTCGGTGTTTTAAAGGCTTACACCTCTCGCGTTGGTGACGGCCCATTCCCGACTGAGCTCTTCGATGAAGTGGGTGATTTCATCCGTGAAACGGCCCACGAATACGGTACCGTTACGAAGCGGCCACGGCGAATCGGCTGGTTTGATAGCGTCGTGTTACGGCATGCCAAACGGGTTTCTGGGTTTACCCACCTCAGCTTGAACTGCTTAGACGTCTTGACTGGGTTGAAGACCATCAAAGTATGTACCGCTTATGACCTGAACGGCGAAACCATTTATCATTACCCAGCCAGTCTGAAGGAATTGGAAGCTTGCAAGCCAATTTACGAAGAACTTCCTGGTTGGGACGAAGATATTACGGGCGTGAAGACCTTTGAAGAACTCCCAACGAATGCCCAAAACTATTTACGTAAATTAGAAGAACTCGTTGGCGTTAAGATTGCGACCTTCTCTGTCGGTCCCGACCGTGAACAAACCAACGTGATCGACCACGACATTTGGGGATAAGGACGACCACCTTCCCAACGAACTTTTAAAGGAGCTGTAACAGAATGGGTATGGAAATTTTTGACTACGAAGACATTCAATTAATTCCAAACAAATGTGTGATTAACAGTCGTTCCGAAGCTGATACCACCGTAGAACTCGGCGGTCGGCGCTTCAAGATTCCAGTGGTTCCTGCCAACATGGCGACCGTCATCAATGACGACATTGCCAAGTGGCTCGCAACCAACGACTATTTCTACATCATGCACCGGTTCGCGCCAGAAACACGGCGGGCCTTTATCGAAAAGATGCACGCTGACAAGCTGTACGCATCGATTTCAGTTGGTGTCAAAGCGAGTGAATACGACTTTATCGACGACCTCGCTGCTAATCAAATCGTCCCTGAATACATTACGATCGACATTGCGCATGGTCATGCCGACAGCGTTATTGCCATGATCAAGCACATTAAGGACGTCCTGCCAGCTAGCTTCGTGATTGCCGGCAACGTTGCCACCCCAGCCGCCGTGCGCGACCTAGAAAACGCCGGTGCAGATGCTACCAAAGTTGGCGTGGGACCTGGTAAAGCCTGCATCACGAAGGTCAAGACGGGTTTCGGAACGGGTGGCTGGCAGTTAGCGGCCGTCCGCTGGTGTGCGAAGGCCGCTCGTAAGCCAATCATCGCGGACGGCGGTGTCCGGACCAATGGCGATATCGCCAAGTCCATCCGCTTCGGCGCCACGATGGTCATGATTGGTTCGATGTTAGCTGGACACCAGGAATCACCCGGCAACATTTTGAAAATCGATGGCAAGACTTACAAACAATATTATGGTTCAGCCAGTGAAACGCAAAAAGGTGAACATAAAAACGTTGAAGGCAAGCAGATGTTGGTCCCTTACCGTGGCCACTTAGCCGATACCCTCAACGAAATGCAAGAAGACTTACAATCATCGATCTCCTACGCGGGTGGTCGCGACTTAAAGGCGATTACCAAGTGTGATTACGTGGTCGTCAAGAATTCCATCTATAACGGTGATTAATCAAAAATGCCGCAAACCAAATTGGTTTGCGGCATTTTTTTGTGGTGGTGAACGCGATCTTCAGAAATTCCGAATGTGGCCCCTAGTCATGCGCTGATGTCGTCAAATTCGGCATTTCCGGCCGTTTTCCCAGGCTTTAAACAAGTCGTACGGTAATCCAACGTGAATCGACTGTGATGCCCTACTTACCGCTAAGGCTGCAGCCAGTCTAGCCACCCGTTCTAGTTTACGACCGCATGACCGCTAGCTGTGTCCGGTAAGCCGCCAACTCCGTCTGAGTAGCATAAATGAAATGTCCCGGTACGACTTCGCTAAACTGGGGCGCATCAGCCGAGTCTGCATGAACCACTTCATGATAGGCGACCAGTTGTTTCTGGCGGGCTAACTGCGGGTCCGGAATCGGAATGGCCGCCAACAGCGATTGGGTATAGGGGTGCAGTGGATGGACAAAGAGCTCCGCAGTCGGTGCAAGCTCGAGAATCCGGCCGTTATGAATCACCGCGACCCGGTCTGAAATAAAGCGGACCACCGACAGATCATGCGCAATGAACAGGTATGATAGTTGACTTTCCTGCTGAAATTGCTTAAGCAAGTTTAAAATCTGCGCCCGAATCGAAACGTCGAGTGCCGAAATCGGTTCATCCGCCACGACCAACTCCGGCCGCATAATCAGGGCCCGCGCGATGCCGATTCGTTGCCGTTGCCCGCCCGAGAATTCATGCGGATATCGAGATAAATGCTCAGGCAACAAGCCGACCGCTTTGATCATCCGCGCGACTTGCTCATGCCTGTCTTGTTCGGAGTGATACAAATGAAAATTCAATAGTCCCTCTGAGATAATATAATCAATCGTGGCTCGTTCATTTAGCGAGGCTGCGGGGTCTTGAAAAATCATTTGAATCTTGCGCATCACATCGCGGTGGGCTTTGGCTGCCAAGCCCTGATTGATCGGTTGGTCATGAAACGTGATCGTGCCGGCTGCGGTCGGAATAATGCCTAAAATCGCGCGCCCAATCGTCGTCTTACCAGAACCAGATTCGCCGACCAAGGCTAAAGTTTCGCCTTGATACAGGTCAAAATTAGCATCCTTGACCGCCACAAAACGATGTTTCCCCGCACCAAAGGAAATTTCTAAGTTTTTAACCGTCAACAGTGCCTGCTTTTCATTCGTCACTAGTGGCCCCTCCTGTCTTTTGACTGATCTGCATTTCCGACTTCGTCAACGCCACGAGCCGCGCGTGGAGATTACGAATTAGCGCTGGTTTCTCAACTTTTGGCGCACGTGGATCAAGTAGCCACGTCTTCGCCCAATGGGTTGGACTGACGTCAAATTTCGGTGGTTCCTGCTTGAAGTCAGCCGCTAACGCATAGCGATTACGGGGCGCAAAGGCATCTCCTTCAATGTCGTGAAATAGCGATGGTGGTGTCCCGGGAATCGAATAGAGGCCGGAATCGGCGGTCGCCAGTTGGGGCAACGCCGATAATAGGCTCCAGGTATACGGATGCCGTGGGTCATAAAAAATTTCATCACAGGTGCCTAGCTCCACGATCTGCCCGGCATACATCACCGCAATTCGGTCCGCGATGGCGGCCACCACGCCCAAGTCATGGGTGATAAAAATAATTGAAAAATGGTACTCGCGTTGCAGTTGTTTGATCAGATCCAGAATTTGTGCCTGAATCGTGACATCCAGTGCGGTGGTCGGCTCATCACAAATCAGAATCCGCGGATGACAAGCCAGCGCGACGGCAATCACGATTCGTTGGCGCATGCCACCTGAGTATTCGAATGGATAGGCGTTGTAGCGTTCGGCCGCATCCGGAATTCCCGTCCGTGTCATCAATTCGATGGCCTGGGCCTTCGCTTCTGCCGGCGATTTCTGCTGGTGCTTGATGATGACTTCTGCGATTTGCGATCCAATCGTTTTGATGGGATCCAGCGACGTCATCGGGTCTTGAAAAATGGTCGTGATCCCCTTGCCCCGAATCTGATCCCACTCCCGATCACGTTTTAAATCGCTCAAACAGGTGTCGCCATACATGATACGGCCACTCGTGATACGGCCGTTATCTTCTAACATGCCGGTAAACGTTTTGGTCAGTACCGACTTACCAGAACCAGATTCGCCGACTAATGCCAGAATCTCTTGGTCATATAAGGCCAATGAAACGTGCCGAATCGCCTGTAAATCCTGCCCACGCACGCGAAAACTAACTGACAGATCATCAACCGCTAACACAACTTGCTGTTTCATCACACCATCCTCCTAACGATGAGTCCGTGGATCCGACGCATCCGCCAGATTTTGTCCAACAATGTACAGTGACACCGTGATCAAGGCGAGCACGAGCACCGGTAGCCAGAACAGATATGGATAACTCGTGATATCTGGCGAATATTGTGAAATCAATCGTCCCAGTGACGGCACGTTGGCGCTCAGCCCCACGCCCAGAAACGAGAGGAAGACTTCAAACGAAATGAAGGCCGGCAATAACTGAGATAATTGGGTCACGATCACCGATGTCAGGTACGGTAAAATATTGCGGCCAATCAGCCGAATCGTGGGGGTCCCGAGTGTCTTGGAAGCGATGTTGTATTCACGATCACGGCGTAAAATGACTTGCACGCGAATAAAGTACGCCGTATCCAACCAAGTCGTGACCGTCATCGCAAAAATCAGATTCCAGAACCCATTGCCAAAGGTATACGACAAGACAATGATAATGAGCAGGTTGGGCACATTGGACAAGACATTATAAATCTCCAACATGAGCCGATCGATTTTTTTAGAATTTCCCCAATAGGCGCCGACCGCCACGCCAATCACCGTTGTAATGAGCGAGGCAATCACCCCAATTGAAATCGAGGTCCGGGCCCCCGCCCAGATTGCGTCAAAGAGGGACTTGCCATCCGCATCCGTGCCAAACCAATAGTGCCAGCTAGGCCAATTATACCGGGCGCTAAAATCATTGATATTACTGACATTCATCAGGCTATAGCCACTGAACAGCGGCTGAATAAACGCGAGCAACAAAATGACGAGCATCAGAATAAACATCGCAATCGTTAGTTTATTCGCGAAAAACACCCGCGCCACGGACCGCCAGTAGGAATACGTTGGTGTTTCGATTTTCTCTGTCGCCTGATCATCCAACGCAACGAACTTAAAATCCGCAGCCGTGAGTTGATCCTGACGAGCTGGCACGTGCTGCTTATCTGGACTGATTACCATTTCAATCATCCCCCGTCGTGGTTAATTTGATTCGTGGATCCACAATCGTCATCAAGATATCCCCTAGCAGAATTGAAAAGACTGCAATCGTCGTGAAAATAAAGACCAGACCAATCACGATTGGGTTATTGTGCGCTAAAATCGCATCCGGTAACATCTTCCCCATCCCGGGCATTGCGAAGATCGTTTCAGTCATCGTCGCGCCACCAATCAGTCCGATAATCGACCCGGGCAACCCTTGCACGATCGGCAACGAGGCGTTCTTAAAAATATGCTTGCGATAAATTTCGTTATCCGTCAGCCCTTTGACCTTAGCAAACTTAACGTAATCGGCAGACTGTTGGTCAATCATGTAACGCCGAAACCAGATGACCAGGCCGGAAACTGATAGTAGGCCTAGAATCAGGGTTGGCGAAACCCAGGATGCCAGAGCTCCCGCACCACTCGTTGGAAAGCTATCCGGCAAGTTGAAGACCGCACTGCCGAGGTAGCGAAAGGCGTAGATGAACGCCAAACTAGGTACCGCAATGAGGGCGGTCACGATGCCCGTCCCCAGTTTGTCAAACCACTGACCTTTGTAGCGCGCCATCAAAATCGCCATGGGAATCGCAACCACATAAGCAATTAGTAACGCACCCAATCCAGCCTTGAAGGAAGTCCCAATCATCGACGGGTCTTGGTGTTGTTGTGAGACGGCCGTATAATTGTCGCCATATTGCGCTTTGAGCGCTGGATCCTGGCGTTTGACTGGCTGATACTGGCGCGTGTAAACGTCATCCGTACTGAATAACTTCTGACCATTAGCAAACTTATACTGATGAGTCACCGCTTCACCCTGATGACTGCCAATCACCTCTGTGACCCGTGTTCCCGCATAGGTCGGGTACGAAATCCCCAAATTCAGATGGATGAAATTTTCATGCAAGTATGGAAACGCTGAATTGACATACAATTGATACTTATACCGCGTTCCAGACCCAATCAAGGCCCAGCCGACAATCGGATCATGACTGACTTTTAAATACCGGGGCAGCTTTGGATTAGCTGGATCATGCACCGCCCAAGGGGTATCGATCTGAATCAGGCCCGCATAGAACTTGGTCACCCGTTGCCACAGCGGTAACTCGCGGGTGGCATAATAGCTGCCGCTCTGCGGATACCGATGGAGCGTGTAGTGGTGCTGGCTAGTCCATTGACGCAGCCGCTCAGTATTGATGGCCGTATGGGCGGCGGTCACCGTGTGCCCCGGGCGACTGACTTGATTGATCAGTGACTTAGTATCCAGATAATCGATATAATTCATCTTGTCGTAGGCCGTATTCTTATAATCGACGAGCTGGTCAGGGCTAGTGCTCAACTTACTGATCATCGGGTCGGCTTTAAAAATATCACGGCGCGGGACGAGTGAATAAATCATGATATAGGTCAGCGTCGTCACCAAGAAGATACTGAGCAACGACCGTAGCACGCGATAAAACAAGTATTTCTTCACTATTATCACTTCCTTGTGAATCGTCGAAATCGCTCGTAACTGTTAGATACAGAAAAAAGGCTAGTCCATTGCTAGCCCTCTTCCCGCCGTGCAAGTGCCGACTTAATTCGTCGCGGCCTCCTGCGCAATTTGTTTACGCTTTGCAAGCCATTCAGCCTTCGCTTTTTTGGCTTCGGCTGTGGTGACTGGCTTCTTTTGAACCTTTAAGAACTTGTAACGACCATCACCAATCCCGGATGGTGCGTATGGTCCGCTGAGTGGTGCAACGCGACTGACGATTGCAGCAGCACCACCAGAGTTGACTGGAATCGTGATCCCACTGTTCAGTAACCACGCTTCAGCTTTCGCAAACGCCTTATAGCGGGCGGCAGTATCCGTGTTAATGGCTTCAGCTTTGTCCAATAACTTGCCGTATTCTTCCAGTCCAACTGCCTTGATGGCGGCGGCATTAGAAGCTGAGGAATCTGCTTTGGACATTGGATCCAAGCCCAAGGTGAACAATTCTGCCCCAGAAGTTGGATTGTAGATTTCCAGATACGTTGATGGATCATCGTAATCTGGTGTCCAACCAGACGCATTGCTGAGGTCAAAGTCATCCGTCTTACCCGTTGTGGCGTTAAAGGTCGCAGCATTGAACTTATCGTCACTCAGAAGTTGTAGATCAATGACCACATTTTGTTTACCCAACGTGGTCTCGACGGACTTCTTGAACGACTTAGCTTGATTCAAATTCAAGGACGCCTTTTCATCCACCGGTAAGTCGAGGTGGATTGGACCACTAACTCCTTGTGACTTCAATTCAGCCAGCGCCTTTGCCAGATACTTCTTCGCTTTAGCTGGTTGGTACGTGCCATCCTGACCATCCGCCAACTTGATATCGCTAAAGTCCGTATTTGCCACGTCTGCTTGCAGCTGCGTGCCGTAGTCCTTGCCATTGATTGAAACAAAGGATGGTGGCGTGATTTCGTTCCGTAACCCCTTATTCGCGCCGATTTTCCCGTTAACTTGAGCGTTATAATTAGCTTTATTAAAGGCAAATTGAATCGCTAACCGGAAATTCTGATTCAAAATGGCCTTCCGGGTATCTAACTTTTGCTGTTCCGTCTTCTTGGAAGTGTAGTTATAAGACTGCCGATTCAGGTTAAAAGTGAAATTAAAGACGCTTGAATCTTGACTTGTCCAGATAATATTATTCTTATTCTGCTTCAAAACCGTCTTGTAGCCGGCGGAACCTGGATAGACCCGAGCATAGCTGTAATTGCCCTTTTCAAACGACTTATAGAGCCCATCTGGATTACTCCCGTCGTCATAGGTCAGCGTAACGGTCTTCAAGTAGACATGTGATTTATCCCAGTAGTTGGGATTGGCCTTGTACTTCAAGACCGATTTCGAGGTGAAGTTAGCCAGAACGTACGGCCCGTTATACAAAATGCTATCCGCAGATACTTTGCCAAAATCGGCCCCCTTTTGCTTTAAGAATTGCGCGTTGACTGGGTACATCACGCCGTACGTCAACTTGGAATTCCAGTACGTTTCAGGCTTGTTCAGCTTATATTGCACCGTATCGTCGTTCAACGCCTTCACACCGACCGTCGAAAAGTCCTTACTCTTACCTGTCACATACGCATTCAGCCCCTTGATACTATTCTGAACAACATATAACTGTTCGGATTTGGCCGCGACCGCGTGTTTAAGTCCCGTCACAAAATCTTGCGCTTTGACGGTCCCGTGTTGATTGCCTTCGCTGTCGACCCATTTGACGCCCTTACGTAAGTGATACGTGTAGGTCTTACCGTCTTTGCTGACTGACCATGACTTTGCTAAGTCTCCCGTTAGCTTCCCATATGGATCTCGTTCTAGCAGTCCATCCTCGAAGTTCGAGACCACATCCGAGTTATTCTGCTTAGATGAAGCGGTATAATCAAAACTATCCGGGTCTAGCACATACACATAATTAAAATGGTTAGTTGCATCCTGCTTCTGGTCACTCGCCTTAGAGCTCCCACACCCTGCTAGCAATAGCGTTCCAGCAAAGAAGGTTGCTGCTAACCAACCCTTTTTTACTTTCATAAAAGTCCCCATCCCTTTTGTCCGATAATCCTTCGTTAGTGCAAAATCAGTTGGTGCTAAATAAAATACGTGTCGCAATCATAGGCGGTCAAGCAAGTGATTTCAAGCTATTTTCTCATTATTTTCATAGCGTGTTTTCATTAACAAACTGGAATAATCCCGCTAAATCAAGATTTAAGTACAAAAATAATTTATTCTGGTCATCATTTAGTTGTAAATTTTCCAAACTAACCCGGATCTTTTCATGGCGCAACAATCGCTGGCCCCACCACCTGATCAGTTGCTAACTGACACCACGGATGAAAGCGGTTATAATAAAGTTAAATCATGTGTATTGCGCCCGTTAATTTGGCATGATCAAGAAATACTAGTTCTCTTAAGGCCAAAAGCAGCCAGCTGAGACACGCTGGAAACAAGACGAGTTAGCGTAAACCTGCTTTATGGCTGCGTCCTACACCGGCTTCCGGGCATTTCTGACAACGCTGGAACGCGATGGACACAGATTTAAGCCGACAACCCACGTCTTAAATACTGGTCTTCCACTAACCAAGCCAAGAACGCTTGCTAAGTGGAATTTCATCGCTGAGCATTGTCAGAAACGCCCTCCAGCCGGGGATGATATTCGAAAGGCAGACATGTGCGGACTCAACTTTTGATGAACTGATCGTTGATTATTGTTAGACAGTCAACTGTCAGACTAGCTGCCTGTAATGGCTTTGCTAGTGTTTTGGCCTTGAATCATCAGAATCATGGATACTGTCAGAAATTTTCTGACTTGCCTAATATGATAGGTCTTAAATTCCAAACAAATGGCAATTCTATCGACTTAGCCTTCTATGTTCAAGACTAGTTGTTATCAGGATTAGGAAGTAAACTTCAGATCATCTCGTCGCCATTAAAATACCGCAAGTGATCATTAATGTTGTCTCAAAGATTGCTGAAGGATTAGATTCGTAATATTCAATGGCCAATTGTACCCAGATAGGTGGCCGTTCATCTGCCATTCGAGCGGCTTCCCGACTGTAGGGGCTGGCTGACGATGCTCAAGGGCGAAATTCTTCTTGTCCGGGTGGTCTTCCCGGGCTAGAAGAAGACTCGTATTTGAAATTGCGCAGCGGGTTTCTGCGTGAGTTCAAATCGATGTCCGCCCTGTTCCAGCGTTGTCAGCCGGCCCCGGAAGTTGGAATAAGACGATCACCGGCTGACGAACAGGAAACCAACTCAATATTTTTCAATCATCATTAACGCAGGATAATAACAAGCGCAATACGTTAAAATACTAATCGAGGTAATCAATATGGAACACAATCGGGTCTTGCGATTAGAACATGGCATTAATTTTCGCGAACTAGGCGGGTATGAGACGACCGCTGGCCAAACGATCAAGTGGCAGAAGCTCCTCCGCTGTGGGGGGATGTCGTTGCTAACTGACCATGATCTGGCTTATTTGGATGACTACGGGCTGCGTTACGACATCGACTTACGGCAAGCTAATGAGGCTGAGATGTCGCCAGACCGGTATCCTCGTAAAACAAAATATATCAATACATCCGTCTATCCGTTTACAGATAATCGTCGGTTTGACCGACGACTGAAACGCCTGATCAAGCGAATGGTCATCGATGACTCATTTAACGCGCAAACTTATGCGCAGATGATCACAGATTCACACGCGGTAAAAGTCTGGCAAAACTTGTTCACCACGCTACTGGCCAATGACCAGCCGGACCAATCCGTGCTCTTTCACTGTGCTGCTGGTAAAGACCGGACTGGAGTGGCTGGTGCCCTTATCATGACGGCTTTAGACGTCCCCCGCGAGACGATCATGCAAGACTATCTCCTGACAAACGCCGTCTTTATGGCTGCGGACAGTATGGACACCGCGACGATCATTACCAAAGCCAACAAGGGCGACCTGGCGAGCCAATTTAACGTCGCCATGGCCGTTGAAGCCGACAATATGAAGATGGTCTTTCGAGTCTTCGATGATTTATACGGCGATGGCCTCGGCTACTTGCGACAGGTATTGGGACTCTCCGTCGCCGATATTAACGATTTACGGCGCCTATATTTGGATTAAATGCAGACTAAAAAGGCTGACTTCGAAGTTTTTAATTTCGAAGTCAGCCTTTTTAAAATTATAAGATTGGGGACAAGAGTCGCGAGAACGTCTGCTTGAACTTCAACCACCAGGACTGATTCTTAAAGTCCTGAGCGGTGATTAAGCTACTGAGTTTTTGATCATCCAAGAAGATACGCTCCAACTCTTGAGCAAGGTCAACGTCGTACAAGAAGGCGTTGACCTCAAAGTTCAACTTGAAACTCCGGAAGTCCAGATTGGCGGACCCGACCGAGGCGACTTGCCCGTCAATGACGATGGTCTTGGCATGGATAAATCCATTATTATAATAATAAATTTTCACACCAGCATCCGCGAGCTCACGCGCATAATACTGTGTCGCACGGTAGACAAACGCATGATCAGGCTTATCCGGCACCATGATTCGAACATCGACACCCGACATTGCGGCGATTTTAATCGCATCGAGTACCGAATCATCTGGAATCAAATACGGCGACTGAATCCATAAGCGGTGCTGCGCCGTCATAATCATTTTGATATAGCCAAGCTTGATTTGTTGTCCATCACTATCCGGACCACTTGAAACGATTTGTAGCGACGTATTCCCTTTCACCCGAATCACTGGGAACATGTTCACGTCGGGCACAATCCGGTGGTCAGGGTCGGTCGCGTTCCAATCGCGGATGAACCGTTCCTGCAATTCGAAGACGCCAGAACCCACGATGCGCAGATGCGTATCGCGCCAATAGCCGAATTTCTTACTACGGCCCAGATACTGGTCACCAACGTTAAACCCACCAACATAGCCGACCCGGCCATCCGTCACCACGATTTTACGGTGATCGCGGAAGTTCAGTCGAAAGTCTAAGACGGCAGAATGAGCTCCCAGGAATGGACGGGCATGGCCGCCAAGTTCTTCTAAATGTTTAAAGAAACTACGGAACGTTCCCATTGACCCCCACGGATCATAGAGTACCCGAACGTCGACACCTTGGGCAGCTTTGCGTTCCAGCAAGTGCAACAACTCATTTCCGATTTGGTCGTTGTAAAAAGTGTAATACTCAATATGAATGTGGTTCTTAGCCGCCTCAATATCTTGAAACATCGCGTGAAACTTCTCGTGACCATCCGTATAAATTTTGACCCGATTTTTCCGACTCAGCAACGCGCCATCTGAGTTCAAAAACAAACTGACCATTCCCCGTACGGAACTTGTTACGGCATCCGCCGGCATCAACTCGGTCCCCAGCGCTTCTCGTTGCCGCTGGATCATTTGCTCCAGTCGAATTTGAGTCTCCTTCCGCAACCGAAACAGCCGATTCTTCGGCAATTTCCGGCCAACAAAGGCGTACGCAATGAACCCGACAACTGGCAATAGAATCAACACTAAAAGCCAAGCCCACGTCGCGGCAATATCGCGATCCCCGTCCCGAAAAACGGTGATAAAAGCTGCGGCCGCGTTTATAATAATAATCGTATATAAGATTGGCTGAATATATTGCAATGGAGGCACCCACCTAAATTTTTTATGATGGTTTTATTTTACCGCAGTTGGTAGTAAGATAATAATCTTTTGCGAATGTTATTTTTGCAATTACCCTTCAAAAAGCTAATAATTACGATTAAGGAGGACTGTTCAATGCTTGGAATGCTTGGAATCCACGGTCTCGGCCCGATTCGCATGTTTCATTTGACCGAACACATTGCGGGTCCCCGCGCAGCTGTTGGTATTTTACTAATTATTATTTTATTAGCCGTCGTTTACCGCTACTATCGCCGACATCGCTAATAAACTGAACTTGTGGAGCGGCTAGTCGTGTGACTGGTCGCTTTTTTGTTGATCTCCCGTTGTTCAAATAAAAGTGTGTCCGCCGATGTTGACCAGGACAACTTGATAAAATCAAAAGTTAGCGACTCGCTTTAATGTGGTTGAATCGCTGCCTAATTTGTAACGATCCTCGCGAATACAGTTGAGGTAGTTGTCGCTCATTTTGAGGCCTTTTCCTGTCAGCATCTTACATCCGTAACCATTGACTACGGAGCCGATAATTTACGCACAGACAGCTCATTTAGATTCTGGACATAAATCGAGCGGGAAGAAGTACTGGATGCCTGATTGGTATCGAGATAAACTTCTCCCGTCCAATGCTTGATTTTCTTAGTTGGCGGTCTGACGATGACACGGTAGACGATTGGGCAGTTTTTGAGTGTCAGCTTGTTTTGCGGTAGCGAAAAGAACTGCAGATACTTCTTGCTTGCCGTTAACGTTTTATTGGTTGCAAACGTGCATTCATACCAATCGCTGACACTAAAAGAACCCGAGTTGACTTTGTACATGGTGTTTCTCGGCACCCGTGTGCGATATGGATTGCTTTTCAGCATCGCGGTTACTGCCGTCCTTGCTTGGTGGAGACCATGAACGTACCGATACACACGAAAGCCGACAATCAAACAAATCAAAATAAAAACGCCCACAACGATTTTTACTTTATGCGCTGAAAACATGGCTATGACCTGCCAATTTCGTAAAATAAGTTCGACAATGTTGTCGATGTGATGAACGAACAGGGATCATCAGCGGGGCTCCCTAATGATCTCATGGTTGTAAGCAGCTTTGAAGATTGACTAAAATTCATCATGTCTCCCCCTTAAATACAACAAACATAGCAAACCCCCAATCCATTGTCACTAAATAATAACGATTGGCCGCATTCGTTGGTGGCAAAGTCGCAATCAATTTGATATTCGAAATAAGTGAATTTATGTCGATAACTGCGTTGAGAGTGGATACTGCAGTCCCATTTGAATGATAACTGGATATCAAATGCTGTTTTCTTCGGGTACAAAAAATTAATTTCTGAATTTAATTAATCCAAATATTGCCAGAATAATCATAATCCCATTTTATACATGGAAACGATCGCAATAACATGCTTTAAAAGCAAGATTCAGACGACACAGCATGCACGCCCTTGAAGTTCCTTTTTCGCAACTAGACTGAACGACCGATAATCAACCGCGCCAAAAATATCCTTATTTCAATAAATGACCACTAACAGTCCCAACTAAAGGTAAGTTAACCGTCAGAAACACCATCCCAAACGCACGCGCAGGATCACCGGTTTAATCAACGTCACAAGCCGCGGCTAATTAATCACGATTAGTCAGACAATCCTCGTGCAGCTATCAGAGATTGCGGCATTAGGTTCAATTATCTGATTTTTAGTTACTATCTCCTATCACAAAAATTATTTTAGTCAGATTAACCATCGCAACTTTATCAAAACCAATTAAACTTAAGCCATCACATCGAAATGGGGCGATGATTATGGATTTATCACACACGCGGCTACTCCGCAAAAAAGATATTAATGCCATGTTAGCCACTTATCACAGTCCGCTCAAAAAAGAGCTCAAAACCTTTGATCTAACCATGTTGGGGATTGGTGCCATCATTGGGACTGGGATTTTCGTTTTAACTGGGACTGGCGCTTTGACGGCTGGTCCAGGACTCATGATTTCCTTCGTCTTAGCGGCGATTGCCTGCCTGTTTGCATCACTCTGCTACGCTGAATTTGCGGCCATGGTTCCCGAAAGTGGCTCAGCTTACACTTACGCCTACACGACTTTAGGTGAGATCGTGGCCTTCGTGATCGGCTGGGACTTGATGCTGGAATACCTCTTCGCTGTCTCGACCGTCTCCGCGGGGTGGTCAGGTTATTTTCAATCATTTTTAGCCGGCTTTGGACTGAAGCTGCCAACAGCCTTATCTGCGGCGGCCGGTTCTGTTCCGGGCGTGACCAGCTATTTTAACTTACCGGCGTTTACGATTATTATTTTAATCACCATCTTACTTTCGCTGGGGGTCAAAGAAACCAAACGCGTCAACAACATCATGGTCGTCATCAAGTTAGCGGTGGTCTTGCTCTTCATTTTCACCGCGGTACGCTTCGTCAAACCAGCTAACTGGCACCCACTACTGCCATTCGGCTTCAAAGGCGTCTTTGGCGCAGCTTCCAGTGTCTTCTTCGCTTTTATCGGTTTTGACGCGATTTCATCCAGCGTGGAGGAAACCTTGGAACCGTCTAAAACCTTGCCACGTTCGATGTTGCTCTCACTCGGAATCTGTACCGTGCTCTACGTCGCTGTTTCTGCGATCATGACCGGCGTGGTGCCCTTTGAAACTTTCGCGAAATACATCGACCATCCAATCTCAGCCGTCTTGATCTACTCTGGCCAGAATTGGATGGCGGGCATCATCGACTTGGGCGCTATTCTCGGGATGACGACCGTCATGTTGGTCTGTCTGTATGGTCAAACCCGTATCTCATTCTCAATGTCGCGGGACGGCCTATTACCACACGTCTTCAGCGACATCAGCGCGAAGACCGGGGCTCCGCTCAAATCAACCGTCTTATTTGGCACGATTGCCGCAATCATGGGTGGCTTCATTCCGTTAGCCGACCTGGCAGAATTGGTCAACATTGGGACTTTAACGGCCTTTACCCTAGTTTCGTTCTCCATCTTGCGGCTACGCAAAACCCAACCAGATTTGCGGCGCCCATTCAAGACGCCTTGGGTGCCATTCGTTCCGATCATGTCGATCATCTGCTGCGTCTTCCTACTCATCAATTTGAAACCCGTCACTTGGATCCGTTTCGTGGTGTGGTTAGCCATCGGGATGATCGTCTACTTCAGTTACTCGGTCAAGCATTCACAATTGAAAGCCACGGCAACTGACGATAAATAATGATTGACTAAAACTAGCGGTCACGTTCGATGCACGTATGCATGGAATGTGACCGCTAGTTTGTCGTATTAATTCAATGACAGTAGTTCGGTTCGCCGCTTTAAAACGGACATCCGCCGAACTGCTTCAGTGATTAAACTTGAGTCGCTTTGACTCGAAGACGCCGCCAATCGGGTAACTTCGCCAAAATCAGTAAAACGGCAATGGCTAGCCAGAGTATCTCAGCCATAAAGTCGCCCAACTTCGTGATGAAGCTGTCCGCATAGCCAATTGTGAGGACATTGCGACCGACCTTCTGCTTAATCGAAATATTGCCCACCCAATGATGCTTGATTTGTGATGCACTGATTCGACGGCCGTTGAGGGTCAAAACAGTCCGTTTATACGCTGTCACCGGTAATTCACGCATTTTGGCGTGCTTGGCAGTCCAACTTATTTGGATGCCTTTATGAATGACCTTATATTTGAAATGCTGGCGTTGCGCTGAAAATTTCTGCGTATACTGGCGATAAACCTGCGAGTAAACTGCCGGTAGATTAGCAATTTTATGCGTGATAGGCACATAGTCCGGCGTTGTCCGATCGACTTGAGCAATCAACATTCCCAAATCTCGCGTATGGAAAGCCGGCTGTAACTGACTAATTCGTTTTAATTTGGAATGGACGTTAATTTTGGGCGTATGCAGTCCATCCGCCAGTGACGTGGTCTCCTGCGTTGTAAAATGAACATTATGCGCCACTTTTTGTGTGCATAAGCTTAACGAAAACACACCCAAGACCAGTCCAGTAACCATCACGCCTTTTTTTAATGATTGACTTTCCGTATCCCGCGCTGCTTCGTAGTAGACCATTGCAGTGGCGACAATTAAAAATGGCGTCCCCGCTAACGAGATTCGACGAGGCATCTGTAAGTAGGACTGGAGTACCGGCATTGCTTTTTGAACTAGGTCCCAAGGGAACAACGCCGTCCCAATAATGACATAGACCAGCGCCGTAATTGAGAATAACTTGGTGAAGGGTTTTAATTGCGACCAAAACAAGATCAGCCCAACGATCATCGCGTACACAATCACGGTTAAGACAATGTCGCTACTAGATTCCACGCCCGTATAAAGCGGCTGGAGAATTTTGCTAGCATTATCGCCCAAATCCATCGCAACTGGTGAAATCAGCGTGTTACCCCGATATACTTCCAGTATCGGCAATAACGCATTCAGGCTGAGAATAACCGCAAACAGCGCACCTGCCAATAGGTTTAAAAGTGAATCGATACGATATTTAGTGCGCAACAATCCGCGCACCGCAAATGGCACTAGAAATGGTAAAAAGAGGACGATCGTCAATACTTGAAATTGGGCGAAAAAGCCGACCACCACGCCGAGCTTCAACATTTTTGTCAGTGTCCATTCACCTTTGTATAAATCAATGATGGGGCCCACGAACATCGGTAGCAATCCCAGTGCGATCGTCCGCCACGTGGTCCCTAGAATGAACCCATAAACCGCATTTGACGATAAAAAGATAACGCCCAGCGAAATCGACAACTTTTTCGGCAGGTGCAGCTTTTGTGCTGCCCGATACATAAAATAACCGCTGGTAAAGTACAGCAGAAAATTACTGACCAGCTGGAATTTGAACCACGTTCCAAGTAATAGCAGTAACGCACCTGCCAGGTATGTAATCAGCGGACTATACAAACTATTCACGACCCGGCCAGCTTGCTGAAATGAATAGAGGTTGATAAAATTAAAATTAGCGTGCCTGATTTGCATCGCTGCTTCATAAATTCGATTATACTGAAAATACCCATCAACACCCAAAATGGCATGCTGATTAAGTAATAACGGACTGAGCAAAACTAATGTTACGAGCGTTAGTATCGTAACGGCCGTTCGATTCTTAGACATGCTTTTTCTCTCCCCACAACCTAATGATCAATTGAAGTCACGATGTTCTGAAGGGCTGGCTTATCCGCACCCTCAACTACCCCTGACTCCCAATAAATATGAAATTAATCATACATATTAAAGGCTGCTCCTAACCGTGCTCATCACGTCAATTCAGACCAAATAACATGCTAGCGCCGTTAATCACAACGAAATAGATTATATTCCTTTTAACTGATTCATGCCACATATTATTAATACGTTAAATATCAATCAATAAAAATGTTTCATACTACATTATATTCTCCGGCATTGTCCAAATCGCAAATGCTGCGACTCAGGATTCCAATCATAACAACCTATCAGTGGCATCCGCTATCCCTTATATTTACTTCCCATCCCCCGAATCAAAGTTCACCTAACGAAACATGCGCAAAAATTGGTTAACCTTAGCAAGTTTTAGTCTGTCTTGTTACCCACTTTGGTCAAAAGCTAGTATAGTATGAGTCACATTCTAGATGGAAGTGGGGTTAATCACTCATGCGCAAGCAACGGATTCAAGAGCGTTCATTAATTGGGATGTTAATCACCCTCGGGGTCGTCTACGGCGACATTGGGACCTCGCCCCTCTATGTGATGAACGCCCTGATTAACGATGCGGGCCAGCTGAAAAACGCAACGCCTGATTATGTCATCGGGAGTGTGTCACTGATTTTTTGGACCCTGATGCTGATTACCACGGTCAAATACGTCTTAATTGCATTGCGGGCCGATAACCACCACGAAGGCGGCATCTTCGCCCTCTATGCGCTGGTTCGGCATCGGGCCAAATGGTTGATTTTTGTCGCTTTGATTGGTGGCGCGGCACTGCTCGCTGATGGCACCTTAACGCCAGCCGTGACGGTAACTTCGGCCGTTGAAGGGCTGAAAGGACTTCCTAATCTCAGCGCCTTTTCGCTGCATCCGTGGCTCGTGCCATTGACCGTCACCGGTATTTTGCTCGTGCTCTTCATGATTCAAGGTTTCGGCACCGCCGTGGTCGGTCGCTCGTTTGGTCCAATGATGTTAATTTGGTTTACGGTCATTGGCTTCTTTGGCCTCATCAACATTAGTCAGGCGCCAATGATTCTCAAGGCCTTTTCACCACTGTACGCGATCGAGGTCCTCTTTAGCCCAGCCAATAAAATGGGGCTCTTTATTCTCGGTAGCGTCTTTCTGGCCACGACTGGGGCGGAAGCGCTCTATTCTGACATGGGACACGTGGGTAAAGCCAACATTGACGCTACCTGGCCCTTCGTCTACACGACGCTGATTCTGAACTACCTCGGACAAGGCGCGTGGATGCTCAACCACTATCAGGCCGCTGCTTGGCGTAATGCCACCGACGTCAATCCATTTTACGCAATGGTGCCTGCTGGAGGTCAAATCGCGATGATCGTTTTCGCGACCATTGCAGCCATTATTGCCTCACAGGCGCTGATTACAGGCTCTTATACGCTAGTCGACGAAGCGGTCGGTTTGAAATTCCTGCCGCGTATGATTATCAAACATCCGAGCAATGTGCGTAGCCAAATCTACATCGGTGCAATCAATTGGCTACTATGTCTTGTCACCCTGGGCATCGTCTGGCTATTTCAGACCTCGGCCCACATGGAAGCGGCATACGGCCTGGCCATCACGTTAACGATGCTGATGACGACCATTTTGCTCAGTCAATGGATTCATATGAAGGGCCACCGCGCATTATCGCTGACCCTCTTGTGCGGCTTTGGTGCCCTGGAAACGGTCTTTCTGGCTGCCAGTCTGCGTAAGTTTGTACATGGTGGTTATCTGACACTGGGCTTAACGCTCGTAATTTTTCTGATCATGGTCGTCTGGTTCTTCGGTAATCGCCGGCGGTTGCGTTACAACCAAGCCAACGAACAAATCAGTCTGCTGGATTATCGCAATCAGCTCATCGCACTAAGTCACGATGACCACCTGCCGCTATTCGCCACTAACCTAGTCTACCTGGCAAAGGTGGACCACCAGCACCGGGTCAAGCGTTCAATTCTGTATTCCATTTTAGACAAACGGCCCAAACGCGCCAAAGTCTACTGGTTTATCACCATCAACGAAACGAACCGGCCCTATGACTGTAGCTACAGCGTCGATATGCTCGGGACGCGCAACATTGTGGAAGTGCAACTCAACTTAGGGTTCCGTAAATCCCAGCATATCAACCTTTATTTGCGACAAATCGTCACTAACTTGATTGCAGACCACAGTATCGACCCTCAATATTCACGCTACGGCATTACACAACCGCGGCAAGTCGGGGATTTCAAGTTTGTCGTCCAAAATCAACAAATCATGGACCTCGCCAGCAACCCGACCATGAGTCAATTTGACCGACTAATGATTGGCGGACGCGTCTTATTGCAAAACATCACCCCGTCACCGGCCATCTGGTACGGCCTCGCCTTTAGTGATGTGCTGGAAGAAACGATTCCGCTGTTCACCAAGCCAGCGACGGACGCTACCCTGCTTAACTTGACGGTTCGACACGCCCGAACGCCGCAGAAACATTCAACTAAATCTTAATGAAAAAGGCTAGCAATCAAAGGCAATTAATGCGCTTGATTGCTAGCCTTTTTGTGAATCGTGATTAAGTTATAGTGTTGCATGGCTGATAATGTTGATAAATTTTCAATATCATCAATCACTAAAATTATTACTGTTCACAAATCGTTTGAACTACACTGTCTGGTATTCACGTGTTATATTTGTGATATCAAGAAGATATTTACTAACTGGAGGTACTGACATGGTTGAAATAAAAACAGTTAGCCTCGGCAATTCATTGGCATTAAGTCTACCTAAAGACGGACGTTTTAAAAAAGGTCAACGCTAGTTACTCATCCCAGCTAAAGATGGGGAATCATATACACTCGTACCACGTATTGAAAATCCTTATACTGGTCCCAAGTCAAAACAACCAATGACTGAAGCGTGGTCTGATGTTGACTGGAATGAGGTCGAATAATGACTGATTTGCCAAAGTAAAAAGACATCATCTGGATTGATTTTGATCCGCAACGCGGCCAGGAGTTTCCGCTTTGAGGGCTGATTTTATTTCAGAGTGGCAAACTAAAATCCAGTAATTGAGTGTATCGGCAGCCTCTGTCTATCAGAAAGTTAATATGGACTACCACTAACATCCAATTGATTCTTCAGATTGATTTAAACCCATCATGATGCTGACTTGTTACTCGACGTCACCCGCCGCGGTTCAGAATTCTGCACGCCCAAAATATCTAGGAAGAACGAAACGATTGGAATCCCAATGATCAAGCCCCAAGCACCCAGTAGGCTTTCCATGATAATCAGCGTGATAAACGTAACGAAGACTGGTAAGTCGGTCCGGTCCGCCATTAGCCGTGGGTGCAAGAAATACGATTCGAAGGCGTGAATCAAAATAACCAGTACGATGATCCAAACGACCCGAATCAGACCACCCGACGCAAATCCTAGCAAGGTGAGCGGCACCATCGAAATCAGGACGCCAGCGACTGGCACTAAGCCTAGGATAAAGACGATGATCGACAACACCATGATACTTGGCATCCCGATAATCACGAAGCCAATCGTCATCAAAATCGTATTGATCGTACAAATCACCAGCTGCGTTTCAATAATCCGGCCTAAAATCATCACGAACTTATGCGTCAGATAATAAACATTAGCGAAGAACTTTTTAAACTTGGATTGTAAGAATTGGCGGCCGAATACCATCATCCGACCCCGTGAAACGGCGAAAATAAAGCTCAAAAAAATGGCCATTAAGACATGGGTAAAGCCAGTCCCCACTTCGCTCAAGCCTTTGATACCAGTCACTAGTAACGACTTACCATTTTGGATGAGCTCACTACTATGAATGGCTTGATTGACCCACTTATCAATATTCTTATTAAGTACGGGATGGTGCGTGATTGCCCGCGAAATCATATCAGGTATGACTTTTAGTTGGTCGACCAAGGTCGGAGCGGCGTATGAGAGTGCCCCAATGAACAACGCAATCACCCCAACATAGACGACGATTACGGCAATCCAGTACGGCAGATGCGTGTGCAAATTCAACCACCGACTGAGTTTGACCCCCAAATACGCAAAAATCGTGGTTAAGAGCACGACCGTCGCAAAGCCGCGCATTAAGTAAATGATGATGATCAACAACGCCAACGTTAAGTATAAGTCGACATCGTCCCGCTTGAAAAATCGAATGATTCTATCCATAGTTTGCCCCCAATCGCATGTTACTTGCCATTATAGCATGTCATTAAATCGACCATGCCCATCCATCCCCGCTTTAAATTAAATTTGACATTTAAAATAATTACCAGTATGATAGGTGACAATAATTAAAGAACGATTAAAAGATGAGTAGTTGGCGTCGCTGTTAAGAGAGTACCGGGGTGGTGAAACGGTATCGGCACAACCAATGAAGATGGTCTGGTCTCCTAGTTCGTTCTGGTGAGTGCTCAGCTGATGAACATGAACCAGTGCCGGTGTAACAACCGTTACCTTCGTTAGCAATTGCGCTATCATTCGGCAGTTGTCTCGAGTAGACTGGTTCGCTAGTCTAGAACTCAGGTGGTACCACGGCCCAGCGTCGTCCTGGATAATTTGATTATTCAGGATGACGCTTTTTTCGTTCCCGCAACTAAATTTAAGGAGTCTGATGATTTATGACAACCACAACAACCACTTTAACCGCACCATTCCGTTTTGACGTCGTCGGCAGTTTATTACGCCCAGCGAGCTTGAAAAAAGCCCACGAACAATTAGCCGCTGGTGAAATCACTGCTGAACAAGAACTCGAGATTCAACATGCCGAAATCAAACGGGTCGTTGACGAACAAGTCAAACTAGGCCTCAAAGCCGTCACTGACGGTGAATTTTCTCGCAGCTGGTGGCACTTGGACTTTCTCTGGGGCCTGACCGGTGTCGGCAAGTATGACTACCACCAAAGCTACAAGTTCAAGGGCGACCATACCCGTACGGACAACGCTGAACTCATCGGCAAAGTCGCCTATAATCCTGACCACCCGTTCTTCGACGCCTTTTCATACTTACAATCAATCGTCCCAGAAGGCGTCTTAGCCAAGCAAACGATTCCGTCACCAACAATGTTATTCCGTGACAACCGCAGTGATAACTGGTCCAAATTCTATGACAGCTGGGACGCCTACTTAACAGATCTCGCCCAAGCTTACCATGAAACGATTCAGCATTTTTATGACCTAGGCTGTCGCTACATCCAACTCGACGATACGACTTGGGCCTTCCTAATTAGCAAGCTCAATGACCCCGATGCCGACCATGCCACCTATACCAAATGGGCGAACGACGCGGTTACCGTAATCAATGCGGCCCTAGCTGACTTACCAGCTGATTTGGCCGTCACGACGCACATCTGCCGCGGTAACTTCAAGTCCACCTACCTCTTCTCAGGTAGTTATGACGTCGTTGCACCCTACTTAGGCCAACTCAATTACGACGGTCTATTCTTGGAATATGACAATGAACGCGCTGGGGGCTTCGAAGTTCTGGACCAGATTTGGAATCACGATGCTCACAAACGACTTGTCTTAGGGCTCGTCACTTCCAAATTCCCGGAACTTGAAAAGACCGCCGATATTAAAGCCCGCCTCCAAGAGGCCACGACTAAGGTGCCCCTAAGTAACTTGGCGTTATCAACACAGTGTGGCTTTGCCTCAACTGAAGAAGGTAACCAACTGACTGAAGCACAACAATGGGCCAAACTCGCCTTAGTCATTGGGACGGCTAAGGAAGTCTGGTCAATCGACTAAGTGCTGCGTTCGGCCCGTGTAACCGAGGTTTTCCGTCGCGTGGAGTCGATGGCATCTTTTATAAAGTATTCGAACCCTAATTAACTTAAAAGACCGAGTATCAGTCGCTTGCTTTGACGCTGCAAAGCAAGCCTGATACTCGGTCTTTTTTATTTTTATCGATTATAACGAGCCCGCCACCGCGCTGTCCGCGATGTTGTTGGGTCCGCTTGAGGGGCCTTGAGTGGTTTGTTCAACAAAACGACCCCCATAATAATTGCCATAAATCCGAGCGTCTTCAAGCCGGTCAAGACTTCCCCGAACGCCCAAATACCAATGAGACCCGTGACGGCTGTACCAACCCCGGCCCAAATGGCATAACCAATACTGAGCGGAATCTTGCGTAGCGCCAACGAAAAGCTAAAAATCGCTAACCCGTACAGCAACATGCCTAGAATCCCAACCAAGGGGTGCTTAAATCCAGCCGATAACTTCAACAAGCTGGTCCCCACAATTTCAACGCCAATCGCAATAACTAATTGAATCCATGCACGCATCATCAATTCCCCCTTGTATTTAAATGTTCAGTAAAATCGCTCCAATCACGATCGCAAGTAAGCCGCTTAAACGCGACAAACTCAACCGTTCCCGGTAGACCACGACCGCTAACACAACGGTCGCAAACGTCCCCAGACCGGCCCACATGGCATACGTCACCCCTAACGGCAGGCGTTGCATTGCAAGCGTCACGAGGACTAACGAACTAAAATACCCGACTAAAACCATTAATGTGGGTATCAAGTTCCGAAAACCGTTTGCGCGCTTTAAGAAAAAGCTCCCGAAAACTTCCATTAAAATGCCACCAAATAATAACCCGTATGCCATCTTTATCACCTCACTAAAAATTTCGCTGTCCTTCCATTCTACGGAAATTTATTTCAAAACGCAATCAAAAGGAACGCCTGGCTGATTACATTTTGATGACAAATTGAATGAACGCCTCAGCCGCTAGCTTATCTCATCTTGTTATTAACAAACCAACTGACCGAAAAGGGCGCCTAATTTGATAGTGCGCGCAAAAAAAGCCATTCGATTAGGAATGACTTTCGTTAAAGAGGTTGTCTAATGTGGTTCGTATTTTCTGAAATCTAGGTAGAAATGACTGATTTTCGCCTAGCTAAAAAAGGCCCTAACCGCATCCCCAAAAGATGCCGGTTAAGGCTTTTTATCCGCCAGTCGGCCGACCACGAGCCTGATTGACTAAATATAAAAGTAAATCGAGAAAAACATCAGTGTCGTCCCAATCAGGACAAATACGTGCCAGATAACGTGAAGGTATTTAATATGTGGAAAGCTGTATAGTAGCGCCCCCAGGGTAAACGCAACACCCCCGGCAACGAGCAACCAAAAGCCAGTCACGCCTAGGTGCGTCCATAACTGGCGACCACCAGCGAGGCACATCCAGCCCATCAACACATAAATCACCGTTTCGATTTTCTTCAGCCGGCCCGGCCAGATGGCATTGACGGTAATTCCCGCGATGGCGAGCACCCAAATCGTTATTAGAATCGTCCACCCGAGCCACCCTTTGATTGCGAGTAAGCTATAAGGCGTATAGGTCCCCGCAATCAGGATGTAGACGCCGCTGTGGTCGAAGATGCGAAAAACCTCTCGCGCACGTGTGAAATACAAGCTGTGAAACAACGTCGAACAGGTATACAGCACGAACAGTGAGCACCCGTAAATGATAAACGCGGTCCACTCCAGGGATTGACCATCCTCATAGGCTTTAAGCATCAAGAAGACGAATGCGACCACACTTAAAATAATCCCCACGCCATGGGTCACTGAGTTCAAGACCTCGTTAATTATTTGATACCGCCGCGCCGACTGTGCCATGTTGATCACCTCATATTTATTGTTGACACTAGCATACCATCACATCGTGTAAATATCAATACATCTAGTCTTCTAAACTAGGTAATCTGAATTTATTTTCATAAGCACTTTGAATATTGCTTATTCGTCCGCGGCTTCCTCTGCATGCGCCGCAACTTGCTGAAAAATTCGGATAATGTGTTTATCAGCTAGTTGGTAATGAACGTTGCGTCCGCTGCGAGTTCCCACGACTAACTTCAATTGTTTGAGGACCGTTAATTGGTGGGACACATTCGACTGCGTCAGCGTGAGCCCGGTTGCCAGCTCACCGACACTTAGCTTCGAAACCGCTAGTGCATAGAGAATTCTGGCACGGGTCGGATCACCTAACGCCTTAAAGATTGCGGTAATTCGGTTTAATTCATCAGTCGGTGGAATCAGTTCATTCAGCCGACTGACAATCGCATCATGTTTCATTTCATTTTCCATCATAAAGCTCCAATTTCTGATTGAGTTGGGCATGTAAGCGTGTTACAATACACATGAACAGACATTCATATGTTTGTTCATTCATATCTAAATTATAGCGATTAACCGCATTAAATCAACTGAGAAGTAGGTGATTCATATGACCCATAGTCATCAGATCCAACAACAAACCAGCGCTTTCAAATTAGGCGTCGCCCTCAATTCCGCCTTCATCATTTTGGAAGCCGGTTACGGTTTTGCGAGCGGATCATTGGCACTGGTCGCAGACGCGGGGCATAATTTGAGCGATGTCTTAGGACTCCTCATTTCGTGGCTCGCGCTGTGGCTAGGTCAGAAAAGCGCAAACGACAAGTATACGTACGGTTACAAGAGTTCCTCGATTCTAGCGGCCCTCTTTAATGCCGTCTTCTTACTCGTCGCAATCGGGGCCATTTCGGTCGAGGCCATTCAGCGCTTGAGCAATCCGGGGCCGGTTGCGGAGTGGGACGTCATCATCGTCGCAGCAGTCGGCGTCTTCATCAATGGCTTCACCGCCCTCCTCTTCATGAAGGGGCAAAAACACGATTTGAATATCAAAGGCGCCTTCCTCCACATGGCCGCTGACGCCGGTGTCTCCGTGGGCGTGGTCATAGCTGGCTTCATTATTTTACAAACGGGCTGGTTCTGGCTTGATCCGGTCGTTTCCTTACTGATTGCAATCGTGATTCTCGTTGGGACTTGGGGGCTATTACGGGACGCGATGAATTACTCCCTAGAAGCCGTCCCCAATAATGTTGACCGCCAAGCAATCGCCGATTATTTAACGAGCCAACCCACGGTCAACCAGATTCACGATTTACACATCTGGGGCATGAGCACGACGGAAACGGCCATGACCGTACACCTCTGCCGGTCAACTTTGGCCAACAATAACGCGTTTTTAGAACAACTCAACAAGGACCTCAGCGCTCAATTCCCGTTGACCCACATCACGATTCAGATTGAATTGGGAAAAGTGGACTATGAAACTACCGATAGTTCGATTTAAGACATTATATAACGATTTTGCAACGATACCGCAACATTACCGGTATCGTTTTGTGTTTGTCACTCTTTCACGCAACGTTCGTACGTTAAATTAATACATTAACGCACATTCAAGCACAAAATGCAGCTGCCATTATATAATTTAACTATTATTTACAAATCGGGGATAACGACGCAACTGGGAGGGGACCGCAATGAGCACACTGAATCGAAGTATCGGAATCATTATCATATTGATTTTATTATGCCAATGGGTACTGGGCTATCAATTACCCACTGCCATGACGTTCTTCTTAGGCGCTTGGCTACTTGGCTTGATAACGATGTGGTTCTTACCGGATACGTTAGCGACACGGTAACTAGCGAATGACAAGTGAACTTGAATCCAATCAAAAACAGGTCTCAAAAGCGGCAGATTTTGTCCACTTTTGAGGCCTGTTTTCTTTTTCCTGTAATTAGCTATCAAGGCTACGCTACTTTGAACGATTGTGTTGCGTGACTTGTTTGGACTGGTTCTGCTTACGCCGATGCCACCAGCTATAACCATAGCCTAACACTAACACTCCTGCTGGCAGGTCCACCGTCACGAGCTGATGGGGTGGCTGAATCATGCGATTGGTAACCACCACAGTAACAATGATTACGATGATCATAATCAGCCCACTATACCTGTTCAGCCCCCGAACAAAGGCACTGTTCGGAAACCAAAGCTGAACCCCAATCAACGTGACGATGATAACGATACAGATTGCAATCATGAGTGGCGATTTCAATAGCATGTCGAGTCCCCCTTATCATTTAAGAATGTGAAATGAAAAAACGCCTTCCTGATTAACATCCATGTAAATTTGATTATGCGGATGTGAATTATTAAAACTGTTCAATCAAGCGGACATAAGCGTAGTATAGCTTCCCAGTAACCCAGACGCTAATTTTGCAACAATGCCACCTATTGTCCCACCAATATTAAAAGCAAACGTATAATTAGCCAGCTCATTTGTCATCTGTGCTACTGCTGCGTTACTAGTGAAGTAATAGCGAGTTCCCCACCAAAAAATCTTCATAGTATAGCGTCTGTTATATGCAGCAAATAATACTTCAGGAGCAATCGTTTTAGTTTGAGGATCTATGGTTAGTTTCTGATTTGCGACTAATTGATTACTCTCCTTTAGTGCCTTCTTTAATTGACTTAATTCACCCGAGGAAAAATTGTTTACTGCAGAATCTTTCAACTGATATCGATTGTTAACAACAATGATGTCAGAATCGGCTCGTTTAATTAATGCTTCTGATAACCCAGAACTCACGCTTGGCTGACTCAAAACTTTTGAATTGCTTTCTGCAGCCAATGCTGATACTGGAGACATCGATAGAGTCCCACCAACAAGAAATAGAATTCCTAACATGATTGTTTTTTTTCATACCATCCTCCTCCGATCCTTATAGTAATCATAATTTATGGAATTGATTATTACCATTAATCAAACCCCGATTAGGCCATCATCACATCGATTTGCACGTCTGAGTGTTAGTAATCATTTTATACATACTTAATTACCAATCAAAAAAGGCCAGCATCCGCCAGCCTAACACTTACTAATTCAATTTAATCAATCCCGCCGCCAGTAAAAACATGTGTGTGACGACTGGTCCGACGAAGGTAAAGCCACGCCGATGTAAATCCTTGGCGACCCGGGTCCCGAGGGGTGAGCGTGTTGGCAATCCTTCATCGTCATCCGGTACCGGTATCATGAATGGTGTGTCATCGACAAACGCCCACAGATAGGTACTAAAGTGACCATACTCCGCCTGCAACCGCTGAATCGCCCGCGCATCTTGAATGATGGCGCGTAATTTGCGCCCATTGTGCATCACTTTGGGAGTGCGCATCAAGCGTTCAAAGTCCGGTTCATCCATGGCCGCGACCGCATCTATTCGTAGTCCGGCCATCTGTTGCCGCAGAATCGGTAACTGGCTGGCGGCCACCTGCCAACTGAGGCCGACTTGCAGAATACCGACGACTAATAGCTCAAATAAGACGTGATCATCGTGAGTCGGTGTTCCAAAATAGGCATCGTAATCTCGCACCCCGTTGACTGCAACCTGATCAAAGTCGTCTGGGCTAATCATGGTTAGCGAGCCAGTAGCCGTTCTCGATGCGCCCGAGTAACGTAATCAATTGCTTGGTCTCAGCGACATCGTGTACCCGAATGATGCGGCCACCCTTGAGCATCATGGCGGCTTCAGTGACCAAGGTCATTGGCAGCCGGTCTTCCTTCTTCAGTCCAAGCAATAGCCCCAGGTAACCTTTACGCGAGATTGCGACCATCATTGGGCGCCGTAAGTAATTAAATTCGTCAATATTGCGCATCATCACGTAGTCTTGTTCGCCATGTGTGACTTGGGAATAGCCGATGCCTTGGTCTAAGGCGATCCGTTCAATATCAATTCCGTGACTCGTCAGCGCGGCGAGGTTCTGCTCAAAGAAGTGCCGCATACTGCTCGTCAAATCAGTGTATTCCTGTTCGCGACTACTATGCATCGTTAGTAATCCGACCTGACTATCCGCCATCAACTTCAGCTTCCGTGGGTCATCCGTGAAGGCGTTGACGTCATTAATAATGCTGACACCTTCTGCCAAAACAGCTTCCATCACGTCGTATTTATAAGTATCGACTGCTAAAACAGCTTCTGGGAACCGCGCTTTGATTGCCCGAATATAAGGCAATGTCCGTTCCAATTCAACTTCCGGTGTCACTTCGGTAAAGCCTGGCCGCGTTGTTTGACCGTTGACTTCGATGACGTCCGCGCCTGCTTGTAGCATCGCGTCGACATGATTCAACACATCGTCCTTGGTCTTGTATTGACCGCCATCGAAGAAGGAATCGGGCGTAATGTTCATGATGCCGTAAATCATCGGCTTCTTCGTTAAGTTAAAGCGGTGTTCACCAGCCTGCCAAAACACGTCGTATTGCTTCATGATTTGGGTCAATTGGATCTGAACGGTCGCTTGGTCCGTGAAGACGTTCGACCATTGTTGGGCCAAACGCCGGCCTGCAGATTGATTCAGCAGCACCGTCAGCTGCTCGGGACTCGCCTGAACCACACCATCTAATTGCTGACAGAGTTGGGTCAAGCCTTGCTGCTGTTCACGATTATAATCACTAAAACGTAAAACTAATTGTTGGTGCCGTTGAACCTGAGCATTCAACGCCTGACTCGCAAAATCCGTTGCTTGTGCTAATGAACTGGTGATATCTTGTACTAACATCTACTCCACCGATCCTTTCAATTTTTAAAGTTTTGTGATTAGTTTTAGTGCGGCGCGTCCCCGGTGCGTCAATGGGATTCGCCATGGTGCGGGAATTTCGGCTAACGTCCGACCATAACGCGGCAGCCAAAACAACCGGTCAAAGCCCCCTGAGTATTGGCCTAACTGAAAATGTGCCAGGTAGCCCGAAACGGTTCCCTGAACGACCACGGCCCGACCATCCGGCCAAGCAGCAGCTAAGGTCACTCGCATAACGGCCTGGCGTTGCCCATCTGGAACCTGACGAAGGGCTTGCAAGATCTCCTGATTGCGGTCAAAGCCACTGACCGCGACCCCTAAATCACGAGCGGTCGTGACGCCGAATTGTCTTGGCAAGGCCGGAATCTCAATGCCGCTATCGTCCGCAATCACCGGAACACCCAGCTGTGAAGCGCCGAAACGGGCCTTCGCGATGGCGTTATCCACGTAGCTGGTCGTCGTCTCGGCTGGAAATGTCAGGCGGTCGAATTGGTTAAAATAAGGTTGTGCAGTCACGCCAGCATAGGCCAAACAAGCCTGCAAATCACGACTCTTCCCCACATTATTTGACGCAATCAGCCAGTCAACGGTCATTAGCTCAACCCCTTCCAGCCAGCTTGTTGTAGCTCGCGAATGACGTAAAACGACCCGGTGACCAGAATCGCGCTATCAGGCGTTGCTCGCTGTTGAGCTTGCGTTAACGCATCCGTGATGGTCGTTGCCGTCAAGATTTCAGGCGCCGTAGCCATCGCGTTAGCCGTCATAAACGCCGGCGTCAGCGTAGCCGTTGCCGTCTGGGCGAGCTGTGCTGCCGGCAAAGCCCGCTCTGGATTCGCTGGCGTATTCGTAATGACCACGTCGGCTGTGGGAAGCAGTGCTGCCAACATGTCTGGATACGCCTTATCTTGCAAGACCCCGACGACCCAAATCAAGTGGCGCCCAGCAAGCAACGTTTGTGCACTGGCGACTAGTGCGCGCATACCATCCGGATTATGGGCACCATCCGCTATGATCAGCGGATCCGTCTGTAAAACCGTCGCACGACCGGGTAAGCTGACCTGCTGTAATCCCGTACGGACCGCGGCGTTTGTTAGGTTAACTTGCTGGTGCTGCAGGACGGACACGACGGTCAACACAAGCTGTAGGTTCTGCAACTGGTATGACGCGCCGAGCCCTAACGTTAATTGGGTCCAGTCAAAACACTGGCTGTGCGCATCGACGGTCATCTGGGTCAATGTCTGCTGCGTGATGGTCAGTTGCGCGTGTTTGGCCGTGACTAACCGCACTCCTTGATTGAGCGCTTCGGTCTGTAAGACAGCCAAGGCATCGGGATGTTGGTCCGCCAAAGTGACGACCGTTGTGTGCGGCTTGATGATTTTGGACTTATTCTGCGCAATCGCCGTAATCGTTGGTCCGAGAATGGCCGTGTGGTCGAGGGCAATTTTGGTAAACACCGTCAGCTGGGGACTGGCCAGAGCATTGGTGGCATCATACAAGCCACCGAGGCCAGCTTCAATAACCGCCCACTGCACGTTTTGGTTGCGGAACCAGACCACACTAATTAGGAAGAACCATTCAAATACGGAGACATCGCTGGCAGCCAAGCCCATATTCTTCAGAACGGGTAAAATTTCATGATAAGTATCGATGAATTCTGCGGGACTGATCCACGTCCCATTGCATTGCAGTTGTTCACGCGCGTCATTAATAGCGGGACTGCTAAAACGCCCAACCTGATACCCCTGAGCCTGCAAAATACTGCTGAGCATTGCGCCAGTCGAGCCCTTGCCATTGGTCCCCGCGATATGGATGACGTGATAGTAATGGTCTGGGTGGCCGAGATGCGCCATGATTCGCCGTAACAGTGGGACCCGTTGATGATTGTTCGCCAGCATGGCTTGGTTCAGCTGACCTAATAATTTCTGATAGCGTCGTTCGATCGTCGCTGCGTCCAATTAATCACCTACTTTGCGATTCGTTGTAGAAATTCCCGTTTTAACTCAATATCCGTCTTGAATTGACCGCTATAATAGCTACTTTCCGTCTGAACACCAGGCTTGCTGACACCGCGCATCTCCATGCACATGTGCCGCGCTGTGATTGAAACGGCAATACCAGCTGGATCCAGGATACGCTGCAATTCAGTCGCAATCGAAACAGTCAAGCGTTCCTGAACGTTCGGTTGTTGGGCGCAATAATCGACGAGCCGCGGAATCTTGCTCAACCCAATCACTTGGTCATGCTGCGGCACATAGGCGACTTGAACCGTTCCGAAAAAGGGTAGTAAATGGTGTTCGCACATTGAATAGAATGGAATATCTTTGAGCAAAACCATCTCGGTTGGATTCTCAACTTTAAATAACTTGTAATTATCAAATGGTGCGGCGGTCTTAGTCGCAAATACTTCAGCGTACATCCGGGCGACCCGAGCCGGCGTTTCAACCAATCCTGGCCGGTCGGGGTCTTCGCCGACAGCACTCAAAATCTCGCGCACCGCGTGTTCTATCTTCGCTTTGTTCTTCTCATCAATCATCTAACTCACTCACATTTCTCACTTTTTTAATCCAACTCTGGTCCTGATTAGCCGCAATCATACGCGCAACTTGAGGGCCCACCAACGGATCATCCGCGGCAATCTCAGCCGTTGGTAACAGCACAAAATTCCGGTTAGCTGCTTGTGCATGTGGCACCGTCAAGTCAGCTGTCGCAATTCGACGCTGGCCCCAAAAAATAATGTCCATGTCAATCGTGCGCGGCCCCCAATGGACTAGCCGTTGCCGATGACCAGCCTGTTCAATGGTATGTAAGTCATCCAACAACTCCGCGGGTGTCAAAGTGGTCACTAGCGAAACCGACACGTTGTAAAAGTTGGCCTGGTCACGGTTCCCCCACGGCTCAGTCTCGTACCAATGGGATTCCGCAATCACTGTCACTCCAGCCACCGCACGCAAACGGGTCAACGCCTGTCGAATATTTTGAACGCGCGGGTGAATGTTAGACCCAATGCTCAGGTAGACGCGTTCTTGATTAGTCGACATGTGGCGTTCCCTCCACCTCAATCTCCACGTTATCAAAAATACCGGGCATCGGTACACTATACTTTCGAATCTTGATATTGATGGCATCAACGGTCGGAAAACTAGCCAAGAGCGTCTCTAGCAGATGGTTGGCCAATGACTCAATCAACTTATACGAGTGCGTCGTCACGAAATCATCAACGACGTCCCGCACGGCTGCATAATTGATTGTCTCGTGCACATCGTCGTGACGAACCTTCGTTTCAATGGGATATTTGATGGCAATGTCCAATCCTAGTTGTTGGCCGTTGCGCCGTTCCTCAGGAAGCACACCGTTAAACGTGTGAAACCGTAAGTTGTTAATGCGAATCATGCCCATAAGTATCCCAACCTCTTTCTTGCTCATTTTTACTTATAATCATAGCATGAAGCACCGGCAATGTGATAGTAATCGGCCAAATAACCCCCAAAAACTCATAATCGTTCGGAAACCGTAAAAATGGTTTGACGCCCATGCTACTGTGGCTGTCTCTGACTTCCAATGATCCACTAAAAAAAGACGTTTACGGTTTCTAATCCGACCACGTCTTTGAGTTACGATCAATTAATTTATTTTCGATATGCTGGTTAGTATTCGGCATCAAGGATGGGTAAATCATGCTGTTTCCCAGTTCAAGTGCGGCCAGCTGAGACCCGCTGGGAACAGTGCGAGTTAGC
>NZ_AVAQ01000013.1 GCF_000463075.2 Lactiplantibacillus plantarum EGD-AQ4
CGTAGGACGTCGCCATAATAGCCGGTTTACACTAACTCGCTTTGTTTCCAGCGGGGCTCAGCTGGCCGCTTTTGACCTTAGAAATTGGCATGATTTAATCATCTTTAATGCTGAAGAATAACTAACACATTGCGGAAGCCAAAATATCCCGCCATAACTGATTGATGAAGACTTTCATCAATCAATCATGGCGGGATATTTATATCAATACAGTCGAACTTATTTCCGTAATGCGTTTCGATGGGTCAAGTAACCCGTCATCGCATTGACGCCACTCATAATGGCAGCAGTATGTGGGACCATATTTTCCGAATGCAAGGAGTATGGACTGTCCACGCCTAGCCAGAACATCGTACCCGGAATCTGATGAATCAGATAACCAAAGTCTTCACCAGTCATGGCCGGTGCCGTCTCAATAAAGTTCACGTCGGTATCGTCCTGCATATACTGAATAAAGTCAGCCGTAATAGCATCATTATTCTCAACTGGATAATAACCACCCTGATTGAGCTTCAAATCGATGTTGCAGTCGTAAGCCAGCGCCACGCCTTCAGCAATCGTCCGTACCCGCCGCTGAATATGCAAATTCATCTCTTGCGTCAGGGCCCGAATCGTGCCGTCAATCTGTGCTTCACCAGCAATCACGTTACCAATTGTCCCGGCGGAGAAGTGGCCTAATGTTACCACACCACTTTGAATTGGATCAACGTTGCGGGCAACGATTGTTTGCAACTGTGAAACTAACGCTGCGCCAGCCACGACCATATCGTTGGCCTGGTGCGGATAAGCGGCATGACCACTCTTACCACTGAGATGCGCATGAATTTCGCAAGTGCCCGCGAACAACGTGCCCATCCGACAGCCGATCGCACCGGTTGGTAGATTGGGATTGTCATGGAAAGCAAAGATTTCATCTGGCATCCAATCACCATCCAGAGCGCCGCTTTCATACAAGCGTTGACCACCCGAGGCGTTTTCTTCTGCCGGTTGGAACATAAAAATCATGTCCGTTTCAGGCCGATTTTCAGCAAAGTAGCTCAAGATGCCCAGTGCCACCGACATATGAATATCATGGCCGCAAGCATGCATCACACCCGGATGCGTCGATGCAAACGGCAAACCAGTGTTCTCAGTGACCGGTAAGGCGTCAATGTCTGTCCGATAACCAATACGATAGTCATGCCGCTGACCACTAACTTTGACTAGGATCGCAGTATCAAGCGTTGGAATCGTTTTGACCGTCAACCAGTCCTGAGGCATCTTGGCAATGATTGATAACAAGTATGCCTGTGTTTCGTGTTCCTGTAAGCCGATTTCCGGAATTTGATGTAAGTGTTGATAAATTGGAATTAAATCGGTTTCCCGTAAGACCATGGTTTATCCCCCTCACACTAAAGATTCCGTAATTCAGCCATCAATTCTGTCTTGCTCTTAGTTTTGTCATCAATATCTTTCAATTTACGAGCAGGCACCCCACCAACAACGGTGTTAGGGGCAACGTCTTCGATGACGATGGCACCGGCAGCCACAACGGCCCCCTTACCAACGTGCACGCCTTCAAGAACGGCAGCGTTCGCACCAATCAAGACGTCATCATCAATCTGAACGGGTTTGGCCGAAGGTGGTTCAACCACGCCAGCTAACACAGTGCCGGCACCAATGTGACAATTTTTACCAACAATTGCACGACCACCTAAGATCGCACCCATGTCGATCATGGAGCCTTCACCGATTTCTGCACCGATGTTAATGACCGCACCCATCATGATGACCGCATTGTCACCAATCAAAACTTGATCCCGAATAACGGCACCAGGTTCGATTCGTGCGTTATATTGCTTCAAGTCCGCCATTGGTACAGCGGAGTTGCGCGCATTGTTTTCTAATTCATAATCTTCGATATTTGCAGCGTTAGCCTTTAAGAACGGTTCAACATCCGCCCAATCACCAAATAAGACCCCAGCGTTGCCACTGAAGAAAGTTTTGATATTAGCTGGAACGTTTAATTGGTCCAAAGCACCCTTCACGTATACTTTAACGGGTGTTTTTTTCTTCGCACTGCCAATGTAATTAATAATTGATTGTGCATCTAATTTTGCCATCGGAGACCCTCCATAAATTTATTTAGCTTTTTCGCTGGTGGAAAAATCCTTCTCAATCATATCATATTGTTTGCCAATTTCATGGGTCAGAAAGTTAAAACTCTTCATGAATTCGCGCCGAGTGACGATTCCCTCAAATAAATTATCGTCATCAACGACCGGGACAAACGGATTGTCGATCATCAGATGCAAGGTGGCTTCCACATCATCAATATCGTGAACCGTCTTGACGTGCGTTTCCATCACGTCTTGCACCCGCTGCTGTAATAAGACCTCAGTATTTAATTGGTCAAATCCGAGCATCTGTTCAGTAATTAACGGTAATGAGACCAAGCCTTCAAAATGACCCCCGTGGTCGAGGACCGGAATCTTGGAATATTTGATCTTGGTCAACACCAAAAATGCGTGATACAAATTATTATCAGTTTGGACATTTGCCACCATGTCGGCCGGAATCAAATAGTGGTCGGCATTGCGTGACAACAGGTCCGCAACTGGTTGAATTAACATACAAGCGCCCCCTTGACTAAGCTTTCATGTCTCTATTGTAACCGGAAACAGGCTCAGTTAAGTCACTAAATGCATTTTTTACCACAATTTAATTTTCAAAATGGAATTTTAGTTCCGGCACCGCTTGCATCCGCCGATTGTAATACTGGACATCAATTCCAGTCGAAGTCGTCGTGATAATCGCGTAGGTCCCGCCGATACGGGCAAACTCACCACGTGGGAAAGTAATACTCCCCGGATTTAGCACTAACACGCCTTCACGACGCTCAACACCTAACTGATGGGTATGACCAAAGAACGCCAGACGCGCGTGGGCCGCCGTGGCATTGGCTAACAAGTGCTCCAGGCCCATGTTCACGCCAAACACGTGTCCATGGGTCATGTAGACCGGCACACCGTCAACCGTAGTTTCCACTTCAATTGGCATGTGCGTGTCAAAATCCATATTACCCTGGACGATGTACATCTCTTTCAATAACGGATCATCGTCTGATAGCTCGGAATCACCACAATGAAAAATCGCATCCACTTGATTACGATAAGTTTCTAGTAACCGAACGACAATGTCGCGGTCACCGTGACTATCACTTACAACTAAACATTTCATGCTTTTGACCACCATTCGTCGAATTTCGTCATGAGCTGACGTAACGCCGCACCCCGATGACTAATCTGATTTTTTTGTGCTGGCGTCAATTCTGCCAGTGATTTTTGAAACTGGGTCGACCAAAACAACGGGTCGTAACCAAAACCATTGTCACCACGCGGCGCAATGAGAATCCGACCTGCTAGTTCGCCGTTAACAACGAGCTTGGCCCCACTCGGCTTGAGCGCGACTAACGTGGTATGGAACGTTGCCGTCCGTTTATCTTCCGGAACACCACCCAGATTTGCTAATAACTTGGCATTATTGGCAGCATCATCGTGGTCACCAGCATAACGTGCTGAAAAGACCCCCGGATCACCATGCAAGGCATCGACCATCAGGCCAGAGTCATCCGCGATTGCGGGTAACCCAGTCGCTTCAACCACGACCGTCGCCTTCTTGGTCGCATTTTCTTCAAACGTAATGCCATTTTCCTTAATCTCAGGAATATCACTAAAGTCTGCCAGTGTCTTGATCTGTATGTCGTAAGCTGCAAACATCGCACTAAATTCCCGAGCTTTGTTCGGATTGTTCGTCGCAATAATCAGTGTCTGTGGTTTAGTCATTCGTTTCACTCCCTAAATCAACATGTTGTGCGTGAAAATCAGGCTGTTCCAGCCAGTCGCGTGCGATGGCTTCAAACTGCTCCGCCGCACCCGTCGTGTAATATTCATCAGGATACTGTTTGGTAGCAGCATCATTGGCGATGTCTAAGTAATCGAGGACTGCTGAGACATCATTGACCGTCTCCGCGCCAGAATCAATCAAGGTGACGTTGGGTCCCATGACATTTTGAATCAGTGGTCGCAACAGTGGATAATGCGTACAGCCCATTACTAGCGTATCAACTTGTTGCTTCTGCATTTGCTGCAGTGATTCCGCCACGACCCGTTTGGCGACAGTTGAATGATATTCGTTTGATTCAACTAATGGGACGAACTTGGGGCACGCTTCTGGAAAAACGGTCGCAGTCGGATCCTTCTTCAGAATCGCTTGGCGATAGGCATCACTACGAATCGTGCCTTCAGTCGCAATGACCCCGATGCGATTCGTGTGTGAGGCCTTTAATGCGGCCCGTGATCCCGGTGCAATCACACCAATTACGGGAATCGGTAGCTTCGCGCGTAAATCTGGCAAAGCCGCTGCAGTCGCCGTATTACAGGCAATAACCAGCATTTTAATTTGCTTAGCCATCAAGAAATCCGCCATTTGCCATGAGAAGGCCCGTACCTGTTCGGTAGGTCGTGGCCCATATGGCAAACGCGCCTGATCGCCGATAAAATAAACTGTTTCACGGGGCAGCTGCTTCAACGCTTGCTTGACAACGGTCAGTCCGCCGACCCCTGAGTCCATGAATCCAATTGCATGTTCATTTGCCATTTTAAAATCTCCGTTCAATGAATTCTGAAACTTCATTATGGTCTTTTTTGAAATTGATTTCAAGCCAGACTAATTGCGACGAAATTGTAAAGTTTCCTTGGTTAAATTTAAAAAATCCGCCACATGATTAAAAACAAGGTATAATATTGATTATACAGTGGCTCAGATACCACGATTTTTGCATGGAAAGGAATTATCATGACGAACGACTTTTATTCTCAATTTGCGGGCAACTCGATCAAAGCTTCTATTCTCAGCGTGGAATTGTTGCGAGATGCCTTAATACCAAAATTATTGGGTGATGACAGTAGTGGCATTCTTTACTGGGCTGGTAAGGATCTGGCGCGCCAATTTCCCGTCGCAAGTGATGATGATCTCGTGATGTTTTTTGAACAAGCTGGCTGGGGCCACCTCATCGTGATGGATACTAGCGATGAGCTCATTACTTACGAATTGACTGGTGAACCAGTTGCACGGCGTAGCGCCGCCATCAAGTCACCAGATTTCATGCTCGAAACGGGCTTTCTAGCCGAACAGTCGGCGCTTCACACTAATTGTGTCAGTGAAGCCAAAATCACCTTTCAAAATCGCATGCGCTTGCGTATTTCGGTGACGATTGACCATAATCAACCAATCATTAATCATGATCCGGCCACCCCAATCGAAATCGTCCGCCCACAAGTTGAGCAAGATGATGAAACTGAAGAAGCACAATAAAACGGTCAGTTGGGCCGTTTTTTGGTTTCAAGCGGTCATCGTCGCATAACAAAACAACGACCGGTTTAAGAATGGCACTCATTCTTGAACCGGTCGTTGTTTTTGACCACTGAAGTTGCGAATATGCGGCTTCACTAGTCCAATTCTGAACCGCTATTAACAATTCAGAATCACTTGTTTATAAATATTGATCTAAAGTTTGTTTGATTTGATCCTTGGAATGGTAGCCAACTAATGTATCGACGACTTCGCCATCCTTCTTAACTAATAAAGTTGGGATACTCATGATACCAAAGTTGCTGGCCGTTTCTGGGTTCGCATCGACGTCCATTTTATTGAACGTCACCTTGTCACCCATTTCATCGGCTAACTGTTCGACAACTGGTGATTGCATCCGGCAAGGACCACACCAAGTTGCCCAGAAGTCAGTTAACGTAACCCCTGAAGCAGTATCCGTTGTAAAAGTTTTATCAGTAGTTGCTGCGACCATGTAAATCGGCCTCCTTTTCTTATTCTGTTACTTATAGTAAGTATACCAGTAACGCTCTGGAACACAAACAATTTGCTCACAATTTAAGTGTTATTCGAACGGCCCACCGCCACCATTAGCCTGAGTCGCAACTAAGCGCTTAGATAGTCTTACTTGAACTGCACTTCAGTCGCGCCGTTACCACCGTGGTTCGGTGCCGCAAAGTGGAACGACTTGACTTGGCGGTTGGACTTTAGATAATTGGTGATTCCTTCACGGAGCGCACCCGTCCCCTTACCATGCACGATCGTCACTGACGGATAACCTGCAAGCAGTGCCGCATCAATATAGCGGTCGACTTGAGTCATGGCGTCCTCATACCGCACACCCCGCAAATCGAGGTTGGGCGAAACGTGGCTGGCGTTAGCACTCTGAACCGTCGCCCGTGCCCGTTTTGGTTCTGGTTCCGGCGTGACGCGCTCTAGATCACTGTCACTGATTTTCATCTTCAAGATACCCAGTTGAACTTCCCAGGCATGCTTACCCATCCGGCGCATTAAGACACCACGTTGGCCGTATGATTTAACCAGGACATCGTCACCCTCATGAAATTCATGTTGGGCTTTGGCCCGACGCAAAACCCGGTTTTTCTTCAACTTAGGTTGTTGTTCAAGGGCGTTCAATGCACCTTTGGCATCAATCAGCTCATTTTCTTTGACGTTGGCCGTACCACTTGCTAATTGCTTTTTACGCAAATCGCTAATAATCGCATCGGCCTTGGTCTTACTCTCTTCAACGATCGTATTGGCTTGGACCTTGGCATCTTCAATCAACTGATCCTTACGTTGTTGATAAGCGTTGAATTCACTCTTCAGTTGTCGGTGCAGTTTTTCTGAATCAGCCACTTGGGCCTTCAAAGCGACTTGCGCATCTTCAACTTGTTTGCGCTTGGTGACCAAATCGGCAATCATCGCGTTTAAATCTTGACTGTCGGTATCCGTCAACGAGCGCGCCTGATCCACGATCGACTGTGGAATTCCCAGCCGTTGCGCAATGTCGAGCGCATTACTACGCCCTGGAATACCGACTAATAATCGGTACGTTGGCTTGAGCGTCTGCTCGTCAAATTCCATGCTGGCGTTGATTGTATCCGGCCGGTTAAACCCATATGCTTTCAGTTCCGGATAATGCGTCGTCGCCACAACTTGAGTGCTTTTGGCGCCAATCGCGTCCAGAATGGCAATCGCGAGTGCGGCACCTTCTTGCGGGTCAGTCCCGGCACCCAATTCATCGACCAGCACTAAGCTGTGTTCATCGATTTGTGCCAAAAAGCTCTCGATATTTTCCATGTGTGACGAGAACGTGCTCAAATTTTGTTCAATCGATTGTTCATCACCAATGTCCGCAAAGATTTCATGATAAACGCCGACCCGGCTGCCCGCTTCAACCGGAATAAACAGCCCGGATTGAGCCATCAATTGTAGCAACCCCAACGTCTTCAAGGTAATCGTCTTCCCACCGGTGTTCGGACCAGTAATGACCATCGCTTGATAATCGATACCTAAACTAATATCGTTGGCAACTACTTTTCGCGGATCAATCAACGGATGCCGTGCTTGTCGTAGGTATACCTCATTGGTCGGTGACACTTCTGGTTCGGTAGCATGCATATCATGCGCATAGCGCGCCTTGGCATTAATAAAGTCAAAGTGACCTAAAATAGCCGCGTTATGGATGATTTCTTCTTGATAAGGTGCGATCAGATTCGATAATTCTTCCAAGATACGCTGTTCTTCTTGTTTTTCGGCCACTTGATTTTGGCGCAGACGGTCATTTAAAGCCATGACTGCTTGTGGTTCGATGAAGAGTGTCTGTCCACTCGCACTTTGGTCATGCACGATTCCGCCAAACCGGCCCCGATTTTCAGCTTTGACCGGAATGACGTAACGGTCATTACGAATCGTGATAATCGGATCACTCAAATACTTGGCATCATGACCACGCGTATAATGGCCCATTTGATTACGAATTTCAGTCTCTGTCCGGCGAATACTTCCCCGAATATGACTCAATTCTGGGGAGGCATCGTCAGTAATATGACCGTCGCCTTCAATTGCCGTTACCAACCGCTTGGTGACCTCTGGTAAGGTGACTAATTCATCGACCTCATCGAACAAATGTCGAATGTCATTTTCGGGTGCATCGGCTAATAAATCTGCGAAAAAGCGCGTGATCGCCCGCGTTGTCCGTAAAACTCGGGCGACTTGACCTAGTTCACTACCGTTCAAGGTCGCACCAATGGCCAATCGTTTCATATGTGGTTGGATATCTGCCAAACGGGCGACTGGAATCCCACCTTTTAACCGATAAACTTCCACCCCATCATTGGTTTCGTCCAAGGCGCGCTGAATATCAGCGACCGTGGTCATGGGCTGTAAATCGTTTAATGCTTGTTGCCCCGTCGCCGAAACGAGGTATGGGGCGAGTTGTTGTTTAACTTGTTGATACTCTAGCGTATTCAATACTTTGGAATTCAATAACATCCCTCCGAAGTTCCAATGAATTACGGAAAGTCGCAAAAAAACGGACAATGCAATTACTTGTCGGCATCATCCGTTTGCATTTTCAATAATTCAGCTTGTTTGTCCACCTGGTCTGAGATTGCGTTAAAAGCGAGCAACGTCGCAATTTCCGTATCAGACATATCAGGCGCTAATTTTTTAAGTTGTGTAATTTGTTCGTTCATCATCCGCGTCACCGTTTCCATGTGACGGTCAGATGCCGTGCCGATGATCGTGTAAGTATGACCATCGATTTCCGCTTTGAAGCGGCGCTTATTAGCAGTCATCAACATCCAGCTTCCTTTCAATAACAATAATATTCTAGCATGCTTAGGCCTTTTTTGCGACCGTTAGAACCGCAGCCGGCCCTTCAAAAAAGCCCGCGGACCTGGGTCCACGAGCTCATCATTACGGGTGACTATTGCATACCACCATCGTCGGCTAAGAAGGTGTTCAGCACTTGCTCAACCATATCCCATTCTTCATCGGATTCGATAAGTTGCAATTCGCCGTTATCGCCATCTTCTGGATCATAGATGTAGGCCTGAATATCAACTTCGTCATCGGCCGGTGCATCTGCCGGGTAAATTAAGATGTAGGAATGACCATAGTCTTCCGAATCAAACGTGAATAAAATATTAAATAAGGTTTCATTACCCTCGTCATCAACTAAGGTGATAACGTCGTTGTCTTTACGATCTTGGTTTTGACTCATGTTAGTTCCTCGCTATTCTTGTGTGAGTTTGCCATGGCGATCCAAGTAATTTTGTAAGATCAAGCTAGCAGCTAGCTTATCGATCACCTTTTTGCGTTTCTTGCGTGAGGTGTTCGCCTCTTCGACGAGCATCCGCTCTGCTTCGACGGTTGTTAACCGTTCATCTTCGAAGTCTACCGGTAAGTGAAACCGGGCCGTCAATAGCTCACCATAATGCTGAGCAGCTTCAGCCCGCGGTCCCAACGTATTGTTCATATTTTTCGGCAAGCCAAGAACAAAGCCCCCAGCATCCAACTCAGTCACCAGTTCAGCGACCCGGTCGATACCGAATTCTTCAGCATCCTCATTAATACGAATAATCTCAACGCCTTGTGCCGTCCAGCCAAAAGCATCGCTAATGGCAACGCCCACAGTTCTGGAACCAACATCCAACCCCATTAACTTCATGCATCAACATCCTTATCTGCCTTTAAATAAGACTTGACAAGTTCCTCGATAATCTCGTCACGCTGATGCTTCCGAATTAAGTTCCGAGCATCGTTTAAACGCGGGATATACGCCGGATCACCAGATAGTAAGTAACCGACAATCTGATTAATCGGGTTATAGCCCTTCTCTTGTAATGCTTCATAAACCGTTGTTAGCGTATCATGGACATCTTTAACGCTATCATTATCGAAGTCAAAGTACATTGTTTTGTCTAATGAACTCATATCAAGCACCTCCCGCTAGTTTCCGCTTCTTGTCTATTTTACTAAATGCCCATATGAAGTACAATCAATCCACTTTGATGTAACACATTCGTAATAATAAACGGCGAAATCAGTCCTTTTCTGCAATATTTGCATCATTTACAGGGCTTTTTCATTAATAAACCGATTAGCTAGTTGGCGGTCCGCATTACGGCAATCTGACATGCGTCGTGCTAGTTATTAAGTTCAAAAGCAGCCAGCTCAGGCCCGCTGGAAACAGTGCAAGTTACTGTAAACGTGCAGTGATCGGATCGTCCTACGCCGGCTTCCAGCCGGGATTCTATTCGAAAGACAAATGCGTGCGGACGCAACTTTTTGTTAGATTAGTTGTTGGTTCTTAGCATACGGTCATTTTGACATTTAACTGTAAGGCTGGTTTAAACAATAGCTGAATCTTTTTACCCATGCTTTAGAACTTCTAACCAGCAGTCTCACTGAAATTGTCAGAATTTTCTTTAGTCGTTTGAGATAGCAAGTCTGGAACTATAAACAAAGACAATTTTATTGACCAAATTCAAGACTAGCGGCTGTTGAAATTAGTGAACCATATTCGGTAATCTTCTCAGTATTAAAGTGCCATAAAGTATCATCGAATATCGATTAAAAGTTTGCTCGAAGGACCTGTTTTCTAATATTCCGTGGTCAATTGTACCAAGTTAGGTGGCCGTTCATCCGCCATTCGAGTGGCTTCCCGACTGGAGGGGCTGGCTGACAATGCTCAGTAGCCAAATTATTCTTAGTCAGAAGTGGGTTCCTTCTGGCTTAGAATAAGACTCGTATTTGAAATTGCGCAATGATTTTCTGCGTGAGTTCAAATCGATGTCGGCTTACGTTCCAGCAATTGTCAGCCGGCCCCGGAAGTCGCAATGGGACGATCACCGGCAGACGAACAGTAAGCACATCAACTGGCAAGATTTAATCATAATTCACTACGAATTAACTCCCACAATGCGTAAGCTACATCGTCGTTTACTTCGCGGTTGATTACCCAAAAGCACAACCTGGTCGTTAAGCATTGCTGTATCAAAAAAACGGCATTTCAAATTGAATTGAAAAACCGTTTCTCTGAGAAATTTATTATTGTGTCTGCTCAGCTTAATTACTGCCAGCACATGTATTTTATTAGCAAACTTCCAAGCTTACTGATTACTGTTCAGCTAACCAATCATGCGCAGCTTTCAGTGCAGCAGGTAATCCAGCAGGCTTCTTACCACCAGCTTGAGCTAGCGTTGGCCGACCACCACCGCCACCACCAACTTGTGGTGCAATCGCTTTGATCAAGTCACCGGCTTTGATGCCTGCCTTGACCTTGTCATCACTCACAGCAACTAACAAGTTGACCTTTTCACCGATAACCGTTCCCAAGACCAGCACATCGGAATATTGCTTGGACTTCCAAGTATCAGCCAACTGCCGAAGTTGATCCATGCCAGAAACTTCAACTTGTTGTGCAATCAAGGTGGTGCCATTGACCGTATCGACCTGGTCAAAGACGGCGCCAGCTTGTTGCTTAGCTAACCGACTTTCGAGACTAGCACGTTTTTGTTGTTCAGCCTTTAAGTCGGCTTGCAACTGGCTAATCTTAGTTGGCGTGTCAGCTAACTTAGGTGCCTTGACTTGTGCAGCAACCTGCTTCAAGGTCTGTTCTTCACCAGCCAATAGTTCAAAGGCTTCCTTGGACGTAACGGCTTCAATCCGACGCGTCCCAGCACCGATCCCGGTTTCAGAAACAATCTTGAACAAACCGAGTTCACTACTGTTCTTAACGTGGGTCCCACCATCGAATTCAATTGAGTAATCCCCGATTGAAACGACACGGACGATTTTACCATATTTTTCGGTAAAGACCGCAATGGCGCCCATCTTATGACCCGTTTCTTGGTCGGTTTGGATGGCCGTTACTGGCAAGGCTGCCCAGATTTTATCGTTAACGATCTGTTCAACTTTGGCGAGTTCTTCATCCGTGACCTGACCAAAATGGGTAAAGTCGAAACGCAGGTAGTCAGGTTCAACCAGTGAACCCGCTTGCTTGGTATGTTCACCTAAGACATCGCGGAGCGCTTGATCCAGCAAGTGGGTCGCCGTATGGTTCTTCTCGACCTTGTTATGGAAAGCAAGATCAACGTTCAAAGTGTAAGTCGTATCCTTGTGCATTGGCTTCAAGACTTCCACCGTATGCAAATGTTGCTTGTTAGGCGCATTTTGAACATCCGTCACCTTGGCTACGGTTTGACCATCGGCGTCTAAAATAACCCCACGGTCGGCAACTTGGCCACCCATTTCGGCATAAAATGGCGTTTTACTGAAGATCATTTCCGCTTTACCACTGTCAACGTGATCGACTAAGGTCTCGTCCACGATAATGTCGTTCAACGTCCCCTGAACGTTCGTCAATTCATCGTAACCAACGTATTCACTCGGCGTCTTGATATCAATCAACAAGCTACGTTGCACACCCATTGATTTAGCACCACTCCGTGCATTCCGAGCACGATCACGTTGGGCCTTCATTTCGACTTCGAAGCCGGCTTCATCAACGGCTAAGTCTTCGTCGCCAGCGTATTCCTTCGTCAATTCAAATGGGAAACCGTACGTATCATACAGTTTGAAGGCATCCTTACCTGCTAAGGTCGTTTCACCGGCCTGCTTGGTTTCGGCAATCAAATTATTCAAGAGATTCAACCCATCATTTAAGGTTTCGTTAAACCGCTTTTCTTCACCGGCGACAACTTTTTCGATATAGTCGCTGTTTTTCAACACGTCAGGATAATGTGAAACCATGATTTTACCGACAATTGGCACTAATTGATCCAGGAAGGCTTCTTTTAAGCCCAACTTTTGGCCGTGTAAAATGGCCCGCCGAATCAGCCGCCGAATGACGTAGCCCCGGCCTTCATTTGAAGGTAAGGCGCCGTCACTAATGGCAAACGTGATTGCACGCGCATGGTCAGCAATCACCTTGAACGACACGTCGTCTTGGGCATTGTCACCATAATGCTTGCCATCACTTAATTCTTCCGTCTTGTGAATGATTGGCAAGAATAAGTCGGTTTCAAAGTTCGTTTTCGCATTTTGGAAGACCGAAACGACTCGTTCGAGTCCCATCCCCGTATCAATGTTCTTACGTGGCAATGGTTCGTAGGTATCTTCTGGCGTATGGTTAAATTGTGAAAAGACGATGTTCCAAACTTCCAGGTAACGTTCATTTTCGCCGCCAGGATAGTTTTCAGGATCATCATCGGCTAAATTATTGAAACTTTCACCACGGTCATAGAAGATTTCTGAATCGGGGCCGGATGGGCCTTGACCGATATCCCAGAAGTTATCTTCAACCTTAATGATATGATCAGGCTTAACACCGGTTTCTTCCCAGAATTTAGCCGCATCGGTATCCTTAGGGTAGACCGTCATGTAGAGCTTTTCAGGATCCCAGCCAAACCACTTTGGTGAGGTCAAAAGTTCCCAGGCCCAGCTGATGGCTTCTTTTTTGAAATAATCACCAACTGAGAAATTACCAAGCATTTCAAATAAAGTGTGATGCCGTGCAGTCCGACCCACATTTTCAATGTCGTTGGTCCGAATACTCTTTTGCGAACTGGTCATCCGCGGATTATCAGGAACAACTGAGCCATCGAAATATTTCTTCATCGTTGCAACCCCAGAGTTGATCCACAATAACGTCGGGTCATCGACTGGAACCAGCGAAGCACTCGGCACGATCGTATGGCCTTTTTCGTGGAAAAAGTCGAGATACATTTGCCGAATCTCACTACTACTTAATTTTTTCATCTAATTCTGGCACCCTTTCTTACGCTCCAAATTAAGGCAAAAAAACACCGTTGCTAGCAAAGACGCTGTTAACGCGGTACCACTTTGCTTGCAACGATGTGTTCGTTTACCTCTTAAGCTCATTAACGCTGAGACGCGGACTAGTTTGCTAGTCGTTCATTCTTAGGTAGCATCTAACGTCCACCGCACTTTTTCCAGCAGCCAAAGCGTCTCTAGACCGACATGGGCGTTAAATATGTCCTTACTTTGCAAAGTATAGAAAACTTAGCCGGCGTTGTCAATACACGCCCACCAATTTCTCTCGACATCGCTGAAAAATCAGCTTAAGATTTACGATCTTTACGAGCCTTTCGAGCGGCCGCACGTTGTTCGATTCGCCGGTCCATCCGTGCCTTATCACTGATTTTCTTGCGAATACGGCGCTTGTAACCCGGCTTGACCTTTTTCTTCGACTTTTTGACGTAACCAATCAACGTTGGGTCAAGCTTTTCCTGCTTTGGCCCCCGTTTGGCCCGCCGATTACGGTCATACGAATCAACGATTTCACCATCACGGATTGCTTTTGGCTTAAACTTAATGCCCATCGCTTCAACCGCGCTGACTTTATCTTCTTCACCGGGGCTATAAAGCGTAATTGCTGTCCCAGCCATGCCATTACGACCAGTCCGACCGACCCGGTGAATGAAGAATTCAAGGTCATTCGGAATATCATCATTGATGACGTGCGAAACCCCTTCAATATCGATCCCACGTGCTGCCAAATCAGTTGCCACAACAAACTGATACTTCAGTTGTTGGACGTCGCGCATCACGCGCTTACGTTCCCGTGGCTGAATATCACCATGAATCATGGCAACGGTCAGTCCCTGTTGCCGCAGATAGTGCGTTAATTCTTGCACCCGTTCCTTAGTATTCGCAAAAATGAGGACCAGGTAGGGTTCACCAATCGTCAATAAGCGGTAAATGATACTATTCTTGTCATGACTCTTCGTCGAGATCAGCCAATTGTCAATCGTGGGACTAATGACTGATTCAACCGGAATTTCTTCCATGACAGGATTATTCATGTACTTTTTCAAGAACGGCGTTAGCTTTTGCGGCATTGTGGCTGAAAAGACTAACATTTGTAAATCAGCGGGCATCCGCCCAGCAATTTGGTCAACGACATTCAAGAAACCTAAATCAAGGGTCATATCGGCTTCATCGACGACTAACTGTGTCGCCCGGTGCACGTCTAACGACTGTGAACGCATCAAATCCAAAATTCGACCTGGTGTCCCAATAATCAATTGGGGTTGGTGCCGGTGTAGCTTTTCGATTTGCTCTTGCTTATCAGTCCCACCGACGTACAGTCCGATGTGAATGGCTTTCGGACTGTGCTGGATCAACTGCTTGGCGGCAGCTTGAATCTGATAAGCTAATTCCCGACTAGGGGTCGTAATGACGGCTTGAACGTAGCGCTCATCCGCGTTTAACTGATTGATCATCGGCAGTAAGAAGGTATGGGTTTTCCCACTCCCAGTTGCCGACTGCCCAATCACACTGCGTCCAGCAGCAATCACTGGAATCAGCTTTTCTTGCACCGCAGTTGGTTTGCGGAAGTTGATTTCAGTCAACGCCTGCATCAAGAACGGCTGCAATTTAAAATCTTCAAAACTTGCGGTCATAGTTAAACCTCTTTCTCATAATCAGTTGCGACTTGGTCAAGCTCCCGAACCACTGTCTCAATTTCCTGTTGGTCCGCCGCCTTGGCACCACTGGCCAGCGCATGGCCACCACCGTCATGCAGTTTGGCAACGCCGTTGATCGATGGCCCCTTTGAACGCAGGCGAATCCGGAAGTTACCCTCCTTTTGTTGAACAAAAATTGCCCAGCACTTAACGGTATCGATTCGACCTGGCAGTGGGACGACCCCTGCCGTACTAGCATCGCCAATTTCAAATGAATTCAGAATATCATTGGTCAAAATCACATAAGCGGCACCAGAATCGAGCTGCGTCAAATGTTCATAGACGTAGGCAGAGAGCCGCGCAACAGGTAAGGTAATCGTATCTTCAATGCGGTTAACAGCTTCAGCATCAGCACCAGCCTCCATCAAAGCAGCTGCTGCCCGCATCGTGCTAGGCTTCGTGGCTGAATACAGGAATCGGCCAGTGTCACCAACGATTCCCGCATAGAGTAACCGGGCAGCATTGGCAGACAGTGTTAATTCGGTCGTAAATTCAGCGTACCAGTTGTAAATCATCTCACTGGTACTCGAGGCGTCCACGTCAACCCATTGGGGATCACCAAAGGCGTCATCGTTGGGATGATGGTCAATTTTGACACAGGTTGCACCGTGATTCCAGAATTCGCCATCCACCCGTGGCTGATTGGCCGTATCCAGAACCAAAACCAGGGCATCCTGATAGTCAGCTTCTGTCACTTCGTCCATCTGGCCTAGCCAGTCAAAGCCATGGTACTGCTTGCCAGGTGTTAAGACCCGTTTGTCAGGGAAACTGGAAGTAATAATATCCGCTAACCCCAGCTGACTCCCGATGGCATCTGGATCTGGGCGTTGATGACGATGGATAATAATTGTTTTTGCTTGTTTAATTAAGTCTAAAATTGCTGTTTGGACGGTCATATATGAACCTTCTTACTCTCATAATTTACTGGTGGCTGATCAAACTGTCACAGTACTCCAGTATACCGAAGAATGGGCGGCGCGCCAAATAAATTAATTATCATTTGGATATAACGGTAGCGTCAGGTTCTCAAATGACAGTGGCGCTAACCCGGTCAACGTGATGCCTAATAGCCGAATACCAGAGGAAAAGTGTCCATCAACGACGTCTTCAAAAATTTCTTCAGCGTACTGATCAAACAATACCGGATCGTTTGGTATAAATTCAGAAAATGTCCGTCGCTTCGTAATCGTGACAAAATCACCATAACGTAGCTTTAAAACCAACGTCTTCCCATGACGCTGATGGGACTGCATGCTAGCCGCCACCAATTTGGCAATTGCCTTAAGATGTGCGGTGACCTCCGCCGTCGACTGTAGAAACGGGCCAAACGTGCGCTCCTTGCCAATCGACTTTCGTTCTCGCAAATATTCCACTGGCCGGTCATCGCTCCCCCGAACACGCCGATACAAAATATACCCTAACTTTCCAAATTGCTGTATCAAATCTAGTTCGGAGCGCTCATACAAGTCTTGCCCAGTCATAATGCCTAAATCATGCATCTTGGGTACTGTCTTTTTACCGACGCCACGAAATTTTTCAATCGGTTCTCGTAATAAAAACGATTCCGCATCCTGTGGCAACACAATGGTGACACCAGCCGGTTTCCGATAATCTGACGCCAACTTTGCGATGAACTTGTTATAAGAAATCCCCGTCGAACAGGTCAAATGGGTCTGATGCCAAATCTCTTGTTGTAATTGATGGGCGAGGGCTACCGCGCTATGCATTTGTTTTTTATTCACCGTCACATCTAAATAGGCTTCATCAAATGCAATTGGCTCAATCATATCGGTATACTCATGAAAAATACGATGAATTTGGGCAGAAACCTCGCGATATAACGGAAAATTAGGCGTCTTAAAAACGGCTTTGGGACACAACTCTAGCGCCTTGGCTGCCGGCATTGCTGAGTGGACACCAAATTGACGGGCAACGTAATTAGCCGTTGTGACCACCCCACGTCCTCCCGTTTGGCGCGGATCGTGGGCAATCACCAGTGGCTGCGTCTTATACGCCGGATTTTCCCGCTCTTCGATTGACGCGTAAAACGCATCCATATCCACATGAATGATTTTACGACTCGTATCAACCCGAATCGGTGCTTCAATTATTGACTGTGCCACTGGTATCAACCTCCGTCCATCGTGGTTTATTTGGTTATGTATGCTTGTGATCAATTTCAAAGTTCAGCTGAGCCGGCTTAAGTCCACTGGCAGAAACGCGATTTTGTCAGGCTTGCTTCACCGCCCAGTTGTTCCTGCACGTCTTGGCCTCGATCCACCGGCCAACAATGCGGGCGCTCCTTTTGAACCCAGACACATCCAACAAGTTTCCAGCTAAGATGAGGACTAATCTGTCCTTTTATTATACACGAACGTACGTTCAAGCGGGCGCTAAAAGTCTCAAAAAAGGCAAAAAAATAAAGGCCGCCATTACTGACCACCCTTATCCCATCATACTTATTTAGCTTCAGAATCGCTTGCTTCATCCGTTGCACTAGCAGCAGAGTCAGCTTCAGAAGTTGCTTCAGATTCAGCAGCGGCGCCGGATGCTGGTGCAACCGTGTTAGCTTGTGCATCTTCAGCTGGTGAAATTTTAGCAATTGCATTCAAATCGAATACCAAGTAAATCCCGTCACAGTCTAATGTAACTGTCTTTTCAGTTTCGTTAACTTCATCAACGACCCCGTGTAAACGACCAATCGTCGTGACCTTGTCACCACGTTTGATTTTGTTGAGCATCTGCTGATGTTGTTGTTGCTGTTTCTTTTGTGGACGGATCATGAAGAAGTACAGAAATGCAAACATGACCACGATGAACAAAATTGATGCCATTGATCCCATTTAATATCGCTCCTAATCTTATTAAAAGTTTGACTATCTTTAACTTTAACAAATTACAGGTTGAAATACCAGTATCGCTAGAAGTTTTTCGGATTTTTCTCGTTAAATCCGTACATTTCAAAGAAGTTCTGCCGGAACTCTAGTAAATTATCGTCCATGATGGCTTGGCGAACTTGTTGCATCAGGTGCAATAAGAAATACAAGTTGTGATAACTCGTTAACCGAAGTCCAAAAGTCTCGTCAGCCTTAATCAAGTGCCGGATATACGCCCGGGTGAAGTTACGACAAGTGTAGCAATCGCAATTATCATCCAATGGTGTAAAGTCGTGAGCGTACGCTGCATTTTTGACCACTAAGCGACCGTGCGACGTCATACAAGTCCCGTTACGCGCAATTCGCGTCGGCAAGACACAGTCGAACATATCGACCCCACGAATCGCCCCGTCAATCAAGGCATCCGCTGAGCCAACACCCATCAAGTAGCGTGGCTTGTTTTCAGGTAACAGCGGCGTCGTAAAGTCGAGAACGTGGTTCATTTCGGCTTTAGATTCCCCAACGGACAAGCCACCGATAGAATAACCTGGGAAGTCAAGGCTAACTAAATCCTTGGCACTTTGTTCCCGTAAATCCTTGAATCCAGCACCTTGGACGATACCGAATAAACCTTGGTAATCAGGATGTTGATGAACCTTCAAGCCCCGTTCAGCCCAGCGACTCGTCCGCGCAACGGATTTGCTGACATAGTCATAACTCTCGAAGAATGGTGGGCATTCGTCTAGACTCATCATAATGTCGGGACCCAGGTCGTTTTCAATCTGAATTGCCTTTTCAGGTGACAAGAACATTTTGGAGCCATTCAAATGATTCTTGAAATGCACGCCTTCTTCGGTAATATCACGGTTCTTAGCCAGTGAGAAGACTTGAAAGCCCCCTGAATCGGTCAAAATTCCCTTCTTCCAGTTCATAAACTGGTGTAACCCGCCAGCTTCCTTGACGATTTGTTCGCCAGGACGCAGCCAGAGATGGTACGTATTGGATAAGATCACGCCCGCGCCCATCGCATCCAGTTCTTCAGGTGCTAAGGACTTGACACTCGCCTGAGTCCCGACTGGCATGAACATGGGAGTTGGGAAAGTCCCGTGGGGTGTAATCAATTCACCCAAGCGAGCCCCGGTGTGTTTTTCTTTCTTAATTAATCGGTATTTAATTGCCGGTTCCATAGTTGTTCCTCCGTATCAAAATGTTGCTAAACTCAAATAATGATAGCACGAAATTCAGCCGTGAACCAGTCACAACGATTTGTATCGACCAGTTGCCGCGTGCTGGGTGCCACCATGCCGAGCTAAAAGAACAGCACCATCAGCGTCGTTTCGAAAATTCACGAGTCAACTTCGAAACAGCCGCCACGGTGCTGTCATTATCATTTAATCATTGTCATTGGCTGAAATTACGGGACGCAGTGCACCATTCGCGTTGCACCATACAAGCAGTATCCCGCGCTTCAACAAAAGTTGCACTCACTTGCTAGTGAATGAACATTGCATCGCCAAAGCTGAAGAACCGGTACTTCTCGTCAATGGCGTGTTGGTAGGCCTTCAAAATCATATCACGACCCGTGAAAGCAGCCACCAGCATCACTAGGGTTGACTTAGGTAAGTGGAAGTTGGTGATAAAGGCATCGACGACTTTCCATTGATAACCGGGTTTGATGAAAATATCTGTCCAACCAGAATCTGGCTTAATTTCACCATCAAATTTGCTCCCAATCGTTTCCAAAGTCCGAATTGAAGTCGTCCCAGTGGCGATGATGCGGCCACCATTTTGGCGAACTTCATTCAACGTTTTAGCAGCGTCTTCGTCTAATCGGTAGAATTCACTGTGCATCTTATGGTCATCAATATTATCTTCTTCAACTGGCCGGAACGTTCCCAGTCCAACGTGCAGCGTCAAATAAACCAATTTGACCCCCTTATCTTGGACCTTTTGCAACAATTCTTTGGTCCAGTGGAGCCCAGCAGTTGGTGCCGCGGCAGAACCATTTTCCTTAGCATAGACCGTTTGGTAACGATCAGGGTCATCGAGTTTTTCCTTGATATATGGTGGTAGCGGCGTCTCGCCTAAACTTTCAAGAATTTCCATGAAGATGCCATCATAATGGAATTCAATCATCCGAATACCGTCTTCTTTTTCAGCCGTGACAGTCGCCGTTAACTTACCATCACCAAATGAAATCACCGTACCGACCTTGGCCCGTTTGGCAGGCTTCATCAGGGTCTCCCATTCATCACCCTCAGTGTTGTGAAGTAAGAGCACTTCGGCATGACCACCGGTTTCTGGCTTAACGCCGTACAAGCGTGCTGGCATGACCCGCGAGTTGTTCATGACAACTGCGTCACCAGGGTTAAGTTGATCGATAATATCATAGAAATGCTTATCTTGCATTTCACCCGTTTTGCGATCTAACTCTAATAACCGGGAGCTGTCGCGTTTTTTGATTGGTGTCTGGGCGATTAGTTCGTGTGGTAAATCATAATCAAAATCTTCAAGTGTTAAACTCATGTTGTGACCTCTTATCCTAATTTATTTTGCGGGTATGGGAACCCTAAATGTTGATAGCCCTTGATCGTGACGACCCGGCCGCGTTGCGTGCGTTTTAGAAACCCAATTTGTAATAAATAAGGTTCGACAACTTCGGCAATCGTATCCGTTTCTTCTCCAATATTGGCTGCAATTGTCGCCAGCCCGACTGGTCCACCGTCGTAGTACTCTAGCATCGTCCGCAACAATTTGTTATCCGTTTCGTCTAAGCCAGCATCATCGACGCGCAAGTAAGTTAGCGAGCGGTCAACGATGGCCTCGTCAATAGCGTCCTGATCCGCAACTTCCGCAAAGTCGCGAATCCGTTTGAACAACCGGTTGGCGATTCGTGGCGTTCCGCGTGAGCGCCGTGCGATTTCGTGCGCACCAGACGGCTTGATACTCGTCTGAAAAATGTCGGCTGTCCGCTTGACAATGTCCGTCAAATCGTCAACTTCGTAGTAAGCCATATGTTCCACGATTCCAAACCGATCCCGTAACGGTGCGGACAGCATTCCCGCGCGAGTCGTCGCACCAATCAACGTGAATGGCGGCAATGGAAAATGAACCGGATGTGCGGTCGGCCCTTGACCGACGACAATGTCGACAAAGAAATCTTCCATCGCAGAGTACAACATTTCTTCCACGATTTTAGGTAATCGATGAATCTCATCAATAAATAAGATATCACCAGGTTGTAATTCGTTCAAGAGTGCGACTAAATCGCCAGGTTTTTCGATGGCTGGGCCACTGGTCGTCCGAATATTGACCTGCATTTCATTAGCAATCACCATCGCTAACGTCGTCTTCCCAAGACCGGGTGGACCGTAAAGTAAGACGTGGTCTAATGATTCTTCACGCTTACGAGCAGCCTCAATATACACGCTCAGCTCATGTTTGACGCGATCCTGACCAATATACTGGGCTAACGTTTGCGGACGCAGCGATTTTTCTAACGACGCTTCTTCGTCATTGGCCTTATCACCAGATAATAACTTGTCATCGTCCATTCGTTACCCCTCCTATCTACTTCTTCATCAATAATCGTAAGCCTTCACTCAACAACGCATTTGTATCAGATGCGTGAGTTTGACTGAAGGTTTCCAACTTCTTCGTCACTTTTTTGACGTCCGCTTTAGAGTAGCCGAGTGCTTCCAAGGCAGCCAAGGCATCCGCCAGCGCACCGTCAACTGCTGGTGTTTCAACATCCAACGCCGTTTGGCCGGTTACGTCAACGTTCAAATCATTCAATTTACCTTTTAAATCCAAAACAATTTGTTGGGCGGTCTTCTTGCCAACCCCAGGGAAACTCGTTAAATAGGTCGCGTTTTCTTGATTGATTGCTTGAATCAGACCCGCATGATCATTATTGGCTAAAATTGCCAAAGCCGACTTCGGACCGATTCCAGAAACGCCGAGCAGCTTTTCAAACAAAGCCTTTTCATCCGCATCAAAGAAACCAAACAGGCTCATGCCGTTGTCACTTACGGCTTGATGGATATACATTTTAACGTCAGTTTGCCCCACTTGGTAACGGTATGGATTAGCCGTCAACACCTTGTAACCGATGCCGCTAACTTCAATTACCACATACCCGGGGGTCACATCGGTCACTTGACCGAGAAAATATTCATACACAGGGAAAACTCCTTTAAATAAAACGTATGTTTGCTTGCTAAATTGTACCACATTACATGTTCCAACGTGTAGTATTAGTTGGGTTGATGTCACTTAACCCACTGGCAGTTCCTTCATTTCTGTATTTTACTAGCAATCTAGTCGTCAGTGTCTTGACGCTTTGTGCTAATAATTATTTGTCATGAATTATGATTAAAACATGTAAGTTCAAGGGCTGCCAGCTGAAACCCGCTGGAAACAGTGCGAGTTACCGTAAACTTTCTGTGGTGGATGCGTCCTACACCAGCTTACAGGCATTTCTGACAACGCTGGAACGTGGTGGACACAGATTTAAGCCGACAAACCACGTCTTAAATACTGGTCTTTCACGTTAGCTGCAGTATGGATGAAACGTGTTCGGGTCAGACTGGGACTTCCGGTTCGCTACGCCAGAACGCCAAGCGGAAATTCACCGCTTAACGCTCTAGCTAGGCTAATCCTCAGTCCCAACCCGTCTGAACCTCACACTCTGAAGAACACTTAGCATTATCAGAAACACCTTCCAGCCGGGATGGTATTCGAAAGGCAGACATGTGTGGACCCAACTTTTGATGACATGGTCGTTGGTTCTCAGTAGACAGTCATTTTAACATTCAACAATCAGAATGGTTTCTACCGATTGCTCAGCTTCCTAAACCATGATTTAATACTTCGGACACGCAGTTTCACTGAAATTGTTAGAATTTTCTCTAGTCCCCGGAGATAGGAAAGTCTCGAATTCTAAACGAAAGTCATTTTATTTACAAATTTCAACACGAGTTAACATTGAAATTTGTAATCTTGCGATGAGCGAATAATATTCAGATAATCTTTTCAGTAATTAATTGCCATCAGTCACCATCCGTACCGAATAAGTCTCAGCCTGAAGGGCCAGTCACTTAATATTCAGTGGTCAATTGTACCCAGATAGGTGGCTGTTCATCTGCCACTCGAATGGATTCCCGACTGTAGGGGCTGGCTGACAATGCTCAAGGGCGAAATTCTTCTTGTCCGGGTGAATTTCCCGGGCTAGAAGAAGACTCGTATTTGAAATTGCGCAGTGGTCTTCTGCGTGAGTTCAAATCGATGTCCGCCCTGTTCCAGCGTTGTCAGCCGGCCCCGGAAGTCGGAATAAGGAGATCACCGGCTGACGAACAAGTAAGCCAACCAACTTGCATGTTTTAATCATAATTCATGACAGCTCAACTCACACAATCTATTTTGGCACCCCTACACCATGCACTAATGCTTGCCGGCATGCGGCCATCGTGCTATGCTCAAAACCTTAGGAGGTATTATCGATATGCAAATCAAGCCATTTACGGCGCTATTGCCGAGCGCATCCGGTCTAACTAAAATTCAAACAGCTGCCACTGACTGGACGGCTGATGATCAGCACGTTCAACCCGGTGAAAGCTATTACTGGTATGAACTGACGCACAATGGTATTCACCAGTGGCGCCTAATTGCGAGCTGGCCTGTTGACCAAACAGTGACAACAATGGTGCCCGGTACTATCAATACTGTCCTGTACCAACAACAACCAGTTATCGAAATGCTCATTGATGACTGGGTCGGCCATTTTGCACCAGTTGTTGAGGTCACTGACCCTGAAAACGTGACCCACCGGTTATGGCAGATAACTGAATCCGAAGTGAACGCTGATATTACTGCTGCAATGGCCCCCATCACACCACAAAAAACTTGGCTGACGAGTGTAAGCACATCGCTTGTTATGTTGGTAGCGACCACGGAATGGCAGAAATTTCCAGAACCACCCGCAATTCCCGAGCAATTAATTGCGATGGCAACCGTGTAAGTTATCTTAGCCTCGATTAGCTTCATTGATCAAAATATAACTTGCCCAGGTGTCTTTGACTGGGCCACTAAAACAGCCTGCTCCCGAATCTTGCTGGATTCTAGCGCAGACTGTTTTTTATAAATTCTCGTCTCAATCCATCATCCAACCAATAAATTCCTGAAAAACTAAAAAAAGTGAGCGGCTACTAAACACACTGTTCAAAACATGCGTTAGTCATGCCACCCACTTGTTTAAATTACAACATTAATTAGTCACGCTTCCGTGGTCGTCGCCGAATCCATAGCCAAGCAATACCAATCAGCCATAATAAGCCTGCAACTAGACTCAACCATGTCCCTAATTTCAAACCAGGTGTGCGATAAGTCAGTTCGATATGATGATTGCCAGCCGCCAAGCGTGCGCCAACAAACCCTTTATTCACAACTTGGGTCTGCACTATACGACCATCGACACGTAACTGCCAACCGGTCGAATATGGAATCGACGTGGTCAATACGGTCGCGTGCTTAGTCGTTGTCGTCCCTGTGATGCGATTGTTCGTCACATGCTGATGTTTCAAGCCACTTTTCTGCAAACGGCGCGTCTCTCGATGCGTCGTCTTACCAAGTGGTACCGCCACTAATTTGGCCGATTTAAACCGCAAACTTCGAATGCTCGTGAAGTTTAACGTAATCAGTTGCCGGGCACGCTTGCTGTAGCCGAGGTTGATGACCGCAGAAGTCCGTGGTTCATAATCGGACATATTGGTCGTTCCTAGCTGGCTGAAAGTTGTTTGATTGTCCGTTGTTTGCGCGGTCAGTGAATAGCCACTGGCACTTAAATTACCCTTTAAGCCGTCACGCAAATCATTAAGTCGATCCACTTTGGTATAGGGCCGCGACGTAAAGACGGTCGTGTTTTGACTCGTCTTCAGCGCGTGTTTGATCGATGAGCGCCGGTAGCTAATCCCATCAAGAACCAAGTACAATTCCATCTTGCGATAACGCTTAGGATGTTTGATCGTCAATTGGTATGGGAGCTGATGGCCCTGAACGTCACTGACCATGCGCGTTAGACCCTTAGCGTTATCTTCCTGATTTTTTTGCACTAGCTTTTGATTGGCGGCAATCAGATTCAGTAACCGATTAGACGGCTTCGTTAACCCGGTCGCAGGCGTCAAACTTTCCCGCTGTTCAGGTGTCAGCGTAATCGTGTCAGCCGGCAACTTAGTCAACGCGTTATTGGAAGACCCAGTCGCATGTTGATTACGATAAATAACGACTTTATCTAGCGTATCCAAGACATTCGTCGTATCGGCTTGAACGGTGTAATCAACCGTTTTACCACTCACAGTTGGTTTGACCGATTTCACGCCAGTTGCATGGGTCGTCGTGACCGCGCCCTGAAGCAAGGCCTGTTCACGATCGACCGCACTGAGCTGGTTAAAGGCGTGCTGGCTGATTTGTTGCCGCTGCGTATAAACTAGCGGCAAGGCATTCTTGGACTTCAATAAAATCGTCCCCGTGTGATTGCTCATGCCATAAATAAATTTATCTGCAAAGATCTTCGGCTCACCCGTCTTCATTTTTACGACTTCATAACCAGCTGGTAGCGCCTGCTTTTTCAACTGGTCTTCACGGGCAAACAAATATTTAACGCCCAACAAATTGTACATCGTCGTGCGGCCATCTAGTGATCCTAATGGTGAATTCATGGCGTATTCCGAATTGCCCAAGGCTTGGCTGAAGGCACCGACATAGCCATTTTGCACTGAGAAATAGGAGCCGACCGTGTGCGTCCCCAAAACCATCGGTACGTCACTTTCAGCCGAACGCATCGTGTAATAATTAGGCGCGAGTGCCGTCCGATAAAACTGACCACTCGTTGACAGTCCTTTTTGCGCACCGTCAAAGTAATTTTTGACCCACTTCATCGCCGCACCCTGCCGCAATTGCTCGGTACTGTTAGAATTCGTGTTGATACTCAACCACCCGAGGCCGTTATTTGCTAGGTTTAACGTCACAACACCGAGCAAGAGCACGTAAAATTGTCGTTTGGATAAATTCAACGCGCGCTTCGCCAGTAACACCCCAATTAAGGCCAACAGAATCAAATAGGTCGCAATGTCATGCTTACGAATGTTGAGATAAAAGCCATTGATGACCCAAATCAAAATCAGCAAACCACCACTAACACCCGCCAACCATTTTAAATCCGTCGCGGTTAGGTCGGTCACGTGATCCATAAAGGCCATCGTCGCATAGGCAAACACCAACGTCGCCATTAACAACCACCGATTCGATGGCGTGGAAAAGACGTTAAATACCGCAGCAAACTGTGGCAACAAAATACCGACCATCATCGCCAAAATGACCCAGTTAAGCACCCAATAGCGTTTAAAATGCCGTAATGTATAAATAACCGCAATAAAACTGATACTGCTTAGCCCTAACGTGACCCAGTACTGCACGCTGCCACCGTTAGTCAGAAGCCGATTAGGTAAATTAACATAATAATTAATTGGATAACTCGTTAGTCCGTTGGCAAAATTAAAACTAGCACGGGTCGCATTTAGCATCGCTAATAACGTTGGCACCAGTAACACCCCTGCCATGGTAGCGCCAAGCATCACTGCAACCAGTAATCGCCAGAACAACTGCCAAAACGAACGCATCACTAATTGCGCTCGTCGCCGTGACCAAAAACGAACTAAAGCGTAAATCATGCCACCGAGCGCTAATAAGTACGCAAAATAAAAATTGCTCAAAATGACGACAGCCGTAATCAAGCTGAGTGGCAACCAGTGCCGCCCCCGCAACACCCGTTCAATTGCCCAACAGAGCAACGGAAACCAAATCATTGGTAGTAAAAAGAATGGATGGTGCATACCCACGTAAAACGTATACGCCGTAAACGTATAAGTCAGTGTGCCGACCAGTTGACTAACTTTTTTAAAATTGAACTGGCGACTAAAGCCTAAGAAGGCCAAGCCAACAAAATACAGTCGCAATAAAATCAAGGCTTGGTACGCCCATTCCAGATGAGATGGCGATACCAAAGCCACTAAATAATTGAACGGATCACCAACGACATAGTAGGCAAATGTCGTTAATTGATCGGCCCCCAAGCCGAGATTCCACGACCAGCTAAATAATTGCTGGGGGTGGTGTTGTAAGATCCGTTGAAATTCCAACAAAATTGGGAAGTGTTGGGCAATCCCATCTACTTCCCAAATCAGCGTTCGCCCTGCTAAAAAAAGCCCGCTGTAAGTTATCGTGGCAATCACCACAAACATCGCGGTATACCAGACGGCTAGTGGTATTTTTCGTGCTGTCTTCAAATCAGGTTCCCCTATCTTGTCATTACGTTGTCATCGTAATCCCCATATTTTGCCGTTAAGAACAATGCTCTTATTTTACCATGAACCCTTCTTCACTGTGACGCTACCGAAAAATCTTAACAAAATTCGTAACTAGGTGACGCCTGTTTTGCTGGATCATTGCAATACTCGAGCGAAGTATTGACGTGATACATTCAAATAAACCGTTTACCGAGAATCATACCTGGGCATCCGTCTACCGCCAATCCCAGTTGTCCAGCGTTTCAATCGTGGTGGTTGGTGGATAGCTTTCAAATAGGCGGACCAACAACTGTAACGCCTCAGTTGCGTTATCAATCTGGTGACTGATCACGGCAATTTCGGCCGCATCATGTTGTTCCGTGGCCATTTCAAACGCAGCGACTTGTTCATATAAATCTAAAACGACTTGTTTGGCCGTTGCGGCATTCGGATGCGCGTTTAATTGCCAAAGCGTTGGCCGCGCGGCGACAAAGCTCGCTGATGCTTCAGGCAAGTCTGCTAGAAAACAATAAGCAGAATAGGCTTGCCGATAATACAATTTCGTCATATCCATCATATCAACTCCCCTTTCATCATCGTTACTACCTTGCGCGTGGCAAGCACTAATGACTTTTTATCATCATAGCGAATCATTTTGGTTCTTTCAACGGTACGTGCCAACCGTCCTACTGCAGCGAAGCTCGTCTTCACTGTTCACCTGCAAAAATCGATTTGTGCTCGTTCATACCAATCACAACCAACTGTTTGCGGGTTGCAGCAACGCATAATGTCCCGTCTATCAAGTGCTCATCCCGGTGTAATCAATATTTGACCGTGATGACTAGACCAAACTGGACTTGCCAGAGAACGCTAGTTTCAGAGTTCTGGCAAGTCCAGTTTAGTTGATCAACACTTACGTTGTTAAATTGAAATCTGCTCATTTCAGGACATGATTAGTCGCGTGCTTCGTGACTATCTTGAATCCGTTTGAACATCCGCTCCATGTCAGAATTCGTGAAGTGAACTGTGACCGGACGACCATGTGGGCAGTTAAAGGGATTCTCACAGGTCGGTAACTTTTCAAGTAAGGCCCGCGCCTGTTGGTCATCCAGATGATGATTGGCTTTAATGGCACGTTTACACGACATCATAATTGCCGTTTTTTCTCTAAATTGAGCCACCGTCAACTTATCATCTTGTAAGATCCAATCGATCATTTCTCGAATCGTATCCTCTTCTTGACCGGCTTTAAACCAGGTCGGATGGGCATGGACAATGAAGCTGTTGCCGCCAAACGATTCCAGATGTAGCCCTAATTCAGCCAATAATGGCAATTTTTCTTTGATTTTCAAGACGTCACTAGTGGGATAATCTAAAATAATTGGCACCAACAGATTTTGCTGGTCAGCACTCACCTCACCGATGGCTTGACGATAATACTCATAATTGATCCGTTCTTGAGCCGCATGTTGGTCCAAGATATACATCCCATCATCCGCTTCAGCCAGCAAATAGGTCCCGTGCATTTGCCCCAAGTAGCGTAACTGTGGAAAGCGTTCCGTTCCGGGGGCTTCACTCGTTGGTGCGGGTGCGGCCGAATCGGCAACTTCAGGTTCAGCGGCCTTTCCAAAGGGCTGTGCAGCCGTTTCAGATTGGTACCGCTGGTCAAAAGCTTGGACAGACGGTGTTGCGAGTTCATCACGCCGACTAATCATAATCGGTTCAGTTGACGCCGAAGCTGATTCAGTCTCGACCGCTGAAATCGCGGCTTCAGACGAAACGTCCGATGCGGCCGGCACACTCACCGTTGAGGCTGAAGTGGCGGTCACCGTCGTTGCAGCCGCAATTGAAGCTGCAAACTGTTCAGCTGAAGCTGAAGTGGCTGCACTGGCTTTCGATTTTGGCGTCGCCACTTGATATTGTGAAGATGCCGCGTTTAAGTCCATCGCTAACTGGTCTGTTTTGAGATGCTCACGGCGGTGACTCCCAAGGTTCGTCAAGGCTGATGGAATCAAATTGACATCCGCCAACCGCGCCGTAATCGTCTCACTGATCAACTTTGATAACTCTGGTTCTTTGCTTAACCGCACTTCCTGCTTCGTCGGATGAACGTTTACATCGACCAACAGTGGATCCATGGTTAAGGCGATCACGGCAATCGGATAGCGGCCAACCATCAGCTTTGAGCCGTAACCCTTGATGACTGCTTTAGTCAACTGTTGGTTTTTGATAGCCCGCCCATTAATGAGCACCGAAATATATTGGCGATTAGCACGTGTTAATTCCGGTAACGCGACAAAGCCAGATAGTTTGAAGTCTGGCGTTTCACCAGCGATCGCCACCATCTTACGGGCATTTTGTACGCCATAAATACCGGCAATGACTTGTTGTAAGTCGCCGCGGCCAGCCGTTTTTAGGAGTTCCTTGGCATTATGCACGAGTCGAAACGCAACGCTCGGATAGCTCAGTGCAATCCGATTGACCACGTCTAAGATATTTGCGAGTTCCGTTTGAGGCGACTTTAAATACTTCAACCGGGCCGGTGTGTTGAAAAACAAGTCGGTCACGGTAATATCCGTCCCTTGTCGTAGCGGCGCTGGGGCCTGTTGTAACAGCTTACCACCGCGGTAGTGAATACTGGTCCCGGTCGTGCCAGTACTGGTATTCATCACGACGTCAGCAACCGACGCGATACTTGGCAGGGCTTCACCCCGAAACCCCAACGAATGTACGCGAAACAAATCTTCACGCGACGTGATTTTACTAGTGGCGTGCCGTTTAAAGGCCGTCAATACTTCCGAATCATCAATGCCGTCCCCATCATCAATCACCCGAATCGACTGGACGCCCGACTCTTGGACCAAAATATCCACTTGGGTGGCGTGGGCATCGACGGCATTTTCGACCAATTCTTTTACGACCGAGGCAGGCCGTTCCACAACTTCACCCGCAGCGATTTGATCCGCTAACACGGAAGATAATTCATGAATTTTTCCCATTACCATCGGTCCTTTCTGCTTGATTTAAAGCTGATTCCATTCGTGACAAAAGCGTTCACCGCCGATTAGCCCAGCCGGTTCACCCTGTTGACTCGTTCAGTAAAACGTGTCGTGTGGTTACTTGCCTAATTTTTGTTGCCACTTGTACAACTGGTTCATCACATCCATTGGCGTCATTGCCATCAAGTTCAAATTCTTCAATTGTTGCAAGACTTTCTCACTCTTCGGATCAGTGACCGTTGGCTCAGCAAATAATGACAACTGTTCATCAGCCGGTTCGCCAGTCGCTGCCATTTTTGCGCTGACATCATCGACTTGACTGTCAGCCGCGGCCGCCTCATCAACTGATGCTGCTGATTGTTTCTCAGGCTCGCTGTCTGTCGTTGCAGGTTCACTGACTGATTGCGCCGTTGTTGCCGCTGCCGAATGGTCCCCATCACTAGCTGCTAGTGATGCAGCCGTCGTTGAGACCGTACTGGTTTGATTTTCCAAACTCGTCAAAATTTTATTTGCCCGAGTCAACAAACTATCCGGCATTCCAGCGAGCTTAGCCACGTGGACCCCATACGATTTATCGGCCGCACCGGGTTCGACTTTATGCAAAAAGACCAGCTCGCCATTCTGTTCGGTCGCCCCAACGTGAACGTTGCGCAGCCCACTTAACTCTTGGTCCAGCGCTGTCAATTCATGATAATGCGTCGAAAAGAGTGTTTTGGCATGAATATGGTTATGCACAAATTCGATAATCGCCTGCGCCAACGCCATCCCGTCGTATGTTGCCGTCCCACGACCAATTTCGTCGAACAAGACCAAACTATTGGCCGTTGCGTGTTGCAACGCGTTGTTGGCTTCCTGCATTTCGACCATGAAAGTACTCTGACCGGAAATTAAATCATCAGTTGCCCCAATACGAGTAAAAATCTGATCAAAAATTGGCAGTTGCGCCGACTTTGCCGGGACAAAGCAGCCGATTTGAGCCATGATGACCGTTAAAGCTAACTGACGCATATAGGTACTCTTCCCGGACATGTTCGGCCCGGTAATCAGCAAGACCGTCTCATCGGGCGCCATGGTAACGTCGTTTGGCACATAGCTTTGGTTGCCCATGACCTTTTCAACGACCGGATGACGACCGTCAACAATTTTCAAATCATGGTCTTTAGTCAAAGTTGGCCGGACAAAGTGGTAATCTTCACTGACCACTGCAAAACTCTGCAGCACATCAATCGCCGCCACCGCCTTAGCCAACGTCTGAAGCCGCTGAATCGCCTTCTTAACCGTTTCTCGGACCGTCGTGAATAATTGGTACTCCAAGTCGGTAGAATGGCTCTCAGCCTCTAAAATCAAGCTCTCGTGTTCTTTGAGCTCTGGAGTACTAAAGCGTTCCGCGTTGGTTAAGGTTTGCTTGCGTTCATACCGATCAGCTGGCAACTGTGCCAGATTGGCCTTCGTCACTTCGATATAGTAACCGAAAACGCGGTTAAAGCCAATTTTGAGGTTCTTGATACCAGTCGCCTCGCGCTCCTGAGCTTCGAGTGCCGCAATCCACTTCTTCCCATTGTTCATCGCATCGCGATACTGATCTAACTGCTGATTATAGCCATCCTTGATGACGCCTCCATCCGTGACGGACAACGGTGCATCTTCGACGATGGCTTCTTCAATCAAGTCAGCAACATCTTCGACGGGATCAAGCTGGTTGACCTCGTCATTGAAAACTTGCGTATCTAATTCGGATAAGATATAGCGAATCTTTGGAATCTGTCGTAATGACGTTTTTAACTGGATCAAATCACGGCCGTTGACACTGCCGAATGCAACTCGTCCGGCTAAGCGCTCCAAGTCATAGACTTTGACCAGTTCTTCTTGTAAATTACTGCGTTCAAAATAGTGGTCTAAAAGCGCCGCTACTTTGTTCTGTCGCGTTGTAATATCATCCTGCACAATTAACGGTCGATCGATCCACTGTTTGAGTAACCGACCACCCATCGCCGTCTTGGTCTCGTCAAGCAACCATAAAAGGGTCCCTTGCTTCTTACCAGTCCGAATCGACTTCATTAGTTCCAAATTATATTTAGAATTATGATCTAGTTTCAAAAAGTACGACGGTTCGTACGCGACTGCTTTTTGCAAGTGCGCTAGACTCCGCTTTTGCGTCACGGTAATATACATCAGCAACCGTTCCACCACTTGCTTTTCCAATTCAACCGTCAAATCCTGCGTCAAATAACTGAGCGTCGCTTGAGGGGTCACTTGATTTTGTTCCGAAATTAGAATGCCGAGCTTCTGAATCTGCTCACGCAATTCCGCTGGCACCGACTCATCGACCACAATTTCTTTAGTCTGCAAACTCGTTAATTCATTGACGAGTGCTTCGTTGGTCGTCAGGACACTGGTCTTCAATTCACCAGTCGATAAATCTGCATACGCGAAACCATATTGCTTGTCGACTTGAATCAAGGCGGTCAGGTAATTATTCGACTTAGCCTGTTCCGCCCCACGTTCTAACGTGGTACCCGGTGTGACCAGCTGAATCACTTCTCGTTTGACCATGCCTTTTGCCAGCTTGGGGTCTTCCATCTGCTCACAAATGGCCACTTTATAGCCCTTGTCGACTAAAATATCAATATAGTTTTGCACCGCGCGATGCGGGACCCCACACATTGGAATTGGATTTTCCGCTGAGTGGTTCCGCGTCGTCAGCGTCAATTCTAATAACTGGGCACCTTTAATGGCGTCATCAAAAAACATTTCATAAAAATCACCGAGTCGATAAAATAAAAACGCATCGGGATATTGATTTTTAACTGCTAAGTACTGACGCATCATCGGCGTATCTTTCGTTTTTTGTGGCACGCTTAATCCTACTTTCTATCCTTAAGGCTTAATCATCAAAATACGGGTGATCCGGATTGATTAAAATCCGGGCAATCTTCTTCGCTCGCCCACTCTGGCCATCGAGGTCAATGACACAACCTGACAACACTGCTGGACTATCTTCTTGGACGTTGAAACGGGTCGGCATCTGTTCAAGGAAACGTTGAATGACATTTTCACGCGTCATTCCCAAGATGCCATTATACGGGCCCGTAAAACCGACGTCACTTAAAAAGGCCGTTCCGTTGGGCAACACCCGCTCATCACTCGTTTGAACGTGGGTATGCGTGCCCACGACCGCACTCACTTGGCCATCTAAGTACCAAGCCATCGCTTCCTTTTCACTGGTCGTTTCAGCATGAAAATCAACAAAAATATTAGGCGTCTCCTCACGTAACTTCGCGACTAATGGTTGCACAGTCGTGAAGGGGTTTGCCAAGTTTTGGCCCATAAAGACGTTGCCTTGTAGATTAATGACCGCTAACTTCACCGCATTGACCTTGACGATGGTATATCCCACGCCAGGCGTCGTTGCCGGTGGAAAGTTCAGTGGCCGGACCAACTTCTTGGCACCGTTAATAAAATCAAAGATTTCATTGTTATCCCAAGTATGGTTGCCCATTGTGATTACGTCAGCACCAGCCGTCAAAATATCTTTATAAACTGCTTCATTGATGCCGCGCCCGCGGGTGGCATTTTCACCGTTAACGATCGTGACCTGTGGCTTGTAGCGCCGTTTTAATTTGGGTAAGTACGTTGTAATTGCCGTTTGACCGACATTGCCCATGACATCCCCAACAAATAGAATTCGCATAGATTGCTCCCTTGTTTTAACGTTATACCAATTATTTTAGCATTATTTCGCCTTGAAAACGCACTTGAATGTGACGGAAGCCAAAAAAATGAGCTTAGGTTAAGACCCAAGCTCACTTCCCGGTTATTTAGCGTAATCAACTGCTCGAACTTCCCGAATAACCGTAACTTTGATATGACCGGGATATTCAAGTTCATTTTCAATCTGCTTTTTAACATCGTGTGCCAAAACCGTCGCCTGTAGATCAGAGATTTCATTTGGCTTGACGATGACCCGAATTTCACGACCGGCCTGAATGGCGTAACTCTTCTTGACGCCCGCCTTTTCATTTGCAATCGCTTCTAGCTTTTCGAGCCGATGGATATAATTCTCCAATGACTCGCTCCGAGCACCTGGCCGCGCGGCTGAAATCGAATCAGACGTTGCAACCAATACGGCAATAATCGACTTCGCTTCCACATCACCATGATGAGAAGCAATTGTGTTGATGACTACCGGGCTCTCTTTGTACTTCGTTGTTAATTCCACGCCAATTTCAACGTGGGAACCTTCGACCTCATGATCGACGGCCTTACCAATATCGTGTAATAATCCTGCGCGTTTCGCGAGTGTAACATCTTCACCAAGTTCAGCGGCCAAAACGCCCGCCAACTTCGCAACTTCAATTGAGTGATTCAAAACATTTTGACCATAACTGGTCCGATAATTCAACCGACCAACAAGCTTGATTAAGTCAGGATGCATCCCGTGCAATCCCAAGTCAAAGACAGCTTGTTCACCAGTCTCACGGATTTTTTCGTCCATTTCTTTACGTGCTTTTTCAACCATTTCTTCAATCCGAGCAGGATGAATCCGCCCATCTTGAATTAGTTTTTCAAGCGCGATCTTCGCGATTTCACGACGAATCGGATCGTAACCACTGAGAACGACCGCTTCCGGCGTATCATCGATAATTAAATCAATCCCCGTCAGCGTTTCTAACGTTCGAATGTTACGACCTTCCCGGCCAATAATTCGGCCTTTCATGTCATCATTTGGTAACGAGACAACCGATACCGTGGTCTCCGAAACCATATCAGCGGCACTCTGTTGAATCGCTTGGACAATTAAGTTCTTAGCCTCTTTTTCAGACTGCGCTTTCACTTCATCCGTATTTTCTTTAATCAACACGGCGCGTTCATGCGTTAATTGCTCACGAGTCTGGGTCAAGATTTGATCACGTGCCTGTTCTTGTGATAAGGCGGCGACCCGTTCTAACTCAGCTTGACGTTGCGTGATTAGTGAAGCTGCACTTTGTTGCTGTTGTTCGACACGTTTTTGCTCATTGGCAACTTTTTCTTCTTTTTTGCCTAAAGCATCCTCGCGCTTTTCAAAAGTATTCTCTTTGTGATCTAAAGTTTCTTCGCGTTGAAGCAACCGGTCTTCTTGCTTTTGCACTTCATTCCGTCGTTGCTTTAACTCTGTTTCAACTTCAGCCCGGTAACGATGACTCTCTTCCTTAGCTTCAAGGACTTTTTCTTTCTTATGAGTCTCCGCTGCCCGTTTGGCCTCAGAAATAATACCTTCGGCTGTGTTCTTGGCAACGTCCAATTCTTTTTCATGGACGTTCTTGCGTACATAGTAACCAATCCCATAACCGACAACAATTGCGATGACTGCGAGGATTATACCGAAAACATTCATGTTTCCACCTCCGCATCACCAAAATCCAGTTAACATAAAATCAACTACAAATTTTCAGATGTTATATTTTGATTATTTACACACTTGTTATTCTAATGTTAGAAACGAACAGTGTCAACTTAAAGTCTTATGGCAACGGACAATCAGCACTCATAACTGAGTAGAAAATCAGCGGATTATGTACATCAAACGTCCAAAATAAGTATTTTGGACGTTTGACTAAAGAACAATTATTTATCGGTTTTTGAATCATCTAAATCTAAGGACGTTTCAGTTGCAACGGGCTTTTTAGCCTTTGCTTGTGCCTGTGGCTTGTCACTTGGTTTAGTTGCCTTATCCTTGGATTGGTCATCAGTTTGGTCGTCTTCTTCACCCGTCTGGTCCATGCCGTAAGCATCCCGGACTTTTTGACGGATTTCAGCCATGACATCTGGATGTTCATCCAAGTACTTCTTCGCATTCTCACGGCCTTGACCAATCCGGTCATCACCGTATGAATACCATGAACCACTCTTCTTAACGATATCCTTTTCAGCGGCCATATCAACGATTTCACCAGTTTGTGAGATTCCTTGACCGTACATGATATCAACTTCGGCCCGCTTAAATGGCGGCGCAACCTTGTTCTTCACAACTTTGATTCGAACCCGGTTCCCAATGATGTTGGTTCCTTCTTTGATCTGTTCAGCACGACGAACTTCAAGCCGAATCGTCGCATAGAACTTCAAAGCCCGACCACCAGGGGTCGTTTCAGGGTTCCCAAACATCACGCCAACTTTTTCACGAATTTGGTTAATAAATAGTGCAATGGTCTTTGTCTTGTTCAAGGTTCCGGATAGCTTCCGCAACGCTTGTGACATTAACCGGGCTTGTAACCCAACGTGGGCGTCACCCATTTCGCCTTCAATTTCAGCCCGTGGCACTAACGCCGCAACTGAATCGACAACTAAGATATCGACCGCGCCACTGGAAACTAAGGCATCAGCGATTTCAAGACCTTGTTCACCAGTATCTGGTTGTGAAAGTAATAAGTCATCAATGTTAACACCCAAATGTTCCGCGTAAACCGGATCCAAGGCGTTTTCAGCATCGATATAGGCGGCCGTCCCGCCTTGCTTTTGAACTTCAGCGACCGCGTGTAATGCAACGGTCGTTTTACCGGAACTTTCAGGGCCATAAATTTCAACGATCCGGCCACGTGGGTAACCACCAACGCCTAATGCGTCATCTAAGGCTAGTGACCCGCTGGAAATTGTTGAAATGGTCGTCTGGGCAGCGTCACCCATCCGCATAATCGCCCCTTTACCAAAGTTCTTTTCGATCTTTTTAAGGGCAGTATCTAGTGCTGCTTTCCGTGCATCAGCCAAATTATTTCCTCCTTTGGTGCTCGTTTCTGACTCTTAATATCATAGCTGTTCACAGCTAGAATTGCAAGCAAAAAGCGAACAAAAGTTCGTATTATTTTTTCAGTGTTGAATCAGCCGCCAGTGCATGCCGTAATAGGTCCAATCCGGCCATCACGCTGCGCTGACGAATCCGTTGTCGTCCGCCTGCAAAATGGAATTGCTGGGCAATTGGGGCTTGTTGCCGATAAGCTAAGCCAATCCAAACCGTACCAGCCGGTTGCCCTTCTAACTCATCAGGTCCTGCGACACCGGTGAAGCTGACAGCAACGTCCGTCTGCAGTTGCTGTTGCGCCCCCAAAGCCATTGCCTTAGCAGTGGCTTCCGACACCACCCCATCGTTATCAATGACGTCCTGAGGCACATTAACAAGCTGATGTTTAACCTCGTTTGCATAGGTCACAAAGCCACCCGGAAAGACTGCCGAAACGCCTGACACGCTTCCAAGGGTACTCTGAAACAGGCCAGCCGTTAAGCTTTCAGCCGCCGTAATGCTTAAGTTAGCAGCAATCAACTGTTTAACCACTACGTTGACCAAAGAATTGTCATCACCATAGCCATAGAAGTAGCGTCCAATTAGCGTCTTGATCTGTTGGTCAACTTGGTCGATTGCCGCTTTAGCAGCCGTCTCAGTCTCAGCCTGGGCACTCAAACGCAAGGTCACTTCGTTGGTCTTAGCGTACGGTGCAATCGTTACCGCCGTCTGATTATCAATTAGCGGTTGTAACTTGGTTGCAAGTGCCGATTCTGTTATCCCGTAAAACCGCATCACTCGCGAGTAAATCTGAGCTTGATTGCCATAGGCTGCTGCCAGCTTGGGCTTAGCTTCCCGGTCAAACATCACTGCCAACTCACGTGGTGGTCCCGGCAACAGTAAGAAATCGGCACTGTCTGGTGATTGGTAAAAAGCACCGACTGCCATGCCGTTATGATTGACTAACGGTTGCGCGCCTTGCGGATACAATGCCTGTTGCTGGTTGTTAGCAGTCATGACCTGCTCATTTTTAGCAAACCAGTCAGTGATTTTCTCCATTGCTGCTGCATCTTCAACTAAGGGTACATTTAAATAATGCGCCAACGTCTGCTTTGTTAAATCGTCCGCAGTTGGTCCGAGACCACCCGTTAAAATCACTAAATCATTACGTTGTGCCGCAATTTCAATTACCGCTGACAGTCGTTGCGGATTATCACCCACCACGGTCTGATAGTAACTATCAATACCTAGTTCAGCCAGTCCGCGTGCAATGTGCGTACTGTTCGTATTCGTGATTTGTCCTAATAAAATCTCGGTACCGACCGCGATTATCTCTGCCTGCATGCCAAACAACCTCCTCGTAATCACAACGATTACATCCAATGTGGGCGCCATTCAGCGCGTCCTACATTTAGTATATACGAAAATTAAGTGCGACCCCATTAAAAAGATTACGTTTTTTCTCGCAACTCAGCTAACTTGATAAAACTGGCTACGCGGTGTGCTGATTATTCTTTAGCGTTAAAGATGATTAAATCATGCCAATTGTTTGGCTTACTGTCCGTCAGCCGATGTGCGCCCTAGTCCGACTTCCGGGGCCGACTGACAATTGCTGGAACGTAAGCCGACATCGATTTGAACTCACGCAGAAAATCACTGCGCAATTTCAAATACGAGTCTTATTCTAAGCCGGAAGCAACCCACTTCCATCTAAGAATAATTTGGCTACTGAGCATTGTCCGGCAGTCCGGACAGTCGGGAACCCGCTCGAACGGCGGATGAACAACCACCTATCTGGGTACAATTGACCACTGAATGTTAGGATACTGGTCCTTCAGGAAAACTTTTAGTTGGTATCGATGATGACTTATAACATTTAATTACTGAGAAGATTTCTGAATGCTATTTACTCATCTCAATACCACAAATTCAATGGCAATTAGTCTTGAAATGAGTTGATTAAATTGCCGTCGTTTGGAATTCGAGACTTTGTTATCTCAAACGACTGAGAAAGTACTGAGAAAGTACTGACAAATTCCGTGAATCTACGAGTTGAAAAGTTAAAGCACGAATATGGATGTTTAGCTGTCATTAGTAACTAGTCTGACAGTTGACTATCAAAATTCCCGCGTACCAAGGAGTCAACAACTAATCCAACCAAAAGTTGGGTCCGCACATGTCTGCCTTTCGAATACCATCCCGGCTGGAAGGTATTCTGGGCAAGGCCCAGTGGTGAAATTTCACTTAGCAAGCGTCTTGTGCTTGGTTAGTGAAAGACCAGTATTTAAGACGTGGGCTATCGGCTTAAATCTGTGTTGAAGTGACCTACAATTGTTAGACAGATAGAACTAACGATTGTGAGGTATTATCTGATGATCAAATATAGTAGTGAGTTCAAGTCTAAGGTTGTCAATGAATATTTGAACACTGATATCAGTTTTCAAGCGCTTAGGCTTAAATACCATATCGGCGGCCATAGTTTGGTCTCGGACTGGGTCCATTCTGTTCAGCGACAAGGCCTTGGATCGCTCAAACCAAAACAACGAATTCCGCGACATTCTCAAGACCTCAAGCTCAACGTGGTAAACTATATACAGACGAATGAGGTCAGCTGTAGGCAAGCTGCACAACGTTTTGGCGTCTCGAGAAGTTGCGCTTATCGATGGATGCGTATCTACCAGGAACAAGGTGTCGCTGGCTTACGGCCGACTCTCCGTGAAGGAGGACCAACATTGAATAAGCCTGAGAATAAACCTGAAAACAAGCCTGAAAATCACCTTACACCAACTAAAGAAGAGCAGTATCAACAAGAAATCAGCGAACTGAAGCATCAGTTGTTCGAAGCGAAGTTAGACCGTGATATTTTAAAAGCGCTGGCGGCCATAACCGAAAAACAACGCAAACAAAAGTAAGCATTGTTTCTCAGTTACGGTCGCAATATCCCCTTAAAACACTCTTAACCAAACTCGATTTGCCTAGAGCGACTTATTATGATCGGCTACAACGTACTAAAAAGCCTGATAAATATCGCAAAATCAAACAATTTATTCGCGAAACATTTTTTGCGTCCGGACAGAGTTATGGGTATCGACGAATTCATCAGAAAGCGGTCGAAGCTGGTTTCACGCTGTGTGAGGAGACCATTCGTAAAATCATGACCGTCATGGGCCTTAAAGTGACACTGTATTCTAAGCATACTGGTCGTTACAACTCCTACAAGGGGTCGGTCGGCAAGGTTGCGCCTAACCTTCTGAATCAAACGTTTGACGCCACTAAGCCGTTAACAGTGATGCATACTGACATTACGCAAGTCGCCTTGACCAATGGTAAGTGGGGCTACATCTCAGCCGTTATTGACGAAGCTAGTAAAGAAGCACTCACAGTTATAGTCAGCTATTCACCAAATAAAGCACTGATCAAGAAGACCTTGGACAAGCTTGAACCCCGCATTGATCCGGAGCTCAAGCCAATCCTACATTCTGACCAAGGTTGGCAGTATCAGGTCAGTGAATATCGGGACCGGCTCAAAGACCTAGGTATCGTTCAGAGTATGTCGCGTAAGGGCAACTGTCATGATAACGCCCCAGCAGAAAGCTTCTTTAGCATACTCAAACGCGAATGTTTGAAGCGATATCAAATCAAAAATATCACTGAGCTAAGAGTAATCTTAGCTTCATACATTAAATGGTACAACCATAAACGCATCTCAATGGGGACAAAGGGCTTAAGTCCGGTAGTATACAGAAATAAAGTCTTGTCAGTATAAATAAATAACAATTTGTCTAACTTTTCTATTGCACTTCATGTCCACCACGCTCCGGCCATTGTTCAGAATGCCTGGAAGCCGGTGTAGGACGAAGCTACAAATGAAAGTTTACGCTAATTCGCACTGTTTTCCAGCGGTTCTAAGCTGGCGGCTTTTGAACTTGTCACTTTAATAAACAGATCATCCCAAATAAAAAACGCCCACCAAGCAAATCGCTCGGTGAGACGTTTGAAATCAAAGCTTATTTAAACCCATCCGCGAAAACATCCCGGTTCTGGACGAAGTAGTCCACGCCAGAATAGATGACGAAGAATAGGCAGATGTACAGCATAATCAGTGCAAATGGCACGTTAATTGCTGCAAATAGCACATTATTCAACAACAAGAAGATAATAGCAATCATCTGTGTCGTCGTTTTAATTTTACCAGGCATGGCAGCTGCCATGACCTTACCGTTGTTTTCAACAATCAACAAGCGTAAGCCCGTCACTGCTAACTCCCGGCACATGATAATTGCGACGACCCAATCAGGAGCGGCATTCATCCGCACCAAAATAATAAACGCCGTCATCACTAACATCTTGTCTGCAAGTGGATCCGCGAACTTTCCGAAGTTAGTGACTAAATGTTGTCCCCGGGCGATTTTACCATCCGCTAAGTCGGTTAACGAAGCGACTGCAAAAATCACCGTTGCCACAACCTGGGTGACTGGAATCATCGTACCAGCCCACACCACCTGACCCCAATTCAGGGGTAAGACCATAATCAAAATAAATACCGGAATCAAGATAATGCGAAACACGGTCAATTTATTAGGTAAATTCAAAGTACCCGCCTCCTCCGCAACACTATTTGATGGTTAACGTGATTGTCCGAACTTTGGAACTACTGTTGTTCGGGTTAAAGTTGAACGCCTTCCCATTAATGGTGACGGTGGTTTCAGTGGCGTTACCAAATTGGAACTTAACCGTCTTCGCGTTACTTGGCAGCGTTAACGTATGTGAACCGTTCGCTGACAACGTTCCTTGCCAAGTCTGACTCCCATTAGTCGTGACTGACGTCCAAGCAGCCTTGCTTGACTTAATAACGACTTTGTTCTTGTCAGCACCATTCGTTAACGTAAAGGCCGTATCACTGCTACCATTGGCTTTAATCGTCTGTTCCTTGGTCGAAGACGCCTTCGAGCTAGATTTTGCTGAAGAGCTAGCCTTCGATGAGCTGACTTTCTTTTTCGAACTCGAAACTTGGACTGACGAACTGTCCGCACTTGTACTCGAACTCGAGCCGGCATGCGTCCGAACTGCCATAAACCAAATAAATAGGAGAATCAGAACGACGATGACCGTAATGATAATCGTCGGTAAATAATTTCGCACGCGATTGGCCGGTGAAGCGGGTTGCTCACGACTAGCCACCCGGGTCGGTTGAACTTCATCAACGTTATCAACGATTTTTTCAGTATGCACACTCGGCAACTCGTCACGATATTCTTCTAACAGCGCGTTGCCATCCAAATCGACCGTATCGGCATACTGCTTAACAAACGCCCGGACATAAAAATCACCCGGTAACTTGTCAAACTGTTCGTCTTCAATGGCAATCAAATAGCGCTTTTGAATTTTGGTGATTTGCTGCAAATCATCAATCGTAAGCCCTTTCGCTGTCCGGGCGGCTTTTAGACGCGCCCCAATCGTTGTTTTTTCTTCGTTATTTTCACTCATTGACTTTTTCTCCACCCTAAGTCTATTTTCAAAATCTTACGGTTAATAGTATATCACAGCAACTAAATTTAGCAGCCCCATGACAACTAAATTTCAGATTTCTTTAATTCTTTGCTTGTGGCCGAATTTGATACTCACTCATGGCCTGTGACTGCAATAATTGTTCAGCGACAGCGGTTAAATCATCTAAAGTCAAGCTATCAATGACCGCTGGCTCGTCAAAAATCGTAGCTGTTCCAAATAACCGTTGATCATAACGATTAGCAACCGCCTCAAGGGAGTTGGCCATAAAGACGACTCGCCCAATCATTTCCTTTTTAACTAAGGCCAACGCATCGTCCTGGTCAGCTACCGCTCGGCGCCAATTCTCCAAGACGTCAATAATCGCCGTATCAAACTGAGCAGGATCATCGGTCTCGCCGCTAAACGTGACGAAATTGAACCCATTTTGCAATTCAAAGTCATAACCAAACGTATCGTCAATGATGCCTTGATCATATAAGCGTAAATAATCAGCGGAAGTATCGCCGAATAATAATTCTAAGAGTACATTGACCGCAGCGCGATACTTGAGGGCCGCCGCACCACTTTCAATCGGCACAAGGCCTTTGACCCCCACGATTGACTTGGCACGGTTAACCGGCATGTCAATCGTCCGATAAGGAATAATGTCGTGACCGTCAGCAGCCGTTTCAGGAATCTTACGTTCAATTGGCTGAAAAGTGGTGAAGTCTTTGGCATCTTGATTGGCTTTAACGAGTGCCAGCACTTCATCCTGGTCAAAGTTTCCGACCACGAACAGCGTCATGTTCTCTGGATGATAGAACGTGCGATAAGCCGCATACAAGTCATCCGCCGTAATCTTAGCAATTGAATCCGTCGTACCCGCAATATCATACTGTAACGGATGATTAGGATATAGATTACCAATCATGCCAAAGTACAAGCGCCAGCTCGGATCGTCATCGTACATTTCAATTTCTTGCCCGATGATGCCCTTCTCCTTTTCGACGGTTGCCGTGGAAAAGTAAGGGTCTTGTACAAAGTCAAGTAAGGTCGTCAAATTTTCCTTGAGATGACGCGTGGCTGAGAACAAGTAGCTGGTCTTCGTAAAACTGGTAAAGGCGTTGGCACTGGCCCCGTACTGACCAAAGATTTGAAAGGCGTCGTGGTCGGCCTTCTCAAACATTTTGTGTTCTAAAAAATGCGCGATTCCATCTGGAAAACGTTGCAATTCAGTACTGCCCGCGGGCACAAAGGTGTTATCAATCGACCCATAGTTGGTGGTCAACGTGGCGTACGTTTTGTGGTAATCAGTCTTTGGTAGCATCGTCACGGTCAACCCGTTAGCTAGTTTGGCTTGATAAACACTTTCATTAAATTGATCATATTTTTTTACTTTCATTTGGACTCCCCACTTAAGAAAAAGCCGTTATTCAGGGTCACCATTTTTGCAACCGCAATAATCTGTTCGCGTGTCACGTTTTGAATCTGGGCGAGCCAGTCCGCATCTGACACGTGCTGTTGCGTCAAATCGTCAATTAACGTTTGAACGGCAACGGTTCGTTGACTATCTAAACTCGATTCAAAATCATTGATCAACCCCAATTTGAGTTGGTCAACGAGGTCATCCGTGAAGTCGCCATTTTGGATTGCGATTAATTGATCCGCAATAATCGCCAACACTTGATCGTGATTCTTACCATCGATTCCAGCTTGCACTTTCAACACACCACGGAAGGTATCGAGCGAGCTGCTAGCGTAATAGGCTAAGCTGGCTTTTTCACGCACATTAGTAAAAAGTTTAGATAACGGTGAGCCGCCAAATAATTCATTGAAGACCAGTGCCGCGTAGTAGTGGTCGCCACGATAGAACACCGGGAAATCGTACCCAAGATTCAGCTTAGCTTGACTGAGTGCTTGTGCTTCATGAACTTCGACGTATTCTTTTAAATTATGATGTTGATAAAATGGCCGCGGCCGACCCGTTGACCGGTCTTCAAAGCCAACTTGCTGCCACTGCTTAAGCACAGCCGCTTCATCAATATCACCAGTCACGATGATGTCGATTTGGTCATCTTGTAACAGTTGCTGATAATAACGATAAAGTGATTGTGCATCGATGGTCGCTAAGTCGTCAATTACCCCAAAGCTCGGAACTTGTTGTGCCGGTTCATTGGCAAACAATGCCGCATTAAGTTGTTGGGCCGCGTAGTATTGCTTATCGTCAGCAACCGATTTGATTGCCGCCTCTAAGTTCGTTTTTTGCCGGTCAAACGTTGCTTGGTCAAACTGGTTACCACTGACGAGTGGCTGCCAAATGACCCGTTGTAAGAATTGAATGGCCTGGTTAGTCAGTGGCTGATCCGTGGCTAAATACCGTTCATTGGCCACCGTGATGGCTAATTGTAAATTATGTGTCGGTCCCTTTCGACTGACACCAGCACCAAACGCTGCACCATACATGGCTGCCAGCGCATTAGCTAACGTCCGCTGGTCAGGATAGTCTGCGGAACTCGTTTCTAATAAGTTTGATAATAGTGCCCGCTGAGTGATCGTCGCCCGATCCAGTGGTGCGCGAAAATTAATCATAATTTGATTGGTTTTAAATTGATGACTGACAACGGTCGTCAATTGAACCCCTTTTGCTAACTGAGTTTGCAACATTTTTCCTCCTTGCATATGTAATAAATAATAAGCGAAAGGCCGAGTTGACGCAACTTTCCGTCTTGAATGCGCGTCAATTTTTTCATTATCAGTTTCAAAATGGCGATTATCCCGGTTAAATTAAATTATCGTGAGTAACAAATAACATTGCCAAGTCGCGTTTTGTCTGCTATTCTTTTCATTATTGATAAAATTAAGGAGCGGTTAATGTGAAAGTAATTAAATTTGGTGGCAGTTCACTAGCTAGTAGTCGTCAACTGCAAAAAGTCCTCTCAATCGTCGAAGCTGATCAACAGCGCAAGTATGTGATCGTATCAGCACCAGGTAAACGGTTTGACGGCGATACCAAGGTCACCGATTTACTTATTCAATATGCACGTCAAACGATTCATCATCAAGATACGCAAGCCGTCATGAATACAATCATTGACCGCTATGCAGAAATCGGTCACGGGTTCAATGTTCCTGAAACCCAATTGACGCCGATCTTCGAGACGATTCGCAATTTACCAAAACAAACTTATGCTGACAACACGTATTTAATGGCTGCTTTTAAAGCCCATGGCGAACGGCTGAATGCGCAACTTGTCGCTGCAGTCTTCCAAAAAAGTGGCCTCAACGCTCGTTATTTGGATCCTAAAGATGCCGGTATGGTCGTCACGGACGTGCCAGATGATGCGCAAATCATCAAGAGTAGCTACGACCAGCTCGCCAAGTGGGCCAACAGTGAACAAATCTTAGTGATTCCTGGCTTTTTTGCTTATAACCGAAATGGTCAGATTTGTACCTTCTCACGTGGTGGCTCCGATATTACTGGTGCCATCATCGCCCGTGGCGTCAACGCTGACCGCTACGAAAACTTTACGGATGTCGACGCCATCTACGCGGTTAATCCCAGCTTAGTGGCCAAACCAGCAGCCATCAGTGAAATGACGTTTACCGAAATGCGTGAGCTTTCCTACGCGGGCTTCTCGGTCTTCCACGACGAAGCCTTGATTCCAGCGATTGAAGGCAACATCACCGTTAACGTCAAAAACACTAATCATCCGGAGGCCCCTGGCACGCTGATTCAATCAACACGTGAACCAAACCCGGACTTCCCAGTAACGGGTATTGCGAGTTCGTCCAGTTTTTGTTCACTATACTTACGTAAATATCTGTTGAATAAAGAAGTTGGCCTTGGCCGCAAGATTCTGACGATTTTAGAAAATCATCACATTAGTTATGAACACATGCCGTCTGGGATCGACGATTTGACTATCATTTTTGATGAGCACCAATTAACACCGGAACTCGAAAAAACGTTGGTCGCCGAAATTTCAGCGGCGATTAACCCAGATGAAATCTACTTCACCCATGACTATTCGATTCTGATGCTGGTCGGTGAAAACATGCGGAACCGGGTCGGCATTATGTCCCGGGCAGCCACCGCTTTAGCCGAAAACAACATTAAGTTAATCATGGTCAATCAGGGGGCGTCCGAAATTTCCATCATGTTCGGCGTTCACGATAACGATGCGGATCAAGCGGTAGTTGCGTTGTACCACGAGTTTTTCAAGGCTTAGCCACTGCCAACTTTGGACTGGAGCCCCTACTAAATTCAGCTTACCGAACAAGGCCATCAGGCTGATGAATAGACCTTTTGCACAAATGTTTGCTGCTAAAATCCAGTTTGAGTCTCTAGGTTGAATCACTTCTCTGACCAGCATTTTATTTTAAAATATCAAAAAATCTGTTGTTAGCCATCAATTTAATGATGGCTAACAACAGATTTTTTTGCATCCGGTAATAACGATTGTTTTAAACCAGGCTAACCTTAGTTTTCAACCTTCTGATTACCAAACCATTTCTTGTTAATCTTGTCTAACGTGCCGTTAGCTTTCAACTTCTTTAGTCCAGCATTAATCTTCTTACGCATCGTCTTATCGCCCTTCCGCATCCCAACGGCGAAGTCTTCGGACTTGAAGGTCCCTTGCGTTTCATGATAATCCGCTGAATTAGCTTCGTGTTTGATATAGTAGTTCGCATAGGAGCTATCGATCAATAGTCCTTGGATACGGCCCGCATTCAAATCTAAGAAAGCATTCGTAAAGGTGTCATATTGAACCGGAGTTTTGTTCGCAATCTTGTCTTTCAAGACCTTAGGATTGTTTTCGACCAATTCATAACCCGCTGAACCCGATTGGACTCCGAGCGTCTTGCCAGCCATGTCGCTAAATGAATTGATATGGTTTTTCTTCAACGAAACTAAAATTTGTTTGTTCTTCAAATAAGTATCGCTGAACGCCACGACCTTTTCCCGTTGTGGATTCTTCGTATACCCATTCCAGATCAAGTCGATGGTCCCATTACGCAATTCAGTCGCATTCATTGACCAGTCAATCGTTTGGAAACTAATTTTGATACCATACAGCTTGAAGACGGCGCGTGCCAGGTCGATATCGTAACCAACTAACTTCCCTGACTTTTCACGAAAGCCCATCGGTACAAAGCTGTCATCCAAACCAACGACCACGTAGCCCCGTTTTTTGATTGTCGACCAGGTGTCCTGCGTATCCGCACGTTGCGTGACATTCTGACCACAACCACTCAATGTTGTGGCGACACCCATCAACATCACCAGCAGCAGGCCTAGTGAAAATAATCTTTTCTTCATCTATTATGCCGCCTCCTACTGTTGTTTGTTCGGTTCAACGTGGAACATTTCATCCGCAATATTTTCAGCAAAGGTCAAATCATGGGTCACGACGATTTGGGTCATGCCATCTGCTTTTAAGCCCAGAATCAACTTTTCAACTTCTTGCCGCAAATTAGGGTCTAAGGCCGAGGTCGGTTCATCGTAGCAGAGCACATTGGGCCGCATTGCTAATGCCCGCGCGATTGCGACCCGTTGCTTTTGACCACCAGATAATTGGAACGGATACTGGTCGGCGTGATCCCCCAAGTTCAAACGGTCCAGTAACGTCTGTGCCTGTTTCGTGGCTTCAGCAGTGGATTGTTTCAAAACCATCGTTGGTGCTAAGGTAATATTTTGCATCACAGTCAAGTTGGGGAACAGTTCAAAGTTTTGGAACACAACACCAATCACACTGTCATTACTGCGATTCGTGTATGGGTCAAACGGTTGTCCGTCCACCAGAAACTCGCCAGCGTTGACTTTTTCGAGTCCGGTAATGCAACGTAATAAGGTCGTCTTCCCCGCACCTGAGGGGCCAACGATACTCAGAATTTCGCCGTCCTTAACGGTTAAGTTCAAATCCTTGATAATGGTGCGGCTGCCAAAACTTTTGGTAATATTTTTGAGTTCTAACATATGATGACCTCCCTATTTCCAGTAACTGTAGTGTTTTTCGATGCGGCCAAGGATAAAGGTCGTAACCGCCGTCAAAGCTAAGTAGATGACCCCGACGAGAACCAATGGAATCAATGTGACATCGCGTGAGGTGGCAACGTTACCAGCACGCAACAAGTCGCCCAAACCGATGACGTAAACTAAGGATGAATCCTTGATCAAGTTGATGACTTCATTGCCGACTGATGGTAAGACGATTTTGATCACTTGTGGGACCACGATTTTACGAATCGTTTGCCAGTAGCTCAACCGTAGCACCCGTGCACTCTCGTATTGGCCGTTATCGATCGATTGTAAGCCACCACGGAAGATTTCCGCAAAGTAGGCGCCGTAGTTTAAGATGAAAGCAAACAACGCTGCGTAGTACCGTGGAAAGACGATCCCAATCAGTGGCAATCCATAGAAGACGAAAATTAATTGCAGTAATAATGGCGTGCCCCGCATCAGCCAAACGTACAAGTGTAAGACCCATTGCAGCGGCTTGAAGTTGGTCATCATGCCGAGTCCCACAACTAATCCTAGTGGCAGTGACCCAATCAAGGTCCAAATAAAGATTTTAAGTGTCATAACGGCACCTGATAATAATGATGGCAATATTTCTAAAATATAGTGCATGTGCTTTCCCTCCCAGATTTACAGGTCACAAGTCATTTTGTCTATCGATTGCGATGACTAACGGGACTAAAAAAACCGCCCACTCAAGCCTAACGCTCAAGAGGACGGTCATCCGTGGTTCCACCTCAGTTCGTAATAGCCTCACAGCTATTACCTCAGGGAGTTTCGTGATAATAAAAAAATCGTCCTTAGGTCATCATACCTAAGAGGACGATTTAATCGCGGTTCCACCTCATATTCATTAGTTGCTCACACAACTAACCTCAACGAGTTTATCACTAAACTCCGCCGCTAACGAGGCCAACCGGAACGACCTACTTGATTCAGTCATCCAACTCACAGATGTGGTTCGTCATAAGTCTTGGCTATCTTCCCATCATCGATAACTCGCTGAACAAGATGCTCACAACTACTCTTCTGTTCCCTGTTTTTTAATGTTGAATCCATACTAATTGAAAATTAATCAACCGTCAAGCCTTTTTTACTTGTTCCGATGAAAAATTCCGGCAATTCGTGACCAAACACCTGCTTTGGGTGTTTCCAAATTCATCAACGGCACCGTCTCGCCTTCGATCCGCCGCGCAATGTTCCGGTAACCCTGCGACGCTGGATTCTTAGGATCCAAGACGATAGGTTCCCCATTGTTAGAAGTTCGAATGACGGCATCATCATCAAACACGATTCCTAATAAATCAATTGACAAGTGATGGGTAATTTCATCAATGTCCATCGTCTCGCCATCTTGCATCATGCGCGTCCGAATTCGATTAATCACCAATTTTGGCGCTTCAGCCAACGGATATTGTTCTAGTAAACCAACGACCCGGTCAGCATCACGAATGGCTGAGATTTCCGGCGTTGAAACAATAATTGCCGCATCAGCACCCGCAATCGCATTCATGAAGCCTTGTTCAATTCCGGCTGGACAATCTAACAGGACGTAGTCAAAATCAGGTTTCAACTCATCCACGATGGCCCGTACCTGATCTGGATTCAATGAATCCTTATCCGCATTTTGAGCTGCGGGTAATAGGAATAAGAGGTCATCAAACCGCTTGTCCTTGACTAACGCTTGCCGTAATTGTGCCCGGCCCGCGACCACGTCAACAATATCATAGAGGATGCGGTTGTCGAGACCAAGAATCACGTCTAAGTTACGCAACCCAATATCTAAATCAACTAAGCAAACTTTCTTGCCCATTAACGCAAGGGCCGTCCCTAAATTGGCCGTCGTGGTCGTCTTACCAACGCCACCCTTACCAGAGGTGATGACAATTGCTTTTCCCATCAAATCCGTCCTCCATTTCGTGTAAATAGCTTCGGTCGTACCCGTTTTAATTGATTAAGTGGCTGATAGTCTAACGCTTGAATATCGTTGATATAGACCACGTTGGTCCCCTCAACAACCTTTTCGAGGTCAACTAATTCTAACAATTCGCCCACTCGCACCCGTGGCACCGTTGCCAACGGACTCACGATGACCGCGTCGTTATGATCGGGATAACCGGCTTCGAGAGCCCCGTGAATTTCACCCATCACAAAGATACTCCCAGTGGCTCGGAGCACCCCGCCCTCATGAATCTTACCGAAGAACAGCACGTCCCCCGTAATTTCAACGACTTGACCATTACGAATAATCTGATTAACTAAGTGAACCGTATCGCGTTCAATCATTGCGAGCGCATCCGACGTCAAAATCACGTCCGCTGTTAACTTATGAATGCTAAACAACGGATACTGTTGAATTAGCTGCGTGACTTTTTGACTCTGGTCAGCCGTTAACAATCGGCTCGCCGTATCTAAATCAAACGAGATCTGCTCATCACTGGTGTTATCAGCCTGCAAGCGGTCGAGTAAGACTTTCAAGTCAACCATAATATCATCAAAACTGGCCGCTTGACGCAAAATTAATTCATAGCCATCATTGCTGGCCTTTAAAACCACACTCTGCTGCATGTTAGAATTCCTTTCTGCCGACTAAATAACACTCAGGTATAACCGACGCATTGGATAATATAAAATTACAAAGATTGCTAGGTTGACCGCAATTGTCGGTCCTAGCGTGTACACGGCAAAGTCCGCCAAACTACTTGAGATGACGTGCCCCATCGTGTACCAAATGTACGTAAATGCTTCTAAAATCGTTAAATTGATAATATAAATCATCAGTAATGTCAAAAAATTCAAATCCAACCAAGGTTTGATCTGTCGACATAAATACACGATCAACGGCAAGCCTACCATGTAGACGCCGAAGACCCCAGTATAATACCAGTCAAAGACTAACCCGACAAAGGTTGCCCAGATGCCGACTGGCAACGCGTCGTGATCATCCAAGAAGACGGCGAAGACCAACCATAGTAAGGTCAGATGTAGCACACTGGCATAGGGATAGCTGAACAAATGCCCAGCAAAGACATTCGAGAGCGAGCCGTCTAAAAAGAGTGCAACAAATAACCCGATTGGAAAAATGACTCTTAATCTTGAGAAACTCACCGTTGCACCTCCCTATTGTTCAGCGACCGTCACGACCGTTAAGTCACTCAAGTCAGCTGCGGGCGTAATTTCAACTTCGGAAGCCAGCCCATAATCATCCTGCTTGACCTTGGAAACCTTACCAACGTACAGGCCTTTTGGTGTATTACCACCCAGACCACTCGTGACGACTTTATCGCCCTTTTTGATCTTAACATTGGAAGTCACGGAACCCATCTCAAGCAAGTTGCTGCTCTTATCGTAGCCTGAAATAATCCCATTAACGGTCTTACCAGCACTATTGGTAATTTGAATAGCAAATTTATTGGCAGAAGAGCTTGTGTTGGAAATCAATTCAACCTTCGAATTGGTCTGATTAACTTCAACGACTCGCCCAATCAAACCAGATTGTGACATGACTGGCATGTTCTTCTTAACACCGGCCGTCGCACCTTTAGAAATCACAAGTTGGTTCATCCATGAAGAAGGTGTCCGGGTCAAAACGTTGGCTGTCACCGTCGTGTAGTCAGATAGCGAGTCGTTCAACTTGAGCTCCTTGCGTAACTGTTTGTTTTCGGCACGCGTTGTTTGCGCACTGACCTTAGCCTGGGCCAATTGGTCAACTTGTTTCTTTAATTTTTGATTTTCTTGATAGGTGTTCAACAAGTCAGAAACTGAGTTGGTCGCGCTTTGTAAACCATTAACCGGCCAGGCAATCACCCGGTCAACCGCACCCGCCACGTCATTTCCAAACTGCTGAATCAATGGTGGTGTTGATTTTTTATCACGAATGGCCACTGAGACACTCATCAAGCCGAAACTAATAATGAAGATAACAATTGCAATTACCAGTTTACGGTTAGAAAAAAACTTTTGCATAATGAACCCCCGGTCGAAAATTCAATGAGTTAACAATAAATAAGCGGGAAGACGTCTTCCCGCTCACCTGTTATCGCTTTTTCATAACGTCGATGCTCTTGAGTGATTCACCCGTCCCAACGGCAACGCAGTCGAGCGGTTCGTTTGCGATGAATACTGGAACTTTGGTTTCATCTGCAATCACTTCAGAAAGATTCTTCAATAAAGCACCACCACCGGTCAAAACAATCCCGTGGTCAATTACGTCTGAGGCAATTTCTGGGGAAGTTTCTTCAAGTGTTTCTTTGATAGCAGAAATAATTTCAGAAACGACTTCTTGAATCGCTTCGGAAACGTCTACTGATGAAATTTCAACCGTCTTTGGTAATCCAGATAACAGATCCCGACCCCGAATGGTTGAGCCTTCGATTTCTTCAGCTGCTTCTAAGGAAGCTGAACCACAATCAATTTTGAGTTGTTCTGCGGTCCGTTCACCGATTAACAAGTTAAACTTCTGACGAACATGATAAATGATTGAATCATCAATCTTGTCACCGGCCATTCGAATTGAACGGCTCGACACGATTCCACCTAGAGAAATCGTAGCAACGTCAGTCGTCCCACCACCAATATCAACGACCATGCTACCAGTTGGATCCATGACTGGCAAACCAGCACCAATCGCAGCGGCAAATGGTTCTTCGATAACGTACGCATCACGCGCACCGGCTACCCGAGTTGCGTCAATAACGGCCCGCTTTTCAACTTCTGTGACACCACTAGGCACACAAACCATCACGTAAGGCTTCCCATTTGAGCGGCCTAACGTCTTTTGAATAAAGTACTTCATCATCGCAACCGTCGTATCGTAGTCTGCGATGACCCCGTCCTTCATTGGTCGAATTGCCACAATACTTGCTGGCGTTCTCCCAATCATATCCCGTGCTTCTGAACCAACTGATACAATTTCACCAGTTTTCGTGTTCTTCGCAACTACGGATGGTTCCCGTAATACGATGCCCTTGCCGTCAACGTACACAATTGTGTTGGCAGTACCGAGATCGATCCCGATATTTTTTGTCCCAAATCCGAACACTATATTCATCCCTTCATCATTAACAAATTTAATTTTTTATTTTAGTCATAATAGTAAGTATTATAGCATAGTCGCACTGCATTGAAAAAGCACTGCCTGAAACCTAGCATACCGTAAATCAATAAAAAATACAGTTTCACTATTTAACTTAGATAAAATTTAACAAAAAACGCGATCAGGCCGATGAACAATCGGTCCTAACCCCGTTATTTTACCACATTCTATTGCGAATCCGTATTACAATTTATTAAGCCCTGTTCTGCAAAACTATAGTAATCGTTTACACCGACAATAAAACTATCTAATAATGGCATCCCCATCAATTCGCAAGCCAATTGGAGCCGCTTGGTAAATTCAATATCCTTAGTGGATGGTGTGACATCACCACTAGGATGATTATGAACAATGACAATTCGAGCCGTTACTGTCATCAGTGCCAACTTGATGATTTCACGAGGCTGTGCAGGACAACTATTAATTGTCCCCTGAAAAACAACTTCGCGCCGCAAAATGCTATTCTTGGTATCTAAACACAAAAGTTGCAGCTGTTCTTGCTCAAGGTGCGCATAATCTTCCAATAATGTTCGCGCCAATTGTTCACTGCCATACACCTGGTCTAACAGTCGGCGTGGCGGCCGTGGTAATAGCTGCCCACATCGCAAGCCAATTATGAGGCGATTCCACATCTGATCCTCAGACGATTCATGTAACCAATCTGTCGCTTCTTCTAACGGATACGACCGTTCAAACATCCAGACGGCGTGATCGACCTCCTCAGCTGGTAAATACGTCGCAAAATACTGCTGCACTAACTCATGCGCTTGGGTCACTGGTACGTATGCCTCTTCTAATATCGTCATCAAAAACACCCTTTCTAGTTAGTAGATACGCAAGGGCGACGGGGTTCCATTATTTTTGTTGAAGTTTTTTGAAAAAGTTTTTTCGAGCGACATTAGTTATCATTGAAACGTGCCACATTGTCGGATGTCTGTCCGTCTGCACATGCTCATCCTACGCCGACTTCTGGGGCCGGCTGACAATTGCTGGAACATAGCCGACGTCGATTTGAACTCACACAGAAAACCACTGTGCAATTTCAAATACGAGTCTTATTCTAAGCCGAAAGCAACCCACTTCCGACTAAGAATAATTTGGCTATTGAGCATTGTCAGCCGGCCCCGCCAGTCGGGAAGCCACTCGAATGGCAGATGAACGGCCACCTATCTGGGTACAATTGACCTCTGAATATTAAATGACTAGTCCTTCAGGAAAACTTTT
>NZ_AVAQ01000014.1 GCF_000463075.2 Lactiplantibacillus plantarum EGD-AQ4
CTTAGGACGATACTACAACAGCAAGTTTACGCTAACTCGCACTGTTTCCAGCGGTTTTCAGCTGGCAGTACTTGAACTTGTAAACTGGCATGATTTAATCATAATTCATGACAAATTAACTAGCACACTGCGTAGCATGATGAATACGAGCTGACCGCTTAAATGAAACGGAAACATGTCAGTTGGGACTGGAATCAGTCCTGGTACGGTCATTTGGCGAGTTGTAGGATCGTTACATGTCACCGACCAAAACGATGCTTAATCGGTCCTTACAAGCGATTTTAAGCACCAATACATAGACAGTCGCAGGGCACTAACGCATTACTGACATAGTCTGTCATAGACTAAATGATGACCTAATGTTAGCGCTCAGGTGCCAATCACAACCTAAATGTGACTTAATTATGTGTCCAAATCATCAATGAAAGCGTTTGAATTAGTTGTTCAGATGATTTTATTGCATAAAAAGATTACAGTTTCCTGATATTGGTTGTATTTTGGGCGGACATTCTTTATTATGGTTAATGATTGTATGATACAGTGTGACACTTATTTAGCGAGGAAAGTTATGTTATGAAAAAAATGATTATCCATGGCGGAAAACGACTTTCTGGGGAATTAACGATCGGTGGCGCAAAAAATAGTACCGTCGCACTGATTCCTGCTGCGATTCTTGCAGACACTCCGGTCCAATTCGATACGGTTCCGCACATTTTAGACGTTCACAATTTACGACTGATTTTAGAGTCGATGAACGTCCATTCCACTTTTGAAAACGATGTTCTAACAATTGATCCAACAAATATTGAAGAATCTGAATTACCAAGTCATGCCATTAAAAGTTTGCGGGCGTCCTACTACTTTATGGGCGCTTTGCTGGGACGGTTCAACCGCGCGACGGTGACCTTCCCAGGTGGTGACAATATCGGGCCACGGCCAATTGACCAGCATATTAAGGGGTTCAAGGCCTTGGGTGCTAATGTTGTGGAAGAAAACGATTCTGTATTCATCTCGACGGGTACGGAAGGGCTTCACGGCGCGCGCATCTTTTTAGACGTGGTTTCGGTCGGTGCAACCATCAACATTATTTTGGCTGCGGTCAAAGCACATGGGACGACTACGATTGAAAATGCCGCCAAAGAACCTGAAATTATTGATTTAGCAACCTTCTTGAACAACATGGGTGCCAAGATTCGTGGCGCTGGTACGGATGTCATTCGGATTGAAGGCGTTCCAGCGTTACATTCGCGGGCGACCCACACGATTATTCCGGACCGCATCGAGACGGGGACGTATTTGTCACTCGCTGCCTCGATTGGGGACGGTATCTTATTGAAAAATGTGATTCCAGAACATATGGAATCATTTACGGCCAAGTTGGTTGAGATGGGCGTTGATCTTCAAATCAATGAAGATAGTATTTATGTGCCGCGTGCACAGGATCTAGAACCAATTCGGGTCAAAACGATGACCTATCCGGGCTTTGCCACTGACCTGCAACAACCCATTACGCCGCTATTATTACGGGCAAACGGGAGTAGTGTGGTCATTGACACGATTTATCCACAACGGACTCAACACGTCGCCCAATTACGTAAAATGGGTGCGGATATTCGTGTTCAGGATAACCTGATCGTTGTCGGACATTCCGCACATTTACAGGGCGCACACGTTGAGGCTGGCGAGATTCGGTCTGGCGCTGCGCTAATGATTGCTGGTTTGGCCGCAAGTGGCGTTACCGAAATCAGTCGTGCAGACAACATTCTGCGGGGGTATGACCGCGTCATTGATAAGTTGCATACCTTGGGTGCGGATGTTGAAATCGCTGCCGATGAAGAGGTTCCTGAAAAATAACGATAGTCAGCTAAGAAAGAACAGTGGTTATGGAAAAAATTTTAACAATGCACGATCTCGAGCAAATGACGTTAAAAGAAATTTATAACTATGCCCGTGAATACAAAATTTCTTATTATTCGCAGATGAATAAGAAGGAACTCTCACTAGCCGTTCTCCGTGAGCAGGACAAAAAGCGCGGATTTGTGCAGATGGAAGGCGTCTTGGAAATTATCAGCCAAGAGGGCTATGGCTTTTTGCGGCCAATTAACTACGGGCCATCGCAGGAAGATATCTATATTTCCCAATCACAAATCCATCGTTTTGGCCTGCGTAATGGGGACTATGTGGCTGGTCAAGCCCGGCCACCGCGTCCTAATGAACGTTATTATGGGTTGATGCGAGTGGGAAGTGTGAATGGTAAGGATCCAAATGAGGCCAAGCAACGGCCTCATTTTCCGGCTTTAACACCCCTTTATCCAGAGACGCAAATCAAATTATCGACAACCGCGTCCGTACTGGCAACACGGTTGATTGATACCTTTGTGCCGATTGGCTTTGGCCAACGGGGCTTGATCGTTGCACCGCCTAAAGCGGGGAAGACGACGCTATTGAAGAATATTGCCAATGGTATCGTGGCCAATTATCCCGACGCCAAGTTGATCATGTTGCTGATTGATGAGCGGCCCGAAGAAGTGACCGATTTGGAACGGTCGATTAAAGGCGAGGTCGTCAGTTCGACCTTTGACCAACAGCCGCAAAATCACGTCCGGGTCGCAGAACTTGTCCTAGAACGAGCACGCCGGCTAGTTGAGGATAAGCAGGATGTGATTATCCTGCTTGATTCGATTACGCGGCTGACGCGGGCCTATAACCTGGTCATTCCGTCGAGTGGGCGGACCTTATCGGGTGGGGTCGATCCCACGGCGTTCTATAAACCGAAACGTTTCTTTGGCTCTGCGCGTAACATTGAAGAGGGCGGTAGCCTCACGATTTTAGGGACTGCCTTGGTCGATACCGGCAGTCGGATGGACGATATGATTTACGAAGAATTCAAAGGAACCGGGAACTCAGAATTACAACTATCCCGTGAACTCGCTGAACGGCGGGTCTTCCCAGCACTAGACTTGAAACAATCTAGCACCCGGAAGGAAGAATTGCTCGTGAGTCGGAAAAATTTGGAACCAGTCTGGCAGATTCGGCGTTCAATGACCGGCAATGCGCTTGAATACACCGAACAACTCTTACAATTTTTAAAGAATACGAAGATGAATACCGAATTTTTACGCGATTTATCGGGCTTGAAATTCACGGGGCAGTCAACCCGGCGGCCACGGCGCTAGTCCCCTGGTTTTAGAGGTTGACGGGGCCTAGTCATTCGTGATAACATGTTTATCGTTGGTTAAAACTATGATAATCTCTGTTTCAGCAAATGATTCAGGGCAAAGGAGCGAAATACAATGCAAAAAGGAATTCATCCAGATTACCACTTAGTTGTGTTCCAAGACTCAACTACTGGTTTTAAGTTCATCTCTGGTTCAACAGCAACTTCAGCAGAAACTGTTGAATGGGAAGATGGCAACACTTACCCATTGATCCGTGTTGAAATTACTTCAGATTCACATCCATTCTACACTGGTAAGCAAAAGTTTACCAAGGCCGATGGTGCGGTCGATCGTTTCAACAAGAAATACGGTCTCAAATAAGCAAACAATTAATTGGCGTTCTGACTTCGGTTGGGGCGTCTTTTTTTATTGTCTGAGATGGTGGTTGAATAATGGATGGACGGTTACGTTCAATCCAGATTTGAACGCAACAAATAAATAACCCGCCCAAGTTCTCACGAACTCGGACGGGTTATTTCAGATTAATCAAGCATCAATTTAGTACCGCATGATGGCGAGGGCGGCGGTTTCGACGGGCATCCGGTCAGCTGGGATGATGCGAATCTGGCCATTCATTGCCATCACCACATCGACGAGGTCATCGATTAGATTATCGGGTGCGGCGACGGGATCGGGTTGTTCAACTGTAGTCGTTGGCAGGCTACCGGCGACGTTTGCGTCAGCTGCAACGATCAAGGTGTCGATGCGACCGCTGAGTGCGGGCTTGATCATGTTGAAGGGGTCGTCAATGGCAAGCTGCCGTGATTGGGCCTGGTCGTAGCGCTCCATCATGATGTCAGCGAGCTGCGTATGCCACTTCGTCTGAACCGGTTCAGTGGCCGTTTGCATGGCACCTAACGTTAAGTTGCTTGGTGATTTGTCAATCATCAAGTGTTGAGACAAGTACGGGTTTTTGTTGATTGCCCGAAAGACAGCTTGATTATGCGGCAAGCCCATCAAAATCAACGGGCGTTGTGTCCGCTGTGAATAAGTTTGGACGTAGGTAGCGACATGTTGGTAATAGTTGCGCTGATCAATATCGCGTTCTTCGGCTTTGGCATTGTGGCCGTGATAGTTAGCGCCATGGACCGGACTTGCGTTGAAGTTCAGGTCACCGCCGCGTTTTTCAGTCCCCAGTGCTTCTGTCAAAGTCCGGGGGGCGTCCGCGGGCAGCTCGATTTCAATGAAGCGACCGTCACGTTGCGCATAGAGTGCCATGCTGTCTTCGTTAAGCGCTAACAAATCAAAATCGAATTGATGTTGACGGTCGGCGAGCACCGGACGAATCGCAGGCATGCTATTGACGATGACTTGATTTTCGGTTGGATATTGCAGGTCAAAGACGTGTAAGTCCCGGCCGTTGGTAATAATCCCCGTTTGCGGCCCCGTATGTTGAAGCCAAAAGGCGTTATCATCGATCAGTTGAGTCAATTGTTGCTGATAAGGCGTAAAGTCTGTCTTGGGAAAGTGGTGGGCCATCTGGGTTTCAGCGTCGTTAATTAATTGTTTGAATTGTAAGCGGCGGCGGTTCAGGTCGTTCATGACAACGGCCGTATTGCCATAGATTGCAATGAAGGGGCCGTCATCGCGTTGCCGCATCAGTTGAGTGAGATCGTTTTTAACCATCGTTTCCATAGGTCCAACCTGCTTTCTGTATTTGATAAGCCTAGCATACCAAGGATTCGATTATTAACGCAAATATTATGATTATAATAAGTTGAAACGTGGGATTGGGTGGCTCATGTTGCGTGTCAGCTGACGGTTGGTCAACCGGTGTACAACTACTTGCGATGAAGGCGATTGGTACACTGAAGCGATTGCCGTTCGGCTGATTTCGGGCAAACAATCGGTCGCTCGTGGCGCCGGTCGTACGGTGCTGATTTAAGCGCAGTTGTAGCCACGCCGTTTAGCCATGCGACCTAGGTGCAGGCGTAATTCCGCTTAAGTTGACACAACTTAACGAATTCGGGGCTTTATTCTGTGCGGTAATTAAGGTATATTTACCCTAAGGCCTTTGATAAAGGGCGTAAACAAATTAGGAGGCGGGATTAATGAAGTCCAAGCAACATCCCGGGTTAAAGTGGTTAGGTCGGGGCGTCTTTGTCCTGCTAGTGTTAGTGTCGTTGGCGCTGATTTTTAATGAGCAAATCAAGAGTTGGTTGGTCAGTTCATATTCACCAACGGTCACGACCAAAACGGTCAAACAGAATGCCAAGAAAAAGAGTGATTTCAACTTTTCAAAAGTTAAATCGTTGGACTTTCAAACGGTCGCGAAAGCCCGCATGAATAAGAACGCCATCCACGTGATTGGCTCGATTGCGATTCCGTCCATTGATTTATACTTACCGATTGGAAATGGGGTCAGCAACGAAACGCTCGCCTTAGCTGCGGGAACGATGAAGGCTGATCAGAAGATGGGGCAGGGGAACTATGCCCTGGCTGGTCACCATATGATCAAGCACGGCGCCCTATTTAGCCCGCTCTATTACAAGAGTAAGGTCGGTCAAATGATTTATGTCAGTGATGCAAAGAAAATTTACGCTTACAAGACGAGTCAACGGACCTTCATTAAGGCGACGGATGTTCAAGTCATCGATGACGTGCCCGGCAAGAAGCTGATCACGTTGATTACGTGTGACAAGACCGGGGCGGGCCGACTGATGATTCGCGGGACGTATGTCCAAAAATGGTCGTTCAAGTCGGCACCAGCTAAGGTTCAGAAGGCTTTTACAAGTCATTTTAACAACAAATATTAACAATTATTACAATTTAAGGGTATCGATACCGTCCGAGTGAATTTCACGGTACAATATAACTTAAGTTAATCTGTTTCAGGTTGATCTAATTTAGAGGGGGTCTATTGATGGTTGGTTTAATTATCGTGGCGGTCATTTTAGTCTTGATCGCAATCTACGTGGTTATTTATAACGGCTTAGTCAAGTCGCGGATGTATACGCAGGAAGCCTGGAGTCAAATCGACGTGCAACTCAAACGGCGGACGGATTTGATTCCTAACCTGGTCAATACGGTCAAGGGCTATGCCAAGCATGAAAAGAGCACTTTGGCTGAGGTCATTTCGTTACGGAACCAATTAACGCAAGTTCCAAGTGGTGATCACCAACAGGCCATGGCAGTTTCGGATCAATTAACGAATTCGTTGAAGAGTATCTTTGCTTTAGCTGAAAGTTATCCTGATTTGAAAGCGAACCAAGAATTTGGCAAGCTGATGGAAGAGTTAACGAATACTGAAAATAAGATTGCGTATTCACGGCAATTATTTAATTCGAGTGCGGCTAGTTATAACATGAAGTTACAACAATTCCCATCTAATATCATTGCGGGAATCCATCACTTTAAGGACGTTGAATTCTTAACGGTCCCTGAAGCTGAAAAAGCAGCACCAACCGTTTCATTTGAAGATTAGAGGTTACGCCCATGTTATTTGAGCAAATTGCCCGCAACAAGCGGCACACGGTATACGTGATGGCCGCTTTTGTCGTTTTACTGGCCGTCATCGGCCTCGCGGTGGGCTATGTCTTTTTCAATAGTTCGCTGGCTGGACTGATCATTGCCATGATTGCGGCCGGCTTTTATATGTTACTCATGATTAGTCAGTCGACGGACATCGTTATGAATATGAACCATGCGCGTGAGCTACATCATGCGGATGATGATCCTGAGTTGTGGCACATCGTCGAAGACATGGCACTAGTGGCTAAAGTACCGATGCCACGCGTATTTATCATTGACGATGAGAGCCCCAATGCGTTTGCGACCGGCAATAATCCGGAACACGCTGCGGTCGCGGTCACTACTGGGATTCAGGCGCGGTTGAATCGTGAAGAGATGGAAGGCGTGATTGGCCACGAGATGAGTCACGTGCGTAATTACGACATCCGCTTACAGACGATTGCACTGGCCTTAACGGCGGCCATTAGCCTGTTAGTCAACTGGGGCATGAATGCCTTTTGGTGGGGCGGTGGACGGCGTAGTCGTGATAATGATCGTGATAGTAACGGCGCCCAAGCCCTATTGATGGTGCTTGCCGTGGTCGTCATCATTCTGGCTCCGTTAGCCGCTAGTCTGGTGCAGATGGCTTTGTCGCGGAACCGTGAATACTTAGCGGACGCGGGTAGTGTCGAACTCACGCGAAATCCGCTGGGCCTGATCAATGCGTTAGAAAAGATCGACGACAGTCAGCCGATGCAACAGGCAGATCCTAGCAGTGCCGCGTTGTATATCTCTGATCCGTTCAAGGCTAAGAAATCGTGGACGCACCTCTTTGAGACGCACCCACCGATGGCTGACCGAATCGCTCGTCTAAAAAATATGTAATAAAAAAATGCGCTGAGGTTAATAACGGCTTATAATAAAACTAAATAGAAAGTTGAAAGAGTGAGACGGTTGCAACGCAAATATATTTACGCCAATTTGGAAAAACTGGATAATCTTGTCTTTGCCTATGGAATCGACCAGAGCGATTTTGTGCACGGCATTAAGCGGCTCCCAGCGAACTTGGTTTCGTTAGTGGGCGTTGATGACAACGAACATGCGGTCAATGCCCATACCGGATTGAACGTCATTAATGATGAAAATGAAATTCGGCGTTATATGCTCCAAAGTCACTCGTTACCCGTTAAGTGGCTGGATTATGATGAGGTCGGTGACTTAGACTTTCTAACGGCCACCGAGATTGCCGAATTGCTCTATTTAGGCCACATGGATCGGCCAATCCGGTCGCCATTTAATTATAAGTTGCGCAATCGCTATGTCTTTTTGGAACAGCGCAACGGTGGTATCAAGCTATACTTCTATTATATTTCGGCGTTCAGCCATATTTTGAGTGCCGCAATTGTTCGTCATACGTTGGCTGCTTATCGGGGCCGGCGGATGTTCATGCGCTCGCTCAGCGTGCCGCGAGTTCCCGAAGCGATTTTAAAGCAGTTAGTCGCGCTGATGCCAGACGGGCTGTTCATTTATTTTGACCAGTCGATGGTTCGTCAACGCCAACTGTTAGTCCCTGTGCATACGGAGACGACGGACAATGAGATCGAAGTCTTTGACCCAGCGCGGGGCGGCGAGAATCGGCGGACCCATAACGTGGCCACACTCAAGTTCAACTTGAATTCTGGCACCTGGGCGCTACAAGTTCATGATGAGACGGCCTTTGAACCACATTTATAGTGGTCAGTTGATGGGGCGCTGGTTATGAAGGTTGGTCAGTGCGAGTTCAAGGGATACTAGCCGGCGTACTGCTAGTAACACCGGTGGCTATCGAGCGGATGCGGAACAACGGCTATTTCGTCCGTCAGCGGGTCGACCACTAGCGACCACGCATACGCTATCGTGGCAACCAGTAGTCAGCTACAGTCCAGGCAGCTCGTCTGGATGCTCGCTGATTAAAATAGTAATATGATTCAATTAAAAAGCTGATTATGAACGCCCTGCTAATCTTAGCGGGCGTTTTTGGGCTAGACGCTCAAACCGAATTGTCGCCTAATTCGGCCTGACCGTAGAGTACCCGTAGTCAAAGTGGTATAATTTTATTGCGCGTAGCTTGAATTGGGGCTACGATTCGAGCAAGTGGAACCTTAGTCAGAAGTTGGTGGCCGAACGGTGGTCACCATGAATGGAGAGTTTAATCGATATGAAGATGCAAGTTGCCGAAATTGCCAAGGCCGTTGAAGCGGTCAATGCCGAACAGGCTTGGCCCGACGTCAATGTAACGGGAGTGGCGTTTGATAGCCGGCACCTGCAAGCGGGGGATTTATTCATACCGCTGATGGGTGCCAATGATGGTCATCAATATATTCAAAGTGCAATCGAGCACGGGGCCGTTGCGACCTTATGGGCCAGCGACCACGCCGACAATGTTCCTGAAAGTATCCCGGTGATTATGGTCGCGGACACGTTGACCGCGTTACAACAACTGGGCCAGTATTACTTACAAAAAATCAATCCGAAGGTCGTCGCCGTGACGGGCAGTAATGGGAAGACCACGACCAAGGACATGATTGCCAGTGTGCTGAGCACGCAGTTTAACGTCACCAAAACGCATGCGAACTTCAATAACCAGATTGGGGTGCCGGTCACTTTACTTAGTATGGAACCTAACACCGAGGTCGTAGTGGTCGAAATGGGCATGGACCATTTCGGCGAGCTCGACTTTCTCAGCCGCTTAGTTCAACCAGATGTCGCGGTGATTACGATGATTGGTGAAGCACACATTGAATTCTTCGGCACGCGTGACCGGATTGCGGATGCCAAGTTAGAAATCGTCCACGGACTCAAAGAAGATGGGACCTTCATCTTCAATGGTGATGAACCGTTATTACAAGAACGGGCCAAAGAAGTGAGTCAACATCAACGGACCTTTGGGTTAGATGCGACGAACACCTTAGCGGGTAGTGAAATCACGACTAGTCGTTCACAGACGCAGTTCAAAGCGAGTTTGTGGCCGGACGCAACTTACACGATCCCGATGATGGGCGCCTACAACGTCAACAATGCCTTGGCCGCACTCTTAGTTGGTGACACGTTCCATATTCGACCAGCGGCTGCGCAACAAGCCATCGCGAGTTTCGTGCCAACTGAGAACCGGACGGAATGGCTGACTGGCCAACGTGGTGAAGCGATTTTGAGTGACGTTTATAATTCTAACCCAACTGCTGCGCGGCGCGTATTGGCCGCATTCGCTGCGGTTCCGACCAAGGGCAAACGGATCGCCGTTTTAGGAGATATGCTCGAATTGGGGGACCAATCGGACGCCTTACACATGAGTCTGGCCAGTGAACTCGATCCGGCCACGATTCAAAGCGTGTACTTGAATGGTGAACACATGCGAGCACTGGCGGAAGTTTTGCAAGATAAGTACCCGGCTGGTAGTGTCCACTACTATGCGACGGCCCAACAGCCCCAACTGATTGACGCCTTAACGGCAGCGGTTGAAGCTGACGACCAAGTCCTATTGAAGGGGAGTCACGGCATTCATCTAGAAAATATCTTGGCTGCCTTGCAAGCCGCACCTGAAAAATAAAATTTTAACCATATAAATTAAGAGGCCCTCGCGGTGACTAGGTAATGGTGACGCTAACATGAATTTTGACACGTCATTTCAACGCTGATCATTGCGGGGGCCTTGCTTGCTTATTTAGAATAACCGGTGTATGATAATTCAGTTGTACCATTTGAAAGTCAGACCGTTGGCTTACATGACAGCGTCTTACGGGAAACGGATTTTTTCCTAGCTGTCAGTAATCCCATGGTGTCATCCTTAGGAGGAAACATATTTGAAGTTTACAGAACTAGGCTTATCCGATAGCCTACTTAAAGCAGTTCAGCGGGCCGGCTACGAAGAAGCGACCCCGATTCAAGCCGAAACCATTCCAATGGTGCTAGAAGGCAAAGATGTGATTGGCCAAGCACAAACCGGTACTGGGAAGACCGCCGCGTTTGCACTACCAATCTTACAACGCTTGGATTTTAACAACCATAACATTCAAGCTTTGGTGGTTTCACCAACGCGTGAATTAGCCATCCAAACTCAGGAAGAAATCTTCCGTTTAGGTAAAGACGAACGGGCTAAGGTCCAAGTCGTTTACGGTGGTGCTGATATTCGGCGCCAAATCAGAAATCTGAAACAAAATCCTCAAGTTATCGTAGGGACACCTGGTCGATTACTTGACCACATTCGTCGTGGGACGGTCAAATTAGACCACGTCAAGATGTTAGTTCTTGACGAAGCTGACGAAATGTTAAACATGGGTTTCTTGGAAGACATCGAATCAATCATCAAACAAGTGCCGGACGAACGTCAAACAATGTTGTTCTCCGCAACGATGCCACCAGAAATCAAACGGATTGGTGTGCAGTTCATGAAGGAACCGCACCACGTTAAGATCAAGTCGAAAGAAATGACTGCCGACACGGTCGATCAATATTATGTTAAGGCCAAGGAATTCGAAAAGTTCGATATCATGACTCGGTTATTCGATGTTCAGGCACCTGAACTCACCATCGTGTTTGGTCGAACTAAGCGTCGGGTCGATGAATTATCTAAGGGTCTCGAAGCACGTGGTTACAACGCTGCTGGGATTCATGGTGATTTAAGTCAACAACGGCGGACGCAAATCATGCGTCAATTCAAGGCTGGTAAGTTGGATATCTTAGTTGCAACTGACGTGGCTGCCCGGGGACTAGATGTCTCTGGTGTGACCCACGTGTACAACTATGATATTCCACAAGATCCTGACAGTTATGTTCACCGGATTGGCCGGACTGGCCGGGCCGGACATAAAGGGGTCTCATTGACCTTCGTCACACCAAATGAAATGGAATATTTGCGGGTCATCGAAAAGTTGACCAAGAAGCGGATGTTACCATTGAAGCCACCAACTGAATCCGAAGCTTTTGCTGGCCAATTGGCTGCTGCCGAAGCGGACGTTGATACGTTGGTTGCGAAGACTTCAACTGATAAGTACGCCACACAAGCTGCTGAACTCTTGCAGAAGTATGATGCGACGGACTTAGTTGCGGCCTTGTTAAATGATTTGACCAAGGACGATGCTTCTGCTGTTCCTGTTAAGATTACCCCAGAACGGCCATTACCTCGCCATAAGGGCGGCGGTAACAACCGTCGTGGTGGTTATCGTGGCGGTAACCGTGGCCGGAACAACAGCCATGGCAACGGCCGTGGTGGCTACTCACACAATGGTCGTAATCGCGATCGTGACCGCAATGGTCGTGGCGATCGTAAGAGCAACGGTTACAAGAGTCGTAGCCGTGACGATAACCGGAGCAACAACCGGAATCATGATGACGGTCGCAAGCAAAGCAGTAAGCGGAGCTACACGATCCGGACGAATGATTAAAGTCAACTCACAAATTAAATCGGCTTAATATCCCGTTAAGCCCAAAGGTCGAGCGCAGGCTCGGCCTTTTTTGTTGGCATTAATGCTAAAATCGAGTGAGGGACGCAACGGTATTGGATATAGTGGCTGACCGGTTGCTTCTCAATTTTGACCAGTAGACGACGATTACTCATGTTGACGTGAAAAGATTGCGTGCACTGCCCCTTTTATCCAACCGGTAGCTGTGGTAAATTGGAAACATCAACCTGAAGCGACGGAATTGGGCAGTTTTTTCGTTAGGCTGCTTGCTGTGCGTAAATTCAAAAATGTGAAGTAGATGGCTTGTTCGTCAGCCGATGCGCACCCTATTCCGACCTCCGGGGCTGGCTGACAACGCTGGAACGCAGCCGACATCGATTTGAAGGCACGCAGAAGATCACTGCGTAATTTCAAATACGAGTCTTATTCTAAGCCGGAAGAAGACCACTTCCAGCTAAGAATAATTTGGCTACTGAGCATTGCCCAGAATGCCTGGAAGCCGGCCTAGGACGACATCACAACAGAAGGTTTGTGTGAACTCGCATTATTTCCAGCGGTCCTAAGCTGGCCGCTTTTGACCTTGAAATCTGGTTACACAATCAATCATGATAATGACTAAAAGAGGGGGGATCAGCGTGATTTATGGGACCGGGATTGATTTAACTGAGCTAAGTCGGATTCAGACGATTTTGGCGAAGGGATTGAAGCTACCTGAAAAGGTCCTCACTCCCGCTGAACAAGCGGTGTTTGCACGTTATCCGTTAAAACGGCAAGTTGAATTTTTAGCAGGACGTTTTTCAGCCAAGGAAGCCTACAGTAAGGCGTACGGGACTGGCATCGGTGCTGCGGTTGGGTTTCAAGATATTGAAATTTTAGATAATCAGCATGGCAAACCTGAGATTACGCGGCATCCATTTGATGGGCCGGCCTGGGTCTCAATTTCGCATACAGATACGTTTGTCATGACACAAGTTATATTGGAAAGAGGCAATTTGTGATGGTTGTAATTGGGGAACACCGCCACACGCAAGTCACAGTTGATTTGCAGGCAATTAAGACAAATATTAGTGCAGAAATGGCGCAAAAGGATGAGCTAACGGAACTCTGGGCAGTTGTTAAAGCCAACGGTTACGGCCACGGCATCATCCAAGTGGCACAGGCAGCTAAGGAAGCCGGTGCAACTGGTTTTTGTGTCGCTATTTTGGATGAAGCACTGGCCTTGCGGGCTGCTGGGCTCACCGAACCCATCTTAGTGTTGGGTATCACGGAACCTGAATTTGCACCGCTAGCGGCAGAGAAGAACATCTCGCTCGCAGTGGGAACGCAGGAGTGGCTCAAAACAGCGGCCGCAATTTTGACGGCTAACGAGGTCGTCACACCGTTACACGTTCACCTGGCACTAGATACTGGTATGGGCCGCATCGGCTTTCAAACGCCTGCCGAATTAGCTCAGGCGGTCGCAGTACTTCGCCAGCCGAAGTCACCCTTTGATTTTGAAGGTATCTTTACGCACTTTGCCACGGCTGACCAAGCCGATGACACGTACTTTACGCATCAACTGAACCAGTGGAAGAAGCTGATTGCGGCAGTGGATGAACTGCCAAAGTATGTGCACGTTTCGAATTCTGCGACGAGTTTGTGGCATCAGGCTTGCAACGGTAACATGGTTCGGTTTGGTGTGGCCTTGTATGGACTGAATCCGTCTGGCCGGGAGCTCAGCACCCCATATCCACTGCATCCGGCACTGTCTCTAACGGCTCAGTTGACGTTTGTGAAACGGCTTGCTCGCGGTAAATCAGTGAGTTATGGTGCCACGTATACGGCTGACCAGGATGAATGGATTGGGACGGTGCCGATTGGGTACGCTGACGGTTATGAACGCCGACTCCAGGGCTTTCACGTCTTAGTCGACGGTGAATTCTGTGAAATCGTTGGTCGGGTCTGTATGGACCAGTTAATGGTTCGTTTACCCCATGAGGTTCCTGTCGGTGCCAAGGTAACGCTAGTTGGAACGGATGGCGACAACACGATTACGTTACAAGATATTGCGGATTACTGTGGTACGATTCACTACGAAATTGCCTGTGGACTGGCCACACGGGTGCCGCGCGTTTACGTTGATTAGACTAACATTTAGTTGTTAAAATCGAAATACCGCTGACAACTCAGTAAATATTGGTTTCAGAAAGTCGCGCTGACTTTTTGGAGCCTTTTTATTTTTGAACAATTAGGGAATCAGGATTATGGGTGACTATTCGGGCATCCTGTGCTGGCTTCCAACGTTTGCAGAAATGCCTGGAAATCAGTGCAGGGCGAACCAATCATTGCAGGTTTATACTGACTTGCTTTGCTTTTTGCGGGCTGTGTTTGACATTAAATCACTAAAAAAATCTACTTCGGTAACACCCTCTAGACATAAGTTGAGGCCATTTCTACTAATTAGTCTTTGGATTAAATTGGTAAACGGTTGCTAAAAGTGAATGATTCATGCTATCATGAGTAGCAAGATAGTTATATTGGGGCACTATCAGTTATCTGGGTATCGAATAAAGGGAGATGAGGCGATGGCTGCAGCTGACATTAAGCGTGGTGATATTTTCTATGCAGATTTATCACCAGTCGTGGGCTCCGAACAAGGGGGCATGCGCCCAGTGCTAATCGTACAAAATAATGTCGGTAACCATTACAGTCCCACGGTGATTGTTGCAGCAATTACTGCCAAGGTTCAAAAAGCGAAAATGCCCACCCACGTGAACATTAACGCTGCCCATACGGGGATTGAAAAAAATTCGGTTGTATTGTTAGAGCAAATTCGAACGATTGATAAGCAACGGCTTAAAGATCGGGTCACGCACTTGGATGACCAAACGATGCGCCGAGTTGATAATGCGTTACAAATTAGTATCGGGTTAGCTGACCGAACACGACGACGGCCACAACGCACGTTCCAATCATAGTCAATCGATGGGGATAAATTATTTACATAATTGAGCTATTTCGGTGCGATGACCGAGGTTAATAATACGGGCCACTGATTCAGAGTAATTGCTGAATCAGTGGCTTTTTTAGTGCTGCAATTTTTGGAGTTGATTGGCAACTTGTCTTGAAGCTTTTTTAATGCGGGCGCGATGATAGCTGTTGATGTTAATCAAGGGAAGAAATGACCACTGATGCAGGCGCTTTAGTGCGGGAATTTTTTGGGGGTTATCAGCTGTTGTTGGTAATCCTGTTTGGGGCGTGCCACTGACTGCAGTATTTTGATCGTAAGGTGGTCTGAATCGCGCCATCCGGTTAGTCTAAGCATACCAGCCACGCTTGCAATTTTGACTAGCAAATCAACCTGAGCTCAAAAGGCCACTGACCAAACTAACGGCTAAATCAATCATGTTTCAGTCCCACGCCGCAGTCACGGGATACCGACTTCCAGCTAACTACCAAGCCCTGAACAACGATTGCGTTATGGTTGCCTTTTCACCAGGCGTTAGGTAAGCTAATTGGACCCAGAGTACGGAACCAATGAGTCACCCGCAGATGGTGTAGAAAGGATGGGCGAATCATGAGTAAGCAGACGCAGTTAAGTAAGCGCCGCGCCGCCGGTCTGTTAGTGGCGATGGGCGTGGTATATGGCGATATTGGGACGAGTCCCCTCTACGTGATGAAGGCAATCGTGACCGGTCAAGGCGGTCTGCAAGCCGTTGATGAAACTTTTATGTTAGGGGCGGTCTCGTTGGTGTTTTGGACGATGACGCTGTTAACAACAGTCAAGTACGTGATGATTGCGCTCAATGCGGATAATCACGGTGAAGGCGGTATTTTCTCCTTATTCGCATTAGTCCGGCACCGTGCCCGCTGGTTGGTGGTGCCGGCGATGATTGGTGGTGCCGCACTATTAGCCGATGGGGCGTTGACCCCCGCAGTGACGGTGACGACGGCCATTGAAGGCTTGCGTGATGTGCCAGCTTACGTACAGCTATTCGGGACGGGCCAGCAAGCCATCATAATCATTACGTTGACGATTATTACGGGCTTGTTCATGTTGCAACGTTTCGGTACCAATACGATTGGAAAGCTATTTGGACCCATCATGCTCGCGTGGTTCACTTTTCTAGGTCTGAGCGGGCTCCTGAACTTGACGCACGATTGGACGATTTTGCGGGCGCTCAATCCTTACTATGCCGGCATGTTACTGATTAGTCCCGCCAATAAAGTCGGTATTTTGATCTTAGGGAGTGTCTTTCTGGCAACGACGGGGGCGGAGGCGTTATATAGCGACCTCGGGCACGTTGGTAAGACCAATATTCGATTGAGTTGGCCGTATGTCAAAATCTGCTTACTGTTGAGCTACTTCGGACAAGCCGCTTGGATTTTGGGCCCCGGACAGGCGCGGCAGGGTAACGTTAATCCGTTTTTTGCTATGTTACCGGCTAATTTGACGATGGCTGCCGTTATTTTTGCGACGGTCGCCGCGATTATTGCGTCGCAGTCACTGATCAGTGGGTCGTTTACCCTGGTCAGTGAGGCGATTCGGCTCAAATTGTTCCCACGACTGTTCACCACTTATCCCGGAAATGCGGTCGGTCAGATGTATCTGCCAGCCGTCAACTGGGGTCTCTGGGTCGTGACGAGTTCCCTGGTACTGTTCTTTCAAACCAGTGAAAAGATGGAAGCCGCCTATGGACTGGCGATTACATTGACGATGCTCATGACCACGACGCTGATTTACGCTTATATGCGCCAAAAACGAGTGCCGATTATCGGTGCCGGCAGTCTGACCGCTTTCTTTGCGGTGATCGAGGGTGTCTTCTTAGTAGCCAGTGCCGCCAAATTCTGGCATGGAGGCTACGTGGCTGTCGGGCTGGCACTAGTGATCTTCTTAGTGATGACCATTTGGTATCGGGGCGAACAACTGGTGAAGCAGCATAGTCAGCCGCTCAGCTTGAGTCAGTATAAGTCGCAGTTGGCCCATTTGCGTGATGACCAAACGATCGATAAGTTCCAAACCAACGTCGTCTTCTTAACGAGCCGCATGGACGGGGACCAATTGGAGCGGCAGGTCCTGTATTCGATTCTAGACAAGTGGCCCAAACGTGCGGATGTCTACTGGTTCGTCAACGTCACGATCACCGATGAGCCGTATACCGCTGAATACACGGTCGACACGCTCGGCACCGATTACGTGGTAATGGTCAAACTCTACCTGGGATTCCGCGTGCGCCAAGATATCAACCGCTACCTGCGAACGATCGTCCGTGATTTGATGGCCTCAGGACGGTTAGCCTCACAGGAACAGACGTACTCGGTGACACCGGGACGTGACGTGGGCGATTTCCGCTTCGTCATCATTGAGGAAAAGTTAACGAATAGTAGTCGCTTATCCCGATTAGACCGGTTGGTACTTGAAACGAAGTTGGCGATTAAGAAATACGCGACGACGCCCGCCAAATGGTTTGGACTGGAATTTTCAGAAGTCACCGTGGAGACCGTTCCGATTTTATTTAGTGAGATTCCCGCTTTACCGATTACGGAGAAACAACTCTAGGAAAAACGCTCATTTTATTTTAATTTAAACGGTGCTTTTTACAGTCAATCTAAGTTGCGCTGAGCATAGATAAAACGGCTTGTATCATCTGATAACTGAATGCTCGCGATTATTCTGCGCCTAAACATTCATTTAAAAATTAGGTTGACAAGTGTGAACTTAAGACTATAATCTAATTATATTCTAATGATTCACATGCAGTGATGGGATAAGTAAGCTAGTTGGACGCAGCACAGAGAGCCGGGGCAGGTGCAAGCCGGTATGCGGACACAGCTGAAAATGGTCTTGGAGCATTCAGTGCCGAATGATTAAGTACTGACGGTGGTCCCCGATAGCGGACAAGGGTATCTCAATTCAGTGAGATTGACGTACCTGATGAGGACTATTTTGTGAGAAATAGTCGAATTAAAGGTGGTAACGCGAGTAATCGTCCTTCTGTCATAACGGCAGTGGGGCGATTTTTTTTATTATTTTATTTATTTGGGAGGTTTCGCATATGCGGAAAAAGGGACTTATTTTCGGGTTGTTGAGTTTTATTGCACTAGGAACGGTGTTAGCGGGTTGTGGGAGCAGCAGTGCCAGTACCAAGGGCGCTTCCAAGACTTATAAGTATGGGGAGATCACGATTCCAGCGAAAGATGGGTCGATTTGCAACGCGCCTAACTATATCGCCTATGAGAAGGGGTTCTTCAAGAAGAACGGCCTCAAGGCTAAGTTAGTCGCCAATCCGCGGGACATCAGTGATTTGGAAGCTGGTTTCGCGAGTGGTAAATACGATGCACAAAATGGTGATTTTCAGTATTTACCAGCGATTCAAAATGGCGCACAAATCAAAGCGGTCGGAGGAATTCACCAAGGCTGTATCAAATTATTAGTCCCGAAGAATTCCAAAATCAATAGTGTCAAGGATTTGAAAGGCAAGACGATTGGGATTCCGGCACAGGGGTCCACACCACAGTACGTGACGTCAATTGCCTTACAACATGCAGGCATCGACCCGAAGACAGGTGTGACGTGGAAGGTTTACAGTACTGATTTGCTCGCAAAAGCCGCTGAAAAGGGTCAGGTCGATGCGATTGGGACGGTCGATCCATATGCTTATCAAGCGCAACGCGAAGATGGCTTCAAGACGATCATCGACAATAACAACAATAGTGGCAATGCCAAGATGGCGGCCATGGGCATGAAATCAAAGGGTTCTTGCTGCTACCTCTACCTCTCAAGCAAGTTGATCAAGGAAAACCCAGCCAAGGCGAAGGCCATCGTTCGGTCATACAAACAAGCGGCTGCCTGGATCAACAAGCATCCAGAAGAAACGGCCAAGATTGAGTTGAACAAGGGTTATGTTTCAAAGACCAAGTTTATCAACGTCAAGAACGTCACACAGATTTTGAAGGATGAACATTTCGAATTGAACTTGAAGACCGGTAAGGAAGACTTGAGCTACTACATCAAGCAATTGAAGCAAGCCGGTTACTTGAAGAAGAACACGAACAACAAACAATTGCTGAAGCAAGCCTACTGGTACCCAGACTTGTCAAAGGATTAAGTTGAAGGAGGTAAAATCACATGCAAATCACAGCAGTCCAATTGAGTCGTAAAAAGGCTGCACAGGCCGCCAAGACAACGGGGCGTTACTGGAAGCCGTGGCACCTGACCTGGAATATTATCAGCTTAATTGTTGTTGCCCTCGCGTATTTTGAAAATCAATGGGTGACGGCACAAGAATATGTTAATAATCAAACTTATCATTGGTTCTTAGGCCTGTACTTTGCCTACTTATTGCTAGTGACGATCATCGGCGCGGTCACTCATGGCCGTATCCGTCGGTATAACGGCCATTTTGCCCAACTAAACGTCTCGTTAGGCGGGTTGCTGATCGTTCAAGATTTATTGACACAGAAGTTTGCCGTCTTGGAACAACCGTTTTTCGTTAGTTTTGCCCAGATTTTAGACCAGATGCGTGAAAACGCGGCCTTGTTGTGGGCGTCGACACTCTCATCGCTGGGCTTGTGGTTAATCAGTTTTGTGATTGGGACGTTACTAGGAATTTTGCTCGGCCTGGGGATGGGGCGTTATCGGCAGTTTAACTACTGGGCCTTTCCGTACCTAAAAGTCATTGGGATCATTCCGGCGGCAGCTTGGATGCCACTGACGATGGTGATTTTTCCGACTAGCTACATGGCAGAGGTCTTCTTGATTGCCTTTTCCGTCTGGTTCCCAGTGGCGTTTATGACGATTGGTGGGGTTCAAGGAATCAGCAAAGAATACTTTGAATCTGCCAGGACTCTAGGTTTTAGTGAGTGGCAAATTATCCGCAAAATCGTGTTACCAGGCGCCTTACCGAGTATTTTTACCGGCGTTTACACGGCGATGGGGCTATCCTTCACCATGCTAGTGATTTCTGAAATGATTGGTGCCAAAGTCGGACTAGGTTGGTTTATCAACTGGGCCAAGGGTACCGGAAACTATACCCAGGTCTACGCGGCCATCGTGATTATGGCGATTCTATTTTCAGTGCTATTCGCGGTGTTCACGAAGGTCCAAGACTACTGCTTGCGTTGGCGCGACAGTAGTCACTAGAAAGGAGCTTGGCAGTTATGGGATTACTGACAGTACAACATGTTAATCAGCGATTGGCGGATAACACCGGTCGTTCGATCGACGTGCTAGACGATATTGATTTTACGGTCGACCCGGGTGAATTTATCGCCATCATCGGGCCCTCAGGTTGTGGCAAGACCACATTGTTGCGGCTGATTTCAGGATTGGATCAGCCTGCTAGTGGCCAGTTGAAGATCGATGACCAATTGATTACGCGTCCTGATTATTCGCGGGGCTACGTCTTCCAACACGGCAGCCTCTTTCCGTGGGCGACCATCAAAGAGAACATTAGCGTTGGTTTAAAAGTGACTCGTGGCCGGCACTATGACCACCAATTAGTCACACATTATATTGACTTGATGGGGCTGACGGGCTTCGAAAACGCATATCCGCACCAAGTCTCAGGTGGGATGGCGCAACGGGCGGCGTTGGCCCGGTCGATTATCATGAATCCGGAATTATTATTACTGGACGAACCGATGGGCGCACTCGACGCCTTCACCCGCGCGGATATTCAAAACGTTATTGAACGCGTGTGGCAACAGACCAAGACGACGATGATCCTCGTGACACATGACATCGATGAAGCGGTTTATTTGAGTGACCGCATCATTGTCATGACGCCGCGTCCCGGCCGCATCAAGGAAATCGTGACCAATCCACTGCCGCATCCGCGCTCCCGCGTCAGTGATGACTTTGCGGCTTTTCGTCATCAGATTCAAGACAAACTAAACTTCGGTGCCCGTGATGAACAAGCGGCCCGCTAATTAAAAATGCTGCTCAAGTGACTTAGCTAATGACTAAGCACTTGAGCAGCATTTTTTGCTTTGTGAAGCTGATTTGAATTGATTTGCAATAGACCATAGGTAAAGAGTTGGATTACTGTTCGTCTGCCGGTGATCAGCTTAGTCCGACTTCCGGGGCCGGCTGACAACGCTGGAACAGGGCGGACATCGATTTGAACTCACGCAGAAAACCACTGCGCAATTTCAAATACGAGTCTTCTTCTAGCCCGGGAAATTCACCCGGACAAGAAGAACTTCGCCCTTGAGCATTGTCAGCCAGCCCTTCCAGTCGGGAACCCGCTCGAATGGCAGATGAACGACCACCGAATTAGGTGCAATTGACCACTGAATATTAGGAGACTGGTTCTTCAAGCAAACCCTGAGTTGGTACCGATGATGAGTTATTGGACTTAACGACTTGTCCGATTTAAATACTGAGACGGTGTTCTGAAAATCATTCACTAATTTCAATGAAACTGGCCTTGAGATTAGTCAATAGAATAATAGAATTACCCTTCGTTTAGTGTTTCAGGCTTTGCCATCTTAGACGGCTAGAGGAAATCCTGACAATGTTCAGTAACATCGCTGATTCCGATGATTAAAGCCATGAGTATGACAGCTTATATCAGGAACCAGCCTCACAGTTTGTTACTAAAATAACTGTTTGCTTCGAATCAACGACTAGTTTATTTAAAGTTGAGTCCGCAAATGTCTGCCTTTCGAATACCATCCCGGCTGGAAGGTATTCTGGGCGAGGCCCAATGGTGAAATTTCACTTAGCAAGCGTCTTGTGCTTGGTTAGTGAAAGACCAGTATTTAAGACGTGGGCTGTCGGCTTAAATCTGCGTCCACCATGTTCCGGCCATTGAACAGAATGCCTGGAGGCCGGTGTAGGGCGTCTCTACAACAGCAATTTTACGCAAACCTGCCCTGTTTCCAGCGGTCCCCAGCTGGCAGCTTTTGAACTTAAGAACTTAACAACTAAGCCCGCACCGGCGCAGGGACGACGGTTAGGAGTGTCGCTAAAGTGTCGATGGCCGTGATGAGCGGTTGACCGTGGTTGAGGGCAGCGGTTGCCACCGGATTATGGGGTTGGTCATCAAGTGTGAAGCCGAGTGCAGCCGTGGTTGCATCCCAATCGCTAGCGTCGTGGATGGTCGTTACCGGTACGCCGTGAGTTTTCAGCAACGCTTGAACACCAGCATGGGCCAACGTCGCATTGTCGGTGATAATGCCAGCGGATGGTTGCCAATCATTGACTTGGTAACTATCGGCCATTGCTGCGTGCCAAGCGGCGGCAAAAGTCGAACCAACACCCAACGTTTCGCCTGTCGATTTCATTTCCGGACTCAGGACGACCGGCGTCTGGGGCAGTTTGTTGAATGAAAAGACGGGGGCTTTGATGGCGACCTGATTAGGCTGTGGCGTCAGTAATCCTGGCTCCAGTCCGAGGTCAGCGAACGTTTGGCCCAGGATCAGTTGTGTGGCGAGCTGGGCAAGTGGTAAGTGCGTCACTTTACTCATATATGGGACCGTCCGGCTGGCCCGTGGGTTGACGTCAATCACATAGACTTTATCGGTGACGACAAATTGAATATTCATCATACCGATGCAATGTAGGTGCTGGGCAAGCTTAGTGGCAATGGTCACAATTTGGTCTTGGACCATGGCCGACAAATGTTGAGGTGGATAGACTGTGATCGAGTCACCAGAGTGCACCCCAGCCCCCTCGATATGTTCCATGATACCGGGAATAAAGCAGTGCGTGCCGTCAGACAGCACGTCGACTTCACATTCGGTCCCGGCCAGATACTGATCCATCAAAATGGGGGCGCCGTGACCCGCCGCAACGGCTGATTTAATGACCGGTGTGAGTTCCTGGGCGTCATGCACTATAGCCATTGCCCGGCCACCCAGCACGAAACTCGGACGAACGAGCAGTGGATAGCCGATGGTCTCGGCGGCTTTGAGCGCACCATCAAAATCAGTGACGGTGGTACCGGCAGCTTGGGCAATGTTTAATTGTTGCAAACAGGCCGCAAAGTCCTGCCGATTTTCAGTCAGATCAGTGGCAGCAACACTCGTTCCGAGAACGTTAACGCCGTGGTCCGTTAACTGCTTAGCAAGGTTGATGGCCGTTTGACCACCAAATTGCACGATGACGCCGACTGGCTGTTCAAGTTCGATGATCGGCAGCAACCGTTCGATGGTCAGTGGTTCGAAATAGAGTTTATCCGAAGTTGAGAAGTCGGTCGAAACGGTCTCTGGATTATTGTTGACGACGATTGCGTGGTAACCGGCCTGCTGAATCGCCTTGATACAGTGGACGGTCGTGTAGTCGAATTCGATGCCTTGCCCAATCCGAATCGGACCCGAACCAAGCACGAGGATACTGTGCCCGAGCGGTTGACTCTCGTTAGTTTGGCCAAAGGCGGTGCTGTAAAAATACGGCGTGACGCTCGCAAATTCGCCGGCACACGTATCGACCATTTTGTAAACGAATGGTAAATCAGCAGTCAATTGCGCAATGGTAGCGAGTGGTTGGTTCGTATAGTGCGCGATGGTGGCCAAGCTCAGGCCATATTTTTTAGCGGCTAATAAGTGACTGGCTGTCGCACTGTGGGTTAAATCCTGGATGAGTGTCGTAATGTGTTGCAACTTGCTTAGGAAAAATGGCGTGATGCCGGTCAATTCAGTGAGCTTGGCGAGTGGCCAGCCGGCCTGGAGTGCACCAAGTAGGTAAAAGAGTCGCTGGTCGGTCGGATGCGTCAGCTGATCGATATATTCAGCGGTCGTGACGAGGTGACTCGGTTTTAAGTTCGTCTGAACAGTCGAATCAGTTTCCAGTGAGGCGATTGCCTTCAGGGTCGCTTCTTCAAGTGTCGACCCGATGGCCATCACTTCGCCGGTCGCTTTCATCTGGGTGCCTAAATGGGCATCGGCCGTCGGAAATTTATCGAAAGCAAAGCGGGGAATCTTGGCGACGACGTAATCCAGCGCCGGTTCAAAGGCGGCATAAGTCGTCTGGGTGACTGGATTCTTGATTTCGGATAAATTCAGTCCAACCGCAATTTCCGCAGCAATTTTGGCGATTGGATAGCCGGTCGCCTTGGAGGCCAAAGCAGAAGAACGGCTGACCCGTGGATTGACTTCGATGACGTAGTATTGCTGACTGGCCGGGTCTTGGGCTAGTTGAACGTTGCAGCCACCTTTGATGTCTAAGGCTTCAACGATGGTCAAGGCGGCGGTCCGTAACCGTTGATATTCGGTATCCGTCAACGTTTGAACGGGAGCGTAGACGATGGAATCACCCGTGTGAATACCAACGGGATCGAAGTTTTCCATTGAACAGACGATGATTTTATCGCCCTGATTATCACGCATCACTTCGAATTCGATTTCTTTATAACCCGCAATGCTCTGTTCAATTAGACATTCGTTGACCGGTGACATGGTAAGTCCCCGTTGTAACGTTTGTGTTAATTCGGTGGCGTTATTGGCGATTCCACCACCAGAACCACCGAGCGTGAAGGCGGGCCGCACGATGACTGGATAGCCAATTTTTTCTGCAAACTTCAGGGCACTAGCAACATGGTGGACCGTTGTACTAGCGGGAATCGGTTGCTGGAGCCGATTCATCAGCGCTTTAAAGGCGGCCCGGTCTTCGGCTTGATTGATGGTGGCCAGCGATGTACCTAAGAGTTGAATGTGCAACTCCGTCAGAACACCTGCCTGGTCAAGCGCCATCGCTAGATTCAAGCCAGTTTGTCCGCCGAGTGTGGGAAGTAGGGCGTCGGGACGCGTTTTTTGCAAGACTTTAGTGACACTGCTGAGCGTCAGTGGTTGCAAATAGACTTCATCGGCCGTCGTTGTGTCGGTCATGATGGTGGCTGGGTTCGAGTTGATGAGAATCACATGGTAGCCAGCCGCTTTGAGACTGAGACAAGCCTGGGTGCCGGCGTAGTCAAATTCAGCCGCTTGACCGATTTTGATTGGGCCGGACCCGATGACGGCGATGGAATGGATTTTAGTGTTTTTAGGCATTAACGACGGCCTCCTTTTGAATCGTTAGTAAGAAATTATCGAAGAATTGACCCGCTTCCTTGGGACCCGGATGGGCTTCAGGGTGAAATTGAACGGACATGACGGCTTGGTGTGGTAGACGTAGCCCCTCAATGCTACCGTCATTCAGCTCGGTATGGGTGACCATCAGCGGGGTAGCTTTGATGGAGGCCGGGTCGACAGCGTAATCGTGATTTTGCGACGTCATCATGACGCTGCCATCAACGCAGGCTTGTACCGGATGATTCATCCCGTGGTGTCCAAATGGTAATTGGTAAGTCTGAGCCCCGTATGCGAGGGCAATCAACTGATGTCCCAAGCAAATGCCAGCGAGTGGATACTGGTGCGCTAACTGGCGAATCGTTGGCAGGCAAGCAGCGTAGTCGGTCGGGTCGCCAGGACCATTGGAGAGTAAGATCCCGTCCGGATGGTAGGCCGCAATTGCCTTGAGACTGGTCATGGCAGGTAGAATAACGACGTCACAGCCACGTTTCTGGAGCTCAGCCGTAATGGCCGCTTTTTCACCAAAGTTGAGGATCGCAATCCGTGGCTTCGTCGTCGGTGCTGGCACAGCCGGTAGCGGCGCGGCGTTTAGATGATGAGCCGTCAATGTGGCGAGTTTGGCATTAAAGTCAGTCACGGGTTGGTTACTTAAAATCGCCATCTGCGTACCAGTCTGCCGAATATGAATCGTCAGCTCCCGGGTGTCGATGCCTTCAATACCCGCGACATGGTGGGTCGTTAAGAAGTTTGCTAAGGATTGACGGCTTGTATAATGATCCTCAAAAGTCGCAAGTTCGTGAACGATAATCGCCTGTGCGCCCACAGTCGGTGCTTGGGCAACGGTCGGGTCAATACCATAGTTGCCAAGTAAGGGGTAAGTAAAAGCAATCATTTGATTTAAATAGGACGGATCCGTCAGCGTTTCTTGATAACCGGTCATCCCCGTGTTGAAGACGACTTGTCCGGACGTCTCTAACAGGCAATCCCCAATCGCCGTTCCGATCCACTGTGTGCCATCCGCTAAAGTTAAGTATTTGTTCATCCCAATCGCACCCTTTCTGATGATTTGGTTAAAATTTCATTTTAGTTAATGGGATAAGTAAACAGCATTTTGAAACGAATGTCAATTAAAAATACAAAATAGCTGTATAAACGGCTGAATAAACTTAATTTTATGCATTATTTTGAATTAATTTGAATATTTTTTCAAAAAAGCTTGCGTTTTAAAAACAATGAGAATATAGTGTGAAGCATATTCGTTGCATGAATATGCGATTTGAAAACTATTTTTGAATATTTGAGGTGATTATATGCAAGTCGCGCTAGTTGGCGTTACGGGATACAGTGGCATGGTGTTGTACCGACTCTTGAAGCAACACCCCCAAGTTGATGAGATCCACTTATACGGGCATGCGGATGCGACGACCGTTCCATTAAAGACGGTTGCCACGATGTACCAGGAAGAAACGGCTAAGATTCGACCATTCGATGCGGCCACGATTATGCGCGACGATGCGGTCGTCTTCTTCGCCACTTCGGCGGGAATCACCCGGCAGCTCGCCTTACCATTAATTGAAGCGCATTTTCCAGTCATCGATTTATCCGGCGATTTCCGACTACATGACCCACAACAGTATCAACAGTGGTATCATCGTGAGCCAGCACCAGCCGCGGCGTTGGCACAATCCAGTTACGGTTTAGCAGATCTACCAGCCCCTCTGACGAGCTACATTGCCAATCCCGGGTGTTACGCAACGGCAACGTTATTAGGTTTAGCACCGCTTGTCCAGCAGCAGTTGATTGACCCCACCTCGATTGTCGTCGATGCCAAGTCAGGGTTATCAGGGGCGGGTAAACGTGCGACGGATAGTAGTCACTACGTTGCGGTGAATGATAATTTGAGTTTATACAAATTAAACCAGCATCAACACATTCCAGAAATCATGCAGCAATTACAACGATGGTGGTCAGCGGTGCCGGCCATCGAATTTACAACGACGCTGATTCCGGTGACACGCGGCATCATGGCCACAATTTACGCCAAGGCCCAACAACCACTGACGACGGCGCAACTTCAGACCGCGTTTAATGACAGCTATCAAGCGCAACCGTTCGTGCAAGTCTTACCAGCTGGCATGCCGACCTTAAAAGACGTTGTTGGATCGAACAACTGCGCGTTAGGGGTCGATTATAATCCGGTCACGAATACGATCGTGGTCGTCAGCGTCATCGACAATTTAATGAAGGGGGCAGCGGGTCAGGCGATTCAAAACTTCAATCGTTACTTTGAGTTACCTGTAACGATGGGGCTACCGACATTACCCGTGTTCCCTTAATTCATCGGTTCAGGATTTTAGTTTTATAATTCTTAGTTTCATGACTGTTAGTTTTATGACTCGTCGTTTCCATATCCGGTAGTTCCATAAGAGAGGAAGTTATTCAGATGCAAGTTTTAACGAATACGAAATTTGAAACGGTCGCTTTTCAGTGGCCGAATGGGTTTTACAGCGATGGCATTCATATTGGGCTGCGTCGCCATAAGAAGGACTTTGGCTGGCTGTTTTCAAAAGTGCCGGCCAGTGCGGCTGGGACGTACACCACGAACCAGTTTCAAGCGGCACCTACTAAGTTGACCAAGCAGATGATCGACCATAATCATCAGTTACAGGGGTTGCTGCTGAACAGCGCCATCGCCAATTCCTGTACCGGTGCGCAGGGCTGGCAGAATGCCCTACAAGAACAGACCTGGCTGGCCAATAAACTAGCCGTTTCACCTGACTTGATTGGGGTCGCTTCGACCGGATTGATTGGGGCCCAGTTACCGATGGATAAAATCCAAAATGGCTTACCACAGTTGACGCCGACTAAGAGTGATGCCGTGACCTACGCCGTTTTGACAACTGACAAACATCCGAAAACCGTCTGTGTGCAGTGTGAATTGAGCGGACATTTAGTGACCTTGACCGGGTTTGCCAAGGGGTCTGGAATGATTCATCCGAAGATGGCGACGATGCTCGGTTTTGTGACGACCGATGCCCAAGTCGACGGCGACGTGCTCCAAACGATGCTGAGTACCAACGTGGATTCGACATTTAACCAAATCACGGTCGATGGCGATACCTCTACCAATGACATGGTCGTGACGATGGCCAACAGGTTAGCCGACAATCCTAGCTTAGAACCTGGGACCACCGACTACGACATTTTTAATCAAGCCTTGCACTATGTCTTAGGGCAACTTGCCAAGCAGATTGCGGCGGATGGCGAAGGGGCGACCAAGTTAGTTGAATGTAACGTGACGCACGCGGCCTCGGGTGACGATGGCCAAAAAATTGCCAAGGCTATCGTGGGCTCTAACCTCGTGAAGGCCGCCATCTTCGGCGAAGACCCGAACTGGGGCCGGATTATTAGCACGATTGGCGCGACCGATGCGGACATTGACATCGATACGGTCGATATTGAAATGAATGGGATTCCACTAGTTCAGGACAGTTTGGCGGTCGACTTTGACTTAGCCGCCGTTCAAGGGACCTTGCATGACAGCCAAATCATGATTGACGTCGATTTGCACCATGGCGCGGCCAGTGGACAGGCGTGGGGCTGTGACCTGACTTACAATTACGTCAAAATCAACGCCAGCTACCATACTTAAACGGAGGGATGTCACATGATACAAAAATTAATCGTGATCAAAATTGGCGGGCAGGCGATCCACCAACTGCAACCGACGTTTTTCGCCCAGTTACAGCACTGGCTTGACCAAGACTATCAACTATTGATCGTACACGGCGGTGGCCCGATGATTACGCAGCTGACGGATGAATTGGCGCTACCAGTCAAAAAGGTCAACGGCTTGCGTGTCACGGATGCCGCCACTCTTAATTTGACCAAACTAGCGCTGTTAGGGGATGCGCAACCAGCATTGCTGAGCCAACTCAGTCAGCATGGACTACCGGTACTCGGGCTGAACGCTGCCGACAATCAGTTGTTGACGGGTGAACTCGTTGATTACCAACAGCTAGGCTATGTTGGCCGCATCACGGCAGTCGACGACACCCAACTCGGCCAACTGTTGGCCCACCACATTGGCGTTTTGGCACCCTTGGCCCTCACAGAGAATGGCCAGTGGTTGAACGTCAATGCCGATATGGCGGCAACAGTCTTAGCACAACAATTACATGCAGAAAAGTTAGTCTTGTTGACGGATGTTCCCGGCATCATGCACCACGGCAATCTGATGACGTCGCTTTCGCCCCATCAGGCCCAGCGACTGATTCAAACGGCCGTTATCACAGCGGGGATGCAGCCCAAAGTACGCGCGGCAATCGCCGCAATTCAGACCGGTGTCAAGCAGGCAGTGATTACGAATGCCATTGATCGTCCCGGTACAGCAATTATTCAGGAGGTGGCCGTATGACCATGCAACACGTATTTCCAACTTACCAACGGTTCCCATTTGTGATTGAAGACGGTCAAGGCGTCCACTTGACGGACAATCACGGCAACACATACTTAGATTTCACAGCCGGTATCGGGGTCTGCAACTTTGGCTATCATCAACCCCAGATCCAGCAGGCAGTCGCTGAGCAATTGACGCACATCTGGCACACCTCGAATCTTTATGAAAATGATTTGCAAGACCAAGTCGCCGGTTTATTAGCCCACGGTGAGGATCGGTTGGTGTATTTTGCCAATTCCGGGACCGAGGCCAACGAAGCGGCGCTCAAACTCGCCCGCAAATATACGGGCAAGACTAATATCTTAGCCTTCCAACATTCCTTTCACGGCCGGACTTATGGTGCAATGTCGATGACGGGTAATCCCCATATTCAAGCCGGTTACGCGCCATTGGTCCCAGGAATTAGTTTTGCCCCTTACAACAATGAGGCGGCGCTAGCACAAATCACACCGGACTTAGCAGTGGTCATTCTCGAAGTCGTCCAAGGTGAGGGTGGTGTCTACGCCGGTGAGCAAGCGTGGTTACAACACGTTAACGAGAAGTGTCAGGCGACCGGCGTCTTACTGATTATCGATGAAGTTCAGACGGGAATCGGCCGGACCGGTTACCGGATGGCGTATGAAGGCTATGGCCTGGATCCCGACATTTATACGGTTGCGAAGGGCCTCGCCAACGGAATTCCGGTTGGCGCGATGGTCGGCCGCAAGCAATTCGCGAGTGCGTTTGGTCCGGGTAGCCATGGCTCGACTTTTGCGGGTAACGCCCTCGCGATGGCAGCCGCGAAGAGCGTTTTGACGCAATTGACCCCCGAGTTGTTGGCGGATGTTCGGGAGCACGCAGCAGCCTTGTGGCAAGCACTTGAAACCCAGGTAGCGCCATTACCAGCCGTCAAACAATTGACGGGTAAGGGCTTGATGGTCGGGATTCATTTGGATGAGCAACTGCCCGTCAGTCAAGTCATTACCCAATTACAAGCAGCTGGCTTATTGACGCTATCGGCTGGGGATAATACGTTACGCTTATTACCACCAATCGTGATGCAGCCCGACGACTTATTAGCCGGTGTTGCCACGATCACGCAAGTTTTATCAGCTTTAACGACGGAGGTTTAAAGGTATGACTAATCATTTTCAAGGCCAGTCATTTTTAAAAGAAATCGACTTTACACCCGCAGAATTGACTTATCTGATCGATTTCGCGAGTCATTTAAAAGCACTTAAGGCGCAACATATCCCGCACCCTTACTTACAAGGTAAAAATATCGCATTACTCTTCGAAAAGACTTCAACGCGGACGCGCTCGGCTTTTACGGTCGCAGCCAATGACCTGGGCGCACATCCTGAATTCCTCGGCAAAAACGATATTCAATTCGGCACCAAGGAATCGGTCGTTGATACGGCCAAAGTGCTGGGCTCAATGTATGACGGCATCGAATTTCGGGGGTTCAAACAGGCCACTGTCGAAGACTTAGCAAAATACAGTGGCGTGCCAGTATGGAACGGTCTAACGGATGACTGGCATCCAACTCAGATTTTAGCTGACTTCTTGACGCTCAAAGAACATTTTGGACATTTAAAAGGGCTGACACTGGCGTACGTTGGTGACGGGCGCAATAATATGGCCAACAGTTTGTTAGTTGCTGGCGCCATGCTCGGTATTAACATGGCAATCGGCGCACCCGCAGCACTCCAACCCGATGCACACGTGACCGCGTTAGCACAACAATACGCGCAAGCTGCCGGAAGTACCGTTGTGATCACGGCCGACCCGCAGCAGGCCGTAGCCCAAGCGGATGCCGTATATACGGATGTCTGGGTTTCCATGGGTGAACAGGTCGATTATGGCGCACGAATCAAACAACTCTTGCCATTCCAAATCAATGCCGACCTGTTAGCGGCGACTGGCAAGGACACGACCATCGTCATGCACTGTTTACCAGCACTCCATGACCATCAGACTGACCTCGGTGCCAAACTCGGTGAGCAGTACCAGCTTGCGGCGTTTGAAATCACCGACGATGTCTTCCAAAGTAAACAATCAGTCGTCTTCGAGGAGGCCGCCAACCGGATGCCTGCAATCAAGGCAGTCATGGCCGCAACTTTAGGTGATCTATTTATTCCCGACAGCATTTTTGCCTAGCTAGCTTGCGGGAAAGCTGAGTGCGTGCTACGATAATATTCGCTTTGTTTCATAATCAATACGTGGTTCGTAACCATCCCACGTTAAAAAACTAGGAGGAATCAAGCGGATGACGCAATCCAAAATTCGACCATGGATCATTAACGCCCTGGTCGCTGCAATGTATGTCGTACTATGTCTCGGTCCCGCAGCCTTCAGTCTGGCCTCGGGCGCCATTCAATTTCGGGTTTCAGAAGGCCTGAATCATTTGGCAGTTTTCAATCGCAAGTATATCTGGGGTATCGTTGCCGGGGTGATCTTATTTGACGCCTTTGGCCCAGGTGCCAGCCTACTCAACGTCCTATTCGGTGGTGGCCAATCCTTATTGGCCTTACTGATTTTGACGTGGCTCGCACCCAAGCTGAAGACGGTGTGGCAGCGGATGTTACTGAACATCTTCCTCTTCACCGTTTCCATGTTCATGATTGCCCTCATGATTACCATGATGAGTAGCGGCGTCGCATTCTGGCCGACCTACCTCACGACCGCATTATCCGAATTAATTATCATGAGTATTACCGCACCAATTATGTATAGCTTAGATCGCATCTTACACTTTAGTGACCGGATTCAATAGGTCAACTCGTGTCTAGATGACCTAAAAGACCGTTACAATCCCGATTCATGTCGGTGATTGTAACGGTCTTTTTGGGTTGGATTGAGGTTCAGTGCAAAATCAAAGTCAAAATCAAAGTCAAAAGCGGCCAGCTGTGACCCGCTGGAAATAGAGCGAGTTAGCGTAAACCTACAGTTGTGGTGACGTCCTATGCCGACTTCCGGGCATTTATGACAACGCTGGAACGCGATGGACACAGATTTAAGCCGAAACCCACGTCTTAAATACTGGTCTTTCACTAACCAAGCACAAAACGCTTGCTAAGTGAAATTTCATCGCTGAGCATCGTCAGAAACGCCCTCCAGTCGGGGATTGTATTCGAAAGGCAGACATTTGCGGACCCAACTTTTGATGAACTAGTCGTTGATTCTTAGTAACGAGTCATTTTAGCATCGAACTGTAAGACTAGTTCGATGCAATCACTAAGTTGGTATACGCTGCTTTGATTCAATCAACCGTCAATATTACTGAACATTATTGGGAATTTCCTTGTCGACGAAGATAGCAGAGCCATAGATTCTACATGATTGGCGATACTATCGGCTAGCTTGGAGACTAATTTTTGTCAGGACTAGTTGATAATATTCATCCATTTCTCAGTATTTAACTGTCAAAATCATTAGCGATGCTGATTTAAAGTCTGTCTGAAAGAGCAGTCTCCCAATATTCAGTGGCTAATTGCACCCAGATAGGTGGCCGTTCATCCGCCATTCGAGCGGCTTCCCGACTGGAGGGGCTGGCTGACAATGCTCAAGGGCGAAATTCTTCTTGTCTGGGCGGGTTTCCCGGACTAGAAGAAGACTCGTATTTGAAATTGCGCAGTGGGTTTCTGCGTGATTTCAAATCGATGTCCGCCCTGTTCCAGCGTTGTCAGCCAGCCCCGGAGGTCGGACTAAGGCGCGCATCGGCTGACGAACAGGACATCTGACCCAGCGTACAAAAAAAAGCCGCATCAAGAATCCAATTCTTAATGCGGCAGCCAAAGCATACTGACTATTCAGCTTGTAAGTCTTCAACTTCGATAACTTTGAATTGCTTGCGGTTCAAGTTATCGATGATGCGTTTGAGTTTTTCGCTGTCGACGTTTTCTGGCAGGGTGAAGAGGGTCCGGTAGCCCAAGGTGCCATTTTGAACGTCCAGGGTCAAACAGCCGGCGATGGACGTGTATTTAGTGATGATTTTTGCCATGGCGGCTAAGTCACCACGTTCACCAACGGAGACAACGGTGAGGACGTAACTGCCGACGTTGACGTTCCAAGATTGAGACAGCATATCCAGCAGGCGCGTATGCGTCAAGATGCCGTAAAAGTAGCCGTGTTCGTCGAGAACGGCGATGTATGGCAAATCTTTGATGGAGAAGAAGATGTTGTAAAACGCTGAATCGACTTGAATCGTCTTCGTCGCGTTTTTCAGTAAGGTCGTGACGGGAAGTGACATGTCGCCACCCCGGGACTTGTGGCGGTAGATATGCATTTTGTAAATGTTACCGCGGAAAATATGGCCAGTTTCGTCTAAGATTGGCACACAGCGGAAGCCAGAATCTTCCAAGACTTTTAAGGCGTCTTCTAAAGTTGCGTCAGCCGTAATCGTGACGAGGCGTTCTTTAGGCTTAACGAGTGTTTTTAATAGCATAGCAGTTGGTCCCCCAGATTTATTAGTTTGTTTTAATAAATAATACCATAAAACCGCCCTAAGCTGGTATCATTCTGCAACCGCAAGCCGTAAAAATGGGCGTCAAAAGCCGGTCTGAACGTTGTCAGGCCGGCTTCTTTAAATTAAATTTAAATTAGAAAACAATCACAGGCGTACCTTCAGGAACGGCCGCGTAGACTTTCTTCATGACGGAAGGCGGGGTGTTCACACAACCGTGCGACCCGTGCTTCTTGTACCAAGTGCCACCGTAATGGGTTTGCCAGGATGAATCATGAATCCCTTCACCAGTGTCATCAAATGGCATCCAGTAGGAGACGGGCTGCGAATAGCTTGAGCCATCATCATTGTCACCCTTCAAAGTGGCGTTCTTTTCCTTGTTCCAGATATACCAGACACCAGTCGTGGTGGCGTGCTTACCTGGTTTCCCAGTCACAACGTCGGTCGAAACTTTGAGCTTGCCATCCACGTAGACGTACATGTGCTGGTTGACTTTATCGACTTCGACGTAGGTGTTGCCAATGTCGGTCCCGTTGTTGTTATAGCCGGAGCCGCTAGTAATTGGCGAGCGGGTGAAGTCTTTACCTTTTAGAATCTCAGCAGCTAATGCTTTGGCTTCAGACTCAGTTTTTATCGTCCAACCATAGAAACCACCGCTGACCGTGACCGTGCCGCGGGCAGTACTCTTGAACTTCCGCGTGGTGTGATAAGTATGATACTTATCATTGAGCTTTTTGACGTAGGCCAAGACGGCACTTTGGTCGAGGCTGACCTTGCCCTGTTTATCGACTTTGATCCAACTGAGAATCAAGTCGTGTGGAATCGTGAACTTGTGACCGTTGATATTATAGGTCGCTGTTTCACTCGCGTATTTGGCCGATTTGGTCTTAGCAGTTTTCAAACTGGCACTTGTGCTAGTTACCGTTGGTGTGACGTAGGCCTTTTTCAGGGCAATTTGGGACTGCCCATTACTGATGGCCTTGGTCACAATGGTCTTCAACTTGGCTTGGTCAAGTTCGGTCCCTTGCACTTCTTTTTGAATCACCACTTGATTATTTTTATAAACTAACTTGGCGTTCTCAGTCTTGGTTCGTTTGGTCTGATTAGCAGTCGTCGTGATTTTTTGCAGGAGTGCATTCAAATCACTGTGCTTGATCGTCAATTGTCCGACCGCAGCTGAGTCAGCGGCTTGTGCTGATTGTAAGAGGGCGAGCGGCCAGCGCCAATAATTTTGCTTGGCAACCAGCTTGGTCAAATCTTTTTTGGTATTGATCGTGATACCGGCCGACTTACTTGTAAAGTGATATTCCGTTTTGCCATTTTCAATAATTCGATAGGTTCGGTGTTCTAAGGCCCGATTGACCTTGGGTGCGGCTTGCGCTGCGGTTTTGCCGCTAACGTCGACGCCGGCCACCGAAGTATTCGTGAGGAACGTTTGTTGGTGTTGCCAGACCAGACTGGTGACAACGTACCCGATGACTAAAAGACCGAGGATGCTGCCCCCGACGATTAGCCCGCGTTTATGCTTCATAATTAGTTGGTCCTCCATCTATTTGTAATAAACTCACCTTATAACAGAAGTGGCGCGAGTGCAAACGTCAAGGCTGGGAATCGTGATAAGAAATTATTAAATCTGGGGTACGCGCGTTAATATTTGCTTATTTAACGATTAACGACCAGTCACGCGTTGAGTTATTCTTTGGCATTATAGATGATTAAAACGTGCCAGTCGGTGGTTTCCTGTTCGTCAGCCGGTGAGCGTCCTAATCCGACCTCCGGGGCCGGCTGACAACGCTGGAACAGGGCGGACATCGATTTGAACTCACGCAGAAGTTCACTGCGCAATTTCAAATACGAGTCTTCTTCTAGCCCGGGAAGACCACCCGGACAAGAAGAACTTCGCCCTTGAGCATTGTCAGCCAGCCCCTACAGTCGGGAAGCCGCTCGAATGGCAGATGAACGGCCACCTATCTGGGTACAATTGACTACTGAATATTAGGAAACTGGTCCTTCGAGCAAACTTATAATCGATATTGATGATACTTTATGGCATTTTAGTACTGAGAATATTACTGAGTATAATTCACTAATTTCAACGGACACTAGTCTTGAATATAGTCGATAAAATTACCTTCGTGCATAATTCGAGACTTTGATATCTCAAACGACTGGATAAAACTCTAACAAGTTCAGTGCAGCTACTAGTCAGAAGCTTTAAAGCATGCGTAAAAAAATTAGCAACTATTAGAAACTGGTCTGACAGTTTAATGTCAAAATTACCGTATGTTAAGAACCAACGATTAATCTAACAAAAAGTTGGGTGGATCCATGTCTGCCTTTCGAATACCATCCAGGCTGGAAGGTATTTCTGACAATGCTCAGTGGTGAAATTCCACTTAGCAAGCGTTTTATGCTTGGTTAGTGGAAGACCAGTATTTAAGACGTGGTTTGTCGGCTTAAATCTGTGTCCACCACGTTCCAGCGTTGTCAGAAATGCCTGTAAGCCGGTATAAGACGCGCCTTCCACTGCAAGTTTACGCGAACTCGCTTTGTTTCCAGCGGGTCTTAGCTGGCAGCTTTTGAACTTAAGAACCGCACGTTTTAATCATGATTCATGACAAATTAACTGACTAGTCACGCCTAAGCTTGATGGGAGCAAATTAAAACGCACGCTCAGGCCAGCGAGTGGTCGGTTGAGCGTGCGCATGTAAGCTTAATTAATTCGGATTATTTGTTTTCTAATTCTGCTAAACCGTCGTTAAGCACTTTTTTCAAAGTAGCGGCAGAATCTTGCATCTTCTTCAGTTCATCAGCTGAAAGTGGGGATTCGATGATTTGCTTCAAACCAGTCCCACCAATAACGGCTGGTGTCCCGATGTAGATGTCATTCAAACCATATTGGCCGTCCATGTAGGCGCCGACAGGTAAGATGGCATTTTCATTACGTAAGATGGCCTTTGAGATCCGCATTAATGCAGTCCCGATACCGTAGAAGGTTGCACCCTTTAAGTTGATGATGTCGTAAGCTTTGTTCCGAACGCCATCTTCCAATTTAGCTAAGTCGTCGTCAGAAACGCCTTGTTCCTTAGCAACGTCGCGTACAGGGCGAGTCCCGATAGTTGCAGTTGAGTAAGCAGCGAATTCAGAGTCACCGTGTTCACCCATGATGTAAGCATCAACGGAACGAGGGTCAACATTGAATTGCTTGCCTAACGCAACCCGTAGACGGGAAGTATCTAGGGAAGTCCCGGAACCAATGACGCGGTCCTTTGGGAAACCAGAGAATTTCCAAGTGGCGTAAGTCAGGATGTCAACTGGGTTAGCGGCAACTAAGAAGATACCGTCGAAGCCGGAGTCAACAACTGGTTTTACGATTGATGATAAAATGTTCAAGTTCTTGTTAACTAAGTCCAAACGTGATTCGCCAGGCTTTTGTGGGGCACCAGCAGTAATCACAACTAAGTCGGCGTCCTTGCAATCAGAATATTCGCCGGAGTAAATCTTCTTGGGAGCGGTGAAAGCTTGGGCGTCTTCAAGATCAAGGGCGTCACCCTTTGTCCGATCCTTAACAACATCGACAATTACAAATTCTTCAGCAATTCCTTGTTGTGCCATGGCAAAAGCGTAACTAGAACCAACAGCGCCGTCGCCGACTAACACAACTTTTTGATGATTTGGCATGCTTGACAAAATAAGTCATCCTCTCATAATGAAAATTTAGTTTTACGGTTGTATTGTAACATATTTGCGCCAGCCAAGTGTGGAATTGAACATGCTTCTCATGTGATTGTTAGCAATCTTGCCGAAATCCTTTGACGGGCGTCAACAAGCGCTTTGTGGTATACTTACTGCACTTAATAAACGCTAACTTTTGAGCACCGCCCAGCTGAATTGGTGCGGTGCGCGTGTGACGAGCCTGGCTGGTCCACGCTAAGTTGCCGAATCGGTGGATAACCGGTTCGGCCTGTTTTGGTAGGCCAAGTAATGGGAGTAGATAAACGTAATGAAAATGATCGTTGGATTAGGTAATATCGGGCGCCAGTACGCCCAGACACGGCACAATGTCGGCTTTATGATAATTGATGAATTAGCAGCTAAGTTGAATGCTGATTTTCAAACCAGTAAGTTTGAAGCTCAAGTGGCGACTGCATTTCAGAATGGTGAGAAGATTTTATTAGTCAAACCGTCGACTTATATGAATGATTCGGGTCGGGCGGTCGGCCCACTGATGAGTTACTACAATATTGAGCCGGCAGATTTGCTGGTCATTCACGACGACTTAGATTTGCCACTCGGTAAGGTCCGTTTGAAACAAAAGGGCTCCGCGGGCGGTCACAATGGCATTAAGAGTATTATCAGCCATGTCGGTGACCAGCATTTCAAGCGCGTCAAGGTCGGCATTGACCACCCACAAAAGATGTCCGTGGTCGATTACGTGCTCGGTAAGTTTAAACCGGCGGAAGTGGCCCAGTTTGAAGATGCGAAGACGACCGCTTTGGCGGCAATCGAAGCGTGGTTAGCAAACGATGATTTTGCGGCAGTTATGAATCAGTATAACTAGCCCGGGAGGAAACACAGTATGGATATTGAGACGATTGTTGAGCAAACGCCCGACTTTCAAACGATTTTAGCGGCAATTAGTCCGCACAGTCGTCAATTGATTACAGGATTAAACGGTTCGGCGAGAACGGTTTATTTAAGTGCGCTATTTCATCAATTAACGCATTCATTATTGATCGTGACTGACAATGGTTTTCATGCGAGTCAGTTAGTGGATGATTTGACCAGTCTATTAGATGAAGACCAAGTCTATCTGTTCCCGGCAGAAGAGATGATTGCGACCGAGGTGGCGACCAGTTCACCAGAATCACGGGCACAACGGGTCGAGGCACTCAACGCCTTGCTCAGTCCGCAGCCAGCGGTAGTCGTGACCTCCGTTGCGGGTGCCCGTCGGTTTTTACCACCGGTCGAACAATTCAAAGCAGCGACTTTATCCTTAGCGGTTGGCAAGGATATTGACTTAGAAGTGCTCCAACATCAATTACATGAGATGGGCTACGTCAAAGAAAAGTTGGTTGCACGGCCTGGTGACTATGCCGTCCGGGGCTCAATCGTGGATATCTACCCGCTCGATGCGGATTACCCGTTGCGCTTAGACTTTTTCGATACTGAGATCGACACCCTGAAGTATTTTGATCCAGAGACGCAACGTTCAGTAGAATCACTCGACGCGTATACCGTTTTGCCAGCGACCGATTTTATTTTGACCGATGACATGATGACGGCCGGGGCCGAGCGGTTAAAGGCCGCGATGGCAACGGAGAGTAAGAAGCTCAAACCAGCTGATCGTCAGACTTTAGCGGATAACCTGGCGCAACCCTTGGCTGATATGCAAAAAGGGATTATCGGCAATGATTTGTTATTGTACGGTGATTATTTATATGACAGTAAGACCAGTATTTTAGACTACGTGGCTGAAAACGGCCTGGTGATTTTTGAAGAATATTCGCGGCTATTAGATAACGAACAACAATTATTGACCCAAGAAGCTGACTGGGTCACCGACCAGCTTGCCCATCATCGGGTGCTGGCAACGGCCAGTTACGGCAATGACATTCGGGATTTGTTGCGGGACGACACTCATGCGCAATTATTGATCTCACTCTTCCAAAAAGGCATCGGGAACGTTCGGTTGGCGCAAGTGACCAACGTGCGGACCCGACCGATGCAAGAATTCTTCGGGCAATTGCCGGCCTTGAAGACTGAATTGGATCGCTGGCATAAACTGCAACAGACGGTTGTTTTGATGGTGTCGGAAGCCGAGCGCCTGACCAAAGTCAGTGATACCCTCGATGATTTTGAAATCGAAGCGGTAATGACTAAGGCGACCAATTTACAACCAGGAGAAGTCCAGATCGTTCAGGGGAGTTTGCAAAACGGGTTTGAATTTCCGGATGGCAAACTGGTGATCGTCACTGAACAGGAAATGTTCAAGAAAGTCGCCAAGAAGCGGCCGCGGCGGCAGACCCTAGCGAACGCGGAACGGCTGAAGAGTTATACCGACTTGAAGCCGGGAGACTATGTCGTCCACGTCAACCATGGGATTGGGAAGTACGTTGGCATGGAAACGCTGGAAGTTGACGGCGTGCATCAGGACTACATCACGATTGCGTACCAAAATAACGCCAAAATCTTTATTCCAGTCACGCAGCTGAACTTGGTCCAGAAGTACGTTTCATCCGAATCGAAGACGCCTAAGATCAACAAGTTAGGTGGGACTGAGTGGACCAAAGCCAAGCGCAAAGTCGCGGCCAAGATTGAGGACATTGCGGATGAACTCGTGGATTTGTATGCCAAACGTGAAGCGGAGAAGGGCTATGCCTTTCCACCTGACGACAGCTATCAAGAAGACTTTGACAATGATTTTCCATATCCCGAAACACCAGACCAATTGCGGAGTATCAACGAAATCAAGTATGACATGGAACGGCCCAAACCAATGGACCGCTTGCTAGTCGGTGACGTTGGTTATGGAAAGACCGAAGTTGCCTTACGGGCGGCGTTTAAGGCGATTGAAGCCGGAAAACAAGTTGCCTTCCTGGTGCCAACGACGATTTTGGCCCAACAACATTACGAGACGATGCTCAATCGCTTTGAAGGCTATCCAATCAACGTTGGCATGCTGTCACGTTTCCGGACTAGCAAGGAAATGAAAGAGACGGTCCAACAACTCAAAAATGGGGAGCTAGATATCGTCGTCGGGACGCACCGCCTGTTATCAAAGGACGTCGCGTTTGCCGACCTGGGCTTATTGATTATCGATGAAGAGCAACGGTTTGGTGTGAAGCATAAGGAACGGCTGAAATCATTGAAGGCCAGTGTCGATGTCCTGACATTGACCGCGACGCCGATTCCACGAACGCTACACATGTCGATGCTGGGCGTCCGGGACTTATCTGTGATTGAGACGCCACCAACGAACCGTTATCCGATTCAAACGTACGTCATGGCTCAGAATTTTGGCGTTATCAAGGAAGGTATTGAGCGTGAAATGCAGCGTAACGGTCAGGTCTTTTACTTGCATAATCGCGTGCATGATATTGATAAAGTCGTGGCGCAGATTAAGGACCTAGTGCCGGATGCCGCCGTCGCGCATATTGACGGCCAAATGCCCGAGTCACAGCTGGAAGGAATTCTCTACGACTTCATTCGTGGTGAATACGATGTGCTTGTGACGACGACCATCATCGAGACCGGGGTCGATATTCCAAACGTCAACACTTTGTTCGTGGAGAATGCGGACCGGATGGGCTTATCGCAGCTGTATCAATTGCGGGGACGGATCGGTCGTAGTAGTCGAGTGGCGTATGCCTACTTCACCTATCAACAGGACAAAGTTTTGACAGAAGTCGGTGAAAAACGGCTCCAAGCCATCAAGGACTTCACAGAATTGGGTTCTGGTTTCAAAATCGCGATGCGTGACCTCTCGATTCGTGGCGCTGGGAATTTGCTGGGTAAGCAACAACATGGTTTCATCGACTCGGTCGGGTATGACCTCTATACGCAGATGCTGTCGGAAGCGGTGGCTAAGAAACGGGGTCAGGCTGCGAAAGTCAAGACGGATGCGACCGTCGAACTGGGCATCGAAGCTTACTTGCCAACGTCTTATATTGAAGACGAACGGCAAAAGATTGAAATCTATAAGCGAATTCGGCAGTTGGAAAACAACGATCAGTACTTGGAAGTTCAAGATGATTTGATGGATCGCTTTGGCGATTATCCGGTTGAAGTAGCAGGGTTGTTGGCAGTCGGCAAACTTAAGATGTTAGCCGATGATGCGCTGATTGAAAAAATCCAGCGTGAAGACAGTGACTTACAATTGACGTTATCGCAACAGGGCACTGCTAAGCTAGATACTAAAGATATTTTTAAGGCCTTAGCAAAAACCAAATTAAAAGCGACAGTTGGAATTGATGATGATAAAATGAAGGTTAAATTAGTCATTCAACCGAAGATGCAACAGGATGAATGGCTCGAACAGTTAACTCAGTTTGTCGAACAGCTCAGTTTGATCTTGGCAGAAGATGATGTCGCCAGTGCGTCCTAAGTCGCGTGGCTGACAGCGATTTTTAACCGGTCACCTACATGGATGGCCAGTTAAAAGTTGTGACTGACTGTCAGTATCGTGAGCGAATTCTGGCTTCCGGTGTGGCGCCTCGTGACAACGCGTCGTGGTCAGGCTGGTCGGCACATCTGACTGGGAAATTCAGTCAGTCAGTTAAATGAAAGCACCGAGTCGCTCGGTAGAAGGGATTGGTTATGCCAAAGGATCACTTGAACACCATGTTCAAAGGCGCACTCATCTTATCGATATCCTCATTAGTCGCTAAGATACTGAGCGCGGTATACCGAATTCCATTACAGAACATGGTTGGTAATACGGGATTTTACGTTTATCAACAAATTTACCCCTTATACGGCATTGGGATGACCTTTGCGTTAAATGGGTTTCCAAATTTCATTTCAAAGTTAGTGGCGGAGCAACCGGATGAGACCAGCAAGTCACTGATTGCGCGGCGGGCCTTCCATATTTTGACCGGGCTGTCGTTGATCGTTTTCTTTGGCCTCCAGCTGGGGGCGACTTGGATTGCGGTTCATATGGGTGATGCCAGCTTGGCACCGATTATTAGTGCGGTCGCGTGGATGTTTATCTTCATGCCGTGGCTGGCGACGGGCCGTGGCTACTATCAGGGCAAGTTTTTGATGGGCCCGACCGCCGTCTCCCAGCTAATTGAGCAGGTCGTCCGGGTCGGCATCATTATTATGGCAGCCTACTTCAGCGTCCGACTCGGTTGGGACAATTACCATATGGGCACGTGGGCAATGAGCTCCGCGCCGATTGCGGCGATTTGCTCCTCACTGATTTTTACCACTTTTGGGTTGAAATATTTATTGGCACCTGCGCCCGCTGCAACCCGACCATTGCCGAGTTATCGTAAGCTGACCAAACGGTTTATCGTGGAAGGCGGGACGCTCTGTCTGGTCGCGGCCGTCGTGATCTTACTACAACTCGTGGATTCGTTCACCGTGATGCGGGGACTCGTTCACCAGGGCCAGTTACCAGACGTCGCCAAGGCCTTGAAAGGGGTCTATGACCGGGGGCAACCGTTAGTCCAACTCGGGTTAGTCGTGGCGACTGCCTTTTCGGCGACCTTGTTACCGGCGCTGACGGATGCGCTTGCCAAACGTCAACCCATTGAATTTAAACGTCAGACCCAGGCGATGGTCCACGTGAGCCTAGCTTTGTCGATGGCGGCAACTGTCGGCTTAATTGCCTTGATGCCGCAAATCAACCGACTCCTATTTGGCTCACTAGAAGGGACCACCGCGCTGAGAATTTATATTATTAGTATTTTGTTTGCCGCCCTCATCACGACGTATACGAGCGTTCTGCAAAGTTTGAACCAGTATACCGCCATGATTATTGGCATTATTGCTGGTCTGGCAACCAAGGTACTGGCTAATTATATTTTTGTTGTTCACTACGGCATTAACGGGGCTAGTGCGGTGACCGTACTCAGCTTAGCCGTGATGTTTGCGGTGATGTGGCTCGGTTCGCCTGAAGATCTACAACAAGTGTTATTAGAGAGTGGTTATTTGATTAAACTACTCGTCATTAGTGCGGTGATGGGCGTCGTGGTGATTTTTGCCAGCCATCAGATGACTGCGCTCGTCAACCCGGTCCTCGCAAATACGCGCGGAATGGCGGGAATCGTGACGGTCGTTGGGGTCGTACTCGGCGTGATCGTCTTCTTAGCCGGCGCGATTTATGCCCGACTATTCACGATTCGCGAGTGGTTAGTCTTACCATACGGAAAACGGCTGATTAAGGCCGTTGCAAAAGGAAAGGAACATCATTCATGAGTATGCGATTAGATAAATTTTTAAAAGTATCACGGATTATTAAACGGCGTTCGGTCGCCAAGGAAATTGCGGACAAGGGCCGGATTCAAATCAACGGCAAAGTCGCCAAGTCATCTAGCAACGTCAGTGTTGGTGATGAACTGGTCATTAGCTTTGGTAATAAGACATTAACGGTCAAAGTGACGCAATTATTGGAAACGACCAAGAAAAATGATGCCGAATTAATGTATGATATTGTCAGTGAAGATTATAAAACGGATTATCGGCAACCATTCAGCGATTAATTGTGGACATCCGTTCATTAAAATGGTCGTAAGCGTTGATTTAATCGTAATGATGTCGTTTACACCAGCCGGTGAAGTTGTTATAATTTAGGCAACCCAATTTGAAAGGACTGGACCAACATGACGAATGGGTCACGGGATAAAATCAAACAGTTAGATAATGATTACATCCGCCAAGTTGCAACTAATGAGCATGGGCAAGCCCAGCGAGTCTCACAGGTGCGACGGCGACGGTTTGTTTTGATTGTTGCGGTGTTCGGCGCGTTGATATTATTTTTAGGCTTTCAGTTAATTAATACGCGGTCTAATCTGCACCAGATGAACCGCCAAGTTGCGACCAGTCAAGTTAAATTAAAAAAGGTGCAGCAGCGAAATGACCAACTTGAAGGTCAGATCAAACAGCTGAATAATAAGGATTACTTACAAAAGTTATTACGTTCAAAGTATGATTATACGAAGAGTGGCGAAACGGTCTACAGCTTACCAAATGACAGCGCTGCGGACGTAACTGCCAACTAGTCGGGAATTTGGTCTGCTTTATGTAGGTAGACCACTTTTTGATAATTGCTTAAATGTATAACTCAACATTTCACAAAGTATGCTATACTAAAACCATTATTTCATAGGAGGAACAACTTTTTTTATGGCAATTGAAGTAGGAACAAAAGTCACTGGTAAGGTATCTGGGATTACGAATTTTGGTGCATTTGTAAACTTGGGTAATAATCAAACTGGGCTGGTACACATCAGTGAAGTTTCCGATGGGTTCGTGAAGGACATCCATGACGTCTTGAGTGTTGGCGATGAAGTGACGGTCAAAGTCTTATCAGTCGGTGACGACGGTAAGATTGGCTTATCAATTCGTAAAGCCGTTGACAAGCCACAGGGTGAACGTGAACATCATGGCAATCACCAAGGTGGTGGCCGTCCAAACAATAATCATCAAGGCAATAACCATGGTCGTGGCGAACGCCAATCCAATGGTAATCATCGTGAACACAGCAATAATTTTCATAGCCGCGGCGGTAATGGCGGTGGCCGTTACCAATCACGGCAACATGAACCTAAGAAGCAGGACTTTGACTCGTTGATGTCTGGTTTCTTAAAGGACAGCGAGGATCGGTTAGCGACCTTAAAGCGTAATACGGAAGGTAAACGCGGTGGCCGTGGCGGTCGTCGTAGCTAAACTTAGTGACTTGCCATTAATCTAGTTAAATTGAGAAGCACGGTGCGACTAAAGTCAGACCGTGCTTTTTTTGTTCAAAACTTGGCGGCGGTACTAATTCATAGTCAACGGCAGGCCAGCTTAGGGACGCTGGAAATAGGGCGAGTTGGCGTAAACTCGCAGTGGTAGTGCCGTCCTGGGCCGGCTTCCAGGCATTCTGGACAATGGCCGGAACGTGGTGGACACAGATTTAAGCCGATAACCCACGTCTTAAATACTGGTCTTTCACGTTGGCTGCGATATGGATAAAACGTGTTCGGGTCAGACTGGGACTTCCGGTTAGCTACGCCAGAACGCCAAGCGGAAGTTCACCACTTAACGCTCTAGCTAGGCTAATCCTCAGTCCCAACCCGTCTGAACCTCACACTCTGAAAGTCACTGGGCCTTGCCCCGAATACCTCCAGCCGGGATGGTATTCGAAAGGCGAACATGTGCGGACTCAATTTTTGAAAAACTGGTTTTTGATTCTTAGTCGACTGATAGTCTGTTATCTAACTTTGTGGTTAGGTTTGATTGAAAGCTTAGGTTATCTTCGTAATTCTCATGGTGTACGGGGCCGTTGAATTTCTAGACACCACTCGACATGTATTCAAAGTGTATAAGCCTTGATCTTTAACAAACGGTGAGTCCGTCATCCACCTCTAGGAGCCTATTAATTGGAATTATTCAGTAGTATCTAGGTCATTTGACATTTAAATTCCACATCCGATTGCCAATCAAGAGATACTAGCTCATAGTTTGCATGAAGGATCATTCTACTAATATTCAGTGGTCAATTGCACCAAGTTAGGTGGCCGTTCATCCGCCATTCGAACGGCTTCCCGACTGAAGGGGGTGGCGGACAATGCTCAGTAGCCAAATTATTCTTAGTCGGAAGTGGTCTTCTTCCGGCTTAGAATAAGACTCGTATTTGAAATTGCGCAGTGGGTTGCTGCGTGAGTTCAAATCGATGTCGGCTGCGTTCCAGCGTTGTCAGCCGGCCCCGGAAGTCGGACTAGGACGAACCCGATGCAGACGAACATGACTGTCTCGCTTTGTTTCCGGTGGTCCCAAGCTGGTCGGTTTTGATTTTGAAATGTCAATATACAATGAAGAATGATGTTCTATAGATAGGAGGTGTCAAATGACTCCAATTCAAAAATTCAATCGGCGGTTGGCAGCCGCGAGACTTTTGTCGCCGCAAGTGACGGTCGTGGTGGCGGTATCGACGGGAGTGGATTCGATGGTGTTGTTGCGATTGTTACAACAATTGCCGGTGACGGAGCGGCCACAGCTAATTGTGGCGCACGTTAATCACCATTTACGGACGCAGAGCCAGACCGAGGCGGCGTACTTGCAACGTTATTGTCAGGAGCATCAGCTGGACTTAAAGTTGGCGGACTGGCAGGCAACGGACCATCCCGAACATGGTGTTGAAGCAGCTGGTCGGCAGTTCCGGTATCAGTTTTTCACCCGGGTCATGCAAACAACGGGGGCGAAAGCCGTGTTGACGGCCCATCACGCCAATGATCAAGTTGAGACCTATTTAATGAAGCTAGCACGCGGTGGCGACATCGCGCAATTGACGGGAATCGCTGCTAGTCGGCCGTTTGCGGGCGGACAATTGGTACGACCGCTACTGAATTGGTCGAAGGCGGAGCTAAGAGACTATGCGGCCCAACACGATGTCACGTACTTTGAAGATGTCACGAATCAAGACGTCCAGCTGACGCGTAATCGGATTCGACAACGTGTCGTCCCGGAGCTGATGACGGTCAATCCGCAGTTGCTCAACCATGTTGCGGATTATCAACAGCAGTTGGCCGACTTGTTGGCAGCTAAGCAGCAGATGGTAGCAACGTTATTGCCAACCGTGATGACGAAAGCTGGTGGACTGATCGTGAGTCAGTGGCAACAAGTGCCGGATCAGTGGCAGCTGCCGGTGTTCAAAGCGTGGTTGACCAACCGGACGGGCAACTTAGTGAGCGAGCTGAAGTTGAAGCCACTCGTTGCCTGGGCACGTCCGTCGTCCTCAGCGTCTCGAACCGTGGCGGTCAATGCCACCTGGGAATTACTGCGCAGTGCCGATATCATTGAAGCTGCGCCAATCAAAAAAAGGGGTAAAAAGTTAATGCCCCAAGAAAAAATTATGGTAGACTTAAACCAATGGCAGAAAATCACGACAACCCAGACGGTTGGAATCTTTACACAAGCACCAAGTGTCACCAGTCAACCATTTTGGTTAACGACCGCTGATTGGCCGCTAGTTTGGCGACCGTGGCAGTCTGGTGACCGAGTGACCCTGAAGGGTGGCGGTCATCAGACGGTTCGACGGCTACTGATCAATCAAAAAGTACCGGTTGAACGGCGACATCAGGTGCAAGTGTTAGTGAACGCTCAAGGGGAGGTCCTATGGGTCGTTGGTCATAAATATAGTTATCGAACGACTGGCACTCAGACCGTATTTTTAGCCTTAAAACACAAGAGTTGAAAGGAGTACATCTGAAACGATGAACAACGACATTGAACGAGTACTATATAGTCGCGAGGATATCCATCAGGTTGCACAAAAATTAGGAAAAGAACTGACAACCGCCTATGCTGGTAAGAACCCATTAATTATTTGCGTACTCAAGGGTGCCGTCTTATTTACCACTGATATTATTCGGGAGATGGATATTTACGCAGACCTTGATTTTATTAACTTATCAAGTTATGGTAATGAAACCATCTCGAGTGGTGAGGTTCAGCTGACTAAGGACTTAGACGCTGACGTTACGGGCCGCGATGTGCTAGTTATTGAAGATATCATTGATACCGGTCGGACCTTGAAGTTCCTGGTCGACCTGTTGAAACGCCGCGATGTGAACTCGGTAAAGGTCTGCACGCTTTTGGATAAACCAGCTGGTCGACTCGTTGATATTAAGGCGGATTATATCGGATTTGAAGTACCAAATGAGTTTGTGGTCGGCTACGGCTTGGACTACGCTGAACGGTATCGGAACTTACCGTACGTTGGGATTTTAAAACCTGCGATTTACGAGCATAAATAATTGGTCAATGATAGTCAAATGTGCTATTATTTAGACTATCGAAGTACTGAATATAAAAGTTTCGATGAAGGAGGCACATATGAACAATCGACGCAATGGACTCTTTCGTAATAGCTTATTTTACATTTTGATGTTCTTGAGTTTGATGGGAATTATCTACTTTTTCTTTGGTGGAAATTCAAGCTCGCAGACGCAAAATATTCGTTATAGCGAATTTGTCAAACAATTAGATAAGAATAACGTTAAAAACGTTAGTATCCAGCCTAGTGGCGGCGTCTACAAGGTAACTGGTTCATACCGGAAAGCACGGACGACTTATTCTGCTAACGCCCTTGGAATCAAGAGCGCGTCGACAAAGACCACGTCATTTTCAACAACGATGTTGGAAAACAACTCAACGGTTGACCAAGTCTCCAAGTTGGCGGCTAAGCATGACGTGAAGGTGACGGCGAAAGCCGAGGAATCTAGCGGCATCTGGGTCACGTTATTAATGTACATCGCGCCAGTCATCCTAATGTTGTTCCTCTTCTATATGATGATGGGACAAGCAGGACAAGGCGGCGGGAACAACCGGGTGATGAACTTTGGTAAGACGAAGGCCAAACCAGCTGATAGTAAGCAAAACAAAGTTCGTTTCTCAGACGTTGCCGGTGAAGAAGAAGAAAAACAAGAATTGGTCGAAGTTGTCGAATTCTTGAAGGATCCAAGGAAGTTTGTCTCCTTAGGTGCCCGGATTCCGTCTGGGGTACTTCTCGAGGGGCCTCCTGGTACTGGTAAAACCTTGCTAGCCAAGGCGGTTGCCGGTGAAGCCGGTGTGCCATTCTTCTCGATCTCTGGTTCTGATTTCGTCGAAATGTTCGTCGGGGTCGGTGCTAGCCGGGTTCGGGACTTATTCGAACAAGCGAAGAAGAATGCCCCATCAATTATCTTCATTGATGAAATTGATGCGGTTGGACGTCAACGTGGTAATGGTATGGGCGGCGGTCACGATGAACGTGAACAAACCTTGAACCAATTGCTGGTCGAAATGGATGGATTTACAGGTAATGAAGGGGTCATCGTCATGGCGGCGACGAACCGTTCTGATGTCTTAGACCCTGCCTTACTTCGTCCCGGTCGTTTCGACCGGAAGATCTTAGTTGGTCGTCCGGACGTCAAGGGCCGTGAAGCCATCTTGAAAGTCCACGCCAAGAACAAGCCTTTAGCAGCTGACGTTGACTTGAAGGAAATCGCCAAGCAAACACCTGGATTCGTGGGTGCCGATTTGGAAAACTTATTGAACGAAGCGGCCTTGTTAGCGGCTCGTCGGAATAAGAAGCAAGTCGATGCAGCGGACCTAGATGAAGCTGAGGACCGGGTCATTGCCGGACCAGCTAAGCATGATCGCGTCGTGAATAAGCATGAACGGGAAACCGTCGCTTATCACGAAGCGGGTCATACGATCGTTGGGTTGGTCTTAAATGATGCCCGGGTCGTTCATAAGGTAACAATCGTGCCACGGGGTCGTGCTGGCGGGTACGCCATCATGCTACCGCGTGAAGACCAAATGTTAATGTCGAAACGTGATGCGAAGGAACAAATGGCTGGTTTGATGGGTGGTCGTGCAGCCGAAGAAATTATCTTTGGTGCACAATCATCTGGGGCTTCTAATGACTTCGAACAGGCAACCCAAATTGCCCGTGCGATGGTCACTCAATATGGGATGAGTGAAAAACTTGGCCCAGTTGAATTAGAAAATGCCAACCAGCAAGCCGCTTACCAACAAGGGATGGGCGCTAGTGCCTTCTCACAACATACGGCTCAGTTAATTGATGATGAAGTTCGTCGTTTGAGTCAAGAAGCACATCAAACGGCTACGGATATTATTCAATCACACCGTGAACAACACAAGTTGATTGCGGAAGCCTTGTTGAAGTACGAAACCTTGGACGAAAAGCAAATTCTCAGCTTATTCAAGACTGGGAAGATGCCTGAAAAGGATAGCAACCAATTCCCTAGTGAAAAGGCCGCAACCTTTGAAGAATCCAAGCGTGAATTGGAACGGCGCGAAGCTGAAAAGCACGCGCAACACCAAGGTGCCGATACTGATAGCACTGATTCTGATGACACTGCTAAGACTAGTGTCGAAGAACCAACTTTCCCAAGTGAAGCGGAAGTTCATTTTGAAGCAAGTGCAGACAGTCAGGCTAGTTCAGCGGATGCAACTTCCGCAACTAGCTCAGCGACGAGTGGTGCGACAACCACTTCAGAGACTGGCTTACCACATGCTGAAAGTGCGGCACCAACGTCACAGGATGATTCTAATTCTCAGGCGTAGGCACAATTAAAATGGTTATTAAGGAGTTGGGACTTTGTCTCAGCTCCTTTTTTGCGTTATGATATTTCAGGCAAATACACTGGCGGTGGTCTAACCGCCTGGCAACCGTATTTGAGTGCAGTAATGAACCGTATGATCAAAAGTACAAGTAAATCTAATTAGAGATAGGAGTTTGATTGAATGTCAGATTATTTAGTCAAGAGCGTCGCCGGCAACGAAATGTTTCGGGCCTACGCGGTCGACGCGACCGGGGTCGTTGCAGAAGCACAGCAGCGTCATGATACATGGAGTGCCGCTTCCGCCGCTTTGGGACGTAGCTTAGTGGGGACGCTCTTGTTAGCGTCGTCCGTATTGAAGGGTGACGAACAGATGACCGTTAAAATCAACGGTAACGGTCCAGTCGGTGGTATCGTGATCGACGGCAATGCCAAGGGGACGGTCAAAGGTTACCTGCAGCATCCACACATCCATCTACCCTTAAATGAACAACATAAGATTGATGTTAAGACGGCGGTTGGGACGGACGGTTTCTTGTCAGTCACCAAGGATCAAGGTGTCGGTGATCCGTTTACTGGAACGGTTGCTTTAGTGTCTGGTGAATTGGGTGAGGATTTCACTTACTACCTCGCCCAATCTGAACAAATTCCGTCGGCGGTCGGTTTGTCAGTGTTCGTAAATAATGATAATTCGATTGGCGTGGCCGGGGGCTTTTTAGTCCAAGTGTTGCCGAATGCCACTGATGAAGCAATCAGTAGTCTGGAAGCCAAGCTCACAGATTTACCGCTCGTTTCGCAACTGATGCGCGAGGGTAAGACCCCCGAAGATATTCTGGACTTGCTATTTGATGGTGATGTCAAAGTATTGGACAAGATGCCCGTCAAGTTTGAATGTGATTGTTCTAAGGAACGGTTTGCCGAAGCCTTAATGGCCTTACCAAAGCATGAAGTTCGGGCCATGATCGATGAAGACCACGGTGCGACGGCCGTTTGCCATTTCTGTGGCACGCAATACCAATTCAGCGAGGCCGAACTTGAAGCGGTCCTCTCGCGCTCAAAGGGTGCTGAATAATGACGAGTGCTTGGCAGATTGGTGACGTGACGATTCCCAACCGGGTCGTGGTTGCACCGATGGCTGGGGTGACTAATGCCGCATTTCGGGTCATCTGTAAGGATTTTGGTGCCGGCTTAGTCGTTTGCGAGATGATTTCCGATCGTGGCATCATGTACCATAACCGCAAGACGCTTGAAATGATGTTTGTCGACCCCAAAGAACATCCGATGAGTATTCAGATCTTTGGTGGTAGTCAGGAAACCTTAGTGCAGGCAGCGGAATTTGTCGACCAGCAGACGAATGCGGATATTATTGATATTAATATGGGGTGTCCGGTCAACAAGGTCGTTAAGACGGATGCGGGCGCTAAGTGGCTACTAGACCCCAACAAAGTCTACGAGATGGTGGCAGCAGTCACGGCCGCGGTCAATAAACCAGTGACGGTCAAAATGCGGACTGGTTGGGATGCGGCACACGTCTATGCGGTCGAGAATGCACGGGCCGCTGAACGCGCAGGAGCCGCCGCAATTGCGATGCACGGTCGGACTCGTAAGCAGATGTATCAGGGACATGCCGACTGGGACGTGTTAAAACGCGTTGCGGATGCGGTCACGATTCCGTTTATGGGAAATGGTGATGTCCAAACACCTCAGGATGCTGCTCGGATGTTAACGGAAGTCGGTGCTGACGCGGTCATGATTGGTCGCGCAGTCGAGGGCAATCCCTGGATGCTGACACAAACCGTTCATTATTTGGAAACGGGCGAACTGTTGACGCCGCCGACACCGATGGCCAAGATGCAAACGGCCATTGAACATTTAGAACGGTTGGTAGCGCTGAAGGGTGAACGTGGTGGCTGTCATGAGTTTCGTGAACAGGCCCCGTACTATTTAAAGGGCATTCCACGATCAGCTCGGACCAAAGTCGCCTTAATGGAAGCTGATTCCTTGGCGGCGATGAAGCAGATTTTGACGGATTTTCAAGCGCAATTGGCGACTTATTTAGCTGACCATGTGGTAAAGTGAATAATTAACTTGCATTTTGACGGCGTGATTGTCAAAATTAACATGTAGTGATTGTTTAGGTATGGAGTAAATCTGTACGCTAACTAGAAATGGAGGAACACTAGTGGCACGACAAGAACAGACGATGAACGACCAATTAAAGGTTCGTCGCGAAAAAATGGATGAACTGCGTGAAGAAGGCATCGATCCTTTTGGTCACCGGTTTGAACGGACTGATTTAGCCCAAGACTTGCAAGACAAGTATGGCGAGATGGATAAGGACGAGTTGGATGCTAAGCAAGTCACAGCAACGATTGCTGGGCGGATGCTTGCTAAGCGTGGTAAAGGTAAAGTAGGTTTTGCTGACCTCTGGGATCGCTCAGGTAAGATGCAACTCTACGTACGTAAAGACGTGGTCGGCGAAGACACTTATCATATCTTCAAACGTTCCGATATCGGTGATTTCTTAGGGATCACTGGTCAAGTCTTCAAGACGGACTTCGGTGAATTGACGATCAAGGTAACGGGTTTAACCTTCCTATCTAAGGCATTACGCCCATTGCCAGACAAGTTCCATGGGTTACAAAATGTGGAACAGATTTACCGGCAACGTTATTTGGACCTGATTTCGAATCGGGATAGTTTCAATCGTTTCTTGAAACGGACGAAGATTATTTCTGCGATTCGGCATCATTTGGACGGCCAAGGCTTCACTGAAGTTGAGACGCCAATGTTGCATAACCAGGCGGGTGGTGCCGCTGCACGGCCATTTATCACGCATCACAATGCTTTGAACATCGACTTATACCTACGAATTGCCCTAGAATTACATCTAAAGCGTTTGATCGTTGGTGGGATGGAAAAGGTCTACGAAATTGGCCGGGTCTTCCGGAATGAAGGAATGGACCGCGAACATAATCCTGAATTTACAATGATGGAAACGTACGTGGCTTACTATGACTTCCACGATGTCATGGCCGAAACTGAGGGTATCTTTAAAGCTGCGGCTAATGCCGTAACTGAAGATGGTATCGTCACTTACCATGACCAAAAAGTTGATTTTAACCAACCATTTAAACGAATTCACATGGTTGATGCGATCAAAGAAAAGACGGGTATCGATTTCTGGCAACCAATGTCAGTAGAAGATGCGCAAAAATTAGCGGATGAACATCACGTTAAATATGAACCATACTGGAAGGTTGGTCATATTATCAACGCGTTCTTTGAAGAATTCGTTGAAGATACGTTGAACGAACCGACCTTCGTCTATGGTCATCCAGTTGAAATTTCACCATTAGCTAAGAAGAATGAAGACGACCCTCGGTTTACCGACCGGTTTGAACTGTTTATCTTGGGTAATGAATATGCGAATGCCTTTAGCGAATTGAATGATCCAATTGATCAACGGGAACGGTTCGAAGCTCAAGCAGCTGAACGGACTGCCGGTAATGATGAAGCGGAACATATCGATGAAGACTTTGTCGAGGCGTTGGAATACGGGATGCCGCCTACTGGTGGATTAGGAATCGGAATCGACCGGTTGGTTATGTTGATGACGGATGCGGATTCAATTCGCGACGTTTTACTCTTCCCAACCATGCGTCCAGAAGAAGATAAGTAATTTTTTAACGGTATTTAACTCAGTTGACCTGAGTTAGATACCGTTTTTTAGTGCCACTTAACTTTAGAAAGCGTTTTGATTGAAAAAAGTTCAAAAATTTTTAACCGAACATTGCTGTGAGGCGAGTTGGATAAAATTAAGGAAAACCGAATTTTTAAGTGACAAACTGGGTCAATTACAAGTTAAAAACGGCGGCTTAAAAAGTAATACCGTACATTCGAATGCTGGATTAATTAACATGATATTATTGACTGGTTATTTTTATGTTTTAGGGGTTGCAATTCATCTGGATAATTGGTAAATTAGTATACGTTGTTGAGGCGCACAAAGCGGTTAGCCGCTTGCTTCCAACGAAAATTAATTATAAAAAGTTGTTGACAAGATGTTGATAACTTGATATGATGATTA
>NZ_AVAQ01000015.1 GCF_000463075.2 Lactiplantibacillus plantarum EGD-AQ4
GTGAAGACTACGAAATTAACAAGTTTGAACAGCTTAATCATGACTATAAAAATAAAAACATGGCTTCAGCGGCAGTTTCAAGGCGCTACCTACCCGCACTAGACTTTTTAGCATCCTTATTAACCGTCATTGTTTTGCTACTAGGTAGTTTCTTCGTTATTAACCATCAGATGACGCTAGGGGAACTGGTCTCCTTTAATGGTTTCTTGTGGATGCTCAATCAGCCCATGCGGATGAGTGGCTGGCTAATCAACGATATTCAGCGTTTCTCTGCCGCAACGATTAAAATTCGCGCCATGTTAGCTGCTCAGCCACAAATCACTACTGAAAAAGTCCCATCCGTCGGTAAGATTCAAGGGACGGTCGAATTCCAGCACGTTGACTTTGCTTTTCCAGATGACCCTAAAAATAACATTTTAACGGACATCAACTTCAAAGTAACTCCTGGGCAAACTTTGGGAATTTTAGGCGAAACTGGATCGGGAAAGACAACGCTGATGAATTTAATTGCTCGTTTTTATGATCCTATAAGTGGGAAAGTCCTCATTGATGGCCAGGATGTTCGCCAATGGTCAGCACAAACTTTACGTGATCAAATCACGATTGTGACGCAGGATCTCTTTCTGTTCTCGGATTCGATCACCGACAATATTAACTACGGCAATCACGAGGCCTCACTACCCTTCATCCATCAAATGGCCAATATTGCAGATGCTGATAACTTTATCAATCAGATGCCAGAAGGCTATGATACCGTTGTTGGCGAGCGTGGTGTGGGCCTCTCGGGTGGTCAAAAACAACGAATTTCACTTGCTCGAGCATTGGTTAAAGATCCGCAAGTCCTGATCTTAGACGATACCACCAGTGCGCTTGATATGGAGACCGAAGCGACCATCCAGCAGCGGCTTCAATCGGTGACTCAAGATAAGACGGTCTTTATCATTGCTTCACGCATTTCATCATTACGTCACGCCGATCAAATTATCGTTCTGCGTCATGGAAAGATTGTGGAGCAGGGAACGCATGACACATTACTCGCACAAGCTGGATATTACGCCGAAACCTATCAACGGCAACTTGGACTGCTTGAAACTGCTAAGGGAGGTGAGGGCCATGGCTAAACGGAATACGTATAACGAAGATGAATCATTGACCACCCACTTCAACTGGCACGATTACGCCAGATTGGGTCACTATTTACGGCCCTATCGTTGGCGATTACTCTTAGTGCTATTCACCATTGTCATCGGTAATATCGCGGTTGTTTTAGGGCCATTTCTAATGAAGGTCGCAATTGATACCGCAATCCCGAACCGTGACACAGCACTAATCTGGACACTTAGCGGTATTTTCTTAGCTAGCCTGTGCATTGCCTTTGCTTGCTTTCGCTATCGTATTTGGGCAATCACTGAAATCGGACAGAATCTGCTGATTGATATGCGAACGGATTTATTCACACACCTTCAAGAATTACCGTTTGCTTACTTTGACTCCCGGCCACACGGTAAAATTCTGATCCGAGTCGTTAACTACATCAACACGTTGAGTGACCTGTTAGCCAACGGACTAGTGAATCTGATCTCAGATATTATTTCAGTTATCGTGACGCTGATATTTATGTTCACCATTAGCTGGCGGCTGACGTTTGATAGTCTGGCACTCATTCCAATACTCATCTTGTGGGCTTACGTGATTCAGAAGAAACAACGCCGAGCCTTTCGCCAATTAAGTAATAAGCAATCTAACCTTAATGCCTATATTCATGAGAGCATTGCTGGGATCAAGGTCACCCAAGGATTTGCCCAAGAACAGTCTGCGATTCAGCACTTCGATCAAGTGGCCGATGATAATCGCGATGCGTACATGCAGGCGGTTAAGATTCAATATGCTTTGAGCCCCGGTGTGCAAAATATCTCTACCATGACAACGGCCTTAATCTATTTCATCGGAATTCAACAGTTAGGCGTTGTCGTTAGTACCGGGACACTAATCGCGTTTATCGGTTATATTAATAATTTTTGGAATCCAGTTATTAATATCGGTAATTTCTACAACGACTTGATTACCGCCACTGCCTACCTTGAGCGAATCTTTGAAACAATGGATGAGCGCCCCCAAATTCAAGATGCACCGGACGCTTTTGCACTACCACCGATTAAGGGCGACGTTCGCTTCAATAACGTCTCATTTCGCTACGATGACGATGGTCCCCTGACTTTAAGTGATGTCTCGTTCCACGCACAAGCTGGTGAAACGATTGCCTTAGTCGGCCCCACTGGAGCTGGTAAGACAACCATCATCAACTTACTCTCGCGATTTTACAACGTCACCGCTGGAACAATCACTATCGACAATATCAATTTGCAGCAAGTCACGTTAGATTCCCTGCGACAACAGATGGGCGTCATGCAACAGGATACTTTCCTGTTCTCAGGGACCATCATGGACAACATTCGTTATGGTCGCTTAGATGCAACAGATGACGAGGTCCAACAAGCTGCCAAAATCGCGCATGCGGATGACTTTATTCGGTCGCTTCCGTCCGGCTACCAGAGTATTATTCAAGAACATGGTGATAGCCTGTCTGCCGGCCAACGACAACTACTTGCTTTTGCACGTGTCCTATTAGCGGATCCACGTATCCTCATCTTAGATGAAGCGACTGCCGCTATCGATACGAAGACTGAAGCACTCCTTCAAGCTGGCCTTAACGAACTGCTAAAGGGACGAACCAGCTTCATTGTTGCCCACCGATTGTCTACGATCCAACATGCCGATCAAATCTTAGTCGTCAACCACGGTCAAATCGTTGAGGCCGGACGACATGAAGAGTTAATGGCGCAACACGGCGAATACTATCAATTGTACGAATCACAATACCAAATGCTACAAGCGCAAGACTAATGCACTTAAACGACAACCACTCATGAGTTTTATTTAATGAGTGGTTGTTTTATTGTCGTTTAAAATGAATTGTCCAATGCTGGAACCATTAATTTTATGACTTCGTATCCGTCAGTTAGTTCTTATCAGTCATAAATTGGCCATTCTGACAAACTTCACGTCAAAAAGATATAATTTGTACACATCTTGATATAGTTTCTCCCTAGGAATATATCATGTAAGCGGTTAAAATTACACTGAAGTTAGCCGATTTATCCCAAAAGTTGTTGGTGGGACTATACCAAGTGGAGGTGAGCTCTTGGCTAAATACGAAATCTTATTTAAACAATTGCGGATGGCCATCCTTCGCGGCGAATATGCACCTAATGACCGCCTGCCAAGTGAAAATGCCATTGCCATCAAGCATGGTGTGAGCCGGATCACCTCCAAGCGGGCGCTAAATGAATTAGCAGCCGCCGACTTGGTCTATCGCGTTCGGGGTGGCGGGACCTTCGTCAAACCACACAAAAGTACCACCCAACGCCAAATTTTGCTCGTGCTCCCTTTTCCGGAAACAACTGCCTTTGGCGACTACCAAAGCGGTATTAAGGCAACCCTGACCGGAACAACTTGGCAATTAAAATTAATGGCGAATGAAGCATTTCTTCAACTCGACATGGCACAATTGGCGGATCAGTACGCGGGAATTATCTACTATCCCCAGAATCTAGCCACCGAATTACCGGTACTGATGACTTTATCGGCACAAAAAATGCCACTAGTCGTCCTGGATAAGACACCCGCGGCACTCGCGGTTCCAAGTGTGACTAGTGACAATGTTGCTGGGGGCCGAATCGCTTGTGAACACCTTCAAAATCGAGGACATCAGCGGATTGCATTCTTACCAGAGTCCCCATTCTGGCAGACTTTTACGGGTACTGTAAGTGATCGCTTTTTAGGCTATTTTAACTGCTTAAAATTGACCGCCAATGATACTGGGCTGCCATTGCGTTGGGCCCAAGCATTGCAGGCTTGCACTAATCCCATGCAACTGCATGCCTATATTCAGGCACAAGGTATCACGGGACTCATTGCTGAGAATGATGTGGTGGCATTGCGTGCACTACAGCAATTGCAACAAATCGATCATGGGATCGGGGCATCACTCGCACTAGTTGGTTTTGACAATCTGCCAGCAGCGGCCAGAAACCATCCAGCATTGACCACCGTCGTTCAGGACTTCGGAATGATTGGAGCCAAAGCTGTTGAAGCTTTACTCGACCAGATCAATAATCCCAAGCATTGTTTTGATCGCCAAGTTGTCGTCAGCGTTAAACTCATGGTTCGCGAATCCACCAATACGCATTAATGACTCAAATCTTTATCAGGGAGGCCATTTTATGAATACACAGCAATTACTCAAAATTTATCCGCAAGCAACCGTTTCTCCCCTCCCGTCAATGGCGAAAAATGTGGTCTGCATCACCATTAATAACGGTAAATATGTCTGCATTGATACGACTAACCTAAACCAACGTGAACTGTCATTGTTAGAATTACTGACACAAACTAAGCCGCAACCAACTGTTGAAGATAATTGGTCTGAATTCTTAATGGGCCAGCGTACTACGGCTCCTCACACAACAGCCAAAAGCCTGCAACTCTTACATTTCCGTGTTCGGTTTACCGATCAACATACGAATCGGTCGCAGTGGTTGCACGCCTTAGCCGACACATTCGAGCATGTCCTCCATCAGGCCTTTACAACCTCTAATACGGGTTATCTTATCCTTGGAGAACCCCAGACGGATACCAAAAGTGACTTAACTAGCTTACTGGCGTTAATTGACAACGATTTTTATACGAATACCCATCTGTTTATTGGTAGTATCCATACGGACAGTCATGATTTACCAACCGCGTTTACACTAGAACAACAGTTATTTACACGCAATCAACAAGATACAATTGTGACGTTAAGCGCCAGTTTATTGCCATTCTTAGCCAAACAGCATCGCCCGGAACTTGAAGTTTTATGTCGTAATTTATGCTTGGATACTGATACTCAGCAGTTGATCAGTGCACTCTATCACACCCAAGGCAACGTCCGCCAAGCAGCTAGCCAATTATTCATCCATCGGAATACACTGCTCTACCGCATCGAAAAATTCGAACGGTGCAGCGGGCTTAATCTTAAAAACATGGACGATCTGGTTTATTGTTACCTACTCACGCTTGCAAACTGATGAGGTATCGAGAAGCTACCATCAGCATGTTTTGAAGTATTGTGATTTTTTAGCGTTCACTATTTTGAACGGCCTGCATTTTGATCCCGTTTTTCAAAGATTGTTATGATTTTTTGCGTTAAATTATACTCACTCATAATGCTCATTAATGTGTCTTGAGCGTGAGTGAATAAGACCGAGTATTCGACAGTGTCACCTTCCGCCTCACCCTGTAATTTTTGAGTTTGTAGCCGATGCGCTATGAGTAATTTATCATTCGCCTTCTCCATATTAGCTCGCGCTAAATCGTAATCGGCATCACCGATATTATCTAGCGCCTCAGCGATAAATACACGCGCATCACCAGCGTTGATGATGATTTCCATCGTACTCTTTGCAGCTTCGTCTCTAGTTTCTTCCTCGTTCATACTATTTCCCTTCATTTTTTAAATTTTAGCCGTTCGCCGCTTCCTCTTTAGCAACCTGCCCATCGTAAACCTTGAAGAATGGGAACCAAATAACCCAAGAAACGATAAAAATAAGAACGACTAGGATGATCGCTCCCACGGACGGGCTAACTAACCACGTTGAGACTGGAAATGGAATATACCAGAGCTGCATCAACGCTTTAGGTATCGTTGCTAATCCGGCCTTCAATCCGATCCAAGTCATGATCGGAATGACAATTCCATTAATCCATAGCGGGATCATCAAGTAGGGATTCCACACAATAATCCCGAAAACGACGGGTTCATTAATATTGAACAGTGATGGTACAACGCAGGCCTTACTCAGTGCTTTTAGTCGTTGCGACTTGGCTGAGAACAACATCATTAAAACGAGCGGCATTGTACAGCCAATACCACCGATCCAAGTCCAGCCGCTATAAATTACTTCACTTGTGAAAACATGCGTTGCCGATTTACCGGCAGCAATCGCAGCCGTATTAGCGGCAATACCACCAAGCATCAATGGTTGCATAATCGGTGCAAGCACCCACCCAGAGATCCCCATTGAATAAATAAAACAATAGATAAATAGAATTAACGTAAAACCATAAATCGTCTCAACGCCATTCGCTAGTGGTGAGAACACTGCTTGAATCATGTGATACATGTTGAAGTGACAAATATCAACTAATATCCAACCGATCGCAATAATCACGCCAATCGGTAACATCGAATCAAACCACGCCGTTACAAAATCCGGTATGACACTATCTTCACTGAAAAATGAAAAGCGCCCAAACACTTCTAAAACAACACTGACAAAGATCGCGACACTAATCGCGACAAACATCCCGCCAGCACCAAATTCGCTGAATTGAAAGGAAATTACCGTGCCTGATGAGGAAAACTTTGGATTTAACAGCATCATAAATAATGCTACTGATGTCAAGCCAGCAATCATCCGTTGCTTGTTCAGCTTTTTATCAGTGAGATAGTTGTACGGCACCAAAAATGCAATAAAGATTGATAATAATCCAAATGTAAAATTGCTAATCGGCGTAAAGTCCGGCCACCATTTCCAAAAATTGCCTGGAATATTAAGTAAACTAACGACCGAACCCACTAAAATAAAGGGTAAAACCTCTAGAACTGACTTCTTCAATGTGACAATCCACTGATTATTCCCAACAATTTGCGCTTTGGGTGCAAATTTATTATTGAGAAAATCCATAAACTTATTCATTTAGTACACTCCAATAATCGAATTTCATTAGCACACCTTATTGACTGAGTTCCGCACGTAAATGTGCAATCGCGCCCTGACCATCTAGAATGGCGTAGTAATCGGGACGCATTAAAATCACAACGACATTTTCGGGTACCCGTGCTTTAATCGCGTTAAATTCCGCCTTCAGATGCGGGCCAACCATTAATGCATCAATCTCGTCTGCGTAGTCACCAAGCTCTGCTTCACTACGCGCTTTAATTTTGTAATCCAAGCCTTCCTTTTTAACCGCTTTACGCATATTTGCGGCCATAAATCCGGAAGAAGCCCCGGATCCACAAATTAATAAAATGTTTTTCGCCATAATAATTACCCCCAAATAATTGTTCATTTACTTCTAAAACTAGCTGGTCTAAACAAAAAATCAGTTTGGCAACGTCAAACTGATTTTTTGTTTGATGATTACAATCCAGACGAGCGTTAAAGTTTTAGCGAATCACTAACTAGTTCTTGATAAAGTGCACGCATGATATAAATGATTGCTGCAGTTAAGAAGAAGGAGAACGTCACGTCAGACAAGAAGTGCGCGCCAATAACGATTCGGCTGATCCCAACTAAGATGCCCCATACCACGCCAAAAACCCACAATATTTTACGTGTTCGTTGCTTAGTTGCAAACCAAGAAAAAATCACACATGAAATCCCCGCCATCGTATGACCTGATGGGAAAGACTTATGGCCATTAATACCATTAGGGTGAAGCCACGATGTAAAATTCGTCTGTGACGCGTTCAATTCATAAGGTCGGAAACGGCCCCAGTCATTTTTCAACGTTGCATTGACCTCTTCAGCAAACCATACCGTTAGCGATGCAAATACTGCAACTAGTAGGTAACGCGCTAATTGTTGATCACTTTGTTTATGTAACCAATAATATTGAAGAATCGCTGTCAAGATAAGGTAGACAATCAAGCATATTAGAAATGACATCGCCAGCGAACCCGTTCCGGCCATCCCATCACTGTTGGCCAAGCCAATGGGACGGTGTTTCTGAACGTTATTAATCGCTGAAAATGTATAGCTTAGCACCACGTTTAATAATTGTTTCATTTGCCATACTGACAGTGAGACACTACCGACGAATAAAAACACGGCAAAGACTTTATCTCTCAAATGTCGACAAGCGTAAGCGATCCCGATTTGGCCACTCACAAAGAAGACAATGTGAATTGGAGACTCACCGATCGTTTGAAATACGGTTCCAAAAATACTGTTGTAATTAATAACTGCATTACTGATTTGTAAATCAAAAAAGGTCGCACTCACTAATAACACGACACAAACGAGGCCTGAGACAACCAACAGCTTATTTCTTGTATCTGTATTCAAAATCACACCTACTTTCTTAACAACATGATAGTTTTGCATTGTATAGTTATCGTAGGATTTCGGTAAATATTTTGAATCAATTATGTAACGATGCTGTAAGGCCTCGTATTTTGGTGCCTCGCTGACTTAGGTTTCAACGGTTCAATTCAATTTAACACGTTAAGAAATGCTGGTATATCAACGTTAAGACCCGTATGTTTAACATAAATTAAGTTGTATTCCTTACAAACTTTCTGAAATCGAGTTGTGACATTCAACTTAACTGGCTTTCTTTTCATAATCACTTTTACAGATGCTATATAAAAAAGCGATCGAGTAAATGTCTTACCCAATCGCTTAATTGATATTGATGATCACTATTTTAATGTGTATCGAACTGTAACTAAATCATTACCGTAACCGCAGCCGCCGCAATGATCAGCACTAATCCACCAATCGTAACCCACATTTCTTTGGTGGTCTTCTTCTGACCAAGGAACCAAATTCCAGTCAGCGTCGCTAAGACAACGGAGGTTTGGGAAAGAATGAAGCCAGTAGCTAACCCGTTCATATCTGGTTGTGCAGAGATTAAGTAAGTCAGTGCAGCAAATGCGAAGAAGAAACCAGAAATGATATGCGTGTATGAGACGCCTTCGACAAGGGCTAACTTTTCACCGCGAGAAGCTAAGAACAGTGCGTAAACAACGGAGACAATTACCATTCCAATTGCTTGCGGAACGAACGCTTCTTCACCACCGATACTAGTTGCTTGGGGTGCAGCTGAGTAGGCCCAGTAGCCGATTTCACCAACCGCCAACCAGATAACGGCTTGACGTAATGTCCGGGAATTACCAGCATCCTTATGTTCGGACCACACGGTTAAGTAAGCCCCGATAATGATTCCGACTAATGCTAAGCCACCAAGGACTTTATCCATCGAACCTGGCCAGTCGCCAAGTGCAAAGACGCCCCAGAGTGAGGCTCCTAATAGTTGAAAGGCCGTGGTAATCGGCATTGCTCGTGAAGAGCCAACCATCGTGAAGACTTTGAATGTCACGATTTGAGCACTGGCCCAACCAATCCCTGACAAAATTGAGAACCAGAGATTCATGCCACTTGGAAAGGCAATCCCTTGAGACCACGCATAGATCAGCGCGAAGATCAGCGTCCCAACAGTCGAACCTAAAATCTGGTTAACAGGCCGGCCACCGATCTTGGAAGCAATCGTGGGGTACAGCCCCCAACCAAGCAACGGTCCTAAGCCAATTAGTAAAGCGGTAGTATTCATTCCAATCCCTCCATTAATCGCCAGCTACCTTAAAAAGTAACGCCACTTTCCAATAAGATGTTTGAATATGGTGTCATTTCACCAGTCCGTACGAATGCCTTGCAGTCTGCCAAGTCCTTCTTCATTTCTTCGTGAGGAATAAAGGTGATTGGCGTGTCTGGCAAGCGCTTCTTGATTGCCGTCAACATCTTAGGATTTTGAACTTTGATTTCTTCTGCCAAGAAGATTCGTTGAACTTCTAGTTCTTCCAAGACATTGTTCAATACTTGCATGAAGCTTGGAATACCGTTGTCAACGGCCAAATCAATCTTTTCAGTCGAGCTTGGTACTGGCATCCCAGCATCACCAATGCTTAACTTATCAAAATGACCCATGGTTGCGATAACTCGTGACAAATCTGAATTAATAACTTTAGTCTTTTTCATAATTATTTACCCTCCGCGGCTGTAATTTCATTTTTATAAGGAATCGATGGTTGAGCGCCAAACCGTTGTACGGCAATCGATGAGGCCCGGTTACCATAACGAATCGCATCTTCCAGATTACTGAAATCTTTGTCTAACACACTACTCATGGCACCAATAAAGGTATCGCCAGCTGAAGTCGTATCAACGGCTTCGACCTTGAACGCTGGAATAACGCCATGCCGGCTATTGATATCGTAGAAAGCACCTTTACTACCAATCGTGATAATGACTGCCGAAATGCCTAGTTCATGCAAAGCAGCGGAAGCCTTCATCATGCTGGCTTCGTCCGTAATCGCAATGCCCGTCAACGTTTCAGTTTCAGTCTCATTCGGAACGATCATATCCGTAACCGCAAGCAATTCAGCAGGTACCTTTTCCATCGCTGGGGCTGGGTTCAAAATCGTTTTGACACCGGCCGCCTGCGCAATCTTGAACGCTTCGACCGTGCTGTCTACAGCGCTTTCAAATTGTGCAACAACAAAATCACTCGCTTCAATGATATCCCGGTGAGCCGCAACGTCGTCCGGTGTGAACGCCATGTTAGCACCGCCGTGAATCATGATCTGATTTTCACCGGCGTCATCGACCGTCACGTAAGCTTGCCCAGTGGACTGTTTCGTCATCTTGGTAATTCCTGCTAAGTTGATTTTTTCTTGGGTCAGTAAGTCCAGCATCGTTTTACCGGCATCATCATCACCAACTGCGCCAATAAAGTGAGTCTTCGCACCAGAACGTTGGGCTGCGACAGCTTGGTTCGCACCCTTACCACCACCGGCAGAAAAGATTTCCTTCGTGTGAATCGTTTCGCCAGGTTTTGGCATATTTTTAACCCGAATCGTCCGGTCTAAGTTGATACTCCCAATAACGGTTACCGTATTCATAATGGTCCCTCCAAATAGTTGAATTCGTCTGAATTAGTTTTTATTAAAACGTTTTATGAAAACGTTTTAATTAGCTCATAAAAAATATAACACATTTGAATTCTTAATTCAAATGTGTCGTTGAATTTCTGACGATCAATTTAACTGGTAAGTGATGCTCTTCCCATGGCTGACGCGGGTTAGCGATTCGTTCAAGCAATTGGTTCGCAGTCGTTTGGCCCAACTCAAAAATCGGTTGAGCAATCGTCGTAAGTTGCGGTGCGACATATTGACACATCTCGACGTCATCATAGCCGATCACACTGTAATCTTCAGGGATTCTTTTGCCATGTTCGGCCATCCCTAAGTAAACACCAAAAGCAATTTCATCGTTGACGGCAAAGATCGCCGTTGCGGGTGTCGTAAAAATTTCTGGCACAACTTGGCGACCACCGGCTTTAGAGAGTGGCGTCGCAATGACGTGGACAGCCTCTCGCGGATACACACTGTAGAACCCACTGAGACGCTTCTGGACGTTGGCCGACGGTTCTGCTGGAATAAGGACAGCAACTTGCTGGTGGCCTAGGTCTTTCAAATGTTGGGCCGCTTGGCGACCGCCATCGTAGTCATCCGTCAATACAGAGTCGCTAAAGCCTTCCGCCCGTTTTTGATCCAACACAATGAATGGATGGCCCTTTTGCCGCAGAATATCATTAATGGCATCGTTAGAAACCGCTGAACTCGCGATAATGAAGCCGTCCACCCCTCGCCGGCTCAATTCGTCCAGGTAGACCCGTTCCTTATCCTCATCCAGATCGGCATTACAGAGCATCGTAATGAAATTGTGTTGGTACAAGACGTTTTCGATACCCCGAATCAGCTCACCGAAGAATGGATTTCTAATATCAGGTACGAGCACACCAATCGTCTTACTCGTCTTATTAATCATCCGCTGAGCAAAATAATCGGGTTCATAATTTAATTCATCTCGGGCTGCTTCCACCTTCGCAACCGTCGTCGCACTAAACTTGTCCCCATGACCATTCAATATTTGCGAGACCGTTGCAATCGACCGTTCTGCAAGGCGCGCAACATCTTTGATGGTGACTGGTTTGTTTTTCATTTGAGCACCTCCAGTAATACTTTCAATGGATATTGTATCCTAGATTTTGAAAAACACCTAGTCTAATATGGGCGAGGAGCTGATAATAAATAAATTAAAATCGTTATAACCGCTGTAAAGCAAGTAGGCCCTAAAAGACACGTAAAGCATCGCAAATTCACGTGAAAGAAATTTGTTCTAGTTAACTTTCACCGCCATTATTTATTTTTCTCCGCCAAATAAGGTAGCGTTGCGGAGAAAAATTGGATTGTTTTGAATTTGATAAACTCACTCTCAATAAGATCAAAAAAATCGTATTATTGTATAGAAGAATCTGAAACAGGCTATACATCAATGCGATTTTACCTTGTTACCCTTAATTAATGTTGTTTCCTTTGTTCCAATAGTCCAGCAGTGATTGGCTGCGTTTGAACATATATTTGTTGATATAACCGATACATTTCTTGATATTGTGCAACATGAGCAGTATCCGGATAATAGGCCTTACCATAATGGACAAAAGTCTGGGCACAATCTGCCAATGTTTTGAACCAGCCTAAACCAGTCGCTGCGATCATTGCTGCGCCCATTCCAGGGCCTTGCTCATTTTCAAGACTGACTACTTTACAGTTAAAAATATCAGCTTGAATTTGTAACCACAACGCACTCTTAGCACCGCCACCAATTGAAACAATCGTCTTAAAATCAGCACCACTATGCTGATATAGCTTGATCAAATCTTCGAATGAAAAGATAATCCCCTCTAAGACAGCACGTACAAAATCAGCGCGCTGGTGACTGCCATCCACACCAATGAAACTTCCGCGAATGGTTGCATCCGCATATGGCGCTCGCTCACCAACAATATACGGGGCAAATAACAAGCCGTTGGCACCAATGGTAGATTGCTCAGCACTAGCAACAACTGTTCCGAAATCCTCATCGGGTGCAAAGGTTTGTTTGAACCAATTCAATGAGTATCCGGCTGCTAATGTGACGCCCATCGAATAATATTTCCCGGGAAATGCATGCCGTTCATATTGCAAAACACCACGATAATCTGTCTGTGCATTATCTTCATACTTTAAGACTACTCCTGAGGTACCGATGCTAACTAATGCTTTATCTGAAGATAAAATGCCTGCTCCAACGGCTCCAGCCGCATTATCAGCCGCTCCACCAAATACTTTAGTATTGACGGATAATCCCGATAATTGGGCATAAGTTTGATTAATGTGACCCACATATGCAGTCGACTCAATTAATGGCGGACAAAGTGTCAACGGAATATCTAACTGATTGCACAAAGTCTCACTCCACTGACTGGTTGTAATATCCAACAATACTGTTCCAGTCGCATCAGACTTGTCCATCGCCAGCTTGCCTGTCATTCGATAGCGTAAATAGTCTTTGGGTAACAAGAATGTCTGTGCCCGCTTCCAAATATTGGGCTCGTTTTCTTTAACCCATAATAATTTTGGTAACGTGAATCCCTCCAGCGGTCGATTACCCGTTATCTTAATAAAGTCACCACCAAATTGTGATGCTAATTCTCGACATTGAGGTGTCGTTCTAGTATCATTCCACAAAATTGCGGGCCGCAACACAGTGGCCGATTCATCTAATAAAACTAACCCATGCATTTGGCCAGAGTAACTTAATCCTTCAATCTGATCTGCGGTGACCTCAGATTGCTGCAACAATTCACGAATGGCTTGCGTTGTTTGGGTCACCCAGTCTTCTGGATCCTGCTCACTATAGCCAGGATGCGGCTGTTGTAATGCATATTTAGCACTAGCTTGGGCCACGACATTCCCTTGCTTATCAATTGCAGAGGCCTTAACCGCACTCGTCCCTAAATCAATTCCTAACACAACTGCTGACATTTTACATCCTCCTCGCCTATATATAAAAACACGCCGAAGTTCAGGCCTCAAGCGCGTTTTTACATATCTTATTTACTTAACGTCTCGATAATATAATGATTAATTGTATCCTTAACCTCTTCTAGATGATCTGAAGAAGTGGCTGCAACCAATTCTGATTGAGGCTTATCAATGGCATATGATTCGAGTGATTTGAAGTCAGCCGTTCCAGCTTCAATTTCGGCACCAACACCACTTTGATAAGAGCGATAACGATCAGCAACTAATTTTTCCAAGAAGCCGTCTTGCTTCATCTTAAGTGCAACCCGCAATCCAGCGGCAAAGGTGTCCATCCCAACGATATGACCATAGAACAAATCATTAGCTGCAAATGAGCTTCGGCGTGGCTTAGCATCAAAATTCAAACCACCTCGTGGCCCAATACTACCATTTTCAACAACTTCATACATTGCGGCAGTTGCTTCATACAAGTCTGAAGGGAATTCATCAATATCCCAACCAATTAACTTATCACCCTGGTTCGCATCCAATGAACCAAGTAAGTTGGCTTCACGGGCCACGCGAATTTCATGTTGATAAGTGTGTCCTGCTAAGTTGGCATGGTTGCCTTCCAAATTAAGCTTGAAGTCTTTGTCCAAATCATACTCTTTCATGAACGCAATTGTCGTTGCTGCATCAAAGTCATATTGATGTGTTGATGGTTCCTTAGGCTTCGGTTCCAGCAGCATTTGTGCATCAAATCCAATTTCGTTGGCATAATCTTTAGCCATATGGAAGAATTTGGCGGCGTGCTCTTGTTCTAGCTTCATATTGGTGTTCCATAGAGATTCATAACCTTCACGGCCACCCCAGAAGACATAGTTTTCAGCACCGACACGTTTTCCGATTTCCAGGCTGTGTTTCAACTGCGCAGCCGCATAAGCGAAGACATCCGCATCTGGTGACGTTGCAGCACCTGCTACAAATCGTGGGTTCGTAAACATATTAGAAGTGTTCCATAGTACTTTCATGCCAGTCTGTTTCTGATAATCAACGATTTTATCAATAACCTTATCCAAGTTACGATTAGTCTCCCGCAATGTGTCACCTTCAGGAGCTAAATCACGGTCATGGAAACAGAGATAGTCAACACCTAATTTGTGATAAAATTCGAATGCTGCATCCACCTTTGCCAAGGCCAAGTCCATCGGATCCGTAATATGGTCATAAGGCCGTTGTGCGGTTCCATCACCAAATGGATCTACTAGCCGTTGATCAAATGTGTGCCAATAGGCAACTGAGAATCGTAACCAGTCACGCATCTTCTTGCCACCAATAACTTCATCAGGATTGTAATATTGGAACCCTAGTCCCGATTTTTTATCTTGATGACCAATATACTTAATTTGATCGACACCTTGCCAATATTCGTTTGTCATAATTTCTGCCTCCAAGTTAGTTTGTTTCGACAACCAACCTACAAGTAAGATTATAGCGCATCGGCTTATCTTTGTAAACGCTTTCTTAAACAAAAATAAAAGAAGCGGCTAATCCGCTTCTTTAAAATGCAATTCATAGTCAACCATGCCTAACACATAGTGCGTAATTAAAGAACATCCGCCCAAAGAAGTTGCAAATTGGGTATTCTTAGTTAATGTGATTGGCAACTGATCCTGCGCAATATCACGATAGTTATCCTGAATATCACCCAGTAATTCTGGCGCCTCCGCTAACAATTCCGAATTAATGAAGATTGCATCCGGATTCAAGGTTGTCACAACGTTATAAATTAAGCCTGCAATGACACTGCACGATTGTGAAAGAATCCGTTCAACTTCTCGATCATGTTGTTGGTACAGCTTGACAACGGTCTGACGATTAGTTGTCTCGTCTTGTTTGATTCGTTTTACTCGGTTAATGATCGCTTCCTCAGAACATATCGACTCCACCGATTGTCCTGCTGTATTAGGCCCTAACAGCGTTAACGACCGCCCGACTTCACCGGCCTCACCCTGTTTGCCTCTAAATAATTGCTTATCTAGAATAATTCCCGCACCAATACCGCGATGAATACTCAAGGTGATTGCGTTACGATAATCACGTCCGGCATTAAAGTCACGTTCATAAATCGCCGACAAATTAGCTTCATTCTCTAATATAACGGGCACATCAAACTCAGCTTTAAATTGCTTCACAATATCGATATCATGCATGTCAATCCATGGTGAATGGACAATCTGATTATCATTGATAATGCCATGAATCGAGAAACAAATACCTAGTAGGCCATGAATCGCATGAACTTGTGATTGCATCTCGTGTACAAAGTTCCGGCAGTCATCCAACATGGCTTCGATGGGGCGCCCCTTGGTATCAATTTCCTGATAGTCAATAATTTCAGCGTCTAAATAATTAGCCATCGCATGTAACTGACGATAACCGAGATCAAAAGTGATCGTATAGCCGTATTTTTTATTTAACCGCGCCATGATTGGCTTTCGACCACCCACATTAGATGCAGCGCCTTCTCCAAGTTCTTCAATAAAATGATCAGCCGACAAACTATTATATAGCGATGAAATCGTTGATTTATTTAAGTTCAATTCATGTGAAATCGCAATTCTAGAAGTTGCAGGATGATTAATAATCTGTTGTAAGACCAGCTTTAAGTTCCGGTTTCGTAACTGTGTACGACTGATGCTTCGGTTCTCCACTTCATCACCCTCTCTTAATCCTATAATTAGTAAATCTCTAACTTAATCTAACAAATAATTCGTCAGGTTACAATTGAAAAGCGGCCGTCACAAGAATGTGACGACCGCTCAATTACCTGTCAAATTCTTACTAAAGCGTTACTTCCGCTTTTCCATCCACCAAAGATAACTTAATCGTATCATTATTCTCATGTACATAGACTGTCGAATCGCCTGTTAGTCCCACTGTATTTACCACAATGCGCCCATCGGCTCGTTCAACCTTAATTTCTGCAGCATCTTGACCGTGTTCATCAACAACCTTGCTTGACACGTTGCCATCTTGGATTTGATACAAATGAATATCGACGTCCTTCGTATAATCATACGCGGCATGCACTGCTTTTTCATTCCGAACAATGATTGAATTCTGACGAACTAGTACTGGTAAGTCTAATTCATCAAACACTTCATTGACCCATTCACCTGTACGTGGTGCTTGATAGACTTTACCATCCAAAATACTAGTCCACTTACCACTTGGCAAGTAAAAATGCGCTTTACCCTGATCATTAAAGATCGGCGCTACTAAGATGTTTGGGCCAAACATATACTGTGTCGCATTATCATAGACATTGTCATCATCGCCAAATTCCAAGAACATTGGCCGCATCAACGGATTGCCATATGCAGCAGCATGTGCAGCTTCCGTATAGATATAAGGCATTAATGACAGTTTTAAGTTAACATATTTACGCGTGTTTTCAACGGCTTCATCATCGAAATTCCACGGTACTCGATAAACATCGCTTCCATGATAACGGCTATGAGAAGAGAGCAACCCAAATTGCGACCACCGCTTATAAAGATCCGCGGTCGGTGTACCAGGGCCGTCCTCAAAGCCGCCAATATCATGACTCCAGAAGCCAAAGCCTGAAAGTAAGAACGATAATCCACCTCTCAATGTATCACGCATTGAGCTGTACTTCGAGAGATTATCGCCGCCCCAGTGTACTGGATAAGACTGAGAACCAACAGTTGCGGAGCGCGCAAACAAGACTGCTTCATCCTCACCTTTTTCCTGTTGAATGACTTCATAAACCGCGCGATTATATTGGAGCGTGTAGTAGTTATGTTCTTGTTGCGGGTTAGAGCCATCGAAGAACTTAACATCTTCAGCCGGAATACGTTCACCAAAGTCCGTCTTAAAGCTATCGACACCCATATCCAATAACACTTTTAACTTATCTTGATACCACTTAACTGCCGCTGGATTAGTGAAGTCAACAAACCCGTTACCGGCTTGCCACAAGTCCCATTGCCAAACGTCTCCGTTTTCCCGAGTTAATAAGTAGCCCTTGTCCTTGGCTTCCTTAAATAATGGTGATTTTTGCGCAATATATGGATTCAGCCAGACACACACTTTAATACCACGGTCATGAATTTTCTTCAATAACCCCTCTGGATCTGGGAACTGTTCCTTATCCCACTCTAACGTGCACCATTCAAACCCTTTTTGCCAGAAACAATCAAAGTGGAAGACATCTAGCGGAATATGATGTTCTTGCATTCCATCAATAAACTTCAAAACGGTTTCTTCGCTGTAATCAGTCGTAAATGAAGTTGTTAGCCATAAGCCAAATGACCATGCTGGTGGCAGCTTAATTGCGCCAGTTAATTGTGTGTAACGATGCAACACTTCTTTTGGCGTTGGCCCATAAATGACGTAGTACTGTAGTGATTGTCCTTCCGTGCTAAATTGAACACGATCGACGTTTTCTGAACCGATTTCAAACGAAACACGTTGGGATTCATCTACAAAGACGCCATAGCCGTTACTACTGATATAAAACGGAATGTTTTTGTACGCTTGTTCACTACCCGTTCCACCATCTTGGTTCCAAGTATCAACAACTTGGCCATTCTTGACGAAATTAGTGAAGCGTTCACCGAGGCCATAGATTTTTTCATCAATACCCATTGAAAGCTGTTCGCGCATATAATTAACTTTGGTATCATGATTCCAAATCGTCGCCTGGGCGTTCGTCTCTGATTGTGTGACCAATTGGCCGTTAGCCGTGAACTTCATTTCAAAATCAGTCCGCAATGGTAACGTCACCTTTAAGTCACCACTTTGCAAACTAGCAACTTGATCATTTACTTCAATTGCGACCTCTGGATCTAAATTATTGATTTTAAATTCAGGGCCGTGTTCATTGGTATCAAAATGTTCCAGTTTGACCCCGATAACATTCTCAACTGGTGATGTTAAAGTAATGGTCGTTGCGCCCAAGTTTAATTGATCGCCACGAGACATAATCCGCTTATACGGTGCAAACGCCGTAATCGTTTTACCATTTTGTTGTGCATCATACGTTTCCTTTGGCGAGTTAACGTCATATTCCTCGCGATTTAGCCAATAACCGTTTGTAAACTTCACGATATTTCATCCTTTCTTATTCCATATTACTTTTGATCGTCAGCAAGTGCATTTTCTTGTGCATGCTTCTGTTCCAAATCAGCCAACATTTTAGGCTCGATCTTATCAACTTTATAGAAAAGCAGTGCGATTGCTGAAAGCCCGAAACCAACGATTGGCACCCATACATAATTCATTTCAATCGCATTCAAAGCTTGGGCGCTTTGTGCATGATTAGCGACGTAGCCACCAGCGGATAGAATTAAACCAGTGACGGCACCGCCGATTCCCATCCCAAACTTAGCTGAGAAACTAGAGAATGAAGTAACAATACCTTCTGCACGTACACCATTCTTCCATTCACCATAGTCAACTGAATCAGCTAACATTACGGCAATTAATCCTGAAACAAAGCCCGTTCCTAAGTAACCAACAATCGTCCCAACCGTAATCGTTGGTACATTCAAAGCTTTAGAACCGCCCCACAGAATTAATTGGCCAACAATGGCTAGCAACATCCCCATCAGCATCGTGTTACGCTTACCGATTCGTTTAGCGGTCCATGGCGTAATTACAACAGCCAACAAGGCAACCAATTGTAAACCTAAGATAAATGAAGCTAGCGTTGCATCATGCATGTTGTATTTAAAGAAGTACACCGTTACTTGTGAACGTGTCTGCATGCCTAACCAGTAAATAAAATTGATAAAAATAACAATAACCCATGGCCAGTTACGTTTAAGCGCTTTCAAAGATGTCTTGATTGGAATACTCTTTTTAGACTGAACCGTTTGAACGCGTTCCTTGGTATTCGCAAACACAATAAAGAAGATAACCATCGCGATTACCGCCATAATCAACGCGACCATAAACCAACCGTGTGCAGAAGACGTGCTCCCACCACCGAAGTAGGCTACTAATGGCAACGCAATCGTTGAGATAATCGTTGCGCCCAAAGTTCCCATAAATTGCCGAATTGTTGATAGCGTCACGCGTTCTTGCGGATTGCTTGTCAGACTAGGCAGAATAGAGGTGATTGGAATATTGACGGCAGAATACAAAACATCGACGCCAATGTAAGTCACGTAAGCCCACACAACTTTCATACCCGTGCTCATATTTGGAACCGTGAAACATAAGACACTGAATACAGCAAACGGGATTGCGAACCATAACCAATATGGCCGGCTCTTCCCCCACCGAGTATGCGTATGGTCAATCATAATTCCCCAGAAGGGACCATCAAACGCATCAACAATTCTCGCAACTAGGAATAATGTTCCGACAATCGCTGCACTAACTCCAAACACATCTGTGTAGAAGAACATCAAATACGTACTAACTAGTGAAAAAGATAAGTTACATGCAAAATCAGATAGTGAATAACTGAAACGTTCACTCCATGGCACCATATTTTTATGGATAACACTTGCTGGTTGAGTAGCCGGACTGGCCTCGCTACTATGATGCTGCATACTAACGCTCATCGATCCAAGCCTTCTTTCTGAATTCAATCCATTGCATTTTTATCTAGTCATTAATGTTTAATTTTTGTAGGTTGGTTGGTTGTTGAATGCAACTAATGATAGATAAAAAAACGCGACCACTTTTCAAGTTTTAGCAACCGCTTACAAAGAAGAGTATACCGCTTTCATTTCTGATTGCAAGCCTTTTTCGTTTAAAAATATTTATCGTTAGGAGCTCCTCTAGGTTTCACGGTTATTAACTCAAATATAGTGTCGGATGCGATACCCAGCAATAGCCGACATCGATTGCCTTTTAAACGCGAAAAAAAGCCCCCGCTCACCGAGCGAGGGCTCCCTTAATTCACAAAGGGCTATTTTTCAGTACCTTGGCCGTCCCATTCGCGTTCGATGATCGCCTTTAATTCACTGATTAAAGGTTCGCGAGGGTTTGCGGTCGTGCATTGGTCTTCGTAGGCCAATTCAGCTAATTCGTCGACGGTGGCGTCAAAGTGCTTCTTTTCAACCCGGTTGGCTTTCAAGGATAAGGTGACATCCATTGAGTGAGCCAAGTCAATATAGGCTTTAACTAAGCTTTCCTTGAGTTCTTCGTCCGTCTTGCCTGGTAACCCTAAGGCCCGGGCAATGTTGGCGTAGTCGGCTAAGGCAGTATTGTGGTTGTACTTCGGCCACATTGCTAACTTGGTTGGAATCTCAGCATTGTAGCGCACAACTTGTGGGTAAGTGATGGCAATCGCTAACCCGTGTGGTAAGTTGAATTCCCCACCTAATTTATGCGCGATGGAGTGGTTAATTCCTAAGAAGGCGTTGGCAAAGGCCATCCCGGCTAAGGTTGACGCATTGTGCATCTTCTCGCGAGCCTTCTTGTCGCCATCATAAGAAGCTTTCAAGTACTTGAAGGCTAATTGTAAGGCTTCAATTGACCAGCCCCGCGTGTAGTCAGACGCCATGGTTGAAACGTACGCTTCAGTGGCATGGGTGATGACATCCAGGCCAGTCCAAGCAGTCGTGCGCTTTGGTACCGTTTCAACAAATTGTGGGTCAACGATGGCAATGTCTGGTTGCATCGCGTAGTCGGTGATTGGGTACTTAACGTGCGTCTTAGAATCCGTAATAACGGCGTATGGCGTCACTTCAGAGCCCGTCCCAGAAGTCGTTGGAATCCCGATATAGGTGACCTTTTCAGATACTGGAACTTTGTAAGTCCGTTTCCGAATATCCAAGAACTTCTGCTTAGCACCTAAGAAGGAAGCTTCTGGATGTTCATAGAAGAGCCACATTCCTTTGGCCGCGTCCATCGCGGAACCACCACCAAGGGCGATGATCGTATCTGGCTTGAAGGCCTTCATCCGTGCGACCCCTTTGTAAACCGTATCTGTCGATGGGTTCGGTTCAACTTCAGAGAAGATATCGATGTCGACCGGATCCGTCCGCTTGTTCAAGACAGCCGTTACACGGTCAGCGTAGCCAAATTCTACCATCCCAGGGTCACAAACTAGGAAAACCTTTTTAATCCCAGCCATGTGTTCCAAGTAGCGAACGGAATTGCGTTCGAAGTAGACTTTGGGAGGCATTTTGACCCATTGCATGTTATTACGCCGTTTTGCCACAGTTTTGATATTAATCAGATCCATATCCGTAACGTTATGAGAAATCGAGTTGCCACCATATGACCCCGTGCCCAGTGTTAATGAAGGTTCCATATTGTTGTAGATGTTCCCTAAACCACCTACTGAAGATGGTGTATTCACTAAGATCCGGCAAGCTGGCATTTGCAGGCCGAATTCTTTGACTAAATCATCATCAGTCGTGTGAATCCCAGCAGTATGGCCTAAACCACCATAGTGAAGTAATTCATCGGCCCGTTTGAACGCAGCTTCATGTGAATCAGCTTTGTAAACGGTCAAAACTGGTGATAATTTTTCACCGGAAAGTGGGTACTTGACCCCAACACCGTTGATTTCAGCAATCAAGACGCGGCAATCCTTGGCCACGTCCTTGAGTCCGGCCATCTGGGCGATTTCATAAGCAGTCTTCCCAGCGACTGGTCCCCGAACGGTGTGCCGGTTAGGATCGATAACGGCATCACTCAAAGCTTGAACGTCCTTTGGTTTAACATAGTAGCAACCGAGACGAATAAATTCTGCTTTGACTTCCGCATAAATTTCTTTATCAATAATGGCACTGTTTTCAGAAGCACAAATCATCCCGTTATCAAACGTCTTGGATAAGACAATGTCGTTAACGGCTTGCTTGATGTCAGCGGTCTTTTCAACGTAAGTCGGGCCGTTACCAGGACCAACACCCAAGGCTGGTTTGCCTGATGAGTAGGCGGCAGTAACCATGCTTGGACCACCAGTGGCTAAGATTGTTGCCACGTCGGTATGGTGCATCAACGCATCCGTCGCTTCAATACTTGGATGCTCAATGTACAAAACGGCATCGGCAGGACCACCAGCAGCTTTGATGGCTTCACGCATCACATCAGCGGCCGCGGAACTACACTTCTGGGCTTGTGGATGGAAACCAAAGACGATCGTGTTACGGCCCTTCAAGGAGATCAAAGTCTTGAAGACTGTCGTTGAAGTTGGGTTCGTAACGGGGGTGACCCCAGCCACGATCCCGACTGGTTCAGCAATTTCCATTAATTGTTCTTCATCGTCTTCTTTGATGACGCCCACGGTCTTGTCGTGACGCATGCTGTTCCAGATATATTCACTGGCGTAGATGTTCTTGATGGCTTTATCTTCAACCACCCCACGGCCAGTTTCTTCAACGGCCAACTTGGCGAGTTTCATGTGATTATCAAGTGCAGCGACTGCAACTTTTTCACATAGATCATCAATTTGTTCCTGTGTATACGATTTTAAAACGGCTAATGCTTTCTTTGAACGTTGAACTAACTGGTCTACTTCGTCGGCAACCTTGGTGGTTTGGTTCTTTTCAGTCTTAATCATGAAGTGCTTCCTCCATTTCAATTCCTTTGTGAATTAATTTACAAACTCCATTATAGCTATCCTTGCTCACAATGCAACAATAAATTATAAAATAATTGGTTTCTAGAATATTAATATTAACAGAATCGCCTATTTAACAGCATTTATCGCCAATAAAGTTTTTTCGATCGTTAAGTTCATTAATGAACAAGATAAGCCAAAAAAGAATCGTAGCTCCCAACTGACGACCAGCCGGACCACGATTCTTTTTTAGTTATAAATTGCGTCACCATGACATCAGTCGATGCCACCTGTCGGACCGATTTAACGGACCACAATGACGGAGATTGGGGCTTTTCGCGCTAAACGGGGGCCAATTGCGCCCGAAATCTTAGAATGGGCAAATTCCGTATCCGCACCGGTAACCAATAAGTCCGGTTTGAAGTCTGGAATCACTTGGTCCAAGATCACGTCATCCACGTCGCCACCTTCGTAAACTAGTGGTTCGACGCGTTTGACGCCGCGTTGTTCAGCAAGCTGAACATATTCAGCGACGACTTCTTCAACGTGTTTGCGCTTGGCCTGGATCTTCGATGGCGTCAATGAATCAAAAATATTAATATCTTCACTTTCAAGCACCGAGCAAATCCCCAGTGGTGCATCGTAATCGCGGGCCAATGTCGCTGCGTAGCGGAAGGCCCGTTCAGATGAGGTATTATCGTCTTCATCGACGGTAAGCAGAATTCGTCGATAAACGAGTGGTTCTTGCATCTTTGAATTTTCCATAGTAATCTCCTCGTCTCATTGAGTTGAATTGATATTGACCACTGTCATTATACCAGTTTCACACCCCTAACGGACGATTTCTCACCAGAGGCAATCACGCCATCAATTAAATCATTGCTACCGTTCAGCACCTTGCCAAACGCACGGCTGCATTCCTGGTTGCCCTGCTTAAAAATCCACCACCGACTGCCAAATAAAACAGTACGAGAATCCAACGATGCCAATCACGCTAGTCGCTGCCTGATACCACAGACCCGCCAATGTACGCCTATTCCGATTTTTTCGGTAACGCCTGCAACGTCTGCTTGAGCCAGTCAACGTAGTACGTCTCACGGCCAATCGCGTGTTGTAAGATCAAATAATGCCCATAGTGTTGCTTCGCAGTCGCTGGCTTCGGAAACACGCTCTCGAGTCGGTGCTGCAAGTGGGTCAATTTGGCCGTGTGCAGGGTCAGCTGTTCGGTAAGCATCTCGCGCAAGCGTGGATCTTGATTGGTTTGAATAAAATAGAGTTTTAAAATAAATTCGTCCTTAGTGGCCGTCAAATCCGGCGTACCGATACTGATCCACTCATGGAGTAAATCGCGGCCGGTCGCCGTCACGTGGTAGAGCTTCTTTTCCAATTTTTCGCCACTGACGGTGATTTCATGGGTCACGTAGCCCTGCTCTTCTAAGCGTTTTAATTGCGGATAAATTTGACTATGTTGGGCTTGCCAGAATTCGCCGATTTCATCATCAAAGGCCTTCGTCAGGTCGTAACCCGTTAATGGTTGCTGATTTAACAACCCTAGAATAATAAATTGCAACTTATTTTTTTGCGCCATTGGATATTCCTCCTTGACGATTCTTTGATAACAGTATACACTAACCTTGTTGATTAAAACATGTAATAATTTACACGTTTTAAATGACATATATTTTTAAAAGAAGGTAATTTAAATGACGAAAGAATTCAAAACGCTAGATGACTTCCTCGGCACCCACTTTATTTACACTTACGACAACGGTTGGGAATATGAATGGTACGCAAAAAACGACCATACCGTTGACTACCGGATTCACGGTGGCATGGTCGCCGGTCGGTGGGTCAAGGATCAAGAAGCGAACATCGTCATGTTGACACCCGGCATTTACAAAGTTGCTTGGACAGAACCAACTGGTACCGATGTTGCCCTCGACTTCTTGCCTAACGAAAACAAATTAAACGGGACGATCTTCTTCCCTAAGTGGGTCCAAGACCATCCTGAAATCACGGTCACGTTCCAAAACGAACACATTGATTTAATGGAACAATCGCGCGAAAAGTACGCGACTTATCCAAAGCTAGTTGTCCCAGAATTTGCCCACATCACTTACATGGGCGATGCTGGTCAAAATAACGAAGACGTCATCAGCGAAGCACCTTACTCTGGTTTACCGGATGAAATCCGTGACGGTAAGTACTTTGATGAAAACTATCATCGCGTAAACAAATAATGTTTCACGTGAAACATTATCGGGAACAATTGGGCACAGTAGCGATAACGGGACTAAACTTGCCCGTAGCATCAGCCTTGCGACCCTAAGCACCAATTTTGCTGGTTAGACCACCTGAGTTCTGCAGTAAATCTGCTTAGCGGTTATCCCGCTTGTTTCACACCCATAACGTCAACACCCCAAAAAAAGCCGTTCAAGGATTGTTTCACATCCTTGAACGGCTTTTGACCTAGGCCAGCAATTCCACTTATCCTTCGTCTGTCACATCTAGTGCGACTTGTCCCAGTCCACAATCAAAATCAGCCCGCCAGTGTCCCACTGTCAAATGTGGTGGTAAGACGAACGTTCCTGATGAGACGCGTTGACCGGCAGTGAGCGTCTTGCCCTGCTCAGCTAACTTGCTGACTAACCACTGCAATGACTTGAGTGGATTGCCTAACACTTCACTCGCTTGACCAGTCTTGACCGTCTCACCATCATGGACGAGGGTACATTTCGGCGTTGCGACCGCGTCGACGGAAGCAAACCGCTTGTCGGTATCTTCTTCCGTGCCATAGACCACTAACCCACCAACGGCTGCATCAGCCACCACTAGGTTCTTTGGTAAGTCTGGGAACCAATCGCTAAATCGAGAATCCGGTAATTCGAGGCCAGGTGCCACCGTAGTTTTGTGCCATAAATCAGTTAATGAATCAGTCGCACTCAAATCTTCCTTGGCCTTAAAGACGAGTTCGACTTCCACGAGTGGATCCATCAATTGACCCCGCCGAACTGTGGTGGGTGCGGCAAGGAAATGATCCGCGACTTGCGCGCCATAGAGTGGTGTATGCGCATCAAACATCTTCTGGGTTTCAGCGCTAGTTAATGAGACTTTGTAGCCGCCAACGGGTTGCTGTTTTAACGCCGTCAATTCAGCTTGAACGCGGTATGCGGCGTCCTCATCGGTGACACTGGTTGCATAATCCGCCATCGTTAAGGCGTGCTGGGTTTGATAGGCATCAAATAATTGTTGTGCGACTTGCGTTTCTGTTTCTGTTGTTGTGGTTGTCATAGGCGTAACCTCCGTTATGTGTTTGATCATTGACTAATACTTATGTGTCTCTACTATGTGTTGCGTTTGCAAAATCGATTGACTATGTGTTGAGATCGTTTCTGAATCGTTTCGGTTGTGATGACTTCATTTTCTAATTATGTGTCGCATGATTGCGATCAATGAATCTATGTGTTAAAAACCTGCGAGAATGCGATACTAAATACCGCTGTTAACTTCTCGTCTTAACTGAGGAGCTGCTGCTCCCGCGCGACTAATTGCCGTTGCCCACACTGATTGGCAATTAGCCACCAGAATGTCCGATTCCATACTCCTCACCACCTTTAAATAATAAAAGACGCCCTTTAACTAACTCCAACGAGTTAATTAAAGGACGTCCAGAACGGGTTACCACCTTTATTCGCGACTACTTCACAATAGTCACCTTAGTACGTACAGCAAATGCGATACGCCGGTACATTAATGGGTACCATCCAACGCCTTCTCCAAATAATTTCGGGGCGCGACTCCAAGGTGATCTATGTTAAGTGGTATTGACTGCCTTGCACCAATCTACAGCTCGCTAACTAACCGGCTTAACACCGTTCCTTATCACGGTCTTTAATCTAAATTCAATTAATGATTAGAGTTTAGCGCCGCAAAATCAGAATGTCAACCCTAAAATTAAAAATAAATTAGATTTCACATTGGACTAACATTCAACCGCCCGCCGTCACAGGCTACTAGCACCAGCTAGTCATTGTCCAAATCGACCAACGCAATATATTGCTCCGTGTGCGTGTCACGTAACGTATAATTTGGCGGCAACGCATCCGCGTCGGCCTTGACGATTTGAAAGCCGACCTTGGCATAAAAGCGCAACGCATTTTCGTTAGCCATGACGCATTTTAACGTCAGTGGTTCCGTGGCGTACTGGCGCATTTCAGTCAACAAACGCTCGCCGACTTTGAGATGGCGAAAATCCGGTGCGACGAACAGTAAATGAATGAAGTTAGCCAGTCGGTACAATGAGCAGAAGCCAGCGCGCTGGCCATCGACCCACGCCACCAAGACAAATTCGCCGCGACTGTCATAGTCAAAATCCTGTAACTTAGGATCTGTGACCCACGGAAACTCTTGCTGGCGGTCGACTAAGTAAATTTCAGCTAACGCCGCCCGGTCAGCGTCTGTCGCCGGTTTGATCTCAATTCGTTTCCTCATCTTGTGCCTCCCCCATTTGATTATTTTCATTATGACGTTAGTCGCTAGCAATTACAACCGTTTGCTTAGCCAACCATACTAGCTTTCCCCCACCGATAAGCGGTATAATGTTAGGCAATACTTTCACCAAATGAAAGCGGGGAAAAAATGAAAACCGCAATTGTTACGGATAGTGCCAGTTACCTATCAGCGGCCGACGTTGAAAAGTATGATATTCACGTCGTCCCAATTACTGTTATTTTTGGCCAACAGACTTATTTAGAAAACGTTGAAATCACTTCCAAAGAATTTTACGAACGCATGCGCACCGCACCAGAACTGCCGACGACCACCCAGATCACACTGGGACAAATGCAAACGATGTACGACCAACTCGCAAAAGCGGGCTACGACGCCGTCATCAGTATCCATTTGTCGTCTGGTATCACTAGCTTCATCACCAATCTCGAGAGCTACCTCCCGAACGTGACGAACATCAAAGTCTATCCTTTCGACTCCCTGATTACCGCCGCTGGTGAAGCCGACATGGTACTCTTAGCTGCCAAACTCGTGGCTGCGGGGTACACACCCGAACAAGTCATCGAACAGCTCAAGAAAATTCGTGAAACGACGGACGTTTACTTCGTCGTCGATAACTTAAGCCATTTGGTTCGCACGGGGCGCCTCTCGAACGCTTCTGGACTAGTCGGCAATTTATTGCGAATCAAACCGGTCTTGACGTTCCAAGATGGGAAAATCGTTGCCATCCAGAAAGAACGGACGATGCGCCGTGCTTACACCGCCATTAAGGCTAAGCTAGCCGCCGCCATTGACGCTGCCGACTACCCACTACGCGTAACGATTGAAAATGGGAACAATCCGAAGCTACAAGCTGAATGGACGGCTGATTTAAAAGCCAGCTTCCCAGACCTCACGATCGACGAAGGTGAAATCGGGCCAGTCGTCGGTGTCCACGTTGGTGAAGGCGTCATGGGCCTCATCTGGGCCCGTGATTGGGAAAAATGGCCGCTGGATAATTAAGTGCAACCGACAAAACGACGCTTCAAGAATTTGATTTCTTGAAGCGTCGTTTTTAGCGTCTAATCCCTGTTCCTTAACAGCCAGTCCAGCGGTTAATCGCTAGTCGGATTGGCCCCATCACGGTGACCTTAGTCAATCTAAAATCACTGCACCACCTGTCCGCATTCGGCTAACGATATCGCCCTATTTCCGCTTTTTACCTTTTTTCTTTTTCTTCTTTTTATCAGTCTTCTTCGATGTCGAATCTTGCGCTTTAGCCTGAGCTTTGGCTAACAATTTATGCGCCTTTTTGACCAATTTGGCACGTTGCGTCTGATCGAGCTGTTCCCACACCGCGACTAGCTCGGGGTCCACGGCGGGCGTCGGTGTCACCGCAACTGGAATCGGCGCTGCTTCCGGCGTCGGTTGCGTGGCCACATCACTCGTCCCCAACAGCCAATCTGGTGACACGTTGAGAACGCCCGCTAACGTCACGATCTTATCGTGTTTCGCGACATACTTATTGCTCAACCACTGACTGATTGAAGAGCGCCCGATTCCCGTTTGTTTGGACAACTGGGCTGACGTCAGGTTTGCTTGTTGCATGGCTTGTTTTAATCGGTCTGCAAAAATTCCCATAATTTCGTCCTCCTAGTGCAACGGGTCCCATGCCGGTAGCCGTTGCGCGCGTTCGTTGACTAACACTTGAAATTCTGGTGCTAAGAACTGTTTGTGGACCACCACTTCATAGACGTAAGCGTCAAACCAATCTTGACTCATCACGAAATAGCCCTGTTTACCGACCTTTTCGCCCCAACTATTCTCGACTTTCCACTTGGTTGGCGTATCTGATACCAAATCAACGCCGGTCAGCGTCATTGCATGACTGACCTCACCGTCGCCTGTCAATAACCGTTGAGCCTTGGTCAAATGGTCGTTGACTCCGAATAACTGACCCGTTTCAAATAAGTGGGCATCCAGATACCCGGTCTGGCGATCCATCTGACGCAAGACATCGTTGCCGAACCAGACCGTCTCGCCGGCCTTCAGTTGCTGTACCGCAACATCCGTCAGAACCCCCATATCGACGTTCAAGAATTCGATTGGTTTACCACCGATGACGTTATCTTCGTCAGGCAAGCTGTATAAGCGATTGAACGGCTTATCAGGCGAGTTCGTCACGACGACGTAATCATCCAGGTCAGTGTCAAAATAATCTTGATAGAATTGTTGCGGCGTCAGATCCGTCAGCCGGTGATATTGCTGATCATCATCGCGATAAGCCAAGTCAAAGCTGGTCGGCGGTTCACCGAAAGAATACGCGGTCATCCGGTAGACGGCCTGTAACATTGACTTTTCGAGTGATTGCAACTCTGCCTCATTGGCCCCGTCCATGACCAACTGCCGTAATTTCAAGCCATCTTTACGTAATTGCCGTGATAATACGGCCTGAAAAGCAGCGGTATTTTCAGTGTTGAACGTTTCCGGCATCGCGCTCGTTGGTACAACGCCGTATTTCTGAACTAAGCTAGCGGCCATCGCCCACTGACCACCATCTTCGCCAGGATTGTCGAACAAGAATTGGACTAAGCGATCGCTAATCGGTTGCCGCGCCGTTTGTTCGACGTTGCGATAAAACGTGTTGGCCCGTTCGATCTTATCCCAGAAAAATAAATAACTTTGTGACAATTCAAAATCCTTCACGTGATACTTCGTCGCGAATTTGTGTCGCAGGGTATTCAGTAACGAGAACTCCCAGCAGCGGCCACTGCTCTTTTGATTACTAACCTTGCCTGTCGGGACCTCGATTGAAAATGTCCGATCCAAGCGACTGGCCGCCTGATTATCAAAACTTGCGGCTTTGATGCCATTTTTGGTGATGGCGCGTGTTAATACTGGTGCCATCCGATCATCTGCGTGCGTTGTCCGTAAAGCGGCGAGCGCGGCGGGTGTTAATTCAGTTGCCATATTTACCGACCTCCATTGTAGCCCTATTACCAGTTTAGCCTTCATTCTAGGCCTATTAGATAGCGATTTCAATTTAGATGCAAGTTTTTGTTTACTTTTCTGAATTTCATTAGTTGTTTTATACAGGCGCGATTTTTTAAATTAGTAATAATCACCAATAGACGTGTGGTTATTTAACATGCATGCCAATAAAAAAAGGCGCTGCCCCTCGTGAGCAACACCTGTTGAGAATTAATAGCTGATTGAATTGACGTTGTGGCGCTTCGTACTACTGGAGTCCCAAAATGGCACTTTGACCACGCCGAGCACTTTGCTGGCGGGAACGAAGCCCCAGTAGCGACTGTCGTTAGAGACCGAGCGATGATCGCCGAGCACAAAGTACGTGTTTTTCGGGACCTTGGTCGTCTTTAAGCGCCAACTATAGCGCGTCGACAAGGTATTCAAGGTCCAATTGGTCGTGCCCTGTGTCCGTTCATATTGACTGATGAACTGCTGCGGGACTAGCTTGCCATTCACGTATAACTTACCGTTCTGAGACTTAACGGTGTCACCAGGCATCCCGACCACTCGTTTGACATACTTGACCGATTTCGACCGCGCATCTGGATCGACGTGGTACGCATTAAATACGATCACGCTCAAATGCCGAATTTTAGCGGTCTTGACCACGGCAACCCGTTCATTATTGTCCAGATTAGGTTCCATCGATGGGCCGTCCACGCGCACCATCGTAAATATATAATGGCGAATCACCATGGCGACCAGCAAGCCGACCACGATCGGTAACACCCAACTCATAATGCTTTTAACAGTTTTCATCCAACGTTCTCCCTTACCCCACGCTTAACCTTCAATTATTATAGTCCAATCGACACGGCTTGTCTGGAATCGATGACCCCTTTTAAAAGATTTTATAAGTTCACTAATGATAGCCATCAACTAGTTTCGATGTTTAGGCGTCGTGTCGTTATAGACCAGCATACAGGACGATTACCCTGATCCAGCTGAAAAGCGTTTCTTCTTCGTCGCCGCAACCCGGGTTTTATCGCCAATTTTAAGTTGGCAACCGTAACCAGCAGTCTTTGTAAATGAAAAACCAGAAATCTGTTTCAATTTCTTGCTCGGACAAATAGACCTTTAAGCGAACAAAAAAAGCCGTTCCAAGAATCACGTGGCACCTGCGCACCAGTCACAATTCTTGAAACGACTTATTTCGGTTTGACACTAATTATTGGTTTGCACTAACTTTTGGTTTTCGTACTAACTGTTGGGCTTCGTACTAATCCCTGTGCAAGTACCACCGATTCACCGCGACCCAGCATTCAGGTCACAAGCGATCAGATTAAGCTTAGTCCTTAACTTTCGCGATCCGGCCCTGTTGAATGTAAACACTCAAGATGGCAATATCGGCGGGGTTAACACCGCTGATTCGCGACGCTTGTGCAATCGTGGTTGGTTGAATCTTCTTCAACTTCTGGTGGGCTTCAGTTGCGAGACCATCAATGGCGTCATAGTCGATCCGGTCCGGAATCTTCTTAGCTTCCATCTTCTTCAAGCGTTCAACGCGTTCTTCGGCCTTTTCAATGTAGCCGGCGTACTTGATTTGAATTTCAACTTGTTCAATGATGTGGCGTTCCAATGGTTCTGGCGCCGCTGGGATGAATTTCATCAAGTCAGCATACCGGACTTCTGGCCGCTTCAAGAAATCAGCAGCCAGAACCCCATCTTTCAGCTCACCAGAATTGTGGGCCCGTAAAAAGGCATTGACGTCATCGTTAGGCTTGATACGGATTTTGCCTAAACGGTCAAGTTCGTCTTTGATTGCTTGCCGTTTGGCTTCAAAAGCCGCATACCGGTCGTCGTCGATCAAGCCTAATTCATGACCCTTGTCCGTCAATCGTAAGTCCGCATTGTCGTGACGCAGAATCAACCGATATTCGGCCCGACTCGTTAACAGCCGGTAAGGTTCATTGGTCCCCTTCGTTACTAAATCGTCAATCATGACCCCGATATAGGCATCGCTACGCTTCAAGGTGAATTGACCCCGGTCGAGTGCGCGCAAACCGGCATTGATACCAGCCATCAAACCTTGACCAGCGGCTTCTTCATAACCAGACGTCCCGTTTGTTTGACCAGCAGTATACAAGTTCTTGATGAGCTTCGTTTCTAGCGTGGCCTTTAATTGGTAAGGAGCGACGACATCGTATTCGATCGCATAGCCTGGCCGCATCATTTCAGCATCTTCCAACCCCTTGATGGAGTGCAAGATTCGTTGTTGAACTTCTTCCGGCATCGACGTTGACAATCCTTGAACGTACCATTCGTCCGTGTTCCGGCCTTCTGGTTCCAAGAAGAGTTGGTGGCGCTTCTTATCCGCGAACCGCACGATTTTATCTTCGATCGATGGGCAGTAGCGGGGACCGACACCTTCAATGACACCCGTAAACATCGGGGCCCGGTCTAAGTTTTCCCGAATGATCTTGTGCGTCGTTTCGTTGGTATACGTCAACCAGCAAGATAATTGATGTTTCAAATCAAGATAGTCTTCGTCCTTCGTTTCAAAGCTAAAGTGATGGGGTTCTGGATCACCGGGTTGTTCTTCGGTGACACTGTAATCGATCGTATTGCCATCGACCCGTGGTGGCGTCCCAGTCTTAAACCGTTCCAGCTTGAAGCCTAAACGTTCCAAATCACCAGATAGCTTCATTGCCGGTTGTGAGTTGTTCGGACCAGATGAATACATTAATTCACCAATGATGATCTTCCCACGCGCTGCCGTTCCAGTCGTCAATACGACACTCTTAGCGCGATAATGGGCCCCAGTATTCGTGATGACCCCTTTGCAGACGCCATCTTCGACGATCAAGCCGTCAACGATGCCTTGGCGTAAAGTCAAGTTAGGTTCGCGTTCGATCGTATGCTTCATTTCTGAGTGGTACGCATGCTTATCGGCTTGGGCCCGTAATGCACGGACGGCAGGACCCTTACCCGTATTGAGCATCCGCATCTGAACGTAAGTCTTATCGATGTTGCGGCCCATCTCGCCACCTAACGCATCAATTTCACGAACAACGATCCCCTTCGCCGGTCCACCGACGGACGGGTTACATGGCATGAATGCCACCATATCCAGGTTAATGGTCATTAAAAGTGTCCGGTTTCCCATCCGGGCAGCAGCTAGTGCAGCTTCTGAACCGGCATGACCAGCACCAACGACGATCACATCATAGTCGCGGCCCTGATACTGCTTTACTTCTGTCATTACAATTTCCTCCTACCACTACTTACCCAGACAGAACTGGCTAAATAGCTGGTCTAATAATTCATCTTCATAGCTGTCCCCGGTAATTTGACCGAGAAATTCCCAGCAACGGGTCATGTCGATTTGGACCAGATCCACTGGCATGCCAGCGGCCAAACCGGTCTGGACGTCTTGTAGCGCCTGTTTGGCTTGATTGAGCAAACCGATGTGGCGCGCGTTCGTGACCATGACACTATTTTGATTGCTTTCGATACCTTCACTGAAGAACATCTTAGCGATGCGTTGTTCCAATTGCGTCACGCCGCTCTGTTCAAGGACAGACATGCTCAACACGTCTTTAGCATCCACGAATTTTGCGAGTTCAGCTTGATCCAGCTGGGCGGGCAGATCCGTCTTGTTCAAAATCACGATCCGCTTCGACTGCGCTGTTTCTTGCAACAATTCCTGGTCTTCAGTGGTCAACGGCCGACTGCTGTCTAGGACTAATAACACTAAGTCAGCGGCGCCAATCGCTTTACGACTGCGTTCGACTCCAATTTTTTCGACTTTATCTTCAGTGTCGCGAATACCAGCCGTATCGACCAGTTTGAGCGGCACCCCGCGGACATTGACGTATTCTTCGATAACATCACGAGTCGTCCCGGCAACATCCGTCACGATCGCTTTATCTTCATGTAACAGGTGATTGAGTAGACTCGATTTTCCGACGTTGGGGCGGCCAATAATGGCAGTTGCCAGGCCTTCACGTAAGACTTTTCCTTGCTTGGCCGTCGCCAACAATTGGTCGATGCTCTGCGCAACTTCAGTGGCCTTTTCCTTTAACATCTTGGTCGTCATCGTCTCGACCGCGTCGTATTCTGGATAATCGATATTAACTTCGACTTGGGCCAAAACGTCCAAAATATCTTGACGTAAATGCCGAATCAACTTCGACAAATCACCATCTAATTGGTTTAGAGCGACCTTCATGGATTTATCCGTCTTCGCACGAATCAGATCCATTACGGCTTCCGCTTGTGACAAGTCCAACCGGCCATTTAAGAAGGCCCGTTTGGTAAATTCACCGGGTTCCGCCATCCGCGCACCATGACTCAAAATCAGTTGTAAAATTTCGTTAGTCGCAACCAGGCCCCCGTGACAGTTGATTTCGACCACGTCTTCACGGGTATAGGTCTTAGGTGCCCGCATCACAGACGCCATCACTTCATCGACTTCTTGATGGGTGTCCGGGTCAACAATGTGCCCATAGTTGATCGTATGGGATTTGACCTGACTGAGGTCCTTGCCCTTGAAAATCTGGGTGACCACGTTAAACGTCTGGTCCCCGCTAATCCGAATAATTGAAATACCACCTTCACCAGGCGGCGTTGAAATTGCCGCGATCGTATCAAATTCTGTGGTCGTTGGCATACCATCATGTCCTTTCTTGTCAGCGTTTCATCGCCTAATACCATACCAAATTTACTTACAATTAGTTAATAATATGTCCTAAAATGCAGAAAAAAAGCGCCTAGTCCACGCCACCTTAAAGCGTGGATAAAGCACTTTGACTACTTTATCTAAAAGATAAGAATGATTAACACCTACTATAATAGCTCACCCGGAGTTTGTCAAACGCCTGTTTGCGTTCACCGTTATGAACTATTTCCGAATCGCAACAACCACGGCACGGTGTGGCTCCCGTCCCTCTGAAAAAGTGGTGACGTGATGGTTATTGGCCAATTCAGCATGAATCAATTTGCGTTCAAATGACGGCATCGGGTCTAGGAAAACTTGCTTGCCAGTCGCAATCACTTCCCGCGCCGTGCTTTCAGCTAAGCGCTTCAGGGTCGCCACGCGCCGATCGCGATAATCGTCGACATCCAAGACGACGTTGACGTGTGAGGCACCGTGGTGATTCATATAAACTTGGGCGAGATCTTGCAAGGCATTGATGGTACGCCCGTGCTTTCCAATCAACAAGCCCTGTTTGGCGGTGTTGAAGTTCAACGTCGCATACCGGTTGCCAAAATCAACATCGAGGTCCGCGGCAATGCCCAGTTGCTTGACGACTTCCAATAAGTAGGCACTCAAATTGCGAATCGCCGTTTCATTTGCGGCTTGGCGGGCAGCAATTTCTGCGGGTGTCCGCGGTGTTGGGGCGGCCTGTTCCACGTCATGCGCGGTGCTTGCTTTAGCTTTGGCCGTTTTCGCCTTGTTCGCTGTCGATTTAGCTGCCTTGCCATTGGTTTGGTGGTCGGCGTCCTGTGTATGAGCCGCTTGATCAGTCGGCGCTTTAGTTGCCGTTTTGGCAGCTTTGCTGACGCTTGCCTGGTGCCTGTTCGCATCACTGGCTTTCGTTTCAGCGCCATGGCCTTCAGTAGTCTGAGCGTTTGCTGAATACTGGTTTGCGGCTGCCGCAGCATCCGTCTCATCCGCTGACCCAGCATCACCAGGAACGATGGGACCCGTGCTGACATCCGGGGTCACAATGGTCTTGGCTGGCGACGTTACCGCGGATGTGGGTGCTGCTGACGTTGCCGGACGCTTTGGTGCTGCCGACTGGGCAGTCGTTTCAGCGGGCTGTGGCTGTTTGGCTGCAGTCGTGGTTTCCGCTGCTGTGGAGGCCGGCACCGCCGTTATTTTAACTTGAGCCGGCTGTTTTCCCAGCCCTAAAAAGCCCTTCTTCGCTTCAGCAATGACTTCCACAGTCACCTGGTCGCGTGTTCGGTGCAGTTGTTTTAAACCGGTCGCAATTGCGGCCGCGACGGTATTACCTTCAAATACTGTCATGACTTAAATCCTCCTCGTTAACAATCCTGTTCTCATTATAGCATTACCTTTCCCCTTGCGAACAGCTGACTAGCCACACTTAATGAACCCTTACAACGATTCGCTTGGCGTGATAACCGGCATTTGATCTGAAGCTATTGTCGGCATTCATCGTGCTGCACCGTGATCGATGACAATCGTGCGAGGCCAAGCGCTAGTTTGAATCCTGCTAAACCGACGCCGATTCTGGCAAACCGGCACCTGGTCGACCAGAATCGGCAATCTAATCGTTATCGTCCACACCAGACCCGTCGTCATTAGCCATTCAATCACCCGTTGATCCCAACGAAAAACCGATTCTCTAGCAGCACTGCCCTAGAAAATCGGTTCGTCATTAACCTAAGTGTTCAGTTGATTCACCATCGTGTCACGCCGCCTAGTACGCTGTCTCAGCGGCTTGTTGGCTCATTATAATTGGTTGTTGTTCAGACTACTGACCATCGTGTTCAGATTATTGTTCAGTGATACTTGCTGCCCACACTCAGCAAGCATCCAACTAATCTTAACCTACTTGCCGCACTGGTTCATTTTCTTCAATATCTGCCACTTGTGCCGCGTGATGGACTTGAATGCCGTGTTGGAAGACGTCTTTGTCACGCTGAATCACGCGAATATCTTCGATTGGATTTTCCGTCATCGCAATAAAGTCAGCGAATTTGCCAGCCGCAATCGTCCCATATTCGGCGTCCACATGCATCGCCCGTGCGCAGTTGATCGTCGCTGTATCGATGGCTTGGGCCGGTGTCATGCCCGCTTTATCGACATAGAGCTGCATTTCATAGGCGGATTCATCCTCGAACCCGTTATACGGCGTCCCAGCATCCGTGCCCATCGCAATTGGGATGCCCGCAGCAGCGGCCTTCGTGATACTTGCGAAGTGTTTCTTGATGTTCACGATGACTTTTTCGCGCGCCCAGGCTGGCACGGTCTTTTCACCATATTTATAAATGGCATACATCGCATTCATCGTCGGCACAATGACCGTCCCGTGTTTACGCATCATTTCGATGGTTTCATCATCAATATCAAAGGCATGTTCGACGGTATCGACGCCCGCTTGAACGGCTTCTTTGACCCCCGCATTACCTTGGGCGTGGGCTGCGACCGTCTTACCTTTATGGTGGGCTTCTTCAACTGCTGCCTGGACCTCTTCGAAGTTAAATTGAATGTCATCCGGCGTTTCACCATTGCGAAGCACACCGCCCGTGACCATCATCTTGATATTATCAACGCCCATCTTGAGTGCTTGCCGGACGCCGTGAATGACCGCATCAACGCCATCGACTTCATGACCGCCATCCGCACCGTGACCACCAGTGATTGAGAAGGCTTGCCCGGACGTCATCACGCGGGGACCGGCTATCTTCCCTTCACGTTGCATTTTCGCGATGGCGACGTCAATATCATATTGGGCCCCCACGTTGCGGATGTAAGTTACGCCATGATTGATCATATCTTGCATATTGCGAATCGCGTACATCGTATTGTATTCACGGGACGCTGGATGGCGATCTTCTTGTCCATCATGCCACCAATACGTTGGAATGCTGGTGATATGGGTATGGGCGTTCATGATTCCCGGCATCACGTACTTGCCTTGCATGTCGGTCGTCTGTTCAGCGATCGTATCCGGTGTTCCGGTACCAATTGCGATGATTTTACCAGTCGCATCGTCAACGGTAATAAACTGATTGTCGATAAACGTTTGCTTTTCTGAACTGTAGATTGAGGCGTTGATATAGTTGGTTTTGGTCATAATAATGACTTCCTTTCATTTTGGCAGGTCGCATCCCGTCTCGTAACGGTAACGGACCATCGTTTTCATCACAACATTGTTGGTTCTTTAACTGACTGGCCACCACGCCTCACCACCTTTCAGGGTTATTCGTTATTTCCAATAAGCATATTGAAGTTGACTGGCCGTTCCAGAAAACTCGTCCCACTTCAATCCACCGACATCCTTGCTGACCAAGAACGCGGATGAGGCTTGATAAGTTGGAATGACTGCAGCTAACTTCATCAACCGACGATCGGCCTGTTTCTCATAGTCCCACCGTTGTGCGGCGGTGTATTTGGCCGTGTCGGAGACTTTCGCCATCAAAGCATCATACTTGGCATCCTTCCACTGGGTGAAGTTGATGCTGTTAGAACTCTGCATGCCATCCAAGAAGTTCTGCGCGTCCGGATAATCTGGCCCCCAGCCAACTGTGACCAGGTCGAAGTTCCCCGTGAAATCTCGTGAAACGTGGGTCGCATGTGGTACCGCTACGATTTTGATCGTCACACCTTTCAAATACTTCTCAGCCACGCCTTGAACGTATTCTGCTAGTTTCTTCTCGGTGTCCGTGTCATCACACAAGAAGTTCAACGTGACCTTCTGCTTCCCCAGCTCTTGTTGGGCCTTCTGCCAGTATTGCTTGGCCTGCTTAATATTGGTTGGCGATAGATTGCCAACTTCCTTGACGAAGTCCTCGCCGGTCGTTGGATCACTCGCATAGTTTTTCGGGACGATGTTCGTCGCCGCTTGTGAGCCATCCTGGAGCACATCCTTGGCCAACGTCTTTTGGTTAACAACGAGGCTCAGGGCGTGCCGGAAATTCTCATTAGCCGTGACCGACTTCTTACTATTGAAGTAAATGTAATTATTCCGTCCAGTTTTAGTCACCGTCATCTCCTTATTATTGGCATTATTCTTGACGTATTGTCCCGAAATATTCGTCACTTGCACGGTCCCAGCGTTAAATAGGTTCTGCGCCGTGTTGTCGTCCTTGGTCACCGTGACTTTGATCCGCTTGATTTTGACGTTTTTCGCATTCCAGTAATACTTGTTCTTGACGTAATACCAACTATCATTGGACCCTTTCCAGCCCTTAATGACGTAGGCCCCGTTCGCCACCGTTGTCGCGGAATTGCTACCAAGCTTGGACCCATACTTGTTAACGGCGGCCGTGTTGAGTGGGTAAAAACTCGTGAACTCATAATTCATATACGGCACGGGTTTACTCAGCTTAATCGAAAACGTGCGCTTGTTGATTGCCGTGACGCCCAGTTTATTGACCGCCATCTTCCCTTTGTTGACCGCATCGAAATTCTTGATGTAACTGATGGCATCGAGATTTTGCGACTTCGTTTTCGGATTAGCTTGCCGCCGTAGCGCCGTGATAAAATCTTGTGACGTGATCTTCGTGCCATTCTGCCAGCGCGCATTCTTCCGAATCGTAAACGTGTAGCGGGTCTTGTTCTCAGTCGGCTTGACCTTCTTTTCAACGACCCCCGCAACGATCTTATTATTCGCATTTTTGCGATAAATCCCTTCGCCGGTTTGCGTAATGACGGACCCACCATTGGTTTCAATCGACGTGGTTGGGTCACTCGTCATTGGCTCCCCAGGAATCGTGATCCCCAACGTCTTATTCTGATTAGCGGTGCTAGTCGTCTTTGAAGAATTAGAGACCGCTCCTAAGCAGCCGGTTAATAATAAGGCACTCACAACCCCAATAATGCTATATGTATACTTTGCCTGCATCCCTAATCCCTCCATATGTATGATCTTTAATCAGCTTAAACTGGCGTCCGGTAAATACAAAAAGACGTCCTACTAAGCTATTGCTTAAAAGGACGTCTTCACGCGGTACCACCTCATTTGTGAGTCAAGACGACTCACCACTTACATACGGCCAAATTAACTGACGATATGTTGGTACGCTATCGGGTACAACCGGAAGCCGCTTCACACGGCTTCTCACTAGCTATCGACTTTGAGTAATCAGTGCAGGTCGCTTTGCAGCTGCCGCGACTCTCTGTAACTGACTGATAACCGACTCCTCGATGGCCGTTCGTTTAATCTAATTATTTTTTAATGTGATTCACATCTTAGCGGTGATTTTTAGATTTGTCAAATCCTTTTTTGAATTTTTTTAGCTGAATGCGCAAATATGGTTCGCAAATCGCGGTCGTCTCAGTCCTAAACATCCATCGGTGATAAAAAATAGGTGCGTTCTTAAGACAGCCAGCTCAGGCCCGCTGGAAAAATGCGAGTTGGCGTAACCCTACAGTGATAGATTCATTCTACGTCAGCTTTCAGAAGTTTCTGACGATGCGGAACGCAACACAGATTTGTGCCGACCATCCACTTCTTAAATACTGATCCTCCATTAACCCAGCACACACCGCTCACTAAAGTAGAATTTCATTTCTGAGCACTGTCAGAGTTGAAGCGCCCTGTTCCAACGCTATCAGCCAGCCCCACAGTTCAGACTAGGCTACATCCCCGGCTGACAAATACCCGGTCAGTGTATTTTGACTGTTCGGTAAAGATAAATTCTAAGCACAAAAAAAGACCCACCACACGGCAGGTCCATTTGTATTTAACGTTTATGATTGCGAATCGCACGCTTTCTAGCTTTTTCCAAAGCCCGCTTGCGTTCTCGTTCTGCTTTTTGCTTCTCTTCCCGTTCGCGATTGATCTTGAATGGGTTTTGCAGAAGCAAGGTTTGTCCAACTTGGAATGCGTTAGAGATCACCCAGTACAAGGACAAGGCGGATGGCACGTTGATGGCCGTAATCAAAATAATTATGGGCATCAGGTACGTCATCGAAGTCGTCATCCCATTTTGCTCTGGTTGTGACTTCATCGCTAACCAGGAACTGGCAAACGTGAAGAGCGCCGCCAGAATCGGCAAGACGTAGTACGGGTCCTTGCTACCTAATTGAAGCCATAAGAACGAACCGGTCTTCAGGACTTGGGTCCGCCAGATTGCTTGGTATAACGCAATCAAGATTGGCAACTGAACTAGCAATGGCAACATGCTGGCCATTGGATGCACACCATGCTTGGCGTACAGCTTCTTCATTTCCGCTTGGAGCTTTTGCTGAGTTTCCATATCCCGTGATGAATATTGCTTTTGTAAAGCCTTCATCTGCGGTTGGACCTCTTGCATGGCTACCATGTTGCGGGTTTGGAAGATCATCAATGGTAAGATGATGACCCGGATGATCAACGTAAAGACGATGATCCCGAGACCATAACTATGACCGAACAAGTTTGATAACCAAATAATCGCCCGTGAGAAGTTCAAGATGATCAAGCCATCCCAAAATCCGGTACTCTTATCCGTGATGGGCGTATTGCTACACCCACTCAAAACTAGTACAAGTGCTAGTACGGCCAGCATTGCCAGTATTTTTCTGTACTTTTTCAAACGAATGTCCTCACTTTAATCATTGTCCAGCAGGTGCGCTAGCTTTAGCGCATGGCTTAGATAAGCTTTGGTTTCGGCTTGCGACTTACCGGCAACGGTTGGTCGGGCAATGACGAGGAAGTCCGCATCTTGCTTAAGCTGCGGCTTTAGCTCGGTGATTGATTGCCGAATCCGGCGTTTGACCCAGTTACGCGCAACGGCATTCCCAATCTTTTTACCGACTGAAATACCCACGCGGAAATGAGGTTGCCCCGGTTTTTCCAAAACGTAAATGACAAATTGACGATTGGCATACGAGTTGCGGGTCTCAAAAACTTGTTGGAACTCAGTTTCCTTTTTTACCCGATATGATTTTCGCATAATCCATCTCCATGTGTGCGCTCAAGCTCACCTGAGCGAATTGCTACACGACTTTACAGCCCTAGACACGCGGTCCAGGACTGTAAAGAAAAAGCCACTGATAATCAGTGGCCTATGCAGACAATACTTTTCTGCCTCGTTGGCGGCGACGGGCTAACACTTTGCGGCCATTACTGGTGCTCATCCGTTTGCGGAAGCCATGTACACGTTGACGATGGCGCTTCTTTGGTTGGTAAGTTCTCTTCATCATGACACCTCCTTCTCCATAATGACATGAATCAATTCGATTAAGTCGTTATTTTCAAAACGCAGTTTACATCCTAAATGCATTTCCTGACTACTATAGCATATTTTACTTTATTTGAAAACCAGTAAATTTAATTTTCGTTCACCTAATCGTCGGACAAACGACCTGTTAGTTGCGAATGATACTGTGGACGACCAAAAGACAACTTTCCGTTATTCGCAGGTTGCGCACAGACTTTTCGACAAAATCACGGGGTGTTATTTAGTTATCCACAGGACGTATTTTCAGTGTGCATAACCGTTGCAAATACTGATAACTCAAGGTTAGTTTTAAACTCATTTTTGTGGATAACTGGTAATTTCACCTAAAACCGTTGATTTTTCGACAAGCTGTGGATTAGCAATCACCACCCTGTGAATTCTCTTAACTTTAACTTGTCCACTTGTGGAAAACTCGATATGTTCATGCTAAAATAGAATTACGTTTTTTAAGAAAAGGGGTATCCACGTGCTGGAACGTAATGACTTATGGAATCTCATTAAGTTCTCTATGGAACAAGATCTATCCAAGATCACGTTTCAAACGTTTGTCGAACCGGCAAAACCGCTCCAACTCGATAAGGCCCAGATGACGATCGAAGTCCCAACACAACTTCATCGTGATTACTGGGAGAAAAACTTGGCCGCAAAGTTCACAGACATTGCGATGCAAGCGACTAACGAGCAGATCCGGCCGGTGATGATAACGGAAGAAGAACGTCAGCAGCTTACGCGTGATAACGACGCGCAGGCGACTACCGGTAACGTTGCGGGACAACAACCAACAACCGCAACTACCCCCACATTTATGCGGGAAACGAAACTCAACCCGAAATATACATTTGATACTTTCGTCATCGGCAAGGGGAACCAAATGGCCCATGCCGCGGCGTTAGTTGTGTCGGAAGAACCCGGGACAATGTATAATCCGTTGTTTTTCTACGGGGGCGTTGGTCTGGGCAAAACCCACCTAATGCACGCTATCGGTAACAAATTGTTAGAAACCGATCCGTCTAGTAACATCAAATACGTCACTAGCGAATCCTTCACCAATGAATTGATCAATGCCATCCAAACGAAAAAACAGGAAGCGTTTCGGGAAGAATACCGCAACGTCGACCTGTTATTAGTCGATGATATTCAATTCTTTGCCAATAAGGAAGCAACGCAAGAAGAGTTCTTCCATACATTTAATGCATTATATGAAGATGATAAGCAAATCGTACTGACTTCAGACCGGTTGCCGAATGAAATTCCGCAATTGCAAGATCGGTTAGTTTCGCGGTTCAAATGGGGCTTATCCGTTGATATTACCCCACCAGATCTCGAAACACGAATCGCCATTTTGCGGAACAAAGCGGATTTAGAAGGCATTGAAATTCCCGACGATACCCTTAGTTACATCGCGGGGCAAATCGATTCCAATGTCCGTGAACTAGAAGGGGCTCTGGCCCGCGTTCAAGCTTATTCGCGCCTCAACAATTCACCAATTACCACTAGTTTAGTGGCCGATGCGTTGAAGAGTTTGCACCTTAGCAGTAAACTATCAGAGGTCTCCATTCCCGTCATTCAGGAAAAGGTCGCCAAATATTTCCACGTTTCAATGGCTGACCTTAAAGGGAAGAAACGCAACAAACAAATCGTGATTCCGCGCCAAATCGCCATGTATCTCTCACGCGAGTTGACTGAAAGTTCACTTCCGCGGATCGGGAACGAATTTGGTGGCAAGGATCATACGACCGTCATTCACGCCCATGACAAAATAACGAAGGCGCTCAAAACCGACCCCGAGTTACAAAAAGCCGTGGGTGATTTGACTGGTCAGCTCAAATCGTAGTGTGGATAAAAAAGAATAACTCAAAAAGTTTTCCACAACTTATGCACATGTGGAAAACTCAATAGCCGTTAGCTTTTACTTAGTTTTCCACAGTACCCACTGCTCTACTATTACTACGAACTTTTATTATTAATTTATATCTAGTGCCCGTCGCTAGAAAGAGGGGATTTAACTTATGAAATTCACGATCAATCGATCAGCGTTCATCAAAGAATTAAATAATGTCCAACGTGCAATTTCTTCCAAGACGACGATTCCAATTTTGACTGGCTTAAAATTAGACGTTAGTACCGATGCGATTACCTTAACCGGTAGTGACGCCGACATTTCAATCGAAACCACGATTCCAGCCAGTGATGACAACAATACGTTAGTCGTTGAAGATGCTGGTTCTATCGTGTTACCAGCACGGTTCTTTAGTGAAATCGTCAAGAAATTACCAGAAGATACCATGACCGTTAACGTTACGGACGGGTTCCAAACGCAAATCACTTCTGGTGCCGCTTCCTTTACCATCAATGGTCTGGACCCTGAAAATTATCCGCACTTACCTGAAATTGATACGACGAATACCATTACGTTAGCCGGTGACGTGCTCAAAGAATTAATCGGCCAGACCGTTATCGCCGTTTCAAATCAAGAAAGTCGACCAATCTTGACCGGGGTTCATTTTATTTTGGCCAATGGTGAATTCCTAGCTGTCGCAACTGATTCCCACCGGTTAAGTCAACGGCGCATTAAGTTACCAGAAGCCAACAACGCCAACTATGACGTGATTATTCCTGGGAAGAGCCTCACGGAATTATCCCGAATGATCGGTGACGATAATCCAGATGTTCAAATGCGTCTATCTGAAAATCAAGTGCTCTTCGTGCTTGGTAACACCGCGTTTTATTCCCGGTTGCTGGAAGGTAATTATCCAGACACGTCCCGCTTGATTCCTAAAGAATCTAATACGACGGTCGAAATTTCAGCGCCTGCATTATCCGCAGCCATCGAACGGGCATCCTTGCTCTCACACGAAAGCCGCAATAACGTGGTTCGTTTCTCCGTTAACCCAACGGACAAAACCATCACGATTTTTGGGAACTCACCAGATGTCGGTGAAGTAACCGAACAGTTGCAGCCAACCGACTTAGCGGGTGATGAACTTGAAATTTCGTTCAACCCTGATTACATGAAAGAAGCCTTACGCTCATTCGGCCAAGCGATGATCAAGATCTCATTCACAATGGCATTACGCCCATTCACGCTGGTTCCAACTGAAGAAGGCGAAAACTTCATCCAACTGATTACGCCAGTTCGGACTTTCTAATTAGCTGAATAAATATACAATTATGACTAAAAGGCGCCCAATCGCATGCAGATTGGGCGCCTTTTTTTGACGCTGTGAAAACTGGTAAATTGCTGGCACCGCCGCGGATTTGCCGTGATGTAACTTTTGAAGTTCTGAATCATGCATATTCAAAAATAAGTGGTGCTGTTTCCTGATGAAGTGGGTGCATCCGTTAAGATGACTTTAGTACGGACTGAGGAGACTGACCAATCGATTTTGGACAAGAACTGACCAATCTAAGAATCAATCGTTGCGTTTTCAGCTAATTTGTGTGCGAAAAAACAAGATATTTTATGAATATCCGCCATTTTTGCGAATTTCAGCAAATTTACCCCGGGGTTAGTATCCCGATATTTAAATGGCTTAAATCGGCTTAAAATGGCTCTGAGCGCGGTTATAAATTGAATTTTCATTAAAAAACAAGTATAATATAACCTGTTAGGAGTGTGCGTCACACTTCAGACGATCGTTTAATAGCTTGTAATCAGATAGGCAGGTGACATTGTGAAACAGCCAATAGATATCAATACCCCATATATGACACTGGGGCAGCTTTTAAAAGAAACGGCCATCATTGGGTCAGGTGGTCAAGCCAAGTGGTTTTTAAAAGAAATGACCGTATTAGTGAATGGTGAACCAGATGATCGGCGGGGTCGGAAACTTTATCCAGGCGATACGATTGAAGTTGAAGACAACGGGTCATTTTTTATTCGCTCAAGTCAAGAAACGACTGATTAGATGTACTTAGAAAATTTAGTCTTGCATGATTTTCGTAACTACGCGGATCTGACCATTGATTTTAGTCAGGGTGTCAATGTATTACTCGGTGAGAACGCCCAGGGCAAGACCAACCTGCTAGAGGCCATTTACGTGTTAGCGTTAACGCGTAGTCACCGAACTGCTAATGATAAAGAACTGATTCGTTGGCAGGCCACCACGGCGACGTTGCAAGGCCGGTTACATAAAAGTACCGGTACCGTCCCCTTGGAACTTGAACTTGGGCGACGGGGCAAACGGGCCAAGGTGAACCACCTCGAACAGGCCAAGTTATCCCAGTACGTGGGTAATTTGAACGTCATCGTGTTTGCGCCCGAAGATTTATCGATCGTCAAAGGAGCGCCTTCAGTTCGGCGGCGCTTTATGGATATGGAATTTGGACAAATGAGTCCGAAGTATCTCTATAACTTGAGCCAGTACCGCACGATTTTAAAACAACGTAATCAGTATTTACGGCAGTTGAATCGGCAACAAGCCAAGGATAAAGTCTATCTGGGCGTTTTATCGGACCAGTTAGCGGCATTTGGCGCGGAGATTATTCATAAGCGACTGGAATTATTGCAACAACTCGAACAGTGGGCGCAGGCCGTTCACAGCGAAATCACGCAGCAGCAAGAACAACTGACCTTTCACTATGTCACACAAGTCCCGGATGCCGATCTGACATCTGTCGACCATATTTATCAAACGCTACAAGCTCTCTATGAGCAGCAGCAAGCCAAAGAAATCTTTCAAGGCACGACCCTCTTAGGGCCGCACCGCGACGATTTGCAGTTTGGTGTCAATGGTAAAAATGTTCAAACGTATGGCTCTCAGGGCCAACAGCGAACGACCGCCTTGTCGGTTAAGCTTGCTGAAATTGATCTGATGAAAGCCGAGACCGGGGAATACCCAGTCCTATTATTAGACGATGTCTTATCAGAATTAGATGCTGCACGGCAGACGCATCTGCTGACAGCAATCCAAGATAAAGTGCAGACCTTTTTAACCACGCCGAGTCTTGACGGGGTGGCCCGCAAATTAATTAATGCGCCAAAAGTATTTGAAGTTAGTCACGGCACTTTACAAGAGGAGGAACCGCATTGACCGAAAACGAAAAAGAAACCAAACTTGAACAGGCTCGCGAATACGATGCCAGCCAGATTCAAGTTTTGGAAGGATTAGAAGCTGTCCGGAAACGTCCCGGAATGTATATCGGTACCACGAGTAGCCAAGGTCTCCATCATTTGGTCTGGGAAATCGTGGACAACGGGATCGATGAAGCGTTGGCAGGATTTGCGAACGTCATTCACGTGACCGTTGAAAAGGATAACAGTATCACGGTAACCGATAATGGGCGGGGGATTCCAGTCGATATTCAAGAAAAGACTGGTAAACCAGCCCTCGAAACGGTTTATACGATTCTGCATGCCGGTGGTAAGTTTGGCGGTGGCGGTTATAAAGTCTCCGGTGGTCTGCACGGGGTTGGGGCCTCAGTCGTTAACGCGCTGTCCTCAAGCCTAGATGTTAAAGTCACACGGAATGGCCATATTTATTACATGGACTTTGAACGTGGAAAAGTGAAGACTCCGATGAAGATTATCGGTGACGCACCGGATGACGCACATGGAACAGCCGTTCATTTTGTGCCGGATCCAGATATTTTCCGCGAAACGACGACTTATGATATTAATATTTTAACGACACGAATTCGTGAGCTGGCCTTCTTGAACAAGGGCCTCCGTATCACGATTCGTGACAATCGACCAGATGAACCGACTGAAGACGACTTTCTCTATGAAGGTGGGATTCGGCACTACGTTGAATACCTCGATAAGAACAAGACGGTCCTGTTCCCGGAACCAATTTACGTGGAAGGGGAACAAAACGGCATCACGGTGGAAGTCGCACTCCAATATACGGATGACTACCACAGCAATCTGATGACGTTTACCAACAACATTCATACCTACGAAGGTGGGACCCATGAAGAAGGGTTCAAACGCGCTTTGACGCGGGTC
>NZ_AVAQ01000016.1 GCF_000463075.2 Lactiplantibacillus plantarum EGD-AQ4
TTCGACCATCTGACCACTGAGCAGTTCAACGCCATTGTTTTTAAAGGTCGCCTCGTATTCCGCACGAATCTTTTCAGGGAATTTTCCTTCACCCAGCGCTTTTTCTGGGAAAATCATCGTGACTTGCGTGTCATTTTGCGTTAGCGATGACGCTAATTCAGTCCCGACATAGCCGCCACCGATAATGACGACCCGCTTGTTGGGACCACTAAACTTACGAAGCTTACGATAATCTGACCACTGTCTGAAGACGAGGACGTGCGGATCATCGGGGCCCTTGATCGTACGAGGTTCGCCACCGGTTGCCAACGACAATTGTTCGTAATGAACCGTCTGCCCATCATCCAGCGCGATCGTCTTGGCTTCTCGATCAATCGCCTGAACGGTCGTCTTAAATTCAAACGTCACGTCAGCATAATCTTCAGCACCGATGCGAATATTCTCTTCGGTAAATTCATCATCCAACCATAACTTCTTGCTTAATGCCGGTCGTTCATAGGGAACATCGGCTTCTTGTGAAACCACTAAAATTGATCCCTTAGCGTCTTCTTGTCGAATGCCTTTGATCGCATAACCAGCAACCATCCCACCACCAATAATCACATATCGGTAGGTGCGTTCGTTATCATTTGTGCTCATCTTATCGCCTCCATAATTATTCTTGTCCATTGGCCCTCATTATAGTATAACCGTGGTGGGTACACCAAAAATGACGCATCTGAACAACCGCTGACCACTGTTATTCATTGAAGACTAGTCATCATGACCAGCTGCCACTTAAATCACGATTTTACCCATTCACTTTGATTGAACACGTGCAATCATCGTAGTACATTTAAATTGTACACAATTAATCCGATTAATGAAAGGGAAGTGCGTCATTATGACTAATCAAAAGCCATCAGACTTAACCACTGCAGCTGGACAACCATGGGCTGACAATCAGCATTCACAAACTGCTGGCGACCGTGGGCCGGTGCTGCTACAAGATTACGATTTGTTGGAAAAACTTGCCCATTTTGATCGCGAACGAATTCCAGAACGGGTCGTCCACGCGAAAGGTGCCGGCGCTAAGGGCGTCTTTGAACTTGAAAACGACATGAGTCAGTACACGAAGGCGGATTTGTTCAACGGGGTTGGCAAGCAAACACCAGTCATTTTACGATTCTCACAAGTTGCTGGCGAAAAAGGTTATCCGGATACGGTCCGCGATGTGCGCGGCTTTGCCTTGAAGTTCTACACGCAAGCGGGTAATTACGATATTGTCGGCAATAATACGCCAGTCTTTTTCGTCAATGATCCCCTGAAGTTTCCAGATTTCATCCACTCACAAAAACGCGATCCTAAAACCAATCGTCGCACTCAAAACATGCAGTGGGATTTCTGGGCGCACTCACCCGAATCATTGCACCAAGTGACTTATTTGATGGGTGACCGTGGCCTGCCCGCATCCTACCGCACCATGAACGGTTATGGTTCCCATACGTTTAAGTGGGTCAACCAGGACAATCAACAGTTCTGGGTCAAATACCACTTTATCTCAGATCAAGGCGTCAAGAACATGACCGCTAAAGCCGCCGAAAAGGCAATGGTTCAAAACGTGGATTACTTGCAAGATGACTTATATGACGCGATTCAAAAGCAAAATTATCCATCATGGACCTTGTATGTTCAAATTATTCCGTATGAAGAAGGCCTGCATTATCGCTGGGATATCTTTGACGTGACTAAGGTCGTTTCTCATCATGATTACCCACTGATCAAAGTCGGTAAATTGACGCTTAACGAAAATCCAACCAATAACTTTACTGATATTGAAGAAGCCGCTATGTCGCCTGCTAATCTGGTTCCTGGCATTGAAGTCTCCCCTGATAAACTACTACAAGGCCGGTTGTTCTCGTACAAAGATGCCCAGCGTTACCGCCTTGGCGCCAACTTTGAAGATTTGCCAGTCAATAAGCCCGTCGTTCCCGTTCACAATTATGAACGTGATGGCTTCATGAAAGCTGACAATCAAGGCGACGAGGTGAACTATGAACCCAATTCTCGCCGTGGCCCGCAAGAAGTCTCAGACGCAGCAATCACACCCGATCAGGTCCAGGGGACGACTGGTGCGCGTCCTTATCACTATCAAGTTGACTACACGACTCAGGCCGGTGACCTCTATCGCCTGATGACACCAGCAGAACAAGAGCGACTGATTGCCACGATTCGCGATGGCCTGGGCCAAGTGACCCTTCCTGGTGTTAAAGAGCTGGAAATCAAACAGTTCTATGGCGCTGACCCCAGCTATGGGACCCGCGTTTCAGAGGCGTTGGGGATGGATATTGAGGCGATTTTGAAATCGTAGTTGGTTGCGAGTTGTAGCGCTGAATGATCGAGGACCAGGCATCGCTTGAATTGTCTGGGTCACTCAGCCGTTGCATAAAGCCATAGCGACAAACATCAGAACAAGCGCAACATTCGTCTACACCAAAATACGAGTCGAAGTCTGTTAAACTTCGACCCGTATTTTTTTGTACGACCTATGCTACTTTAATTTTGGATAGCGAGCGAGGACGTCGACTTCATCTCGATTTAGCGCGTGATCGGCACATAAGATGACCGCCGCACTATCCGGATCCGTATGGTAATATTGACTATTTTTAATAGCAAACAGCATGTCATACTGGTTAGCCAGGCGGATATACCGTCCCATGATATCCATATCAAGTTGACCATTTAGTAATAATTGATAAGCTACATCAGTCTTTAAAATTGCGTGTAGCGCTTGCGTACAATCATAGCGTAGCGCTTCTGCAAAGGAAATTCGTAACTCGATCCGTTCACTAAAAGTTCCTAGGCACCGATGCTGTTCATCTGGTTTTAATAATGGTAGTCCAAAAACCGCGTTTTGAAGCCGTTTATCCATGTCCGCTTGTTCGTTTTGCATCTCCATTCCTCCACCACTTCTACTGACAGCGCGTCTGATGACAAAAAGAGATCTAAATCTCTTTTTTGAGATTTAGGTCCCCATTGATACTTAATCACGCTGAATCGTATCTAAGCCATAATGCTTTAAATTAAGAAAGACGTGTTTATCGAAATAACCTATGAACGTTCCCTGAAAGAACAGGCAAATTGCCGTGCCCACATTGACGGCCCATAACTGGCCACTTATTAAGAAAGTAATCACCATGATGATCACCGGTGGAATATAATGAACCATTTGTGCGATCGTTGCATTGCCTTTGAGGTACCGAAACCGAATAATCTGCATAAAATCATCATTGGGATGCAGAATTAAGTTAGCACGCTGATAAATTGATGTCGCAAGTGCGACACACAGAACACCGAAGACATCAATCATTATTCGAATTCCCAGCGGTAACGATGTAATCCCTGTTCGCTGAATCAATCCCGTAAACCATTGAATTAAGACACTAAACGGTAAGGTGAATAATAAATTACCGATAATTCGCCGCCAAATAATTTGATGGATTAGGATTGCATTCATGATCACCACCACGACACCACAAGTAAATAAGGTTGCTTGCAGGCTCAGCGGCCATAAGTGATACAGATTTACTGCTGAAGCGGTCCAAACTGCGCTGCCGAGGTTCATGACAACCGTTAGCGCATGACCGACCGAATTAATCAGGAGTGATAACCCGAGGAAGGCCCACCGTTTCAACCAATCGTGTTGGACAAGCGTTTGGTTATTAGTCACGATGGTCATCCTCTTTCAGTTAAGTCTAGTCAACCGTTGCCCCAACTGCATCCGGAGTTAAGAAATCTTCATTAGCCTTCAAGTTAAAGCGCTTGATGAGGTCACGGAAGTCTTTGTCAGTCAATGACTGTAAGACTTCGCCGCCTTGAGCGCGGATCGTCGTATAGATCAGGGCTGACTTTTCAACGGTTTCAACTAATCCATAGGTTTCATCCAATGAATCACCAGCTGCGAAGACGCCGTGATGTGGCCATACAACGACCCGGTAATCTGCCATCTTAGCAGCGGTCTTTTCACCAATTTCGTTGGTCCCTGGGCACATGTATGGAATGACACCCACACCTTCAGGGAAGACAACGATTGATTCAGGATGCATCTTCCAGAGTGTCCGACTGAAACGCTTGGATGATAGTGGGATCGTGAAGGTCATTGCAACTAAGTTAGTTGGATGGCAATGCATGATGACCCGTTGATCTGGGTCTTGCTTCAAGCGAGCAATGTGACTCATCAAATGTGATGGGAATTCACTTGTTGGTTCGCCGCCGTCATTAAAGCCCCACATTAAATCAACACTATTGCCGACTTCACTAATCCGAATCAAGCCCATGTCGCGTTCTGGGAATTCAACCATGTTCTTGAAGTAGCGACCAGTCCCTGTAACCAGGTAGTACTTGCCTGCAAGTTCACTCGCATCAAAGTCAATTGAGATTTGACGTAACACTTTGTCTGTGCCGGTGTAGGCTTCGACTTCTTCTTTGGTCAAACGAAGACTGACGTTACCACCGTTACGTTCATCCCAGCCGTGCCGATATAAATTTTCTGTTGTTTTAGCCATATTGCGTACATATGGTGAATCGATAAATGCTGTCATAATATTAATTACCTTCTCTTCTTAATTTTTGAATCTGGCTGAATTCTTGATCAATCGTGATTATGCGTTAACAGTCTTCTTATCCCGTGGGAATTGAACTTTTTGTTCATAATTATGAATTTCATCAAGCCAATCCGTGCCAACTGGGGTGTTGTTCTTCAAGCAGAATTCATCCCAAACAGCGCCGAATGGGAAGGACTTCAATTCTTCAGTAACGGCTAAGCGCTTCGTAAAGTCATAGTTCAATTCAGCTTTCTTCAAGTCATCAATTGGTGCTAACATTGCTTGGAGTAAGGCCTTTTGGGTTGCCCGTGCACCGATGACCCAAGCAGAAACCCGGTTGATAGTGGCATCGAAGAAGTCCAAACCAATGTTGGTCCGTTCCAATTCATTATCGCGAACTAATGAACGTGTAATCCGTTGTAAGGCTTCATCAAAGACAACAACGTGGTCACTATCCCAACGAACAGGACGAGAAACGTGTAACATCAGACCTTTACCAAATGGCATGAAGGCTGAGAACTTGTCAGAGACATCTTCAGTTGGGTGCCAGTGTCCAGCGTCGATCGTCCAGAGCTTGCCCCGACTGATGGCGTAGTTGTTGTAGAACAGGTGAGAACCAACGGTGTAGGATTCGATCCCAGTCCCGAATAACTTCCCTTCAACGGCTTCAATCGTATTCTTTTCGTCATACTTCTTAGCAAAGACTTCATCCAAGGATTCAATTAAGCGTTCACGTGGTGTTTGCTTATCAATTGGGTTATCTTTGAAACCATCTGGAATCCAGAAGTTGTTAACTGATTGTTGTCCCAATTCTTGACCAAAGTAATTAGCGATTTCCCGTGACTTCTTACCAACTTCGATCCAGTAGTCCCGGACTGATTTTTCAGGACTAGCTAACGTAAAGTTATGTTTAACCATTGGATGTGAGAAGAAGGTTGGGTTCATATCTAAGCCAATACCTTCTTGCTTAGCCCAGTCTACCCAATACTTGAAATCTTCTGGACCGACTTCATTGAAGTCCTTTTTCTTATCTGTAACCGCATACAAAGTATGCAAAGCCACTTTATGACTCCCTGGAATTAATGACAGTGCTTCGTGTAAATCACCAGTTAATTGGTCAGGTGTCCGTGCAATCCCTGGATAATCCCCAGAAACGCCAATCCCACCAGTTAATTCTTGGTCAGGGTTCAGGAAGCCATGAATGTCATCACCTTGCCAGCAATGAACCGATAACTTAACCTTCTTTAAGGCTTCCATGGCCTTTTCAGTGTCGACACCGATTTCGGCGTAACGTTCTTTTGCGACTTGATAAGCTTTTTCGACTTCATCAGTTTTAACCATTAGTAATTCCTCCTAGATTTAATCTAAATGAAAGACTTCTTGTAAATCAGTAGTAACCGGACTATTGTCCTCATTCGTATCCATCAGTGGTTCCATATACTTCCACCACTTCTTGCAAATATCTGTCTCGGCAATCTTGTTATAGGTCGCTTCATCGGGTACTTCCAAATAAGCAAAGGTTTGACCAGTTAATTTATTTAAGAAAATTGAATAATTTGTCGCACCATATTCCTTGAGTGCTGTCTTCATTTCTGGCCACAGTTCCGCATGCCGTTTGGCGTATTCTTCGTAGGCATCCTTATGCAAGTACATCACTTGTCCTAACCGAACCATCTAAACCATCTCCTTAGCTTTATGAGTTAGAAATTGTTGATACTCTTTTAAAATATCGCCATACTTGTTAGTTTCTGGTAGATAGCGTTTCAAGTCGAATGAGTCCGCAATTAGCCGGCGACCCGCACTAATATTTTCGACTTCATCACTAGCGATCATCTGAACCATGATATTTCCGACCGCAGTTGCTTCACTCGGACCAGCAACGACTTTAATATTAGCCAGCGTACTCGTTAGCTGATTCATTAACGCGACATTACTACCGCCACCAACAATATTGAGTGTATCGATATGGTAACCAAGAATTCGATCCAACTTAGACAGTTCATTAGCATAGAATAGCGATAAGTTAGAATAGATGGCCTGGAAGATTTCACCTGGCGTCTCCGGAACAATTTGCTTCGTTTCACGACAGTAGTCCTGAAGTTCCTTAACCATATTGTCTGGATTAGTGAAGCGGTCATCGTTAATGTCAATGAACTGTTGAAATGGCTTAACCTGTTGTGCCATCTTAGCTAGTTCACCAAAGCTATATTTGTCATCCAACTCGTGACGCACACATTGCGCAATCCACAATCCCATAATATTTTTCAGGAAGCGGTACGTCCCATATGCGCCCCATTCGTTGGTATAGTTTTCATGAAAGGCTTGCAGGCCATTTTCCGGCACGTTCAGTTCTGTTCCGAGTAATGACCAAGTTCCAGAACTTAGGAAGGCCCACCGATCACCTTCACCTGGCGTTCCGACAACCGCGGAAGCCGTATCATGAGTAGCGACCGTCACGACTTCAACTTCAGGAATGTCATACTTGTTATGCCATTTGTGGCTGACGTTTCCAAGAATTGAACCAGATTCAACTAGTCGTGGAAATTGATCTTGTGACACGTTGACTTTGCCTAACAAATCTTTATCGAATAAGCCAACCCGTAAGTTCAACATCTGGGTCGTAGAAGCATTCGTAATTTCAGTAACTGCATTACCGGTCAAAACGTAACCCAGGTAGTCTGGCATCATCATAATCTTGTCCGTCTTCGCTAACAGTTGATGATTTTCCTTGTAAAGTTGGTAGAGCGTATTGAAATCTTGGAATTGAATCCCAGTTTTTTCGTAAATGTACTCTTTAGGTAGATCACTCGTTAACTGTTGGATTGCATTATGCGTACGCTTATCACGGTAACTAATTGGATCTTCCAACTTATGACCATCTTCACCGACCAAGACGTAGTCGACAGCCCAAGTATCAATCCCCAGCTCAACGTCGTTAATTCCCATTTGTTTGACCTTTTCCAGGCCTTTAAAAATCTCATCAATTAAATGGTCGACATCCCAGCGGTCATGCCCATCTTTCATCGCGAATCCATTGGAGAAACGATGAACTTCTTGTAGCGTCAATCGACCTTGCTTTTGTTGTCCAAGCATCAAGCGACCGCTGGAAGCACCAATATCAACTGCAATATATGATTTCATTACTTTGCATCTCCAGTAGCATTGGTATTAATCGTTGTTTTCGTTGTTGACTGCTGTTCATCTTCAAATTCATCACCATAACGTTCTTTGGTAATTTGTTCTAGTGACTTACCACGCGTTTGTGGTGTCCAAATAACCCCAATGATCAACGAAACGAGCAACAATCCGATCATGAATGTTCCGGCAGCTTTGAAGCCCATCGTTGTCAGGATCGTTGGGAAGATGATTGACCAAATACCAGCTGAGCCACGAACAACAAAGAACATAACCCCTTGAGAACCTGCACGATATTTTGTTGGGAATAACTCAGTTGCCCATAAGGCGTACCATGCTTGTGCACCAATACCAGCTGAAATTCCCCAAACAGCAACGAAGATCCAGAGGCTAGTCCAATTCATCCCGGCGAAGGTTAAGACAACCCAAGAAACAACGGCCATCGCAGCACCAACACCAAAGAAGATCCGGTGATTTGCACGGTCACCATAACGGGCAAAGCCGACATAGGTAGCAACCGCAGTAAAGACCCAGAGAACCGCCTGCAATAAGTTCGCTTGCAAGTTCGTCAGGCCACCGGCAGTTTCATAGACATATGGCATGAAGAAGCCCATTGCCCCGGCAACCAAGTTCCAGAACATATAAACACCGATCAAGAAGAACAATGACTTTAAGTTAATGGCGTTTGAGAATAAATCACGATAAGGATGTGGCTTTTCACCAGTCGCCCGTTCGTGTTGTTTCTGTTCAACCCAAACTTGTGATTCGTCCAATTTGCTTTGAAGACGCCATGCAATAAAGGCAACAATCGTTAAGAAAATGAATAAAATCCGATTACCCATGACACCTAGTGGCGATAACGCAACACCAGCTGCGAAAATAATTGCGGGTCCCAACGACCAAGCAAATTGTGAAATACCAATATTCTGTGCCCGATTAGTTGATTGTGACGTTTCTGAAATATAAGTCCACGATGCAGGAACACCAGCACCAACCGCAATCCCAGTAATCAGGAAGCCGGCTAACAGCATTGGAAAGTTAACAGATGCTGCAATAATAATTGTTCCGACCATGTAGACCAACATATCGTAGGTATAAATCACCTTTCGACCATATTTATCTGATAGGTGCCCACCAATCAAGGCCCCAATCGCTGAACCAAATGCATTGGCACTCAAAGCACCCAATAAACCGACTTGGAAGCTTGATAATCCCAGCGCTTTCGTCCATAAAGTTAAACCACTAGCACCAGCAACAATTGAACCAGAATCCAAAAAATTAGTAATTGATACGGCAATTGTTGAACCGTGCGATTCCTTTTTGTTACTACTCATTTAAAATACCCTCCTTTAGTAAGCGGTTTCATTTGTTTACAAGCACATTGTAACCGCCACCATAAAGATGCTACAATAACTCTTACAAGGTTCATTAGTATCATATTTACAGGGAGGATTGTGAATGAACACACGTATTTTAAACTTTTTGAAGCAACCAACGTTGATTGAAGAAAAACAAAAAGCGTCTCATCGTTTCGTCGAGGATATGCCCCCCTATGCGATTAACCAGGAGCTCTCCCAAAAGGAACACGCACGCGTGCTAAGTAATTATTTCTTCAGGAATAAGGACATTTACATCAGCCGTCACAATCGCTATGCCGACTATCCAACCCACACGCACACTTTTTTGGAAATGAACTATATGTTACAAGGAAGTGCTACCGAGATCGTTGATGGAAAGCAACTTACACTCAACACTGGCGATTTGTTACTCCTGGATAATGGCTCTACGCATTCCATTAAAGCGTTGGGTGAGGATGATTTATTGATCAATATTCTATTTCGGACTAAGAATATTAGTATTAGTTTGTTGAATGATTTGAAGAGGAGTAATAATTTATTGTACGACTTTTTATTAGATCAAGTCGTTGGCGATCAAGAAAAGAATCGGGATTATCTTATTTTTACAAAGAAAAGAGACAATGATGTTCGCGACACTTTAGATAGAATCATTGAAGAGTATTATCTAAAACGTGATTTTTCGAACAGCATTATTAAATCTTACTTATCAATTTTACTGGTTCAATTAGTTCGTGAATATCCGTTAACTGCTCCCCGGCAATCAAACAAGTCCCGCCTGTTAGCCATCAAGATCTTAAAAGCAGTTGCTGAAGAATATAAAACAATCAGTCTGAACGAATTAGCAGAACGTTTCAATTACAATAAAAACTACTTGAGCAACATTTTTAAGGATGAGGTTGGCCAGACTTTCAGCGAAGTTTTGACGCGACAACGCTTAATTCAAGCACACACGCTTATCATATCGACTTCAGTGCCAATCACAACTATTATGGAACAGGTTGGAATCACCAATAAAACATTTTTTTACTCAAAATACAAGAAGTACTACCATTCGACGCCAAGTGCAGATCGGTAAATATTATTTTTTAAATTTAATTGGCTCATTCACCATAAGCCACTCATAAAAGTCTCGTTTTTCACTTTTTTGAGTAAAAAAGGTCTTTGAATAAACCATAACTCTATTAAATGTTGGTACAAGAACAGGTATTGACTAGTAATTAGAAAAGATATAAATTTATTCTTATCAAGGTCATCAAATATTAACACGGGGGTAATGTCCATTGGCAAGTTATAAAGAATTAATACACTCGGAAACTAAAAAACTAGGGGAATATCTAAAATTAGAGAGCAATAATACGTTCCTAATTCCGTTCTCTCAAAGAAGTTATGAATGGGGAAAACCAGAAGTCACCCGCTTATTCAACGATCTATCTTCTTTATATAACGGTGAACAGAAGTATCACATGCTCAACTTCTTCACACTTTATCGAGACGCCGACGAAAATTTGCGTATTTTTGATGGACAGCAAAGAACCGTTACCTGCATGCTAATTTTAGCCGTTATTGCACAACGATTATACGCACAAGAAAGTTCTGCCGCAGCTCAACAAATTCATGAAGATTATTTTGCTAAAATGGATGCACTTCGTCCTGACAAGGAAGATCAAAAAAAACTCATATTTGATTCTAGTGAAGACAATTCATTTTTCTACCAAATTACTGATATTAACTCTAATTTCAAAAACAATTTGGAAAAGTCAAGCACAGTTAATCTTAATAACAACCAAAGGACGATATCTAATAACATCAAGCATATTGATACTCTTTTAGACGAGTTTATTGAGGTAAACGAAGATATTAACCTGAGGACGCTAGTAACTTCCATTATTGATAACACATTATTGGTTGAATTCGATGCAAACGAGGAAGAAGTTGCATTGAGTATGTTCGAATCGTTAAATAATACGGGTAAGAATATTGAAAAATACTATGTTCTTAAGAACGATATGGTAAAGTGTTTAGGTGAAGCTTCTGTTAAGCCACGCTGGCGAGAAATTGATTCAAATTTAACAGGGTTAAACCACAATGCCTTTTTGAATGCCGCTGCAACACTAAAACGTGGAAAAACAACTACAGCTAATGTTCTTGATCATCTTTATTCAAGTAAAGATGATCCCACTAGCGTGAAAGAGTTGTTAGAGTTCTTATACCAATCTTCACTTTCTTTCCTACAGATTTGTAATCCGAGTCAAATGACACAGCCAAAGGAAAACCGAAAAAATGTATCAGCATACCAAGCGTATACCGACCAGATCCGGTTATTCGGTATGAAACAACATCGACCAATTATTTTGGCCATGTTGCTAACACATAAGCCACTAACTGAGATTAACAAAATTCTAAAAGCAGTCGTAACATTAACTGTAAAAAACTTCTTTTTTAATGAACAAAAGGCTAATACTATCGAAAAAAAGTTTGCTGACTATGCCAATCAAATGTACTTAGGTCAACTCACAACAGAGGCCTTACTTCATGACATTTATGATTTATGTGTTGATAACGAACAATTAAAGGCATCTATTATCCGCAAAAAAATAACAACGCCAAATGCTAAAATTGCCTTTATTTTACGCAAAGCCTACAATTATTCATATCGCAATAACGAGCTTGAAGTGAGTGCCTCTAGCAATGATGTTGAGCACATTTTACCTATCAATCCTTCTAAAGGTTCTGAGTGGTTAACATGGTTTCCCGATGAAGCCGAACGAGAAAAATACACATTAAATATTGGTAATTTAACACTTTGGCTGAATAAAGATAATCGCAGTGCTAAAAACGCCGAATTTGCCAACAAGCAAGAGAAGTATATGACCAGCGGTCTTGATGAAAACCAACGTATTGCTAAAGAAAAGCAATGGACTTCTCAAGAAATCAAAAGAAGAGCTGACCGTGTCGCTGATCAAATAGTAGCGGCCTTTGGCGAAAACTAACTATTATTGAGACATCATTCAGTATCACTTATGTATAACTCACAAATTCAAAGACCTAATCCTGTTTTGATTAGGTCTTTGTTTGGCTTTTCTGGATATTCTCTAATAATTAACCTACAAACAAAAAAAGATAGTCGCAAGTAGAATTTCCTCCTACCAGCGACTATCTTTTCTAGTTCAAAGTCCTAACACTCTTCCGATTAACAGCTCTTACGGGTAAAAATTGTTGTGAATCAACTCGTTCACTGCCATCAGTCACACTCTGATACAACATCTGAACACCAATAACACCCATTTGGAAAAAATCTTGTGAAATACTCGTTAATTGCGGTCGAGTAATATTGCACATCTCGGTACCATCAATACTTACAATGGATAAATCAGTCGGCACGGCAATGCCAAAAGAACTGGCCTGATTCAAAACACCAATGGCTGTCATATCGCTTGCCGCAATGACGCCCGTTAGCTCCGTATGCTTCCCGAAAGCCTTCATAGCAGCCTCTCCGGAAGCATAGCTGTAATCTCCTGGCTGAATCCAATCTTGTGATACCGTTATATCGGCCTCTTTCAAGGCCTTTTTATACCCTTCCAACCGTCTGCGCCCTGTATACGGATACTGGTCAATACCAGCGATACCAATCTTGCGATGCCCTTTATTAATCAATAGCTTGGTTGCCTGATAACCGATCGCCTCGTCATCCGAACTTATAAACGGTCGGTCGTCATCAAATCCCATCGACAAAAAGCAATAGGGAACATCTGAGCTTTGTAAGAGCGCTAAATTATCATTTGTGAGGGCAATTGATAGCAGCAACATCCCCATGACCGGCCGCTCAATTGCAGTCAATAGTGCATGGCGTTGTTCTTCAGGATCAGTACTGCCCGAGTAGACAATAATTAAGTTATAGCCATTCTGACGCGCTTCTTGCTGAATACCATCAATGATTTGTTCCGCAAAGTTGGTCTTTACTGAACTAACAACAGCCGCAATCACATTGCTACGCTTCTTGACCAACTCGACCGCCGCTTGGTTCTTTTTATAACCGAGCTCCTTGGCGGCATTTCTAACCATTTCCGCGGTTTCAGACGTATAATACTTAGACTTATTTGATAAAACACGAGACACGGTTGATGGTGCCACGCCAACTTTACGTGCAATATCTTTAATCGTAACAGCCATTCAATCGCCCTCCCTATCTTGTGATTTACTCTAAGTTTACTCTAAAATGACTTTGTTGAAAATATCGTCTTAATTCGGACAGATCTATTTACCTTCATGGACGATTAGTACTGAGAAACTACCGATAACCATTGCAACAAATCCGATAATCATCATCATACTTTGACTATTCCCAACCATTGGGAAAATAACGAAGCTTGCCAGTGACCCAATAATTTGTGGTAAACAAACCGCAATATTGAATAGTCCAAGATATGAGCCGTTGTTACGGCCGTCCAATGATGTCGTTAACATGGTATATGGTAGCGTATTAATCGTAAAGTTACAGATACCATACAATGCAAAGGCGATTAACGCTACCCATTGATTATGGGTCGTTGCGACAATAATGATACTAATGGCATCTGCAAACAGTCCAAATGAATACCAGAACTTACGCTGGTTAGCCTTAGTTTTCGCATAGAATAAGCCCCACAGTAATGCGGCAACACTATAAAATGCTGTCATAACGCCATACCAGTTACCCGCGGCTTGAAAACCAGATGAGGATGGATTAGTCGTATTCCAAATGTTATTGGCCATAGCGCCTGTCGCATAAGTCCACGTATACATAATACCGATCCAACTGAATAGTTGAACAATTGCCAGTTCCCAGAATGATCTCGGTGCCGTTTTTAATAGCTTCCACAAACTAGGCGTGACTTGTTGCTTATCTTCATTAATTTTATGATATTTTGCATAAGTTTTAGGATCATATTCATGCACATTGAAGATCGTGACAAAGCTAGTAATCAGCAGCATCGCCGCACCAATCAAATATGCCCAAATAACCGTTGCTGGAACCTGTCCTTTGCCAGCCGTATTCGCCACACCTAACTTAGTTAAAATGTAAGGTAGTAAGGCAGCTAAAATCCCGCCCGCATAACCGAATACTTGTTGCCAGGACCAGGCCAAGTTTTTTTGCTTTTCGTTGACCATATCACCAGCTAGCATTTTGTACGGGGCCAAGCACACATTACTGAACAAATCCATTAGTGCGATTGCAATCGCTGCATACACCATCGCTGTCATTGACCCGTAGCCAAAGCCGAATGATCCCGTGAATGGCAGCATAATCATGACAATCACAGTGATCGGTGCCCCAACTAATAAGTAGGGAATCCGACGTCCCCAGCGTGTCCACGTGCTATCAGAATACTTACCCAATAACGGTTGAACAAACATGCCTAATAGGGGTGGTAATAGGAAGAACCAGCCTAGGCTATTCGGATTCACACCAATCGTTTGCGTGATTCGACTCATTTGTGAGCCTTGCAATGTAAAGGCCATGTTGACACCGATACAGCCAAATGTCATCGCAAGGATTGTCTTAATTGGTAAAGTTGGTAGTGCGTTATCAAATCCCAATGATTCAGTCTTCTTCTGCTCTTTTACCGATGTATTAGCCATATTTTCAGCGGATACTTTTTTCATAATCGGTTCCTTCTCACGTATTAATATTTGTAAACCTTAGCTTCATATGGACGGAGTGTCTTTCCCTGGTCATCAGCATAATTACTAATAATCAAGTCCGCATCTTCGGGCACTTGATAATCACGATCCAGCGTATTTTCTGTATAATTCAGAATGATTAACAGCGTCGTTGCTTGATCTTGACGTGTATAGGCATAAACTTCCTGATCGTCTTCATTCCCTTTAACCAAGCTGTATCGACCATCCGTAATGACGGGTAGTTCATGACGCAATTTGATTAACTTTTGATAGTAATAGAAGACAGAATTGGGGTCACTCAAGGATTGTTCAACATTAATATGCTTATAGTTAGGATTGACGTGCTCCCATGGCTCATGCTTAGAAAAGCCACCATTTTCGCTTGAATCCCACTGCATTGGTGTACGCGCATTATCACGACTGTGTAGTGCCAGATATTTAAGCATGGTTTGGCTATCAACCAAATGCTGCTTATCAACAAACTGGTGATAAGTATTGATCGAATCAAGATCAACGTAATCACTCAACTTCTTGAAGTAGCTGTTAGTCATACCGATTTCTTCACCCTCAAAGATAAAAGGCGTTCCTTGCTGAAAATGAAGCATTGTCGCCAGCATCTTAGCACTAAGAACCCGATACTCTTCAGTGCTATCGTTACCGAATCTTGAAACGACTCTTGGTTGATCGTGGTTATTCCAGTAAAGCGAATTCCAAGCCTTGCCTGCGAGCGCTTCTTGCCACTTAGTCAGATTATCTCTAAGATCTGTCAGTGAGGCTCTGCGGTCAGACCAATGGCCTAAGACAGGATTAGCGTTGCCGTCTAAGCCCATATGTTCAAATTGAAAGACCATATCCAATTCTTTGCCATTTAGATTGGCATACTTCATGGCTTCATCCGTTGTTACAGCGGGTGCTTCACCAACCGTAACCATTTTGTGTTTGCTCATCACGTTCTGATTCATTTCTTGAAGAAATTCATGAACACGAGGTCCATTAGCAACTAATGGCTCAGGGTTACCAAGATCTTCATCTGGTTGCAGCTTGGCATTAGGCAACCCTGCAGGCTTAGAAATATAGTTGATAACGTCCATTCTAAATCCATCGACGCCCTTGCTAGCCCACCAGTTCATCATGTCATATACAGAATGACGAACATTAGGATTCTCCCAATTTAAGTCCGGTTGTTGTGGCGCAAATAGATGCAAATAATATTGCCCCGTTTGCTCGTCATATTTCCACGCTGGGCCACGGAAGAAGGATCCCCAGTTATTAGGCATCATACCATCTTTGCCATCGCGCCAAATATAGTAATCACGATATGGATTAGTTGTACTCTTACGCGATTCTTCAAACCATTTATTCTCATCAGAAGTATGGTTGACCACTAGATCCATCATAATCTTGAGGCCAAGATCATGCGCTTTCTTCAACAACCGATCAAAATCTTGCATACTCCCAAAATCCGGATTGATTGCGCGATAATCCGAAATATCATACCCATTATCAACCTGTGGCGACTTATAGATTGGACTCAGCCAAACAATATCAACACCTAGTTTTTTAATATAATCTAGTCTCTCAGTGATCCCCGGTAAGTCACCAATACCATCATTATTGCTATCTTGATAGCTAGAAGGATAAACCTGATATACAACTGCATTTTTCCACCATTTCTCCAAAATCATCCACCCTTTTTTACAATTATGATTTAAGCAAACGTTTGCTTAAATAGAATGTAACCCCTTACATGTTAAAAGTCAACAAATACTTTACGGATAATCCAAAAGAAAAGAACTGAATAACCACTCAGTTCTTTTCTTCATCAGATCTTGCAACATCACATTCAAGCGCGATATCACTATTGCTATAATTTCTTTGCAGGGCCACAAAATCTGTCCTTGTAACTAACTTATTCCAAGTTAGCATGACGAGGGAACATTGTATCCGTTGTTTCATGCAAGAGTCCCATCAACTGTAAAACAACTGCATCATACGTTAACCAGCTTAGTTGTTCGAATAAGCTTCCCATCGGTTGAACGGAAGAAGCAGTATCAGCAGCCCCACTATCATTCTTTGGCGTTTCTCCAGGAACCGTTACGATGACGTCTGCAAGGCTGCCAATTGTTGCCGTAGGGTAGATGGTCACTGTCGCTAATTTGGCACCTGCATTTTTGGCTTTTTTTGCATTGGCAACTAGACTACTCGTCGATCCTGATCCTGAACCGATAATCAGTAAGTCTCCAGGCTGGATAGATGGCGTTGTTGGATCCCCGACAAAATGTGCTTCTAAGTTCAAATGCATGAGTCGATTGGCAAACCCTTTAGCTGCAAACCCAGAACGACCAGCTCCTGCAATAAAAATGCGATTAGACTTAACAATTAGTTGTGCTAAGCTGTCAACATCCTCCTCACTAACACCCACACTATAAGTATCCAGTTCACTAATAATAGTAGCCATATTTTTTGATTGCATGATTTGACCTCCCATATTAAGCGGTTACATTTTCGCTTGTAAATGAATGAATTTTGGTTCCGAGCGCTTTGGCGGTTGCAACTGGATCAGCGGCATGGTTAATCCCACCACCGACGATAACAATATCTGCACCTACTTTTTCGTATTCCTCAACAGTATTAACTTTAATCCCACCTGCGACGGAAATCTGAGAGGTTTTACTGATTGCTTTTACTTCTTTTAATGCATTCAAAGGTGTCTTTCCGACAGCCTGCTGGTCAACACCCACATGAACACTAATACTATCCACACCAACTGCTTCAATCTCTTTGATTCGTTCATCAAGGTTAGGAGAACAGATCGTATCTACAAAGACCTGCTTATTATATTTTTTAGCTTCTTCGAGGCAAGCTTGAATTGTCAACGTATCTGTAACACTCAGTACTGTGCAATAATCAGCACCAGCTTCAAATGTTAGTCCGGCTTCATATGCACCGGCATCCATAATTTTAGTATCAGCTAAGATTTCTTTTTCAGGGAAATTACGCCGGAATTCCCGTACAGCGTGCATTCCTTCAGCAATAATAAAGGGCGAACCAATCTCAAAAATATCGACATAGTCCCGAACTTTTTCTGCCAAGATCAACGCATCCGTCAACGAAATATCATCTAACGCCAATTGCAATTTCATTATTAATTCCTCCTGCACTCTTTTTTTTACAAATTCAGTATAGTTCCATTTTGCGTTTTTTGCAACATTTTTTGTGTAATTAAACTCATTAATTAAATAAAATACACATTTTTTGAATTTTAGTTGTACTTATTTGTGGTTTTGATAAAATGTTAATTGAAAGGATCTGAAGAGATGGTAAAGAATAAAGCAGAAGAGCGGCAACAAAAAATTGTTAATCTAATCACAGAGCAAGGTACGATGCGTATCGCTGATCTCGCAACACAGTTTAACGTTTCACGTGAAACAATCCGACGTGATCTGCATGAACTGGATAAATCTGGTGTGGTAAAAAAGTGGTACGGTGCTGTAATGCCCGCTCAAGATTTTAGCGATGCTCCAGTAGCACAGCGCATGCATGAGAACGAATCCGTTAAAATCAAAATCTGTCAAAAAGCCTTGAGTTTATTAGCACCCCATTCACTGATATTCATCGATGCAGGTAGCACGCTACAAACATTTGCCAAAATTTTAAGCGACTATCGAGATTTCACCGTAATCACTAATTCTTTTCCCGTCGTCAATGAATTGGCCGATAGCAATAACTCGATTATCAGTGTCGGCGGCAGTTACGATCCTCTCACCGCCTCCACAATTGGCAGTCAAGCATTGAATTTCATAGACAAAATAAAAATTAATTACGCCCTATTAGGCACTTCTGGATTTGCAGAACACCAAGGCCCTACGATCAACAGTTTTGATGGTAGCGAAATTAAAAAGAAAATTATTGAGAATAGTCGCGTGAATATTGTACTGGCCGACAGCTCCAAGGCCAGTTACTCTTCATTAACGCAATATACTGACTGGCATAACATCGATTACTTGGTCACGGATAAAAATTTACCGCCAAAGATCGAAAGCAACCTTAGTAAATTAACCGATGTCATTATTGCTTAGCTAACATTTATCACTTTATATGCAACGAGACGAGCCTCATGGAAACAATGTGTTTTCATGAGGCTCGTCTTTTTACACGCATACTTCTAGCTGTAACTATCCTTTACTAATCTGTTCGTAATCGTCGCTGATAACCGCAACAATTCTACTATCTACTGGCTGTTGTGTATATTTTGCAACAGTCTCCTTAATTCCATTTTGTTCAATAGAAGTTTGAATCTCAACCGCCTGCTGATCTTCAGAATTTTGAAAATGGAAACCATACGCCGCACCACGTAACAAGTGTTCATTAGCTAATTTGTACGCCTCACACTGCAATGCAGGTCCAATAATTCGATCATTTGCCGCTAATTTCCTAATTGGTTCACGGCCAACTCGCTCAACTGGATCTGACAACCCAGGTGTTGTCATCCGCTTAACAAACATTTTATTCATATAAGTGACCAATGTCGTATGCTCAAATCCATATTTCTTCTCTAAGGCACCGGCTGATTCCATCATTGCAGCCTTAACCTGTTCTAACAGTTGGGGATCCTTCAACACCTCTTGTACCGTCTTATAACCGTGTGCTTGGCCTAAATAGGCACTAATGGCATGTCCACAATTGATCATATAAATTTTACGTTGTAGATACATCTCTAGATTGTCGACATACTCAGCGTTTTTAATCGGTTGAGTATTGGTATCGGCTAACTTATTTTTTTCAATTGCCAGTTCATATGCATCACCAATTTCAATCCCATCTTTTCCATGGTGATGTCCATCAAACACGACCCTATCAACTGCCGTATTCGGATAGACCCCGACTTCGTTCAACTCGTCTGCCGTAATCTCACCAGTTGCCAGCATTGCTTTGACTAGAATATTCGTCCCCATCATTGCATTTTCACACGCCATCACTGTAATCTTAGGCTTGTGGGCTCCAACTCGCCGTTTGAGTCCCTTGGCAATTAACGGTGCAACCTTATCCAAATTAGTTGCCATTACAGAAGTCGTCACTACTTCCGCCTCTTGAATCGCATTCACTACTTTATCAGCTTCATTGATAGTGGAATACGCGTCTACATCATCAATTAATTGCTCATCATAATTATGATCAATTAAAAACAGCGTATATTGTTGATCCTTCTTTAACGTATCAATTGTTTCTTGGACAACATCCGCAAAAACAACATGGTAACCCGTCTGATGTAACAAATTCGCGATAAAGCCACGTCCAATTTTTCCTGCTCCAAAATGTACTGCAAATGCCATACCAATCATCCTCCAAGTTGAGACTTCTAGTGATTAATGTCTAAAATATCAATGATTTGCTGCTTGTCTGTTGCCGTACGTAACTTGTCAATATTCCCTTCTTCCGTCAGTGATTGTGCAATCTTCCCTAATAATTGAATGTGTTCTTCGCCTTTTCCTGCAAGACCAACGATTAAATAAACTTTGTTTCCATCAAAATCGACACCTTGAGGTACTTGAATAAAGCAGATACCAGAATGCTTGATTGAATCTGACATCGTTAGGCCATGTGGGAGAGCGACACCATTTCCCATGTAGACCGATACATCTTCATCACGAGCAAACATTTCTTTCCGATATTCAGAACTAGCATACCCACCAGCAATTAGTAAATCCGCACAAGCGTTAATTGCTTCTTCTTTGTTACGAAAACTAACATCTAAAACAATATTTTTCTTTGGCATAATATTTGCATCCGTCGTACCAACGGATTGATCATCTAATCCATCGTTGGCCGTTGGCATTTCAGTTGATGGATCTTGCGCAAACATTTTACCTATTGTGGCTACGATACTCTTGTATTCACCACGATCCATGAAATTTTTAACTGTTAAAATCGTTAATTGGTCCTTACTCATCATATGTGCGCGCTCTTTTAGATTGTTATTGGTCACAATTAAGTCAGCGTGATCGACTTCCTCACCAATTTTCGCAATAGCCATATGATCGACTTGTGGATCCATCCCCTTCTTTTGTAATTCTGCACTCAATATTGAAGCTCCCATTGCAGAAGACCCCATCCCAGCATCACATGCAAAAATAATGCGTTGTAAAGGTTTACCTAAATACTTAATATCCGCCGGAATAGCTTCCACAACGTCATCACTTGCCATTTCAGTTGCATTTTGACTATCATCAACATCAACTGGCTGGTGTGAAAACTTTAAGATTGCACCAGTCACCACAAAGGACACAACGCAGGCACCAAAATATGCCACCGTATTAACTAGCACACTGTCCTTAGGCGTCATCATATAAAATGCAAAAACTGAGCCTGGCGAAACTGGGCCGACTGTTCCCCCATGGAATATTGACAAAACAGTTAGTGAAAAAATATTCCCCGCCATTGGTCCTAAAATCGTTAACGGCATCATCAAGCAGTATGGGAAGCAAACTTCAGCAATACCACCTAAAAACATGATTACCGCAGCGCCAGGCGCTGTCCGCTTTGCCACACCTTTTCCAAAAACTGAAAAGGCCAATACTAGTCCAAGCCAAATTGCACCATTAGCTTCAACTAGGAATAGTATGGATTTCCCAGCATCAGCGGCTTGTTGCAAGCCGAGTGGTACCATTATTCCGTGATTAATGGCATTATTTAAAAACAAAATTTGAGCTGGTTGTACAAGTAAGCTGGTCAATGGTAAGATATCATGCTTCATCATGATATTAACGCCAGCAGATAAGAAGTTTTGGATACTCGTTATGATCGGTGCTACAGCCAAGAATCCAATAATCACAAGTAAAAAGCCGATAATTCCTAACGAAAAATTATCAATCAGCATCTCCAGGCCTGGTTTTATGTGACCTTTGACTTTTTGATCAAATTTGCGCAACAACAGCGCTCCTACAGGCCCCATGATCATTCCGCCGACTAACATGGTCACATTTGAACCAACCACAACTCCGAGCGTTGCAAATGCACCAATTACACCACCTCTACGCCCATAAATATTCGCACCGGCAGTATAGCCGATCAAAGTTGGTAATAGATAGGTTATAATAGGCGAAACCAAGCTATTTAATAGTTTATTTGGCATCCAACCGGTTGGAATAAATAACGCGGCTAGTAACCCCCAACCAATAAATACACCGATATTTGGCATCACCATGTCACTCAGAGTCGCACCAAACTTTTGTACTCTTGCTTGGATAGCTTTAAGATCCATTTACGTCCCCTTCTTCCTAGTAAATAAAGCGCTTTCATTTATTGACAGTCGCAATCCTCCCACAGTTAAAGACTTTATATGTTGATTTTCATCTGCTATTATAATGCCAATATGTTGTTTTTTCAACTTTATTTTTGTTAAAAACAACATTTTATGACAAAGAATACATTTTTCTTGACTTAGCATCTAACATACTCATAGCGAACTTTAAATACGCTAGGTTAACATAGCGACTCGAAATGAATTTTTTTGATTCTGAATTAAAGGTGCGCACAAAAAAAGCCAGCTTCCCTCAGAAACTGACTTAAATACAACCTTATTTCACCTAAAACCCATTCCGTCTCCCCGTCGCCGCAAACCATCCCGCTGACTTTTTCAGCGTCTTAGTTTGGGTGTGAATATCATCGCGAATCAAGCCATATCGATTATGATAGGCATGATTCCACGACCAGCAGTCAATGCCACTCCAGACAAAGTAGCCTTGGCAATTTGAACCAGCTTCAATTCCCTTTGCTAACGCCGTTAGATGGGCCTTCATGAAATCAATACGGTAGTCATCTTGGACAACGCCGTGCTCATCCATAAACCGCTCTTCACCGGCGACACCCATGCCATTCTCAGAAATTAACCACGGAATATTACCATAATTCTCTTGAATGTTTTGGGCGATGTCCGTCATTGCCTGCGGGTAAATCTCCCAGCCACGATCAACGTTCATAATGCGCCCTGGTAGCTCGTATTCTTTGAAATAAATATCTGGCATCCATGGCTGCAGACTCTTCGGACTGATATCTGGACGTTGAACACGGAACGGATGATAGTAATTCACGCCTAAATAATCAACTGGATTAGCTGCAATAATCGCAAGCTCTTGTGGTGTCGCATCCCATAAGACACCATCTGCAGCCAAGCGATCGACTAGTGGTTGTGGAAACTGCCCCAATACGGCTGGATCAAGGAATAATTTGTTGGACCACAATTCGGCAAATTCAGCCGCAGCTTGATCAGCAGGATCCTCTGAAGCCGCATACGCTGGTGTCAGATTCAAGATGATGCCAATTTGCTTATTCGCCCCAGGATAGATTTCATGGAACCGAGCCACAGCTTTGGCGGAGGCCAAGTTCATGTTATACGCAACTTGGACTGCTTTGGGGCCATCAATCACCTGCGGATAATGCCAGCCATACAGGTATTGACCATCAACGACGACTTTGGGTTCATTGAACGTGAACCAATGATCGACTCGGTCACCAAATAGCTTGAAGCATTGTTCAGCAAACTTAACAAACAGCTCAACAACGTGCTTCGACTCCCAACCATGATACTTGTCATAGAGTTCGACCGGCAAATCAAAATGATGCAAATTAATGTACGGTGTAATATGATGTGCCAACATGGCATCGATCACGCGGTTATAGAAGGCAACGCCATCCTGGTTCAAGCTCGCTGTTTCAAAATCATCAATCAGCCTAGTCCACTGAATTGAAGTTCGCAGGCCTTGAATACCAGCTTGTGCCATCAGCGCGAGATCTTGTTCATAATCATTGAAAAAGTTCGAGGCCGTATCCGGTCCAACACCCTGATCAAATTGTTCAGGCTCCGTTGCAAACCAATAATCAAAGACATTCTGATGTTGCTTATGAAAATTACCTTCCGTCTGCGGGCCAGATGTCGCGGCTCCCCAGACAAAATTAGTGGGAAAAGTTACCATGCTTGTTTCCTCCTACACCTGCTGGGACTGTTCAAAATCAACGGCAGCCCCACGCAGATTAGCTTCATCCGTATACTGACACAATGCGAGCTCAGGCTTTAACGTCGCAATTTCAACTTGCTCATAGATTCCAGCTAATGCCCGCTGAATCCCTGGAATCAAGTCTGGGTTATTTGAAACACCGCCGCCGAGAATAATCTTTTCTGGATCAAAACTATATTGCAAATTGAAAATGCCTTGAGCCAACGCGTCATACATAGTCTCAATTTCGTGGCGGGCTGCAATATCACCCGCATCCGCCAACTGATACAACTGTTGGCCCGATAATGCACCCGTTTGACCGGTGATTTCCTGATAGCGGCGAATCGCATTCGGAACGGTCCCTAATTCACTCAACGTACCAGTTGCATCGATCTTCGTGTAACCAAATTCACCACCGAATAGATGCGCGCCATGCCAGATTTGATGGTTGAAAATTAACGCGCCACCGACACCCGTACCGATCACGAGGAAGGCTAAGCTTGCTGCACCTCGTCCAGCACCAGTGGTTGCTTCCGCCAACGCCGCGCAATTCGCATCATTCTCAATACTGACTGGCAAGCCGAACAGTGCCATCAATTCGGCTTGAATCGGAAAATTATGAATGTATGGAATCGCGCTCGCACCCTCGATCACACCCGTGGCTTTATTCACGGATCCTGGCGAACTAATACCGACGCCCACAATGTCCGCTTGTGCCTTCATCGCGTTAACTTCTCGCTGCAACAAGTCCATAAATGCCGCCTTAGTTGTCGGCGTTGCAATCGCATGGTGGGACATCAACGTGGCGTCTTGCCAAATTGCAAATTTAATCGAAGTGCCACCAATATCGATCAATCCTAATGGGGCCATCATGAGCGCTCCTTTTCCGTGAATAATAACGTCTTGATCTCAGCTGCTGCTAATGTCGTCGAATCGACATCAGTTAAGGGTTCTTCAAAGAAGTTAACAGCTTCCACCTGAAATTCGCCTGCTGACACGTTCAATGGTACTTGGCGATCGCCTAAGTTATAGCCTCGTAACGTCATTCCCGTGCCAGTATTAGCCCGTTTCAAACTAGTCACTGCAAATTCTGGTGTATTCACCTCAAGATACTGATGATCCGCGGCTAACGTACCAGCGTGCCGTGTTGTCTGCAGAACACTGAATGGTGTCTGGGCACCCTGGGCCCGCTGATAACTAGCCACCTGCTGCGCTTTAGAACCGTCCGTCAATTCAACACTGTAGTTAAATGTGAATTCACCCTGACACTGGGCCTCTGGCGTTGCAAAATAACCCCAATCACCCATCTCACCCACACAACGCAGCATCGTCAACGCAATCGTATTATCTTGCGGCAAGATCTCATACTCATTCAAGCCAAAGTTACCAACTGTGACCCCATTGGCTTCGTTAAAGACACTAGCAAAAGCTTGCTGATGTTGTGGATTGGTTGGATTTTGCCAGCTTTTAGCAGGGTGGTTAGGCCGCGTGACCGTCTCATAAATCGAGTCAGCAACGTGTGTTTCAGCGACTAGTGCCGTCTTGAAGAGTACCCGGAGCCGATGATCCTTGGCCTGATTATTCAGATGTGATTCAAACTGTAATTGGCGACTATGCGGATTCAACCGAATCTTGGTCGTGATGGTTAGCGGCACTTTCTCAGCCGATCGTTTTGCAGTCCGTTTTGTGATATCAACAATCGCATGCGTTTCTTGCGCTAACTGGTCATCCGCCGAAACTGGAACTTCAAGATAATTAGTCAGTTCCAATTCACTACCCAATTCATCCGCATGAACCAGGCGCACGTCCATCGGAAAGTCCGTTGAATAATAAGCATGATTATCCGCCGTCTGTCGATAAATATACTCATTCCCCATGTCACCCGTATCTTCGAAAACTAGCATTTGATGATAAACTTTGCCCGTCTCGCGATTAGTCATCGTTAAACTTCCATCATCTTCGACCACAACCTTTAGCCATTCATTGCTAATCAATCGCGGTTTAGCCTTCACTGCTAAGTCTGCCGCCACGGCTTGGGTGGCTGGTTGTAGCGCCAGTGTACGCCATGCAAAGGCCGGCATATCAACCATATTCAGTTCGATCGTCAATTCGATTGCCTGGAAAGGTTCGCGGAACCGATCCTTAGGCAAGTCATAATGAAATGCCACTTGTTGATCAACCAGACGGAACGGTACACCTTGGCCATGGGCGTTCACGACCATTAATTCTGGAAGCGTCTTCAATTGTTGGATAAGTTGGGCCCGTTGTTCTTGAATTGATCCAGCGGCACTAAAATCAATCCGATCCCATTCAACAACGATCCGCGTCAATCCAGACTTTGTAAATCCAGTCGTATTGACCACCACAAATGGTTTTGCTTGCGCACCAAATTCAACGGTATTGATTTTCGCCGTCAGCGTCATCAATGCGTCGTGAGTAACAAACCGGGCCACTTCTTGCGATTTTGCGAATCGCGTTAACATTTCACGATGAACTTCATCGACAGAACAACCACAAATACTGTCATGTGGGTGGTTCTGTAATAACAATTTCCAGGCATACCGGAGTCGATCGTGAGGATAATCTTGAGCAGCATACGCCATAGTTGCTAAGGGTTCTGCTTGATTTTCTAATAAGCGTTCATTCTTAGTGTTTTCCTGCTTCAAATAGACGCGGCTTGAAGCGGTATTGGCCAAGGTATACCAGCCATCCGTCTCCTGACTCGTCAGCTCCCCATGAATCGTACTTAAATCTCGAGGTAAATCTGCACTCAGCGTTGCCAGATAATCAGTAAAGTTCGTATGAATAAATTCATAATCTGGATAGAGTTCATTGGCAACTTTAATGGCCGCCGTAACGTCTAGCTGAACTGGCTGATGGTCGACACCATTCATCATCAGTAAGTTATCCGTCGAGGCAAATTTTTCGGCATCCGCCAATTTTTGATCCCAGAAAGCCTTCGCAGCGGATTTTTCGACTGGAATCTCATTCCCATTACTATACCAATTGGCAAATAACAAGCCTAAAATGCGCGTGCCATCAGGACCTTGCCACCACATTTCAGAATATTGTGACGCGTAGTCCGCATCGCCAACCTGATTATTAAACCCAGTCGGCGTCACGCCACGTCCAAATGCCGCAGTCTTCAAGTTGGCTAAGGCCATCATTTGTGGCGTTTGACCCATGTTACCGAACGTATCTGGGAAGTAGCCCAGTGGGACTTCTTGCCCGTATTCACGTGCTTGGTCACGGCCAATAATCATATTCCGCACGTTAGATTCAGGGCTAATGAGGAAATCATCTTGCAGGATATAGAACGGTCCGATGCGGAGCTTGCCCGCCTTGATGGCAGCTGCGAGTTCTGGTTTGCGTTCTGGACGAACTGCCAAATAATCATCTAAAGCAATCATTTGACCATCTAAGTGAAAGCTATCGAAGTCCGGATCATGTTTGAAAATATCTAACAAGTTATCGATTAATGTGACTAGTCGCATGTGATGCTGCTCAAAAGGCATGTACCACTCGCGATCCCAATGACTATGGGAAATAATAAAAACTTTTTTCTTGGTCATATTTAATTACCTCTCAATTTTGAATCCCAGTGTTGTCAGTAACAATTCGCAATACATCATATTGGCCCACGAGAACCACTCGCGAGTATATTGGGTATCGTCATCCACGTTGAACGATTCATGCATCAAATCCGTGCCACCAGTGGTCTTAATTAACGTCTGTAATGCAGCTAATTGTTGATCACGACTATTGGTCGTTAAACCTTCCATGGCAATCGCAATTGGCCAAATATAATGTGCTGGCGTGTGGGGACTTCCTTGGCCCGCCGCCAAGCGACCACTGTAATAATACGGATTTTCAGGACTCAGTAAGGTCTGGCGAGTACGCTGATAGTTGGGATTCAACAAATCACAATAACCAAGGTACGGTGCACTCAACAAGCTGGGAACATTGCCATCGTCCATTAATTTGGCATGACCTAGACCATCCACTTCATACGCATAGACTTTTTCACCATTCGCATTCGTGGTGTATCCATACGTTTCAATCCCATCACGAACTGCGGTTTGGAGTCGACGTGCTCGAGCAACGATATTAGGATCATCTAACACGCTACTGAAGATGACTTGTAGGTAGTCCAAGATCACAACGGCAAACATGTTTGCGGGAATCAGATACCCGTATTCACACGCATCATCGCTTGGACGAAAACCGGACCAGATCATCCCGGTGTCCGCAACTGGCGTTCCCAGACCATCACGTTCAAGCGTATCTTCGGGGCGATCGACAGTCCGCACAAAGCGGTACGGTGAAGTCGCATGATGCTGCTCAGTCTCAAAGGTTGTCAGCAGTCTTTTGACACCGGTTACAAAATTATCATCGAATTGGGAAGTTACCCCAGTATTTTTATACAACAGATAGGCCAACTGAACTGGATAACAGAGTGAATCGATTTCAAACTTCCGTTCCCAGATCCACGGTCCCATCTCGGTCTGATCGGTCTGATGGCCGTGTCCATTGGCTGTCTCGTTGAAGGCGTTAGCGTAGGGATCGATCGCCATATTAAAGAATTGGCGTTGAACGACCCGCGTAATTAAAGTCGCAATTGCAGGTTGTTCATGTGCTAGTGCTAGATATGGTCGAACCTGGGCCGTCGAATCACGTTGCCACATTGCTGGAATATCACCGGTCAAGATAAAGGCGTAACCTTGTTCATCATCTGAAATCGTCGTCTCTAGTGTGTTCAAAAATGTCTTTTGAAAGACTGTCCCTAACTTGGGATCGATTGGTTGGCTCAATTGATCGATCTTATTCACAAACTGTTGAACGTGCGAATCTACATAGTTGGTTGTCATGTTTTCACCTCGTAATTTGATATATCATTTCACCTAATTATAGCATGTAGGCCCCAATTGTCTATATCAAATACTAACTAATTCTTCCCTTTTATCGCCAAAAATGATATATTTACACTAAACTTATTTGGAAGAAAGGAACTTTTGATGTCGAAATCCGAACCACGCTATTTAACCATCTATAATCACCTAAAAGCACAAATCACCGCCGGCAGCTTAACTGCCAATGAACAGCTCCCGACTGAATTACAACTCGCTAAAACCTTTAATGTTAGTCGAATTACATCCAAACGCGCACTTACGGAGTTAGAAAGTCAGGGACTAATCTACCGCAAGCAAGGCAGCGGTAGCTTTGTACAACCAAGTGTAAAGGCTGCCGCTAGCAAGCAGATTCTACTGGTCTTGCCGTTTCCCACGGACGCTGGGCTTGGCGACTATGCCTCCGGTGTCAGTGCCGCTGCAAGTAAGCATCACTATCAAGCCGTTACGATGGATCCACGCAGCTTTTTTCAATTATCGACGCGTGAAATCCAACAAAACTACGCGGGCGTCATTTATTTACCCCAAGACTTGTATCAAGAAGCTGAGCAACTCTTTAAGCTGAAGCTCGCCCAAGTGCCAATCGTGATTCTTGATAAGACCCTACCTGAGCTTGCACTGCCCGTGGTTAGTGCGGACAACTTCAGTGGTGGGCAAATCGCCACTGACCACCTAATCAAGCTAGGCCATCAGCAGATTTTGTTCTACGCACAACGGAATCAGACCGTCCTGCCAAGCTCGGTCTATGAACGCTTTTTCGGCTATTTACAGGCACTGCACCAGCATCAGTTAAACCCGGTAGCTGCCTTGGCAGATTTGCCTAAGCTGAACCAGTACAGCGCATCCGACTGGTTAACGTTCCTGAAAGACCAGAAGATTACTGCCATCGTTGTCGAAAACGACTTGATTGCGATTAAGTTAATGAATGAGTTACGTCAAGTCGACAATCAAATTTGGCAGCAACTTTCAATCATTGGCTTTGACAATATCCAAGCAGCTAGTCTGACTTATCCAACACTAACCACTATCGCCCAAGATTTTAAAGGGATGGGCAAAAAGGCAGTGGACCTATTACTAGATGCCCCAACGACAACTGAAACAATCCGTTTACCAGTACAACTCATCACCCGTGATTCGACTCGACCATTGCAACCAGCATCCAAGGAGGATTAACATCGTGAAAATTGATCAAATCGATACTCGTCAAGGAACCGCCAATCGCCCCCAACGCTCCAACGGGAATTGCCTGCCGTATAGCGGCGTCCCATTTGGGATGAACTACTTTACTGTCCAAACTAATGGCAGTGAAGGCGCGTGGTTCTTTCAACCAGATACGCCTAGATTCGAAGGCATCCGCCTGACCCACCAACCCAGCCCCTGGATTGGTGATTATTGCCATCTCCTACTCATGGGCGTGCAATGGCAAGATCCCGAAAGCCGGCCCGACTTCTCCGGGAACTACCGGCCAAGCGAAGCAACTTTTAATGCGCATCACCTCGTGATTTATGACGATCATTTTAACGTCCAAACTGAGCTAGCGCCTTCCACATACGGCGCCATCATCCGCTACGATTTTCAACAACCGGAACTTACCCACCATGGACTTATGATCCAAATACCCGACCAAGGTAGATTCAAGTACACGGCAACTGGCGTACAGATCGCCGTTAGTGACTACCACGGTGGCGAAGATCCCAACTTAACGATGTACATCGAACTGACCATTCCTGGCTTCGATCCCGCTAATTCTGGCTACTATGATGACCAGAATAGCTGGCACCAAGCGACGACTGGCGATGGTCAGCAATTAACGCTCTTGTTAGCAACCACTCACGAAACCATCGACTGTCATCTAGCGACCTCCTACATCAGTGCTGAACAAGGTCATCTGAACTTATCACGCCTTTCAGCCGCTGATTTGACATCACTCAAGAATGTAAGCGCTGCACAGTGGAACGATTATTTGAGTCGCGTCACGATTCAAGATCATCATCCGGCGCTTGTACAGACTTTCTACACCTGCCTCTACCGCCTTTTTCTATTTCCACAACGGTTTTATGAACTCAATCAAGACAATCAGCCCATTCATTACGATACCAAGGCACGGACGGCCAAACCGGGGCTGCTTTACACCAACAACGGTTTCTGGGATACTGCCAAGACGGTCTACGGATTGTTCTCAATCCTAGCACCGGAATTATTATCACGCTTCTTGCAAGGATTCCTAACTAGCTATCAAGAGACCGGCTTCTTACCGCGATGGCTCGCACCAGATGAGCGGGGCATGATGCCTGGCAATCTAGTGGATTCGATTATCGCGGAGAGTGCTCGCAAAGGTCTGGCTCTAGATTTGATGCCGAAATTATTAGCCGCAATGCGTGATAGCGATTCTAAACCTGCGCAAAGCGAACGCTATGGCCGCCAAGGCAGCGACGACTACGAACGCCTCGGCTATATTCCAGCGGACAAGTATCCTGAAAGTGTCAACTGGACCCAGGACTATTCCTATAGTGACTACTGTATTGGTCAAGTGGCAGACGTTTTAGGCGATACAGTCGTTGCTGATACTTACTGGAAACGATCCAAACGCTACTTGAACCTATTAGACGCTGAATCTGGATTTCTACGTCCTAAAAATAGCGACGGTCACTTCAAGGAACCGTTTGTCCCAGATCGCTGGGGGAGCGACTACACTGAGGGCAGCGCCTGGCAAAATAGCTATAGTGCCTTTCACGATATCTCAGGGTTAATGGCTGCACTAGGTGGCGCAGAACGTTTTGACGCACAACTCACTACCCTGTGCAACACAAAGCCGAGTTATCATGTGGGCGGTTATCAGATGGTTATTCACGAAATGAGTGAAATGGCAGCAATCGACTACGGCCAACTTGCGATTTCTAATCAACCGAGCTTCCACCTGCCTTACCTCTTCAGTTACGCCGGTCATCCTGAAAAAACACAGGTACTCATTAAACAATTACGCAAATTATTTGATGCTTCGACAACCGGCTTTCCTGGCGATGAAGACAACGGCTCCATGGCTGGTTGGTTCATCTTCGCCTGCCTAGGTTTTTATCCAGTTTGTCCGGCTGATGCAACCTACGTCCTGGGAATTCCAGCGTTTGACCACGTGACACTGCACTTGGCTGACCATGATATTCAATTAAATACGGCTAATAATCACGATCACAATAATTTTGTTCAGCATGTCGCGCTAAACGGACATGACTATGCACGGCCAACCATCACGCATCAACAATTGATTAATAGCACCTCCATCGACGTTCGACTTGGTCTAGTCCCTAATCATTCGACCAGCGATAATCACTAAGCCAACGAGCACACCTAAATTTCAGCACGTACTTGTCGTTAGATAATTCAACATGCAGCTGACAGAGAAAGCAGGATCACCATCATGGCTGATCCTGCTTTTGTCATACTGAATAACCAAATAATATACAATGACGTGCTTTCGTGGTACCTTAACGATGAGGTGAGGAAGATGCAAGATACTCAAGAACAACCAACGACTATTTCCGTTAAAGTCAACGCAACTGATCAGCAGCTAGCCAGCGAACTCTTTGATCATTTAGAACTCAGTCTCTCAACTGCGATCAACATCTTCATCAAGAAAAGTATCGCTGAAGGTGGCATGCCATTTGAGGTCAAAGACCCCTTCTATAACACGGCTAACCAAGCAGAGCTCCAACGTCGCTTCAATCAACTTAACTGTAATCAAAGTGGCCAGTCTCAAGACAACTAGCCTGATTGATGCTAATAGCAACCAAAAAAGCAGTATCGTTTGCGCATTTACAAACGATACTGCTTTAATTGATCTTGGCCTGCCACGAGTATCCAATCATCGGAGTGGGAAGTTCTAACGATTAGTTCATGGCAGTTGCCCACTAGCTATACCTGTTGGGCAGTCTCTTCTTCTTCGTCCAACATGATTGAGTTATGCGTATCATTGTCAAAGAAGTGTGCTTTGTTAATATCAAAGCCCATCTTGACCTTCGAACCAGGTTGGTGGAAGTCCCGTGAATCCACATTAGCAACGAATTCAGTATCTCCGACCTGGCTGTAGAGCTGACTCGTCGCACCCAGTAATTCCGAGACGTTAATCGTTGCCTCAACCGTTGAGTCGGGCCATGTATCAATAAAGATCTCTTCAGTATGAATATCTTCAGGACGAATACCAAAGACAATATCTTTGCCATTATAGCCGCGTTTATCCAACACCTTAGCCATCCCTTCAGGAATCGTCAGCCGCACGCCTTTGTGGTCATCAATGACCTGGTCTTGATAATGAACCTTGAAGAAATTCATTGCTGGCGAGCCAATGAACCCCGCCACAAACATATTACGCGGCCGATCATAAATCTCTGATGGGGTCCCGATCTGTTGGATCTCCCCAACGGACATCACGACCACTCGATCCGCCATAGTCATCGCTTCGGTCTGGTCATGAGTCATATAGATCGTCGTTGTATTTAGTCGCTGATGCAACTTAGCAATTTCAGCACGCATCGACACCCGCAACTTAGCATCCAAGTTTGAAAGCGGTTCATCCATCAAGAAGATTGGCGCATCCCGTACAATTGCTCGGCCTAGCGCCACCCGTTGCCGTTGCCCACCAGACAAATCAGCTGGCTTACGATCCAAGAATTCCGTTAACCCGAGAATCTTAGCTGCCCGGTCAACCCGATCGGCAATATCCGCTTTGTCATATTTACGGAGCTTCAATCCGAACGCCATATTACCGGCAACCGTCATATGTGGATATAACGCATAGTTTTGGAATACCATCGCAATATCCCGGTCTTTTGGTGAAATATCATTCATCACTTTGCCGCCGATTTCCAAGACCCCTTGGGTGATATCTTCAAGTCCCGCAATCATCCGTAACGTGGTTGACTTACCACATCCAGAAGGGCCAACGAACACGATAAATTCCTTATCTTTAATGTGTAAATCAAAATCATTAACTGAGTTTATTTCGGCATTTGGATAACGTTTATAGATATGTTCAAGATTAATTTCAACCATAATAAATCCCAACCTTTCTTTCACTTATAAGTTTAATAGAAAGCGCCTTCATTATGAATGGGCATAGTATCCAAAAAGAACCGTTATTTCCGGCAACTTGTCCAAAGTTAGACACCGCTTGCACATTAGCCTTTTCCTGCAACCGTATCCGCGACTAGACCTGCTTTTATAGACCATTAGTCTTAAGTTGCGGCGCCCATTTTTGCGAATGAAATGCCATCATAACCAATTAAAGCCGAAAGTTGATATATCAACTTTCGGCTTTAACCTAAAACTTATTTTGATTTGCTCATGACTTATTCAAGCAACGACAGTGCCAGTGCAAAATCACCCACCGTTGCCGAAGCATTATCAGGGAAATGACTATGCACAATCAGATCTGATGGCACTTGCACATAACCATTGTTCAATTGATCAAAGTACTGGCGAACCTTTACCATATCGGCGTCATTAATGACAGATCCGCCGAAAATAATCTTTTCTGGTGTCAAATTAACGTAGGCATTGAACGCCATTTGGGCCGCGTAGTAATCAATGTAGTCAAATACTGGATTATCGCGTTGTAAATTCTCACCGCGTTCTCCAGTTCTCGCTTCGATGGTTGGCCCGGCCGCAACGCCTTCAAAACAATGGTTGCCATGGAACGGGCAACCGCCCACAAAGTCATCATCTGGGTGCATCATCACCGGCGCATGGCCCATCTCAAGGTGTGAGTAACCACCAATAAACCGTCCATTCTGGATCGCCCCACCGCCAATTCCGGTCCCAATCGTGAAGTAGACTGCCGCATCCACATCCTTCGCTTCACCGGCAATATATTCACCATAAACGGATGCATTCACATCGGTTGTGAAATAGATCGGTACCTGTAATGCTGCCCTCAAAATACCGACAATGTTGGTTCCAGCCCAGCCCGGCTTAGGCGTTGCCAAAATGTGCCCATAGTCAACGGTGCCTGGCTTAATACCAATTGGTCCAAATGATCCCAGCCCAATGGCGTCGACTGGATTTGCTTTAAAAAAGTCGATACAAGCGGCCAAAGTTTCATCCGGCGTTAGGGTCGGAATCCGCTTCTTAGCGACGATTTCATACGTTTCATCGGCAACAGCTAAAATAAACTTGGTTCCGCCTGCTTCGATACTACCTAATCTTGTCTTCATGATGATTACCTTCACTATTTCTATCAGATTTTTTGTCATCGATGGTGCAATTATAAATGGTTAAACAATAAGGATAGTGTTGACTGACTTACATTGATCACTAATCAACTACTCAACACCCCGGCTTTCCGATAATCGCCGGGTGACATGCCCGTTTGCTTCTTGAATAACTTATAAAAATAACTGGAATTCTGGTAGCCGACTGTCTCGGCAATTTGGCCAATATCCTGATCTGAATCACGCAACAGATCGACGGCCACGTCGACGCGATAATCGTTAAGAAACTGTGCAAAGCTACGGCCGACTTCTTGCTTGAACAATTGGCCAAGATACACGGCATTTAAGTGTAATTCACTGGCTACCATTGCTAACGACAGCTGTTCAGAATACCGGGTTTGGATAATGTGGCGCATGGCCACGACATTTCTTGAAAACTGTTGGTTCCCTTGTTGGGCTGCTAACTTAGCGACCCGTTGTAATTGGGCCTTTAGTTCACTGACATCCTTCGCATGATTGATCATCGTAATCACGGCTGATTTATTATCAAAAGCCGTGAGCCGATCACTAAGGACAAGCAAGACGACTAATGCAAATTGGCGGGCTAACAAATCTGAAGCATTGGCACGTTTCATGGCTTCAAACTGTTGGGAAAGCCATGCGGAAAATGTGGTCAGATCAACACCATCCAAAGCTTTCTTAACCTCTGAATAACTTGGTAGTGTCAGCGGCGTATCTTGTTGGGTGTCAGGTAACATCATTCGTAACCCAGCTGCAGTTTCAAAGAAGTATTGACGGGCAATTTCACGACGTAATTGTAGATAACGATTATGCAACTGAGTCTCATCTGAGATTGGGGCCCCAATTAGAAATAGTCGCCGCTCCGCACCAATCTGATGTGGCGCTTCATTAATAAAAATATTCAGCTGGTCCGTGGTTCCTTGGAAGATAATGATAAAATCCTGACCTTCAACATAGAAGCCTTTGACCACATCTAAAATTTGTAAATAACTAACCAGATCCTTTGGTGGTAACGGGTTCAAGACCCCAATCAGTCTGACAACTGTCGTCGGATCAAATTGAATGCCTAACGCATCAATCAGCTGTTGCCGTTCCATCTCTTGATCAGTTGTCACTAACGTCCGCGTTTGCGTTTGTACGGCTAGCGATGCAATCTGGTGTTGCTGCTGTTGGGCTTGCAATCGATCTAACGCACCGTGTAGCGTTTCTAATAATTCGTCCGTATCGATTGGTTTCCGCAAATAATTGACTGCATTTTGTTGCAGTCCTGCGCGCACGTAGTCAAAGTCAGAATAACCGGAAATCACGATCAGTTCCATTTCGGGTCGAATCGCTTTCGCAGCTGCGACAAAGTCAGGACCAGACAGTTCTGGCATATTCATATCAGAAATTAAAATATCGACTGGATTATCATGTAAATACTTCAATGCTAATTTCGGATTCTGCTCAGTATTGATAATCTCTAGCCCTAATGATTTCCAATCAACTAGTAGCTTAAGGCCACGTAATAGCATGTACTCATCGTCAACCAACATTACCTTTCGCATCATTTAATCCTCCCCATGATCATTGATCATCAAATTGAATATCGACCGTCACACCCTGCTCACCGGCACTACTAATTGACATCTTAAAGCTGTCGCCAAAGCTATCTCGCAACCGCAAATAGACATTTTGTAGTCCGATCGATTGCTGTTGATCCTCTGCCAATGGTTGGCGGATTTTCTAATTGACTGCGGTTACGGCCGCTGGGGTCAATCCGCGACCATTATCAATAATTCTGACATGCACTAGCCCGTTCTCCCGCCAGGCTTTCAAACTCAAGGCATTGTCTCCTCGTGAAAAATTGACACCGTGTACAAAATAGTTTTCGACAATCGGTTGTAAGCTGAATTTCGGAATTTCCACACCAGCAACATCCGGTGCGACCGTAAATTGATAGGCTAACCGATCAGGAAAACGTACTTGGTACAAGAAGACATACTTCTCAATAAATTTAACTTCCTGCTTTAACGTGGTTCGTGAGGATAAATCCGTATTATTCCGTAGTAACGCGGCAAAGCTATAGACCACATTGGCCAGTTCAGGTTGATTGGCCTCCAAAGCAGCCATTCGGATGTATTCCAAGGTATTGGACATAAAATGCGGATTAATTTGTGCTTGCAAGGCTTTACGATTAGCTTCCTGTTGGGCAATCTGTAATTGATAGATGGTATAAATATGTTGATGAATCTCTTCTAGCATGGCATTAATCCCATCCGCCAACGTATGCAAGTCAGTCGGTCGTACATTCATTGGCACGCGCGCATCCAAGTTTCCATCTGAGACTGCTTGGACCGTATCAACAATTGTATTGAACTGGTGCTGATAACGCCGAAATGTAAGCCACAGGCCAACACTGAGTCCAAGCAACAAAATTAAGCCTAGTAAAATCAGTGGCAGAATGTGGCCAATAATTAAGCGCCCCAATAACTGCCGATTAAGAACCGTCGTCACAGTATCGCCGGAGGATAACCGTTTCTTCGTCACATGATAATTTTGCAACATCGTCGTATTATCAGAGGCTAGTGCACGTTTTAAGTCATGCCGTTGCTGAGTGGTGACACGCTTCCCCGCAAAGTAGAAAATTTCGTCATCCGCATCCGATCGCACGACAATCTGAAAAGGATCCACCGCCCGAATTTGAGCCAATTGGCGCTTAAGTTCATGTTGATCAAAGCTAATACTCAATACACCATCCGTCTCGAGCGTCGTCTGATTAATCAGCGGCGCATTAATCGCAAATTTTTGATGAACGTCTTTCGCTGAATACAGCGCACCGCCCGGATTAGCCTGAGTTGCCACAAACACCTTGTTTTGACTTAATAGCCGCAGCGTTACTTGGGTCACTTGATCATGCTGAGTAAAGAACTGGCGTGATTCGGTTGGCCAGAAGAAATATGGGCTCCCCGCAATACTCTTATCAATGGCATAATTACTATAATCTGAAATCGAGGAAGTAAAATATTTCGTGATACTCGGCAAGTTATTCGCTGAACTCGTAATCTGAGTGGCAAATTGCGCGGCAACCTGCTGATTTTGATTCAACATTTGCCCAATTTGAACCACCGCCGTATTCTCAGCCTGATCAACTTCCGCATCATAAGTACGGATGCTCACGGCCACAAAGACGGTTGTTGCTAAAACAACCATCACCGAAATGATGGCTGTATAAACCTTGATCAGATGCGCAAAGCTGGCTTGCATAATATGATTTTTCAGCAACATCTAAGCTGCTCCTAACATCTTATCAATCTTGTCATACCAGCGCTGTGACAACCGATCTGCGCCCACCATATAGATACCGGGGCTCAAGAATAAAATCATTCCTGGCCATTTGAGTGAGACGATGATTAATACGATCGTCGCGATAATAAACGTCAGTAACTGAACAAAGTTGCTAAAAAACTGAACGATAGCTAGTTTCAGGCTATCTCGAAACGCGACATCGTATCGTGATCGTAGCATTACCGTAAAAATCGATAAGCTAAAGTCGAAGACTAAAGCGGCAACAATGATGAACTGAACGAAAAGAATCCAAAAGGTATGAATCGATAAGCTCAAATATAAGTTATAAGCAAGAATCATGCCGATTCCTAGGAATAACCAGGTGTGTAAATTAATTGACCAGACGTTCTTCTTAAACCGGTGCCAACCTTCTTTAAAACTATAAGCGCGGTAATCCCATTGTTTATCCATATGCATTTCAGTGACGGTTCGAAATGCCGGCCCCACTCCCAACACGATTAATCCAGCAATGGCATAAATCCAAAAGTAGACCGTCATTATCAGAAAGATGAATACTCGTGTAAATATTTTATCTGCTGCGCGTCCAATCATTAACAGTTCCTCCTATTTCTCAATCTACTTGTATAGTACCAAAATTCATTTATCGATAATAGCGTTTCCACTTTCAATTAAGCGCGACAATAAACGCTTCATATGGCCGTAAGACTGTCTGGCCTAGTTGTATCGAATCATCCGGATAGTTACTGATGACCAGCGTTGCCTTCTTCTGAGGCAACTGAACACTGACAGTTTGTGCACTATAATTGCCACAAACTAACCATTGTGTTTGTTTCCAGGTCCGGGTGTAAGCCATCACGGACGCTGGTACCGCAGTCAGCGCTTCAAATGTGCCATTCTGCAAAACTGGTTCCTGATGACGTAGCGCGATCAATTGTTTGTAAACCCACCATAGCGATTGGCGACGCGCTTGTGCCGAGGCAACGTTGATTTCGCGATAGTTTGGATTAACTGAAAGCCAAGGTTGCGTCGTACTAAACCCGGCATGCTGGTCATCATTCCACTGCATCGGTGTCCGCGCATTATCTCGATTGAAAATATTAATTTTCTGCATCGCCGTATCAGCATCGTCGCCCCGTTGCCGCAATTGACGATAGATTGTCCGCGCCTCCACATCGTCCACTTGATCGATCGAACTTACTGGACAATTCGTCATGCCAATTTCTTCACCTTGATAAATGAATGGTGTGCCTTTAAGGCCGTGTAACGTAATCGCTAACATTTTTGCGCTTAATTCACGTTGCGGTCCCGTCGTACCAAATCGTGACACGGCTCGCGGCAAGTCATGATTATTCCAAAATAAGCTATTCCAGCCGTGGCTGGACATGGTCGTCTGACACTCATACAAGGCATTTTTCAACTGTTCGACATCTAAGGGGCGTTCTTCCCATTTGTCACCGCCGATGCGTCGGTCGGCCCACAAATGGCCAAATTGAAAGATCATACTTAATTCTTGATGCCGTTCGTCACTGTAACGTAACGCGTCTTGCGGGCTTGCACTCCACGCCTCACCAACTGTCAAGAAATCACGATCAGCCCATGTTTGACGGTTCATTTCATGCAGATATTCGTGAAGTCGTGGTCCGTTAACCAACACCTTATTCAGCGGTTCCTTGGCAATCATATCAATGACATCCATCCGAAACCCACTAATGCCCTGATCGATCCAAAAGTTCATCATCTGATAGATCGCTTGTCGCAACCTTGGATTCTGCCAGTTAAGATCGATTTGTTTTTCAGAGAACAAGTGCAAGAAATATTGTTCAGAACCAGCATCCCACTGCCATGCAGAGCCTCCGATGAAACCAGAAGTCAGATCGTTAGGAACATGGCCGTCAACCGGATCCGCCCACACATAATAATCACGTGTCGAACGATCAGAACCCTGACGCGCGCTAACAAACCACGGGTGTTCGTCGCTAGTATGATTGACGACTAAATCCATAATGATTTTGATATTTCGCTTTGCGGCTTCTCTGATCAGTCGTGTCATATCAGCCATCGTGCCATATTCTGGATTAATCGCTTGATAGTCGGAAATATCATAGCCATTGTCCGCATTGGGACTCTGATAGACTGGACTCAGCCACAAAGCGTCTACCCCCAGCTCTGCGAGATAATTCAACCGGCTGATAATTCCAGGAAGGTCACCAATGCCATCACCATTACTATCTTGAAAACTTCGCGGATAAATTTGATAGACTGTTGCACGTTGCCACCAATGTTGTGTCATGTCATTGCCCCTCCTTCTTGTGTTCTCGCGCTATGTAGACAAAGAGGTCGTAGTGCCCAGCACCCGACCTCTTTGTGGTAAATGATTTAAGTGTTATTGCTTAGCTAAGAAGGCATCATATTGCTTCTGTAATTCCTTCTGAACTTTGTCATAACCAGCAGCCTTGAGTTCCTTGTCCATCTTCTTAATCGTTGGTACTGGGTCGGCAGTACCCGTATTTAAGATATCGAGATACTTACTCATCACGTTGGATAAGTTCGTAATTTCGGTCTTCAATGAACTTGTATCTGGATTGAAGCCTAATGCTGCAGAAGTCTTCGCATCCTTAATGGACTGATCACGCTTCTTAATCATCGCTTCAGTTGTCGAATCTTGAGTATAAAGGTTCTTGTTATTACCCATCATCCAAGCACCAATGAACGTGTTTGGTTTGTACTTGCTTGTAATCTTGATCTTACCCTTAGCCTTGTCTGTGAAGTTCCACTGAGTCCCTTCAAGACCCCAAGTAATGTTGTTGAGTAAGGTCTTATCCGTATTCAGTAAGTTCAAGACTTGCATGGCTTCCTTCTTATGCTTGGAAGTCTTGGAGATTGTCCATACCGCAACTTGAGCTTGGGCAGAAGACTTGTAAGGATCCGTAACGGCCTTGGACTTCATCTGCTTGCCACCGGCGTTTCGAATCAAGGTTGAATCGCCATAATCGAATGGACCTTGAGTTTCTTGACGGACGAACCAAGTGTTATCTTGCAAGTTGTATTGCGTGCTTGACGTTGCAGCATCCTTAGGAATATAACCCTTTTGATAGTAACTGTGGAGGGTCTTTAAGATTCCTTGCATCTCGCTAGTATCGTAAACATTAACAACTTTCTTATTTGCACCACTAGAATCAATTGCAAATGGTAAGCCATTTCCTAATGGGAAGTCCATGTGCTTTGGTGAAGCCCGGTAACCTTGTCCAATTGCAAAAGCCGCTACCCCAGGCTTTTCTTTATGGAACTTCGCCAGGGCCGTCTCCATACTTGCATAAGAATCAACATCATCAATGCTAATGTTGTATTTCTTCAAGAAGCTGTCATTAAACGTCAGCATGTTTTGCGCATAGATGTTGGCATTAACTGGGAAGCCGTATGTCTTGCCCTTAATTTTCAGCCCTTTCCAGTAGGCTGGATCCACTTGCTTGTATGCTTTGTTGGCAACGCCGCCACTCTTAAGTTCGCTATCCATTTCGGCATAGGCACCCTTAAGGGCATTTGAGGTGTAACTCTGAGCGAACGCCAAATCGTAACCGCTACCAGAAGTAACCATAACGTTGTACTTTTGTTCGTAATCACCCCAGCCAATGAAATTCATCTTTAAATTGATATTCTTGTAAGTTTTATGAATTTCCTTGTTGGCCCGCTTGATCATTGCGTCATAGTTCTTCGGCTTGTCACCCGGCATATACATATTGACGGTAGTGGCCTTGCTTGATGAGTCACTGCTGGACTTACCACAACCGGCTAGTGCAACCGTTCCAAATGCCACGGCACTAACCAGGGCAGCGCCCTTTACAAATTTGTTCATAGCTGTTCTTCCCCCTCGGAAAAGTCTCTTTTTTAGTTACTGAATGATACCCCGAACAGTTTAATTAAATCGAATATCCAAGTCTGATAATTAACCCTTAACCCCACCAATCGTCATTCCTTTGACAAAGTACTTCTGGAAGAATGGATAGGTTAAAGCGATTGGCAATGTGGCAACAACAACGATGGCGAAACGCATCCCTTCACTCGGAACACTGACGGCACCTGAAATTGCCCCATTTGCCTGCATATTTTGTGTCATATACTGAATATTATTTGAGATCTTAATCAGTAAGTATTGTAATGGGGTGACACTATCCTTGTTGATGTATAGCAAGGCGTTCATCCAGTCATTCCAATACCCTAGTGACGTAAACAGACTGATTGTGGCAATCCCTGGAATTGCGAGTGGCACCACGATACTTCTGAAGATTCGTAATTCACTACCACCATCAATTCGTGCAGATTCGATAATGGCTTCTGGAATAGACGTCTTAAAGAATGTCCGCATAATCAAAACGTTATAAACCCCAAAACTCATTGGTAAGATCAATGCCCAAATATTATCTTGAAGTCCTAACATCTGCGTCACAATCAAGTAAGTTGGGACCATCCCAGGAACAAACAACATGGAAATTAGTGCAAAAATCGTGAAGAACTTGGCATAGGCAAAGTCCTTACGAGAGATCGCATAGGCATAGGTTGAACTGAACAAACTGTTCATAATCGTCCCAACAACCGTTACAAAGATCGTCACACCTAATGAAACTAATACTTGATGGCCCATCTTGGACAAGTATTGATAGCTCGCAAAGGTCCAGTGTTTCGGCCAGAATTGATAGCCGTACGTCGTGATATCTGATTCTTGCGTCAACGATAAGATAATGATGAAGAAGAATGGCAAGATACACGACAAGGCAAAGATTGCCAGAAAGATGTTGAAAAACAGGTTGGCGCCAGGTCCGAACTTGCGAATTTCAACGGCTGAAATATGTTTCTTTTTACGCAATGACGGCACCCCCTAAAATAATGCTGATTCTAGTTGTTTACGCCGAACCACCCAGTTACAAATAACAATTAACAGCGCCCCGACAACCGATTGCATTAACCCAGCAGCAGTCGACATCCCAATATCATTGGTGGTCGTCAACGCCCGGTAAATGTAAGTATCGAATGTCTGAGTCACATTGATCAGTGTTCCTGATGAACGTGGAATCAGATAAAATAGCCCGAAATCACTACGGAAGATCCCCCCGATATTCAGGATTAACATTAAAGTCGCAACTGGTAAGATGTGTGGTAGCGTCACGTTTTTGATCTGTTGCCACTTATTGGCCCCATCCATCATCGCAGCATCGTAGTATGACGGATCAATCCCCATCGCGGTTGCAAAGTATAGAATACTATTGTACCCAATTCCTTTCCAAACCCCTAAGAAGATAATGATAAATGGCCAGACCCACGGTGTATTATAAAAGTCCATTGGCGTCCCACCAAAAGCTTGGATGATATGGTTCAAAATACCTTTATCCGTACTCAAGAAGGCGTATACGAAGTAAGCTAAAATTGCCCATGATAGGAAATAAGGAAATAGCATCGACGTCTGATAAACTTTTAACAGCCGTTGGTTTCGCATCTGACTCATGACGACCCCAAAGAAGATGGCAAAGAAAAAGTTCAGCAGTAAGAAGGTCAAGTTGTACCCAACCGTGTTACGTAACACGATCCAAAAGTCTGCCGATTTGAAGAAAAAGGCAAAGTTCTGAAACCCAACCCACGGACTATGCATCACACTGTAGATGAAGCCTTGATCCGAGTATTGAAAGTTTTGAAAGGCTACAACGTTAGCCAATACAGGAATGTAGAAGAAGATAATTAAGAATAGCGCACCTGGAGCAACCATGAGCAAGAATACGCGGTTATCCCATAAACGCTGGAAGAAATTACGCTTCTTGACGATTGGAACTACGGCATTTTGTGCCATCGGTTCTCCCTCCTTTCATTATTACACTTGTTATAGTAACCGCTTTCTTAAACACCAACAATCAACTAATTTAAGGGATATATTCACAAATTCAAGATTTCTTCAAAATTAGGTATACTCTCGCCCGCAAAAGCAACCATGCAGTGTTAACTGCGCGAATTAAGCTGTGCCTATTACACCCATCACGCGTTGTGCTCGTTATTCTGTAGCATTAAAGCTGATTAAATCATGCCATTTTCTAAGTTCAAGTGCTGCCAGCTGAGACCCGCTGGAAACAATGCGAGTTACCGTAAACTTTCTGTTGTAGCTGCGTCCTACACCGGCTTCCAGGCATTTCTGACAACGCTGGAACGCGATGGACACAGATCTAAGCCGACAACCCACGTCTTAAATACTGGTCTTCCACTAACCAAGCCAAAAACGCTTGCTAAGTGGAATTTCATCGCTGAGCATTGTCAGAAACGCCCTCCAGCCGGGGATGGTATTCGAAAGGCAGACATGTGCGGGCCCAACCTTTTGTTGGATTAGTCGTTGATTTCTTGGTACACAGTCATTTTGTCATTCAACTATCAGACTAGTTTCTAATGATAGCTAAAGTTCCTTACTCATGCTCTAAAGCTTCTGATAAAAAGCTTCACTGAACTTGTCAGAATTTTCTCTAGTCGTTTGATATAGCACAATTCCAAATTATAAACGAGGGTAGTTTTATCGAACAACTTCAAGACTAGTGTCCATTGAACTAGTGAATCATATTCAGTAATTTTTTCAGTACTAAAATGCCATAAAGCATCATCAATATCGACTAAAAGCTTGATTGAAGGGCCTATTTTCTAATGTCCAGTGGTCAATTGTACCTAGCTAGGTGGGCGTTCATCCGCCATTCGAGCGGCTTCCCGACTGTAGGGGCCGGCTGACAATGCTCAAGGGCGAAGTTCTTCTTGTCCGGGTGGCCTTCCCGGGCTAGAAGAAGACTCGTATTTGAAATTGCGCAGTGATTTTCTGCGTGAGTTCAAATCGATGTCCGCCCTGTTCCAGCGTTGTCAGCCGGCCCCGGAAGTCGGACTAGGACGATCACCGGCAGACGAACGGTAAGCAAACAATTGGCGTGATTTAATCATGATTCATGACAAATTAACTCCCACAATGCGTACCGATCATGTGATTTAGTAGATCCCACCGTACTTTTGGTCGTAAAAAAATGAGCTCTCATTTGAGAACTCATTTGACTCGGCCTAGTTAAGGATGACTATTCCTTCAACAAATAATAGGTGCTGTCACTTATTTTTTTTAAAATGATAATTCGCACGCACTAACAATTTCTTTGTAGAGGCCATGTCCAACTAATCCGTTGCTACGTTTATCCATCGGTAACACTGGTTCATGTAATTCTGCCAGTTCATCACGACCTGCTAGCCACTCGTTAATCCGCCAAATGACCGTTTCGCAACGCACAATCTGGCCACCCAATCGGACATCAATAATTTCAAAGCCGTTGCCACGACGCTGTTGATGCCACAACAGTCGAAAGTCGACTAGTAGTTCTTGCAACGCTAGTTTACATGCCTTCACCGCAGCTGATGCACGGTGCGCCTGCCGACCATCAGCATCTTCGGCTCCTAACGCCGCGACCGCCTTTAACGCACGCTGCTTGACTAGTACGGTCTGTGCTAGCTGATGATAGAATGTTACGGTTAGCCGGTTAGCGGCCCGCACCTTCACCTGATCAAGCGCATCAATTAATTGTTGGTACTGGCCTTCAATATCGATTGGATCTAGATTGGCCCGGTAACGTTGCAACATCAGATCTTCGTACAAGACAATCTTGCTCACATTATCCGCATCAACGTTGACCGTTTTAGTGAAATTATCAAATTGGTCTAACAACCGATAAAAGGCCGGTTGCTCTCCTTGCGTCACTTGATAAGCTTCATCAATGACCGCTGGCGTCACATTATCGTGATACTGATAAGTTGCGAACGCCTGTAGGCCATACCAAGCTGCACTCACTGGTACTTCAGCCCCATCATCAAACCACATCGTTGCCACAACTTGTTCGATTTGGCTCGCTTTAGCTGCTTTCAGGCCGGCATCAATCGTCGCTAGCATTTTACTTTGATTTGGCGCGAGTGCACTCCATGTCCAGATTCCGCCGGCAAATGCGACATCATCACTGAGTTCAAAGTGTTGAGCGAATCGATCTCGATAGATCTGCTCGTCCTCATGATAGTAGTCCCAATAGACTTGGCCAACCGATGGCAAGCTTGCCTTGAATGCCGAATCAAAGTGGACATCTGGATCATACATTTCATGCTTAGCAGACGCAAACGTAAACCATAAATCACTCCACATATAGGCCCGTAATCCTAGTTGTTGCGTTAGTGACACCACTAGCTTGAGTTGTTGCAGAATTAGTGTTTCTTGATCGGTAAAGCCGTTTTGGTCTAAATACCGTCCGCGCCCTAGTTGATAGGCTTCATCCATTCCAATATGAATTTTATTAGTGGTAAACGGGGCACTCGCCGCTTGTAATAAGTGGGTCAAAAATTGGGTTGTTTCCGGTGCACCGACTAATAAGGTATCATCCGTATCCTTAACCGCCATATGCGCATCCCACTTGAGCGCATTATGCAAGTGCGCAAGCGTCTGAACTGCCGGAACCACGGTTACCCCAAATTGATCACCATAGACCGCAATTTCATGCAATTCAGATTGGCGATAGCGGCCACGACCACGGCCAAAGTACGGTTCTTCAGGGATTTCAAATAAATCTTCAAGGTAAAGCCACAACTCGTTATAACCCATACTAGCAAGTCGCTCAATCATTTGTTTGACCATTGCGACAGTTGGTACCCCGTTGCGAGCAACATCTAACATTGCCGCCATCACTTTAAATCGTGGGCGTTGTTGAAGTTCAAATTGTGGTTCATTTTGGGCCCGGCCACACAGCTCAGCGGCGCCGTGCATCAAATCTGCAGTACTCCCATAAGTTAACGTTGCTTGGTCATCATGCCGTTGCAATTGAACCCCCGCGGCACCTTGCTGACACGTTACAACTAGTTCCATCGCTGAATTCAACGGCTCACAGACCTTTTGAACTGCTTGTAATTGGCTCGCATCTAGTCCTCGCCATACGATCATTGATTCATCCTCCTCAACTACTTTTGTCAGCCTGGTTATCCCAGAACTATTTTTTGATTGAAATATATCATAGTGTCGTCGCGCTCTAAAGGGTAGCGCTTACATCGGTGTATAAAGTTGTCTGATCGACTATACCAACTTGCTGTATTAGCAGCCTCTTACGCTTCATTTTTCATCATGGTCGGCGTTACACCAAAGTACCGTTTAAATAGTTTACTGAAATAATAGGGATCCTGATAGCCGACCGTTCGTGCGACAGCATTCACACTTAGCCCACCCTTTTCAAGCAATGTGCGTGCCTGCTGTAATCGCAACTTCATTAAGTAAGTGCTGGGTGTCTCACCTTTGACGGCCTTAAAAGTTCGCGATAGATAGGCCGCACTAACATGTAACGTGGCTGCAACGTCGCCTAATGTTAGTTCTTCTTGGTAATGGGCATTCAAATAATAGGTGGTCGCATTAACCAAGGCCGTTTGATCAACGTTATTACTCTGGCTTTGCTTTCCAGCATAATCATTGCTGACCTTATTGTCAGGTAACGATCGCAATAGCCAGCATAACTGTTCAACCACCATTGTCTGCGTTAACAAATCATGACCAAAGACGGTTGGCCGCTGGTTTTCGGCGATAATTCGACGAGCATTAGCCATAAATTCTGCACGATATTCACCTAAGTTAATCAAACTATCTGAAAATGGCATATGATTAGGCGGTTGTCCTGGAAGTGCGATATGTCGAAACCCAATGTGCAACTGCAAGCTTTCAGAATTAGGTGGCTGGGTCTCTTGGTGATGGATGCCAGGATTAAACAGTAGCGCTTGGCCCGCGACCACTCGCCGCCACTGACCTTCCACGTTGTAATCAGAGTAGCCAGTTACCATGATTGACAGCTCCAAAAAATCGTGTTGGTGATACACGTATGTCCCTGGCTGCTGATTGTGAAAAGGAAAAGCATATAGGACTTCCGGTTCAAATGCACTTAGTGACAACACCGCTAACACCTCCTTGCAAAAAAAGACATTAAATCAGTCAAAATAATCTATTTCCTATCAACACAAACATCCGCATAATTAGTCTCGTTAAGTCGCCTAGGTTTGAATGACATTATTAACGGGAGGGATCATAAATGAATCCATATCAATGGGTCT
>NZ_AVAQ01000017.1 GCF_000463075.2 Lactiplantibacillus plantarum EGD-AQ4
GTCGGGAAGCCACTCGAATGGCGGATAAACGACCACCTATTTTGGTACAATTGTCCACTGAATATTAGGCGTCGGGTCCTTCGTGCAAATTTTCAATCAGTATCAACCATGCTTTATTGAACTCAAATACTTGTCCGATTAAAAAACTGATCTGGTAGTCTGAAGATTATTGATCAATTTTGATGGGAACTATTCTTAGAGTTAGACGAAAGATTTACCACCCGTCTAGCATTTCCTACATTTCCATCTCAGGCGACTGGAGAAGATTATGACAACATTCAGCATTGCTATTGAGTCCGGTAATTTGAACATGAGTACATTAGCTTTCGTCAGAAGCCAATTTTACAGTTGAATGACAAGATGACTGGATACTAAAAATCGACGACCAGTTCATTTAAGGTTGAGTCCACACATGTCTGCCTTTCGAATAGGATCCAGGCTGGAAGGTATTCTGGGCAAGGCCCAGTGGTGAAATTCCACTTAGCAAGCGTTGTGTGCTTGGTTAGTGGAAGACCAGTATTTAAGACGTGGTTTTCGGCTTAAATCTGTGTCCACCACGTTCCGGCCATTGCCCAGAATGCCTGGAAGCCGGCCTAGGACGCTTACAACGGCAAGTTTACGCCAACTCGCTTTCGTTCCAGCGGTCTACGCTGGCCGCTTTTGAACTTAATGACACATCGCATCCTATGACAAATCGGCGCAATCAGGACTGCTGACCGTGTTACAATAGGTGTAAATGACTCGAAAGGTCTGAAATTCACGTGAAACTTATTTCTTGGAATGTTAACGGACTGCGCGCGGCCGTCAAGCATGGCTTCATTGATGTTTTCAATGAACAGGATGCTGACTTTTTCTGCGTGCAAGAAACTAAATTACAAGCGGGTCAAATCGACCTCGACTTTCCCGGCTATCAACAGTATTGGAATTACGCGGAACGTAAAGGTTACTCAGGCACCGCTATCTTCACCAAACACACCCCGCTGAATGTCACCTATGGCATCGGCGTTCCGGAATTTGATACCGAGGGACGCGTCATTACCTTAGAGTACGCCGATTACTACGTGCTGACTTGTTATACGCCGAATTCCGGTGGCGAATTGAAACGTCTCGATTATCGCCAACACTGGGAAGACGCCTTTTTGACTTACATCAATAGTCTGAGCGCCAATAAGCCTCTGATTTTCTGTGGTGATTTGAACGTCGCCCATGAAAATATCGACTTGAAGAACTGGCGCAGCAATCATCATAGTGCTGGCTTCACCGATGAAGAACGGGGCAAGTTTGACCGCCTCCTCGCGAACGGTTACACGGACACGTTCCGCCACTTCTATCCCGACCAAACGGATATTTATTCCTGGTGGAGCTACCGGGGTCATGCTCGCGACAATAACTCCGGTTGGCGGATCGACTACTTCATCACCTCGCAACAATTGGACGGTCAACTCCTCAACGCCCGCATTCTGAATGACGTCTTCGGTTCCGACCACTGTCCAGTGGAACTTGACATTATTTTACCGAACCGTTAACTTGAAATTTTACCGCAAGCTTTGTACGATAAAGCTATTCTTTAGAAACGGTGGTGGCAACTTTGAACTTTGTCGCAATGGACTTTGAAACGGCGAACGCCAAACGGGATAGTGCCTGTTCACTCGCACTGACCGTCGTCCGGAACAATCAAATCAGTGATGAGTTTTATACCCTCATCAAACCGGAGAGTGACTTCTTCTGGCGTAACGTTCAAATTCATGGGATTCATGAAGCAGACGTCGCCGATGCACCGAAGTTTCCGGAAGTCTGGCAACACATTGCACCATTCTTCCAGCGTGACCGGTTAGTCATTGCCCACAACGCCCCATTTGATATTGGGGTGCTACGCAATACACTTGCACACTATGGCATCAGCGCACCCGAATACCTATCCATGGATACAGTCAAGACGAGTAAAAAGTTCTACCCAGAACTACCGAACCACAAGCTTGACACGCTATGCCGTGCACTTGATATCGAGCTTCAACATCATCACAACGCATTAGACGATAGCCTGGCCTGCGCCAATATTTTATTGACTGAAGCGCAAACTTTCGGCACCGAACAACTCAAACCGTTCGTCCGCGTTCAAGGCTAATACACGCTTCCATTCCTGCTCAGCAATTGCTGGGCTTTTTTTGTGCAATTCAAGCCAGTCTAGACCCAGAGGCCCATATCGATTGCGGCCACGCGTTGGCCAGTCGGATCGACCACCTGATAACTGGTGGCCGTACAATTTTCAAACCCCAAGTGTTGGTACAACTTGGCGGCACGCGTATTACGCAGCTGGACCGTCAAAACGAGTCGCTCGAGTGAACTATAATTGCGGGCCCAATCAAGGATTTCCTCGACGAGCGCGGTCCCGAGTCCCATGCCCCAGAATTCCTTGAGGACGGCGACCCCGACTTCACCTTGCGCGGCACTAAAATCCGTACTAGCTTGGACAGTGCTGACCCCAATCAGTCGCTCCCCCAACACCGCCACAAAAATGACGTTGGTCGTGGTGCCGCTGATGCGTTCAATTTGTTCCGCTTCATCCGTTTCACTTAATTCTTCGATGCCATCATCAACCGTGAACGTGTTACTCTCACGTCCCAGTTGCGCTAACAACGCCAATAATTGCGCTGCATCCGTCACTTCAGCCGGACGAACGTCGACAACTTCTTCTGCCATGGTTGTCACTCCTTCAATTGATCAACCAGGTGTTGATAATGGTCGCCCTGCGGTTTGAATGTCATCACACGTCGATCGTCAGCGTCCGTGTCACGGCTGATGGCAATTCTCAAGTAGGTTGCGGGCAACAGCTCAGCAATAAATTGTGACCATTCAACAACACTGACACCATCACCATCAAAATATTCATCCAAACCTAAATCTTCCGCGCCACCATCTTCTAGCCGATAAACGTCCATGTGATACAGTGGCAATCTGCCCTGATGATATTCACGAATAAGCGTAAACGTCGGACTTTTGACATTGTTCGGGATACCCAGACTCTTCGCTAACCCCTTCGTAAAAGTGGTCTTACCAGCACCCAAGTCACCATCTAGTAAGATTAGATCACCTGGTTGAACTAACTGCCCAAGTTTGGCCCCGATTTGCATGGTCCCTTCCGGCGACGTTACCGTGATTGATTCCATATTCTTCCAACTCCTCATCCTATTTACAGCTTGACTGCTCTTATTATAGAAAAAACGAAGGAAACTTCAAAGTACAAGCTCTGAAGTTTCCCTCGTTTAACAAACTAAGTCAGCGTTTAAGCTAAGCCCTGAGCCGCGGTGATGATGGCGACCTTGTAGACATCTTCTTCACTGCAACCACGTGACAAGTCAGAGACTGGCTTGTTCAAGCCTTGCAGAACGGGACCAACGGCTTCAAAATGACCGAAACGTTGCGCAATCTTGTAGCCAATGTTACCAGATTGGAGTTCTGGGAAGACGAAGACATTGGCGTGTCCTGCAACTTTTGAACCAGGCGCCTTTTGTAATCCGACCTTTTCAACAAAGGCGGCGTCAAATTGCATTTCACCATCAATCGCTAATTCTGGTGCAGCCGCTTGTGCCTTGGCCGTTGCTTCCTGGACCTTAGTGACCATGTCGCCCTTGGCAGAACCCTTAGTCGAGAAGCTCAACATTGCGACTTTCGGGTCAATATCAAAGACCTTGGCAGTTGCAGCACTCTGGGTCGCAATTTCAGCTAACGTGTCGGCGTCGGGATCGATGTTGATCGCGCAATCTGCGAAGACGTAACGTTCTTCACCTTTTTGCATGATGAAGGCGCCAGAGATGCGGTGTGAACCTGGCTTGGTCTTGATGATTTGTAAGGCTGGACGCACCGTATCACCAGTTGGGTGCACGGCACCTGAAACCATCCCGTCAGCCTTGCCCATGTATACGAGCATCGTGCCAAAGTAGTTTTCATCTTCCAACATCTTGGCAGCTTGTTCTGGCGTGTTCTTACCCTTACGCCGTTCAACCAGTGAATCAAGCATTGCTTGTTTATCTTCAGCCGGGTATGTCGCAGGATCAAGGACTTGAACACCTGTTAAGTCGGCGTTCAAGTCTTTAGCCACGGCCTGAACCTTGTCCGTTGCGCCTAACACGATCGGCTTAACTAAGCCATCCGCTGCTAACCGTGCAGCGGCGCCGACAATTCGGGGTTCAGTGCCTTCAGGAAAAACAATTGTTTGATCTTGACCAGTAATCTTTTGTGATAATGACTCGAATAAATCCATGTGATAACCCTCCAATAAATTAATTAATGCTCGAGATTGACGTGTTCAGGTAACTGCCAATTAATTGGCTGCTCGCCAAAGGATGTTAACGCAATGTTCGTTTTAGAAAATGGCTTCGAACCGAAAAAGCCACGGTAAGCTGATAACGGGCTCGGATGCGGTGCTTGTAACACCACGTTGGTCTGGGTGTTGATCAGCTTGATTTTCGAACGGGCGGCCTTGCCCCACAAAATAAAGACGACCGGCGTCTCCCGTTCTGACAACCGCTGAATGGCAACGTCTGTTAACCGTTCCCAGCCCTTGCCGGCGTGTGAAAAAGCGACCCCATTTTGGACCGTTAAGACGGAGTTCAATAGCAACACGCCCTGTTTGGCCCAACTCTCTAAGTACCCGTGCTCGACCGGTGTGCAGCCGACATCATCCTGTAGTTCTTTATAAATGTTGACTAATGATGGCGGTACCGTCACCCCGGGCAGCACGGAAAAGCTTAATCCGTGTGCCTGACCAGGACCATGATACGGATCCTGACCTAAAATAACGACCTTTGTGTCAGCAAATGGCGTCCATTCAAAGGCTTGAAAAATATTGTACATGTCCGGGTGAATATTTTTCGTTCGGTATTCATTTTTCAAAAATTCGTGCAATTGGTGGTAATAGGGCTTCTCAAACTCCGGTTTTAAGACGTCCCACCAGTCCGTATGAATAAACGCTTTCATCCTTAACACCTCTCGTTTTATTGTATCATAACCAAAACCGGTAATGATAATAATTCTGTATTCAGACCCAAACATGTTAGAATGTAATTATTAAGACAACTAAGGATGTGACAACATGATTTCGATTATCGCCTCTGACATGGACGGAACGTTACTCAACAATGAAATGGTCGTTTCTGATTTTAACGCCGACGCCATCCGTCAAGCACAACAGCAAGGCGTGCACTTTATCGTTTCCACCGGACGCCGCTTTTCCGAAGCCCAACCGCTCCTGGCTGCCCAGGGAATCACCGCCCCACTCATTACGTTGAATGGTGCCGAAGTATATGATGCTTCCGGCAAGATGCTCGACATGGTGCCAATTACGAATAGCGTGGCCCGTGCTGTGTTCCATACGCTAACGGCTCAAGGCTATTACTTTGAAGTCGTGGGCAACGACGGCATCTATTCCAATAGTAAAGCCAAACGAATCGAACAAATTGCCCATCTTTTGACCAACTTGAATCCAGATACCACTTTTAAAATCGCGGTCTCACTCGCTTCTGCTCGTTTGGAATTAATGGACATTAATTACGTGGATAATTATAACGAGCTACTAGACGACCCGACCAAGCACGTGATGAAGATTATCGCGTTTAGTGAAGAAGGCCCTAGCAAGCTCAAGCCATTGAGCGACGAAATTCTTGCCAAACACTCATCACTTAAGATTACGTCTTCATCCGCTTCCAACATCGAAATCAATAACATCAACGCCCAAAAAGGGATCGCGGTCGAACGTTACGCCAACATGCTCAACACGCCAATGAGTGACGTGATGGCGATTGGTGACAACAACAACGACGTCTCGATGCTCGAACTCGCTGGTGTCAGTTACGCGATGGGCAATGCCAGTCCTGAAGTCAAACAACTGGCGCGCTACATCACGGATACCAACGTCAACGATGGTGTGGGCAAAGCGATTCTCGAGGTGCTTGCGAAACAATAGTTTCCGGAAAACGGAGGTTGAAGATGCGTAAATTATATTTCAGCCGCAATAGCTTCGCCCAAGGTGCTCGGATTGTTCGCGACGCGCATAATCAATCCCACTACCTCTTAGTCGGACGCTGGGGGCGACGCCAAGATGCGCTCAGTTTATACGCCATTCAAGGTGAGCTACTGGCCGAGATTCGTCAGACGACCCTGGGCTTATTACCAAAATTTGATTTGTACTATAATCGTCAAAACGTCGGCTCCATCAGTAAAACGCTCGGCTTTTGGCACGAGATGCTCTACGTTCGCAAACTTCGCTGGATCATTATGGGCAGTTTAAACGCTGAAAGCTACCGGATTTATCACGGGACTGAACTAGTAATGACGATGCGGCCAGTCGTCACAACGAACGGTGAAGCCTTCGAATTAGCCATCACCGAACCGACCACTGAACCGCTGTGCATCTGCATTGCAGCGATTCTCGATCATTGGCAAAAGCCAACGAACCGCACCCGGACACCCGTTGCAAAGAAGGGTCTCAAAGTTAGTTTCGGTGAAAGCAACTATACCCTGACGCCCCATGATAAAGTTGCCCAACACTAAGATAGCTGACGCAATTTATGATAACGAGTGCTGGTAGAAGCGCAAAAAAATCTGAACGGTTAAATGTTGAATTTAGCCGTTCAGATTTTTTTAGTCTAATTCATGGTTGGGTTCTGGGAAGAAGCGGGCAATCATGCCTTGGTAATTATCTTGCTCATGCCCTAACGTATCAATTAAATATCCGGGTGTCGTTTTAAAAGTCTTTAACCCGCGCAAATAATAAGGTTTAGTGTCTTCACGGATAATCAATGGGACCGCCCCACTTCGACAACCTTCCTTGAAGATTAATAAGCGTCCGATTCTACCATTGCCATCACTGAATGGGTGAATAAGACGCGCCCCAGCTGACGAATAGGAATCCACCGATTGGCACGTTTTGATCATCTTTAATGCCAATAACCAGCACAATGCGTATAACGCTAAAAAAAATTGGCACGCCTCCATCATGAGACGTGCCAATCAAAAATCTTATTCACTAAACATTAATAACCTTCTCAAGGAAGTCCTGTAGCCGGGGACTCTTAGGATGATTGAAGACATCCGCAGGTTTACCCGTTTCTTGAATCAGGCCGTCAGCCATGAAGACGACGCGGTCTGCCACTTCTTTGGCAAATCCCATTTCGTGTGTGACCACAATCATGGTCATCCCATCGGCGGCAAGCTTCTTCATAACATCCAAGACATCGCCGACCATTTCAGGGTCCAGGGCAGACGTTGGTTCATCAAATAACATGATTTGGGGATGCATCGCTAACGCGCGGGCGATGGCGACCCGTTGCTTTTGCCCACCAGACAATGATTTCGGCATTGCGTCAGCTTTATCAGATAATCCAACCGTCGCTAACAAATCGCGCGCCGTTTTTTCGGCTTCTTGTTGAGTTTCCTTTTTAAGCTGAGTCGGTGCTAAGGTGATATTTTGTAATACCGATAAATGTGGGAATAAGTTAAAGTGTTGGAACACCATCCCGATATTTTCGCGCACTAAGTTGATGTTGGTCCCTTTGTCAGATAGGTCGTAGCCGCTAATCACGACTTGCCCCTGCGTTGGCACTTCCAGATCATTCAGGCAGCGCAAGAACGTACTCTTACCAGATCCAGAGGGCCCAATCATACAAACGACTTCGTTATCTTGAACTTCGAGGTTTAACCCCTTCAAGACTTCGTTGTCACCGTAACTCTTATGCAAATCTTTGACAATTACTTTCGCCATGCCTAGTTAATCCTCCTTTGAACCCAGTTAGATAACCATGTTAATAACGTAATGATAACCAAGTAAATAATCGCAATCATTAACCAAATCTTGAACCCTTCAAAGTTCCGGGCGATAATCAATGTCCCAGTCTGGGTCAATTCGACGATCCCAATAACGGACAGAATCGACGTATCCTTCAAGGTGATGATAAATTGGTTGATAAATGACGGAATCATAATTCGAATTCCTTGAGGCATGATGACCTTGCGCATCGCCGTCCAGTAAGGTAAGCCCAGTGAGCGTGCCGCTTCCATTTGGCCATCATCAACGGCCGCAAAGCCCCCTTTGACGAACGCCCCGGTATAGGCCCCTTCATTCAACATCAGCGTAATCATCCCGGCGATGAACGCTGGAATCTTAAACCCGTGCCCAATCAGATCTGGGAACCCAATGTAGATGAAGAAAGCCAGCACCATCAGTGGCATCCCTCGGAAAATATAAATAATCGTGCTAGAGATTGCTGGACCCACTTTACCAGGCATGACGCCGAGCACTCCGAGGATGAGGCCAAGAATCGTGGCTAAAATAATTGAAATAACCGTTAATTCCAAAGTCATCCATAGCCCAGAACCAATTGTATCAAGGTTTTGCGTGAACAAACCGATAAAGGTCCGGCTGCTGGCTGTTTCACCAGTCAATGATGATTCACTGGAATTCAAATACTTGTTAACGATCTTCTTGTAAGTTCCATCCGCTTTGATGGCCTTCAACCCAGCGTTGAATTTCTTCAACAGTTCGGCATTTTTACCCTTTTTAACGGCAAAGCCATAGTCACCAGCGGCATATTGCTTGGTCACGATTTTCAATTGAATCCCGTTTTTGATCCCGTATGACATCACGGGGTAGTCTTCAAAACAGGCTGCCGAGTTACCGACTTTCACGTCGTTATACATGTTATTGGAATCATTAAAATACTTAATTTTAAAGCCGTATTTGCTCTGAATCGACTTCGCATATGCAGCACCGGCCGTCCCAGTCTTCAGCGCGACCGTCTTGCCTTTTAACTGCTTAAAGTTCTTGACCTTACTATCCTTGGCGACCGCCATAACGACGCCAGACGTATAGTAAGCATTCGAAAAATCGAACGTCTTCTTACGTTCGGCCGTAATATTCATTCCGGCAATCACCCCGTCAACTTGGTTTGCACTAAGCTGCTGAACGGCGGCACCAAAACTGATCGCTTTAAGTTTATAATTGATGTTTTCTTTCTTAGCAATCGCTTTTAAAATATCAATATCAATTCCCTTGTACTTACCACCCTTGGCCTGAAATTCAAATGGCGCAAAGGTCGTATCCGTTGCAATGGTGTATGTTTTCGCCTGCGCCTGGGTACCTACTGCAAACCAGCTTCCCAACGCTGCTAACAACATGACAACCGCAACTTGCCACTTTCTCATCGACGAGACCTCCTCAAAAAATTACCGAAACGGTATGTCATAAAATATAACATAATTCATGGCTCGCGACCAATCCGATTTGTTATTCTTTTCTCATTACACTTTAAGGATAGCGCTAAAATGGGCATTTAACTTAATAAAATTAAGTTAAATGCCCATTTTAAAAAAGAATCTAACGAAAGCACCGTAATTTAACGTTTTATAATTTAGCGGACTTGTCATCTTAGCTCTATTCAATTTAACCCCATCTGTAAAATCGCCTGACCAAGCTGTTACGATGATAGAAAACATGGCACCACACACGCGATATCACTCTTTTTCAAGTTGAGCTTTACCAGTCACTTAATTAGCGTATTCATCACTAACGCATTGTGCTAGTTAATCTATCATGAATCATGATTAAAATGTGCCAGTTGGTGGATTCCTGTTCGTCAGCCGATGCGCGCCTTATTCCGACTTCCGGGGCTGGCTGACAACGCTGGAACAGGGCGGACATCGATTTGAACTCACGCAGAACCCCACTGCGCAATTTCAAATACGAGTCTTCTTCTAGCCCGGGAAGCCCACCCGGACAAGAAGAATTTCGCCCTTGAGCATTGTCCGCCAGCCCCTCCAGTCGGGAAACCGCTCGAATGGCGGATGAACGACCACCTAACTTGGTGCAACTGACCACTGAATACCAGGTAACTGGTTCTTCAGACAAACTTTGAATTGGCAATAAAACTCATCTGGAATTTGCAGGTCAAGATTTTGTTGAGCGAATCTAATCGAAACTACCTTGTCGGCAAGTGACAGGATTACTGATTTCAAAGCATTAATGACTAGTTCATATTTAGTTTGATTCGAAAGTGTATCAAGTAAGGGATAATAATCCAGACACTCCTGTATTGACGACACTAGACGATAGCCTAATGTTTAAGCAAAAGTTTTAGCCAAAACAAATCTGACAGTCAGATAACAGCTGTACGGTTTAATATGAATCAGTGATCAGTCTTTAAAAAGTTGGGTCCGCACATGTCTGCCTTTCGAATACCATCCCAGGCTGGAGGGCGTTTCTGACAATGCTCAGCGTTTTTCAGAGTGTGAGGTTCAGACGGGTTGGGACTGAGGATTAGCCTAGCTAGAGCGTTAAGCGGTGAATTTCCGCTTGGCGCTCTGGCGTAGCTAACCGGAAGTCCCAGTCTGACCTGAACACGTTTCATCCATACTGCAGTTAACGTGGAAGACCAGTATTTAAGTCGTGGGCTGTCGGCTTAAATCTGTGTCCATCGCGTTCCAGCGTTGTCAGAAATTCCTGGAAGCCGGTGTAGGACGCCCCCGGCAGTGCAGTTTTACACAGACTTGCACTGTTTCCAGCGGGTCTCAGCTGGTAGCACTTGAATTTAGAAAATAGTACATTTTAATCATCTTTAATGCTTAAAAATAACTCGCACAATGCGTATCACTAAAAAAGGACCCCTCAACGAAATCTCGTCGAAGTGTCCTTATATTCCCGGTCTAATAATGTTTCATGACCCGGTCGATTTGCCGTTGTTGTTCACGTTTCTTAATATCTTGGCGCTTATCGTATTCCCGTTTCCCATGAGCGACCCCAATCAAGACTTTCGCAAACCCGTGTTTGAGATACATCTTGAGTGGAATGATGGTGACACCCTTGGTCATCGTTGCGGCACCGAGCTTGCTGATTTCTTTCTTATGCAACAAGAGTTTCCGGTTACGCAGTGGGTCAACGTTAAAGCGATTCCCCTCTTTAAACGGACTGATGTGAACGTTTTGCATCCACGCTTCACCGTTACGAATCTGAACGAACCCATCTTTCAAGTTCACGCGCCGGTCACGGACGGATTTGATCTCCGTCCCGGTCAGTGCGATTCCTGCTTCATAGGTGTCCTCGACGGCATAGTCGTGACGTGCTTTCCGATTTTGAGCGAGGGCGGTATCTGGGTGCTTACCGTGTTGTTTGGCCATTGCCGCACACCCCCTTAGTTAAAAATTAGCGCCGACGATCACTGGTTGACCGTCGATTACTATTATTATTACTGTGATTATTCGAACGACCATTATTATTACGACGGCCGTTGCTGTTGCCATTGCGGTGGTTATTATTGCCACCCCGACGGTCATTGTTGCGGTTATTGTTGTTCCCATTGCGGTGGTAGTTGTTGTTACCGCCACGACGATTATTACCACGATAATTATCGGAATGTTCCCGTTTTGGTAATAAGTCGGTCTTTGGCGCTTCTTCCGGATTCAACAACTTGAAGTCGACTTCGCGTTGGTCCTTGTCGACCCGCATCAATTGAACTTTCACTGGTTGGCCGATTCTAAACGTCCGCTTTGTCTTACGGCCGACTAATGCGAGTTGTTTTTCAACGTATTCGTAGTAGTCATCGTCCATCGTACTGATGTGGACGAGGCCTTCAACGGTGTTCTCCAACTCAACAAACAAGCCGAACTTCATGACGGAATCAACGACAGCTTCGAAGGTCTCACCAACATGGTCAGCCATGTATTCAGCCTTCTTCATGGAATCCACGTCACGTTCCGTATCGATACCCCGGCGTTCGTGGTCAGAAGTCGTTTCTGCGATATTCGGTAAATTATCCCGGTAACGTGCCCGCGCTTCTTCGCCAGTCCCGTTTTCAGCATAGTGCCGAATCAACCGGTGGACCATCATATCTGGATAACGCCGGATTGGTGACGTGAAGTGGGTGTAGTATGGCGCCGCTAACCCAAAATGCCCAAGTGACTGGTCGGCATACCGGGCTTGTTTCATGCTCCGGAGCATCATCACTGAGACCATGGCTTCTTCGGGCTTGCCAGCGACCTTCTTCAGCACATCCTGGAGCATCTTCGGTTTAACATCCTTCGAGCTCCCTTTGACACTGACGCCAAAATTGGTGACAAATTCAAAGAAACTCAGCATCCGGTCACTATCAGGTGTTTCATGAACCCGGTAGATAAACGGTACCTTGAGTTGACTATAATTTTTAGCAACCGTTTCGTTGGCAGCTAACATGAAACTTTCAATCATCCGTTCAGCTAAGCCCCGCACCCGTAATTGGATGTCGATTGGATGACCCGCTTCATCAACAATGATCTTAGCTTCGTTATCATCAAAATCAATGGCGCCCCGGTGCCGACGGTGTTTGTATAAGATGCGGTGTAAATCACCCATCGTATCAAACATGTCGACCAAGTCCGCGTACTTTTCACGCGTCTTAGGATCGTGGGCTTCCAGAATTTGGTTGACAGCATCATACGTCATCCGCGCGTGGGACCGAATCACACTTTGGAAAATCTTGTGATTGACGATTTCCCCGGTTGGATCGATTTCCATCTCACAACTCATAGCTAACCGTTCAACATCTGGATTTAATGAACAGATACCGTTAGATAACCGCCGTGGTAACATTGGAATCACGCGATCCGTCAAATAAACGGAGGTCCCGCGTTTGAATGCTTCACGATCCAACTCGGAGTTCTCAGTGACGTAATGGCTAACGTCCGCAATGTGAACCCCTAAGTGGAAGTTTCCATTTGGCAACCGCCAAGCAACGACCGCATCATCCAAGTCTTTCGATTCAGCGCCATCAATCGTGACTAATGGCTGGTCGGTAATATCGACCCGACCAACTTTTTCTTCATCCGTCACGTAATCTGGAATCCGATTAGCTTCATCCGTGACTTCTTCAGGGAAGACGGATGGCACATCGTGTTGGTAGACCACTTGAAGGACGTCCATCCCAGGGTCATCAACGCTCCCAATCACCTGCTTGGCGATCCCAATCATCCGTGTTGGATGTTGTGCATCAGGATAAGCGGCGACTTCAGCGATGATCACTTCACCCTCAGTTGGGTGGAGCCCTTGGTCAGTAATGAATAATTGATATTTAGAGAGCTTTTTGTCCTTGATCTCGACAGTCCCAATAAACCCAGCTTCATCTGTGCTAGGCGTGTAGGCACCGACGATTTGGGTGTAGTTGCGTTTAACGATGCTGACGATTTTACCTTCAGGACCGCGGTCTGAACCAGGACGGGCTGGCCGAATGATTTCGACCGCAACATCATCACCGGTCAACGCAAACTGCGTATTGTCTGGATTGATGTAAATATCGGGCAAATCTGGATCGTAGCGCACGAAACCAAAGCCCTTGTCGTTGCCATGAAATGACCCTTCGACGGTCTTGGTTTCCTGGACCAACTTAAAATGGTCATGGTCGTCAGTGCTGACGAGTTTCTTGCGTTCCATATTCGCAAGTTCCTTCACTAAAAATGTAAAGGCAGTTGCGCCTGTATAATGCAGTTCGTCCGTCAACTGTTCAACACTATAAGTGCGATCAGGATGGGCCTGCAGAAAAGTCAGGATTTGTTCTTGTAAGTTTGCTTCTGACATCATTTACCTCATTTATATATAGATTTTAAATATGTTAAGACATCTTGTTCTAATTGATGGTGAGCATTATTCACGGTAATCACATGCCCCGCATCGGCATACCAATGAAAATCAACGGGCACTTGCGTTAGCGCTACTTGTAGCCGGCGCGCCACGTTCGGATCAATCAATTCATCTTGACCGCCCTGACCAATGAAAAATGGCTGTGTCACGTTGGCTAACTTGGTCGTGACGTTCTGCTCAGTAAAGGTATTAACGGCTTGTAACTGCTGTTGGACGCGTTCTGGCAGTGCTGCCAAGATTTGTTCCCGTTCAGCCAGTGAAAATTGGCTATGCGCCAACTGATGGTGACTGAGCGTAATGAACATTTCGGCGACATCACTGCGATTACCTGCAAATAGTGGCGAGCTAAACGTCCCACCACCAAGTAATTGCGGATCACGTTCCAACGCAGCCGTCGCAAAAATACCGCCTAGCGAAAGACCAAAGATACTAATTTTAGTATAGCCTTTTTGCCGTAGAAATGATATTGCTTGTTGGGTATCTTGCCACCATTGGTCGGGTGTTTGGGCTAAAATATCACGCGGATCATTCGTGGCGTGACCACTGAATTGCGGGCCATACACAGTATAATCAGACCGCTCCAGCGTCCGCCCTAACATCCGCACATCATTGGCACTGCCCGCATAGGCGTGGAGTAAGATAACGGCCCGTTCACCGTGTTCAAAGTAAAATGGTTCCGGTTGTTTTAACATCATTACCACCAACTTTCGTGAACTACTCGGCCATAAATGACCGAACTTCTAGGAACACCGCTGACTTACACATTAGTGGCTAGCACTTGTGCAGCCGTTACGGCTATTTACTATGGCGCATCCCGCGCCTAATTAGTCGGTTAAGCACTTAAGATATTCTTAGCAGCATTGATGTCTCGGTCATGGCTAATACCACAACGAGGACAAGGCCACTCACGAATATCTAACGTGTTTCCTCGCTAAATTTCAAAAAAATCCTCCTGAAATCACAGGAGGACGGTCAGTTACTTCGATGAGTACCATGCTAGAGCTAACGCTAGGATAAAGAAAGCGATTCCTAATACCACGGTTACCTTCTGCATGAACGCTTCAAAACCGCGGGGCTTCTGCTTGGCGAACAAGTCATCAGCACCACCGGTTAATGAAGACATGGCATCATTAGTTTTGGATGGTTGCATCATTACCGCGATGATAATCAAGACGGAAATGACCAGTATTAACGTTAACAATAAATTATACAAGAATGTGCCTCCTAAAGAGTCCGCTATGTCTATAACAATTTAACATATTTCGCCTTGTTTTTCCAGTATCCTGGACAATTCGTTGGTTTGTTCAGTACTCAGGGCGTCGCGACTGTTAAATGTGAGATTTGATGGCGAACCCAAGCACGGTTATCGCGGTCGGTTAAGATTATTAAGGTGTCCCCCGCACGCATCAAGGTATCCCCATGTGGAATCACCTGTTGCTCGCCACGACGAATCGCAATCAGTAGCGATTCAGCTGGCCATTTGAAATCACGAACTTGATGGCCTTCCAGCTTGGAGCCTTCAAAAATCGGCAATTCGAGCCGGTCCTGAACGCCACTGTGTTCGGGCATCCGTGGCCGAATGAGCTTTTCCAATAACGCTTCATAGATGGGTGCCCCGCCTAAGAGGTCCACCACTAAGTAGGCCGTCATCGAGACAACAGCAAGTGGCATCAAATGGTGCAGCGTTCCGACCATTTCAGTAATCAGTAGAATCGCTGTAAACGGAGCTTTCCCGATACCAGCAAAGTAGCCGGCCATCGCAAAAATAATGAAGTTAGGAATCAAGTTAGTCGGCATCCAGCCCAACATGACCATGATTTGGGCATAAATAGCCCCGAGAATAGCCCCCAACGATAGAATCGGCAAGAAAATACCGCCGGGTAAGCCCGACCCATATGAAATCGTGGAAAAGCTGAAGCGCAAGACAAAAATCCCAAGTAAAGCGACTAATGCTGGCGTGGCAGCGGCTAAATTCAAGATAACCGCATTACCGCCACCCAAGAGTTGTGGCCATAATAGCCCAATTGGAATCACTAATAGAAACGGGATCAACCCATCGAGCCAACTCGGCAACCGCAATTTAGCGTACCAGTTAGGCATCGTCAACGTGACATTTTGATACAGATAACCAAAGACGCCTAAAAAGATGCCGAGACCAATCAAATTGCCGTACTGACTTAACGGTAAGTTATGACCATAAGGAATGTGCAGTACCGGTACCAAGCCAAAAAAGTTCAGCGAAATAAAGTCACTGGCCATCGCACTCACCAATGCGGTCGTCCAGATGATTGGTGAAAAGTTATGATAAACTTCCTCCAACACAAACAACGTGCTAGCAATTGGGGCATTGAACGCCGCAGAGAGCCCCGCAGCAGCGCCACCGGCAATTAGTGAGCGCCGATCCGAACCAGTCTGACGGAGCTTGGCAGCGACTCCTTGGCCAATCGTGGCGCCCAGTTGAATTGAAGGCCCTTCACGCCCCAGGAATAAGCCAGAACCAATCCCGAGCACGCCACCGACGAATTTGCGCCACAAGACCGACCACCAGCCGTAGTCTAACTCACCAGCTAACTGTCCTTCGACTTGTGGAATCCCAGAACCCTTGATGTTGGGTTCTTTTTTGACCAGCCAGCCGACAAATACGGCAACTAGCACCGTTAAAATCAGCCAAGGAATCAACAGTAGCCAATTCGCGTGAATTTGTCCGTAAGCCCATTGAACGAACTTTAAGCCTTGTTCAATGCTAAAACGGAAAATGCTAACGACAAATCCTGCAATCACCCCGACGATCAATGCCCGGCCGATTGAACTAAAGCGTGTGAAGTCAAAATGTTGTTTGATAGTGTGCGGCCGTTGTGCCACAGCGAGTCCCCCTTCAAATTATGATAGTAATGTTGCAAGTTTCTGTTGAATCGCAGCCAATGTGACGGTCTGTTCTGGCAATAATGCTTGAATTCGTTGTGGGCCATCTGAGCGCAAGAGCAATCCTAACATTAAGTCGGTCGCTAAATCGCCAGTCTGATACGTCGCCTTAAAGCCAGCCAACAACTCAGCGTCACCATTGAACGCGTCTAAGATCAAGGGCACGAGTTCCGTCTGTTTGGCCGCTTGATGTGCCGTGCTAAAGCGCTGCAGCCCCAATTCACCGCTAGTCACAATCAGATTGTCACCGGTTAAATTACCGTGTACAAACTGGTTAGGCGTCACTTGATATTGGGCTAACCACGCTTTACGTTCAGCTGCAAAATCGTTGCCAAATACTTGCCAGTCACCAACTGCTGAATTTTCTGGACCAAACGCCGCAACTTCGGTATTGAGTTGCGTCAACATCGTTCCAATCTGACGACCGAGTGTCGATTTAGCCAAAGGTTTTGCCGTCGCACAGAATTCAGTCAGCGTAATGCCTTGTAATGGCCGATAAATGACATAATAGAATTGGTACTTATCGAAAACAAAACCAGCATGTAATAGCCGCGGCGCACCCAGATTGAGGCGTGCCATCCGAGTTAGACCAAAGCGTTCCGCTTGATAGTACGCCCGGGTTTCAGCCATGACATCACTTGGCGGAAAAATTGCGATTTCTGTGGGACCAATGGTAAACCGTGCCGCGAACTGGTCGGCAACTGGTTCCGGCGTTTTGTAGGGTTCATTTTCACTAGCATAGATCTTTTGTAGCACTGGTTCAAAAGCTAGTGCGTTCATTTGCAGGCCTTGCCAATCAGACCACGCATTGATTTGTTGCTGAAAGTCATCCATTCCGTTCTCTCCTTACTCAAATACACATGTTCTTATTTTACCACGACTTCCCATCGACCAGGTCCTAAACTCAAACAGATGTTCCTTAAAATATGTATAATAAAAACGCCGCTCCAGAGGGAACGACGTCTCTATTAGAACTTCAAATTACTTGCTAGTAATGGTGTTCCGTGCAGCTTCGTCTAAGTTGTAGAAGCCGTGGATACCTTTGTATTCTGAAGTGCTTTCAAGTTGGTCTTCGATCCGCATTAATTGATTGTATTTAGCAATCCGTTCAGTACGGCTCATTGAACCAGTCTTGATTTGGCCAGCGTTCATTGCGACAACTAAGTCAGCAATGGTCGTGTCTTCAGTTTCACCAGAACGGTGTGAAACGATGGCAGTGTAGCCAGCTTCTTTAGCCATTTCGATAGCTTCAACAGTTTCAGTCAAAGTACCAATTTGGTTAACCTTGATTAAGATTGAGTTAGCAACGCCCATCTTGATACCCTTTGCAAGGTAGTCCGTGTTCGTAACGAATAAGTCGTCACCAACGATTTGAACTTTCTTACCAAGCTTGGCAGTTGCCATTTGCCAGTCTTCCCAGTTGTTTTCATCCAAAGGATCTTCGATGGAAACGATTGGGTACTTGTCAACGATGCTGTCAAGTAAGTCAACGAATTCTTCGGCAGTAAATGATTTCCCATTTTCGCCTTCACCCTTCAAGTCGTACTTGCCAGTTTCTTCGTTGTAGAATTCTGAAGCGGCACAGTCAAAGGCGATGGCAATATCCTTACCAGGCTTGTAACCGGCACGTTCGATAGCTTCAACCAAGATTTCGAATGGTTCTTCGTTGTTCTTCAAGTCAGGTGCAAAACCACCTTCGTCACCAACGGCAGTCGAGTAACCGCGTTCGTTCAAGATCGCTTTCAAGTTGTGGAAAGTTTCTGAACCCATCCGGATGGCTTCTTTAACTGAAGAAGCACCAACAGGCATGATCATGAATTCTTGGAAGTCAACGTCGTTGTTGGCGTGGGCCCCACCATTGATAACGTTCATCATTGGTGTTGGTAAGACGTGGGCGTTGAATCCGCCAAGGTAGTTGTATAAAGGCATTTCAAGTTCGTCAGCAGCAGCACGTGCGGCAGCAATGGAAACACCTAAGATAGCGTTAGCACCTAACTTAGCTTTGTTAGGCGTACCGTCTAACTTGATCATCGCTTGGTCAATGGCACGTTGGTCAGTTACATCGTAACCAACGATTTCCTTAGCGATTAACTTGTTAACATTGTCAACGGCCTTAGTAACACCCTTGCCCATGAAACGGCTCTTGTCACCGTCACGTAATTCAACGGCTTCATGTTCACCAGTTGAGGCACCTGAAGGAACGATACCGCGACCAAATGCGCCGCTTTCAGTATAAAGTTCAACTTCAACAGTTGGGTTACCACGTGAGTCTAAGACTTCGCGAGCATAAATATCTGTAATAATAGACATTAATTTCTCTCCTTAAAATTGGCTTGTTTTTGTTTCACACTTATTGTAGAAGTTTGTCCAACAACTTGCAATAACTATTATTAGTTATTTTGGTAGTTAACAAGTTCCAAGAATGAATCAGGTTGTAATGAAGCACCACCGACTAAACCACCGTCGATATCTTCTTTGCCCATTAATTCGTTAACGTTGGCTGGTTTAACACTACCACCGTATTGAATCCGAACTTTATCCGCAACTTCTTGTGAGTAAAGGTCAGCAACAGTCTTACGAACAACTGCACAAATTTCTTCAGCTTGGTCGCTTGAAGCAGTCTTACCAGTACCGATGGCCCAGATTGGTTCATAGGCAATAACCAATGAACTTACTTGGTCAGCTGATAAGTCCTTCAAAGCAGCCTTGATTTGGCCAGAAACCCATGATTCGGCTTCGCCGGCTTCACGTTGTTCAAGTGATTCGCCACAGCAGATGATTGGCTTCATGCCGTTCTTGAAGATTGCGTGAGCTTTCTTGTTAATGTCTTCGTCAGTTTCGTGGAAGTAGCCACGACGTTCTGAGTGACCAATAACAACGTAGTCAACGCCCAAGTCAGCTAAAGCGGCTGGTGAAGTTTCACCAGTGAAGGCCCCAGCATCTTCAAAGTAAGCATTTTCAGCAGCAATCTTTAAATCAGAACCCTTGGCAGCTTCAACCATTTCTTGTAAGAAAAGAGCTGGTGCAGCAACGACTGATTCAACTTTTGATGGATCTGGTAATTGATCCTTAACCGCGTTAACGAAAGCTAAAGCTTCGCTAGCAGTTTTGTTCATTTTCCAGTTACCGGCAATAATAGGTGTACGCACGATAAACCTTCCTTTCGGAGAACAGATTATTTTTCAGAAATAGCAGCAATACCAGGTAATTCCTTACCTTCAAGGTATTCAAGTGAAGCACCGCCACCAGTAGAGATGTGGGTTAACTTGTCGCCAACGCCAAGTTGCTTAACAGCGGCAGTTGAGTCACCACCACCAACGATAGTCGTTGCTTCTGATAAGGTTCCTAAGAACTTACCAACTTCAAGGGTACCCTTGGCGTAGTTGCTCATTTCAAAGACACCCATTGGTCCGTTCCAAACAACGGTCTTAGCGTCGCGTAAAACGTCTTCGAATTCTTCGATTGACTTAGGACCGATATCTAAGGCCATGTAGCCATCAGGAATTGAGCCTTCAACGACTTTGCTAGGAACATCGTTGTCAAACTTTTCAGCAACAACTGAGTCACTAGGTAAGACCAACTTGTCGCCGGCCTTTTCGATGATTGACTTAGCTAATTCAATCTTGTCTTTTTCAACAAGTGAGTTACCAATGCCCATGCCTTTAGCAGCATAGAACGTGTAAGTCATCCCACCACCGATGATGATCTTGTCGGCTTTGCTGATTAAGTGATCGATAACACCGATCTTATCAGAAACCTTGGCACCACCTAAGATGGCAACGAATGGGTGCTTAGGATTGTCAACGGCGTCACCTAAGAACTTGATTTCCTTTTCCATTAAGAAACCAGCGGCAACTTGGTCCATGTTTGAAGCAATCCCAACGTTTGAAGCATGGCTCCGGTGAGCAGTCCCGAATGCATCGTTGACATAGACATCGCCAAGTGAAGCCCAGTACTTGCCTAATTCAGGGTCGTTACCAGATTCGCGCTTAACTTGTTCGCCGTTCACAACGTCTTCAAAACGCGTGTTTTCAACAACTAAGACGTCACCGTCATTCATGTTGTTGATGGCAGTTTCAAGTTGTTCGCCTTCAGTAACAGGTACGAAGGTAACAGGCTTGTTTAACAAGTTTGAAAGACGTTCTGCAACTGGACGTAAGCTTAAGCCCTTTTTGTCGTCTTCGCTCTTGATCCGGCCTAAATGTGAGAATAAGATGGCTTTACCATCATGTTCAATCACATATTTGATTGTTGGTAAAGCAGCGACGATCCGGTTGTCGTCACCAATTTTGCCGTCTTTAATCGGAACATTAAAGTCGACACGAATTAAAACTTTTTTATCTTTAACATCTAAATCTGAAACGATTAATTTAGCCAATGTTAAAATCCTCCTAGAATTCGTGACTGTTAAATTAAAAAAACGGCAAGAGGAGTTTGCCTCCCCCCGCCGTCAAAACCATATGCGGTTTTAAAGTTCTAAACTATCTAATTGATATTAGAGAGTGGCGAACTTCAATAAAGTACGTACCATTTGGCAAGTGAAGCCGTATTCGTTATCGTACCAAGCAACAGTCTTAACTAATTGGTTGTCACCATCAGAAGTAACTTCTGTTTGAGTAGGATCGAAGATTGAACCGAAAGTAGTACCGATAACATCAGATGAAACGATTTCGTCATCATTGTAACCGAATGATTCGTTACCTTCAGTATGCTTCTTGATTGCGGCGTTAACTTCGTCAGCAGTAACTTTCTTGTCTAAGATAGCAACTAATTCAGTTAATGAACCATCAACAACACCAACACGTTGTGCGTGGCCTTGTAATTTACCGTTCAATTCTGGGATAACTAAGCCAAGAGCTTTAGCAGCACCAGTTGAATGAGGAATAGTGTTTACACCGGCAGCACGGGCAGCACGGAAGTTACCACCACGTACAGGGCCGTCAAGTAACATTTGAGTTGAAGTGTAAGCATGGATAGTAGTCATAGTACCAACCTTGATACCGAATTCTTTGTTTTCAAAGAATGCTAATGGTGCAAGGCAGTTAGTAGTACATGAACCAGCAGAAACGATACGGTCATCTGCAGTCAAGATGTCATCGTTAACGTTGTAAACGATGGTCTTCAAGTCTGAGCCAGCAGGAGCAGAAATCAAGACACGCTTTGCACCAGCGTCCAAGTGAGCTTGTGACTTAGCCTTTGAAGTGTAGAAACCAGTACATTCGAGAACGAAGTCAACACCGTCGTTCTTAACCCAAGGAATGTTTTGTGCTTGTGGTTCAGCATAAACACGGTAGTTCTTACCGTTAACAACGATTGAATCGTCGGTTGCTGAAACGTCAGCGTCCAAAGTACCATGAGTTGAGTCATACTTCAAAAGATGAGCCAACAATGCAGGTGAAGTTAAATCGTTAATAGCAACAACTTCGATATCACTTGACTTTTCACCAAGTTCTAAGATACGACGGAATGCTAAACGACCGATACGTCCGAAACCATTAATACCAATTTTTACAGACATACTAGAATTTCCTCCTTGTGGAAATAAAAATAGTTTTATTTTAAAAAGCAACTTCACTATAGAAGATTACTTTTTTAAAATCAAGTTAGCTGCACCCTCATCCGTGATTAAACACGTCTGTTTAGGTGCGATGTTCTTCATATACGCGCCAATTGCCGGTGCTTTAGAAGCACCTCCCGCAACCGCGAGTATAATCTCCCGATGGGCCAGTTCTCCGATTTGCAACCCAATTCGTGGAATCCGATAGACCACGTTACCCTTCTTATCGAAGAAATAACCAAAGGCTTCACCAATCGCATCGCGACTACGTAACACCTTAATCTGATCTTCTGACATGTTGCGGCGATGCGCCATCGAAATGGCCTCACCGATACTATGCACAACCACGTTAGCTTGCCCGATAATCGCCAACACCTCTTGAATACTTGGTTCTTTGAGGAGCGGTTCATACGTCCGTTCACTGACCTGTTCTGGCACGAACAACGAGCGGAATTTACCACCGGTATGTTGTGCCATTTGTGACGCAATGGTATTTGCCTGAATCGCAACCGACTCACCAACACCACCACGTGCCGGAACAAATAGCAAATCACGTTTATCACCTAATTTGTTAGTTAAGTGACTTGCGACATGTTCCATGGTATGACCACCCATGACAGCAATGATGTTATGACCTTCTGGCAATAACTGCTGTAATAGTTGGTTCACTTCTTCGCCCATGGTCCCAATAACTTTCAACTGTCGATCGGAATCACCAGAAACGATGATGCAACGCTTAATGTTAAAGTATTGCGCCAACTGCCGTTCCTTCTGGCGAATGCCCATTAACTCATCCATGAAGTGGCTTAACCCGACCAACACGTCCTGACCTTGCTGGGTAACTTGCATACCTGACTTGTTCGTCATGATCAAATCAAGCTTGCGCAGCGTATCCGTTTCGGTTCGTAACGTCCGTTCGCTAACACCTAATGTCTGAGCTAATAGCCGACGTCCAACTGGGGCCATCCAATTAATGGTTCGTAATACTAAGTAACGACGACTCAGCATGTCAACCATATCTGGGGCAATTGCCTCAATCCATTGAATATCTGAATGCATGGCATCCAACCTGCTCTCTAGTGGGACGGGTCTGGTCCAGCTATGTCGAAAAACGACCCAAAGACTTCAAAAAACAAAGCACACAACGCTAATTTACTAAGAAATCGATGTTGCATACCTCTCTTACCACAACATGAATTATAACAGGTTCATCAGGTGGTTGCAAATGAAACCCTGTGGGCCCTTATAACCGACTGGTCCAAAACCGGCCATAAACTATCATTCGGTTCTCAAGTACTGTTTTCGTTTTGACGAAGGTAGAATGTTAAGATTTTCCCGATATTTTGCCACTGTTCGCCGAGAAAGTTCGACATTTTCTTCCTTAAGAATCTGAACAATTTTTTGGTCTGAAAGCGGTTTTTCTTTATTTTCCTGCTCAATCAGGGTCATAATTCGATGTTGGACACTGTCCGCAGACACAATTTTACCCCCAGTGGGACGTTTGCTGACCGCTTTGGTAAAGAAACGTTTAAGTTCAAACATCCCGAAGTCCGTTTGAATGTATTTGCCATTAATACTACGACTGATCGTTGACTCATGAACTTGTAGCTGTTGGGCCACATCTCGTAATAACAGTGGCTTTAAATCTTGACTTTTTTCTAGGAAGAAATCTTCTTGGCGCTCGATAATCGCAGTACCAACCCGAAAAATAGTTGCTTCCCGCTGCTGCAAACTGCTGGCGATCCAGTCGTACTCATTTTTCTTTTCCTTCAAATATTCCGTCACTTCCCGGTCATCGTGCTGCCCCATCTGCTGATAGTACTTGCGACGGAACTTCACAACTGGTTGGGCCATTGATGCGGTCTTTAACGCGAGCTGGCCTTCATGATTAGTGACGACTAGATCCGGAAAGATGTAACCAGTCGTTTCTTGCCCAATCGCCGCACCCGGTACTGGCGTCAACGTCCGAACGTAATCATATATGTTGGAAATGTCTGCCAGGTCGACTTGATACTTTTTCGCCAAGCCTTCCCAGTGCCGATTGACAAACGCGTCGAAATCTTCTTCTAAAATAATGTATGCCAAATTAGGTGCATGATCATCATTTTCAGTCTGCAACATCAAGGCTTCTTGCAAACTACGCGCCCCGACACCCGGTGGATCAAGTTGTTGAAGTAACGTAATCGCATCCAGTAGCTCAATCGGTGTCGCCTGCGTTTCTTGCCGCGCCTGGGCTTCATCAAGGTGCAGATAACCATTGACGTCGACGTATTCAATTAAATACAGTACGATTTGCCGTAAATGAGTATCACGCATCGTCAAATGAATCTGATCCAATAAGTATTCAAACAAGGAATGCTGATTCGACGTCGACACCCGTTCAATAAAATCATCCTTTGCGGTCACGTTTTTAGCTGCACTCAAACTGGCGTGATTATTATTCCAATTTGTATCCACATCGATCAACGGATTCTCAAGGGCTTTTTGCGTGAGAAAATCCCGCAATTCTTCCACATTGAACTGTAACATCTGAATAGATTGTTGCAGCCGCTGGGTCATCGCTAACTTCTGCGATTGCCGTTGTTGCTGGCGAAAGCCTTGTCCCAGTGCCATAAAAATACCTCCCAAAATAAATTTTTATGTAAAACCCTTGTGTTTTTATCCATTATTCGCTAGAATATAATATGTTGTTTAGGCGCCCGTAGTGTAATGGATCGCACGTAAGATTCCGGTTCTTGAAATGGGGGTTCGATTCCCTCCGGGCGCATCGCAAAGCTGAGAAGTGATTCTCAGCTTTTTTTGTACGCTCATTCAGCTGAATCGCTGGCCTATACCGCTTACATCTTTCTATGGTAACTGAATTTAAACCTAATCACAAGTTAGACACCACCAACCGTATGACGTTGGCAAACGCGTGATTGGTTTTTCGGGGCTGGCAGGAAATATAAGTCGACCATCTATCAGTATAGTTGTTCGATGAATTTAATGATAGCAAAAGTTTTATTTCTACATATCAGAATACGAGTTATGCTTTATCATTAAATATGATTAAAAAGTACCAGTTGTTTGGATTACTGTTCGTCAGCATTGATCATCCTACTCCGACCTCCGGGGCTGGCTGACAACGCTGGAACAGGGCGGACATCGATTTGAACTCACGCAGAAACCCACTGCGCAATTTCAAATACGAGTCTTCTTCTAGCCCGGGAACCCCACCCGGACAAGAAGAACTTCGCCCTTGAGCATTGTCAGCCAGCCCCTCCGGTCGGGAACCCGCTCGAATGGCGGATGAACGACCACCTAACTTGGTACAATTGACCATTGAATAATAGGTGGCTGGTCCTTCAGGCAAATATTGAATCAGTATCGAGTATGCTTTATGGCATTCGAGTACTGAAAAGATGATCTGAATATTATTGGCTAATTTCAATATCAATAGTTTCAGTGACAAATAGTCTTGAACCTAGTCGATAAAATTGACTTTGGTTAGAATTCGAAACTTTGCTTATCTCAGGCAGGCGACTAGAAAAAGTTCCGTGAAGTTGCTGACTTGAAAAGTTAAATCATGGCGAAGGAAGTCTAGCGATTGTTAGAAACCAGTCTGACAGTTGAATATCAAGATTCCCCGTGTACCAAGGAATCAACGATCATTCAATAAAAAGTTGGGTCCGCACATGTCTGCCTTTCGAATACCATCCCGGCTGGAAGGTATTCTGGGCAAGGCCCAGTGCTTCTCAGAGTGTGAGGTTCAGACGGGTTGGGACTGAGGATTAGCCTAGCTAGAGCGTTAAGCGGTGCATTTCCGCTTGGCGTTCTGGCGTAGCTAACCGGAAGTCCCAGTCTGACCTGAACACGTTTCGTCCATATCGCAGCCAGCGTGAAAGACCAGTATTTAAGACGTGGGCTGTCGGCTTAAATCTGTGTCCACCACGTTCCGGCCATTGTCCAGAATGCCTGGAAGCCGGCATAGGAAGCATCTACCACGGAAAGTTTACGGTAACTCGCACTTTTTCCAGCGGGTCTCAGCTGGCCGCTTTTAAACTTAACACCTGGCGTGATTTAATCATAATTTATGACAAATTAACAAGCACAATGCGTGTCAAAACTCCTCCTTTTATTCCCGATATTAATCACACTGCCCACGTTTAGTCCTCGAATTATCCCGTTTATTTCTCAACAACTGCTCACGTGCCTTCTCAAATTGATGCTGCTTTGCACGTAGCAACGCCCGCTGTGACTTGATTTCTTGTTCGCGTAAATCCAAATCATGGTTTAGTTGCTGTAATAATTGCAAGCCGTCATCATACGCTGCCACACGGTCGGCTTGTTCGAACTGATGCATCATCGTTTGAATGTCGCTAATTGAGGCGCCAATTTTCCGCATCCGCAGTACCCGCTCTAGCTGAACGATATTATTAACTGAGTAGACTCGCTGACCGTGACTATTTCGGGCCACATCCGTTAACAACCCACAGCGTTCATAAAATCGCAATGTATCATATGTCACCCCAAATTGCTGTGCGACTTGCTTGATTGATGCCATTATCTTTCCTCCGACTTTTATACTTGCGCTAGTGTAACGCCAGCGTGTTAAGATTACCATCATTCTATCAATGAAAGTGTGATCAACAAGATGACTAATAAAATTGTTACGCTCGTTACTGGCGGCAACCGCGGTATGGGACTGGCACTGATCAAAGCGCTACACGCCCAGGGGCAACAGCTCATTATGGGTAGTCGAGACTTAGCTAAGGGGCGAGCGGCCGTTGACGCAGCCCACCTGTCAGACGTGACCGTGGTTCAACTGGACGTCACTGATTCCCAATCTATTCAAACTGCCGTCAACGCAATTCAAAACCAATATGGTCAGCTCGACATTTTAATTAATAATGCCGGGGCAGCGTTTGACCATCACCAACAGCCCTCAGTCATCAAACTAGCCACGATTCAAGCCGACTTGGATCTGAACTTTTTAGGAACGGTCGCTATGACTCAAGCTTGCCTCCCATTGTTGACTAAGACCAGCCCTTCCAAAATCATCAACATTTCTAGCATGATGGGCTCGCTCACGAACGCATTAGACCCCCAGTCGAGCGTTTATCATGCCAGCGCGATTGGGTACCAAGCTTCTAAGGCCGCACTCAACATGTTCACGATTCAGCTCGCCAAAGAACTTCAAACCACCAATATTACGGTGAACGCTATTGATCCCGGCATGGTTGCCACTGAATTCGGTGGGATTACCCCAAAATTAGCTACCCAGCATGGTGCCAAATCAATTGCCCATGGAATCCAACGAACAATTGAATTGGCCACTGATCCGGATAATACCACCACCGGCACGTTTTCAAATACTGATGGTCCGGTTGCTTGGTAACAGCCAGCGTCCTTGTTTAAAATTCGGCAGTTTCTCAATCTGCAGGGTTCGTTGACCACCAAAGTTTGACGTAAAAAAAGAGATTGGGATCACCCAATCTCAAGCCGTATATGATAGAAACCTAAGTATACCACGTTAAGTCGCAAAACGGAATTTAGTTTTTGAGGTTTTTCTTTTGACCTTCACTGACCTTTGCGGTAAACTACACTTATTAATTAGCAACCAAGCTAATCAAATATTGCAACCTTAGGAGGCTAACAAATCATGTATCCAGTTCCTACAGTTATTGAACAGTCATCACGTGGCGAACGTGCTTATGACATCTATTCACGACTATTAAAGGACCGTATCATTATGCTTTCCGGCCCAATCGAAGATAACATGGCCAATGCAATCATTGCCCAGTTACTCTTCTTGGATGCCCAAGACTCAGGTAAGGACATCTACCTTTATATCAACTCACCAGGTGGTGTGGTTACTGCCGGATTAGCAATCTACGATACGATGAACTTCATCAAGTCTGATGTTCAAACCATCGTTATGGGGATGGCCGCATCAATGGCCAGCGTCCTCGCTTCATCCGGTACGAAGGGCAAGCGGTTCGCTTTACCTAACTCCGAAATCTTGATTCACCAACCATCCGGCGGTGCTCAAGGTCAACAAACGGAAATTGAAATTGTTGCCGAAGAAATCTTGAAGACTCGTAAGAAGATCAACCAGATTTTGGCAGACAACTCTGGTCAAACCGTTGAAAAGTTGAACCACGATACTGAACGTGATAACTACTTAAGCGCACAAGAAGCTAAAGAATATGGTTTGATCGATGATATCATGGAAAACAACAACTTAAAATAATCGTAATATCAAACTGAACCGCCTTCGGGTTGGTTCAGTTTTTTTTGCATTCTTTTTCGGAGTTCACTAATGGTCCGTTAATTACACGCAATCCCGTTTCACAACTCACACAGTGCACTGACTTGTTTTTTTAAAATAAAAAGGCCATACTGCAATTGACTTCAAGCGACGGTCAGCATTCAACTCATGCTCAGCTAACTGAATGACCGTGGCTTAATTTATCAGTAAAGGAAGTTTCCGCTATGCCTAAAGTTTTCGTCGCCGGTCAATTACCGGCGAAAGCAAATACGTTACTGCGTCAAAATCAGCTGACCATCGATACCTATACCGGTGAACAATTGATCAGCCACGACGAACTCATGGATCGTGTAGCTGACGCTGACTACCTCATCACCCCACTTTCCACACAGGTTGACGAAGACGTCTTGAATCACGCGCCCAAGTTGAAATTAATCGCGAACTTCGGTGCCGGCACGAATAATATCGACTTAGCTGCTGCCGCAACCCGTCATATTCCAGTGACCAACACGCCGAATGTCTCGTCAGTTGCCACTGCCGAATCCACAACTGGCCTGATTATCAGCCTCGCACACCGGATCGTCGAAGGTGACCATTTGATGCGGACGACGGGCTTCGACGGTTGGGCGCCACTTTTCTTTCTCGGCCACAACTTACAAGCTAAGACGCTCGGTATCATTGGCATGGGCCAAATCGGCCAAGCCGTTGCCAAACGGTTACACGCGTTTGATATGCCAATTCTTTACACGCAACACCACCCACTTCCTGTCAGTGTTGAAACGCAACTAGGCGCCACCTTCGTCTCCGAAGAAGAATTACTCGCCCAGTCCGATATCGTGAGTTTACACTTGCCACTCACCCCACAAACCACGCATCTGATTGACCAAGCGGCCTTTACAAAAATGAAATCCACCGCCCTCTTGATCAATGCCGCGCGTGGGCCAATCGTCGACGAGCAGGCCCTAGTTACTGCGCTACAAACGCACCAAATTGCTGGCGCAGCCCTCGACGTTTACGAACACGAACCCCAAGTAACACCCGCATTAACTCAGATGGACAACGTTATTTTGACTCCGCATCTGGGCAATGCAACCGTCGAAGCTCGTGACGGGATGGCGGCGATCGTTGCCAAAAACGTGATTGCGATGACCAAGCGCCAACCGGTCAAGTATGTTGTTAACCACGTCAAGCTGTAGCCTATCATCAACCCAAAACGACGCTGATGATACTGCGTTTAAATACGCCACAAAAGCCCACCATAATTGGTTGCAATTACTGCAACCTAATTATGATGGGCTTTCGTGTTTAAAAGAATCGCTTAACAACTAATATTAAAAAACTGTTGCTTACTTCGCGATATAAGCATACTTATAATTCCACTGCGTTCCGGCGGTGTTGTGAATAATCCCTTTGACCTTCGGATTTTGCAAGTAAGAATAGTTCGTCTGATACAACGGGGTGATACCTTGGTCTTGCATAATCGTCTTTTCGGCGTTAATCATGTCTTGCCAACGTGCACTGGCCTTGTTGGCGTCTTGGTTCTGCGCCTTCTTAACTAAGGCATTGTAGGTTGAACTATTGTACTTCCCGTAGTTATAACCACTGTTGTTGGTCATGATTTGCAGGTGTGAGATTGGGTCGGTAAAATCAGCACCCCAATGACTGAGGTATAAGTCAAAGTTCCCACTTTGCGCCCGGCTTGAAGCAACCTTGTCCGGAATCGTCGACAAGTTGACCGTCAACCCATCAAGATTCTTCTCTAATGCGGATTTCAAATACTGAGTGATTGCCTTGTTGGATTCTTCGTTCGAAGCCAACATTGTCACAGATAACTTCTTAATCCCAGTCTCCTTCAACCCTTGCTTCCACAGCTTCTGGGCTAAGGCCTTGTTATAAGACGTTGAATTCTTAACTGTCGATTCATCCGCAAAGTCCTTGCCATTCTTCGGATCCTTGACCAGATTTTGTGGCACGAATGTCTTGGAGACGGTCGACGCATCCCCAATCACATTTTTAACCAGCGTCTTGCGGTTAATCGACAACGAAATGGCTTGGCGAATGTTCTTATTGTTCAGGGCCTTTTTGATCGTCGCATTGCTGTCTTGGAAGTTATAAATCAAGAATGCCGTAATGGAATATGGGTACGTCGTGTAATCAGCGTTGGACTTCAGATTCTTAACCTGTTCACTGGATAACTGAGTGAGGTCGAGCTTCTTTTCTTGGAACAAGTTCAACGTCGTGGTCGTACTTTCATTCACCGTATAGTTGATTTTCTGCAAGTGAACGGCTTTCTTATCCCAATACTGGTCGTTCTTAACGAATTGCCACTTATTGTTGGTCCCAGTCCAACCCGTCAGCTTAAACGGCCCACTGTAGAGCATGTATTGGGCTTTCGTGGCATACTTGCTACCCCACTTTTTAACGGCTTTTTCACTGATTGGTCCAAACAATGGGTAAGTCATTAACTTCTTAAAGTACGTGATTGGCTTATCCAAAGTAACGATGAAGGTATGCTGACCCTTGGCTTTTACACCTAGCGTATCTGGTGATTTCTTACCAGCAACGATCTCATCCGCGTTTTTCACTCCTGAAAATAGGTAGGCGTATTGCGATTTCGTTGCGGGTGTCACCGTGCGTTTCCATGAATAAACAAAATCTTGTGCGGTGATTTTGGACCCGTCACTCCACTTGGCATTGCGAATCGTGAACGTATAAGTCTTACCGTCCTTTGAAACCTTGGTGGACTTCGCTAAACCAGGCGTAATACTCCCATTCTTACCCAAGCGGTACAAACTTTCAAAAATATTCCCGGTACTGCCATAACCGGACATGTTAGAAATATCAATCGAATCTAATGAGCTCGGGTAGGACAGATTCAGGACTTGGCTACTGGCATACTTACCGCTGCCAGTGCTCTGACTACTCTGCTTGCCACACGCGGCTAACACCGTGACTAATGCTAAACTCATAATTGCTGCAACTATTGTTCGTTTTTTCAACCTGATCGCCCCTTTATTTCCCAAATTAAATGACTTATCCCCATCGGTGGTAACAAAAAACGCCCACTTAGAATCTCGTCAGATTCCAAGCAGGCGTTTCAAAATTAACGTTGTGAGCTCAATCCCGTTATTTTTGATGCTGAGACGCTTGTAATCCTACGCAAATAACCATGTTGTGTGATTCACAACATGGGCAGCACATCATCATGTTAGTAGCTGACTTTTGCATAGTTAACGTCTCTCCGATTTCATAAGTTGTGTACAGTATAAATAGCTTTACTTACTTTTGTCAAGTGTTTTTCGCCATCCCAATTTAATCCTCAGCAGTCCTACTAAAAAAATTGCGCCAAGCACGTGGCAAAACCCACGGCTCGGCGCAATATTAGCTGGCCATACCAAATGACTGGTAGACCACGATTTAAGCTTCTTTTTGTAACTGTTCTGCAAACTGATTGATTTTGCGTAAACGATGGTTGATCCCAGATTTGGAAATCGGACCACCAGGGACTAAGGTGCCAAGTTCTTTCAAACTGACTTCCCGGTGTGCTAACCGTGCGACCGCCACTTCTTGTAGCTTCGGTGGCAGTTGCTGTAAGCCAACCGTTTCATCGATCAGCAAAATATTTTCAATCTGCTTACTAGAGGCATTCGCCACTTTGTCCATATTGGCGTTTTCACAATTAACTAACCGATTGACCGAATTCCGCATATCACGCATGATCCGAATATCTTCGAATTTCAGCATCGCATTGGTTGCGCCGACTAATGACAAGAAGTCCGCAATTTTTTCAGCTTCCTTGATGTACGTAATGTAGCCACCACGCCGGTCAGTCGTCCGTGAATTCAGCCCATATTTATTCATCATTTCAGAAATCATATGATTATGGGCTTCATAGAGTGAATAAATCTCCAGGTGGTAGCGTGAGGTCTCCGGATTGTTGACGGAGCCACCAGCCAGGAACGCCCCCCGTAGATACGAGCGGACCGCAGCATCATCGGTGAGCACTTCGGTTGGCGCGACTTCAACGATTTGATAATCTTTCAAGATTCCTAAATCAGCCAGCACCATGTCAGTCCCCGTCTTCAGCCGCACAATGTATAAATTGTTTTTGTTTAACTTCATTTTACGACGAACGATCAGTTCACTATCCACATCGTAAAATTGTTTGAGTAGCCGGTAAATACGCCGCGCGATGGCCGGATTTTCCGTCTGGATATTCAAAATGAAATGGTGATTGGCAAGGCTAATTGCCCCATTCATTCGAATCAAGGCCATTAACTCAGCCTTTGCATTCTCGCGATGGACAGCGAGGTTAGTTAGTTCTTTCTTAACGTCACTGGCGTATGACATGCCACGACCCCCTTATCTAAAAACGTCGGAATGGCCCACTAAATTCATGAGCTCCGCCACGACTTGGTCGCCATCATGAAAGGCCCCATTGTCACGAAGCTTCAAGAAATTAGACGAGATGACCCGACAGTTTTGCTCACGCAGGCCCCGAAAATCATGACTGACCTGGCGGGAGACTTCGTTGAATTTGTGGAAATCCATATAATCTTCCGGTACTTTTTCCGTATTAACGAGTACCGTGTTGATGAAATTCTGACCAAGATGCCGGTTCAAGACCCGCACGTGGTCGGCATCTGAAAAGTTATCCGTCTCACCCTTTTGCGTCATGATGTTGCAAATATAAACCACTTCCGCATCGGATTCACAAACGGCACGACCAATATTACTGATCGTCAAGTTGGGTAGGATACTCGTAAACAAGCTACCAGGTCCTAAAACAATCTGGTCCGCCGCCATGATGGCATCGATCACTGGCTGAACGGCTTGTGGTTCCTGACCATTTTTATCAGTGACCCAGACGCGTTCTAATGATTTATGGGCCGCCGTAATTTCAGCTTCACCCACTAATTCAGTACCATCTTTGAAGCGGCCGTGTAGCGTCAAGGCCTCATTAGCTGCCGGATAGACGTGCCCATCAACTTGCATCATGTTAGATAGTTCTTGGACCGCATCAAACACCCCCGACTTCATCTCAGTGAGGGCGGCAATAATTAAATTTCCAATCGCGTGGCCGGCAAAGAACTGGTCATCGCCCTGGAAACGATACTGAAAAATATCTTTATACAAATGGGGCCAATTCGATAACGCCACCATGACGTTTCGAATATCACCAGGCGGCACGACGTTGACATAGTTGCGGATAATACCCGACGAGCCACCATCATCAGCAACCGTTACAACTGCCGTGATATCAACAGCTTGTTTGCGCAAGCCTTTCAGGACGACTGGTAAACCAGTCCCCCCGCCAATCACCACAATTTTAGGCCGCTGGGTCTTAAATGTGTACTTTCTCATGAGCGATTAACAGTTTCCTTTCGTTTATCAATATCGCGATGGCTGATATGCACCTTATAGTGCTTAGCCAGTGCTTCGCCGATGCGTTGCGTCAATGCGACTGAGCGATGTTGTCCACCCGTACAGCCAATGGCAATCGTTAAGCTACTCTTGCCTTCAGCTTCATAGCCTGGCATGATACTTTCTAACATGCCGAGGAATTGTTGGTAAAATTTCTCTGTCGCTGGTTGTTCCATCACGTAATCCGCCACCGGTTTATCCAATCCGGTCTGCGTCTTCAATTCCGGAATGTAATACGGATTCGGCAGGAAACGCACATCCATCACGATATCGGCATCGATTGGCAAGCCGTATTTGAAGCCAAACGACAACATTTCGATGTGGAAAGTTTCATCCTGATCAGTTTCAAATTTATCAAAAATTGATTCTCGTAATTCGCGGGGTGTGAGCGTCGACGTATCGATCACGTAAGAAGCCCGGTCCTTCAATGGTGCGAGAAGTTCGCGTTCCTTACGTACACCATCCATGACCCGGCCTTCCATTGCTAACGGATGCGAACGCCGCGTCTCCTTATAACGGGAGACCAATTCCTCATTGGAAGCATCTAAGAACAAGATCCGAGTCGACACAAAGTCGGTGTTGTCCAAATTGGCCAACATATCCATAATTTCATCGTAAAAGGCCCGTGACCGTAAATCGATCACCAATGCCACTTTCTTAATCTTTCCCGACTCCTCAACTAATTCTGAGAACTTCGGTAACAACGCTGGCGGCATATTATCAATGCAAAAATAGCCTAGGTCTTCAAAGCTCTGAACGGCGACCGTCTTACCGGCACCACTCATCCCAGAAATAATAACGAGTTGTAATGACTCTGCCATGCTATATTGGCCTCCTAAAGTCCATATTGTTGGTAGTATAACACACCGGGCGTGTCATTTCTACTGACAGTCCGATCAGCTAGTACCGAGCTAGCCGTAAAATCCATTGGAAGTTGCGTCAAAAATAGCCCGCTATCCCAGGTAGCGAGCTACGTTAATTTGTACAGACACTGTTTTGCGTTTAGTTGCGCCGTGCAAAGGCAATCAAAATGGCGTTGATACCAAAGACTGCGAAATAGAAGCTGACGAGGACGTTGAAACTAACAACTGCAATCATTGGATTGATAATCAGCATAATCCCTAGCGCCAAACTAATGATATCTAAAATCAGTGATAACACGTAGTAACCCGTTCCGAAGACCCGCAAATGTGAGACCACGGTCAGCCGTTCGATCGAATCGATCAAGAACCAAAAGGCAAAGACGTAGCCAAGGACGAGAATCCCTGCTGGTGCGTGGAATAAGAATAGTAACCCCACTAAAATGTCAATAATTGCAAATACCAGCGCGAAGTTCGCCCGCAGTCCGGTTTCACGCCGTAACTTAGTGTAGCCACCAATCGTTGTGATTCCGCTAATAATTGCTGCAATCGCAAATAGAAATACCAAGCTCAATAATGCTGCTTGGGGTTGCTTGATGACAAAGTACGCCGCAATCAAGAAAACGACCCCGGTCATAAATTCTGTCCAGTCAAAACCCCATCGATGATCATTAAACATCTCTTAACATCTCCCATATCCGATATTAATTCTATCTTACCAGTTAATGTAAGAGTTTCCAATTTTTCTGATGGACTTTATTAGACTTTAATCAGTCTTGTTTTTCGGTAAAAGGGATCAAACAATTGGCTGATTGTTCGTCTGCCAGTGATCTCCCTGTTCCAACTTTTGGGGGCTGGCTGACAATTGCTGGAACAGGGCAACATCGATTTGAGCATTGTCAGCCAGTCCGACCAGTCGGGAACCCGCTCGAATAGCGAATGAACGACCATCTATCTGGGCACAATTACCCCCTGAACATTAAGTGGCCGATCCTTCAGGCAAACCTTTTTCAATCGCATCAATGATTATTTATTGTATTTAAATGCTGAGAAAGTTATTGACTAACTCAACGAAAATTAGACTTGCAGTTGGATGGTGAAATTGCCTTTTTATCGAATTCAATTCTTTACCGTCTCAGTCGAGCAAAGAAATCCTGATGATGCTCAGTGAATCTGCTGGTTTATTGAATGTGAAATGTCCGATGAATCACTGGAAATCAGCCTTACAGTTGAACATCAAAATGACAGTCGTTCAAGAATCAACGACCTGTCCACTATAAATTGGGTCCGCACATGTCTGCCTTCCGAATACGATTCCCGGTTGGAAGCCGGTGTAGGACGAACAATACGACAGTTTCACGCTAATTCGCCTTGTTTCCAGCGGTCCTCAGCTGGTTGCTTTTGAACGAACTTAAAGTCTGTTTTGTTTTCAAAATTTCCATCAAAAAAACGACCGCCAAGTGCATACACACTTGGCGGTCGATTCGAAAACTATCAATGGTCAAATTGATAACAATATTTAGTCAGTCGTTGAGGACTGGTAGGTAGCGAGTTGCGCTTGTGCCCGTTGCAACTCTTGTTTGATTTGGTCAAACCCGGTGCCCCCGAGTGAATGCCGCCGTTGCACCGCAACTTTGGCGTCCAAATCATGATAAACGTCTTCTTGAATCAATGGTGAAATCTGCTGATATTCGCTTAATGGAATATCTTGTAATGGCCGTTGCTTCTTCAAACCATCCAAAACAAGCTTCCCAACGATGGCGTGGGCTTCCCGGAATGGAATCCCCTTATTCGCCAAGTAATCAGCTAATTCAGTGGCGTTTGAGAAATCATTGGTAGTGGCTTCTGCCATCCGATCTTCATTAACCGTGAGCGTTGCCAACATGCCGGTAAAGACGTGCAAACTGGTCAAGACGGTGGTCACCGTATCAAAGGCGCCTTCCTTGTCTTCTTGAAGGTCCTTATTGTAAGCCAACGGAATGCCCTTCATAACTGTCAACAAGCCCATCAAGTTACCGTAGACCCGACCAGATTTGCCCCGAATCAACTCAGCCATATCTGGGTTCTTCTTCTGCGGCATAATTGAACTACCGGTCGAGAATTGGTCGCTTAAGCTAATATACTTGAATTCATAGCTGCTCCAGCTGACGATTTCTTCACAGAACCGTGACAGATGCATCATCAGAATTGACGCATTACTGAGAAATTCCAGTACGAAATCCCGGTCAGAAACAGCATCCAAACTATTATGATACACATCACTAAAGCCTAATAGCTGAGCGCTATATTCACGGTCGATTGGGAAGGTCGTACCGGCTAAGGCTGCCGCTCCCAATGGCGAAATATCAGTATGTTTCATATTGAATTCAAAGCGTTCCATATCGCGTTTAAACATTTGGTAGTACGCCAACAAGTAATGCGCGTATGAAATCGGTTGGGCGTGTTGTAAATGGGTGTACCCAGGCATCACGGTTTCTACATTTTCACTGGCTTTATCCACTAGCACGGTTTCAAGCTCGTGTAGCCGGTCCAAAATCAGTGGCAACTGGTGCTTCAGATAAAGATGAAAATCGGTTGCGACTTGATCATTCCGCGAACGAGCCGTATGCAATTTACCGGCAACTGGTCCGATTTCTTCAGTCAATAAGGATTCAATATTCATATGAATATCTTCATTGACCGTTGAGAATTCGAGCTCACCCGCTTTTTGACGAGCTGCTAATGTCTCCAGACCAGCAACGATTTTGTCCACGTCTTCGGCTGGCAGAATGCCCGTCTTTTTCAACATTTTCACGTGTGCTAAGGAACCAGCAATATCTTCTGCGGCAAGCAACTGGTCAAAGCTGATGGATGCGCCAAAATCATCAACGTACTTAGCACCCGTTTCAGTGAAACGGCCACCCCATAACTTTTTGGTGCTCATTAGGCGTGCGCCTTGTCTGCTTTGGCCTTGGCTTCAGCTTGGGCCTTCGCTTGAACTTGCGCATTAACTTGGGTTGGTAAGCCCCAAAGTTTGATGAAACCAACTGCCGCTTGTTGGTCGAATGAATCTGCTGAGGTGTAAGTAGCGAGGTTCGTGTCATACAAGGAGTTTGGTGACTTCCGACCTTCTGTAATGACGTTACCCTTGAAGAGTTGAACCCGAACGACGCCGTTAACAACTTGTTGGGTCTGCTTCAAGAAAGCAACCATGGCTTCCATCAATGGTGAGAACCATAAGCCGTTATAAATCGTATCGGCTAATTTTTGTTCAATGATTGGCTTGAAGTGGGCTAATTCCCGTTCAAACGTCAAATCTTCCAGATCCTTGTGGGCCTTTAATAACACCGTTGCTGCGGGTGCTTCATAGACTTCACGAGATTTGATCCCGACCAACCGGTTTTCGATATGGTCGATCCGGCCGATACCGTGTTCGCCGGCAATTTTGTCCAACTTGATGATCAAATCAGCCAAGTTCATGGATTCGCCATCTAACGCAACTGGAACGCCAGCTTCAAATGTAATTTCAAGGGTCGTTGGGGTGTCGGGTGTATCAGCTAATCCGTTCGTCCGGTCAAATGCATCGGCTGGGGCAGCTTGCCATGGGTCTTCTAGAATGCCACATTCATTGGCCCGGCCCCATAAGTTTTCGTCGATGGAGTATGGGCTGTCGAGATTGATTGGCACTGGAATGTTATGTTCCTTAGCGTAATCAATTTCTTCTTCACGTGACCAGTGCCAGTCACGAACTGGCGCTTCGATTTTGATATCTGGGGCCAAGGCATGAATTGCGACTTCAAACCGAACTTGGTCGTTCCCTTTACCGGTACAGCCATGGGCAATCGCAACGGCGTGTTCTTGTTTGGCCAAAGTAACTAACTTCTTGGCGATTAATGGACGTGATAATGCTGAAACTAATGGGTATTCACCTTCGTATAAGGTATGACCTTGTAACGCAATTAAGGCGTATTCTTCAGCAAATTCTTGCTTAGCATCAATCATGTACGATGAAACGGCACCCAGCTTCAGGGCCTTTTCCTTGATAGCATCCATATCTTTACCTTCACCAACGTCGATCCCGCAAGCAACCACGTCATAGCCCTTGTCTTTTAACCAACTAATTGCGACTGACGTATCTAAACCACCGGAATAAGCGAGAATAATTTTATCATTTTGTTTGACCATTGATTTGTACCTCCGAAATTTTTATCTTTGTATTTCTCAATGACAGTATCGTACCACCTCATTTCATTTTATGCAATAATTTTTGTAAAATATTCTTTGATAAGGCAATATTCATTGATTTTATGGATATTTATACATTTATTCAGTAAATTTGGTATATTTTTTATTATTTTCAATCAGTCATCCGTCCCTTAACTGAGGCAATAATTGCATTCCATAATGGTCCCACAACGACGACACAACCATAATTGATTCGCACCATGTCGGTGTCTGCACAGCTTCGTTTTCAATCCCACCCATACCCGATGAAACTGTCACCGCCCACGATCCGAATTCAGCAAACTCATTAAGCTTTAAGTTTTAGCGCAACAAAAAAACGCCAACTTTCCATTTACAGAAAGTTGGCGTCTTTATCAGTCCTGGTCATCTTCACAATGACTGGTGATATGATTATCGCTTATTCAACGACCTTGCGTACGAATGGGTCGGATGAAATGCCTTGTGACAAAATCAGTTTTGCCCATTCTTTAGCAGAGAATAAGGAATGATCCTTGTAATTCCCACAGCTATCGATGGTTGTTCCTTGAACATCTTCCCACTTAGCTGGGCCAGCAATGAATTCTAACGAGGACTTCAATGCCTTAGCAACTTCGACCGTATCGTGTTCGCCCCATGTAATCAGGTGGAAACCAGTCCGGCAACCAAATGGTGAGCAATCAATGACGCCGTCCATCCGGTCACGCAATAAACCTGCTAACATGTGTTCGATCGTATGCAAGCCAGCCGTATCAATGGCTGCCTTGTTAGGTTGAACTAACCGTAAGTCAAAATTAGTGATGGCGTCGCCCTTAGGCCCATTTTCCACCGTAATTTTACGAACGTAAGGTGCTAAAACTTTGGTATGATCTAATGTAAAACTTTCTACTTTAGCCATGTATTCAACAACTCCTCTAAATTAAAATCACATTACAAACTCAAGTGTAGCACAATGTTGCCTATTTGGCAGTTATCCCTGCCTGACGTTCACGATCGCGCTGTAAAACAGGCTTCAGGTATTGGCCCGTATAGCTTTCCGCCACTTCAGCCACTTGTTCAGGCGTACCGGTCGCAACAATCGAGCCACCACCATCGCCACCTTCTGGCCCCAGGTCAATCAAGTAATCCGCAGACTTCACCACGTCCAGATTATGTTCGATGATAAGGACCGTATTACCGGCATCTACTAACCGATCCAGGACACCAATCAAACGGCGAATATCTTCACTGTGTAACCCAGTCGTCGGTTCGTCCAAGATATAAAAGTTCTTACCAGACTGTTGCTTATGCAATTCAGAAGCCAACTTCATCCGTTGCGCTTCCCCACCAGAAAGCGTCGTTGCTGGCTGGCCTAACTTGACGTAGCCCAAGCCAACATCTACTAACGTCTGGAGTTTACGACGAATCTTAGGAATCGGTTCAAAGAACTTAACGGCTTCAGATGCCGTCATCTGTAAGACATCCGCAATATTTTTGCCCTTATATTCCACTTCCAACGTTTCTGAATTGTACTGCTTGCCATGACAAACTTCACAAGGTACGAACACGTCGGGCAAGAAGTTCATTTCGATCTTCAAGATCCCATCACCGTGACAAGCTTCACAACGGCCACCCTTCGTATTGAAACTGAAGCGACCCTTTTTGTAGCCTCGCAATTTGGCTTCATTAGTCTGCGCAAACAAGTCGCGGATATTATCAAAGACGCCCGTATAAGTGGCAGGATTACTACGTGGTGTCCGGCCAATTGGGCTTTGGTCAATATTGACCAAGCGCTCAATATTCTTGATGCCACTGACGCTCTTGTACTTCCCAGGCTTTTCAGAGTTTCGATTCAACTTCTGCGCCAAGACCCGTTTCAAGACGTCATTCACTAACGTCGACTTACCAGAACCAGAAACCCCCGTGACGACCACGAATTCGCCCAGTGGAAAGTCAACGGTGATGTTCTTCAAGTTATTTTCGGCTGCACCGGTAATTCGAATCTTCTTACCATTACCTGGACGCCGCGTCTCCGGTAGCGGAATGAACCGTTTGCCGGACAAATATTGACCCGTCAATGATTTACGCGAGCGGGCGACTTGCTTCGGTGTCCCAGCCGCCATGACTTCGCCACCATTTTCACCGGCACCCGGACCAATATCAACGATATAGTCCGCGGCCCGCATGGTGTCTTCATCATGTTCGACCACAATCAACGTGTTGCCCAAGTCTCGCATCTTCTTAAGTGAGCCAATCAAACGGTCGTTATCGCGCTGATGCAATCCAATCGACGGTTCATCCAAGATGTATAAGACTCCTGACAAGTTCGAGCCAATCTGAGTGGCAAGCCGGATCCGTTGGGCTTCCCCACCAGATAAGGTCCGTGCTGAACGACTGAGCGTCAAGTAAGCTAACCCAACGTTTTGTAAGAAGGACAGCCGGTCACGAATTTCCTTCAAAATCGGTTGCGCAATCACCAAACTCTGTTCTGATAATTTCAAGTCATTGAAGAAGTCTAATTCCTTGCCAATTGCGAGGTCTGAGACGGCCCCAATGTGTTCGCCACCCACCTTAACGGCCAGTGCTTTGCGGTTTAAACGGAAACCATGACAAGTCTGACAAGTCAATTCGGTCATGTACTTGCGCATCACGTCGCGGGTGAAATCACTATTAGTTTCATGATAACGCCGGTCAACGTTGTTAATGACCCCTTCAAAGACGGCATCAACATCGCGAACACCGCCAAAATCATTTTGATAATGGAAATGGAACGTTTTACCATTCGAACCGTACAAAACAGTCTGTTGGTCTGCTTTGGAAAGATCTTCAAATGGTACGTCCATCGGAATCCCTAATTGTTCACAAGCTTGCTTTAATAATTCTGGATAATACTGTGAACTAATCGGATTCCAAGGCGCCAACGCACCCTCGGCCAACGTTAATTGGCGGTCAGGAACGACTAAGTCTTCATCAACTTCCAGCTTGATTCCCAAGCCTTCGCAGTCTGGGCAGGCCCCTTGTGGCGCATTGAATGAGAACAACCGTGGTTCCAGTTCACCGACCGTAAACCCACAGATTGGGCAAGCGTAATGTTCCGAGAACATGATTGGGTCGCCGCCAATCACGTCGGCAATCGCATAGCCGCCACTTAACCGTAAGGCCGCTTCAAACGAATCAAATAACCGTGACCGGTCACCTGGTTTAACGACGATCCGGTCAATCACGATTTCAATCGTGTGTTGTTGATTCTTATTCAAGTCAAACGTTTCACTGATGTCATGAATCTCGCCATCCACCCGGACACGAACAAACCCTTCACGCTTGATCTTTTCAAAGATTTTTTTGTGTTCGCCCTTCTTTTGACGAACGATTGGTGAGAGGATCTGGAGCTTGGTCCGTTCAGGTAACTTCTGAATTCGGTCAACCATCTGTTCAACCGTTTGACTAGCGATTGGCGTGCCATCGTTTGGACAGATTGGTTCCCCGACCCGGGCCCACAATAGCCGCAAATAGTCATTGATTTCGGTGACCGTTCCGACCGTTGACCGCGGGTTCTTCGACGTCGTTTTTTGGTCGATTGAAATGGCTGGGCTTAGCCCATCAATCGAATCCACGTCTGGCTTTTGCATTTGTCCTAAAAATTGGCGAGCGTACGCGGACAAACTTTCAACGTAGCGCCGTTGTCCTTCCGCATACAAGGTATCGAACGCCAAAGAACTCTTACCCGAACCTGATAACCCGGTAATAACCACGAGTTTGTCACGGGGAATAGTGACGTCAATGTCCTTTAAATTATGGGCACGCGCACCGTGAATGACAATCTTATCATTTGCCAAAAAAAGGCCTCCTCAATCTAACCATCACCAGCCAAAGCTAGCTGATTTGTGCTTTCAATTCCATGACCGTATCCCGCAAAGTCGCAGCTTGTTCAAAATCAAGCTTCTTCGCGGCAGTCTTCATTTGTTCCTCAAGTTTTGCAATCATATCTAATTGTTGTTCGTGCGTCATATCATCAAAGTCAGTTTCCAAGAAGTCATCTTTTTCACCAGTATCCTCAGATTTTTTGGTGGATGCAATCAAGTCTGGAATGGCTTTCTGAATGGTATGCGGCGTAATATGATGGTCTTCATTATACTTCATTTGAATCGTCCGACGCCGGGCCGTTTCATCTATGGCCGCCTGCATCGAGTCGGTGGTCGTATCCGCATACATGATGACCGCCCCGTGTTCGTTACGGGCCGCCCGTCCAATCGTTTGGATCAATGACCGTTCATTACGCAGGAAGCCTTCCTTATCAGCATCCAAAATGGCAACTAATGAGACTTCCGGCACGTCGATCCCTTCCCGCAACAGGTTGATTCCGACGAGCACGTCAAACTTGCCCAATCGTAAATCGCGAATGATTTGGGTCCGCTCTAATGTCTTGATATCACTGTGCAAATACCGCACTTTGATCCCTAAGTCTTTGAAGTAGTCGGTCAAATCTTCAGCCATCTTCTTAGTCAACGTCGTAATGAAGACCCGTTCATTCAGCTCGATTCGCTTATTGATCTCGCCAACTAAGTCATCGATTTGGCCCATGATTGGCCGGACTTCAATGGTTGGATCCAACAGGCCAGTCGGTCGAATAATTTGTTGCGCAATGTGCTTCGTCCGGCCCATTTCATAAGGTCCCGGCGTCGCAGACATGTAAACGACCTGGTTGATGTGTTGTTCGACTTCTTCAAGCTTGAGTGGCCGGTTATCCAGCGCACTTGGCAGCCGAAAACCGTAATCCACTAACATCTGTTTACGAGCACGGTCCCCATTATACATCCCGCGTACTTGTGGCATCGTCACGTGAGATTCATCAACGACTAACAGAAAGTCCTTGGGGAAGAAGTCCAGCAACGTATACGGTGGTTCGCCCGGTTTACGACCGTCCATGAACCGCGAGTAGTTTTCGATACCGCTCGTATAGCCCATTTCTTTGAGCATTTCAATATCGTAAGTCGTCCGTTGCTTTAGACGCTGTGCTTCCAATAATTTACCGTCCGCCGTCAGTTCCTTCAACCGGCTGTCCAGTTCTTCTTCAATGCCTTTAATGGCGTGTTCCATGATATCGTCATTGGTCATAAAGTGGGTTGCTGGGAAAATGGCGACGTGTTCGCGGTCACCAACCACTTCACCAGTCAACGCATCGATTTCGCGAATCCGGTCGATTTCATCACCAAAAAACTCGACACGTAAGGCGTGGTCATCACGTGACGCTGGAAAGATTTCAACAACATCCCCGTGCACCCGGAAACGGCCCCGTTGAAAATCAATGTCGTTGCGGTCGAACTGAATATCGACCAACTTCCGTAACAAGTCGTTGCGGTCGATCTCCATACCGACCCGCAGTGAAACCACGTGGTCTTGGTACTCGTGCGGATCCCCTAAACCAAAAATACTGGAAACCGACGCCACGACAATGACATCATTACGTTCTAATAGCGAACTCGTGGCGGAATGTCGCAACTTATCGATTTCATCGTTGATTGCGGAATCCTTTTCGATATAAGTATCACTCGAAGGCACATACGCTTCCGGTTGATAATAATCGTAATAACTGACAAAATATTCCACCGCATTATTGGGGAAAAACTTCTTGAATTCGCCATAGAGTTGCCCCGCCAACGTTTTGTTGTGTGACAAAATCAAAGTCGGCTTATTCACTTGCGCAATCACGTTGGAAATCGTAAACGTCTTCCCGGTCCCGGTGGCCCCTAACAAAATCTGTTCTTTCTCACCGGACTCAATTCCAGCCGTCAATTGCTTAATCGCTTGGGGTTGATCCCCAGTTGGTTGGTAATCTGAAACCAAGTCAAAGTGATTATTATTTACCCGATCAATCAAACGTAGTCCTCCTTTGAAACGGTTGCCCGTTCAGTTCATTTGTTGATAACGATAACTTGCCGTCCCACCATAAAAAATAGGCAAGCCCGCGCTTCCCTATCAGATTCAAATCGCATTTAATTTTAGCACATCGAACATACTTTCGCCATTAATCGGATTGCGTTGTGGCCGTTAATATTTGCGTCGTCAACGCCTGTAACTGGTCTTGATGCGTGAACGGTTCCGCTAGCATCTCCGGTAGGACTGATTTTAAGAAATATTGAACACTGGTCATTTTTTTAAAAGCGACAATTGTTTTTAAACTTTCTTGATAAATATCGGTGAACACAGGCTCTGGATTACCTTTTTGAATCTCACCAAACGATTCATACAGTAAGTCAATTTTATCGGCAACCGACAGAATCTGGCCTTCCAAGGTCTCGTCTTTACCCTCAGACAAACGCCGCGAATAGGCCGCCTGAAATTCAGCTGGAATTTCATTTTGGACAAAGTTCTGAGAGAGTTTGTGCTCCACATCCGCGAGCATCGACCGTAACGTCGGCGTCGCATACTTGACCGGCGTCTTGATATCGCCGATAAAACGTTCATTATAATCGTGATTGAGGGCCTTTTCGTACAAGGCCCGCCAGTCCACTGTTTGACCCGCATTTTCTTCCACATCACCTAAAAACTGGGCCACTTCCGCCACCTTAAACGAATGGGCCGCAACTGAATGATTTTGATACTTAAAGAAGCCCGGCGCGCGTTGAATTGTTTCTAAATTACTCAAACTTTGAAAATATTGATGCATTCCCATTGCAGCCACCATCCTTAATCTAATTTGGCCTAAGTGTACCAAAAGCGCCCCAGTGACGCAAATCTGGGGCGCTTTTGATCAGAATTATTGTAACGATTTTTTAAATCTATTTATCACATATTTTTTGAGAGGTAGCACGTGCGCCAATTATTATTTAGCATCAAAAATGATTAAAACGTGCCAAGTTGGCGTCCTGTTCGTCAGCCAATGCGCTTCCTAATCCGACTTCCGGGGCCGGCTGACAACGCTGGAACAGGGCGGACATCGATTTGAACTCACGCAGAAACCCACTGCGCAATTTCAAATACGAGTCTTCTTCTAGCCCGGGAAGACCACCCGGACAAGAAGAATTTCGCCCTTGAGCATTGTCCGCCAGCCCCTCCAGTCGGGAAGCCGCTCGAATGGCGGATGAACGGCCACCCGTCTATGTGCAATTAACCACTGAATATTAGATGTCTGTCCTTCAGTCAAACTTTTAAATCAACATTATACTGATTTGTAGCATTGAAATCGGATGATAGAATTGCCCTCGTTTATAGTACGAAACTTTGGTATCTCAGACGACTAGAGAAAATTCTGACAAGTTCAATGAAGTTGCTTGTCAGAAGCTTTAAAACATAGGTAAAAAAGCCGATCTATTGTTAGAACCAGTCTAACAGTTGAATATCAAAATGACCGTGTACCAAGAATTTAACGATTAATTCAACAAAACGTTGGGTCCACACATGTCTGCCTTTCGAATACCATCCCGGCTGGAAGGCGTTTCTGACAATGTT
>NZ_AVAQ01000018.1 GCF_000463075.2 Lactiplantibacillus plantarum EGD-AQ4
GGCTATCGAGATGGTTGGCACGCACGATTGGGGCGCCAACTCGCTTTTTTACCATCGTGATGACGGCACAATTAGAAGACAGACCAAAGCTGGTCAACGAAACGACTTAGGAGTGGACGAACATGCAATATGGGGCAGTTGTGGTAACTTTTAACCGCAAAAAATTATTACTTGAATCAATTACGGCGCTGATGAATCAGACGGTGCCGCCGAGAAAGATCATCATCATTGATAATCATTCGACCGATGGGACGCGTGCGACGCTGGAACACGAGGGCATCTTGACGAATCCCAAGGTCGACTATCGTTATTTGGACCAAAATATCGGTGGTGCCGGTGGGTTTGCGCGGGGTATGCAGATTGCTCAGGCCGACCCGAACCTTGACTGGGTCTCATTATCCGATGACGATGCCATTTTTGAAGCGGATTATTTTGAAAAACTAATCGCGTATCACACGACCCATCCGACGCGGCAAATCCTGACGGGGAGCGTCTACGTGGAAGATGGTCGCCTGCAAGTAGATCAACGCAATCGCTTCACGAGTTGGAGTACTTTTCGGACGCAGGCGGTTCCTGAACAGTCTTACACGGGCAACTTTGAGTTTGACCAATACACTTTTTGCGGCGTCTTCATGAGCCTGGCGATCGTTAAGCAAGTCGGTGTGGCCGATGCAGGCTTCTTCATTTGGTGGGATGACTGTGAATATGCGGTCCGGACGGCCAAGTTGTCCAAGCCAGTCAACGTGAGTGCGGCCAAGCTGATTCACAAGACCTATTTACCGTCGCTGGACTTAAAGACCAGCTTCATTCCAGATTGGCGGCTCTACTACGGCCTACGCAACCGCTTCATCACCATCAAACGCTGGCGGGCCAATCCAGTGGTTAGTCTGGCCTGGCTGAGCTATTTCTATGCGCGCTTGCTGTTCAAGCTATGCGGCCCATTTTATCGGGGGTATCGTAAAATGGTCATCAAAGCCTATACGCAGGCGTTGCGGGACGCTACGATTGAAAAAGAAGGCTTGAACCCTAATTTTATGCCGGGTCAGAAATTTTAAACAGCACCCGTTGACCGTCCAAGTTAGTCTGACTAATCTGGACGTTTTTTTGGACCCGGCAAAAATTTAATTTTTGAATTTATTTCCTAATTCCAGCTGATAAATTTTGTGGTTGGTGGTCTGGCCGGAATGGATTATTAGTCGGTAATAACTAAATCCGATGACTGACTAGACGTGGGCCGTCGCAAACGCGTTTAAACGGGTAATCATAATAATATTTGTTGTTTAGATAGTAAAGTTAATTTAACAAGGCCCCATATTTGATTAAAACCCATTATATCCGTATGTTGAACGATTGTTTATCGTGTAATGTTTGTTATAATTCACCAATAACGAAGTTAATTTTTGGGGGAATTCACATGAACGAACGATACGATTATTTGGTTGTGGGGGCCGGATTATTCGGCGCCGTCTTTGCCCACGAAGCAGCCTTACGGGGCAAACGAGTCAAAGTGATCGAGAAACGCGACCACATCGCCGGCAATATTTATACCAAGGAAGTGGCGGGGATCCAAGTTCACCAATACGGTGCGCATATTTTCCATACCTCCGACCAGGAGATTTGGGATTACGTCAACCAATTTGCGACTTTTAACCGCTACACTAACAGTCCGGTCGCCAATTATAAGGGCCGGATGTACAACTTGCCATTCAACATGAATACCTTTAGCGAACTCTGGGGTGTCCGGACACCAGCTGAAGCGGCGGCGAAGATCGCTGAACAACGGGCCGCAGCCAACTTAGGCGACCAGCAACCGCGTAACCTAGAAGAACAAGCGATTGCGTTGATTGGGACCGATATTTACGAAAAGTTGATTAAGGGCTACACCGAAAAGCAGTGGGGACAAAAGGCCACCGACTTACCCGCCTTCATCATTCGTCGGCTACCAGTCCGCTATACGTACGATAACAATTACTTTAACGACACTTATCAAGGGATTCCAATCGGTGGCTATACGCAGATCGTTGAGAAGATGCTTGACCATCCTGAAATCACCGTGGAAACCAATACCGACTTTTTTGCCCATAAGGATGCCTATCTAGCAGCTTATCCCAAGATTGTCTTTACCGGGATGATTGACCAGTTCTTTGATTATCAACTGGGAGAATTAGCTTACCGCTCACTACGGTTTGAGACGGAGACGGTGCCCGTTGATAACTATCAAGGTAATGCGGTCGTCAACTATACGGATGCGGAGACCCCGTATACCCGGATCATCGAGCATAAGCATTTTGAATTCGGCAAGGGCGATGCGGATCAGTCCGTGATTACGCGGGAGTACCCGGCCAACTGGCAACGCGGGGATGAACCGTATTACCCAGTCAATAACCAGACGAACAATGCACTGTATAAGCAGTACGCGAAGTTAGCGGCGGCCGAACCACAAGTGATTTTTGGTGGTCGTCTCGGGCAATACCGGTACTATGACATGCACCAAGTGATCCACGCGGCGTTGGTAACGGTCGCGGCGGAATTTGCACCGGTAAATTAAAAGAATGTGTGATGATTGAACATGAAGAAACGGCTGGTGATAATTGGGGGTAGCCTGTCCCTGCTAGTGTTATTACTAGGCTATGCGTTTTACGCGCTCAGCATCCAGCGCGGGCAGGATACGGTGACGCGTATTTATCAAGCGGATCAAAATGGCACACCGATTATTTCGCCTAGCCCGATTTTACTGGTAGGTAAGGCGAACCACCGCAATTTATTTCAGTCAGGAATCAACGGCTACGTCTTAACGAATCGCAATCCACTAGGAACCTGGCTGCCACGGCATAATCAGACGATTCGACTCAAGTATCGCTCGGCGTTGACGAAGCCGGAGATTCAAAAAACGTTGCGGCAGGCGCGCTATCTGCAGGCCGGAACACAAAATACCGCAACGCCGGTTTTTGAGAATCGCCAGTATCAGGGCAATCCAGCGCAGTATGGGCGGATCAGTACCAGTCACGATGGGCGGGTGTGGACGAAGCTGCCGATCAGTTATCCAAATGTCCATTTGAAACAGCCCAGCGTCAGCTATCGCCAGGGCCGTCTAACGTTGTTCGATGGGTCGTTAGCGTACTGGACGACCAATTTCAAAGACTGGCATCGCCAACGGTTGCAGCTCACTTCGACACGGTTTAAGCACGGTCAAGTCCAGACGGTCTTGGCGCGCCGCTCGCAGTCGCCGCTAGTCATCATTCGTGGCACTGACCGGCAGACTAAGCGCGTGCAGCTCTACTATGGGCAGTTGACGAATCATGACAAAGTGACACGTTGGCAGCAACTACGCTTAGGCAACTTGCAGGCGAAGCAGGTCGTTGGCCTGAATCTCATCAATCGCCAATTGATTCTCTTTCGCCAACAGGGGTCGCGACTGCTGATCTATCGTGCAAGGCGCCTGACAGAACCGGTCAAACGGGTCGGAACGGTGCGCCTCGAACATGCGCGTCATCAGCGGGTTACCGCGGTGAATCTGGTCGCGGTAAGCAAGCATCAGTATCAGTTGATTTTTAGCTTGGCAACGCGTGGTCACTTACAGAAACAACCGCGTTACCGTCGTTTAAATCAGCATTTTCGTGCCACGGGGAAGCAGCACTTATTAGTGACGGACTATCTCTGGACACAGTTTCAAATTAGTCAACATGGGAGTGAGTGATTCGAATGAAGGTCCAACCAAAGGAACGCTTTAAACTAGCGTGGCGGTGGTTACCGCTCGAATTACTGATTATGTTGCTCAGTATCGGCATTGGCTGGGGGCTGAATCAGTGGCTCCCCAAGCCGGTGTATCAAGCACAAGTCGACTTGAAAATCGTCCAAAAACCGCGGGCGAAGATGACCGCATCTCAGCGCCGCCGTCAACGGCGTCAAGACATCAAGCTATTACCACAATTTAGTGTCATGCCGCACCAAGGCATTGTCTTGACGCAGGCCAGTGCCTACGCCTACATGCATGCCGGCATCTGGCAGCCGATTCAAGAATTAAGTGAATCGGTCCAGGCGACACCCGTTGAACATCAGCCGGTGCTACGCGTGACGGCGTCGAGTAGTTCGCGGTCAGTTGCCCGACAGAATGCGCGAGCGTTTGAGGTGGCGATTACGGATAACTTAAAGTCATTGAAGCATTATCGCATCACAACGGTCCAGCGGCGAGTTCAACGGACACCGAATGTGATTCAGGCGGCGATTTGGAAGCTGGTCCTCGTTATTGGGGGCAGCTTAGCGGTACTCAGTCCGTATCTCGTCAAATTTGTGCAAGGTTGGGGGCGTCAAGATGAAGCGACTTAAATGGCGCCGACTGGTTCAAGATTACCAGACGGTCTATCTATTGATCTTTGCAGTCTACTTGGCTTCCGTGACGCTACAAACGACGACTTTTAATGTCATGTATCCGCATAAACTAGGCGTTTTGGTCGAGCTAGCGACCTTAGCCGCAATGTTTGGCCTGATTGTCTGCTTTCAGGCACTGACACCGCGCCAAATCATTGGTGAAGTCAGTCTGTTGGCACTGGTGACGGTCGTGACGCTGACGTCGGGGGCGCACTATTTGTTGCCGACGGTCATGCTAGTGTTAGCGGCCCGCCAAGTGTCTTTTCGCCGAATCATGCAAGTCTATCTGGCAGTTGTTGGGGGCATCTTACTCTTAGCATTCATTGCCGCCGAGATTGGCCTGATTAAAAATATTACGTTCGTGACTGACGACGGGGTGCGTCAGTCCTTTGGGGTCGTCTATACGACGGATTTCGCTGCCCACATCTTTTATCTCTGCGCAGCCTACTTGTATTTGCAAGCACGGCGGTTTCGGTTGGTGATGTTGATTCCGGCGTTACTCGGGTTAGTCGTGGTTTATCAATTTACCAAGACGATGACCGATACGATTGCCCTGGTGGTGCTCATCAGCGGGTATTTGGTCTATGTCTATCGCCGGAAGCATCGGCATGTCAAGTGGTTGCGGCCACTGCTGCGCTACAGCTTTTTAACGTTACCGATTGCAAGTGGGCTGATGATTGGTCTCTCGAATATTTTTAATTATCAAGATAAGCTGCTGGCAACGCTCAATGACGCGTTGTCGACCCGCCTAGCGCTGGGGCAAAATGCGCTGCTGGCTTATGGGGTCAAGTTGTTTGGACAGTCACCGATTCCAATCAATGGCTGGGGTGGCGACCGGGGACAGACTGTAGCTAGTGGTGTGGGAGATGCGACGTACTTTTTCATTGACTCTTCTTTTCTGAATATGCTGATTTCATACGGCTTATTGTTCACAGTCATCGTAATTGCTGGAATTACCTGGTTCTTATATCAGCGCACACGGCACAACGATTATTTGTTACCGGTCATCATGATGGCCATCGCAATCAGTAGCATGTTTGATCAACATTTTCTGGAAGTCACGTATAACAGCTTCATCCTGATGCTGTTTGCGGAGCTGCCAAGTTATCATACGACGGTTGGCGCGGCGTTTGACCAGCCAATCGTTAGTCCAAGGGGGGCACTGACGGATGAATCATAAACAAGCCTATCGGGTTCAACGCATCATTGTCATCGTGGCCCTGTTACTGATTCTATTTGGGGATACCAATATGAACGGCGTCTTCAGTTTCAGCCATCAACCGCAACAGATCTGGTTCTACCCACAACTCGTCGTGGCGTTAATGACCGCTGCCGGGCCGAACCTATTACTGATGGCACTCGGGGCTGCCCAGTTACGTCGACCGGCGTTAGCCATTAGTCAGTTGATTCGGCAGATTCTCTGGTTGATGGGTGGGATTGCGCTGTTCTCATTATTCTTCTATCTGGAAGATTTATTGGGACAATCTCAGGGCCTGGCTAACTTTAATCTGGCGGGGTTCTTCACGGCCCTCGCTCAGGCGCCAGTCGGCTTTTATGATATTTTATACGAATTGTTGGGCTTCTTCGTGACGTTGCCATTACTGCGTGTGATTGCGCACCATGCCAGTATCACGATTCAGCGCTACCTGTTTTGGGCAGAACTCGTCTTCATCGGCATGGTGCCCATCGTGGTCTTCTTCACCGGACTTACGACCATCAATATTGACCCACCATTAGCGATTACAGCGGGGTGCTTCTTCGCTTTGATGGGTTATTGGCTCAGTCAGGCTGACCTATTGACGCGCATCACGCGTGAACAGTTGTTAGTCGCGTGGTTACTGACTGTGGCTTGTTACGCGGTGATGGTCTCGGTCACGATGTATCAGGTTAATCTGGAACATAACTTCGACCTCATCAGCAGTCAGCCCTTTGCCCAGACTTTTCAAGCCATTCCGTGCCTGACGCTCTGGGTAACCGTTGCGACCTGGGTCATGAACCGCACGACCTTAAAGCAGCCCCGGCGACATAACTTTGTCCAAACGACCTACGGAACCTTATTGGTCGCTGGTCTGCTGATTGAGCCGTTCACGGGTATCACCCGCGTTTTGACCCCGGTGTTCGGGGCTTGGTGGGCGGCCTGGTTGTGGACACTAGCAGTTGGTCTCGTCAGTGTCGAAGTCGTGTGGTTACTCCGACACTGGCAGTGGGCCCGTCAGTTACTTCCGGATTTGTTCGGCGGGGCCGAGCTGAGCGGGGGATTGGCGGATGGCTAAACGAATTGAATGGATCGATGTTGCAAAGGGGATCGCAATTCTGGCCGTAGTCGTTGGACATACCTTGGGGCCGTATAACGGTCAGTTCTTTGGTAGCTTGATTTTTGCCTTTCACATGCCGATTTTTTTCATGTTGAGTGGCTACCTGTATCATCCACGCCCGCCCATACAAGAGTGTCGGCGTGGGACGGTCAATTTGTTGCTACCATATCTTGCGACGGCGGTGTTAGTCCTCGGCGTGAGTGCCGTGGCGCGCTGGTTGCCACATAATGCCGTCTTGTTAGCCTATTTTCCAAGCTGGCAAACGGGGCTGTTGGCCGCCGTCTATGGTGCGGGCTCGCAAGTCTTCAATCCGTGGCACTGGCAGGTCCAACCGATTGGGGCGGTATGGTTTTTGCTGAGTATGTTCATTGCCATTCAGTTGTTCAACGGCTGGATGGCGCTGACAGCACGGTATGCACAACGGACTCGCCAAGATTTGGCCCGCGGCGTCATCGTGATTGCACTTGCCATCAGTGGTGGTGTTTTAGGTCAAATCGCGTACTTGCCATGGGCGTTTAACGCAGCCTTGTTGGCGCAAGTGTTCTTGTACGCCGGCTACCTGGTGCGGCAAACGAATCTATTAGAGCGGATGCCGGCGCCCTGGTATCTCTTGTTGACGTTCATGTGGCTGTTAAGTGCGTTTCAGGGTTATTTTGCGCTGACAGTTCCCGTGTCGCCAAACTTGCTGATTAGTGTGATGGGTGGTGTTGCCGGGAGTCTATGCGTGATTCGCTTCAGTGAATGGCTGTCTCAACACGCGACCAAACGCGTCGTTCAGGGCCTAAAACGGTACGGTCAATTATCATTAGTCGTGCTGTGCTTTCATCTGATCGACTTAGATGTGATTGGGCTCGCCGGCTGGGTCAACAGTCTCGTATTGTCGCATGGCGGGCCACTAATCGCAACCGTCGCCACGATTGGTTATCGGATTGCGTTTGTGACACTTGCGATGTGGGCAATCCCACATTTACCGGTGCTGCGGGCGTGTTTCTTACCTAGACAGTACTCGTTTAAGTGGCTGCAACGCCGTGAAAAACAATATGTACAACTCAGTAAACCAAGAGATGATAAAGTGAATTAACAGTCGTTTGTAAATACTTGCATTTTTAAACGGTCGCGACACTAGCTTCGTGTTTCGTCGCGATTATAGACCAGAGGGGGACTGGCAAATGAAAGTACAAATTTATGTTGCGGCACATAAGCCGTATCAAATGCCACAAGATTCAACGTATCGACCGATCTTTGTCGGGGCGGCGCTCAATGGGGTGACGCCGCAGCATTATCAACCGGACAATGTCGGCGATAATATTTCGGCCAGCAATCCAAATTTTAATGAATTAACCGCAATGTATTGGATCTGGAAGAACTGCCACGCGGATATCAAGGGCTTGAATCAATATCGGCGCTACTTAGCAGAAGCACCGAAGCGCAAGCTGGCCGGAATCCTGTCAATGGACGAGATTGAAGGCTTGCTCGAGCAATATGATGTCATCGTGCCGAAGAAACGCCACTATTATATTGAGTCGAATTACTCGCACTACATCCACGCCCACCATCAGGAGCCGTTGGATGTGATGCGGACGGTCATCCACGACCAACATCCGGATTTCTTAGCGGATTTTGACCGCTTGATGCACCAGACGTCCGCGCACATGTTTAACATGATGATTATGCCGGGCCCGAAGTTCGACGCCTACGCTGAATGGGTCTTTGATATCCTATTTGAAGTCCGGAACCGAATCGATATTTCAGACTATGATGTTCAGGAAGCACGTGTCTTTGGTTATCTATCAGAGTTGTTGTTAGATGTCTGGATCAATCATCAACACCTCAGTTACGTTGAGGTGCCGGTAATGTATATGGAGAAGCAACAATTGCCGGCGAAGGCCTACAATTTACTGAAACGCAAATTCTTCCCGCAAGCGGCTAAACGGACCCATTTTTAAGAGGGTAGTAGTGAGACTTGAGATTGAGATGACAGTCGCATTATGTTAGGGTCGCAAAATAAAACGTTCGATGAGCAAGTCCTGCAAGACTTGGTTATCGAACGTTTTTTGATTAGCAATATTAGCAGGTGTACATCAGCATTAGTGGCTGCATTGCAACCCTCAGTGCACGCGAGTCAATGGACGCGGCTGCGGAGCTTAGCGGCGTTAGCGAGTACGGGTGGTTGTAGAATCAAAATCAGCCCGCCATAGGTGAGAGCGCCGACGCCAATTTGCATCGCGAGATTCAAGTAGGAAGCAGCCATGGTGACGTTTAAGCCGTAGACGACCGCAAACATGATGGCGCCGGCCAATGCGTATTTAAGTGCGCCGGTGAACAGATTACGCGTCTTGAGGCTGTGACGAGTCACAATCAACTGATAGCCGGTCACGCAGACTTCTGAGATCAACGTTGCCAGCATGGCCCCGGCGACGCCCCACAGCCAGATAAGCGGAATGTTACAAGCCATATTGACCAGCGCGCCGACTGTCACTGAAATGGTGTACGTCTTGGTTTGCTTGGTCGGCAGTAAGAACTGTTGGCCGAGCACATTGCTCATGCCGATTAAAATGATGACGGGCGCTTCAATCATGAGCAGCTGGTCAACCGCTGAAAAGGCGCGCCCAAAGAATAGCGGGGCAAGCGTGGTGGCGACCGCCGCGACCCCCAGTGCCATCGGAATTGCAATGGCGAGCACAAAGTCAAACGACATGTATAGGTATTGGCGCACTCGTTCAAGCTGTTGCTTCATGAACAGGTTGGCAATGTGCGGCAGCATTACCGTTCCCGTGGCGGTGACGAGGGCCAACACTAATTTGATCAGCTTATCGGAGTAGTCGTAAAAGCCCGCCGCAGTCAACGAATCCATCTGCCAGAGCATCGTCTTATTCAACGCCAAGTAGACGGTCGTTGCAATCTGCGGAATAAATAGGGCGATTGATGGTCGTAGGTGCCGGAAAAGCCGCAAGTGATGCCAGTCAGGCTTCGCCACGCTATGCCGCAGATACGGCCACAACGTGAGGTTTCCCAGCACTTGTGAGCCAGCTAAAATCAAAATGTAGGTGCCGGTATCTTGCGCAGTCTTGACGAAGGTGAAAATCGCAATGATTGAAGCAACTTTCACAAGCATATTCCGCAAGACGGTCTTCTTAAAATCCTCGAGCCCCATGAAGTACCAGGAGATGTCGACGGCACCCGCAATAATATAAAATGATTGATAGAAAAAATAAATCTTCAATTGATGCTCAAACATGAGAAATACTAAAAAAGCGAGATAGGCGCAGCTAATGGTCACCAACTGTAATATTTCAATCTCCCAAAAAGTTTGTGAGCGTTGCGCGCGATCGTCGCGAATAAACGCAATTTCCCGATTCCCATAGATGGTGATGCCAACTGTCCCAAATAAGAGGAAGTAGGTGATGATCGAATTGGTCGTCGCGTTGATACCGACACCGGTCGGACCTAACACCCGTGAGATATACGGGACGGTCAGTAAGGGGGTCAGCAAAATTAAGAGGTTATACCCCGCTGTGTAAAAGTAATTCCTTATGATTCGCATGAGCGGCTCCTTGATGCAATTAAGCAGTTTGATGCTGAATTTCTCAACATTCAACTCATTGTATCATAGCCTATTAGCCGGTTGATAGTGGTTTTAACCGGCTAAGGTTGGTTATTAACAAACTTATTATTTGATAAAATCATCAATATTATTGGTGGTGATTTTAAACTAAATTGTTTATTAATATCGATTATTACTGGATGGAGGATTTGGCTGAATGTGTTCGCAGCCTCGCACGCCACCTTCGCGATATAAGTGGGTCCAAAATCTACCCCGACTAATCGCATCCGGCAGCTATTTTTGGTCGTCTGATGTGACGGTGCGCACAGAAAAGGGGGGAGCAGTGAATAAAAAACCGGATTGATTTATGCTGCACAGATTATTTCTAAGTCGTTCACGTGTCACCACACTAAAAAACGTTGAACCAAAATCCCCCTGAAATTGGTTCAACGTTTTTAGTTGTGGTTAATTTAATAAGCACCGTTTGGCTTGAACATGATCACGACTGTCTTAAATAGAATGTAGACGTCGAATGCCACGCTGCGTTTAGAGATGTATTGTAAGTCTAACTTGACCATCTCATCGAAGCCCACGCTGTTGCGAACGGTAGCTTGCCATAACCCGGTACAACCAGGTTTAACGGCCAGGCGTTGCTTGTCATATTCCGTATATTCAGCAACTTCTCGTGGCAGCGGTGGCCGTGGCCCAACCAAGCTCATGGAACCTTGTAAGACGTTCAGCAATTGGGGCAATTCATCAATACTATACTTACGGATGAACTTACCAATCTTGGTGACCCGTGGATCGTCTTGCATTTTGAACATGGCGCCATCAATTTCGTTATTTTTAAGTAATTGGTCCAACAATTCATCAGCGTTGGAAACCATCGAGCGAAATTTATACATTTTGAACGGCGTTTCGCTGCGTCCTAAACGTGTTTGGGAGTAGAAAACTGAGCCCTTAGGATCTTCAAGCTTAATCGCAATGGCGATAATTAAGAAGAGTGGTGATAAGATAATGAGGCCTAAGAGACTAGCGACAAAGTCAAATACGCGTTTAATGAACCGATAACCATAGCGACGATGCTGACGCACAGCGTCAATCGTAATCGGTCTGATTTCTCGTTCCTTCAATTCCATAAGTAACACCCTATGCTTCCTTTAAATATTTTCCCCCGTAAACCACAGCCAGATTAATCTATTACTACTGTTCGGGTTGTTGCTGAACTGACTATGTATTAACAATATCCATACAACTTTATAATTATAGTACAAAATGTCTATCAAGTAAATATACCTGATAAGATTGACATTTGGGGTTTCGGTTAAGCTTACCATAGCAAACATCTTAAAATAATAAACTCGTGTTTTGCATTCAACCGTGGAAGTTAGGGCGTCACATGACTTTTGAAATTTGGTTAACTATAATTTACCAGCATTGGCTAAAGATGCAATTGTTAGCAACTTAAAATGACGCGATAAGTGGGAAAAGTCGGCGGGCGTAAAATTAGTTAATGAACAGTGGGGTTGGGGGTGTTTGGACGGGTGCTGATGAAGCTAAGTTGGATACCTGTTCTTGACGATAATGGTGAGCCGAAAACGAGTTAGTCAGCATCTGACCAGGAATAGTGATCGCGCATAACTGCAGCGATTAGTAACTTTCCACGGCTGGTTGGTAATCGTGGGTCGGGATGTTTGCGACAACATTGTTCCGATGCTACAGTCAATTATGACTCAATGATGAAGTAGTGTTGAATGTCGATTAGTCACGAGCAGAGTTGATGAAAATCAGCTGGTCATTAAGTTGAAGTATTCAGGGCTAGCTAAAGTTCTCTCGTTTCACAAGACATTGAGTGAAGGGGTACGATGATGAGCACTGAAATTAGAGCAATACAAGAGGTTTACACGATTCGTGGTGAGCAAATTATGGTGGTGACTAAGGCACGCTTTGACCATGCAACTGGCAAGCAAGTCTTTGATCAAGAGCTTGATAATGAAGCAATTCACACTGCTTTCGATGCATACCGGAGTAACCACATGATGATCACACCCAGTCGAATTAAAGCCTTACGCCAACGGTGGAACTTAAGTCAGCACGACTTTGCGGCACTGTTCGGATGGTCAGCCATAACCATTGCGACTTATGAGATTGGCGCGCTGGCATCTGAGACTAATAGTGAACGGTTGCTTGCCTTAGAAACAACTCCGGAGTTGGCTCAGTCGCTTTATGAGTCTTCCAAAGGCATGCTGACTGAACGTGGTAAACAGGCTTTTGAAGAGCAGATTAAAAATGTTATTGAACGGCGCCATAACGATTGATGAAACTGAAATATTTAAGTGAACTGGGAGGACTTATGAAAATCTTGTTTTTTGAGACTAACTAGGTAAATGTATAAGTTGTTTTCCAGGCCTATTCATGCTAAAAGCTTTAGGATAAATTGTAGCAAGGGTACTGACATATTTTGGTAAAAACTTCTATGAATGCAAACTAATTTTATGATAGAATTAGTTTATCAGGGTATCACTCCAGAAATAATCACATCCTGACAGCGTTTTATACACTAACGTGGCTAAGATTGCAAGAATTGTAACTACTCCTGTCGCTGGCATTTCGATGACCACCGATAGCCGAAGTTGTAACTGAACAATTAAGGCGCTAGTGGACGTGTAGGATAAGTTCCGCATTATTCTGCCTCCAAAGTAATTATTGATCTATAAAGGAAAGACTAACATTTTAGAGTGTGTTCATTAGTTCTGGAATAATATAAGCACTCGCGATTCTCGCACCTCACACAAATCGTCAAGTTTCCATATTGACAAATGTGTGAGGCTGCTGTATTTATGGGGGAAAAATGAACTATACTGAAATGAAACTGCAGGCACGGAATGATTGCTTAAAGAGCAAAGCTAAAAATTATATTCACTTTGATAAGCCACTGACCGCCGCTGCAAAGAAGAAGTTACTTAGAAAATTGGATAGTGATACATATGTTAGGACATTTCGTCATTTACCCTTCATCACATTCAACATAAATTTCAAAAAATATGGTTATTTGGATAAAGTGAACCCCCAAAAAGGCCTTCACAATAAGTCTAGAATGATTTCGCTAGCGTCTCACCATGATGCACTATTGTTTAGCTATTATGGCCGGATATTGAGTATGTGTTATCAACAGTATGTGACTAACACGGATATTGATAAAATTGCAGTTGCGTATCGTCCAGGAAAATCAAATATAACTGGGGCCAAAGAAGTTTTTGACTATTTATGGCGAACAGGTGATTCTTGGATTATTAAAGGCGATTTTTCTTCCTTTTTCGATAACTTAAACCACCAAATTCTCTTTAAAAATACGAAACAAATATTAAAAAGTTATTGTAATGGAAAAATACCTAAAGACTGGCAGGCTGTTTTGAATGCAGTTACTAAGTATCGTTCTATTTCAAAGGGTGATTTGAAGAGTCTCCAAGTTTCAGAAGGTCGGTATAAAGGTGGAATGGGAGTGATTTCAGAACTTTCAAAGGCCAATCAACTGAAAGTGTCTGGCCCAAATAAAAAAGGAATTCCACAAGGAACGAGCATTAGTTCTGTACTAGCTAATGTGTACATGCTTGAATTTGATGGTTGTGTTGAAGAATTAATAAAGCCATACGGCGGCTTATATCGCCGCTATTCAGATGACTTTGCCATTATACTTCCAGCAGCTGGCTGTAGTGAAGAAAATATACGTAATATTCAGGATAAGGTTAAAGCTATCTGTCGTTCAAAAGTATTACTTGAGATTGAGTCCAGCAAGAGTAAATTACTACGATACAATCGTGCTCAAGGTGCTATATACTTTGAAAATACACATAAACGATTTAACTTTGATTTCTTGGGCTTTTCATTCACTGGTCGCAAGGTGATACTCCGCCTTAGAACAATCTATAAATTTCGTTACAAGGGACGACATGCCGTGTATTTATTGAAGCGAAACATGAATGAACGAGATATTGCTCTAAGCACTCACTACGAAATTCACAAAAAAGAATATTTAGCGCATCGCGCTCCAAGTAAACAAAATCAGGTAGCCAAGCGACTTGATTCTGTACGTAGGGATGCGCAACGTGGCTACGCCTTGAGGTCTAGAAAAAAAGTGACTGTTATGTACTTGGTAAACAAACCATTATTTCATCAGAATATGCGTTCATATGCAAAAATGGCCCAGCAAAAGATGTCGGTCAAAATCGAAGGTACTGACTCGCTATATCAAGTCAAGATAGAAAAGCCGATTGTTAAACAGATTGGTTACTTTCAAAGGCTGTTTGGAGAGACCCGGTATAAAAGACCATATCGTGGTTTGTAATGATGCTGAGTAAGAATGATTTAGTTTGAAATCAAGTATTCTGTTACCGCCATTTACTGATTGTAATAACAAAGGGCAACTCAAGATTTGGATAGCTTTCTACATCGCGTCGTGGAATATATCAGAATTTTAGTCATCTTCAAGAAGGTGGGTTACCAACCCTCATCATCCGCTTCACATTTCCCCTAGGCTTTCCCGACCGTTCACGGTACAATTAAGGCAGAGCTCAAATTCAAGTGAAAAGGATGTCCGACATGAATGACGATTGGATCACGGTATTTCCCGCGGATTATAATAATTCATACCACTTAATTTTGAAACGTGGCACGGCCCACTTTGCGTACTATTATTTTAAAGTCGACAAGCTGGATCAGCGGGTCATCTTTTATGACGACGTCGAACGTAGCGGGATTTCAATCAAAACACAGATTACCCGTACGTTCATGCGAGCACTCGTCAAAGCCATTGATTGGCATCCGGTCGGCAACAGTATCATCATTGAAATTTATCCGGTCGAGCGGGCAGCGACTAAGGCGACGCGGCTGTCCTGTGATATTTGAGGGTGGAGCCAATCATGGACGGCATGATTAACTAAGTGTTTGCATCTTGGTATGGTTGCTATGTAGAAAATTCGTTTTCTGCAGTTGGTCAGGCAACTATAAAATCAGAGACTTGTTAGGTCATTTAATCTAACGTCCGCTGGGGACAGAAAATTCAGAATGTTTTTGCTAGTTAATTACTAGCGTTCGCTGAGAACAGAAAAACCTGACATAGCTTGTTAATAAGTGTGTCAATAGGATAGTTTCATGGCGTATCGGGCAACCGACGCGCTTTTTTATTTGCTGCCATCAATAAAAGCCGGCCTGGAAAATCCGAAGATTTCCAGACCGGCCTTTATTGTATCTGCATACGTCACAGCTGCTTATGGGTACAACGGGAAATACGCTTAAGCCTTTGGTGCTGTGATGATTGGTGTTTCAATCGTTTCGACGTACTTAGCGGCTAATGGTTCAGCGACTAAGTTTTCGCCGTCCTTGGCGAAGAGCTTCGTGGCAGCCAGATCTGCCATCGCTTGGCTGACGACTTCCTTACTCAAGTCGTCGTTGGCAAAGTGTAATTTCAAGTGGTGAACTTTGTTGGTGCTAGTCTTAAAGCTTAAGTCTAAGGTTTTCATGGCGTTCCTCCTAAGGATGTGAGTGTATTAAGCAGCGGGTTGTGGGTCGTAGCGGTAGGCGTTTGACAAGTTGGCGGTGGTGAATTGGTCACCCGTCAAAACTTCGATGACTTTACCAAAAGCGGCAAGTTGTTCGTCGGTCGCGTCCTGGGCGATACCGTTAAACGTGTGCTTACGTTGTTCGTCCAGATCAGTTGTCGTTAGAACAGTCAGGGTTGCTTTTAACCAAGTTTTAGTCATGTTGTAGTTCCTCCTAAAGTTGTTTGTGGTAGGCTGGCCAGCTTACATTAATACAGACGGTTGAGCAGGCCATTTTGTGCAACATTTTGACAAACTTTTTTAAAATTGCCGTTAATCCGCATATTCAGTGGTCATGTGAAGCTCGACATTTGCCATCGCGTCGCCGACCAACCGGGTGAAAATTGGGAGTAATACGGCCAAATCCGCGTCGGTTAAGTTCCGGCAGTTGTGCCAAGTTTGGCGATGAAGTCGGTGCTGATGGTCGGTGGTGACCATGATGAGTTGCGTGTTCAACCAAGTGTGCATGCTGTCAAGTCCTTTCTATCGTGAAACGTGGTGTTTTTATCGTGCGCGCGCCGGCCATGGTGGGAGCGTCGGTCGTCAGAAATTGTCGGGTTAGAATGCTTGCGACTAACGGGTTTTTGACTAGGTAATCATTACGATTCACTAGCTACTAATTAGTTACCGGCCAGCGATTCACCAGCAGCCAATCAGCGATCAGCCAGCGATTCACCAGCGGCCAATCAGCCACCAGCTTTCAATTCACCAACTACTAATCAGCCACCAGCCAGCGATTAATCAGCGACCAATCAGTCACAGCCGCAATCAACCAATTACGCAATCGCCACTCACTGACGCGCAAGTGGCACTGCAATGACGACCAATCAACGAATCCCGGTTCATGATAGCTCAATCCTGCTCGCCAGCGTCCTGATACAGCCGGTGCGCTTTCGCTAACAAACTGGCCCGCCAATTATAAACGGTGCGTCGACTGACGCCGTGAGTCCGCATGATATCGGCCACGGATTGTTCTTCCAAGAAGAATTCAGTCAGGTAGATGCGTTCGCCGGGCCGGCATTGGCGTAATAAATCTGTGAGTAGCGCTGAAAGTTGCCAGTGGGCTTCCTGGTCCCGCATCGGGTCGATTGTGATTGGTAAGGCGTGTTCTAAGTTGACTTGTGACTGGGTTCGGAGCGTCTGTTGCCGTAGATAATCGACGGTGCGCCATTTGATACGGCGAAAGGCGAATTTACGAAAATCTGGTAGATTCGCGGGTAATGCCGGTTCGTAATTCTGATAGGCTGACAACCAGGTCAGGTGTGCGACCGTGACGCAATCTTCAAATTGCGGGTGGTAGCGGGTGACATTGGCTGCTTTCAAGGCGCCATAGAGGAGGCGTTGGTGTTCTGGTTCCGCGAGTAAGTCGAACGCGGCTTGATTATCTAGACGGTCTGCGTGCATGAAGTGATCCCTCGTTTGATTTGAATTCCTTGGCCAAGGTTGACTCCAGTGTAGCGAAGGTGGTTGCCGATTGTGAGGCGTGAAAAATGAATGAAAGATGACGTTTTGCTTTCATTATTAATCTTCCAATGAGAATTCCAACAATTTCGAGTATTGTACTAGGATAGAATGGACTCTATTGATATGATGGGATTAATCTAATGCCTGCAGTAGGGGTGCGTGCAGAATTTTCAATATTAGAGACCAAAATCAGATTTTGGAGGGTTTGTGAATCATGAACCAAGACAACATTGTGAGCACCACCGTGAATCCGTTCTGGTACAATGAAGTTGGATGCTGGGATACCCGGCAGCCAGAACGCTTAGTCAAAAATGCAATACGCTTAGAAGGTGACAAAATCGACGTTTTACAGACATTTTATCTGCTTGACATTGGGCACTTAAAATGTCCGGAGAAGACGCTGGTTTTTGATCGCCAACGAGGCATCTTGAAGACCAAATGGAGCACGCGCCAACTGATGATTCGCTATTCGAGCCAATTAGGTTTTTCAGGGTCCCATCTAGTGCGAGCCGTCGCCACGGATCAAGGACTCTCTTCGCATAAGCTGCCGATTATTCACGGGGAAGCCATTCTGATGCCCCAGACTTCGGCCAAACGGGGGATGGCCAATTGGTATAACGGGCTGTACCTGGTTGATGTGGTGCAGCGACCGCTGATGACTGAACTGGTCTATGCGGGCGGCATCCGGTTACTCATCGACATGAGCCTGCCGATGGTCGATCGTCAATTGAAAAAGGGCCGGCAATTGCAGCAAGGCGTCAGTAATTACCATCAACGACGGGCCACGCCCAATCAGGCAGTCAGTGGGTTAGATGGGATGGACGCACAAAATCTGGATCGCTTTGCAGGTATGGTTTGCGATCATTTCGGCATTCAAGCGCATCCCGAGGAAATTAGTTGTTTGACCAAGCGGTTTTTAGGTACACTATAGTCAACCATTAATTGAATCGGAGGCTGGAAAGCATGACGGAGAAAGTGACGAAGATCGTCGCGCAAAAACGGGCGGGGCGCTACAATATTTATCTTGACGGCAAGTATGCCTTTCCCATCAGTGAATCGGTGATGATCAAATTCCGAGTCTTTAAAGGCATGGAAATCGATGCTGAACTCCAAACGGCGATGATTGCTGCGGACGACGTTTCCAGAGCGTACACGCGGGCGTTGGATTATTTATCACACCAGTTACGGACGGAAAAGGAAGTTCATGACAAGTTGCGTGATGAAGAAATCGATGAGCCCGTGATTGACGCGACGATGCAACAGTTGCGCGAGCTGCGGTTGTTAAATGACCAACAGTACGCGGATGCCTTTGTACGCACGGCCAAGCGCACTAGTGATAAGGGACCACGGGTGATTCGCCAGAACCTACGCCAAAAAGGAGTCGGTGAACAACTGATTGACGATGCGTTAGCCGGACAGTTTAGTCCAGACGAACAAATCGACAACGCCAGTGAATTGGCCCGTAAGCTTGCCAAACGTTATCACAAGCAGGCGTTTAAGACGATGCAACAAAAAGTGCGTCAAGGCATGATGACCAAGGGCTTCGACAATGACACGATCACGGCCGCAATCGCGAGCTTAGACCTCCAACCGGATGAAGATGAACAGTGGCAAGCCCTTGTCACGCAAGGCACCAAGCTCTGGCAACGCAACCGTAAATACAGTTTTCGGGAACGGGCGATGCGGACGAAACGCAGCCTGTTTCAAAAGGGCTTCATGATGGATGAAATTAACCGATTTATCGACGAACAAGTCGCGGATGAGTGAAAAGGTCGAATTACCTGCCCGCACGCCATAAAAATCTGGTATAATGTTTAATGAAATTCGATGAAAATTTACCCTCAGTTAGAAAGTTGGGTTAATATGGCGCGCGAGGCGAAAGGACCTAAGGAAGGCGACTTCATTACGATCAAAAGCTATAAGCACGACGGAAGTTTACATCGAACTTGGCGCGATACAATGGTACTCAAAACAAGCGAGAACGTCTTAATTGGTTGTAACGATCACACACTGGTCACCGAAGATGATGGCCGTCGGTGGGTGACGCGGGAACCAGCAATCGTTTATTTTCATAAGCATTATTGGTTTAATATCGTGGCGATGATTCGCGATAACGGCGTTTCATACTATTGCAACCTGGCATCACCATATGTGTTAGACAAAGAGGCTTTGAAGTACATCGACTATGATTTGGATGTCAAAGTCTTTCCGGATGGTGAACGTCGGTTGCTAGATGTTGATGAGTACGAAGAACACGGCGCCCAGTGGCACTATTCAGCCGATACTGATCGCATTTTAAAAGCAAATGTGAAGGTGTTAGTCGACTGGATCAAGCACAAAAAGGGGCCGTTTTCACAAGACTACATCGATATCTGGTATAGTCGCTATCAAGAACTATCACGTCGGCAATAGCTCTGCTGACGGTTTGTCAGCGGCGTAATTAAAATACAAGGGGAGCAGCCACGTTTCGGCGCTCCCTTTTGTTATCGATAAATACGTTTTCAAAGACGGCCAGCTGAGACCCACTGGAAACAAAGCGAGTTAGGTAAAACTGATTGATAGTTGCGTCTTACGCCGGCCCCGGAAGTCGGACTAAGGCGCACACCGGCTGACGAACAGGCATCCACCAATGGACACATTTTAATCATATTTCATGACAAATCAATTAATATAGTGCGCATCAACCGAAGAAAACGCGGCGATTCGAACGCCGGACAGCCAGCAGTTAAGCCAGTCGCAGTCCGAACTGACCGTCACAGTTGACAGCGGTCAGGATAATCGCGAAAATAACAAAGGACCCACAAGCAAGTCTGCGGGTCCGATGGGTGATGACATAAGTTGATTGGTTAAGCCCCAAAGTTGACGGGCCGGCAATAGCCAACCGCGTGCCACCAAGGAACGTAGATTTTTTCATTTTTGACGCCGTTATCCTGCGCGTCGATCATTTTACCACCGCCGACATAGATACCGACGTGCGAGATCGAGCCGGTGTTGCTACCAAAGAAGACCAAGTCGCCTTTTTGTGCGCGTTGCTTGGAAATCTTGCGATATTGACGGTACTGCGCTTGGGCGACTCGCGGTAGGTTCTTCTGGGCCGCTTGTTTGAAGACGTACTTGGTGTAGCCGGAACAATCAAACGTGTTGGGGCCGACTGCACCGTAAACGTAGCGGTGACCGAGTTTGGATTTGGCGACATTGTAGAGATTCGTGAAGGAACGCGTGCTCTTCTTAATGGAACCCGTCTTGACCCAGCCTTTGACGCGATTGTTGGCACTGGTGACGTAAGCGTACTTGGCAGTGGTGCGATTGGCGAGACGGACTTGGCGTTGTTTGGTGACGAACCACGTTGGGTTGCCGTATCGTTGCAACTTGCCGAGCGTCTTGATTTTGGTATTGTTAGCGGGACCGCTCATTTGATAGAGACCGCCCTGTGAATTTTTAGTGAGATAGGCCGTCTTGGTGACTGACGTCGTCGTGATGACCCGGTTTGCGGCTTGCGCCTCGACAGCAGGGGCGTGTAAGAGACCGACAGTTAGACCGACAATGGCAACGATTAGTACAATTAGACGTTGTTTCATTATGTATTTCCTCCCCGAAATCCCCTTGTTCCATTTTATTATCAAACGTTGACCCTATCATAAGCGCTGAATGTGACAAGGATGTTGCAACGTGATTGCGGTTTCTTTAAAAGATATGAACAGCTTGAATAGCTTGGCAATTCAGAGATTAGAATGTTGATAGGAGTGACCGACATGGCTTTTTTGAAGATCGATAATGGTGAATTACTCAAAAATATTCGTCAGTTTGCGAAGAAGAACGGCCTGACTTTGGCTGAAGTGGCAACGTTGGCAGGCCTAAGTGCTAGCGCCATCTATAGTTGGAAAAAACACACGCCGTCAGTGGGGACCCTGAAAGAAGTTGCCCAGGTGTTAGGAACGAGTTATACCAAACTAGTTGGTAAGGATAAAGAACCGACTGCCAAGGGTGCCAATTCCGCTGCCGTTGATTTGAAGAAGGTCGTCGAGAACAAGAAAAACCAGTTTGAATACGACGGTCAGCCGATTACAGCTGAGCAGATGAAAATCATCCGCAACGTGCTCAAGTCGATGTTCAAGACCCCGCGACTTTAATTTTCGGTAAAATGCGGTCCTTTTAGGTGCAACGCCCGCTGGGATAGTGTAGAATATTGCTCAGTTACTTGAATAATTGCTCGCACTGCTTGACGCACTTCGTTGATTGGTGCACAATGGCAACAATTATGGAACGGATTGGGAGATGGGCGTATGAAAAAAGTTACTACCGCATTAGCAAAGAAAAATATCAACCAGTTGTTAACGATTGTTAATCAAGGCCACGATACCATTGAGGTGGAAAATCCCAATACCCAAGATTCAGCTGTCATGGTCAGCATGAAGGATTGGTTACAAATCGTCAGCCAATTGGCCAAGACGAATCATCACGATATGGAATTTAGTTAATGATAAAGATCGAGTGCGATTGCCGTTAATACGGTATCGGCACTCACAATAAAAGGTCCCGACACGAATTGGTGTTGGGACCTTTTTTGGACGCTATCATATCAGTCGCTGGTGCGAAGGTAGTTTGGTAATTTGAAGTCGTGGTGCTAGTTGTGACTAATGTCTGGATAGGCAGAGGCGAAGTTGAAGTAACGCTTCAGTAATTTGCTAAGCAGGCGCGTTTTTGAGTTCGATGATCACTATGATTGGGCTTTACATAACCACTTGAGCTATTGCAGAATCAATGCGACTGTGGCGTTTCTTAAATACGACTACCCGCGGATGCCAGATTACAAGGTCGCTGTTTGGGCCAACTGTTGCTCGATTTGAAGCCCAATCGTATTCATGGTCGACCATTTGGCCTGGTTGGCGAACAGGACCATCGCCACCTTACCGTCCGTGGTCCCGATATATAGACTGTACAGGCTATTGTCAGCACCGCCAATGCGTAAAGTGCCATCTGGCCGGTAGTAAATGCCACCTGAATAGACGGGTTGCAAGTGATCAGCTAATTCTTGGAAGCCCGCCGGAGTAACCACGTGGCCGTTGACTAGACTGTTGATGAAGGTGTAAAAATCACCAACGCTAGCATATAAATTACCGCAGCCGAGTTCGCTTGAAAGCAGGTTAGTCGAAATCGTGCGGGTGACGGTCACGCCATTGTTGTACGTATATGGTTGCGGATGAACCGCAGTTAACGGGACTTGGTCGTAGATGAAGGTATGCTTCAATCCCAGTGGTGCCACAATGTTCGTTTGTAAGTTATCACGATACGACTTGCCTGTGAGCTGGTCGATAATACCGGCGAGCAGGGTGAAGTTGGCGTTGGAATAAGACCAGTGATGCTGATTGGTGGAAGTCAAGTGGCTCAACGTGAAAGCAATCGCCTGCTGGTCGTTCGTCAAGGCTTGACTAGGTACGGGTTCGCCCATCTGGATCCCGGATGTATGGTCAAGCAGTTGTCGAATCGTGATGGATTGTGCGTACGGCACTTGTGGGTAAAACTTGGCCAGCGTCGTGTCCATCGTTAGTTTACCAGCGTCGATCAATTGCTGAATCATGGCACCAGTCACTGATTTCTCGAGTGATGCCAACGGGTACGCTTCGTCCGCAGTATTGGCGATATGTTGCTGTAGGTTAGCTGAACCGAATGGCAAGATGCGCACGCCCGCGGGTCCGTTGTTCGTCAGCAGTAGCGTACCCATGAAATGGTTGGTGGCCATCAGTTGGTTGATGCTCTGCAGCGTTTGTTGGGCCGTGTACTTGGGTGTTATTACCGGGGTGGCTACGGATGCCGGTATACTTGGCTTTAACGCGGCGCTACTAGACTGGCTGGAAACGCTTGAGGCTGCCTGACTGGACGTAGCACTCATCGCCGATTTAGTCGCTGACTGGCTCGTGGCTGGCTGCGTTTGAGAGGCAGTGCTGCTCTGACTCGTCGCTGTAGCTTGACTAGCTGCTGTTTGACTGGTAGTCGTCGCTGCAGTTGACATCTGAATCGATTGACTTGCAGTATTAGCAACATTGGCCGTTGACTGGCTCGCAGAAGCTTGACTCGTTTTTGTGGGCGCAACTTGACTAGTCGTTGGCCGGCCATTCGATACTGGTTTGACCTGATTAGCGGCAGTAGGTTTGACTGGCGATGAACTAGGTTGCAGATGGGCAACGATTATTTTGTCAGCTGCCCCGTGTTCGTGATTAGGCAACTGAGCTGGTCTGTCTACACTGCTAGCGTTCACGACTGGTTTCTGGGCGGCAGACGTTACAATGGTCACAGCTGCTGCTGACTTCAAGGCTGAACTAGCTTGAGAAACCGCTGGAACACGGACTGTTTGTGGGCCGGTTGCCGGTGCACTGCTAGCCCAAGTCGCGCTGGTTGGTGTCACCACTGGATGATTAGCGTGGACAATCGCGGTCGTTGTGCGCTTCGTTGATGTAGGTGTGACCCGACTCCCCTGAGTGGAAGGTGCGTTTGTTTGTTGACTGCTAGGTTGTGCCGCAGTGTGATTCAAACGAGGCGACGTACTGCTTGGCTGCGGTTGTTGCGTATGACTAGGGGTGGCGGTTTTGGTTGGCTGCGCATTTGGTGTGACTACCTTTACATCTGGGGCAGGAGTGGTGTGCTTGAGTGCTACTGGAGTCGTGAGATGCGTGTTAGTAGGCACGTGGTGACTTGCTGAAATCCGGGTTGTAACGTGCGGTGTACGCGCGGTTGAATTGGGATTGGCTGGTGTCGCGAGTGAACCAGCACGCATAACCGGGATCCAGGCTCGGAATCCATTTCGGCCACTGAGCTGATAATATTGCCCATGATTGGTCCAAATATGACTGGTGATTCGTAGCCGGAGTCGGCTTAATTGTTTGGCTGTGAGTCGTATAGAGGTGCTTAAGCGGAGGCTCTTTGTCGAAATGTTGGTCCAGAGTAATGAGCCAACTGGCGGGACAACTGAACCGTGAATGGCGCGTTGTCGGATCACAAGTAGCTTGGACTGGGGACGTGTTGCCACAACTGGCCGCACGACCTGGCGACGGACCCAACCAGTAGTCCGCCCACTGATGATGTGGAAATAAGTGCCACCAAAGCCAACGACGGGGTGCTCGAGTTTAAATGTGATCGTGGTTTTGAGGTTGGTATGGTGACCACGTCGTAATTGTCGGCGATTGGTCGGAAGTTGCGGATATAGTGTGATTATTTGGTGGTCACGAATTTGCCCATAAACCGGATGAGTCCTGGCGCTGGCAGTACTGGTGAAACCAACTGAATTTAAGCTAATTAGCGTGAGCATGGTGCTTGTAGCAATACGCGTTTTGAGTGTCAAAGTGAAGTCCTCCTGATTACGATTAGATGTGTCAGAGTTGTTCACTAATATAGGCCGTGAATTCCTGCTTTGCACGTCTTTTTGTCGGGATGTTATATTTCCTAACCGTAATCAATTACTCGCGATTGTTTTTTAAGTGAACGTTAATGGTTATGAAAAAGCGACCCACACAAAAACCGGCCAACGCAGAATGCACGTTGCCCGGTTACAAGCCCTTCAGCCACAACTAATCTCAAACGAACTAGTTATCTTGGCTTTCAGCGTATTTAGTTTTGATGTAATCGGCGGAGACTTGTAGTTTTTGCAATTCTTCGTCTGTCAAATCAAGTTGAACTTGTTCGACTACACCGTCACGACCAACCACGGCTGGATATGACAGGTAGACGCCGTATTCTTCGCGGAAGTTGGAGACGGGGAGTTCGGTTAAGGCGTCGTTTAAGACGGTGTTGGCTAACCGCACCGCTGCCGTGGCAACGCCGTAACTGGTGTATTTCTTACCGTGGAAGACTTTGAAGCCACCTTCACGTGATTCGGCATCAAGTTGATCCAAATCAAGGCCACGTTTGGCTGCTAATTCGGTGATGGGGTGACCGAGGACCCGGACCGTCGACCAAGCAGTAAATTGGGAATTGCCGTGTTCACCGAGGTTGTAACCATCGACTGAACGGGAATCTAAGTTGAGTGCATGACCCACGGCGCGTTTCATCCGTGCGGAGTCGAGTAGCGTGCCCGTGCCGATGACGTGGTTTTTCGGCAAGCCCGTCACTGCTTGATAGATTGACGTAATGACGTCCACTGGGTTAGTGATGACGACCATGATGCCGTGGAACCCACTGGCCTTGATTTTAGTCGCAACATCCTTGACCTGGGTGCTCGTGAACGGCAATTCTAGAAAACGGTCGTTGGTTGGGGAGTCCTGCAGCTTGATGTTCCCGATGGCAGAGATGATGACGTCGGTGTCGACCAGGCTACTGTAATCGTTGACGATGATATTGGTATGGTAAGGCAAGTTAGGCATGGCGTCTTGGAAATCAAGCGCGTCTGATTCAACCTTGCTGGTATTGGTATCAATAAGAACTAAGTCGTCGGCAAAGCCATTGGCGACGATGTAGTGTGCGGCGGTGGAACCAACGTGGCCCATCCCGATAATAGCGATTTTACGTGACATAATTAAACGCTCCTTTAACAGTTTGTCGTTCATTAATTAAATTACCATTATTCTCATCAATTTTAAATAGATTTTGTGAGAAATTTCGAAATCATATTACTGTGAACTAAAATAGGGTATAATTGACGCATTAATACTGCATTAATAATTGCACCAAGAAGGGGAGGAGCGCGAGTGTTTAAGCGCCTAAAGGAGTCGTCCTTATTATTCTGGTCACTCGAAATTTTAATCGTCGCGACCTTGATCTGGGTCTGCACGAATATTAGCTTTTTATTTCAACCCATCGGCACATTCTTGAGTGTCGTCTTCATGCCCATCTTGATCTCCGGATTTTTGTTCTACATGCTAAATCCGTTAGTCAAGTTGCTGACCAAGATTCATTATAAAAAGTTTCACATTACACGGACCGGGGCCGTGGCCATTGTGTTTGTGCTATTATTTGGAATTTTAGCTTGGGGCGCCGTTTCCTTGGTGCCACGACTGGTAACGCAGGTGACGCAACTGATCAGTAACTTACCAGGTATTGCAACTGACATGCAAAAAGCGGCCACTAAGATGATTGGTAACAGCTCAATTTTGCAAAAAATCGACATTAGTTCCTATACCAAGCAGTTTAATGGTGAAATTAGTAAGTACTCCCAGAACTTCTTGTCATCTTTGACCACCAGTGTTGTCGCTGTTATTTCGGTGATTACCAGTGTGACCATCATGGCAATCACGATTCCCGTGGTTTTGTTTTACATGCTAAAGGACAGTGAGAAGTTTATTCCGGCCATCAGTCGGTTTTTACCGAAGAAGCAGCGTCCGGAAGTCATCGGTTTGTTGCAAAAAATGGGGGATACGATTTCCAGTTATATCAGTGGTCAGGTCATCGAGTGCTTATTCGTTGGGACCTTCACCGCGATTGGTTATATGCTGATCTCACAACCCTATGGCTTATTGCTGGGTGTGATTGCTGGGTTGACTAATATTATTCCGTACGTGGGACCGTACATTGGAATCGCGCCGTCACTGATTGTGGCCTTTACGCAATCACCAATGCAAGTCGTTTACGTCATCATTGTCGTGGTCATCGTGCAACAAGTGGATGGTAACTTGATTTATCCGAATATCATCGGGCGCACGTTGAAGATTCATCCGCTCACGATTATTATTCTATTGTTAGCGGCGGGCAATATCGCCGGGGTTCTCGGCATGATTCTGGCAGTCCCGTTCTACGCGGTAGTCCGGACCGTGGTTATTTACTTGTACAATATTGTGGAGCTCCGCAATGAGGAACACCTCCGCAAACAAACGACCGTCTATCAGCCGCAACCCGCTAAGGCAACGCAGGCTAGTGTTCCAGCTAATAAAAAGTCATCCAAGTCCTCGAAGTAAGGCGTGAGTATGGCAGGCAATGAGCTGGATTGACGCGATGTGATTTTGCAAGGTGGCCGTTAGATGTTCATCGATATCCAATGAGCCAAATTGAAACGGCGCAGCTTTGAAACGTGGTCACCATGTTTGCTGGTATCCGGTGACGATTTCCGTCAGTGCTTGGAAGTGGCACGACGAAACAAGGCGAGTGACCAGTAGTCGCGTTGATTAAATCAAGTGGTCTCAATATCAACTTTTTTATGAACCGTACACAAAAAAATCAGGTTCCCGAGCAAGGTCTCAGGAACCTGATTTTTTAGGATGACCGACATTGCGCCCACAGCGAGCCAACGCCCGGTCACATTCGGTGGATGAGGTAGTGGACACGCATTTATTAAAGCGTTGCGCACCCACAGTCAATGTTAGAAGATTAATGGAACACCGCATTGAGCGCCAGCACACCGCCGAGTCCACAGACCGCGATAATCGTTTCTAGCACGGTCCAGGTCAGTAACGTCTGTTTGACCGTCAAATCGAAGTATTCGCGGAACATCCAGAAGCCCGCGTCATTGACGTGAGAAGCAGCCACACTCCCGGCACCAATGGCAATCACCATCAGCGCTGGATCGATACCAGCTTGCGTCATTAATGGCGCAACCAAGCCCGCAGCGGTCAGAGCCGCAACGGTCGCAGAACCCAGTGAGACCCGCAAGATAACGGCAACCAGCCAACCTAAGATGAGTGGGGAAATACTGCTGCCACTGAAGAGTTGGGCAACGGCTTTACCGACACCACCATCGATCAAGATTTGCTTGAAGGCGCCACCGCCACCAATAATCAGGAGGAGCATCGCGATCGACTTGGTCGCATCTTCGACCGTGGCCGTGATGGCTTTATGCGACTTGTGCTGATGAATCCCCATGGACCAGAGTGCAAATAATAGCGAAATCAACATGGCAATTCCAGGCGCCCCAATCAAGCGCACGATTGAATCGATGGTTGACGGATTCTTCGGCGTCACGCCGTGGTCCACAACGAGTTCATAGACGGTCGTGATCGTCATCAAAATGACTGGGAAGAGGGCGGTTAGGACACTGAGACCAAAACCAGGCGCTTCGGAGACTTTGAATTTACGTTCGGAACTACTGAGTGGCATCTTAGGTTTGCCAGCAAAAGCGTCAGGCACCATTTTTTGCGCCCAACGTGAGAACAGGGGACCCGCGATATAAACCGTTGGAATCGCAATGATGATCCCGAATAGCAGTACGTGACCAACATTGGCGTTTAAGGTCGTGGCAATCGCCGTGGGTGCCGGATGTGGTGGCAAGAAGCCGTGGGTCACGGACAGCGCCGCCCCCATCGGAATCCCGAGATACAACACGGGCACTTGCGCTTCAATCGCAATTGCAAAGACGATTGGAATCAGCAGGACGATGCCGACTTCAAAGAACAGGGCGATCCCAATGATGAAGGACGCCACCACGATGGCAATTTGGAGCCGTTTGCGACCAAAAATATCGATTAAGGTCGTCGAAATGGTATAAGCACCACCGGCATCGGCGACTAAGCGTCCGAGCATGGCACCGAACCCAAAGACGAGGGCCAGTTCACCCAGTTGACCACCAATCCCGTTTTGAATACTGGTAGCGATCTTCGTCAGTGGCATTCCTAAGCCGATTCCCACCACGACCGCGGTGACGATCAGTGCGATGTAGGTGTTCAGCTTGAATTTAATAATGAGTAATAATAGTAAGATTATTCCAAGTGTTAGAACAACGAATGGCATGGTGTACACTTCCTAACGATTAAGAGTTGCGATTTCGTGATATAGTGGCGCGAGTTGCGCGGTCACGTGGTCGAAAACGACTTGGTGTTGGTGATACAGTTGATGATTGGCTGCGTTTGGTTGATAAGTCTCAGTATTTCCAATCATCGCGTGGATCGCGTTTAAATCATCAATGTGTCCTAGGGATTTCAGTCCAATCACGGCAGCGGCTAAACACGAACTTTCGAAGCTGCTGGGAATCGTGATAGGTTGGCCGAGGACGTCCGTCAAAATCTGACGCCAGAGACTAGAGCGGGCAAAGCCACCCGTGGCACGAATCGCATGCACCGGTTCGGCTGCGGCCGTCAGTTGCAATACGGTGTTTAAATTCATGACGATGCCTTCCAGTACGGCACGCGCAATGTCGGCCTTGGTTGTCGTTGTCGTCACGCCGAGCAATGAACCGCGCGCATCCGCGTTCCACAGTGGGGCCCGTTCACCACTCAAATACGGGTGGAATAACAGGCCGTGCGCCCCAACGGGAACGGTGGCCGCAAGCGCTGTCAACTGGTCGTATGGGTCTTGTTGGTGGTCGCGTGCGACTTGCGATTCGGTCGTAAATAATTCATCGCGGACCCAACGGAAGACCTGACCACCGTTATTGATGGGACCACCGACGATCCAGTGATGCGGAGCGACGTAGTAACAGAAGAGCCGGCCTTCAGGGTCTAAGTAAGGTTGTTTCGTCATGACCCGTACGGCACCGGATGTCCCAATTGTGATCGCGGCCACACCGGGTTCGTCGGCGCCGACGCCCAAGTTAGAGAGTGCACCGTCACTCGCCCCCATGATGACTTTGGTGGCTAAACGCAACCCCAGTTCACCAGCGGCAGTCGGCGTTAAACCGTTAATTACGGCGTCCGTATCAACTAATGGGGGTAATTGGGCCCGCGTTACGTGGGCGTAGTCAAGTGCGGCTGGTTCCCAGTCAAAGTTATACAAGTTGAAGAGACCGGTCGCGTTAGCCATTGAATAGTCCATCTGCAACTGTCCCGTCATTAGATAGATGATGTATTCCTTGATGCCAACGACGTAGCGGGCTTGGTTCAATAAGTCCGGTTGCTGATTGGCAAACCAGTGTAACTTGACTAGTGGACTCATCGGATGAATCGGGGTCCCGGTCATCTCGTAGAGTTGCTGGCCGAGCGGTTGGGCTTTTAAGGCTGCGGCATCTGCAGCTGCCCGATTGTCCGCCCAGGTAATTACGCGCGTAAGCGGTTGCTTATTGGCGTCTAATAAAATCAGACTGTGCATTGCTGAAGAGAAGGCGATGCCTTCAATCTCGTCGGTGGCGATTCCCGCACTTACTTGGTGAATCGTGGCTTGAACGGCCTGCCAAATTTCCTGGGGGTCTTCTTCCGCAGTCGTCACGGTATCGTGATAGAGTGGGTAGCCGACGTTTGCGCTGGCAATGACGTGGCCTTGATGGTCATATAAGACCGACTTGGTACTTGTAGTTCCTAAATCTGTTCCGATTAGGTAAGTCATGGTGCAGGTTCCTCCTATTCGTGGTCGACAGCGTGGCCGCCAAATTCGTTGCGTAATGCGGCAACAACTTTACCCGTAAAGGTATCATCCGTGGTGGATCGGTAGCGCATCATCAGTGCCATAGCGATGACTGGCGTGGCGACTTGTTGGTCAAGGGCGGTGTCTAGCGTCCAGCGACCTTCACCAGATGAATGCATAACGCCCTTGATGTCGTCTAAGTTACCGTCTTTACTGAAGGCGTCTTGGGCGAGTTCCATGAGCCAGCTACGGATGACGGAGCCGTTGTTCCACATCTTGGCGACAGCAGCGTTGTCATAAGTGAATTGACTATGCTGTAAAACATCAAAGCCTTCACCTATTGCTGCCATCATACCATACTCAATCCCATTGTGAACCATCTTCAAGTAGTGGCCACTGCCAACTGGGCCGGTGTACAAATAACCATCGGGTGCCGCGATTGCTTGAAATAGTGGTTCAACGACTTTGAATGTCGCAGGGTCGCCACCAATCATAAAGTTACCGTTGTGGCGGGCACCAGCTTGACCACCGGAAGTGCCGACATCCAAGAAGTTGATATGTTGTGCGCCGAGTTGCTGGCCGTGACGGATGCTATCTTGGTAGTGAGAATTGCCACCGTCCAAGACGATATCCCCGGCACTCAGGCTGTCGGTGAGCTGACTGATGACGCTATCCGTCGCCTTACCAGCTGGAACCATGATCCAGATGATGCGGGGGGACGGCAGTTGTGCAATCAAATCAGCTAAGTCCGTCGCCGTCGCGATGCCTTGTTGTTCTGCCAGTTGTAAGTTGTCGGGGTTAAGGTCCATCCCGACTGCAGTGTGTCCATTGTCTTGCATATTGAGTGCCAAGTTCATGCCCATTTTACCTAAACCAATCAATCCTAATTTCATCATTAAAACCCTCTTTTTTATGAAAATTATTAATCACTTTTTGTATTCGCTTTCATTGTAATAAAACTATTTACAAATTTCAACCATATTTGTGTAAAAAGTTTTCAACGGAATAACAATAAAGGCAACCAGCCCCGTCAAATTAGGGCTGGTTGCCGAAAATTTTGTTGGATTTTAAATTTCGTTAAATAGCGGACCAAGCTGTCGACCCAATACTTGGGAAGAGGGTGACGAGTTGTTCACGTTGGGCAGGTGTCAGTTGATATTGAATAGCTGGTAGCAGCGTGTTGATGGTGTTATCGGCTTGTTCACCCAATTCGGCGGCTGCGACTAAGCGTTGTTGGTCATCAGTCACAACCAGGTTATGGCCCTGAACGTCGCGCGTCGTCTGGCGGAACCAGTCATCTTTCAAATCGCTGACAGTTACGTTGACGTCGCTAGCATCGGCACTTGGAATCGTCCCAACTTGGGCGAGTCGTGGTGAGGTGAAGACGACCGATGGAATGGCTGGGTATTGAATCGCCGCGTTGGTGTCACCCATGAATAAGTGGGTCAGGTACTGGGATTCAAAAATCGCGGTCGGTGTTAACTTAGGTTGAGACTTAGCAATCACATCACCAGAGGCATATACGCCCGCGACACTGGTTTGTAAGTGGTCGTCGACATTGATGCCGGCCTTGGTATAGGTCACGCCAATTTTTTCGAGTCCCAGGTTGGCGGTGTTGGGTTGCCGACCGGTCGCATCGAGAACCCAATCAGTGGTCACTTGGTCGTCCGCACTCGTTACGGTCAGCTCATCGCCCGTTTGCTTGATGCCGGTTGGAACCCAGTCGCGCCGAATGTCTAAGCCTTGGTCTTGTAATTCGGCCAATAAGCGTTCAACGAATGGTTGGTGGAATTGCCGCAGGGCTTGGTCGCCACGCATGAGGAGGGTGACCTGGCTACCAGCTGTCAGCGCCATGTTAGCGAATTCCAAGCCAATGTAGCCGGCCCCGATGACCGTAATCCGTTGTGGGAGGTCGGTCAAGTTCAGGAAGTCGTTGCTGTCATGAGCGAGTTCGGTACCAGGAATGTCCAAACGGTGCGGATGTTGACCGGTCGCGATCACGATCTTGTCAGCGCTGTAAGTGTCGTCGCCGACTTGTAACGTGTGGGCGTCCACGAACTCGCCGCGGCCGTGAATCAACGTCACACCTGCTTGTTCCATCAGACCGGCAATCATGTCCGGTAAGCCTTCGATGACGGCCCGTTCGTGTTTGAAATTGGCATTCCAGTCGATTTCCGGACCACCAGTTAAACCGTAACCTTGAAAGTTCGCGACTTGGTTTTTGAGCGCCACTGGTTGATCCAAAGTGATTTTGGCGTTGCAGCCCCGGTTCGGGCAAGTCCCACCAATCAAATCAGTTTCGATCACGCCGACCTTTTTGCCACGGGCAGCCAGCGGAATCGCACCATCAAAGGTCCCATGTCCACTACCGAGATATAAAACATCAAATTGTTCTGCCATACAAAACATCCTCCTCATAAATAGACTGATAGACTGCAAAACTGAACGTTTAAAACAATTACATTGTACACAACTTAATTCGTGAATCCAAACAAAAGGCCATATTATTTTTCAATGGGCCGGCTGAAACCGATTAATATCCGAATAAAACGCCTTTGTAAAGTGAATTTGCGATAAATCCAGCACAGAATAGGGGCGGTACTGGATTTTTTGGCCAAATATCAGTAAAATATGTAAGGCTATGTTTTTAAACGGTGGAACGGTAGCACCGTGGACGTTGAATATAAAGGTAAGATGAAAGGAATTTTTAATGAATAAGACAGAATTAACCGCCGCGGTCAATACCCGGCGCACCTTTGCGATTATTTCTCACCCGGATGCCGGGAAAACGACGATTACGGAACAGATGTTATTGTTCGGGGGCGTCGTTCGTCAAGCTGGGACCGTTAAAGCGCGGAAGAGTGGTAATTTCGCTAAGTCTGACTGGATGGAAATTGAAAAGAAGCGGGGCATCTCAGTCACTAGTTCCGTGATGCAATTCGATTATGATGGCAAACGGATCAATATCTTGGATACCCCAGGACATGAGGATTTCTCTGAAGATACGTACCGGACCTTGATGGCGGTGGACTCCGCTGTCATGGTGATCGACTCGGCTAAGGGGATCGAACCGCAAACCAAGAAGTTGTTCCAAATTTGTAAAATGCGTGGGATTCCGATCTTCACGTTTATGAATAAGTTAGACCGTGATGGCCGCGAACCACTCGACCTGTTGAACGAAGTCGAAGAAGTCTTGGGCATCGAAACTTACCCAATGAACTGGCCCATGGGCATGGGTAAGGGACTGAAAGGTTTGTATGACCGGTATAATCACCGTGTCGAACTGTATCATAACGAAGCAAAGGGGGAGACCTTCTTACCGTTGGATGACAACGGCGAACTCGACCCTAGCAACGAACTGACCAAGGATAGCATTTACCGCGATACCTTGGACGAAGTGGAACTGATTAATGAGGCCGGCAATGATTTTGACGAAGCTAAAGTCATGGCTGGTGATATGACGCCAGTCTTCTTCGGCTCAGCCCTGACCAATTTCGGGGTCGAAACGTTCCTAAAGACTTATTTGCAGTATGCGCCTAAACCAGCAGCGCACAAGACCCGTGATGATGAAGTCGTTGAACCAACTGATCACGAATTTGCGGGCTTCGTCTTCAAGATTCAAGCCAACATGAACCCGAACCACCGCGACCGCATTGCCTTTGTCCGGATCTGCTCAGGCGAATTTGACCGTGGGATGGACGTCGTTTTACAACGGACTGGCAAGAAGATGCGTTTAAACAACTCGACGCAATTCATGGCAGACACGCGTGAAACGGTTGAAACGGCGGTTGCTGGTGATATCGTCGGCCTCTACGATACGGGGAACTTCCAAATCGGTGATACGATTTATGCCGGCAAGCACGCCGTTCAGTTTGAAAAACTGCCGCAATTTACGCCGGAACTCTTCATGCGCGTCACTGCCAAAAACGTGATGAAGCAGAAGTCCTTCCATAAAGGAATCGAACAACTGGTTCAAGAAGGGGCCGTTCAGCTATACACCTCGTACTCGACTGGCGACTACATCTTGGGTGCCGTTGGGCAACTGCAGTTTGAAGTGTTCAAGTTCCGGATGCAAAATGAATACAATTCCGAAGTCGTCATGGAACCAATGGGCAGTAAGACCGCCCGCTGGATCGATCCTGACCAGCTGGATGAAAAGATGTCCAGTTCGCGGAACTTGCTGGTCAAAGACCGTTCAGGCGCACCACTATTCTTATTCGAAAACGCCTTTGCCGAACGCTGGTTTGCTGACAAGTATCCGGATGTTAAACTGACGTCGAAGCTTTAATCACAGGGTGTTTGTTTGATGCTGATTGAACTGTTATTATTTGTTAACTGACAGTATGTTGCGGTAGAACTTTCAGACAGGATTGACTGTTTGTTCGTTATTGGCGCAGGTGACCGTGTTTGTAAATTCTAATAATACAAAAGTAGTGGTATAGAGGCCCATTCAATCGGAGCTTCTATACCGCTTTTTTTGTCGAGTGAGCAGTAAATTCATTTGAAACTGCCGGCATTGTACTCGCTGAATTGTCATGAATCAGGATTAAATCATAAGTTCAAGTACGGCCAGCTGAAAACCGCTGGAAACAGTGCGAGTTACCGTAAAATTTCTATGGTGGATTCTTCCAGCCAGGGATAGTATTCGAAAGGCGGACATGTGCGACCCAAAATTTTTAATAGACTGTTAGGTTGGTTTCTGAATCGTCATTCTTATGTTTGATTTGACGAACCCTCAGCGTTACTGAACGCTGTCAAGGGTTTCTCTAGATATTGAATTGACCAAGTCTTGCGTATTAAATGAAAGACAGTCCTATCGTTCCAACTCAATCGTCTAATTTTAAGACTAACTATCAATGAAATTAATCGATATTTTTCAGACCATCATTCCAGTATCTAAACGGTTATAAATTAGCATCAATCTGGACTAAAGGTTTTCCCTGAAGGACATGTCTTCAACTATTCAGTGGCCAATTGCACCAAGATAGGTGGCCGTTCATCCGCCATTCGAGCGGCTTCCCGACTGGAGGGGCTGGCGGACAATGCTCAGTAGCCAAATTATTCTTAGTCGGAAGTGTTTTTCTTCCGGCTTAGAATAAGACTCGTATTTGAAATTGCGCAGTGGGTTTCTGCGTGAGTTCAAATCGATGTCGGCTTACGTTCCAGCAATTGTCAGCCGGCCCCGGAAGTCGGAATCGGACGCGCATCGGCTGACGAACAGTACGCCTCACAAAGTAACACGTAAAGTTACCATGTGAACCAACCGTTGCAATCAGCGGCCACACAGGACTTACGCTACAATCGGTGACAACGGATAATGGGGGCGATTGAGATGAAGCGAAGTATGCGGGGCTTATTGGGGCTAGTAGTTGGATTGGGATTGTGGGGAACAACGACAGCGCACGCTGCGCCGAATCTGGTACGGTGGCCCGCGGTGCAGACGCTAGCGGCCCGTACTTGCACACTGCAGGCGAAGCAAACGAAGTTATATCAGTTGAATCATGTGACGATGCATTTGACGGCCGCTGGGACTGCCAAGCTGACGACGGGTTGGGTGCGCGTCGGTCAAGTGATGGTGACACAAAATGGCCGCCTAGTCACGTACTGGCAAGTACGCAATGCACGCCAGCATCGCTCCGGCTGGGTCTTAGCCGATGCCGTTCATGTGCCTGGCACTTCATCAAAAGATATCGTCACCCCGAAACGAGCGCCGATGTCAGTCAAGACGATGTACCAACGACGGGTTGCCATTACTACTACGGGGACATCCCGTTATCTCTCACTAGTGGGTGCTGGTCGATATACGCAACCGCGGGTGATTTTTCATCCAACGGCGGCTTATTTAGCAACGATGGGCGTGCAAAATAAGCCGGATACTTTGCTACAGCAAGCCGGTTATCGCGACCACTACCATTTCAAAACGGCGTTGTATTTACCACAACAGCTCGGAACTCGTAACTTGGGCGATCCGCAGAGTGCCGCTTTTTCATTGAATAATCGCTATTTATACGTCATGTATGTTGATGATCAGCAAGCGGGGCAAGCATCACAAGCTGGCTGGGTCGTGCGCTATGACTGGCAACGGCTGATGGCGCTGGGTGCTGGTCGACCTGGCAAAATGGCGATGTTGCGGGTTGCCGCTGCGCACCAGTTTGATGGTAAACTGACGACGTTTGACCGACAAGTGTTAGCAGCAATTGAAGTCGGGCCCGAGTTTACCGCCGGACATGCTCAGTCATTAGCGCTTAATCCGCGGACCAACGAGTTGTGGTTCATTTCAAACGCCGCGCGTAACCAAAATGACACCATCACCCGTTTGAATACCCAGTCGCTCACCCCTGATGCGCGGGTAGTCTTTACGACTGGCCGCGGACATCTTGGCGATGAGCTGGCGTTTGATGAAAACGGCACCGCGTATTACTGGACGCACGCTAGCCAGTTGCGGACCAGCAAAGTCGATTTGTATCGCGGGTCGATTGCGACAACGGGCGTGCACTTTGAAGCGGCCACAGAAGGACTTGCCAATAATCCTGGCTTTTTTGCCCAATCGACGGGGTATGACGAAGCAACCGGCAAGCTTTACTTGGTGGCAGATGAAAGTATTACCTCGCTGCCAGTCGCAAAGTGGGGTCGTTGGACCGCACATCAAGTTGGCGAGGCTAATTTTGCCGGTCAACGCGAATTTGAGGGGCTGGTATTCATGCATGGCGTTGATCAGAGCTTCTTGTTGACTAATCGCGGGACGGAACTAATGCGGATGGTCGTCGACAAGTAATCTTGACGTACTGTGAGTGTCAATTTTTCATGACTCATGTCCCTGGTACAATTGATCATTAAGCATTTGGAGGCTGGACCATCAGCCGAGCGTTGCGTATACTTAATATGATTGGATCGTGTGATTAAAAAATGATTTAGATTTAGAAGGGAAGAGACCGTTATCAAAAAAATAGGCTTTAACCCAAACTTCTTTAAGACTTTGCCATTTTGGCTAGGGATATTAACAGTAGTGGGATTGATCGGTGATCCCATTCTACATTATCATTCATCAACTGGTCCGTGGTTAGCGATAATTATTGCGTTTATATTGTTTGTGGCAGCATTTACACAAAAAAATAAATAAGCGGTCCGCGTTGTGCTAGTTAGTTTCAATTTTACTCATTGAATGAATAAGTAAACGTTATGTCTGAAGATTAAAAAGGCATCAGTGTGCACCCCCAAGTTTGGGACGCACCGCTGATGCCTTTTGGCGTTGTCTTTAGTTCGTGTGTTAAGCAAACGGTGGGTCCAATTGCGTCAAGTAACGCCCGGGCAAGTAACCTTGGTCCTGCAGGCGATACCAGACGACACCGTTATCGTCCGCTAACCGTTCGATTAAGTTGACCTGGTCGCCGTGAGTCACGGTTGCTAAGTAGCGGCCGTACGGTTCAATATACGTATGCACCTGTTTGCCAGGAACAAAGCTCACAATTCCCGTTTGCCGGACGGGGCGTTGATTTTGCACGCGGTAGCCAGCCGGGAGCTTGAGTAAGAGTTGGTCGCCGGTGGTTAATTGCAAATGGGTCTCCGGAATCCATTGGTCGTCGCCAATCGCGTACCAGGTCTCATGCGTCACTAAGCGCACGCGCATGTAAGTTTTGTAGGTGCTACCTGGCTGTAATTTAGTCAGGTAGTTAGTGGTCGTTGCACCTGGATAGGGGTAGACCGCGGTCTCATGGTTGATTTGGATAAAACCGGTGCTGAGGTCGGTCTGTTGCCAGTTCTCATTTCGATAGAAGAACAGGACGGTCTTAGAAGTCGTTGTGTACTCTCCAGTCACGTCACCCACGGAGCGGAGTAGCTTAAACCCGGCGACGGTCGGTGCGCTGACTTCGTAAGGGGTTCCTAGTTTCCCCCGGTACATGGTCGGCCGACCAATCAGCTCGCGACGGTCAATATCGTAGGCGTACATCCAGACTGGTTGACCAGCTTGGCGCTCGTAAGTCAGTGTGATGCTGGCCTGTGGCTTGGTGAACCAGCGCGTTAGGCCGTCGATATTGACGAGGTGGTAGCCGGCAATGTTGACAGCGGGCAAGTGGATTTCTTCACCAACGGTCCCCGCAATCATATCGGCAGGTTGTAGTGTATTACCAGCTTGGTCTAAATGGTGGACCAAGATCAGTGCTTCAGTTTGATTGGTCACTGGGGTGTCTGCGCGTTGTGCAGTGATGGTCCGGGGCACAGTTTCTTCAGTAGACGCCGCGGTTGTTTCGGTGCTAGCTTCGGTACTATTTAATGCGTGTAGCATCCCTTTTAGCCGGTCAAGAAACGACACGTGACCACTCCTTTCATTAATAAATTAATTATCACTAGTATAACGCATTCATCAGGCTTCTGACACGCCTTAAATAAATTGTAATCTTCCAATTTTCAGAGTCGTGTATACTAAGATTGTATGACAGGGGGCCTGAAAATGAATTTGAAACAATTACGCTATTTCTTGGCGGTGGCTGAAGAGGGGCAGATGACGGCGGCGGCCAAACGCTTACACGTCGCGCAGCCACCATTGAGTTATCAAATCAAACAACTGGAGCAAGAACTCGGGGTGACACTATTCAACCGGCTACCTCAGGGGGTGACGGTGACGGCGGCTGGCAAGCTATTGGTCGGATATGCGCAACAACTGACGCAATTGTCTGCGACGGCGGAAAATAAAGTCCGCGCCTTGGCACACGGGATTACGGGGACCATCAATCTCGGGACGGTGTCTTCTTCGGCGGGAGTGATCCCGAATCCGGCGCTGCGTAAGTGGCTACAGCAGCATGCGGATGTACAGTTATCCGTGACGGAGGGCAATACTTACGAGTTGCTCGATGATTTGCATAAACGCCTACTGGACGTGGCCGTGTTACGAACGCCATTCAATGGGCAGCATCTGGTATGTCGCTATTTTCCATCGGAGCGCATGGCGGCAGTGTTACCCAAGCAGTACACGCAGTTTACCCATCGGCGCCAGTTACGCTTGAGTGACTTAGCGCCGTTACCATTGATCAAGTATCGCCGTTTTAATGAGCTCTTTCACGTCGCTTTTTTGGAAGCCGGCTTAACCCCACATTACTTGATGACTTGCGACGACGCGCGGACCGCGATGCATTGGGCTAGTCGGCAATTAGGCGTGGCCCTAGTCCCACGCTCCTTGGCAGAAACCTATGATGGCGGGGACGTGCTGATTCGGTCGTTAGCCGATCACCGGTTTGAAACGCACTTGGCCTTAGTGACAACTAACGAAGCGTTGGAAACGCCGCTAGTGGCCGGCTTTATGGCTCAATTCAAGCAAGCACGACCGTTAGACAAGTTTCATTAATTAGCTATCTAAAAATTTAATCACAATTAAAACGATAATTGCCGAGCTGGCGCACTTGATGACGGTTACAGCCAGTTTTTTGGCAAAATAATGCTACTTGACAAAAACGCCGTTAAATCCTGCGATGGCGGTGTTTGACGGCTGTATATTTAAAAATTAGATATGCCCTTAATTAAATGGTACACTTACTATTGAAATTTAAAGGGTGAAGGTGAGTAGGATGATTTATTCGTTGGCATTAATGCTCGGCGTCGGGGTGATTGCCGGTATTTTTGGGGCCGTCTTAGGAATTGGTGGTGGCATGATCGTCACGCCGATTCTGACGTTAGGCCTGGGATTAGATATTAAATATGCAATTGGCGCAAGTATTATTGCCGTGATTGCGACCAGTTCTGGTTCAACCATCGCTTATTTGCGTGATGAAATGTTGAACTTACGGGTCGCGATGTTTTTGGAAATTGCGACCACGGTCGGAGCTGTCCTCGGTGCGGTGTTGACTGGGGTGCTGCATGCGACCTTCTTGTACTTCTTGTTCGGCGCGCTGCTCGTCTTTACGACGTACAACATGATTCGCAAGTTGATGAGTAAGACGGGTGAGTTACCGACAGTCAAGGATGATGCCTTGGCGACTAAGTTGAATTTAAATGGCACTTACTATGATAAGGCACTTAAGCAACAGGTCGACTATCAGGTCGAAAATGTGCCCGGTGGGTTTACGATGATGTTCGGTGCCGGGTTTGCCAGTGGCTTGCTCGGTATCGGGAGTGGGGCGTTTAAAGTCCTCGCCATGGATACCATCATGCACATGCCACTCAAACCGTCTTCTGCGACCTCTAACTTAATGATGGGGGTCACGGCGGCCGCTAGCGCGATGGTCTACTTCTTTAATGGCTCAATCAAGCCAGGGATTGCAGCGCCACTAGCGATTGGGATCATTGTCGGCGCCTTGATTGGGTCACGCATCATGACGCGTCTAAAACCACGTCTGATTCGGATGATTTTTGTGCCAGTGATGCTCTATCTGGGCATTCAAATGATTGCTAAGGGATTCGGGGTGACCATCTAATGGATAAGCAAAAACCAACGAAAGAACAGGAGATGCACGCCGTTGAAATGATGATTGGTTACATCTTACGAATTGGCGTGATCGTTTCGGCGATTGTGATTATCATCGGCATGCTGCTAATGTTGATGACGGGTAATGGCGGCTATGCAAACGGCATGGAGCCTCACACTGTTGCGGCTATTTTATCCGGTGTGGTCGCTTTGAAACCATATGCCGTGATTATGTTAGGTCTCTTCCTATTGATCTTAACGCCGACATTGCGGGTCGCTGTCTCGATTTATGCCTTTGCCGTTGAACGTGACCGCCTATACGTCTGGATCACGACTGTCGTATTGGTAATTCTGATCGTGGCGTCAATTATTGGCTATTTGGGAAATTAACTTCGGCATGTTTGAAGGTCAAAAGCGGCCAGCTGAGATTCACTGGAAACAGTGCGAGTTACCGTAAACCTGCTGTGGTAGAGACGTCCTAG
>NZ_AVAQ01000019.1 GCF_000463075.2 Lactiplantibacillus plantarum EGD-AQ4
GAACGGCCACCTATCTGGGCGCAATTGACCGCCGAATATTAAGTGACTGTTCCTTTAGGCAAACTGTAAATCAGTATTTATGATGATTTATGGTATTTAATTGTCGACAAGCTGTCCAAAGATTAGTGCCTAATTTAAAGAAAGCCAGGCTTACAAGCGGACAATAAAATTGCCATTTGCACATGTTTTAGGGCTTTCGCATCCATGTCGACGAAAAAATTCTGCTAATGTCCAAAGCTGATGATTCATAGCTTTAAGCCACAGGTGTGGTAGCTTAAATATTACTGGAAGCTTTCTTATAGTGAATGTAAAAATGACTGTTCACTCGAAACCAACGACTAATCCAACCAAAAGTTGGGTCCGCACATGTCCGCCTTTCGAATACCTTCCAGCCGGCGTAGGACGCGGTTACCACAGAAAGTTTACGCTAACTCGCACTGTTTCCAGCGGGTCTCAGCTGGTAGCACTTGAACTTAGAAAATAGCACGTTTTAACCATCTTTAATGCGAAATAAGAACTAACATAGCGCGTTTCTGTATTGGTGTTTGGTATTAAGAGGGGCGGGACTAACTGAATAGCGGTACTCCAGTGTGCCTGGGCCTGCAGTTACACCGAATAGTTACAGCATAAAAGGGATTATTAGATATGTAAAATGCTTATATTGACAAGCTATGATTTCATTTTATGAATAGGAGGATATGATGGAGACACGGGTATTACACTATTTTTTGAAAATTGCACAGACGGGGACGATTTCACAAGCTGCGCGAGAATTGCACGTGACCCAACCGACCCTGAGTCGCCAGCTACGCGCACTCGAAGCAGAACTGGGTACGCCCCTATTTATTAGAAAGCAGCACGCCATGGTTTTAACACCCGCGGGCAGTCAGTATCAGTCTTCGGCACGTCAAATCTTGGCGATGGTCGATCGGGCAAAGCAGGGCGTCCAACAATCAAACGATGAATTAGTCGGGACAATCGCAATCGGGTGTATCCAGGCCAACGCTGCTCAGTTGATGGCAGCGGCAATCACGCAATTTCACCATCAGCACCCTGCGGTCAAGTTTGAATTATACGACCTAGATAGTACGGATATTAATGAGCGTCTGGATCAGGGATTGATTGATCTTGGGCTCGTACTCAAACCCAACGAAACTGAAAAATATCATCGGTATAATCTGAATCTGGAAGATCGTTGGGGCGTCGTGGTGGCGAAGGCAAGTCAATTCGCGCAACAAACAGATATGCGTCTGGCTATGTTAAAAAAATTGCCACTATTAGTGACGCGCAATGCGTTGGTTCAATCAGAACTGAGTGAAATTTTGGGCCTACCTGTTGACCATTTGAACATTGTGGGGACGCAGAATTTAGTGACCACTTCACTGTATCTCGCCCAACAAGGGGTGGCGTTTCCATTATGTGCTGGTGGGGCCTTCATCCAAGATACTGCGGATTTGAAATTCATACCACTGCACGGGGCACGGCCAATCAAGCAGCAGTTGATTTGGTCGAAGCAACGGGCCACAACTGATGCGGTGACTGAATTTATACGCGTATTTGAAGCAATCGATCAGCATGATTGAATCTCGTCCTATTAAAAAAGCCGTCACAAGAATTATCGTCAATTCTTGTGACGGCTTTTTAGGCATTCCCACCACTAATCCTGTCAAACCCGACCATTTGCTGATTCAGAATCTGAATTCGCGTCGATCAAGTCCATGTAATGTTGCGTCGCTGCCAACGAATGGCGGTCTGGCGACAACCAATGTTCGCGATCTAAGGCCGCTAATTGATGCATGTCGGTCGACGTTAAGGTGAAGTCCCACAGCGCCTGATTTTCATGCATTCGCGTGGCATGGACAGTTTTCGGAATCACAATTGCGCCCAGTTGTGTGAGATAACGCAGAAGAATCTGTGCGGGTGTCTTGCCATGTTGGTGAGATAGTTGTTGCACGGTGGGTTCTGCAAACAGTTGGGCGGGGGCTTCACCGAACGGCGCCCATGCTTCTAGAGCGATACCAGCACTTTGTTGATAGCGGCGTAGCGGTGCTTGCTGCTGGTATAGATTGAGTTCCACTTGGTTAACGGCTGGTTGAATGGACATCTGATGACTGAGGTCTAGTAGCTGTCCGGCATCAAAGTTCGAGACACCAATCGTGCGTACTAGACCGGCAGTGACCAGCTGTTCTAATCCGCGGTAAGCACCATAATAATCACCATAAGGCTCGTGTAGTAGGACCAAGTCTAAGTAATCTAAGTGCAAACGGGTAAGCGATTTTTTAACGGATTCAATCGTCTGCTGCTGACCATAAGCGGTTAACCAGACTTTAGTGGTAATGAACAACTCGTCTCTGGGTACCGCAGCGACCCGTAGCGCAGCGCCAACTGCCGCCTCATTTTGATACACTTGTGCAGTATCAATGAGCCGATAGCCACTGTGTAATGCGGACAACACGGCTTGTTTGCAAGTGTTGAAATCTGTCATTTGAAAGACACCTAAGCCTTCCTGAGGAATAAGCCGGTGATTGTTCAAAGTGAGACTAGGAATCGTCGTTGCATCAGCCAAATTGGTCACTTCCTTCTCCATTCATTGGCATGTATGTCAATCGCGGTGTCGGTCGTTGTGTTTCGACAACCGATGGGGTGTTCGCTTTTGACACCTTCAAGGATAGTCATTATGATAACCTATGTAAAAGACTTATATTGAATCGATAACGTTACCCAAAATGAATATTAGGAGGCCGCGCAGATGGAAACACGAGTACTACACTATTTTTTAACAATTGCTCGCCTAGGAACGATTTCTGCTGCTGCTCGCGAATTACACGTCGCCCAACCGACGCTGAGTCGACAAATTCAACAATTGGAGGAACAACTGGACACCAGCTTGTTCATTCGCGAACGTCGACGGATGGTCCTAACCAAAGCTGGGATGGCCTATCAGATTCGCGTTCAGCAGATTTTGATTGAACTTGAGCGTGCGAACCAAGTTGCTGCGGCGACCAATAATGATAGTTTGACGGGGCGTGTGGGGATCGGCTGTGTTGAATCAACGGTGACCAAATTTTTGATTCCTGAATTGGCCCATTTTCACCACGAGTATCCCCAAGTTCAAATCGAGCTGTATGATGCCGAGGGTGAAACCATTAAAGAACGCTTGGACCGTGGTAGCTTAGAAGTCGGCATCGTATCAACGCCCATCAGCACTGCGAAATACCACACCCGTCAGCTGCCAGTCGTCGACCGCTGGGGGGTTGCGGTTCCCACGGGTAGTGCCTTGAGTCGGCAGTCAACCATAACGATTGACCAGTTAGCCACCAAACCAGTCATTATTCCGCAGCGGTCACTGATTCATGATGAACTCAATGACTGGTTGGAATCTGCCACGTCTTCGTTAGTCGTGAAGGGCACGGCTAATTTATTGACGAATGCCGCTTATTTGGCCCAAGCCGGAGTCGGCTACCTGATTTGTATTGAAGGGGCGCCATTACCGCCTCAAGCAGGCTTAACTTTTATCCCGTTCAGTCCAATCCATGAACAGAAACACTTCTTGATTTGGCGCAAGAATGCCGTGCTTAGTGCGCCCGCTGAACGGTTGATTACTCAAATCTGTGATCATCTCGATAACCAGTGACTGGTTGTCAGATAACAGGCTGATTATTAAAACGACTAGATTCACGTAAACTATGCAGATTGGTAATACTTGGCTATTTGAACAAAGCATTTTACGCCGGCCGATAACCGCGGTTAAATAGACTTATCAGTAGACGTTGAAGGGAGTTATCGCAGATGGAATATCGACAATTGGGCACGTCAGACTTACAAGTTTCGTCGATTGCACTCGGTTGCATGGGTTTCGGTACGGGAAGTGGGGATGATATCAACCAGCGCTCGTGGGCAGTCGGTCAGCAACAAGCCGACCAAGTCTTACAACGGGCGGTTGACTTAGGCATCAACTTTTTTGACACCGCGCCGGTTTATCAAGCAGGCGCGAGCGAACGTGTCTTGGGGCGGGGATTGCAACAATTCCCCCGTGATCAAGTGATTCTCGCAACCAAGTTTACCAACCGAACGACGCAAGAAATCAATGACCATGTCAGCGGGCGTGAACACATCTTGCGTTCACTTGATCAGAGTTTGACCAACCTGCAGACGGATTACATTGACCTGTACGTCTATCATATCTGGGACTGGCTCACACCGATGGCCGACATCATGGCTGGATTAAACGAAGCCGTTAAGTCCGGTAAGGTCCGCTATCTGGGCATCTCAAATGCATATGCTTGGCAGATTGCACAAATCAACGCGTTTGCGGCGCAGTATGACTACCCACAATTCGTTTCCATTCAGAGCCACTATAATTTAATTTATCGCGAAGATGAGCGCGAACTATTTACCTACGCCCATGAAAATCAGCTGGCAACCACGCCGTATAGTCCGCTGGCGAGTGGCCGCTTAGCGCACCCGTTTGGCACTGAAACGACGCGGCGTCAAGATGCGTTCTCTGAGACAAAGTATGGCGCGACGGTCGATATTGATAAACCTGTGATTACGCGCGTTGAAGAATTGGCACAGCGGCATCACGTCTCGATGGCCGCAATTAATTTGGCCTGGCTCCAACAACGCGTCACGGCCCCTATTATTGGTGCAACCAAACCGCACCATTTGGACGCAGTGGCAGAAGCAGCGGACCTCCAGTTGACGCCGGCTGAAGTGCGTTACTTAGAAGAACCATATCAGCCCCACGATTTGGAAGGCGTGATGGCGGATAATCGCTCGCGCGAACACAATTGGAATCAGTATTCAGGTCAGTAGCGATGAGCATGGTTGTTGGAAAACACTGAATAGCTGGTTTGGGGGCAGTTTGATGCCCCTGGTTTGATCAATGAGACATGCTAATAAAACAAATTGCTTGACTTAAAGTTAACTTGAACCTTTAGACTGATTAACAGGTTCTGCAAGTGCCGTTGTCGCTGTTTTGCCCAATGACGTGTGGTAATCGAACGAGTTGCTTGATTTAAAGTTAACTTGACCGCGTAGACTGGCAACAAGCCCTACAGGTAAGGATGATTTATGATAAAGGAGATTTATTTTAATTGAAGACAATCAATCAAGACTATTTGACGGGTGAACGGGCGTTGTTCAAAGCTCGTGACCTCGAAATTAACAATACGACGTTCGCGGACGGTGAATCGCCGTTAAAGGAAAGTCGCAATATTCAGTTGAATCAACCCATTTTCAAGTGGAAATATCCACTGTGGTATAGCGAGCACGTGACGGTCGACCGCGGATTATTTGAAACGATGTCCCGTTCTGGCATCTGGTATACCAAGGACATCACGATTACGAACAGTACGCTTCAGGCGCCTAAGCTCTTTCGGCGGGCCAGCCAAATTAAGTTAGCGCACGTTCATTTCTCTGATGCGGAAGAAACCTTGTGGAACTGTCAGGATATCACCTTGACGGATGTGCAAGCAGCCGGGGATTATTTTGGCATGAATAGCCAGAATATTCGAGTCGACGGCTTCAACTTGGTTGGTAACTATGCGTTTGATGGCGCTAAGAATGTGGAAATCCACAACGCCACGCTGATGACCAAGGACGCGCTCTGGAATTGCGAAAATGTGACGGTCTACGATTCACAAATTATTGGTGAATATCTGGGCTGGAATTCTAAGAACGTTCGTTTCGTTAACTGTACGATTGAAAGCGACCAGGGCTTATGCTACATGGATAACGTCAAGCTGGAGAATTGCACGTTGCTCAATACCGACTTAGCGTTTGAATATTGTCGGGATATCGACGCAGACATCGTTTCCAGCATTGATAGCGTGAAGAATCCCATTAGTGGCCGTATTCATGCGCAAGCCATCGGTCAAATCATCATGGACGATGCCGAAATCGACCCGCATCAGACGCTGATTAGTGTTGAACAAGAAAGCCGTGCACCGCATGCCGTTTGATTTTGAGACTGTACTTGATCGGCGCCACACCAATTCGGTCAAGTGGGACGTCGCTGATAACGAACTCCCAATGTGGGTAGCGGACATGGATTTTCAGACCGCACCAGCGATTCAAGCGGCGTTGAGTAAACGTGCGCAATTCGGCGTCTTCGGCTACGAAGAAGTCCCAACGGCCTATTATCAGGCCGTTGCTGACTGGTGGGCCACTGAGCACCATTTCCGGCCCCAAGTCGACTGGCTGATGTTCTGTACCGGCGTCGTTCCGGCGATTTCATCGATCGTTCGTAAAATGACGGCGGTCGGGGACAACGTGCTGGTGCAGGCCCCCGTTTATAATATTTTTTATCATTCGATTGAAAATAACGGCCGGCACACCTTGAGCAGCGACCTCGTTAGCCAGGATGACCAATACGCAATCGATTGGGCTGATTTGACGGCGAAGCTAGCTGATCCACTGACGACGATGATGATTATCTGCAACCCGCAAAATCCGATCGGTATCGTGTGGTCACGGGAGACCCTGCAACGGATTGGGGAACTTTGTTTGAAGTATCATGTGCTGGTCGTCGCGGATGAGATTCACTGTGACTTAACACTCAACGGCAACGACTACACGCCGTTTGCATCGCTGACTGAGCCAGTTGCGCATAACAGTATCAGCTGTGTGTCACCAAGCAAGACGTTCAACGTGGCGGCATTGCACGGGGCGACCTTGATTATTCCGGACGATCACGTGCGGGCGTTGGTGAGTCGCGGCATTAACAACGATGAGCTTGCAGAGCCGAATTCGTTTGCGATACCCGCTAGCATTGCGGCGTACACCGAGGGCCACGACTGGCTGCATGCGTTGCGAACGAAACTAGCGGCTAATCAGCACCAAGTCCAGGCGTTCCTGGCGACTGAATTACCGCAAGTCCGGTTAATTGAAGCGCAGGCCACCTACCTATTATGGTTGGATGTGAGTCAGGTCACGAGCGATAGTACGGCCTTAGCGACGTTTATTCGTCAGCAAACGGGGCTCTTTTTATCCGCGGGCGGTGTTTACCGCGGGAATGGTGACCGTTTCTTACGGTTAAACGTGGCTTGCCCGACAAGTACGTTGACGGATGGTCTCCAGCGGCTAAAAGCCGGCATAACCGGGTATCAGCAGGCGCAGGCCTAAATCTAATCGGCGCGTATCGGGTGCATTTCTATCAGGATTTCGCTATCATTGAGATAAGCTGATTTGACTGCAAGTGGCAGAATCAACGACGTCATTGTGTTGCGTCAAATCAAAATTGAAGAAACGGGTGGTGAAATCCATGGAAATTGGAATTGTCGGTGCCGGAACCGTGGGCAGCGTGTTAGCTAAAACGTTCGCGCGGGGTGACCACCAAGTCAAATTAAGTCGACACAGTGGTGCCGCTAGTTTGGCCCCACGGCGCGCAGAATTTCCGGCTAACGTCGCTTTCGTAGAAGTGACAGCCGCACTACAGCAACCGTTAGTGATACTTGCCGTACCATTTGAGCAAGCACCAACGGTATTAGGACAGGTTGCTGACTATGATCAGCGGATCGTCATCGATGCAACCAACCAGTTTACGGCTGATTTCAAGAAAATCAAGACGGCACCGTTTACCGGGAGCGAAGTGGTGGCACGGGCTGCTAATAATGCCCGTGTAATCAAGGCATTTAACACGCTGCCACCAGAATTTATGGACGGCCATGTCGATGGTCCTGGCAAGCGGGTCTTGTTCTATGCGGGTGATGACGTGGCTGCTAAGAAGGAATTCGCGGCGCTCGTGCGGCCATTGAACTTTCGACCAATCAATCTCGGTAAACTCCGCCATGGCGGCAGTGTGATGCAAGTCGGTGGTGGCCTCGGTAATACGCATTTTGTTCAGATTGATGAATAGGGCTTGGATGTTGATGAAAGTCAGCTAGAGCCCAGTTGGATTGCTAAAACGGCATGATTCCAGTTTGTGGGAATCGTGCCGTTTTTGGCATTCAATTATTTTGGAAATGGATGACTGATGTTGAGGCGCGATTGCACCCAGCAGGTGGTTGAGTGAAATCATTGGCTATCATGATTTTACACAAGAACTTAGGCCTAATCGGATTGCATCTCGCAAAAAAAGAACGGCCTCTTCACCAGAACAACCGTAATCTATCTTGGTGAAGGAGCCGTTCATCAACATTTTATTGACGGACTTTCTGTAAGTATCGTTCAAAAATAACCGCTAAGCCATCACTACCTAACTCGCGGAAAAGATTGATGATCCGTTGACATTCCGCATCACTAGTCGTTTCCCCGGTCACCAACAGCATGGCGTTTTCAAAAAATTCCAAGCAGGCTTTTTCAAACAGTAAATCGTAAGTCAGCCTATTTTGGTGTAACTTATTCAAAATAAAAGTGGCGCGTTCAAACTCTTCACGTTCTATGAAGAGGATCAAAACGTTGGTCAGCATTCGAAATGACTCGTTGCCATATTTTCGCAGTGTGGAATACATACTTAAATTGTGCAAAGACTTTGAGAGTGTGACATCGATGAATTCGGTTGAAAAAATGAACATGCAATTGTTAAAAAGGACGGTTTCGTAATGCGTCCATGTTTCGACATTGGTGAGGTAATCACGAAGTAGTGCCTCACAAGGGCCGCTAGCATGATTACTTAATTTATGCTTTAAAACATTAATCAGACAGTACATATGAAGATAGGATTGGTTAATCTGTTTGAGTTCTAGGTATTTGGCAATCATTTTATCCAGCGATTTTAGATCACCCTTGTCAAAAAAAGTTTTGACTTTGTTCATATCAGCAAAAATTTTGTCTTGGCGAAAGTTGTTCTTGATGAAATAGAACTCGTCGAAATTCACGTGGAGTTGATCCAGAATGAATTTGAACGTATTAATGGAAGTGTTGACCTGTCCGTGAACAATTCGGTAGTAGTTTTGCCGACTGAGTGTTGTCCCACAGAGCTCTTTTAATGAAATATTTTTATTTCGTCTAATGAATTCTAAAGTCTCACCAAGTTCCATTCGGGACCTCCTAAATACTGATGATGTCACATATCTGTGTCAAATGTTAAACATACACAACCTCATGGTCAGTTTTCTGAAAAGCATTGTATGCTAGTAGTATATCACTGGTGAAGAATGGTTGGCGACTGATTTGTACGATATACAATGATTTTAGACGATGAGTTGGTCGCGAATACTACTGCTGATTGTGAAGATAGCGGCGGTGCCAAGTCTTGCGTACAAGGTCAAAAAATGTCGTCATGGTGCGCATTCGGTTACAACAATTCCCATAAAACCAAATTAAGTAGCACCGCTGAAAGGCCGAAAAATCGGCGTATTCAGAATTATGAAAATTTAGGTCACCAGATTAATTTTGAAAACTGAGGAGGAGCCTGATGATTTACGAAATCCTAGTCCCATTAATTCTAATTTACCTGATGTATGTCGGTTACTTTTTATACGATTTGACACATGTAATCAAGACAACCAAATATGTGCCTAAGCTAGTGTGGGGGCTTGTCATTTGCCTTTCAGTACCGCTGGGCGGGTTACTTTATTATGTGTTGGGGCGTCAACTAGAAGGTGACAAACGTGAAAAAAATCGTTGAAACCAAAGATTTAACTGTCAAATTCAAAGATTTTCTGGCGCTCGATCATATCAATGTTTCAATTGAACAATCTGCTGGAGTGATTGGCTTAATCGGACCGAACGGCGCTGGAAAAACGACACTTCTCAATACATTTATTGGGCAGATTGGCCTTTTTGAAGGGACTGTCGTTGCTGAAACGGCACACATTGCCTATTGTCCAGATACGCCCGAATTCGATCCATATCTGAGTGCGTTTGAAATTATGCAGCAATCTTTGCGCTTGGCTGGAAAAGACGTCAATGCCGCTAAAATTACGCAGACTTTAGAACAGGTGGGACTGTTTGAACATCGTTACCGAATAGCAGGGAATTTCTCGCGTGGCATGAAGCAACGATTGGGAATTGCGGCTGCATTGGTGTTAGAACCACAGTTGTTATTGTTGGATGAGCCAACCAGTGCACTAGATCCGTTTGGACGAGCCGACATTTTAAAAATCATCACAGAAGTTTCTCGCAGACTAACAGTTATCATCTCAAGTCATATCTTGAGCGACATTCAAGAAATCGCAACATCGCTAATTGTGTTGAACAAGGGACAGTTGATTTATGAAGGGCCAGCATCAGATTTCATGACGGTGAATGATCACATGGCAACATTAGCGCTTCGAGACATTGAAGCTGGTGAGGCAACACTCAATTATCTCAGTCATAAGGGAGCTGAGGTTCAGTGGGATGGTCAAAATCAGCAGGTCATTTTTCCAGACGACCAACTGCCTAAAGTTTTACAAATGATGATACCAATGGCAACTCAGATTAGATACTTAGGCAGGCACGAAATGACGTTGGAAAAGTCGTTTGAAGATGCGGTGTTGCAACGGGAGGGGAAAGAATGAAGTTGGAGGTCTTAAGATGGTATCGGAGTAAAAGTTTCGTCGTTGCATTTATTATTTGTGCGATGTCTGGAATAAGCGCACCGTTATCTGCGTATTTTGCTGATGAAATTCTCAAACAATTTGGTGGTGATTCCGCTAAGATCATCATGTCATCCCCGACTTGGCCAGTGGTTCTATTAGCCTATTTTAAAAATGTTGAACAATTGGTGTTATTCATCTTGGTGTTTTTGGTGGCGTCAAAATGTTATCTCGGGAAGAACAAATCGCTGGCGTTATTTTACACGACGCGTGCACAGTCGGCTGGACAGATTTTTATGCCAAGAGTGATGATGGGGGGTGCCGTCACTGCCGTATCAATGGCAATCGGTGGGGCATGTGCGTTTTATATGACGTACGTATTATTTGATGGCAAACTCGACGTTTGGAATGCCTTGGCCCTTCTAGCTTTAAATATGGTCGTTATCGTGGCCTTGGTTATTGTCGGTGCAGTCATTGGTATTTGGTGGTCATCGCCATTTTTGTCAGCAATTACGATTGAAGTGTTGGTCTTAGTCGCCGGGATATTGAATGGTACCAATGGCTTCAAGTCTTGGTCGCCGACCTTGTTGTTAATGCCGCGAAACTTGGTTAACCATGCGATTGATACTTACTTTGTGGTCAGAATGGGGATTGTACTGGTCGTTATTATGCTGCTGGCAGTTGCAAGTATCAAGTTCAAGCCTTTAAGACAAAAGCTGACTTAGGTTTGACGATACCTGTATTTCCAAAATCAGCTAACGCCTGCATATCGGGGATAGTGACCAACTGAATCTCAGCATAAAAAAGCCCTCAGAAACCGGCAATATGGATTTCTGAAGGCATGTTTGAGATTCACCGTCAGTGATGACTAGGTTCATGAACCAAAATGACGATGGTCGGTCGACAGTCACACTGACAATAGTTGACGGTATTTAAGCTGTTAATAACAGTTTTTGTAGCTGTGTAAAGTTATCCACAGTATAAGTTGGTTTAATGGCTGACTCATTGGACAAGTGCTGTGGGTTATACCACACGCTCGGCAGTTGAACGTTGGCCGCACCTGCAATATCAGAGCGCAGGCTATCACCGACCATGACCGTATTGGTGGTCGTCATTTCAGGATACTGCGCGTGAATCGCTTGGAAAAAGTGGGGGTTGGGTTTGGCATAGCCGACACTCTCAGAGATGAAGACGTGGTCAAAATAAGGGGTCATGTGGGCCCCTGCCAAACGACTGAGCTGAGTATGCTTGATGCCATTGGTTCCCACTAGCAAGGTCATGCCGGCATCCTTCAGCGTGTGTAGCAGATCACGTGCGCCCGGAATCACTTGGTAACTATGGGCCAGCAATTGGTCATATTCTTGTTGGACGCTCGGACCATCCACGTTAATGCCAAGGGTCGCCAAGAAGACTTCAAAACGCTGGTCTAATAAGGCATCACGCGCGGCGCCTTGTTCAATTTGACGCCAGATGGTTTCGTTGTAGGCTTGATAATCGTCTTCGGCTTGCGGAATATTAGGCACACCGTGATTTTGAAAGACGGCAGTCAAACTGGCCGCTTCAGCGCGGTCAAAATCAAGAATGGTATTGTCGAGATCAAAAATTGCATACTGCATGGAACCACTACTTTCAATAGGTTTATTGAAACCATCATACAGCAAATTTTGGCAGTGTGGTATGCTTAAGTTATCATAATTTAAAGGAAGTTAAACATGGAAATCGATAACGATTCAGCGTACCAACAAATGATTAATGGCGAACTGTACTTGGAATCACCGCTCCTCCAGCAGCTGCGGCGAGACGTTCGAACCAAGCTAATGCAATATAACCAGATTGCCGATAATGATGAACGTAATACCAAAGTCAAAAGTCTGTTACGCTCAGCCGGTGACCGTTTCTTTGTCGAACCAACATTTGAATTTAGCTACGGCGTCAACATTCGCATCGGCAACCATTTTTATGCCAATCATGGCGTCACATTATGTGATGAAGGTCTGATTACGATTGGCAATGATTGCAAGTTTGGCCCCAAAGTAGGCTTGTATACGCCAGCCCATCCACTAGATCCGACTGTGCGGCGGACGGAAGCTGAACGGACGGCGCCGATTACGATTGGCAACGATGTTTGGATTGGCGGTAGCGCGGTGATTTTACCGGGGGTCACGCTAGGTAATAACGTGATTGTCGGTGCCGGTGCGGTCGTGACGCACTCATTTCCAGACAACGTCATCGTCGTGGGTAATCCGGCGCGCGTCCTGAAAGAAAATACCCCGCAGTCATAATTGACAATTACAATTAAATTGATGAAAATAAGGGTGTAGTCAGATTATCAGAGAATGGGGAGTGGAGTCAGATGTCAGAGATGAGTCCTAAGGAATTCAAGCACATCTTAGTTGGTGTTGATGATTCAGATGATGCCCAGTTAGCGTTCCGGTACGCCATTAACCGGGCCAAAAGTGACGGGGCCAAGTTGACCATCGTTTCAATTTTGGAACAGGATAATATGAACGTTTACGAAGCCATGAGCAAGGATTTTGTTCACGGCCAGCGTAAGGATCTAGAAGAACACGTCATGCAGTATCAGAAGTTAGCACGCGATTTCGGTGTGACGGATGTTAACGCGGTCGTCGATGAAGGTGACCCAGGCGAGACCATCGTGAAAACGGTGATTCCAGCCTTGAAGCCGGACTTGTTAGTGATTGGCTCAGTTGCCAAGCACGGTGTCCGCAAGTATTTCGGGTCGCAAGCGGCCTACATGGCAAAGCACGCACCGATTTCGGTACTAGTCATTCGGTAAGACGGATTAATTTAGCAATATTCAGTTAGGGCTGGTGAAGACTGGCCCTTTTGTTTTAGCAGTATTGTCGCAATTGTCTTCAGGTCCTTCCGCTTTCTACTCAAATTCACACCAAACTAGTCACAAAGACCCGTTTGTCCGGCCCCGCTTTTATGCTAAAATAGTTGAATAATCTAAAAAACTAACGGAGAATTCACCATGAAATCTATCACCTTATACTTAGTCGTTGCGGGGGCAACGTACTTTAATCAACTTGACCGGTTCCAGGGTTGGAGTGGCACACCGCTAACTGTCGCTGGCGTCCAGGCGAGTGCGGCCGTTGGACAGCAGCTCGCCGATACACCATTTGAGGCTGCCTTTGCGAGCGATACCAGTCGGGCTGTTCAGACGGCGCAACTGATTTTAAATGCGCAGCCGCAAGCGGTTAAGTTACAGACATTGTCGTCATTACGTGCGCCATTTTATGGTGGATTTGAAGGCACAGAACGGGCAGCCGTGTGGTCTGGTTTTGCGACCAAACTAGGCTATCCGAGTGTGCCGGACTTTGCGGCCGACCAAACGCCGAGTGAATTGCAGACGTTGCTGCACGATCATGATGCAGATGGGTTGGCAGAAAGTGGGACTGAATTTTGGACCCGCTATCAAGGGGGCTTACAAGAAGTCGTGGCAGCGACGCGTGACCAGGGAACAGCGCTACTGGTCGTGGATCCCGCAACAATGCGGATGATTCGCTACCTCGCAACGGGCAATATGGCGACCCGTGAAGAAATTGCGCCTAGTGCAGTTGCCGTGATGACTTATACTGGGGATAAGTTTACATTGCAAGCTAGCCACTAAGTTGTCCACTGTGGATAACGCGTGACTTGCGATTTACGGGAAAATGCGCTAGGGTGAAAATTGAGTTTAAAATAATTAACTAGGAGTTTTTCGGATGCAAGTTAATATTATTACAAGTGTGGTTGCAGGACAGGAAACAGCCAAAGCGGCGAACGTGCAAGCGTTCATGGATGCATTGTCGGAACAATTAGGGAAGGACTTCACGGTAACGCTCGACACGGATTATGGTCAGAGCTTGACGGACCATCGTGCGGACGTCTACTTAGTCTATTTTGGGTCGCAAGCCAACTTATCCCCAGAACAGCGTTCACAAATGATCATCTTCTATTCTGACGAGGATGTGGATAACTTAAACACGGGACGTTTTGTGGATATGTTGCAGCAACTTAACAAGCAAGCTTAATCACAAGTGAGGAAGTGGCACGATGCAACTATTGATTTTAGGGGTCATGGCGATTGTCGTATTTGTCTTAGAAGAATATATCTTTACAGCCAGTCGCCATTTCTGGGTCGGCGGGATTGCCCCAGTTTTGTGGACTATTTTGCTGGCTTATTTGGTGTTGGTCAATGCGATGGACTTGACGGTGCGCGAGTATGCACTGGCAATCATTGCGGTCATTATTCCGTATGTCTGCTGGGGTAATGGCTATCAGCGGCATCAACAACGGCGCCGCTCATGAGCATTCGGCAGATTGCTGCCTCACAGGTTCCGCGGGCGTTATTATTAGCGGCGGACCCGTCGTGGGACCAGATTAGGACGTACTTATCGACAGCGACTTGTTATGGCTATCAACAAGCTGGCCAGATCGTGGGCGTCGTTCTGTTAACAAACGAGCAACCTGGAATTTGTGAAATCAAATCGATTGCGGTCGCCCCAGCCTATCAACATCAAGGAATCGCCAAGGCACTGTTAAACGCGGCAATCGCTGTTTGTCGACAAGATCCGACTTGTCGTGAGCTGCAAATTGGTACCGGTAATTCGTCACTACGGCAGCTAGCGATTTATCAACGTGCCGGCTTTGAACTAATCGATATTTGGGTCGACTACTTTGTGGATAACTATCCAGCACCAATCTATGAGAATGGTATCCAGTGCAAAAGTATGGTGCGTTTGCGCCAATCAATGATTGAGGAGGTGACAACCCATGTGGAAAGCGAGTAATTTGTTAAGTAGTTGGTTTTACGGTGCAATTGCCGTCTTTATGCTGATGTTTTTCACTGCGCGCCAAGAAGTCAATCACATCGTGTTGGAATTCAATCCGTTGGTGATTTATAGCATTATTTGCGCGCTGGTCCTATTTCCAATCGTGAAATATCGTTGGCCGCGTGTGTTTCAAGTCTGGCGCAAAACGCCCAAAGAACCTGAATCCACACGCCCAGACGATGATCAGATCATTCAAGATTCTGGCCGGCCATGGTCAGTTGCCGCCAAGCGCACTAAGCCGAAACCAGTACCGACTGCACTAACGCCGCAAGTTGAAGCAAAGAGTGACTTTATGGATGGCTTCATCAACTTCTTCAAAAATATCGTGATGGCGATGATTTTAGTGCCATTGAGTCCTTTTGTTTGTGGGTATTTTTGGTTGCACGACCGGCGTGCTAAGAATCAATCTTAGGTAGGTTGTTCCGGTTATGAACAAGTGGGGGATAACTCGGAAAACAATTCGAAAGTTATCCCCTGTGGACAAATTAAAACTGATGGTGGTCGTAAGTATGTGTATAACGCTTACGGCTTTTTTGTGTGTCCTAATCACCATTAGCCAGTTACTTCAGATGAATGAGGATACAGACTGACATAGGTTCATAAAATACGGACTACGATACCAGGAATGGGGCTTATGAGAGATGGATTGGTAGATGAATACCATCAGATAAGTGGCTATGACTGTTCTTTTCGATTTTGACTCGGCAACTTATCAAATCGTTTCTTAAATTCCTTATTGAATTGCGCGTAATTTGCAAATCCAGTTTGCTCTGCAATCTCTAAGATGGGGATATCTGTTGTTGATAATAAAGAGTCGGCATGATTCAATCGCACGTTGGTTAAATAGGCATAGAATGACATGCCATAGTGCTTGGAAATAAATCGAGATAAATATTCTGGATTCAAGTGAACTTCTCGCGAAAGCCGCGTTAGGGTAATCTTTTTAGCATAGTTTCTCTCAATAAAATTATTTATCTTAAAAATGCGATCATAATATTTTTGGTTCAGATGTAACGCTTGCTCTGGAACCTTCTCACTAAAGTATTTAAAAAGTAAATTTAGAAGGTGCATTAAATCCCCATAGGAATTCAAATAGCCAAACCTTTCTGGATTTTCGGACTGGTTAAGCAGTGATTTCAAAAGCTTAATGACTGCATTTTTGGCTTTCACAGAACCATTTGAAAAATAAAATCTGTAGTGAGTCGCGTCAGGAACCACCCGTTTAATTAAGTCAAAGGAGATTTGCAAGATGATGCCTTTCAATATCTGTCCATTGAAGCTGGTCGAATGCACAGAATTAGAATTAAAAATATGAAATTCGCCTGAAAATAAGTTGAACTTGTTAGTCGAATCCAGGATTTGTAGTTCACCTTCTGTGATATAAATGATTTCAATCGCTTCATGCATGTGTGGAATTATTAGTGATTTTCCACAGTCGTAGCCGCGAAAGATTCTTATTGGAATATTATTCTCAAAGGAAATAGCTTCCCTTATTTTTGAATGTGCTTCTAATTTCATTTGTTCCTCCAACGTATGTCGATGTCAAAATATCGATATTTTTAAGCTAAAATATGGACTAATTTTCGTTTTAGTATGCGCTTACAATTATATCTGTAAATGGATATGAATTGCAAGGAGTGGAAAACTTGAATCCAGTATTAAAATCAAATAATTATATTCCGGATGTGGAAGCCAGAGTCATGCCTGACGGTAAAGTTTATCTGTATGGTTCAAGAGATAATGCGGGAGATACAGAGTTTTGTAGTACACAATATCAGACCTTTTCTTCTAAGGACTTGGTTCATTGGGATGATGAGGGCGTTATATTTGATAGTACCGAAGAACAATATGGTATTAATAATGGTTTAACGTTAGGTGCACCGGACTGTGTCTACTATGAAGGAAACTATTATCTTTATTATTGTATGTACGGTAATCGCATGGGAGTTGCTGTTTCTAATTCTCCTGCAGGCCCTTTTAAAAATCTGGGTCATGTTGTACCAGCAGATGGTCAAAGCATCGATCCCGCCGTACTTGTGGATGATGATGGCAGTTGCTATTACTTTTGGGGACAGTTCAGTCTTCAGGGCGGAAAATTAGATAAAGATATGAAAACGGTTATCCCTGAAACCATCACGTCTAATATTTTAACTGAACACGAACAAGGATTTCACGAAGGTGCGTCTATTCGAAAAATAAACGGTATCTATTACCTGACGTACACTGATATTTCACGAGGACGAGCAAGTTGTTTAGCGTATGCAACGGCTAAATCTCCATTGGGACCATATCAAAAACGTGGGATTATTATTGACAACACAGGATGTGATTCGGGGGATTGGAACAATCATGGTTCTATTGAAATGATTCATGGTAAGCCATATGTTTTCTACCATCGCTCGAGCCAAAATAGTATTTACAATCGTAGAGTTTGTATTGAACCGTTGTCAATGGATGATCATGGCAATATCGCTGAAGTGCCGATGACGTCAAACGGCGTAGAAGATTATTTTCCAATTAATACGCCTGTCAATGTACGACATTTGTCCAGAATGAGACTTAAATTGCCTTTCGATAGTTTAATTCAGCCGATGTCATTGATGCCAAGTCATGATAGCGAAGTTCTTGCTTATACCCGAAACCAAGACTGGGTGCAGTTTGACCGAATCGACTTAGGCTACAATTGCCAAGCTGTTGAAATAAGTGCTGCCTCGCCCAAGCCAATGATTGTAGAATTTTGGATCGAGAATAATTGCAAGATTGGACAAGTTGTCGTAGACGCCACAGGTTCTGATTGGCATAACTATCAGACGTTTAGTGGCCAAATTAAAGCAACTTCAGGAATTCACACCGTTTGGCTCCGCATTGTTGCTAATAATAATGCAGTGGGGCGGCTCGGAAATATTGAGAATTTCTGTTTTAGGGGGCAAGCAAATGAGTAAACCAGATGTCGAACAAGAAGCTAGTGAAATCGTCCATTCATTGAGTATTTCTCAAAAGGCACAGTTGTTATCTCAAGTTATTTGGGAGACGACATCCATCAATCAGCTTGATAAAAGGCTAGACAAGTTTTTACTGGCTGATGGTCCTGCCGGAATCCGAAGATTAAAAGAATACTTTGATGACGATATTTATAATACTAAACCAAGTACTTCCTACCCATCTCCCAGCACATATGCGAGCTCTTGGAATAGAAATTTGATTAAAGACCTGGGCGTGCACATTGGTAAAGAGGCCCTACAAGAAGACGTTGACACGATGCTGGCACCGGCGATTAATCTTAAGCGTAGCCCTCTAGGTGGTCGGAACTTTGAGTATTACTCTGAGGATCCACAATTGACCAGTGAATTGGCAACTTCCTTTATTCAAGGAATTCAGAGTCAAGGGATTGGCGCCTGTTTAAAGCATTTCGCGTTAAACAATCAAGAAACTAGAAGAATGAATATTGATGTCAGAGTCGACCCGCAAACGTTACACGAATTGTATCTAAGAACTTTTGAGAAGCCAGTCAAAGTAGGACAGCCGAAAATGGTCATGACTTCCTATAGTCAAGTTAATGGTGAATATTGTGCAAGTAATCCGTTACTCTTAGATACCCTAAGAAAAAAATGGGGATTTAATGGTGTGGTCGTGACCGATTGCTACGCTGCTCATGATTTAGGGAAAGGAATCAGTCATGGGTTGACGCTTCAAATGCCAGGTGAATCTAAAGAAAGAATTGTTAGTCAAATCAAATCGTTGATTGCTAAGAAGCAATTAACCGAAGAAGAAATTGATAGCGCTGTCAAAAAGAATGTTATCTTTGATTTGGAAGCACAAAAAAATCACGTTAGAAAAGCAAAATATAACCGTGAAGCACATCATAATTTTGCACGCAAAGTTGCGGAAGAGAGTATGGTACTACTTAAAAATAAGCGTAGTGTTTTGCCACTCGATGCGGATCAGAGTGTACTAGTCATCGGTGAGTTAGCTCAGAAGCCAAGATTTCAGGGTGGTGGAAGTTCACACGTCAATCCTTACAAGTTGGAAATCCCCTTAGAAGAGCTAAACAAAATCAGCTCGAAAGTTACGTACAGTCAAGGGTATGATCTGGACGAGCAAAATGATGAACCGCTATTGCATGAGGCACGCAAGCAAGCCAACGCAGCGGATGTGATTGTAGTATTTGCAGGCTTACCAGATTTAACGGAGTCTGAAGGATACGACAGAACGAGCTTAGCATTACCGGATAATCAGAATAAATTAATTGCGTCTCTAACGGATCTTGGAAAACCAATTATTGTCGTATTGGCTAATGGATCAGTGGTGGAAATGCCTTGGAAACATCAAGTTAGTGGCATACTTGAAAGTTATCTAGGTGGTGAAGCAGGAGCTAGTGCCATCGCAAATATTCTTTTCGGTAGAACTAATCCGTCTGGCCATCTGGCAGAAAGCTTTCCTGAAAAGCTGGAAGACAATCCCACATACCTGAACTTTCCAGGAAATCAACATGAAGTTGTTTATGGCGAGGGCAGGTTTATCGGTTATAAATACTATTGTGCGACTAATAAGAGCGTCGCTTTTCCGTTCGGATACGGACTCTCATATACGAAGTTCGCTCTTCAGCATTTGACGACGCACATTGATGATCAGGCATGTACCGTAACCGTTGATTTAAGCAATGTAGGTTTACGAACGGGTAAAGCCGTTGTCCAAGCTTATTCGAAGCGCACGGACACCATGGGTAGCCCTGAACCGCTCCAGTTAGCTGGATTTAAAAAGGTAGAATTACGGCCAAATCAAACTAAACGAGTCACCATAGAATTGGATTCCAAAGTATTCGAAACGTTTGACGTAACAACAGATCAGTGGATTCGTCAAAATGGCAATTATCAATTATTTGTTGGCGAGTCTTGCGTAGATGATCGTTTATCAACCAACATTACCGTTGAAGCGTCAAGTGCAGTGGTAACTGCAGATTACAACTTGGGTGACATTCTAGCACAAAATCCCGGTAGCTATGATGACTTAAAGCAGGTATTTCAGAAGCATCCCAAATCATTAGAATTTCTAGAAATGATCAAAGATGATGATCCACTCAAATCACTATCGATGGGCTCGTTGATGACGCTAAACACGTTACGACGAGTGGATGCGACATTAGATGAACAGGCCATAACTTCGATATTGTCTGTTCTTAATACAAGGAGAAATGAAAATGCAAAAAATTAAAAGCAAACATAGTTTTTGGTTTAAAGCGTCAATTTTGTCAATTGCCATTGACTCGACTGTTTCAGGAGTTGTTTCCGGTGCTATTCCATTGATGGTAAAATCATTTCCTAATGCACCACAATCCATCGTTGAATCAATTTCATCATTACCAAGTCTAGCAATCATGCTAGCGGTTATGATTAGTCCGTTCGTCACGACTAAAATTGGATATAAAAAAACCGTCTTGATTGGATTATTTATTTCGTTCCTAGCAGGAATTGCGCCAGCATTTGTGCCAAATATTTATTTAATTTTGGGATTTAGGCTTGTATTTGGATTCGGTATTGGGTTATTGAATCCATTGTCTTACAGTATTGTGGCGTTCTTCTATGATGGAGATGAGCGGTCACAAATGTATGGCTTAATTGGGACTGTTTCCAATCTAGCTTCATGGATTTTGACTGGGCTGGTCGGCGTACTATTACAGTATAGCTGGCACTATAGTTTCTTGACTTACTTTGTTTTATTGGCGATTATGATTTTAGTTTATTTCGTGTTACCCGAAATGGATATTAAAACTGAAAAAACTAAGAATAGTAAAGCCAACTTTTTACAAATGGATCACAGAGTCTATTATTTGGCCGTTGTGATGTTTTTCTTATTTATGGTTTGGATGACGTTTAATCAAAAGTTTGGTCTTTTAGTGACAGGTAAGGGCTTAGGTGATGCATCTCAGGCAACGTATATACTGAGTTTGACCGCTCCTATCGGAATGATTGTCGGTGTTTTCTTTGGTTTAATGCATAAGTGGTTAAAAAATTTCTTACTACCAATTGCGATGACAGTTTTGGCCGTTGCATATATGGTGACCGCTTCTGCTAATAGTTTAGTGATGGCAGGTGCTGGCGTTGTTTTAGCTGCGATTTCATTTACATGTTGTTCGACATCCATTTTCTTAAGGGTATCTGAAATTACGCCCAAAGAATTAAACAACGCTGCTTCATCTGTCGAACTAATCGTAACGAATATTGGAATTTTTGTCGCTCCTTATTTTATGAGCTTAATCAGTTCAATAATCGGCAATGGCAGTTCGGACATGATGTTAAAGGTTTGCTCAGCAATTCTAATTGCTACAGTTGTCGTGATGGTAGTAGGTGCTGTTTTTTATCGCAAACAAAATAACTCTACTCAACAAGAAGGTTAAATATGTCTTTCAAATTTCAAATCAACAAAGATGTCAAGTTTACTAGAAATGAAAAATTTCTAAATATTGCAGAAAAGTATAAGCCGAAACTTGTTTTTCAAATGCATTCGGCTCAAAGGTGTATTGAAATCGCCAAAGAAGATACTGAAGTAAGAACGGTAGGTCAGAATCTTCCTATTTCAGATTTAAGTGCGAGAGTGATGGGCAAAAATGATTATCTTATTTTAGATTTTGGCAATCATTTTGTCGGCCATTTCTCCGTTGGAATCACACGACATGGTTCCTTCATGGATGCACCGCTGACTTTGAAATTACAATTTGCTGAACGACCAGAGGAGTTGGCATACGAGGCTAAGAACTATAATGGATGGCTTTCAAGTTCATGGATTCCGGAAGAAGTTATTCACATTGATCAATTACCAACTCGCTTGGAAATGCCAAGAAGGTATAGTTTTAGGTACGTAAAAATCACAGTGCTAGATACCTCTCCCAAATGGCAGATTAGCCTAAATGCACCAACGATCATTTCGGAGAGTGCTGTTGATGAGAGCAAACTGCCCGAGCTAAAGATCGCTGATCATGAATTGCAAAAAATCGGAACCATTAGCATTAAAACCTTGGCTGAATGTATGCAAAGTGTATTTGAGGACGGACCTAAGAGAGATCAGAGGCTGTGGTTGGGTGACTTACAACTACAAGCGTTGGCAAATTATTGTACCTTTCATCAAAATAGTCTGATTAAGCGGTGTCTATATTTATTTGCCGGTGTGACGACGTCGGATGGAAAGTTAAGCGCTAACATTTTCACGAACAACCAAGTAAATGCTGATGATACCTTCTTATTTGATTATAGTGTGTTCTTTGTCAGTTGCCTTAAAGATTATCTAGAGAATTCCGATGATAAGCAGACTGCTATTGATTTGTACCAAACGGCCAAAAGGCAAATTGATCTAGCTTCCGAATATGTTGATGGTGATGGAAAATTAACATTGCCTAGCGAGTGGCCTGTATTTGTTGATTGGGGCGATGATTCAGATAAGAGCACAGCGGCACAAGCAATTTATATCAAAACGTTGCAGGATTTTATGAGTTTAAACGCTTTATTAGGTTTTGAAACAACTGAAAATTATGTACAATTGTTGAACGCTTTAGTTAGCTATTCGGTAAATGATCTATATAGCCAAAAAGACGGTTTATTTACCTCTAATGGTGAACTAAATATATATAGTCAAATTTGGATGGCACTTGCTAAGGTTCTCCCCAAAGATAAAAATATTGAGTTGATGAATGCGGCATACAAAAAATTCTTTCCGATTCAAAATGTTGCGACACCTTATATGTATCACTTTATTGTTGAAGCATTACTTCAAAATGAAATGAGAGAAGAGGGCGTACAGCTCATAAAAGATTATTGGGGGAAAATGGTTTCGATGGGAGCGGATACCTTTTGGGAAGCTTTTAAACCTGACGAACCCAACTACTCACCATATGGAAGCCCACTAGTGAATAGTTATTGTCATGCATGGGCCTGCACACCAATCTATTTGATTAAAAAATATAATTTGTGAATTGTCTTAACGTCTTGAATTTCTCGAAGTTGCACCTATGTCGAGTAAGCTCCTTGGGTATTTAACGGCTAGTCATGCAATCAATGGTTTTAGATGCTGTTTAAAGTTTGTATTTACATGATGGGTGTGAGAAAAAAGACTATCTGAGGTAGTATTCAGATAGTCTTTTTAGTTTGGAATTTGTGAGAATAGTTTGTGAGACGTCGCTGTCGAAAGCATAACATAGTAAGCTTGATTATCATCGCCATGTGATTTTGAGTCAATAAAAATTTTTTCGGAGTATAGATGATTGGACGGACCTGGCGACTTGTTTGTCATATCCTTGAAACTAAGGTTGATAATTATTAATATATTGCTTGCGATTTTGCCAAGGCCAGGCTTTGACGACGCCAATCACTTTTGACTGCGGCACGAAGCCCCAACTACGACCGTCATTAGAGACGCTGCGGTGGTCGCCTAGTACGAAGTAAGAACCCTTGGGCACGCGGTTATTAGTCACCTTGACCTGCCAAGCGGGTTGATCGTGGCTCAGACTGTTTAACGTCCAGCCGGTGAATTGGCTGTGAGAATTTGTCATGTATGAACCAGTCGTTAATTGATACCGACTCGGCTGATAGGATTGTGTGACCAGCTTGTTATTCACGTAAAGTTTGCCAGCATGTGTATAACGGACGGTGTCACCGCCAACTGCAACGACGCGTTTGACATACACGGCATTCCGGTCCTTTTCGGTGGCGTCAACGCCGTATGCATGAAAGACGATAACGCTGCCACGCTTGACTTTGCTCGTCTTGACAGCGACCACGTGTTCATTGTTCTGCAGGTTAGGCTGCATTGAATCACCGTCGACCTTGACCATCGTGAACCAGAATTGGCGAATCAGTAATGCGATGAGCAGTCCGATGATGATTGGAACCAACCAGCTTAAGTAGCGGGTTACTTTGGTTATCATAAATAACTTCCTAACATTCTAAGATACTTCTAATATAACAAAAAACAAGCCGCAGTTGGCGACTTGTTTGTCAGATCCTTAAAACTAAGGTTGATAATTATTGATGTATTGCTTGCGGTTTTGCCAAGGCCAAGCTTTGACGACCCCAATCATCTTGCTCTTGGGCACGAGACCCCAGTAACGACTATCGTTGGAGACGCTGCGGTGGTCACCCATGACAAAGTAGTAACCCTTCGGAACTTTGTTGTTGGTGATTGATTTAGCCCACCCTTGGTCATGGCTCAGACTGTTGAGCGTCCAGCCAGTGAATTGACTGTGACTATTCGACATAAACGAGCCGGTCGTCTGTTGATAATTGTTCTTTAGATAGGTCTGCTTGACGAGTTTGTTGTTGACGTATAATTTACCGGAACTGGTATAGCGCACCGTGTCGCCGGGCATCCCAATCACCCGCTTGACATAGACGGCTTTCTTATCAGTCTGGTTCGGGTCAAGTCCATAGGCATCAAAGACCACGACGGAGCCAGCCTTAATCTTACTCGTCTTAAAGGCAACAACGCGTTCATTGTTTTGCAAGTTAGGCTGCATCGAAGTCCCATCGACTTTGACCATCGTGAACCAGAACTGACGAATCAGTAGGGCGATGATCAGCCCAATGGCAATCGGCACCACCCAACTCATGATACTTTTAAATGTTTTCAATGATTAAAACTCCCTTAATGGTGTGTATACCCTTTATTATAAACGATATTGAAAATTTAGCAGTATAAAAAAGCTTTAAAAGTTATCTCAACTGCTTAAAATGGGCGTTGCTGCTTTCAAAATTGGACAATCAGGGGTGATGACTCGTGCTATGATAGGCTGTGGATAATCATACTGAAGCGATAAGGGAGCGGGACAAGTGAAATCACAAAAAGAACGGATGTTGGCGGGCGAACTCTATGTTGCTAATGATGCTGAATTGAGCCGTGAGAATCATCGGGCTAAACGACTGGTGCGGGAATTCAACCAAACCACGGAAGAACAACCGGAGGAACGCCAACGGTTATTGACGGCCATGTTTCACAAAATCGGAGTTGGCGGCTACATTGAACCGCCATTTCATACCGATTACGGCACGAATACGACGATTGGGCAGCATTTTTACGCCAATTATGACGCGATTTTCGTTGATGTTAATCACATCACGATTGGGGACAACGTTTTTATGGGGCCACGTGTGGGTCTGTATACGGCCGGTCATCCGATCGATGCGGCGATTCGCGCGGAAGAGCTGGAATACGGCTGGCCAATTACAATCGGCAATGACGTTTGGATTGGCGGTAACGTGGTCATCAATCCGGGCGTCACGATTGGAAGCAACGTCGTGATTGGTTCTGGTTCGGTAGTCACGCATGACATTCCAGATAACGTGGTGGCCGTGGGCAATCCGTGCCACGTTTTACGCGAAATTACCGCCGCTGACCACGATAATTGGGCCAAACAGCGCGCGACTTACTTTTCGGATCGTGACGATGAAAAGTAGTCGATAGGTAAAGTTAAACGGGCTAATTCAGGTAGTCTTGCGACCTGAATTAGCCCGTTTTTATGGTTAGACGTGCACGAAAGTCACTGGCATTATTGTTTACTGGTCGGTTTTGACTGCTCCCAATAAGCTTGTGGATTATCGATGACCGGATCGTTGGCTAAGCGCTGCATGTCAATTAATTTATCACGGGCAACGGCATATGCAAGTGAATCTTTGTTGGCATTGACCGCAGTTAGCAACACATCGAGTAGTTCCTGAGAGATAACGGCCGCTACACGCTGATTTGAGCGAGTAACTAGCACGGTTTGATTTTCATTGGTCACTTGGTCGAGATAGGCTTTCAAGTGATTGCGAAAATCAGTTTGTGTCGTGGTCATTGGCATGGCGCGCGCCTCCTTATTAATAATCGGTTCGTATCGTTGTATCGGATATTGAATGCAAATTGGAACGACGTCGCTGTTTTGTATCGTCGAGTTGGAATCCAAGGTGGAGGCGTTCTGAACTGATTTTCTAGTAATGTCAAACGACTTGAACGTCGCGGCACCAATTCTAGTAGCCACATTGAATTTTAGCCCTAATATCATGATGTGTGAACTGATGACACCCGGTTACCTCACCCCTGCTAAACCAATAGACAGAACCCCGCAACAGCCGTAAAATATAACTTAATCAATCAATCAGAAAGAGGCGGCAAGACCAATGCTAAAAGATGATCAAATTGTGTGGGCGATTCATCAGATGGAAGACGAAATTGGACCAGTGGGACGGTCGCTGGATTCAAGGACGCCATTTCAATATTTGATTTCAGTGATTTTGAGCGCGCAGGCGACTGATGTTTCCGTGAATAAGGTGACGCCGGTGCTATTTGAGAAGTATCCGGAGCCAAAAGACTTGATGGTGGCGGACCTCGCTGATGTTGAGGCCATCATTAAATCGGTCGGGTTGTTCCACAATAAGGCCCGCAATATTATTAAAACGGCCCGGATCGTGCATGAAGACTTGAATGACGTCGTGCCAACTGACCGGAAAGGAATCATGGCGCTCCCGGGGGCTGGTCGTAAAACCGCCAACGTGGTCCTGAGCGACGTCTTTGAACAGCCCACTTTTGCCGTTGATACGCACGTTTCAGCAATTTCCAAACGTCTACACTTTGTGGATCAAGCCGCCACGCCATTGCAGGTTGAACAAAAAATCGTCAGCGTCATGGCGCCGGAGGAATTACATCAAGCGCACCACACCATGATTGAGTTTGGACGTAAATATTCGATGAAGTTGACGCCGGATAAAGAGGTTTGTCAGTTGATTATCGACTGTGACCAGTTGAATGAGGAAAATGAGGCTATTGTTTAATCATCGAATAGTTGCCAAGTCCGCTGAGCCGTATAACAAGCGTTGTGGCGGTTTAGTGAAAAAATAGTATAAGCCCACCAAGTCAGACGAGCAAGGGACTAATGCTCGTCTGACTTGGTGGGCTTATTTTTTGATTTTTGGGGTGGGCCGGGATGCCGATATTGTCCGTGGTAGCGGGAGCCAGTGTCGCACGGACCGACAACTGCAGGCTGACACTAATTCGTCGTGTTTCTAGCGGTCTATGCTGGCGGCTGTTGAACTTGAAAATATCTTGGCAAAATCTAACGACGTTTGCGCTGTTCACGTTTCCGGTCGGCATCATGTTTTTCAATGCGTCGGAAAAATAAGCTATTGAGAAAATAGATAAAGCCTGCCATGAAGAAAATCAACATTAGGACCGTCGCAACGGCTTCTGCAATCATGAAATGCCTCCTTTGTCGTGGCCCGGTATGGGCTTGGGTCAGTGATTGGAATCGTTGTTGCTATTGTACGGGTAACCGCGGGGTGATGCAAGTTACGGTTGAAAACTTGCGCGGAAATCGCAAAAGTACGGTATCATAAAACGTAAAGGTTGCGTTGATTTGGATAAGCTAAACGTGCGGCAGTCGATACCTGAATTGAAAGCGTCCCCAGAAGCGCGTGACCAATCTAGGAAAAATGCGAAGACTAGCAACGAATTCATTTTAATCGGTACTTCCAGCAGCGTAAAATAGCCTTGACCTAACCAGCATTGCAGGTCAATCAATAGGACAGTGGCAAGCAACTACATATAGATGGAGGAATTTTAATGGCATATATTGATGTACGACAGATGAGCCGGATATTTTTGACTGGCACGCAGGAGACCCACGCGAATACTGACATTTCGTTTAAAGTGGAACAGGGGTCAGTGGTCGTTATTCTGGGCCCAAGTGGGGCTGGTAAATCGACCCTGCTGAACATTTTAGGTGGGATGGATAGTCCGTCGGAAGGCGAGGTTTTAATTGATGGTGTGGATATTGCAAAAATGAATGCGCGGCAGTTGACGACTTATCGCCGGCAGTCAGTCGGATTCGTCTTTCAATTCTACAACTTAGTCCCTAATCTGACGGCTCGCGAAAATGTCGAATTGGCGTCACAAATTACGAAGGATGCGCGTGATGTGGATGAAACGTTGGCGCTAGTTGGCCTGACGAAGCGGGCTGACAACTTTCCCGCACAATTATCAGGTGGGGAACAGCAGCGGGTCGCGATTGCGCGGGCCGTCGCAAAAAATCCAAAGTTACTACTCTGTGATGAACCCACGGGGGCCTTGGATTATAAGACCGGGAAGCAAGTCTTGCAAGTCATCCAAAATGCGGCCAAGGAGACGGAAACGACCGTCATTATTGTTACGCATAACAGTGCCATTGCCAAAATGGGCGACCAAGTGATTCGAATTAATGATGCGCACGTCCAATCAATCGAACATAACGCGCACCCGACACCGTTGGCCGAGATTGAATGGTAGGTGAGGGTGATGACAGCAGCTTACTTTAAAACAATCATGCGTGAAATCTGGTCTTCCAAGGCCCGGTTTGCGTCGATTCTACTCATTATCTTCCTCGGGGTCGCCTTTTATACTGGGATTCGAGCGACGGGCCCCGATATGTCGCAGGCCGCTAATGACTACTATAAGCAACAAAAGCTCGCGACGAATAGTGTGCAGTCGACGCTGGGGTTGACGAAATCAGATACGCAAGTGTTGGCCAAACATCGCTCGCAGCTGACTTATCAAACTGCCAAATATGTCGATGTGAATCAGTTGACGAACAGCCAGGTCATCCGCGTCATGGCGTTACCGACGACCCAACGTTTGAATCAGTTGCGGGTTGTCAGTGGTCGTTTACCGCGACACGCCAACGAAATCGTCTTGGATGCGCAGGCCAAACGACTACAGCCTAAGTTGAAGATTGGGTCGACGTATCGGATCAGTTCGACGACGAAACGTAACCAACAATTTACCCGCCGGACGTTCAAGGTGGTCGGCTTTGTGAACTCCCCGACCTATGTTGAGAATACGGACCGGGGTGTGACAAATGTGGGGAAGGGGACGTTGGACTACTTAGTCTACGTTCGGCCACAAGTGTTGAAGTCTAGTGTGATTACGAGAATTGATGTCCAGTTTAAAAACTTACGCGGTGTGACACCGTATACCGCGAAATATCGGCGTTTGAATCGGAAGAACACGGCGGCGCTCAAACGTTGGCTCAAGCCGCAAGCCAAAAAGCGGCAACAAAAACTGCAAGCGCAAACGACCGCTAAAATTAAACCGTTACAACAAGCGACGAAGCAGTTAGAAAGTCAGGTGCCGGCTGGAACCGCGCAACTGGTCAAGCTCCAGACTCAGCTGAAGCAGGCGCGGGCCAAGGTCGCGGCCATCAAAGCACCGACCTATCTGTACACGGATCGCTCTGATAATCCCGGCTATACGGAATATCATGAAAATACGCAACGTGTCGTGGCCTTATCGACCGTTTTCCCACTCTTCTTTATTGCCATCGCGGCGCTGATTTGTTTGACGACGATGACGCGGATGGTCGAGGAGCTCCGTTTGCAGATGGGGACGTTGAAGGCACTCGGTTACTCGAACACTGCTGTTGGGAGCGAGTTCATGGTCTACGGGGGCTTAGCCGCACTGATTGGGACCGCGCTAGGTGTTGCCTTTGGGGTCAACTTCTTCCCCCGGTTTATCGCCCAAGCGTATGGCAGTATGTATAACTTGCCAGCCATCCACGTTCAGTATATCTGGCTGGATATCGTGATTGCGCTCTTGATTGCGTTACTATGCACGCTCGGGACCGCCCTAGTCGTCTTGCGAGTCGATTTGCGGGCGCTACCGGCAAGCTTGTTGCAACCACGAGCACCGAAAGCGGGTAAAACACTGCTACTAGAACGCTGGCGGTGGTTATGGCGACGGCTGAGTTTTAACCATAAGATTACGATTCGTAACCTATTCCGTTACAAACAGCGGCTACTGATGACCGTTCTCGGCATTGCCGGTTGTATGGCGATGATGATTACCGGGTTTGGGTTAAAAGACTCGATTGGCGATATTAGTGTCAAGCAATTCAATCAGTTGTGGCACTATGATGCGGTCGTGACGCGCAGTGGGCAAGAAACCGCGCAGCAACGACGCGCCATTAGCAAAGGATCTACGTATCGTGCCAGCATGAAGCTGCAGGCCAAGCAGGTGACGGTCAAACAAGCGGGTGTCGCGGAACAGACGGCGACCCTCGGTATTCCAGCAGCGCAACAGCACTTGTCCAAGTTCGTTGTCTTACGGCATCGTCAGAGTCACCAAGCAATTCAGCTGGGGACTCACGGTGCGGTGATTGATGAAAAACTGGCCAAGTTGTATGGCGTTCAAGCTGGCGATCAGTTGACGATCAAAGTCGCGGGGCAACAGGCGAAAAAGATCCGCATTAGTGCGATCGCTGAAAATTATGTCAATCATTTCATCTACATGAGCCCGACGTATTATCGGCAGGTCTTCAAGCAGGCACCCGTGTATAATACGAATTACGTGCAGTTCAAGAACGCCTCGACCAAGCAACAAAACGCCTACGCTGACCGCTTGTTGAAGCAAACGGGCATTCAAAATGTGACGTTGATGAGCACTGAGAAAGCCACGAACTTTAAGATGCTCGACAGTATGAACTTAGTTGTCTTGATTTTCGTCGTTTCTGCTGGGGCCTTAGCGCTAGTCGTTTTGTATAACTTGACGAACATCAACGTTTCCGAACGTATTCGAGAATTGTCGACGATCAAAGTGCTCGGATTCTATGACGGTGAAGTCACGATGTACATTTTCCGTGAGAACCTGATTCTAACGGTACTGGGAATGTTGGTCGGCTGCTTCTTGGGCAATTGGTTACATGCTTATATCCTGCAGACGGCGGAAACCAACGCGCTGATGTTCTCACCGACGATTCATCCGCTCAGTTACATCTATTCGGCACTGTTGACAATGGCTTTCAGTTTACTCGTCATGGCCATGATGCATTGGAAGCTCAAACGGGTCAATATGTTGGATGCGCTAAAATCGGTTGATTAGATGTTCCTGATGACGGTCGTTCTGAACGGAAGTGGTATAATTAAATTGATTGGAACAGTTTAATTTATCTATGATTAGGGGATGAACGGCATTGCGGAAACAGCGCAGTTAGAAGCGGCTGTAAAGGCATTAAGCGATATTGTTAAAATGAATACGGTGAATGACCATGAGCAATTAGTTGCCGATTATTTGGTGGCGTTGCTGAAGCAACATGGCATCGAAGCCAAGACCATCACGTACGCACCGGGACGGGTCAACTTGGTTGCCGAAATCGGGGATGGCAACGGGCCAGTGATTGGTTTGGATGGCCACGAAGATACGGTGGCGTTAGGCGACGCTGACAAGTGGCATACCGATCCCTTGGCCGCAACCATTAAGGATAACCGGTTGTATGGTCGTGGGGTGACGGATATGAAGGCCGGTCTGATGGCAGAAGTCTTTGCGATGATTAGTCTGCATGACCAACAAGTACCGCTTCACGGGACGGTGCGCTTGTTAGCCACGGTCGGTGAAGAAGTTGACCACTTAGGCGCTGAACAACTGACTGAACTAGGCTATGCTGATGACTTACAAACCTTGATTTGTGCAGAACCGAGTGGCGCTGACAAACAATTGTTGTTGACCAAGTCGATTCAAGCGATGTTAGGTGTCGACGGAACGACTGCGCAACGGATGGCGGATGCTAATCCAACGACCGAACAACATTTTATTGAACTTGCCCACAAGGGATCTTTGACCTATACCATCAAGGCACACGGGGTCGCTGCGCACAGTTCAATGCCAACGATTGGTCAAAATGCGATCGACATGTTGATGACTTATTATCAGAAACAGACGGCGTACTTTGACAGCTTCAAGGATGTGGTCAATCCCGTCTTGGGCCCGACAATCCCAGTTGTGACGTTGATCAGTGGTGGGGAACAAGTCAACACGGTACCCGCTAGCGCTGAAATGTCGGTCAAAATTCGGACGATTCCAGAATTACGTAACGACAAGCTGATCAAGGATTTGGAAGCCATCATCGCGGAATGCAATGCTGCCGGTGCGAACTTGACGATGGACATCGCCAGTTCCTTTTATCCCGTTCATACGTCTGAAGACAGCCAGCTTGTTCAGTTAGCCAAGCAGGTCGGTGAACAAGTCTTGCAACAACGGCTCCCATACTTTGGGGCACCCGGTGGGACGGATGCATCATCGTACATTGTTAAGAGTCCGGATATGCAAGTGATCGTCTTTGGCCCAGGCAACATCACCGCACACCAAGTCGACGAATACGTTGATTTGGATATGTACGGCCGGTTTATTGAAATTTATCAACAAATGATTACTCGTTTACTCGCCTAGGTATTCGTTGGCGGTAAATGATGCAACACGATTACGAAGGGGGGCGCCAAATTGGTGGCCCCTTTCGTTATACATACGATTGATAGTGGGGGCTAAGATAGCTGAGTGGTGACCGTTATGGACTCAGATATCATCCAGAGCCGGACGTCATGCAACTGATTTAGCGCCTGACTCACAGATTTAGAAAGGTGTGGTGACAATGTTTGTTAAAAGTTTTCGAGAATTCCTGGCCACGTTTTTAATCATTATTGGTATTGGCCTGCTCTATACCCGAACGACGACTGCTGGCGACGTTGGATGTGGTCTCGCCATCGTGATTGGCCTGTTATTGCAACCGAAGATTTCAAAGTGGTATCTAGGGTTGTTGCGGCAAGATTGGCATCGCTAAGGCACCACCCAAGCAATCGCGCAGTATATACCAGTCCGTTTATCGATGCTTTGCAATGATAGATGGACTGCTGAGTGTACTAGGGGTATTTTGATTGCGAACTTAGACCAATCGATGAATTACCTGCAACCCCATGACACCACCGATGCGGGCAGCTGCACTAAATGCATTACCCAGTTAACCGTCAGTCTCAAATAATGGTGCCGGCATGGTATACTCTAAACAACTAAAAGTGAACCCATTGGAGGAAAAACGATGCGAAAAGTTGTGGTATACATTGCGGTTAGTCTGGATGGCTATATTGCTGACCAGCATCAGCGGATTGATTGGCTCGGGGGGCAAGATGCTGATTATCAAGGGGAATATGGCTATAGCGACTTTATTGCAGGAGTCGATGATGTGGTCATGGGATATACGACTTATCGGCAAGTGGTCGACGAGCTGGCGCCCAATCAATGGCCGTATGCTGGTTTGACAAGCCATGTGTTGACTCATCGGCAGGAGACGACTAGTGATGATCAAATCAAGTTTGTTAACAGTTCCGTCGTCGATTTAGTGGCGACCCTCAAAAGCCAGCCTGGCCAATCAATCTGGATTTGCGGTGGAGCCAATGTGATCAATCAGTTAGTTGAGCAGGACTTGGTTGATGAGTATTATTTGACCATCATGCCGATTCTTTTGGGCGATGGCGTTCGATTATTTGACCGCCATGAAAAGTCGCTGCCACTACGGTTAGTGTCGTCTTCTTCTGAAAATGGCGTTGTGACTGCTATTTATCAGCGGCGTTAACAACCGGACTATGGGTTGTGGACGTGGCCATGTGAGTGTCGGTATCGCGATAACTGCACTTAATTGAAAATCAGACATTAAAATAGCCCCGCCGTCGTTTCGAATTTTCGATAACGACGGCGGGGCTATTTGCGTTCAGTGATCATTGGGCGAGCAGTTATTCATGATGTCCAAAGCGTTGTAAGTAACTACTGAAGTCTTCATGATCCTGCGTAATGCCGGCTTCTTTTTCCTCATACCAATTGATTTTGTCATTCAGAATTTGGAGATGGTGCTGCACTTCGTTGAACTGAACTAAGAAATCTTCCTTAACGTGTTTGAGTAACGCGAGGCGTTGTGGAATCGTCTCGTCGCCAGCCGCTCGCCAAGCAACGTATTGCTGCAATTCACTAATACTCATTCCGGTGCCTTTCAGGTGTAACAAGAATTTGACCCAGTTAATATCTGCAGCTTCGTAATAGCGGCGGCCGTTTTCCAGCCGATGAGGTTCAATTAGCCCAGCTTTTTCGTAATAGCGTAAGGTGGGCGCGGTGAGTCCAACTGCCTTGGCAAAATCACCGATGGCATAGCGTTCAGGGGTAGTGGTGGTCATAGAATCGACTCCTTTGATTGATTTGATATCGTTATTATTTAAAGTAACTTTAGCACTAACCATACCACGAAAACTTATTTTAGCAAGTTTAAACTTTGTGGTTGACTTAAAGTACACTTTAAGTTGTAAGCTAGGTTCATCGATGAGGTATTAAGCAAGTTAAGACAAGGAGTGTTCTAAATATGACAACAAACAACAGTGGTTTATTTGGTTTAGGCGAAAAGAACGTCGCCTACCAACAATATTTTATCGGGCAAAGTTATCTCAATGCGTTGGCAGGAGATGACCAGGTCGACGTCAACGTCTCAAACGTGACTTTCGAACCCGGATGCCGTAATAACTGGCATATCCACCACAATGGTTACCAAATTCTATTAGTGACGAGCGGCGAAGGCTGGTACCAAGAAGACGGTAAGCCGGCACAATTGCTGCACCCAGGGGATGTCGTTACGATTCATCCCGGCGTCAAACATTGGCATGGTGCCACTAAGGATAGTTGGTTTGCACACATTGCAATTACAAAAGGGACGAGTGAATGGCTCGAACCCGTTGATGATGATGCTTACGCCAAACTATCCAACTAGTAGTATTTTCGAAATAAAGTTAACGGCTATATCAATCAATAGTTAAAACGAGGAGGAAGTCAATATGGCAGAAAAACAAACTGCAGGTCGCGATAACTTGGGTCAATTAGCCCCACAATTTGCGGCATTAAATGATGATGTCTTATTTGGTGAAGTCTGGTCACGGGAAAGTGCCCTTAGTTTACATGATCGGAGCATGATTACGATTGCGTGCCTCATGACCAGTGGCGATTTTCCACAATTAAAGGCGCATTTCAAGATGGGCAAGGATCACGGCATCTCAAAGGACGAAGCCGTTGAAATCGTGACTCACTTGGCCTTCTATGCTGGCTGGCCTAAAGCCTGGTCTGCCATGGCGCTGATTAAAGAAGTTTATGGTGAATAGGAGCGAGATTGAATGACAGTTAAAGATAAAGTTGTCGTTATTACGGGAGCGTCGTCCGGAATTGGGGCGGCGACTGCCAAACAGTTAGCCAGTCATGGTGCCAAAGTCGTGCTAGGTGCTCGGCGCGAAGACCGGTTGGCAGCCTTGGTTGATGAAATCAAAGCTGTCGGGGGTCAAGCGGCCTACCAAGTGACCGATGTGACGAAGGCCGCTGAAGTCCAAGCACTAGTTGACTTGGCCCAAACCAAGTTCGGTGGCCTGGATGTCATTTTCAACAATGCCGGTATCATGCCGACGTCGCCCATCAGTGCGCTACACACGGATGAATGGGACCAGATGATCGATATTAATATCAAGGGCGTTTTGAATGGCGTGGCAGCGGTCATGCCGAGTTTTACCGCTCAGAAGTCTGGTCAAATCATTACGACGTCTTCGGTTGCCGGAATTAAATCCTTCACGGGGGCCGGCGTATACGGTGCCACGAAGTTTGCGGTTCGTAATTTGATGGAAGTCATCCGGATGGAAAGTGCCCAGGAAGGGACCAATATTCGAACGGTCAGTTTGTATCCAGCCGCAATCAATACGGAACTCTTACACACGATTACGGATAAGACGGCCAAGCAGAACATGACCGACTTCTATCAACAAGTTGGCATCAGCCCGGAAGCAGTCGCAAATGTCGTTAACTTTGCCATTGATCAGCCAGAAGATGTCAATGTCAATGAGTTTACGATCTACCCAACCAAGCAGGCGTAATTTGCAGCGTTGGCTGATAATTAAAATTTTACCATTATGAATTGTTGGGGATAAACTACCATTTAGCCCGACAAAAAAACGATCAAGTGACCGCTACACAAGTTATTTTGCGTAGCGGTCACTTGGTCGTTTTTGGGCTAGATAAGGTCAAATGTCAATATGGGTAAAGTTAAGAATTCGTGCCCAAATTAACTATAAAAATGAGGTAGCTAATCGACATGATAATCAATACGACTAGGAAACTTTTTATCCAAAACTGAGCGAATTTAAAACGCTTGTCTGAAACGAGCACAAATTCAGAACTGGGATTATTTTTCCAATAATTGCGCCTAAACAGCCGCAGCTTGGGCATTCGCCAGTTGATCAGACACAGCAGACACGCGCTTGCTGTACCCAAATACACATGACCATAAGCCGCTATGATCAATTGTCCTCTAATCATCAAAATCATCAGAAGACCAGTGAATTTGAGTATCTTATTTTCTAGTTGTTGTTTTGGATGTCCTTGTAGGGGCACACGTGAGTATAACTTCATTAAGCGGCGCCTTTTCGTGAATGAAAAAGGTTTTTTCATTCGGAATCGAGTCATAACCAGGGGGCCAGTTAAAGCAAAAAGAACGACATAAGTTAGTGCGCCCCAATAAATTATCGCAATGATGATACTCGTAGTGTTTTGCTGCATTTAATGTGCTCCTTGTGTTAGTAGTATCTATGCCAGAAAAAGCCAACAGTAGGTAGCAAGCCGAGAAAGCATTAGTAATAATTGACTAATCATTGGCATAAACACAACAATTGAAGATATGATTCACGGGTGGTTGACGATGCAGCATAGGTTGCTAAATGCCAAAATAAATGGTTCCAACCGCAATCAGAATACTCAGTATCATCCCAATAACCAGCGCGCTTTTGAAGATGAGTCCGCGTAACCAAAAAATCTTTTCTGAGGCTAATTCGAATTCTGGATGAGAATGCGCTGGTTGTTCCCAGTAGTTGCGAATGAGGTCAATTGCTCGACTGAACCGCCACGTTAGAAGGTAGAACACACATATTAATACAGCGAGCGGAACCTGGTAATCATAAGTGGCGGTAGAAAGCTGCGAGACTGTGCAGATAAAGGGGACACAGACCGTGACAAAACCTAATATGAAATATTTTCGTGCAGTATGGTCATGTTTAAGTGGCTCATGTAAATACTTTCTGCGCGCGATAATCTTGCGCTTGATATTAAAAATACTGCCAGTTGGTTTAATGCTGTGCAGAAAAATCAGTATAACGAGCATAATGACCAAATCGAACAAAGCGGTTACGATGGCGAGGGTAATCATAGTAGAAATCACTTGCGAGGACACGTTTAAACCTCCTTTTCGCGGTAATAATAACATGCCAGAAATTGGTGTAAGCAAATAGCCTAAAAGTATTCAGCCCACAATGGTATTGAGAATGTGAAGTAAACTCAAAATGAAATACAGCTGGCAACAAGGAAAGCAGGACTAGACAAACAGCGCGGATTAGCCTCAGAATCAGTAGTTTGTTGAAAATCTTGTGGGGCAATACTTCAAAATCCAAATTTCTAGGTTGGGACCAATACAAATATTCATAATAAGGTGTCACGATACCTGGAAAAATGTACAAAGCTGAAGCCAATGCGCATAAGTATAGTGTTAGGATAAAATGGTGATTCAATATCGCGAAAAAACCCGCCAATATGATTATCAGAAAAAGTGTAGTTGAAATCAGTATGGTTTAATGTTTCAACTGAAACGTTGATCAGCACAATTAACCTTCTCTCATAATCCAGCTGATAATGCGGCTACAACAATTTTTGGCAAAATTATCAGTATCCCAGATAAACACGCCAAGGTCAGCAGCACAATTGGCGTGAGTTGGAAGTCATCAATATAAAATAGTCATACCTACAAGTATACATTATGAACCTATTCCCATAACAAAAATTGACGATTGTTTGTCTTTTCTATGAATTATTTATTCCCAACACTTTTCGTACTCAGTGTCTTGATTCGAATCTTTGCTTCTTACTTCGCACCAATGGGAGACAAGCAACGCGGTGTGAGTAGCGGAAATTGGCCAATAACAGCTTTGCCAGTCACCGCACGCAGACAAATCTGGTTACTAAAAAAACGTTTCAGCTTGACGATTTGCCATGCTGAAACGTGTATTAACAGGTTCATATTAAAATAACTGGGTTATCAGTAACGGAATGATGACAACTACTTCAAACTCAATCCGCGTTTTAAATTGCCCCAGAAACCGAGCTCGTCGGTCTGTAGCATTAAACCGCCATAGATTCGGCCGATATACAGCATACTACCGACAATCGTGGCAATCAGAATCAAGAGTGAGATCACTGCGGCAGGCATGGTTGCCATCCCGTTGATTAGCCGCAACGGCATGAAGTATGACGAGAAGAACGGAATATACGAGAAAATCTTAACGAAGAGATTATCCGGTGTATTCTGAAAAGCGAGTGCCATGAAGAAGGCCAACATACTGAGATAGATAACCGGCTGTGCAGCTTTACTGGCATCCGCGACCCGCGTCACCAAGGCACCACAGAAGGCGGAAGCAATCGTATATAAGAGGACCGCCAGTAAGGCAAATAGGAGGTTGATTGACACCAGGTTGTGGATGACCTGATTGATCAAGTCGGTATTCTGTTCCCAGAAATCCGCGGTCAGCGCGCTGCGTTGGGCAAACTGAATGACAGCAAAGCCCCCAATTAGATAGACGAGCAACTGGGTGACGATGACCAGCAAAACACCGTAGATCTTACCATTAAAATATTTACGTGGCGTGGTACTTGAGAAGATGACTTCCATAATTTTGGTGCCCTTATCCGCGGCAATTTCTTGGGCCGTAATGGCGGAGTAGGTGGTCAAAATCAAGTAGACGAAGAAGACCACAATGTAAAAGGAAACTGTTTTCGCTGTTTTATCAGATGCGGCATGGCGTTGCAGTTCCTGTGTGAACTTGGGTTGTACCGCCAGCGCTTTGACTTGGCTCGACGTCAGCTTAGCTTGTTGCAGGTTACGCTGCCCCTGAATCGTGGCTAAAAATTGCTGAATTTTGGCTTTATCGCCACTGCTGACTGCATTCGGTCCAGTAAACTTGGCTCGTAATTGCTGCTTATCCGTTGAGAGCACGAGGTAGCCGGCAATGTCGTTGCGCTTGGTAGCCGCCTTAGCACTCGCTAACGTCTGATATTTTTTAGTCGTCGCAATCTGACTCTGTTTGATGAAGCTTGTGCGCAGGGCCTTATCGGTGCTAATGACGGCAATGTCGCTTTTGCTGGCGCTCGGAGCTGCAAAGTAAGAAAAGGCGAAGACGAAGCCAAAGAAGACAAATGGCATAAAGACCAGCGAAATAAAACTCCAAGATTTGATTTGACGTAAGTAGGTTTCGAAGGTGACGATCCATGTCTTATTCATGTTGGTCACCTCCAGCTTCCGTGCGGAAAATCTCATCTAGTGTCGGTGGTTGTTGGCTGAATTCTTCAATATAATGGCCACTGGTGACTTGGTCGAAGAGGCTCGGACCAACATCGGCGGATGCGAGTTCGAGTCGGTAGCGCCGCGCACCTTGTTTAGAAACGCCAGTGACCCCAGGGAGGGCAGCCAGTTGGTCCGCTGACCAGTCAGTTGTCAGGAAGAGGCGCGTCCGTCCGAATTGTGCGCGGACATCGTCAATCGTCCCTTTCAGCACAGTTTCCCCATTCCGTAACATGACTAAGGAGTCACAGATTGCTTCCACGTTGCTCATGTCATGGCTCGAAAAGATGATGGCCGCGCCCCGTTGCTTCGCATCCAGAATCGCCTGTTTGAGTAAATCGGCGTTTACGGGATCCAAACCACTGAACGGTTCATCCAAAATAATGAGTTTGGGCTCGTGGATCAGAGTACAAATCAATTGGACCTTCTGCTGGTTCCCCTTTGACAACTTATCGATTTTATCCGTTGGCTGGCCCTTGACCGCAAACCGTGCCATCCATGAGGCAATCTTAGGCTTGATTACCTTGGCGGGCTGATTTTTCAGTCGTGCCAGGTAGACGATTTGTTGCGTGATGGTTAGTTTGGACATCAGACTACGTTCTTCAGGTAAGTACCCGATTTGATCATAATCGGCGGCCGTCAGTGGCTGACCATTCCAAGTGATTTGCCCATCGAAAGATAGAAAATTCAAAATACTGTGAAAAGTGGTGGATTTTCCAGCCCCGTTTTGACCAATCAGACCCACGATTTCCCCGTCATGGACATCGAACGTCACGTCGTTTAACGCTTGAACGTCGCCAAAGCGTTTATGGATATGTGTGATGGATAACATGTGTTGCCCCCCTAAATCATTAGATTGATTCAATCATGTCATAGTTAACTAGCCGTTGCAAGCACTAACCTGTGACTCAAGTTCCAGCAGCGCGTGTTTCATTGGCAAGCCGCCACGATAGCCGCCCAGCTGGCCATCCTTGCGACAAACGCGATGGCAAGGAACGACGATTAATAGTGGATTGCGGCCCACCGCCGATGCGACGGCCCGGATGGCAGTGGGGCGGTCAATCATGCTAGCAAGCTGCGTGTAAGTCGTCGTGTGACCGTATGGAATCGTAGTCAGTGCTTGCCAGACAGCTTGCTGCAGGGCTGTTCCGGTGCTTTGATCGAGCAGAACATCAAATCGTTGCCGGTTACCGCTGAGATAAGCGGCCAATTCCTGGGCGGCTGACTGATTGGCATCAGGACGATAGACGGCTTCGGCGGTTGGGAGAAACGACTGCCATTCGTCGCGCGAACCGTCACGACTACCGACAAATGCGAGCCCCTGGTCAGTCGAACCCAGCCAATAGGTATGCTGGTCAATAGTGGTGTTTGTCAGGATTAATTGCATGGGCATAAACCTCGTTTTCGTAGTTGATAGCGCTAGTATAACAGAATTTTAGTTAGAAATTGGTAAAGGATGAGGGCAATTGATTTTTAGCTGAATCCTGGATAACAGGAGCAAGTTTGCCAGTACGTTTAAAACATGATGAACAGGCAAGCCCACTAAGCAAAACCGCCACTACTGACATTCAAATGAATGACAATAGTGGCGGTTCAAAAAAGGTGGGG
>NZ_AVAQ01000020.1 GCF_000463075.2 Lactiplantibacillus plantarum EGD-AQ4
CATAGGACGTCGCCACAACAGCAAGTTTACGCTAAGTCGCACTTTTTCCAGCGGGTCTCAGCTGGCAGCACTTGAACTTAGAACTTGTCATGATTTAACCATCTTTAAGGCTAAAGAATAACTAGCACAACGCGCAAGTTTTGATTTTTGGCGCTTAACTACTTTGATTTTTCAGGTCGCATGTTACTTCATGATTAAAGCATGCCATGGTGCCGGCCTACTGTTCATCGGCTGATTTACATCCTCATCCATCAAAAGACTGGTACACATATGTCTGTTTTAATCATAGGTTACGCTAAATGATCACCATAATTGCACGCAAAAAAATTGGCCGCCTCCCCAAAAATGGGAATGACTGCCAATCTAACGAAACTCGCATGACACAAGTTCCAATGATATTCACACTAATGATGAAGCATGGTCCATCATCAGACGTTTAGAATCCATAAGAAGATAATAAAGACGAAAAAGAGCACATACATTAATGGGTGAACTTCCTTCGCATGCTTAGTCGCAACCATCGTAATGACATACGAGATGAAGCCCAACGCAATCCCGTCAGAAATACTGTAAGTCAGTGGCATCCCAATCACAGTCAAGAAGGCAGGAACAGCAATTTCAAAGCGATCCCAATCGATCTGCTTCAAGGATTGCGCCATCAAGACCCCAACGATGATCAAAGCGGGCGCGGTAACTTGGTCCGTGACCACGTTTAACAGTGGTGAGAAGAACAAGCCTAAGATGAATAACGCACCGGTAACTACGGCACTCATCCCTGAACGACCACCCACAGCGATCCCAGCGGATGATTCAACGTACGCAGAAGTTGGTGAAGTCCCAAGCACTGAACCGACTAACATAGAAGTCGAATCGGCCATCAAAGCTTTACCGACCCGCGGCATCTTGTTGTTTTTCATAAAACCAGCTTGTTCAGCTAAACCAACCAGCGTACCGGCCGTATCGAAGAACGTGACTAATAAGAAGGTCAAAACGACAATGACTAATTGTAACGAATTAATGTCACCAATATGTGCCAGTGCGACCCCAAAAGTTGGTTTTAATGAAGGTGCACCTGAAACGATCGTTGATGGCATTTTAATTAAGCCCGTCACGAGACCCAAGATTGACGTCAGCACCATCCCAATGAAAATCCCACCGGGCACTTTACGACTCATCAGAATCAACGTCACAATCAGGCCAAAAATCGTCAACCAAGTCGTCCCAACGGTTAATGAACCTAAGCCGACCACCGTGGACTTGTTGGCCACGATCAAACCACCGCCGTGCAACCCGATGAAGGCGATGAAGAAGCCAATCCCAGCAGAAATTGCCAACTTCATATCGCGGGGAATCGCATCAATAATCATTTCCCGCAACTTAAAGATCGTAATAATAATGAAGATCACAGCGGCAATGAAGACCCCTGCAAGTGCGGTCTGCCATTTGACCCCCATCCCGATAACGACGGAATACGTAAAGAAGGCGTTGACCCCTAAACCGGGTGCAATGGCGATTGGATACTTCGCCACCAACCCCATCAGTAAACATCCTAACGCAGAAGCCAAGGCCGTGGCGGTGAAGACCGCCCCTTTATCCATCCCGGATGCACCCAGGACACTTGGGTTAACAAATAGGATATAAGCCATTGAGACAAAAGTCGTCAACCCGGCCAAGACTTCCGTCCGCATTGACGTTTTCAATTCTGAAAAATTAAAATATGCCGCAATTTTATTCATGATTCCCTCCAGTTATTCGCCTTAAATGATAATTGCACATTTGTAAACGTTCGTGTTTACTCGTTCTTTTAACGTGTTTAATCGTATCATTATGTCCAATTAAATGCAATAACCGAACGGTAAATAATTATCATTCGGATTAAATGCGATTTTCAATTCATTAAATCTTGCGTTAAAATGAAGACAATTAAAGCGCGTTCATTGTTTTAATGTCGGCTTTAGCCATCAGACCGGAACCGCCATTAATGCACGTGGCCACTTATCCAAACTTGATTTAAGGGGTGATTTGAATGGCTGGTTCCAAATTCACCGCAGTCTTCTTTTTGGTGTTGTATGCAGTCTTACTCTACCTGGTCTTCACCATGCAAAACATGCTCGCCATGTATTTGATGGCCATCGGAATGTTTCTGGAAGCTTGCGAAGGCGTGTACCATAACTTCTTTAAACATTAAGTTAGCCGTAACGATCATTGACTAGATCCACATTGTTCGTTGCAGTTTTAATGCGCCTCACCGCAGTCTCATTAGCACGATTTCAGGTTCCAACGGAGCGTTACACAGCGAATCTGCCCTGCTCGCTTTAAACAGCAGCCTGAACAGAATAGGCGCGACAAGAATTTAGTCACAAATTCCTGTCGCGCCTATGTTGTCCCGTTTATCGTGATAACTTGCTGTCCACTGCTCACCTCAGTACCATTCGACGTCAGTATAGCTTAGTGAAGTACGGGGTGTGACTGTGGTTCACCCAAATCAGTGACCTGTTTGCTAAACGTCTCCATCATCTGGAGGACTTGGTCGATTTGCGGTGCCCCTAACTGATTGACCCAGTGATCAAAATGTTGCGTGATTGCTTGGTCGACGACCCGTTCAACTTGTTGCCCGCGTTCCGTCAAATGCAGATACAGCCGGCGCCGGTCACGTGGATCCGGCACTTGGAACACGTAATGTTGCATCAATAGCGACTTAACCTGCCGTGAAATCGCACTGCGCGTCACCTGCCGCTGAATGGCAATGTCGTTGAGCGTCACATCTTCAGTGGTCGCAATCCGCCGCAAAATCAAAAATTGTTCAAACGACAGCTTATTTTGACTTAATGGCCATGCCACCAGGTCCATCATAATTTTAGTTGTATTTTGGTATGCCTCAAAATAATCATTCAGCAATTTGCTTAATTCGTCATTATTCATCGCGATCACCATCACTTCATTACTTTTGTTCGAATATATCACGCCTTTAACCATTTTGCATGTAATTACCCGCATTTCACATTGTTAAGCATCCTCCCTAACAATTTTCAATGACTAAGTGTATGATTGAGGTAGATAAACCGCTTACGGAAACGGAGACGAAAACTATGCCTTTGACACCTTTACATCGCGTCGAATTACGCCTCATGCAAGTCGTCATTGATATTTGTGACGCAGAAAACATCGACTACTTTTTAATTGGTGGGTCGCTGCTAGGTGCCATCCGCCATCACGGCTTCATCCCGTGGGACGACGACATCGACATTGGTATGCGACGTAGCGACTACCAGCGCTTTATTGCAGTCGCCAATCGCCACCTGGATCCGAACCAGTACTTTCTTCAAACTGGTGCCTCAGACCCAGACTACGCACTCAGTTATATGAAGTTACTGGACGTCAACACTTATATTGAAGAAAAAAATAACGTCAATAACGCGTTCAAGGGTGTGTTCGTCGATATTTTTCCATTCGACAAAATTCCTGACGACGAGGCCTTGCGCCGCTCGCAAATGCTTCATTATAAGTTAACGGATGCCGCAATTTTGCTCAAACTCAACTATAATTTTGTCAAAACGCCACTACGCAACATTTTAAGCAAACACACGCCCGAACAGCTCGCCGAAGTCAACCGACACAAGCAGGAACGCGAAGAATACATGCGTTTATATGAACAATCCGACTCACGGACCTACAAAAACTTAGCGTCACAGTATGATTACGATAAAGAAATTATGTCCTATCGCGAATTGACTGAATTGACGACCGTGCCGTTCGAGACACTTCAAGTTCACGTGCCCAAAGCTTATGATGCCGTGTTAACGCGGATGTACGGCGACTATATACAACTACCACCAGCCGATAAACGAGTTGAAAAACATCTGAACAAACTAATTATCGATAATCACGAGATTTTATAACTATCGCTAGCGTGGTTCAGGGTACTCGTTACTGCTGAACCACGCTTTTTTTGGTTACTGGTGCGGGGATTAGCTTCCTGTTAGTCAGCCGATGCGCGCCTTAGTCCGACTTCCGGGGCCGGCTGACAATTGCTGGAACGTAAGCCGACATCGATTTGAACTCACGCAGAAAACCACTGCGCAATTTCAAATACGAGTCTTATTCTAAGCCGGAAGCAGCCCACTTCCAGCTAAGAATAATTTGGCTACTGAGCATTGTCAGCCGGCCCCTCCAGTCGGGAAACCGCTCGAATGGCAGATGAACGACCACCTATCTAGGTGCAATTGACCACTGGATACTTAGTGACTAGCCCCGAAGCAAAGGCTTAATCGGTACCGATAATGACTTATGGCATTTAATTACTGAGAACATTACCTGAATGTGATTCACTTATCTCAATGCTACGAATTTCAATGGCAACTCGCCTTGAAATTAGTCGATACCATTGTCGTCGCTGATCATTCAAGTCCTGACTATTCTTAGGTGACTCGATAAAATCCTGACATTTTCAGTGATGTTGATCGTGTGACAGTATGAGTAAGGAAATCTAGCTGTCATTAAAAACCAGTCTGACAGTTGAATGTCAAATGCCCGTGTACCCAAGAACCAACGACCAATCCAACAAAAAGTTGAGCCCGCACATGTCCGCCTTTCGAATACCTGGAAGCCGGCCTAGTACGCGCCTACCACTGCAGGTTTACGGTAACTCGCACTTTTTCCAGCGGATTTCAGCTGGCGGGTTTGACCTTAAGAACTAACGCGCTTTAATCATAATCATACCCGGTCAATTTGCACCAACACCACTCAAGACAAGTCGATGTAATCTTAATTTTCGAATATAACCTAGAAGCGCTAGCTAACGCTGGTACTAGTAAAATACTAATTTAACTAACCTCAACCTGTGTTAAACTAAAAATAATTACATGACTTTAACCTAATCGGGGTCAGGAATTCATTAAATGGGGGATCGCCATGGCAGCAAAATTATTTGGAATTATGATGATCAACGTTCAAAGTATTGAATTGTCGATTGTCAATTTAAGAACACTCCGCCAAGTCGAACGGGTTCGTTCCGACGTTTCGCTTGGGGAAGATATTTACGATCAGCATACGATCGACTATGATTCAGTGGAACAGGCCGCACAAGCGTTGAGTGGCTTCGTGCAGATTATGAACGATTACGGCGTTAAAGACTACCATTTATGGGGATCGTGGTCTTTATCATCCGCCAATAACGCCGACTATATTCAGGATCAGTTGCTCGTGCGCACAGGCTTAAAAATCGACTGGTTGTCTAGTAGTCAGGAAACTTATCTGCGCTCCGTCGCCATTGCCGTCCACTTTCCACGTTTTAAGGAAATGATTACGAAACCGACTTACCTCCTCGGAATCAATTCCGGGAGTGTCGGTATTTCACATTACGACCAGAGCAACTTCATTTATTCACGCAGTCTACGCTTGGGACCCGTTCGGATTGCAGAAGTGCTGGAAAACTTGCAATCGAGTGTGCCTAATTACGTCGAAGTGCTGGATGATTACATCTCTAGTCAAATTATTGACTTTGGGCGCTTCCTGCCTGGACGTCGGGACCAACCTAGTAACGTCGTGATGTTAGGTGTCGCACCCTTTGCGACCCTCTTTCGGCAACAACAATCCAAAGCCGGGGTCGAAGAACTCAGTAAAGCTGATTTTCAAGCGCTATACGACGACGTCATCAACGCCTCCGATCAGTATTTAATGGATAAATACGAAGTCGACGAGGAAGACGTGCGCCTGATTGTGCCGGAACTGCTGCTGATCAACGAACTACTTCAGCTCACAAATGCCGAGAAAATCTGGCTGGGTAACGTCACCGTCCTCGATGGCCTGATTATCCAAGAAGCCATCAAACTAGGCTATAAGAAGTATAACTTCAACGACCAAATCGTCACCGCAGCCAAGAACATTGCCGACCGTTACAACGTTGAACCGAAGCATCGCGATCTGGTGACGAAATTCTCATTACACCTATTCGATCAATTAAAGCCGCTACACCACCTCGGCAAACGTGACCGGTTGCTGCTACAAGTTGCCGCCATCGTACATGACGTGGGGAGTTATGTCGACCCACATCAACATTACCTGCATTCGGATTACATCTTGCAAGCGACCGAACTGATGGGCCTGACCGATACTGAAAAACGCATCGTGGCGCTGATTTCACGTTATCACAGTGCACAGACCCCTTCCAAGGATATTCGGCACTTTGCCAACTTACAAGTTGAACAGCGGTTGTTAGTCTCGAAGCTGTCAGCGATTTTACGGATTGCGGACGCACTCGACGATGGTCGTAAACAAAAAGTCGACAAGATCTCCGTTTCGATTCGTAATCCACGCGTTATTATCACTTGCTTTGCCCACGACGACCTGTTCCTAGAGAATTGGGTCTTCGCACAAAAAGCAGCCTTTTTCAAAGAAGTCTTTGGTTTAACACCAGTCATCAAACAACGGGGGGTTCGTTAAAATGAATTATCACAAAGAAAGTTATTACACCAACCGTGAACTTAGCTGGCTCGATTTTAATTATCGTGTCTTGGATGAAGCACGCGATAAGGACAATCCGCTCCTCGAACGGGTGCGTTTCTTAGGCATCACGCAGAGCAACCTCGACGAGTTCTTTACGGTGCGGGTCGCCTCATTACGTAAATTAATGTCGGTCAACTATACCAAGCCGGACCCGGCTGGACTGACCGCCGCTGATCAAGTCGCCGCCATTAACGACAAGGCGCATGAAATGGTCAAACGGCAATATAATACCTTGAATCGCTCACTGTTACCGTTACTTGAACAACACGACATTCACTTATTGACGATGGCGGACTTAAATGAAGAACAACACACGTTTGTCAAGAATTATTTTGATGATGAACTCTATCCAGCGTTGACCCCGATGGCGGATGATTCTTCTCGGCCCTTCCCATTTATTGGCAATAACACCTTAAATATCGCGCTGCGGATTTATAAAAATGGTGATAAAAAGGACCGCAAATTTGCGACGGTCCAAGTCCCAGACGTCTTCCCACGGGTCGTCGTCTTACCTGGCAAACCCAATCAGTTTATTTTGATTGAAGAAATCATCAAGGCGTTCGTCGGTTCCCTGTTTATCAACTATACGGTCAAGGAGACGAGCTGCTACCGGGTCATGCGGGACCTGGATTTAGACGTCGCTGAAGAAGATACTTCGGACCTATTAAAAGAAGTCCAGAAACAATTAAAGATGCGTGAACGCGGTAAAGTAATGCGGCTGGAAGTTGAAAAAAGCATGAGCAAGCACCAACGGACCCGTTTGGCCAAAGCCTTGGGCATTAGTGAAAGTACCCTCTACGTCATCAACGGGCCACTCAATTTGACCTTCTTATCCAAGCTTGTTAAGGCGGTCCAAGGGCATGACGACCTGAATTACCCGAAATATCGCGCGTACTATCCCGCAAAATACCGTGAACGCTCGATTTTTGACCTCATCAAGGATCACGATATCTTGATGCAATATCCGTATGATGATTTCAAACCAGTCGTTGATTTCATTCGCGAAGCTGCCGAGGATAACGACGTGTTAGCGATTAAGATGACCTTGTACCGGGTCTCAGCCGACTCACCAATTATCAAATACCTCGGACAAGCAGCGCAAAATGGCAAGCAAGTCACGGTACTGGTCGAAGTCAAGGCCCGGTTTGATGAAGAAAATAACGTTCACTGGGCCAAAAAGCTCGAAGAAATGGGCTGTCACGTGATTTACGGTTTGATTGGCCTCAAGACCCACTGCAAATTGGCGTTAGTCGTTCGTCGTGAAAACGAAGGTATCAAGCGCTACATGCACATGGGAACCGGTAATTACAACGACGTTACCGCCCATTTTTATACCGATATGGGCCTGTTCACCGCGGATACTGACATGGGTATCGACGCCTCCAACATTTTCAACATGTTGTCTGGCTATTCGGAGCCACCGTACTTCCACAAGCTGCACATCTCACCAGACGGTATTCGGGACTTCATCAATGAAAAACTGGACGATGAAATCGCGATTGCCAAGGCGGGACGACCAGCTGTCGTTAAGATGAAGATGAACTCGTTGTCGGACCCACAAATTATTAGCAAACTCTACGAAGCATCCCATGCGGGCGTCAAGATTCAGTTGATCGTTCGTGGCATCTGCTGCTTACGGACCGGTATCAAGGGCGTCTCAGATAATATCGAGGTCCATTCGATCATTGGCCGGCTACTTGAACACAGTCGGATCTACTACTTTAGCAATGATGGCGAGCCACAAATCTACCTATCGAGTGCGGATATGATGACGCGGAACTTGAATCGGCGGGTGGAGCTACTCTTCCCACTGTTACAACCCGAAATCAGTCACCGCGCGATGAACATTTTTGCGACGATGTGGGCCGATACCGTTAAGACTCGTATTTTACAACCAGACAATACGTACACCCGCGTTGATGGTCGGGGCTTAGAAGTACTCGATTCACAAGCCACGTTTATTCAGGAAGCTGAACAAGCCGTCAAGGAGGATCATGGTGAGACGACGCCGACGAGCAATGCCCACCAGTTTATTCCCATGATGAGCCCTAAAAACGAACCAGACGCTTCAGATCTAGATAGAGAGGATGATTAGCAATGGAAAATTTCGCGGTCATTGACTTAGGTTCTAACTCGTGTCGAATGACGATTACGCAGATTCAAGAAGATGGCAGTTACACTGTGACGCACCGCTTAAAGGAGATGGTGCGGCTATCCGCTAACGAAAACGCGACGGACAAACCGACCTTACAACCAGATGCCATCGACCGCACCATTGCGGCCCTCAAATCCTTTGCGACCGTCTACGAGACTTTGCCCAACTTGACGATTAAAGCGGTCGCCACGGCTGCGACCCGTAAAGCTAGTAATCAAAAGAAGTTCCTCAAGCGGGTCAAAAGTGAAGTCGGGCTGGATATTGAAGTGATTCCGGGCACCACTGAGGCTTACTATGACTATCTCGGCGTCGTGAATACTCTGCCCACGACTAACTGTGTGATGGTCGATACGGGCGGTGGTAGCTGCGAACTCGTCTTGATTACCAATGGCCAAGCTAAGGAATTGATCAGCCTGCCGATTGGTGCGGTGAGTCTGTCCGAAAAATTTGGCCTGAATGACCAAGTCAGTGCAAGCCAGTTATTTCAAACGATGACCTTTGTTGATAAAATTTTTAATAGCGTCTGGTGGCTGCGCAACGGCCTGAACCTGCCACTCGTCTGCCTAGGTGGCAGTAACCGGACGTTAGCAAAAATCAATCGGCGCCAATGCAATATTTTGAATTTTGAGGATATTCATGGCTACCGGCTGCGTGACAACGCGATTTACGACACGTTTAATACCGTCATCGCACAAGATGCGGCTGGTCGGGCCGCAATTCCGGGACTCGCCAAGGACCGGGCCGACATTATCGTCGGTGGTATGGTGCCCGCTATTAGTCTGATGCGCTTTCTAGACTCTGATCGGATGATATTCTCCCAGAATGGGCTACGTGAAGGCATCTTATTCGAACACTTAACCAACTTGGCAGAGCAAAACGCAAAAGTTAGTGAGTAAGTTTTACTGACAATCTAAAAAAGATTATGCTAAGCTTAAGACATCATTAAAGCAATCAATTATGACTCAGGGTCGTCTTTAAATGCTTGTATATCTTTGCCACGGAACCTCCGTTGACCAAGAAAAGCATCGTTTCACATCAGAAACGAGCTGGCCTTGATCACTGGAGGTTTTTATATGTCATCCAATCCAACTCAAATCACAACGCAGACTAAGGCCGCCATCTTTGGCGCAGCAAGTCTCGCCTTTTGCGGTATTCTAGTCGAAACGTCGATGAACGTGACCTTTCCGACGCTAATGCGCCAGTTCAACACGTCACTCGAAACGGTGCAGTGGGTCACCACGGCTTACTTGTTAGCGGTCGCCGCGACGATGGTGATTACCGCCTTCATCCAAGCGCGTTTTCACTGGCAAACGATTATCAACGTTGGCGGTAGCGCCTTTGTTCTGGGCGGCTTACTATGTGCCCTGGCGCCTTCACTCTGGGTCTTACTGCTAGGCCGGATTATTCAAGCAATTGGGACTGGCTTTGCACTCCCATTGGTCTTTGCACAAATTATGACCCAAATTCCGTTTGAATCCCAAGGCCGTTTCACTGGGACGGCGGGCATGTTGATTGCCCTCGCCCCTTCACTTGGCCCCACGTATGGCGGCTTAGTCACCCAACTCGCTTCATGGCGCTTGATTTTTGGCATTACCCTGCCATTTGGTCTGATTGCATGGTTGGTCACTGCACAAGCCATCCAACAGCCGCACGCGCCGCAACGATTGGCTTTTCCAGGCAGCCAATTTATCCTCATCGTCGTTGCCCTGATTGGCCTGCTGTTTGGCGTCAATAATTTCAGTAGCCACGGTCTCAGTCTGATTTATGTCGGCTTGCCACTCCTCCTAGCCATCGTCGCTTTGATTGGTTTCATCATGATTGCTGCTCGAGCGTCACATCCGCTGATCAACCTAACAGTTTTCAAACAAGGCGACTTTACGCGCGCGTTGCTGATTTACTTTTTGATTCAGTTCATTCAGATTGGGCTGACTTTTCTCCTGCCGAACTTCGCGCAATTAGTCTTAGGAAAAAACGCCCTGATTTCAGGTCTCATGCTACTGGCGGGTAGTCTCTGCTCGGCCGTCATCTCACCATTTGCTGGTAAATTGATGGACCGGCGAGGCGCGCGTCTGCCGTTCTTCATCGGGAGTGGCTTCATCGTGCTTGCGACGTTGGGACTGGCCTTAACCGCTCGTCACCTGTCAATCGCGTTGATTGTCGGTGGTTTCGTGATTTTTCAAATTGGATTTGCCTGTCTTTTCAACAACGCCTTGACTTATGGCTTACAGCAGCTACCGCCACACCTGATTGGCGATGGTAACGCGCTGTTCAACACCTTGCAACAATACGCGGGGTCACTGGGAACTGCCATCATGGCCGTCCTAATGACCTTTGGAGCCACAGTGCTCCCACACGCCGCCAGCAAACTTCAAACCACGGTCGGAACCCAAATCGCACTCTGGTTTAGCTTAGTTGTCATCGTACTAGTGGCTGGACTCGCTCTGACGGTGAAACGCGAAAAGCGGGCCTGACTAGGAGCAGTGGCCGAATCGTCATCGCGTTTCGTGTTTGTTCGTCAGCTGTGTTGGTCTTGCTGCATCCGCGACTCGCTTGTTCATCAACTGTGTTGGTTTCAATGCATCCGCGACTCGAGTATTCGTCAACGTCCAGCCAAGGCTGACAAACAGATGATTCATCCATTCGCCATTAACGTTGATTTGCTTAGAGTTTGTTTAAATCCATAAAAACTTCTTTAAGGCTGCCGCTGAAAACACTTCATTCCGGATACTTCCGCTAAGATAAGGGTAAGCAGATGGCGAATTCCGTCACCTAAATCAGAGAAGGAGTGGTTGGCATGCGCTGGGAACCTTTCATGTTTATCTTATTACTGACAACGGTCAGTTGCTTAGTCATCTTAATTGCGACTCGTAACGCGAAGCAGCGCGCTCGGCGACTGCTCGGACTGGCCTACCTATTCGGGATGAGCGTGATTTTATTCACCCCGCTATCCGTTGATGGTCAGGCACTGTACGTCATGCCAGCAGGCTTCGGCCAGGTCAATTTGACGCGGCTGTACTTCCGTGGCCTGGGCTTTCTCGAAAATATCTTGTTGACCATTCCGTTAGGCTGGGGGCTCAAACGGCGCTTCCAACGACGCTCGTTGATTAGCATCGGGATGGCCGGCCTATTGATTAGCGCCGGCATCGAGAGTTTACAATACTTCATGTCGCAACACTGGCTCATCAATCGCAGTAGTGATATTAACGACGTTGTTGCCAATACGCTAGGCATTCTAATCGGTGCCGTCATTGCGATGATTGTGCATACGGTCAGCCTGCGCAAGGGTCGGTTGGCGGCAAATCAGTAAAAATGACTACTAACTAAATTGGCATACAAAAAAGTCGCGACCCGTACTTGTGAAAAGACGTGTCGCGACTTTTTTGTATGCTGCGCTCAGGGGTCAAGGACCAAGCTTTACTGGTATTACCCGCTAATACAGCTGAACACTTAAGCTTTAGAATTGTCCTGACCGGCATGGCGGGCTTGTTGGTCCTGATGCCAACTAGTTGGGCTCCAGAGCTGCCCTTCCATTGATCCGCGTAAACTTTCGATTTCGGCTTGCTGGTCGTCTAATACCTTGATGACACTATCAATGACGACTTGATTATCCGCCGTGCGCAGGTCTGTTAATGCTTGAATCGCCCAAGCAGTTTGGTCTTGTTCACTCATGTTGATGCGCTCCATTTCTATTCATTCTTTTTACATTGTACACAATTCACCATTCCTTACCAAATCATTTGCCTTTTGAAGTTTGATCCAAGTCGAATGGTAACTAGTTAAGTACCGTCCAATTGCAGTGGTCGCTAATCACTGACATTCCGGCGCTGACGCCACTTACCGCGGACCGTTGGTACTCGCCAATCACAACTCAGGCAGTCGTCACGGCCATTCTTCTCAGCGAGTTAACGGTAAACAAAAAACGCCGCTACAAGTTGTAACGACGTTATGATGAAGGTTAGCCAACTGCTTGTTGGTCGTCATCATAGAGCTTTTGTTGAATTTCGCGTAATTCAGACTTACGCACTGAGCGAGGCAAAAATGCCCGAATATCTTCTTCGTTATACCCAATTTGGAGCCGCCGACCATCATAAATAATCGGCCGCTTGAGTAGCTGTGGTTTTTCAACTAATAGGTCTAGTAACTGATTAAAACCTAAGTCCGCCAAATCAATGTGCAATGCTTTAAAAGCCTTAGAACGCGTTGAAACGATGTCCTCGAAGCCATTTTCAGTGAGCCGGAGGATTTGTTTCAATTCATCGCGATCCAGAGGATTAGCAATAATGTCGCGTTCATTAAATGGAATGTTATTTTCAACTAACCATGCGCGCGCACTACGACTGGACTTGCTGGACGTTGAATAATATAAGTTTACTGTCACGATGAATTCCTCCTAAGTTTCGGTAAGGGTCATTACACCACTTACTTTTATATAGTAAGTATACGAGCTTAGTCAAGAATAGTCAAGGTTTGTCAGAACTTTTTTAATTAAGACTTTCTAAAGTTGCGGGACATCATTATTAACCACTATTTTCCGGTAGTCGTCAGTAATGATGTCGACAAAAGCGGTATCTCTGAAGATACCGCTACAACCATTCATGACATTGAGCAACTGCCCGGGCTGGGATCGAACCAGCGACCTCTTGATTAACAGTCAATTATTCTACCGCTGAACTACCGGGCAATGTCTATGTCGTTATTTATACACGCTTTTTTGATAAAACACAAGCGTTTATTAAAATAATTCACACTAATTTCACATATTGATTTTATTTAATGGTCAAATGGAATACAAACCGAGCCACGACATGACGGTAAAGTCCTTATCAGCGACTAACTTGGCAATCGTGCGGCGAATCTCTAATTCACTCAGGGTCGTTCTTAAATCAAAATAATAATCACCCTGCTGGTTTTGCATCGTTAATTGCCACTGCCCCAGGTCGGCCCACTGCTCCGTATTTGGCAACGCAGCTTGGTGTTTGAATAGCACGTGAAAAGTTGGTTTCCAGGCATCCTGGTCGTCACCAGTCACCCGAATCAAACGGCAAACTTCACGATGGCAGCGCAATGCGGCGCGGGCACCAATCACGATTCCCAAGACGATCAAAGCGGCGCCCAGACCCAGACTAGTCAGTAAAATCCGCGTCAATAGCGGTGTCGCTTGTAATTGAGAACTCAAGACGATCGCGGCACTCATCAATAACCAGATGGCGAGCACCCAGCCATTCAGCCAATTCAAGGCGACGTCCCGCGCGTGCCGATAAGCAGCTAACCGGTACTGGGCATCATCATTGACCACCCGCTGCTCCGGCGTTACTGGGGAATAGACCACTGCTAAATCATCGTGAAAGACGTGGGTCGCGAACGGTTTAAAGACGGGTGTCATCAGGTCTAAGGTCGTCTTCGGCAAGTATTCAGCAACCACGTGCTTCGCAGTCGGTGTCGCTTCGAATTGATACGTGCATCCATGAATGGCAGTGAGTTGATAGCCAGCGTCTGCTTGACGATTGAGCCAGGCGACTTCCGCGGCCGAGCCTTTTAAATAAAATCGGTGTTTTTGCATGGTGGGAATCCTCCATTTCTCAATGATATGACTCCCCATTATAATCAGATTGGTCTATTTTTCAAACATTCCTTAAGCTTCGTTCAATACCGTTACTAACGCCTGTACAATCGACTTATTAATCTGTTGGCAATGATAGCCCTTACGCTATCGATCCGGATTGGTATGGTTGTAACCATTAAAAATCCATTCAGATTGGCACTCCTGCCGGCTTTATTAAGTTTTTGATATTTATTCACAAATTTTCTTAAGCGTGCTAGACTCAAACTTGATGTTATCGATTTCAACAACTTGGAGGAACAACTATGTCTGCGCAATATATTATGGCTATCGATGAGGGGACCACCAGTACCCGGGCCATTATTTTCAATCACGCCGGTCAAAAGGTCGCCGAGGCTCAGCGTGAATTTCCACAATACTTTCCCCAACCTGGCTGGGTCGAACACAATGCGACTGAAATCTGGAACGCCGTCTCATCAACGATTGCGGACGTGCTCATCTCAGCTGACCTAAAACCCAATCAAATTAAAGCCATTGGCATTACGAATCAACGGGAAACGACGGTCGTTTGGGACAAACAAACTGGACTCCCGATTCACAACGCGATTGTCTGGCAGTCACGACAAACCGCTCCACTGGCTGAACAACTCATCGCCGACGGATACGGGGACCTGATTCATCGCCACACTGGTCTGGTGACCGACGCCTACTTCTCGGCCACCAAAATTCGGTGGATTTTGGACCATGTTCCGGGTGCCCAACGACGTGCCGAAAAGGGCGAACTGCTCTTTGGGACGATCGACACTTGGTTGGTCTGGAAACTCACTGGTGGGACGACGCACGTCACGGACTACACGAATGCGAGTCGGACAATGCTATTCAACATTCACGACCTCCAATGGGACCAGACGATTCTAGACCTGTTGCGAATTCCAACTGCGATGTTGCCAACGGTGCGCTCTAACTCTGAAATTTACGGCACGACCAAGGATTACTTGCTGTATGGCAGCCAAATTCCAATCAGTGGGATGGCTGGTGATCAGCAAGCCGCCCTATTTGGTCAAATGGCGTTTGAGCCCGGCATGGTCAAGAATACATACGGTACTGGCGCCTTCACCGTGATGAACCTCGGCCAACAACCGCAACTTTCTGACCACAATCTCTTAACCACGATTGCATACGGCCTCAACGGCGAAGTCAATTACGCCCTGGAAGGCTCGATTTTTGTGGCCGGTTCCGCGATTCAGTGGCTCCGTGACGGCATGCAACTGATTGAAACGGCCCCTGAATCCGAATCGCTGGCCCGTCAAGCCACCAGTCACGACGAAGTATATGTCGTCCCCGCCTTCACTGGTTTAGGTGCGCCGTACTGGGATTCTGAGACGCGTGGCGCCGTCTTCGGTTTGACCCGCGGCACGACCCGGGCTGATTTTGTCAAAGCAACGCTCCAATCGTTGGCCTATCAATCCCGCGACGTCATCGACACGATGAAACACGATGCCCACATCACCATGCCAACACTAATGGTCGATGGCGGTGCGACCCGTAATGACTGGCTGATGCAATTTCAGGCGGACATCTCGAACGTCGAAATCATTCGGGCCGCTGACTTAGAAACTACCGCGCTCGGGGCCGCCTTTTTAGCGGGACTCGCAGTCGGCTATTGGCAAGACTTGGCTGAAATCAAAGCCATTCACCAAGCCGGCCACGTTTTCAAGCCTCAGATGTCTGAAGAACAACGCACGACCCTCTATCAGGGCTGGCAAACCGCCGTGAAAGCGGCGCAATTATTTAAACACTAACCAGAAATCGGCGTCCCAACATCAATCGCAATCACTGATGTTGGGACGCCGATTTTAATTTGACCACAGCCCCCATATGTATACCGGCCAAATTGATTATAATTCCAAGTCATTCACCCGTCTAAAGGACCGGCTGAGCGCGAATAACAGGAACACCACGGCGTCGAATACACCGAATAAGAAGAGAAAGAGTCGTAAATCGAAGCGGTCGGCTAGGTAAGCAAAGGCGATTGAACCTAACGGGAGCGTAATGGAGACCAGGGTATAAAAGCTGGTCATAACCTTACCAAGTTGATCTGCGGCCACACTGGCTTGGATCATTGGCGTTTCATACACTTGGGTCAAGCCTAAGAAAATAAAGCTTCCTAAATAGACTACCGCAAATGCCCAAAATTGATTGAACGCCACGACCGTCAAGAACATGAATATCGTGCAACCTAGATTGCCAATCAGGTAAGCAACGCGAACCGATAATCGTTTTAAACTGCGGTATAACAACGTCATCCCCACTAACGTCCCGACTACGGACATTGATTCTAGAATCCCATAATAGATTGAACCACCAAAATGTCGGCCAAATAGCACCACGTACGTGTTCAACCCACCGAAAAAGAAGTTTAAAACGGCGCTAGAAAACGTCAATAGGCCCAATAACCGATTTTTCGAAATAATTTTGAAGCCGACCAGTACTTGTTGAAAGTAAGGCTCAGACGTTTCGGCAGGTTGGTGGTGCGGCTCGTGCACCTTAATTCGATTAAACGTCAAGACCGTCACGACGAAGGTGACTGCATCCGCAATGAGGATTCCGAGTACCGACAATAGCCCAATCAGAAACCCCGACAACGCGTTAAACACATAGTCAGTCCCCTTGTAAGCAATCGACATGTATTCCTGCGCCTGGACCAGTTCATCCTTTTTGACAATCAATGGCACCAAGGCGTCTTGAATGGGATAGGCTAAGGAGCCGAACAACGCCGCAATGAAAACTAAAATGACGTAGACACCCGCTACCTTCACGTGCGCCACGAGCGCCACAATCAATAATACGACGACCACTAATTGTGAGAACTCAACGGCCACCAGCAATCGACGTTTGGAATGCTTGTCGATCGTACTCCCGAATAAAAACAATAGAATGCCTGGCAACACAATGGCGGCGTTCATGATGCCAATCCACAAGGCACTATCGGTTAGTTTGAGAATAAACCAGTTCATCGCAATCATGTAAATACTATCGCCGGCATTACCGATGGCCCGCCCAAAGACCAGCTTACTAAAATTTGGATTGATCAATCGTCATTCCCCCTCTCAAAAATGATTATCATTGCCGGCTACTGCCAATTGCAGATTATCGCAATGATAATGACTCACAACGGACAGTTATTCCGGTTAAATATCGGTCACGTCTAAAGCGCAAAAACAAACAGCAGTTTGGATTAGCGGAATTACGCTTGCTATAAATTATAATACAATGAGAGTTTTTTTGAATAACTAATTTATTTTTAACTTAAAAACTTATGCGTCGATAGTAACAGTCGTGCCTGGGCACATCCGGATTATCATCAAAGACTGGAATTTTTACACTGATAAACGGCTGCAGGCACTCCACAGTCGCCCATCAGTGCCAATCCAGCACGCTAAAAAACCACGTCACCGATTCAAACTTCGGTGGCGTGGCTTGCAAACGCTGAATACACGTCTTTATTCAATTCTGTGCTGCATCCCAACCGACCTAGTTACTAATGATTTAACTCTGGTAAGAAACCTTGGCGACGCGCGATAGTCAAGAATTCCCGGCGTTTGGCCGCTGAATGGGTCGCTTCGGCTGTCATGTGGGCTAAGTGTTCAGTCCGAGCATGACTGCTACGATGTTGGTAATACTGATTCAACACGCCATCAAAACGAGTCAGCTCGTCTTGATAGGTGGTCGGCTTTGCATATTGATCCTTAAACAACACTGCGGAAAGACCTAGTCGGGGCTTCACTTCTGGGACATCAGCCGGATGTCCCAGCTGCAAGCCAAACACTGGCAAGGTCAGGTCGGGCAAATGCAGCGCGTCAATGACCGCTTGCGTATCATTGTTGATTGACCCTAGCACGACCGTCCCGAGTCCGAGACTTTCAGCCACCATCACCATTGCCGCGGTCATCAGTGTGGCATCTTCAATACTGCCGACGAACCGATCAAACTCACTGAGTGCTTGACGCGTGGTTGTCCCCGGTGCCAACTGAACGTTACGGTGCTGGTCCGCTACTATCACGAATAGTCGCCCATGTTCGCCAACCGTTGGCATCGTGGTAATCTCAGCTAGTTGTTGCCGCAACGCTGGTTTGGTAATCTCAATCAAGCTATACGCCTGTAAATACTGACTGGTCGGCATTCGTTGCGCCGTCGTGATAATTTCGGCTAACTGATCATCGCTGACGGGTTCATCCGTGAATAGCCGCCGAGTCCGGTGGTCTTGTAAGGTTTCCATCACACTTTTTGCCACTTAATATCGCTCCTGTTCTTGCTGAAGTTCTTGGGCCCAACTGGTTAATTGGGGTAAAACGTCTAAATTCAAATTAAAAACAATGCGTTGACAGACTTGGTCAAGTTGGATACTCCGAAACAACGGGTAACGTGTCCGTCCCTGGTCCTGGACCATCATGACACTGAGCGTCGTCAACTCGTCTAACGCCGTTTCTAGCAACGTCATTTCACTCTTCGGGAAGTACTCGCGCCGCAGTTCTGGCGCATCTAGGGAACACCCCGCCAAACGCTCGATTTCTGGGCGCGTCAATAATAAGCTTTCCGAATGCTCACTGATTAACCGTGTCAATATTTGAACGGTCAACCGTGATTCAAAGCCGTTGCGAAACCGAAAGCGCGTCTGAAAATGATTCTGAATAAATTGTAATAATGATTCGCTCACGGCTCACCCTCCTATGCACGCTTAACGATAATACCACGGATTTTTTGATTTGTAAGTTATTTTCCCCGCCCAACGACACCAAAAAAGTCGTCACAAGCGTAACGTTGTCTGCTTGTGGCGACTCTCCTTAGGTTATGATTTAAACTGGCATCTAGTGTTTACATGCTCTGTGATGCAGCGATTGACTCAATTCATTCATCACGGTGCTTTACATTACCGTCAGTCACGCACTGAACGGTGGTGTGTGCCGTTTAACCAATATGGTTTTCTTTCAAAATCATATCGACTTCTTCTTGCATTTCCGGTGTCTTCGTCCATTCTTCCCAATGATCCATACTCTCATCCGGAATTGTAAAGGTTTCGTTAATGTACTGCTCATATTTCACCACGTGGGTCGAATGTGGAATATTCAACTGCAAAATTCGGACCTGCTTAATAAATCCCCGTTCAGCAGCTAGTTCGGCACGACCATTCATCAACATATTGCCAATTTCCATGTAAGTTGTCCCGTCATTACGGGTAATCTCTTGAATCAAATCTAACACTTCATGATTTTTCAACTGTCATCCCTCACTTCAAACTTTAGTATAGCGATGGCCAGCGACGGTGTCAAAGCTCACTTACTTAGTCGATAACTAAGGTGTTTTACTGCACGTTGCGTTAGTTATTATTCAGCATTAATGATGATTAAAGCATGCCAGTTAGTGGGGTTCCTGTTCGTCAGCCGGTGGCGCGTCTTATTCCGACCTCCGGGGCTGGCTGACAACGCTGGAACAGGGCGGACATCGATTTGAACTCACGCAGAACCTCACTGCGCAATTTCAAATACGAGTCTTCTTCTAGCCCGGGAAGACCGCCCGGACAAGAAGAACTTCGCCCTTGAGCATTGTCAGCCAGCCCCTCCGGTCGGGAAACCGCTCGAATGGCGGATGAACGACCACCCACCTTGGTACAATTGACCATTGAATATTAGGAGAATGGCTCTTCATGCAAACTTTCAATCGGTATCGATGATGCTTTGTGGCATTTGTATACCAAGAAGATTTCCTGAACGTTATTCACTAATTTAAATGGTACCGGGTGTTGAAACTAGTCGATAGAATTGCCTTCGCTTACAGTTCGAAAATTTGCTATCTCAGACGACCGGAGAAAATTTTGACAAGTTCAGTGAAGTCGCTTGTCCGAGAATCTGAAACATTTTAAAGAAGTTTAGCGATTGTTAGAATCCAGTCTGATTGTTGAATATCAAAGTTTCCTCGTACCAAGGAACCAACGACTAATTCAACAAAAAGTTGGGGCCGCAAATGTCCGCCTTTCGAATAGCATCCCGGCTGGAAGGTATTCTGGGCAAGGCCCAGTGCTTCTCAGAGTGTGAGGTTCAGACGGGTTGGGACTGAGGATTAGCCTAGCTAGAGCGTTAAGCGGTGAACTTCCGCTTGGCGTTCTGGCGTAGCTAACCGGAAGTCCCAGTCTGACCCGAACACGTTTCATCCATACTGCAGCTAACGTGGAAGACCAGTATTTAAGACGTGGGTTATCGGCTTAAATCTGCGTCCACCACGTTCCGGCCATTGCCCAGAATGCCTGGAAGCCGGCGTAGGACGCATCCACCACAGAAAGTTTACGGTAACTCGTACTGTTTCCAGCGGGTCTTAGCTGGCTGCTTTTGAACTTAAGAACTCAAAATAGGCATGCTTTAATCATGATTCATGCTAAATTAGTTGGATATCAAAAGCATGAAATGGGCGACAAAAAAACCACTATCCAAGCAGATAGTGGTCGGCATAAGAGAGAAAGAGAATTGATTAGAAGGTAACTAAATACCTTACAAACTAAGAATAAGCGAATTTGTAAGCGTTGTCAACAGTTAGTCGAAATAAATAGATAAATTATTTCAGTTTGATGGCTAAGTCCCCGTTAAACCGCATCGTGACGGTCCGATGCCCGCGACACCAGTCCTACCGTTTATTAGTTGACTTTATTTAACGCAAGGCCGCTACTGATATTGTCTAATCGTGAGCATGTCCTGCAGAAAACGATAAGTATTTTTGTTTGAGAGTATTAACTCGTTACATAACCAAGCGTCTGTCGCGTCACGCTCTAGAATACCTGGAATCAGATATTGTATGAATTCATTACTGCCGGTTCACGCTAGCCTGCAGGATTACCACCAAATTTCGGCTGGCAGCCCTTGTTTACCATCCCACCCATTTTAAAATTTCACTCCTTAAGAATCCCTTCCAAACCATCACCAAAACAATTACGTCGCGCCAACATCCGGGACGGTTATCGTTCGCAATCTCTTTACTAATGAAATATACTAAAAGTAGGCAGTTACTCGGGAAGGCGTTATGGGGGTAAGAGTGTTATGAAAATACTAGAGCATCAAGAAAACGGTATTAATTATTATACGTTGGTCAATAATCATCACATGAGTGTGACCATCATGGATTGGGGTGCGACCATCACGGCGATTCGCACCCATGATAAGGATGGCAAATATGCCAATATCATTCTTGGCTTTGACGAAGGCGCGGACTATATCGACAAACAGTCCTTTTTCGGGGCGACGATTGCCCGAGTCGCAGGCGTCATCAAGAATGCGCGCTGGCGGCAATATGACTTAACGCAAAATGCCGGCGAAAATCATTTGAATGGCGGTAATATGCCCCAAATTTCCTTTGAACCGTGGTTTCTTGAACGCAAACTACACACCAGTGACCAGGTTGGCTTGGTCATGCAATACATCACGTTAGACGGTGAGAATGGCTATCCTGGAACAATGACCATCACCGCCAACTTTGTGCTGGACAACGATGGCAAGTTCACCATCAGTTACACGGGCAAGAGTGATCAAACGACCCTGTTCAACCCGACCAACCACACTTATTTCAACCTCAGCGGCGATGCTGAACGATTGATTGATCATCAGATTCTCAAAATCAATGCGGATGAATACGCGGCACTGAACAAGCATGATATTCCAACTGGTAAGCTACCGTGGGTCACCGGTTCGCCGTTTGACTTCCGCGACCGCACCGAAATCGGCCCGCAGATTGCTCAGATTAAAGGTGGCTTGCGGCACGGCTTCGTGTTAAACGATACCCCCTATCCACAAGTCGAATTGTTGGATCGGGTCAGTGGTCGCAAATTAACCATGCGGACGAATGCACCAGCCGTCGTGGTTTCGAGCGCAACCAACTACCGTGACGACCGCTACCGGCTCAATGGCGGTAAACCCATGCGCTCCCAGCTGGGACTGTCATTGCAAGCACAAAAGCTCCCAGATGCCATTCATCATAAGGCGTTTGGCAGCATTATTATTGAACCAAACGTCCCCGTGACCTACCAGACGGCTTATCGTTTCACAAATATTTACGACGTTTAGGGAGGCGTGTCATTTGCCAACGACTGATTTACGCGTTCAACGGACACAAGCAGCGCTTAAGGCGGCTTTTCGAACCTTAGCGCTCAAGTACCCGCGATATCGTGACATTACCGTTAAAGAGCTTACCAGCGTCGCTAACGTCAATCGTAAGACGTTCTATCTGCACTTTGATACCATTGACGACCTCGCTGAAACGTTCGTTGAGGAAGCCGCCAACAACATTCTCACGCTGCTTGACCCCCAGGACTTCAAACAAACCATCGAACAACCAGGCTTGATTTTTGACCGGCTCGTCGCCTATTTTCGTCAATCTGAAGCCTTTAACCGCGTGATTCTACTTAACGACGATTACAGTTTTCTGTCACGCAAGATTCAGGCTGCGGTGGCGGACGGATTAACGGCCACAATTAAAGCTAGCTACCATTTGTCAACGGTCGACGCCAAGGTGTGTTCGAACTTTCTGATCCACAACAACCTGACCTTCTACCGGCTCTACTTTAACGGTGAATTAGGCCTGAGTCTCGAGGAGGTCAAACAGCGCTTGATCTCACTGAACGCCTATGGTATCCATCAGTTCTTTTATCCAAATCAACCCCTAAAATGAGGCCAGGCAGCGGCCCTTTATCACCAAATAAACAACCTTGGCATGATCAGAATGATATTCCAGTCATGCCAAGGTTTTATTTATTAGCTAATTCACGGTCACTTGTGCTTCAAAATATGGTCATCAACGCGAAGTCTAGCTTCGGTGCAATCCAGATTTGCGACTAACATAACCTTCAGAGCCACTCAAACGCCCTCGTTAGCGATTCAGCAGTTGCGCCTCAATCGTCGCTAAGACCCCGTCATGCTCATTATCCACGGCCGTTACGTGCTTTGCGACCGCTTGAATAGCAGCTGGCGCGTTTGCCATTGCAAAGCTGTGCGTCGCGTATTGCAATAATGGGACGTCATTGTCGCCGTCACCAAAGGCCATGATGTTATCCGCCGTTAGTCCCATCTTAGTGGCTAAAAACTGAATTGCTGGCAACTTGCCGACGTTTTGCGCGACCAAATCGACGACACCATAGCCGCTATCATGAGCTTTCAGTTGCCCTGCAAAATAGTCGTTAGCTTTCGTTACCAGTGTTGCGGCTGCTTCCGGACGCGTCGCGATACTGATTTTTTTGATCGTATCCCGCACCTTCGCGAGGTCGTCTACCAATGCCAAGTTATCATAGAACTGACGCGCCATCGCCACTAATTTGGCTGGTGCCCCCGTTTCAGTATACGAGCCGTGACTGCCGACTAAAATGACATACGCTTGTTTAAATAATGGCTGCTGGCGGTCGACCGTCACAAACTGGCGCTGCTGTTGCTCGGACAAACTGCCATCAAAAATCAACTGGTCCTGCGCATAAATTGACGCCCCATTTTCAGCAACGACAATCAGATTATCCGCCATCACATCATGAAACAATTGTTGCAAATGAGCGTACTGATTCCCCGACGACAACACCAATGACACACCGATTGATTTCAACGCTGCCAGGACCCGTTTGAAGCGTGCCCGGTCAAACTGCTGATCTTGGTGCAATAACGTTCCGTTCAAGTCCGTCGCAATTAACTTGATTGCCACTCGATTCACCTCATCCTCTACTATTCACTCTCACCTGACCTGATGGCCTACGATTACGAGCCATCAACTATCCAATTGATTTTGCAACTTAATTCGCGGTTACCGGTCAACCCGTGGTCATCAGATTGCCCAAACTGCAACCAACCATCACAAAATCAGGTTCTTTTCATTATAAGCCCAAATTCACCGCTGATGCTAGTCAGTAGCTAGCCGTTTGTCCGTGACCACCCCAGCAAAAAACGCCATCAGACGACTGCCGATGACGTTTCCTGGTGCCCACACACTTTTATTTTAATGAATTATTCAACGGTAACACTCTTCGCAAGGTTCCGTGGCTTGTCAACGTCTAAGCCCTTGTTCAAACTCGTGTAGTAAGCGAGTAATTGACCAGGAACGACGCTTAACAAGGCCGTCAACCGTTCGTCAACGGCTGGCAAGATCACCGTGTCGCCGTCTTTGGCTAAGTTATCGGTAACGATCGTAATCGTCTTCGCACCCCGAGCGGCCACTTCTTGTAAGTTGGAACGCGTCAAACCAGCGGTGTTCTTCTGGGTGATAATCCCAATAACTGGCGTATCCTTTTCAATCAAGGCAATCGTCCCGTGCTTAAGTTCACCTGAAGCAAAACCTTCCGCTTGAACGTAGGAAATTTCCTTCAACTTCAAAGCAGTTTCTAGTGAAACGGCATAGTCTAAGCCCCGGCCGATGTAAAAGGCGTTTGGCGTATTCAACAATGCGTCCTTCGAGATCTTCTCGAACGTATCCTTTTCATCAACTAAAGCCTGCATCCCGTTTGCGACTAAGGCAAGTTGTTGTTTGACATCAAAGTCATCCGCAGCCGGCTGGTTGGTTGCGACACCTAAAGCCTTGGCAAGAATTGCTTCCAATGCGATTTGGGCCGTGTAAGCTTTGGTTGAAGCCACCGCGATTTCTGGACCAGCATGGAGCAATAACGTGTAGGTTGCTTCCCGTGATAACGTTGAGTTTGGCACGTTGGTAATCGTCAAACTTGGGAAGTGCTGTTCGTTGACGTTTAAGAGCACTTCACGACTATCGGCAGTTTCACCAGACTGTGTCAGGAAGATGAAGAATGGATGTGCCGATAATAATGGTTGGTTATAAGCGAATTCAGATGAAACGTGCACTTCAGTTGGCACACCAGCAAGTGATTCGAATAACTTGGCACCCACTAAACCAGCGTGGTAACTCGTCCCAGCAGCAACGATGTAGAGCCGATCAGCAGCTTTGAGCGCAGTCATTAAATCATCATTAATCACTGGTTCACCCGCATCGTTTAAGTAAACTTGGGATAACTTCCGCATCACGTTTGGTTGTTCGTCGATTTCCTTTAACATGTAGAATGGGTAAGTGCCTTTGTCGGCTTGAGCGGCGTCAATGTCGACATGGAATGGCTTCCGTTCAACAGATTCGCCCGCTTGGTTGGTAATCTTGATTTCATTAGGCTTAACCACAACGATTTCACCATCTTGAAGTTCCAAGAAATCCTTGGTTTGATCAAGCATTGCCAAACTATCTGAGCAGACCACGTTGAAGCCATCACCGACCCCAATCAATAGTGGACTCTTGTTCTTGGCCACGTATAACGTATCAGGATCTTCTTTGTCCATTAATAAGAAGCCATATGAAGAGTGGCCTAATAAGCTCAACGTCTTCCGGAAGGCATCCAAGGTACTCAAGTTTTCCTTCGTCACGAACCGGTCAACTAATTGCACGATGACTTCGGTATCAGTTTGAGATTTGAAAGTAACATCACTTAAGTAAGCTTGTTTCAAATCTTGGAAGTTTTCAATCACACCGTTGTGGACTAAGTAAAAGCGGCCATCAGCGGAAACTTGTGGATGGGCATTCGCAACACTTGGTTCACCATGGGTTGCCCAACGCGTATGGCCAATCCCAGTTGAACCGTGAACGGCTTCGCCCACTTCTTTACGAAGGTCGTCAATCCGACCCTTTTCTTTAACTAAATAATCATGACCATCTTGGTCGTTCACATAGATACCGGCTGAATCGTAGCCCCGGTATTCCAATTTTTCCAATCCATTCAATAAGATTGATACTGCGCTATCTTTTCCAGTTACACCAACAATTCCACACATAAAATAATTCTTCCTTTACTGTTTGAATTGTTTCTAGCTGCGTGGTCAAAATGTCTGTCGCCAATTTCACAACTGGTTTTTGTAATTGACCTGTAGAGTGCAGTCCCTGACGTCACCCGTCGATTATCGATAAACGTCATCCTCGTCAACTTTAGATTCTAAAGTCCTGGCGCTATTCCGCTTTAACCAATTAACAATTGGTCTAGTCTAACCTCCGATTGGTATATTTCCTAGAAACAAGTTAACTTTACCGTTACACCCGATAAATGTCAACTAGATAATGCATTGGTATATGTGTTTGTTTGCATGTAGACCAATCTAAAATGCGGCCAAATCAAGGCCGTTGCTGAATTGCGAATTTTTTGTAACTTTTTAATGGGTGAAATATTCTGCGGTGGTCAGGTTGAACCTTAATAGTATGAAAAATAGTCGAAACTAGTTCTTCTTTAGGTCAAAAGCGACCAGCTGAGACCGCTGGAAACAAGGCGAATTAGTTTGGCTTACTGTTCGTCTGCCGAGGGCGCGTCCTACTCCGACCTCTGGGGCTGGCTGACAATTGCTGGAACAGGGCGGACATCGATTTGAACTCACGCAGAAAACCGCTGCGCAATTTCAAATACGAGTCTTCTTCTAGCCCGGGAACCCCACCCGGACAAGAAGAACTTCGCCCTTGAGCATTGTCAGCCAGCCCCGCCAGTCGGAAACCCGCTCGAATGGCAGATGAACGGTCACCTATTTGGGTGCAATTGACCATTGAACATTAGGTGACTGGTCCTTCATGCAAACTTTGAAGTAATATCGATAACGATTTATTGAGCTTAAACATTTATCCAAGTTAAATATTGATGTGATGTTCTGAAGATTATTGACCAATTTAAATGACACTAGCCTTAAGATTAGTCGATAGAACTACCTTCCGTTTAGTATTTCAAGCTTCGTTATCTCAGTCAATCCGAGAAAATTCTGACCATGTTAGGTAATGCTGTTGACTCTTATAATTAGAAAAAGAGTTTGATAGTTTCTATCGGAAACTAGTCTTACAGTTTAGCACCCAAACAATTTTTTACGGAGATTCAACGACCAGTTCATTTAAAGTTGGGTCCGCGCATGTCAGCCTTTCGAATACTATCCCGGCTGGAAGGTATTCTGGGCAAGGCCCAGTGCTTCTCAGAGTGTGAGGTTCAGACGGGTTGGAACTGAGGATTAGCCACGCCAGGGCGTTAAGCGGTGCATTTCCGCTTGGCGTTCTGGCGTGGCTAACCGGAAGTCCCAGTCTGACCTGAACACATTTCATCCATATTGCAGGCAACGTGAAAGACCAGTATTTAAGACGTGATTTGTCGGCTTAAATCTGTGTCCACCACGTTCCGGCCATTGCCCAGAATGCCTGGAGGCCGGTGTAAGACGTCGCCAAAACGGCAAGTTTACACTAACTCGCACTGTTTCCAGCGGGCCTAAGCTGGCTGCTTTTGAACTTAAAACGTGTAACATATTAAAGACTAATTACAGTTGACTCACACTCGCAGATCGATTCCTATCAGAATCACTATATCAGCTATTCCGGATTTCAGTGCAGTAAAAAACCGTTACTCACCTGAGCAACGGTTTTTGATCGATCAATTATTAAGCTTCAACGCCAACTTCAGCTTTGACAACGTCGACGATGCGGTCAACGTAGGCATTAACCAATTCGTCAGTCTTAGCTTCGGCCATGACACGTAACAGATCTTGGGTCCCGGAAGGACGTACGAGGACGCGACCGTCACCGGCCATTTCGTCTTCAACTGCTTTGATAACGGCTTGAATCTTGTCGTTGTTCAAAGCAGCCTTCTTGTCTTGGACTTTAACATTCACGAGTTTTTGTGGATACGTCGTCACTTCAGCAGCTAATTCAGATAACTTCTTGCCAGTTTCCTTCATGACGTGGAGGAGTTGAATCCCAGTCAACATTCCATCACCAGTCGTATTGAAGTCCAGGAAGACCACGTGACCAGATTGTTCGCCACCGAGGTTGTAGCCGTCTTTCAACATTTCTTCAACCACGTAGCGGTCACCGACTTGGGTCTGCTTACTGTGTAATCCAGCGGCTTCGAGGGCTTTGTAAAGGCCCAAGTTACTCATAACCGTTGTGACGACCGTGTCTTGTTTCAACTTACCGCGTTCGCTGAGGAACTTCCCGCAGATGTACATAATTTTGTCACCATCGATGACATTACCTAGTTCATCCACAGCGATACACCGGTCGCCATCGCCATCGAACGCTAACCCAACTTGGGCACCCTTTTCAACGACGAATTTAGCCAAGGCATCTGGATGAGTCGATCCAACGCCCTTGTTGATATTCAAGCCGTCTGGAGCCGTAGCCATCGTATCAAAATCAACGTTTAAATCGGCAAAAATCCGTGAAACCAAGTTGCTGGTTGACCCATTGGCGCCATCGACAGCCAAGTGAATGCCACTCAAATCATCAGGAATCGTTTGTTCCAAGAATTGGGAATACTTTAAGTTACCTTCTGGGAAATCAGCGACCGTCCCTAACCCTTCAGCAGCTGGCCGTGGCAAGGTATCCTTAGGTTCGTCTAATAAGGATTCGATTTCTTCTTCCTTGGCGTCTGACAACTTGAAGCCGTCGCCACCAAAGAACTTGATCCCGTTGTCTTCTACGGGGTTATGGGAAGCAGAGATCATGACCCCGGCATCTGCGTCTTGGATCCGAACTAAATAGGCAACTCCTGGCGTGGTAATTACACCTAAACGAAGCACTTCGATCCCAGCTGAAAGTAAGCCGGCAATCAAGGCTTCTTCTAACATTTGGCCCGAAATCCGGGTGTCCCGTGCAACTAAAACGCGTGGCTGGGTGTCCTTATTTTCTGCATGTTCCGTTAAGACATAACCACCGGCACGACCTAAACGAAATGCCATCTCAGGTGTTAAGCCCGAGTTCGCAATTCCCCGAACACCATCAGTACCAAAATATTTCATTATCATTTACCTCATTTCAAAATTTCGTTATTAATCTTTTTTGACTGTAATTTTTACTTTGACCGACGTTGGACTAACGGATGAAATTCCATCTTCATCACTCGCTGAGACTTTGACCGTCTTAGTCGTCGTTTCATCCACATCCGTCACGTCTACATTGACCGGCAATGACTTAAGTTTGGCCAATGCTGACTTGGTCCCAGTCACCGTCACCGATTTGGTATCCGTGGAGAAGGAGTAACTCGTGTCGGCAGTGGTGGTCCCGCTGGCTTTCAAATCGAGCGGCACATCCTTAGTCGTCGTTGCCTGGGTAATTGGAATATACACCGAGGTGGTCGAAGGCGTCAAGACGACATTCAAGTTTTGACCATTCGCATCCAAGGCTTCGATGATGGCTTGTTGGTTGACGGACTTTTCCAGATTCTTATCCGTATTGACCACCGCCACGACCTTAGCAACCTTGCTAACTTCGCTGACCGCACCCGTCACTTTGACGGACGAGGTACCCAGACGCGCCGTCCCGACTTCATAACCATCCGCCACGTTGGCCTTATTGAAATCAGCGCTGACCTTATAAGTTGCCGTTCGCCGCGGTTGAATATTCACATGAATATACTTCTGGCTCAGGCTATAACTCAACTCTTTATTCAAGCCATCGACATCGATTTTGACACTATGCCGCCCGACCGCTAACTTGGACAAATTCGCGTACACCTTAAAGTTCTGGGTGTTCGCCGTGGTCGTCACGAGTGCAGCAGGCCCTTCCAGTGTCACTTTGATATTCTCCGGATAGCCGGTCACAAAGTACTTGGTGCTATTGACGTTCAGTTCAAGTGGCGCACTAATGGTCACTTTCCGATTGGAAGTCAGCGTCGTCTTGGATGAACTATTCGTCAGCACACTTGAATTATGCGTCGACTTCATCGAGTTCACGTAAGCAAACAGAACTAGCGCACAAATCAACGCGAGTAGGCGCATCGACCAATTGCTATTCATAAATTTTTTCATTTTCGGGGACCTCCTCCGAAAATCCGTCCAAACCAGTTTTGGAACGCATTTTGCTTGGTTGAATCCTCAGGCGTTAACAAGACTTGTCGGAAATAACGTAAGTAGTTCTCACGCGTCATGCCCCGCATCAACTCATTATCCTTAGTAATCGACACTTCACCCGTCTCTTCCGAAATAACGATGGTCAACGCATCCGTCACTTCACTGATACCGACCGCCGCACGATGCCGGGTCCCGAGTTCTTTGGGAATCAAATTACTTTCGGATAACGGCAGATAAGCTGCCGCCACCTTGATTTGATTGTCCTGAATAATGACCGCACCATCATGCAAAGGGGTATTCGGAATGAAAATATTAATCAATAATTCACCCGTAATATCCGCATCCAGCGCGATTCCAGTCTCGATATAGTCTTCCAAACCTGTGTCCATCTTAATGGACATTAAAGCACCGATACGCCGTTTGGCCATATATTGGATGGCTTTGTCCAATTCGGTAATCATCCGCTCTTCGTCTTCATTTTGACGTTTTCCACGGGCAAACATGGAGCCTCGTCCTAAATGTTCCAGCCCACGCCGAATTTCGGGCTGAAAGATGATGACCATTGCAATAACCGCCCAATTGATAATTTGGTCCATAATCCACGAAACCGTGTCCAGACCAATCAACACACTAATGGCTTTAATGACCGCAATGACCACGATCCCGCGAAATAGTTGTACGGCTTTGGTCCCTCGCAACAAGACGATCAGCTCATAAATGACAAACCAGACTGCCAGAATGTCAAGGAGCCGGACGAAGTTTTGTAAGGTCAGCAAACCGCTCCAATTGAAAGTCATAGTCCTCCTCCTCATGAAAATCATTTACTTTCACATTATAGCACGGGAACCCCCTTCTCGCGGATAGATTTAGGGCTGGGCACTGTTTTTAGTCATATTTTGAAGAAATATTAAGCTTGATGTTATTTAATATAGCTTGATTAATATTTCTGTTAAAATTGGTGGTGAAAGGAAGTGACTAAATGACTAAGTTACAGCGTTGGCTAGTTCGCCTCGCATTCTGGGGATTTTTCGTCTTTGCGGCGCTCGATTTGCACGGCGCGTTCCACTTTTTATTACTCAACTCAATTCTGGCCTATATTCCCATCGAACTCAGCTTTTGGCTGACAACGCGGCGAAGTCCCATACTATTCTGGCTAATTGCGGTCATTTGGTTGCTTTTCTACCCGAATGCCCCTTACCTGATGACGGACCTGTTCCACCTCAGCTTACTGAAGCCCTATGGCATTAACGGTCTCCTGCGATTTGACTTACCGATGTGGCGGGACTTCGCTTACTTGGTTGGACCGATGATGGTTGCCACGATCGTCGGCACGTGGGGCGTCGACCAAGTGGCCCAACAATTGACGCAACGACTACACCTAACCAAGTTGCCTGCCGGCCGTGTTTTGATCTGTGCGGCGCTCTTCTTATTCTCAAGTATCGGCGTTTACGTTGGCCGCTTCATGCGCCTGCATTCAATCTATTTGTTGATTACACCGCAATACATTATCAAACAATTACTCGAAATGTGGTCGCCAAAAATGCTCGCATTCGTCCTCATGATGTGGCTACTACAACTACTCATCTACGCGGCGTGGCGGTTTACGATGCCAGCTACTGACAACCACCCAACTAATTAAACAAAGAAACACCGTTCAAACGAGGACTACTCATTCGTTTGAACGGTGTTTCTTATTATTGATTAAAATTTAACTAATTCTTAATTAGTTTTTGGCTTTCGGATCACTATATTCAGTGTGCCGGCCCCGCTTATCATGCAAGCCACTGAACCCGCTAAAGCCCAGTTCAGTTGCCTTTTGTTCAGCATCGTTGATATAGCGTAACGTATCACTCGCCCGCTTTTCACCGTAGACTTGAACCCACTGGTGGAAGCGTTCTTCAGAAGCTTTCGTGATTTCCTTTTCAACTTTAACTCCCGCTGGCGTCAGCGACAAATACTTGATGCGGCGGTCATTGGTGTTCGTCGTCTGTTCAATATACTTTAAGTCTAACAATACATTGATTTGGCGTGCAATGGCGCTACGTGAAACCCGTTGTGCCTTTGCAATCTTAACCAATGTCAACGGTTCGTCACTTGTTGCAATCATCCGCATCACGGTATAAGCTTCAAACGTGATTTTATACGGCCGCGTTGGGACCGACACAAAGTCGCCCACGTACTTTAATATATGCATATAAGTGTCTACAAACCGTTCGTGTATCTCTGATTCTGTCATAATGATGTCCCCCTGTAAGGTCGCCCTTATCCTTCTTTTAAATAATGATCCTTTTGCAGACCCAACCTTTTACCGTCAATACTACTCTTACATCATTATAACGTAGAACTACTAATTTACAATCTAAAAAGTTAACTATTCGTCATCAGCCTCAATATCATTGAGCATTAATAAGTTCTCTGAGTAATTAATGAACTGCCGTAACTTTGCCGCGGTGCGCAGACTGATTTGCCCACTTTCCAGCAAATGCTGTACGCCAGCACGTTCAGCACCCAAGCTCTTGATTCGCAAGCCATGCAGTTGCCGCTCATAGTCATCACGCGACAAGGTATGGTCATTCTTGGCATTTTCGATGCGGTTCCGATAATGCACGATCAAGTGATACAAAGCTTGGCGGTCAAACTGCTGCTCATCAACATTGGCTTGCTTCAAATATTGCGACAACGCTTTGATGGCCGCTTTCGAAGCTTCCCGCTGAATATTCAACAGTTCCGAACGTAAGGCATCGCTATCCCCCGGCGCTAACCACAGGCGAATTCCTTGCATCGCCCGGTTAAATAATAACTGCAGTGAACGCAAGGTCGGCAAGCCTGGTTTATGCGTCGCCTGTAAGAAACGTTGTTCCCGGCGGTCGATTCGCCGCAAGTAAACCTGCCCCGCTAACTTAGTGGTTTTCTTCGACGTAATTAACTCACGAACTGCAGCCCGTTCACCATTCAGCGCAACTAATCGGAGTTGCAACTCATCCGTCAGCATCGGTGCTAATTCATCCGCAGTCTGTGACGCCACTTCTAATCGCCGAATTTGAAACTGTTGGTCTAAGATCAAATCATACGCGGCGCGCTGATTCTCAGGACGACGATGTTCCTCAATGTTTTGAACAGCTAATTGTAAGATGTAAATCCGCGCTTGCTTATACGTTAATTGTTGTAAGCCGCCGTCCGCATCTTCAGCTTCATCCAGATCTTCAGCTAAAACAGTATCATCTTCATCGGGACTTGAACCCCGAGTCGCAAAAGGCAGTGACCGCGATGCCATCAGCGGCAAAATGGCAGCCGCTGCAACCAGACTCAGGATAATGACCCCCGCTGCAATAAAGAGCACGAGTGACCGTTCTGGAAAGGCCTCGCCAGTCGCAATCACGGTTGGAATCGTAAAGACCCCGGCCATCGTGATGGCACCCCGAACGCCGGATAAACCGGATAATGCCGCGATTCGCAGACTCGGCTTGACTTTTTTGTGGTGCCGCAGCCAATTGAACAGCATGTACGCATAGGTCCATGCGACCCGAATCAGCAGCAAGATTCCCCAGACGATCAGCACATCGAAGACTGCGTGAAACGTGTTCGTGTGAGCCCCTTTGATGGTCGCCTGCGTGGCAACTGGGAGTTCAATTCCTAGAATCAAAAAGACGATTCCGTTTAATAAGTAAACGACGACGTTCCAAACACGCTCAGTCACGAGTCGTAATTCGGGCGCATCTTCGCTCTCATGTGAATTTTGAATATGTGCCAGTACACCGGCCGCAACCACGGCGACAACACCTGAAGCATGGAACCATTCTTCAGCAATGAAGTAAATGGCGAAGGGCGTCGTAATCTGTAACACGACGTTGAACACAATGTCGTTGATCCCTTCTCGTCTCAAAATATCACGAATCAACTGAATGACCGTAATCAGTGCCAGTCCAACTGCTAGCCCGACCAAACTGATGTAAAAGAAATCACCGATGGCTTTACTCAGGACAAAGGTCCCGGTTACGGCGGCTGCTAACGCGTACTTGAAGCCAATCAAACCACTCGCATCGTTGATCAGACTTTCGCCACTAACCAGGTGTAAAATTTCTTTCGGTAATTTGACCCCTTCCGAAATCGACTGCACGGCAATCGGATCGGTCGGTGATAGAATGGCAGCTAGTGCAATTCCGACTGCCAGTGGAATCGTCGGAATCAACACGTGAATTAAAAAGCCACCTAAAATGGTTGTAATAAAAACGAGCACGATTGCATTTGCGAAAATCGCCCCGCGTAGTTCCCACAGCTCTTGCTTGGGGAACTCTCTGCCGTCGTTGTACAGCATTGGTGCAATAAAGACGAGCATAAACCAATCTGTTTGCAGCTTAACTTGTACGTTTAATAATAAAGCCACTCCTAGACCGAGCCCGACTTGAATTAAACTGACCGGGATTGCGACTAGATAGTGGCTCAACACATTCGACAGCAGCACTAAACATGCCAGTAAAATCACTAATTCGATAATTGGCATCTAAGTGGTTGCCTCCTTTGTTAAATTGACAATGTTAACTTTGGTCAACGTCTTCTCCAATAATCCGTACTTCGGTTTGAAGATGAACGCCAAACCGTTCAAATACAACTTTTTGGACGTAGTGAATCATATCCATATAATCCGTCGCCGTGGCATGGTCGACGTTAATAATGAAACCAGCGTGCTTCTTAGAAACTTCCGCACCACCAATTCGATGGCCCTGTAAACCAGCATCATGAATTAGTTTACCAGTAAAGTACCCGGTTGGTCGCTTAAAGACACTTCCACAAGACGGCCATTCAAGCGGCTGCTTGGCTGCCCGCAACGTATTGAGTTCATCCATCCGCGCCTGAATTTTCGTTTGATTACCAGGCTTCAGACCAAATGTGACCGACACCACGATATCATCGTAATCTTGAATACTGCTGTGACGGTAGCCAAAATCCAAATCCGCATGGTCGAGTGTCTTGAGTTGTCCTTCCGTCGTCAAAACGGTGACTGTCTCAACCACTTCACTCATCTCACCACCATAGGCGCCGGCGTTCATGAAGACAGCGCCACCGACACTCCCAGGAATCCCTGCAGCAAATTCCAACCCAGTCAGGCTGGCGCCACAAGCCACCTTGGTCGTCGCAATAATCGCGGCCCCTGCTTCAGCTACGACTTTATTGTCACTGGCATGAATCTGATTCATTTTCGTTAAAATAATGGTCAGCCCACGAATCCCGCCGTCCTTAACAATCAAATTGCTGGCGTTGCCAATCACCGTTAAGGGTAAGCCTTGCTCGTTGGCATAGGTAATCAATGCTTTGGTCTCGCTAATCGACTTGGGAAACGCCACGTAATCCGCAGGGCCTCCCGTTTTGGTATTCGTATAATGACTTAGTGATTCATCTTTTTTAATTTCGATGGCTGGAAAAGTGGCCAAGACATCTTGGGTCATGGTGAAAAGTTCCTTTCGTGTTTCAATTTAATTCACTTACTTCAACATATACCGGTCTCACAGCGCATTCAGGTAATCTAGCAAGTCTAAAAGCTTCCCATGACAACGGGTCGATAAGTTGAAACGCTACGCTAACGCTATGATCCTGTTGAAAATTGTAAGTCCATTGTTTAATTTTATCACTTTTTAGTCACTTAATAAATGACGGCACACCGCGTGGCTCGTAATTGCCGATGATGGTGCGACCGGATTCTCACCGTGAGTTGCAACGGCCGTTAAAAACGCTCGAATCAAAGGTGCAAACCCGCGCTTTTCGAGTGTTGGTGTCCAGTCCGGAAAACTGGTCGTCAGCTGTTTAGCCGTCGTTAACACCGTCTTCGTACTTAAATCAGTAACCATGGCGCGCTGCTGTGCCGTTTGGACCGTCACTTGTTCCAAGTTCACGCCACCGTACATGTTCGTCACGACCTGGAGTTGTTCATGCGCGGTCTGAACGGTCAAATAGCCTTGCGCTAAGGCACCACTAGCTGTCGTAACGATTCGGCCGGTAGTATCTGCTAACGGTTCATCCAATAGGAACAACCCAGTATCCACCATGTGAATCATCAAGTCAAAAACGGCAGTTTCAGGATCCTGGCCACCAGCTTCGCGAACCTTCTCCGCAACAATCAGCCGTTTATCTGGCAAAGCCTTCAGCTCCTGATTAAACGGTGCAAAGCGGCGATTGAAGCCACAGGTCAATAGTAAGTGACGAGCAGCGGCCAAATCATATAAATTCTGGACGACTTGTAAATCGGTTGCGACGGGTTTATCAACATAAACATGGATGCCGGCCAACAACAACTGCTTGATGATCGCACCATGGGTCTGAGTTGGCGTATGCACGAATACCGCATCTGGCTGCGCATCGATCAATTCTTCCAGCGTTGCGTGCGTGTGTTGAAACCCGTACATGGCTGCCAACTTCGCCCGCTTTTCCGCATTACGCGTGGTCAAATGAAATTCATACTGATCCTGCATCGCTGCCATCACCGGCAAATATGCCTTTTGTGCGATATTGCCTAACCCCAGTACACCAATTTTTAACATATAGAATCCTCCCGTAACTTGTTTTTTGACTGATTATGACATTTTATGAATCATTAGAATACGCTAGTTAGCTGGCTTGCTGTTCGTCAGCCGACGAGCGTCCTATTCTGACTTCCAGGGCCGGCTGACAATTGCTGGAACGTAAGCCGACATCGATTTGAACTCACGCAGAAAATCACTGCGCAATTTCAAATACGAGTCTTATTCTAAGCCAGAAGCAACCCACTTCTGACTAAGAATAATTTGGCTACTGAGCATTGTCAGCCGGCCCTTCCA
>NZ_AVAQ01000021.1 GCF_000463075.2 Lactiplantibacillus plantarum EGD-AQ4
GACTGGCATACGAGATTCAAATGGGAGAACAGTCATGGATCAACTTTGGTTTGGAACTGATAACTTCATGCGTATTATTTCTCAATCAGATTTTGCGGCAGCTATTGCGAATGAAAATCGAACTCAACTGAATCAGCATGGCCTGGAAGATGTACTGGATTCTGCCTTTATGTCACCTCAGAATAAAAAGGCTATTCGACAAGTGCTCAAAGTAGTTGATGATATTGAGCAGACTTTAGGGTGCCCACCTAAGAAAGTTATGATTGAGTTTACGCGGAGTCCAGACAAGAAGAAGCAAAGAACCGTGACGCGACTTGAAAAAGTTCAACAGGCGTATAAAGCAGTTGCTGATCAATTGGCAGGGCAGTCGATTGTGAGCGAACTAGATCAGTATGCTAACACGCACAGTAAACTATCCGATACTTATTATCTGTACTTCATGCAGTTGGGACGCGATCTATATAGTGGAAAGCCAATCGATATTGATTCGCCGATGCTGGATGATGATCACATTTTACCGCGTGCCTTCATGAAGGATAACTCATTGGATAACCGTGCATTGACGGAAAAACCAATCAACAACACCAAAGCAGCCAAATTTCCATCCAAAGTGTTCGGGCAGCAAAAGGAGGTTACTGATTTTTGGAAGTTACTACGACGCTGTGGCTTGATGAGTAATATCAAAGAGAAGCATTTGTATTTGGACCCTGACAACGTAGATAAATGGACACGAAGGGGATTTATTAACCGGCAGTTAGTTGAAACGAGTCAGGTAATTAAGATTGTTGCGAATATCTTGAAGGATCGGTATCAACAAAGTCAAACGGAAGTGTTGGAAGTGCCCGCACGATTAGGTACGGAACTGCGCGAATGTTTTGGTTGGTATAAAGTTCGGGAGGTCAATGACTATCATCATGTTTTCGATGCCTATTTAGCAGCCTTTATTGGCAATTATCTTTATCATCGATACCCTAAACTGCAACCTTATTTTGTTTATGGTAATTTTGCCGAATTAAACAAGGCACAACTTAAGAATATCAAGAGCTTTAATTTCTTGTATGATATTACTGATAATAAGCGTGTTGTCAAAGATATTGAGACTGGCCAAACACTTTGGGATGATCAGATTCGCCAACAGATTCAGCATATTTATGAGTATAAGTATATGTTGACTTCCCATGAAGCATTCACACAGCATAAGGAATTGTATGGACAAACTATCTATCCTAGACGTGAATTCAAGCCTGGAACATTGAAAGCTATCAAGCAAGATCAGCCCCAGGAATTGTACGGTGGGTATAAAAATTTAACGGCTGCTTATATGTGTATCGTTAAAATTCAAGCGAGGAAAAGAAAGGCAGCTGAGTATCGTGTTGTGAGGGTCGCAACTGAGAGTCTATCCGCGTTACAGCAAGCTAGGCGTCTAGGGGTGCAAGCTTACGAGCGATGCTTGCGGCAAGAATTGGTTCGAAATAATGAAATCTTGCGGACGAATGCGGATCCAAACAGTGCACCTCGCGAATTTGAAGTGTTGTTGGATCGTGTCTTGTGCCATCAAATGATTATCAGTGATGGGCAGAAGTATCTGCTAGGCAGCCATGCTTATAAGGTAAATTGCATGCAACTGGTTTTGTCAAATAATTCGATGAAGATACTGAGCACAAGCATTGTGGACTTGAAACAAATGACTAATGAACCACTAGTACAGGTTTATCGCGAAATTTTGGATGTCGTTAATAAGTATTTTACCTTGTATGATGATAACAGCTTCCGTGAGAATTTGAATCAGTTTTTTGACAAGTTCAGGACATTGCCCGTAACGAATGAGTATAAGTCTAGTAAGTCTGGGAAAAAACTGATCCACCGTGGACAACTAGAAACGTTAACCTTAATCTTAAGGGGATTGCATGCTAATAGTGATAAGGTTCAATATGGAGATCAATCTACCCCGCTTGGAAGCTTTCAAACTAAATACGGAATTAAGCTATCTAAAGATAGTGTGATTCAGTATACGTCACCAGCCGGATTGAATGTGCGAACTGTGAAATTACGTGATTTGGAGCAAAAGGAGGCTCAAAAATAGCAAATAAAAACTGATGCTTTCATTGAACGAAGCACCAGTTTTTTTATGTAGGTGTCCATATATATAGGATGGACAGGTGTGAAAACTTCACCATGAATGGTGTTGTTTGATTTCAAATAAAGGACATTAAATCAATAAGGTCAAGTGTGGACATCACTCAACATAGATAATATAACCTATTTTTCGCTAAAATACAAGGGAGGGTTCAATATGGGGTGGCGTTCAGTTATTATTACGCAACACGCTAAACTTTCTTACACCGCGCATACGATGGTCGTCCAAACACGTGATGGAATCAATCAGATACCGTTGAGTGATATTAGTTTACTAGTGATTTCAACGGTGCAGGCAGTGATTACATCTGCTTTAATTAGCGAGTTATCACGGCAAAATACGAAAATTATTTTCACGGACAACAGTCATCGACCAATTAGTGAAACGACATGTTATTATCCAGGGAATCGTTCAGAAGCTTTGATCCGCGCGCAAGTTAATTGGAATTTACAACGTCAACAGGTGCTATGGACCAAGGTTGTTGCAGCTAAAATCATCAATCAGATTATGGTTTTGGAGCAAATGAGCATTGAATCGACTGAACTTCGAGCAGCTTTGGACGAATTAGAAGTGAATGATAGTAGTAATCGGGAGGCTGTGATTGCGCGTAAGTATTTTCCGTTGCTGTTTGATCGTAAATTCACCAGACGTGACGGGTCAGTCATAAATGCAGCGTTAGATTATGGCTACAGCATCTTGTTGTCGACGGTTAATCAGGAGGTTGTTGCCAATGGTTATTTAACCTATCTTGGGATTCATCATTCTAGTGAACAAAATGATTTTAATTTAAGTTCAGACTTGATGGAGCCATTTCGACCAGTAGTGGACTATTGGATTGCCAATCAAAAATTCAATGAATTTACACCGGATGTGAAGTATGGGCTTGTTCAATTATTGAGTCTTGAGATTGAGTTCAATGGGCAGAAGATGTTGCTCAAAAACGCGATTACCAGTCATGTCCGTAATTGTTTGAAATATTTGAGCGGTGAGTCCGAACAAGTTGAGATTGAGGTGAAATTTTTAGATGAGGTACCAAGTCATGCGATTAATGATAATGTTTGATTTGCCTGTTGAAACGGCCAAGCAGCGAAAGGCTTATCGACAGTTTCGAAAGTCACTAATTAACGAAGGCTTTTTGATGATTCAGTATTCAGTATACGTTCGGGTTTGTGTCAATCGCAAGTCTGCAACCTTTATGGAACAGCGTCTAAAACGGGTTATTCCACCGGAAGGGCTGATTCAGTCACTAATTGTGACGGAGAAACAGTACTCCGAGATGCATTTTTTAGTTGGTCATTCTATTGATGATGTACGCAATACTTCAGATCGGACGGTGATTTTATGAGGCTTTCTTATGCTTCCCATAATGAAGTCGATTTGACTCCGGGAAAGATAGTGACATTAGCGACAAGTAGTTCTGTGGTCTACACTGAATTGATCCAAGGGGTGCAAGGATTAAATGAACAAATCAAGCTATTCGATGAGTCGTACAACGAGCTTAGCTGCAATAAGGCCATCGATTGGTGCGGTGATGTTGGCTGTCGAACCATTGAAGTTAATCAATATTTGACTAAGTTGGAACGACTGATTAGTGAGTCGTTAGCCGATGAAGATCGTAATCAGATTCATGATAGTTTGAGTAACTTATATTCAACTGTTCAACAACAACTTTTCTTAACGGACCTGCCACTGGAGGTAACTTACGATTTCGATATGAAGCACTTATTGAAATTTGCAAAAATTCATTTCGATGAGAAGTGGCAGACTAATCCTTATGATATAATTGAGTCAGTCCTAAAGGTTCATCAAGAGTGCGGTATTGAATCATGCGTGGTGTTGACCAACGTTGCGCACTATTTGACCGTCTCAGAAATGCAAGAACTTAAAAATAGCGTGGCAATGACCGGACAATCATTATTACTGCTGGAGTTCTGCGTGATGAATCAACGTGATTATTATGATGTTGGGACATTTAATTATATTGATGAGGACTTTGTTGATTGGTACTAATGAATTGTTAAATTTTGATTAGAGATTAACGGTTTCAGAAGGACATTAAATCAATAAGGTCAAGACCCGAAGAGGCTAAAAGTGAGATCAACTGGCTGTTTCAGAAGGACATTAAATCAATAAGGTCAAGACCGCAGCTGGAAGGCGTAAAACTGAAAGGCCTGTTTCAGAAGGACATTAAATCAATAAGGTCAAGACCTGACGTAGCTGTTTTCGAGAATCAAACACCGTTTCAGAAGGACATTAAATCAATAAGGTCAAGACCAAGCTGATATGCTTTACTTTTTGGATAAGTGTTTCAGAAGGACATTAAATCAATAAGGTCAAGACCTGGCAGGTTGTGGACAGGCCAATCAAAATCGTTTCAGAAGGACATTAAATCAATAAGGTCAAGACCGCTATTCTGCAAAAGATGGTTCGCATTAACGTTTCAGAAGGACATTAAATCAATAAGGTCAAGACCACTCCAGACGATTGCATTCATGCCACGAATGTTTCAGAAGGACATTAAATCAATAAGGTCAAGACCCTAAACTTTTAAAAGGAGTGAAATCTATGCGTTTCAGAAGGACATTAAATCAATAAGGTCAAGACCTGAGATGGTGGCGACAGCTAAAACCATGACGTTTCAGAAGGACATTAAATCAATAAGGTCAAGACCCCGGTTCGCGTTTGTCGCGACGGGTAAGTGGTTTCAGAAGGACATTAAATCAATAAGGTCAAGACCATGAGATCTCGTCGTGTTCTGCTCGAATCCGTTTCAGAAGGACATTAAATCAATAAGGTCAAGATCCTGCCGTTTAGAACGAGTCATTGATAAATAGTTTCAGAAGGACATTAAATCAATAAGGTCAAGACCTATCGAGTAATCGAACCCGACACTTGGGGTGTTTCAGAAGGACATTAAATCAATAAGGTCAAGACCTGCCAGTCCGCTGGACGATGAACAATTGCGGTTTCAGAAGGACATTAAATCAATAAGGTCAAGACCAGCTGACCCTGATAATGCCGAACTGTTCGAGTTTCAGAAGGACATTAAATCAATAAGGTCAAGACCGGATATGCAGCAGTTACTTACCAAAAATGTGTTTCAGAAGGACATTAAATCAATAAGGTCAAGACCTTAGAAGTAATAAATTACGCAAAAACTCATGTTTCAGAAGGACATTAAATCAATAAGGTCAAGACCCAACTTTGACATCTCCTACACCGTCTCGAGGTTTCAGAAGGACATTAAATCAATAAGGTCAAGACCTGATGACCAAGTTGTTATTATGCCTTGGGGGTTTCAGAAGGACATTAAATCAATAAGGTCAAGACCCGCGTTTGATATTTCTCAGACTGCCTTGATGTTTCAGAAGGACATTAAATCAATAAGGTCAAGACCAAAAAGGCCAGTTGAGTTTCCAGAGCCAGAGTTTCAGAAGGACATTGGATCACAATAAGACCAAGGTTAGTCTGCCACGTATGTTGTTACCATCGTTTAAAATATCATTATAGGTCGTTAACTATGTGAGGATTCTGATTTGTCGTAGTCAATTTAAAAAGAATCTGTATTTTGAGAATGAGAGCTCAGCTGTCATACTAAACATGCGAGCTTTTCACCACCGTCCACTAATCCACAACAATCTCCCGCACCCCACAAAACTCAATATCCTGCTGGTTACCAAACTGCCGCATGACCTCACCGTGTGTCACGCAAGCGATACAATCATATGTTTGAGCGTAATTACTCAGAGTAGTGAGTACTCGCGACTTAACTTCAGCGGCCGTTTCATAGTGCAGGGAGCTGTCTGTGACTCGTCGGCCATCATGCTGTCGATAAAGCTGATAGGCCACGCTGGCTTGTTCTTCAGTGTCAGTACGCAAACCGGTGTTATCAGGTTGCCACTCGCGCAATCCGAGCTCAACTTTTAATGGAATATTGTTAAACCGCACGATTTCAAGCGCCGTCTGCAAGGCTCGGGTGTAGGGTGAGGTAAGTATTAATTGGACATGTTCGAATAGGGGCTGCTGGGCCAGTTTCTGGGCGATTACGATACCATTCTCAGTCAAGCCACCGAGTTCACGGCCGAATCCTTGTAGACCTGCGTTGGTGGCTTGTTGATAGGTGGGTTCTGAGTGACGGATAAGATAGACTTTCATGATGAAGACCTCGATTACGTTAGATGTGACTCCATTATACTTGCTAACTATTGAGGTCGTCTGAGAAGTTTCGGCTAAATTTAACATTTGGATTGATTGCCTGGAACTACATCTTAAGTATGAATATAATGTCATCTAACTGAGGCTCTGAATTTTCGGAAAATATTTCATTTCATGCGTGTATAAGTGTGGCTCCATATACAGAAGCCTCGTCTGGACAGTAATAGGGGGGTGCTAGACAATAACGTCATTGCCTGCCCAATGAGACGCCGCAAGTTTTTCATTTTCAGCTGGTAATTCCGATCACCCACGCGGTATGATAAAACCGAAAGAGGACGGGGAGATGGGCGGATGCAGACGACTTTAATCATTATTCGAGGCAATTCAGGCAGCGGTAAAACGACACTCGCACGAGCATTGCAGGCGCAGCTAGGTCACCATACGTTATTGGTCTTTCAAGATGTTGTCCGCCGTGATATGTTGATGAGTAGGGACTATCCTGGAAACCTGGCAATAGATCTGATTCAGAAAATTGCACGATACGGCCTCGGAAAAGTTCCAGTCGTGATTGTGGAAGGTATTTTAGCCCGTGAACGATATGGCGCAATGTTAGCGCAGCTCAGCCAAGCGTTTCCCCAAGTGCTGACGTACTACTTCGATGTCAGCTTTGAAATCACACTGAAACGGCATCAAAGTCGGCAGTGTGTTTTTGGCCCCGCTGAAATGCAGCAGTGGTGGCTACCAGATGATCAGCTCGGCGTACCAAACGAACGAATATTTACCGCGGAGCAGAACTTGGCGGCTGAAGTGCAACAAGTTTTATCGGACCTACATCATCTTGGTGGAATAATATCGGATTGAGCGATAAAACGACAAGTGCGTTGAATTAAATGCTAAACAAGCGATTGTATTTCGATGACTGTTATATCAAGGCCAAATATTTTATCAAAAAGCGGTCCCAGCAATTTTCCAAAACGGAAAGTGCCGGGACCGCTTCTTATCTAAATCACAGCTCACATCCATGGTCGTTATCGAATATTGACGCCTCACAAAATCGTGATATAATGTCGAAAATTAGGCCAAAATATATGTTTATTTGGTACATAATCGCACATTACAAGTGATTTTCCTTATAATTATATGTTTTAAGATCACATAGATCGATATATTTTTCACTTTCCAATTTAATCATCTGCTAACGACTAATTCAGGACGTAATTTCGCCCGCCAAACGAATAAGCGCTTTTAGTTTCCTTAATGGTGTAACCTCGGTAAACTAGGCTTAATCAATCGAGCTTAACAGGGAGGCCATTATGCGTATTAAAAAAATTAGTTTGATACTGAGTGCAATGGGACTGATTATCAATACATTTTCGCTGATCATTGCCATTCGCAGGTATCGTTCGCAACAACACGAAGCTTAGTCCCAAAACGAAACCCACGTTGTCCCAACCTAATTTGGTTGGACAACGTGGGTTTCATCACCTTAATCTTCATAACCGGTCAAATCCAGCAAGAACCGCTGAATCACAGCTAACTCTTCCGCAGAGTAATGCTCGCGTAACATCGAGACCGCCTCGTGATTACGAGCCGTGTGCATCTGGTCGTGGTAGTGCGCTAGCTTGCGACCACTGGGGGTGAGCCGATAAAAGATTTTTTTATGGTCGTCAGGTTGTTGGAACGACCCAATCAGACCTTGACTCGTCAGACGCTTGGCTGCGCGGGTGATGCCACCACGAGTGACGCCAAGCGTGGTGGCTAAATCAATCCCAGTTTGCGGCCCAGCCTCTAACGCGGATAATAAGTGGAGACCAACGATTGAAATATCCGGCAACAAGCGACGCAAATTGGCTTCATTGATGTGTTGTTTGAGCCATTTTTGCTCACCAGTCGTTGAAGCACGCTTGGTTCGAATGATTTTGAGTTGTGCTAAAATCGCTTGTTCTGCGGATGTTGCCATCGTTGTTTCCCCCTTGTGTAGAGTCAGCGTCAGGTTGACGATATCAATGGCTGACGGATTGTCATCGTGTTAACACGAGAATTAATATTACTATTATTATACTGGTTTTAGAAGTCCGCGGCGAGTTTTTCCGCGGTTGCTTTGGCGTTCGCAATCGTTTGGTCGCGTTGTTCTGGAAACTGGTCTAAGCCTTCGATGAAAATCGTGCGGTAATCCTGAATGCCATATAAAGCCAGCATGTCGCGCAGGTACGGGTCGCCAGCTTCGACTTGATTGTGGCCATCCGCTTGGTGGTAATAGCCACCGGCAGCCTGAATGTGGAGCGCCCGCTTGTCAGTGAGCAGACCAACTGGGCCGGTCGCGGTGTATTTAAACGTTTTGCGGGCCACTGCTGTCAAGTCAAGATATTGTTTGAGTTCGGCCGGTAGAAAGTGGTTATACATCGGATTAACAAAGACTAATTTGTCTGCGGCTAAAAACTCGTCTAGCCATGCAACGTGGCGACTCAGTAAGTCTGCTTCAGCGGCAGTTAAGTCTTCGCCATATTTTTGTTTCCGCCAAGCCTCGAAGGTCGTATCGTTCAAGGCTGGAACACCATCTTGGTAAAGGTCACGTGTGATGATTTCATCGGCAGGATGAGCCTGTTGGTAAGCGGCTTTGAAACTCGCCGCAACAGCGAGTGAGGCACTCGGTACCGTAGTATGGGGATGGGCATTGATCATTAATAATTTTGTCATTTTTAAACAGCTCCTTAATTTTGTTGACAAGCAACATTGTATCTTGATGATTGTTGCTTGTCAACAAAATTAAGCGAAAAAAGTTCCCCACCCACATAAAAGCGGATAGGGAACTTTAAATCTTGAGAATTAAAACACCGTTTGTTAGTTGTTTGATCGTATTCAGCGAACGAGTTGCGCTAATTATTAGAGCCGAATTAAGCGTGTTTTGCAAGTTTTGTCAAACTCACGCAATTATCCAGTCAACCGTCTTGAAGCGATAATCGAAAGTAAAGTTTTGCGGCAGCACGAATCTCGACTGTCAACGCAATGCGACTCCGTAAGGCACTCTGGTTGAAATACGAACGCTGGTAAGCTAGGTAATCGCGGTGGCTAGAGCTGTTCAAATTACAAGTTCGATAAACGAATCAATCACCGTGTGTAAAGCTGTACCAGCCACTAGTTCGGTGAGCACGCGGCAATCGTCACGTCTAAAAGAGTTCGCGTCACAAGCACAGCCGGCAGCGTACTCGCCACGCCTGAAGCACATCATCGCAAGCTAGGCGTCAACAAGCCAATCTTAAAGCAAGTGAATGTTATGCGCAGCACACTGGTCGATCATTTCTTGTGGCCAAAGAGCAGCTTGAACTTCGCCGACATGGGCTTTACCGAGTAATAACATGCAGAGCCGTGATTGACCAATCCCACCACCGATCGTGTAAGGGACTTCTTCGTTCAAGATCATTTGGTGATAAGGTAAGCTCAAACGGTCTTCGGCGTCAGCGTCTTTCAATTGTTTCTTCATGGATTCGGCGTCGACCCGAATACCCATGCTTGAGATTTCAATGGCTTGGTCTAATGGTTCGTACCAGAAGAGGATATCGCCGTTTAATTTCCAGTCATCGTAGTCAGGGGCGCGGCCGTCATGACGTTCGCCAGAGTCAAGTTTCCAACCGATTTGCATTAAGAAGACACAGCCGAGCTTCTTGCAGATGGCGTTTTCGCGTTCGCGTGGTGTCATGTCTGGGTACATGTCTTCAAGTTCTTGGGTCGTCATGAAGTGGATTTCATCTGGTAAGTGGTGCACTGCTTGTGGGAACTTGTACCAAACTTCGTGTTCCATGTGCTTGATGACTTTGAAGATTTGACGAACGGTGGCCTTAAGGGTTTCAACGGTTCGTTCTTCTTTACCGATGACCTTTTCCCAGTCCCATTGGTCAACATAAGCTGAATGGTAGTTGTCTAAATCTTCGTCTTTACGAATGGCGTTCATGTTCGTGTATAAGCCTTCGTGCATGTCAAAGCCGTACCGCTTGAGGGCGACCCGTTTCCATTTGGCAAGGGAGTGCACGATTTCGATTTGTTCGTCGCCCATGTCCTGCATGGTGAAGGAGACCGGCTTTTCGACCCCGTTCAAGTTATCGTTCAGACCAGTTTTCTTTTCAACGAACATTGGCGCTGAAAGCCGGGATAGGTTGAGTTGCTTCCCAAATTCATCTTGGAAAGTTTCACGGATGTAACGAATGGCCTGTTGCGTTTCTTTAACGGATAATTTAGGATCGTAATCCTTTGGAATAATTAAATGCATGTGCGTGGTCTCCTTTAAAATAAGTTCTAATTTTGGTTACAGGATAAAAGAAAAAAGCCTTCCATCCCTTGAATTATCAAGGGACGAAAGACTTTTTCGCGGTACCACCCAAGTTGTTTACCTAATTGTAAACCAGCTCTAAAATAGTGTACAAACATACACCACCGATGGTAACGTACCGGTTAACGGCTAATCCTACTTTAACGAGGTTATTTCAGTTAGCAACTAAGAAAGTGTTTTTCGGAATAGTCAAGTTCTGGTCGGGTTTCCACTCACTCCCGATTCACTGGCAGGTTGACTAATCGTACTCCTCTTTCCTCCGTTTTTATCTTGTGACATTTATATTAGCACGATTTTTTCATTTGTAAACCACTAAATTAAAAATAAATTAGTTGGATCTCATAAAAACACCATGCGAATCTCAGCCAAAACGGGATAACACCGGGCTTAATTAATCGTTCAAATTATACCGTAATTTCATTTTTTCAGAACCGGCGATGACCATGTCACCCAATAATTTGGTTTGCAGCTTCATGGCCGTGTCAGCAAGCTGTTGGTTGGCAGCTTCCAAGTAGGCCGTGACGTCTTGATGATTCGTCAAGTCGGCATCGGTGTCATTTTCAATCTTACGATAGGCACTCATAGCTTCCAATTCATAACTGTTACGCATATCTACGTAGAAGTCGTAATCAGTATCGCCGAGGAGGGCAGTCGTGCAACTTAACCAGTACATGTGGTTAAGGTTGAAGGTGCCATCCGCGTCTTTATAACTGGCTGGGGTGTCATTGACGTTGGCATAGAATGGGACCACCGTATTGAAGGTGTTGGCACCGAATGCGAGCCAGTGAATCCCGGCAACGGCTGCGGGGACGTTGTTACGAATTTGTAAAATGTGAACATCGTGGTTACGGTTGATCCCGATTGGCCGGAAGAGGGTCTTATCGGCTTCAGAGCCACTGCCATAAACGTCGTATTTCGTGTTTTCAAAGTGAGAACTGAGCACGAACTTAACGTCTTCGATAGAAATCTTGCGGTTCGCATGGCAGATGAATGGTAAGTCTTGTTCCATTGGATCTTGTTCAACATCCGGCGTGAAGTATTTCTGGCCAAACCAAGCCCGCGGGTTATTGTAAACCGTGTCTTTGATTGAGGCACTACCGAAGATATGGCGTAAGTTGACGCGGTCAAAGTCAGGGTTCAAGTGATAGTCAGCAATCAGTTGTTCAAGGTCAGCGGAAGCCATCGTATCATCCGCATTGAAATCAAAGTCATCAATGTTCATGCGGTTAGGTGCAACGACATAAGCGTCATCAGGAATCCGTTTAGCAGCCCAGTGATGGCCACCAATAGTTTCAAGCCACCAGATTTCGTCTTTGTCAGAAAAGGCGATACCATTTGGTTCGTATGTCCCATACTGTTCGAGCAGGCTGCCGAGGCGGGTGACCCCTTCTTTAGCACTGTGAATGTAAGGTAAGACGAGGGTGCACAGGTCTTCTTCCCCAATTCCACCTGCAACGAACGGATCGATTCCGAGTACCCGTGAATTGGTGGTAATGGTTTCAGTCGCGGACATTGCGATGTTCTCACTGTTGATGCCGGCAGCAGGCCAAGTCCCATTCGTCAAAATCGAGTTAGGAATCGACGTGTAGCGCATCGGATTGTCTGGCAGGTCAACTTCGACCTTACTGATGACTGATTGATAGTGGCGTGGTTGATCTTCCGGGTTAACGACGACCAATCGTTCTGGGTCAAGTGCTTCGTGACCATCATCATTTCGTGAAATAATGGTGGAGCCATCGATTGAGGCGTCTTTACCAACTAAAATCGTGGTACATGAACCTTTGATACGTTTTTCCATGATATTAAAAACACTCCTTTTAAGCTATTAATATCATTATACGCTTTCTGAACTAGTCCGGATAGGACGGGCTTTTTTGAGAATATAATTGATGCCACTGATACTGAAACCAGTGACGGCCGCAATTTCACGATAGGTCTTGCCCCGTGCACGTAATTGATGGACCTGCGCGTAACTGGCGCGGTGCTCATTGGCGTCATCCTGCGAGGCTGGTTTAGTTGTTGATTCAGAATGCGAGGCTTGCAATGGCACAATGGTCGGGAGTGGCTTTGGTGTGGCGGTCATTTGAACGGGTTGATGACTGAGTTCGGCGAGCTTAACCAGCATGAGTTCAGTTGTCTGAACATCCCAAATTGCATTGTGCTGATGGGGATTGGTGATGCTGAATAGGGCGGCCAAGCCGTTCAATGGTAAGTCGTGATTGCCACTTTTGTGATTGCCGCGATTGATCAGCATGTTGGTATAAGCTTGGGCGTCGAAAATGACGACTGGTTGTTGGACCAGTTCTTGTTCAGCCGTGGTCAGTTGTGAATAATATTCGCTTAATAACAGACGAATATGCTTGATGTCCTGGGTCTGGTCCCAGAAGACTAATGGCAGTTGTGGCTGAATGACTTGTTGAATAAATGCCTTAAGTACTGTGAGTGGGGCGCCTTGGGCTTCATAGGCCGCCATCGTGAGTCCGGTTTCTGCTAACCCCGCTAATTTCTTGTCAGGTAAAAAATTGGGGTTGTCGAAATAGCGGTTAAAAAAGGGTGCGGTCTGGCGGTGCTGACTGAAGCCGATGGCACTAAGTTGGAAAATGCTGGCATGAGTTCCAGCAGTATCTTGGACCCGCCAGCTGATGGCCTTAGACGAACCACTTTTACGAAAGAGTGTGCCGAATTCGCAATCAATGACGATATAGCTGGTGGGTGCCTCAGACAGCGGTGTAGCAGCGGGTAACATTTGGGGAATCGTGGTTGTCGTCTCAGTACTACCGACCGGTTCGTTGGGTACGAACTGGTAGCCCAGTGTTGCTAGAAACTGGCTTGTGCTTTGTTCAAGTATGTTATTGGTTACTTTGACCACCTTTTTTTCGGTCAAGACAAGCTCCTTAGTGGCTTCAAAATCAATGTGGTAGCGTTGTTGATCGTCGCAACTGATTGCAGTCACACGACCAGCACTCGCATATTCAGGTGCCAGGACTAGCTGATGGTTCTTTTGGATCCGATAGACTGGATGGTCAACGAAATAGAGACAGTTCAGATTGTTGGAAATTTTGCGCTCAAGTAGGGTTAGATTAGTTGGCATCATATACACAGCTCCTCTGATCTAAGTATCTTCATTCTAGCTGTTTGACGTACTAGCTTGCCAGTGTTTGCACTGCAGATTGGACCATAAATTTAGTAATAACAAATTGATGACGAGAATTATAGTGGCCGTATAGGGCGAGCTTAGCATCGGGTTTTAGTTGATAAAATAGTGTTAGTGCGTGGTGAACGACGATACAATTGATCGGCTTTGCGGTTGTATCGCCCACGGGTGTCACTTGTAAATACAGCATGAATGGATCTAGTTTGAGAATTTTGCTCTTATTCAAATATTTCACCGTTAAGTTTTCTGATTGAATCATCATTATCATCACCTCACTTACCGAGTATACGAACATACGTTCTAAAATGCAAGTAAAATCGATCCGATTGCAAAATTATTTTAAGACGATCACTATTGACCCATGAGCAGTCGCAAAGTTTACTTGAAAAAATAATGAATCGATAAACTCGTTGGGAAAAAGCTACAAAAATTTCGCAAGTCTTGGTATGATAAAAGTTAGTGAATGAGAGGAGGCCGTGCGCCATGGATCGAGGACGACGCGTCACGTTAGAAGAGCGAATTGCAATCGTCAAATATACGTTGGACCATGCTAACGACTATCGAGAAGCCGCCAAGCATTTCAACGTTTCATACCCCCAAGTGTATACCTGGGTACGGAAATACCGGCAACGGGGGATGGAAGGATTGGTTGATCACCGCGGCCGACCAAAACGAGACTAAACACAGCGTTGTACATAGGAGCGACGGCTGTCACGAGGCTTAATGCCATGCTGGACGTTAAGCACATCCAAACCTTTTCCAATGGTGGAAGAGGTTTTTTATTTTTCTTACGTGGATTTGGCTGGCTTTGACGTATTTAGTTGGTAACGGGGCCACTTCTTGTCATGGCGGCCCATTCTCGGTAGAATGAAAGTATTAATTCCAAAAAGGAGGAGTACCTGCGATGATTGACTTAGCGGCGGCACAGCAAGTATTGAAGACAACGTTTGGGTATGATGAATTTCGTCCCGGGCAAAAAGCAGTCATTGAGCAAGTGTTAGCTGGTGAAAACACGCTGGCCATCATGCCAACTGGTGGAGGTAAATCACTCTGTTATCAGATTCCTGCCTTATTATTCCAAGGCATTACAGTTGTCGTGTCACCCTTGATTTCCTTGATGAAGGACCAAGTTGACGCGTTAAATGACAACGGCATTGCTGCGACGTTTATCAATAGCTCACTTGATTTTCAAGCCATCAATGAGCGGCTCCAAGAACTGCGCGCTGGTGACTATACCTTGCTTTACGTCGCACCAGAACGGTTGGACTCAGAATACTTCATTCAGGCGCTCGGGCGGCTACCGATTCAACTATTGGCAATCGACGAAGCCCACTGTATTTCCCAATGGGGCCACGATTTTCGGCCGAGTTACTTAGCGTTGAGTACGGCGATCGAGCAGTTGCCGACCCATCCGCAAGTGCTCGCACTGACTGCAACTGCGACCGAACAAGTGGCGGCTGACATCTGCGGTCGGTTGGCCATTGATCCGCAGCATGAGGTCAACACCGGGTTTGCGCGGGATAATCTCGATTTGACCGTGGTCAAGGATCAAGACACGGATCGCTATATCCTGGACTATTTAAAAGTGAACCATGGCGAAGCTGGCATCATCTACGCCAGCACCCGTAAGGAAGTCATGCGACTCACGAGCCTGCTTCAAAAACACGACATCAATGCGACGCCTTATCATGCTGGGTTGGACCCTGAAGTGCGGCGGCATAATCAGGAAGATTTCTTATATGATCGTGTCGACGTGATGGTTGCGACCAATGCGTTTGGGATGGGTATTGATAAAAGCAACGTCCGGTTCGTGATTCACGCGCAGGTGCCCGGAACGCTAGAGGCTTACTATCAAGAAGCCGGACGTGCTGGACGGGATGGCCTACCGAGTGAAGCGATTTTACTGTTCCGGCCCAACGACATTCAGCTGCAGCATTACTTCATCGACGAATCTGAAATGGACACGGAGCACCGCCATTTAGCTTATCGCAAGTTGCAAGTGATGACGCGTTATGCGAATACGCAGGGCTGCCTGCAGCAGTTTATTTTGAAATACTTCGGCGAAGACTCGGAGCCATGTGGCCGCTGTAGCAATTGTACGGATAAACGGGAAGCTAAAGATATCACGACGGCTGCCCAACAAGTCCTGTCGTGTGTGGTTCGACTACACTCACGATTCGGCAAAGGGGTCGTGGCGCAGGTCTTGACGGGGGCTAATAATCAGCGTATCCGCGAGTCCCATCTCGAAGGCCTGTCAACGTACGGCTTAATGTCCGGTCAGCGCCAAAAAGCCGTCGTTGAACTGATCGACTTTTTAACGGCGAGTGGGTATTTGCAAGCGGTCGGCGGACAGTATCCGACATTGACGGTGACGGCGAGTGGCGTCGACGTGTTAAAAGGCAACACCACGGTCTACCGGAAAACGGCACAGACTGTTCAACAGACGGTTCCTGAAAACAGTGCGTTGTTCGAACAGTTGCGGACATTGCGGCGGCAATTGGCGGAAGAACAGGGCGTCCCACCATTCGTGATTTTCTCCGACAAAACGCTGCATTCGATGTGTGAAGTCATGCCAGAAGATGAGCAGGCCTTTCTCACCGTCAAAGGGGTCGGTGCTAGTAAGCTTGAAAAATATGGTGAGACCTTTATGGCGACGATTCGTGCGGCAGCGCACGCGGAAACAGCAACGGAAACGAAAGCTGAAGCCCCTGCGACGGACTAACGGTCAGTTCGTAATTTTAAGAGAAGGGTGACATAACGATGCAATTTACTTGGACCCACCACGGGGAACCGCTAGCGATGAAGCGCTTTTTGACGCAGCACGGCATCAGTATGCGGACCATTAAAGCCATCAAACACGGCGCTGGCGACTTTTTGGTCAATGACCAGGTTAAAACGGGCGTCATCACCATTAATACGGGGGACGTCGCTGGTATCCGACTACCAGACGAGGCCGCGGATGAAACGGTTGCCGTTAGCTACCAACCGCTCCAAGTTCTGTATGAGGACGCCAATTGGTTGGTGGTCGACAAACCTGCCGGACTGACGAGTGTGCCGGGGCCCAGCAATCGGGAGGATACCCTGGTCAATCGTATCAAGGGCTATCTGATGGCGACTGAAGCGGCCAATCAACGGCCCCATTTGATCACGCGCTTAGACCGTGATACGAGTGGGTTAGTCTTGGTGGCCAAGCATCACGTGGCGCAGGGGATGTTAACGGATCCGAAGTTAGCTGACCAATTAGTCAAAACTTATTTGGCCTGGATTGAAGGCACCTTAACGCCAGCCAGTGGAACCATCGACCAACCGATTGGCCGGATAGATGATAGTCCGAGACGTGGCGTCACAGCGAGCGGCCAGCGTGCCATCACGACCTATCAAGTTGAGACGGCCACGTTAGCGCACGCTGTTAGCCGAGTCCGGCTCCAGTTGGTGACGGGGCGGACCCATCAGATTCGCGTGCATTTGTCAGCGCTCGGGCATCCCTTGCTTGGCGACGCTTTGTATGACGGTAATCAGACTTGGATCAAGCGCCAGGCGCTGCATGCGGCCAGTTTGCAATTTTATGATCCGTTTGCTGAACAGACCCGGCGATTCGAGGCACCATTACCGGCAGACTTGCAAGCGTTGAACCAACCATGAGCTGGATTTAATCGTGGCTGATGCCGGCTGAAGTAAGTGCGGTAACGGCTCAATGAATAAAAAACGGGTCCGGTCAGACCAAGTCAGTATGACCTGCCCGGACTAAAAAAGGCCTGCACACCTAGGTAGATTCCTAGTGTGTGCAGGTCTTTTTTAGTAGATGGCGCCTTTAAGCATTTCCCAGTGCGGCATTGTCCGCGGTTAGCGTGGCAATGGTCGACTGCAACTGCTGCAATGGCGCAGTTAAGGTCAGAAAATAGATGTGTTCGACTCCGTTGCTCCGCATATCGATCACGCCGGCTTCACGCATTAAGCGCAAGTGGTGTGAGACAGCTGGCCGCGAAATGTTGACCAGGGCAGTAATATCCGTCACGTTGAGTCCGTTATCACTGTTCCCCAATGCAATGATAATTTGACGCCGAATCTTTTCGGCAAAAATATTGATTAATGTGGCACTTTCGGTGAGTGCCGTTTCGGATTGTTGAAAATTAGCCATGGTGACTGCGTCCTTTCAAATTCAATTTACACTTAAGAGCCAATTTCCCCCATCGGCAGTACGCTAAAATAGGTGTTAAGTGTTAGTGTGACAACTTTAATAGTGGGTGCTTAGCCCGGTCTTGGAAAATACAAGACATTGAAAGCCTACAAGTTGTCGAGTAGACTAGGTATTATTTGCACGTTCGTACTTATGTATAATTAAAGCAAGTCATTAATCGATTGTCAAACCTTTTTGTTAAAAGTGAATACGATTAGCGGGTTTAATGATTATTGTTCGTTTGATAACCATATTTTTATGTTGAAATGCGTTAAAATATAAGTATATTTGATATTCAAAAAGGAGTGGTTGTGGTGAAAGTTATTGGAATATTGGGCGCTCATCGGTCAGATGGGGTGACGGCGCAATTATTGAAAGCGGTGTTAAAAGGGGCGTCGACCAGTGCTGAGACCGAATTTGTCGACCTGAATGACTACCAATTACGCCCAGATTATGATAACCAATCGAATCCGAGTTTGGACAAATTGGAAGCTAAACTGCTGGCCGCAGACGTCTGGGTCTTGGCAGCGCCGACTTATCTAGGTAGTTTATCCGGGGTCATGAAGAATTTTTGCGACTGCTTTCGGGGACGAATCGCACGGTTTAACTCGGTTGGTGAGGCGGTGCCAGATCGTTTCAAGAACAAACACTATGTGACGATTACGGACTGTTACGCGGGTGGCATTGAAAATTATCTCACTGGTGTGACTGATGCGGCGTTTAAGACGCTCGATAAGTTTTTGACAATGGGTGGCTTAATTAAATTACGCGAAATTGTCGTGACAAATACTTGGGGTATGCAGACGATTAGCGCGTCTAAGCAAGCCGAATGTGAACGAGTGGGTGCACGAGCTGCACATAAGAAGGAAAGGGATGACAGTACTGTGAAACGTTATATTCAATTATTCTTTATGATTGCCGTGATGGCATTACTGACAATGGGGATCGAGGCCGGAATTCAGCAATTTATTCCGTTGAATAACTTCTGGGCCTACTACGGCGTCTTTGTCGTGGTCTTCTACGTTTTATTAGCAATGATTCTGCACTTCTTTACGGTCGTTAAACATCGGCGCCGCTAGATTAAAAACCAGATTGGTTCTGAAACTGGTGTGACTTGCGATTCGCTGGCATTATTTATCGATATAAATACAATTATCAAAGTCTTACCGAACAAGCGACTCCGGGCGTTATCATCGTCTGGCAGTCGCTTGTTTTGCTATAATGAGAACAATTATCGCCTGACTGAACGGCTAGAAAGCCAGTATCTCAATTGCGGAACAACGCGTATAATTGAAGTTGGTAGTATGACCAAGTTCCTAGCAGACTCGCCAGTAATCAATGACCAGCCGGTGACACAATGCGTTGTGGCAGGCTTGATGAACGGTTACCGATTGCTGAATCAAACGAGTACGCCATATATAAATTTAGAAATATTTACGAGGAGGTAACCTATGCAAGCAGTGGGACAATTTATTGAAACAGTCGGATGGCTCGGACTGGCGCTGATCGCCAGTGAGCTTGGCGCCACCTTGATTTATTGGCTCGGCCAGTGGATTGGGTTTCGGCTGATTGGTGCGCGCATCGTACGTATCGCGGGCTTTCGCTTGCAACTCAGCCATTTTCAAGGTCATTGGAAGCTAGAACGGCCCTTAACACGCCATCCGCACCTAGTGGCGATGCCGCCCGCGGATGCCAAGCGCTTCAATCACGCGATTTACTGTTTTAGCGGTGGCTTATTGAATTTATTAACGGTTATGTTGAGTCTGATTACCTTGAACCAATTCAAATTTAGCTTCGACTTATGGTTGTTTGCCTTTATCATCTGGATTTGGGTCAATACGTTGAAGGCCGCACAACTACTACCGATGAATTTGCACGGTTATCCCACGGCAGGTCAAGAATTTCGGCAAGCGCGTGCGTCAACTGCTGCGATGACGGCGGCCTACGTGACGGCGGTCGCAGCGGCACTCAAAGTGCAGACGGGTAGTGTGCGTGATTTGGATGCCAGTATGATCGTGATGCCTAGAGACGGCGGCAATCGCAACTATTTGGTCGTCCGTCAGGCTTGGCTAATTTTAGCGTGGGGTGTCCAGCATGGTCTCGATACCCCGGAATTACTGGCAGGGTTGGCGCGGCTGGAACCGAGCTTCAATACGTTGCCACCCGCTGATTTAGCGCGGTATTTAGACGCAACGTTGTATTGGAACTTGCTCACAAATCATCGTGAACCACAGATTATTGCCTGGTATCAGGACGACGGCGTCCAGCAGATCTTGCGGCGCCATCAGCCGTTAGCGCACTATAAATTAACGGCCGTGTACGAATGGCGTGTCCACCAACAGCCGGCAGCGGCGTTAACACTGATTGAAAAAGGCCTCAAACTGTCCGAACGCCTGCACGACGAAGATGAAGTGGCATTGCTCAAAGCGCTCCGGGTCCAAGTCGAGGCGCAAGCAGACTGAAAGCCGATTTTAGCGGTGATGACGCTTGCTAAAGCTAGAAGTGGGCAGCCCCAGTTCTCCGTTGATTTTGCCCGGCAGAAGCTTAGGTTCTGGTAAAGATTGCGATTCAAAGCGGTCCGTCAATTAGGGGCGTGCTACACTGAGAAGCATTGAAGTGAAAAAAGGTGAAAATGTGAAACAGCGAATCAAACAGCGATGGGGTTGGTGGTTGACGATTGTGGTGATTGTCCTCGGATTGATTGGGGTAGGACTGACTCGTATCAATGCCGGACTTTATCATCAAACGGTCGCGCAGGTCACCCATGTCCAGACCACGGACCGCAATACGACGACGGATGAGTTTGAGAATAAGGATAAGACGTTGGTCCAGATGGTGACGGTCCGCGTCCTCAATAAGGCGCATCGGGGCCGAACTTATCGCATCAAGAACACTTATACTCGGTCTGGTGCGATGGATCAGCCCTATCGCGTCGGCGACCAAGTCTTCCTGCGCATTCCTAGCAGTCAACACAATGCAGTCACGATTCAGGGGCTCAAACGTGATACTGCGCTCGCATTCGTGGCGTGGTTAGCACTCGCGCTATTGTTACTGATTATGCGTTTCAGTGGGCTGATGGCTTTTTTGAGTGTGGCACTGAACGCCGTTTTATTTTATGCAGCGATTCAAATTGACCTCGCTACCAATGGGGGCCATATTTACTTGTTGTTCGGGGTGTTGGCGGTGCTGTTTGCCGTTCTGACACTGTGGCTAGTCTTGGGGTTCAGTCGTCAAATGGTCGTGACCCTGGGTGCGACTGTGGCTGGAACTGGGTTAGCCGTGATCATCAGTCTGATTGTCTTTGCGGTGACCCATGAACGTGGGGTGACCTACGAATCGATGCAATATGTGACCCAGGTTCCGCGGCCGCTCTTTTTGGTGGAAACGGTTCTGGGCTCACTGGGAGCCGTCATGGATGAATCCACAGATATTGTGGCGTCGCTCTTTCAGTTGAAGACGGAACGACCGGATATTGCGCCACGACAAGTCTTTAAGTCGGGCATTCAGATTGGCCGCTCAATTATGGGACCGCTGATTAACGTGCTCTTTCTGATTTTTATGGCCGATACGTTTGCCATGACTTTACTGTATCTGCGCAATGGGAACAGCTGGGGCTACACCTTCACGATGAACATGTCGCTCGGGATGGTTCAGAGTCTGATCTCAGGGATTGGGATCGTCCTTGCGATTCCGGTTGCCAGTTGGTTAGCGAGTCGTTTGATGCCTAAGGAGGTGGTCGCATGAACACGATTACCGTGCTTGGGCTGATTCTATTTGGATTGATGACGTTGATTGGCGGTAAGACTGGTGCGACTGCCTTTCTAAGCTTGCTATTTAACTTTGGCTTGCTATTTTTGGCCGTCGTATTGATCTCGTGGGGCTTTCCAGCGATGGGGGTCTCACTGGTGATTGGGACGATTATTTTAGCCTTTACGATTTTCTTCGGTGAGGCGAATGAGGTCGCGGCCAAACCAGCTTATATGGCGGCGTTGATCGTCATGGTGATTTTAGTCCTGATTATTTTCCCAGTCGAAAATTGGATCATGGCCCAAGGGTTTAGTCTCGAAGACAGTGAAGACTTGGAAGGCATGTCGTTGGCAATCGGGGTCTCATTTATTGGCGTCGCGGTTACCGAAGCAATATTGAGCACGCTGGGGGCGATTGCGGAGGCGGCGATTGCGATTGCGGCGGGACTAAGTGAAATCTTGGCACAGCATCCGCAGTTGCCGACTAAGCGGCTCTACATTGACGGCATTAGTATTGGTAAGCAGATTATCGGGACGACGTTTAATACCTTATTCTTTGGGTTCTTTGGTGGCTTTCTAGCCCTATTTATTTGGTTCTCAGGGTTACACTACTCATTTGGCAGTGTCATCAATAACAAAATATTTGTCGCTGAAGTATTAATGGTTTTATTTTCACTGATTGGTGTCATCCTGGTCGTGCCCGTCACGACGTGGGTAATGACAGTTCAGCATCGCCAGCAGGTTAAACATCGCGATTGACGCTCGCCAGTAGATTTGCTAGGGTTAAGAAAACAAGTAGGAGCGTTGTTCTTATGGAAATTCGAATTGCAACACCGCAAGACGCGGCGCAGATTGCACCGTTGATTGCGATGATTTATCGAGATATGGAGATGCCAGTGCTCAAACGGGTCAGCGATGCTGATTTAAATGCGATGCTGACGACGTTATACCAGCAGCCAGCCAACTTAGACGGGTTAGCACAGACGTTTGTAGCTGTAAACGATGACCAAGTCGTAGGCGTGGCCTTTGGGCATTTAGCGCAAAATGAGGAGGCCGTTAACGACTTGTTGCGGCAAACTTCCGGTCAGCATGCTGGTTTTGAGGCGCCTTTGGAACTAGGTGGGGAGACTCGGCCGGGTGAATGGTATCTGAGCATGCTCGCAGTTGACCCTAAAGCTCAAGGACACGGCGTCGGCAGCGCATTATTGGACGCACTCCCACAATTAGTGGGTCAGTTGGGCGCGCAGAAGTTAAGTCTCAATGTTGATGATGGTAATCCGCGAGCGGCCAAGTTATACCACCGCTACGGGTTTACGGCGGATGGGCAGCTCATGATTGGCACTCATCCATATCAGCACTTGGTAAAACCACTATAAAAAATGACTAAAACCGTGGTTGTTAGTTGTCGACCACGGGATTTTTTTGGCCTGATTAGGCCCAGCATCCTTTGAATATTTTTCATTGGACGGTTAAACTTAGATTATGAGTAAATTAGGAAGGTGAACGTGTCATGCAGATTTATTTTATTCGTCACGGTCGAACGCAGTATAACTTGGAACACCGGTTTCAAGGTGGCCGGGCGGACTCGCCACTGGTCGAAAGTGGTATTGCCGGCGCTAAAGCAGCGGGGGTCTATCTACAAAACGTTGAATTTTCAGCGGTATATAGTAGTCCGCAACAACGAGCGCTGGATACAGCCAAATACATCGTCGCGGCCAATCATTGGCAACCTGAGATCCAGGTTGACGACGGACTTCGTGAATTCGACTTTGGTGATTGGGATGGTTTAAAAGAAGACGAGGTTCAGCCCCAATCCTATGCACCAATGATTTTCACGAGTCCCGCCGAGTATCAGCCAGAATTAGCCGGTGGTGGTGAGGATTATGCAACCTTTGTGGCCCGAATCACAGGCACGATTCATCAGTTAGTCGATCAAGTCGGCGTGTCTAATACGAAGCCACTGTTGGTGGTCTCACACGGGCTTGTCACCACGATGACGGTCAAAGCGCTGATGGGTGTGCCGTTAGCAAAATTACGAGCACCGTTTATTATCAATGGTCAAGAAATGAAAACGGTCGGGCATGGTATCGTCGATAATGACAGTCTGACAGTGTTATCGACACCTGATAACCGCCAGTTTGAGCTGACTCGTTGGAATGAGACGGGGTATTTGGAATAGGTGGTAATGATAAAGGAGCTAGTATCAGTGCGGTAAACGCATGTGGATACTAGCTCCTTTATTTAAGGAAATTACGCCAGAAAATCTGTTGCTTCTAAGACCCGCACACAAGCATCATGCTTGATGTGACGTTGGGCCACGCTGAGAAATCCTGATTCTGGGTCGCGCCGATAAAGAATCAGTTCGTTACTGTTCTGGTTAGCGCAGAGTAAGAAATGGTTGTCCTTACTCAAACTAAAGTCACGCGGGAAGATTCCTTCAGTCTTGATTTGTTGAATTTTTTCAAGCTGGCGACCATCGTCAAAAATTCGGTAGACGGCCAACGAGTTGTGCCCCCGGTTCGTCACGTACAGGAATTGCTCGTCTGCAGATAAACGAATCGCGGCAGAACCATTATGACCGACGTAGCCTTCGGGAATATTAGAATAGTCATTTAGCCTGGTGATTCGACCAGTATCGTGATCATATTCAGCAACGGCTACCCGACTGGCAACTTCGCCAAGGACGTAAATATGGTTCGATTTTTGGGCGATTGCAATTTGCCGTGGCCCAAATCCAGGTTTAGTACTAAAAGCGGTGACGAGGGTTAACTCACCGTTGTCTGCGACATCATAAACGAATAGTTTATCGCAACCCAGTCCGCAGACGATTAAGCGGCCATCCGGTAATAACCGAGTAAAGTGAATGTGGGCGTGGTCTTGTTCGACTTCTGGTCCTGAGCCTTCAATTGGATAGTTGTGCTGTTCGCTAATATGCCACTGGTCATCTAATTTGAACGTATGAACCGCGTTAGTATTGTAGTTGGCGGCGAAGATGATTTTGCGCGTTGCATCTAGAAAAATGTATGACGGTACGGTGTAACTTAATTCGTTCCAGAAGTACCGATTAGTCGCGGCATCATAGGCTTCATAGGCGGGTGTGACACCAGTTTGGTCCAGCATCTTGGTATCGATCACTTGTCCGGCATCGGATGCAGCGTCAATCACACCAACACCACCGGTATTTTCGTGCTGAGTTAAAACGGTCACTAACTTATGTTGATCGTTGCTAGGGTCAAAGTTGAAAAACACTGGATTATCTAGTTTGACGTATGGCTTGATTGAGACGATCTTAGCTTGTTCGGTATCCAGTGTGGCAACGTAAATACCTTCAGATTGGTTGTTTGGGGTATAGTTATCACTCGTATAACCACCGATTAAAAATTGATCTAACATGTTTAAGACTCCTTTTATTCGACTGTGAAGATTTGTGATTTCGCAATGGCTTCTGGGGTTAATTCTTGGCCTAGTCCAGGGAGATCAGGAACTTTGAAGAAACCATTTTCAGGTTGGTAATCATGAATACAAGTTTTACGGTCATTTTCATTGAGCGCACGTTGATACTGTTCATGAATTACAAAGTTGGAGATGGCCGCTTCGGTTTGGAGTGCTGCAGCCGTCGCAATTGGACTCCCGCAAACGTGAATCTGGGCATTGATATCATAAACTTCGGCCATATCACAGATCTTTTTAGCTTCAGAGATCCCACCGCATAAGCACAAATCAGGTTGGACGACCTTGATGGCGCGTTTTTCAAAGAGTTCACGGAACCCCCAGCGAGTGAAGACCCGTTCACCGGCAGCAATTGGAATATTGACGTGCTGCGCAACTTCGAGGGTATTATCCGGATTGAGTGGACTGACTGGTTCTTCGTAATACCAGATGCGTAATGGTTCCAACAATTGACCGATTTGAATTGCCGCCGTCGTATCCGTATTGGCGTGCATATCAATAATAATGTCTAAGTCATCGCCACCAGCATCTCGCATGGCTTTAACCCGATCATAGGTCGTCTTCATGACCTTGGTCGTGAGGGGACCAGTCGTCGGCCACTGCCCACCGCCATCTGGTTGGTCACTGAAAATAATTGGATCAAACTTGAGGGCGTCGTAGCCTTCACTCATGACTTTACGAGTCACTTCCGCATAATCTTCAGGGATAAGTAGGCGTTCTTTTTCAATATGCGCGCCCCAGTTGTACTGTAATTGACTCGCGTAAGTACGCAGGTGGTCATTAGTTTTGCCACCGAGTAACTGGTAAATAGGAGTGCGATAATACTTACCTTTAATATCCCAGAGCGCAATATCGATGGCACTGATTGCAGAGTTAACCACGACACCGCCGGCCAACCCCCAGTATGTCGTCGTTTGTAGTTGGTGCCAAATCTTTTCAATGTTCAATGGATCTTCACCAATAATGACGTGGCAGAAATCGCGTAGCATCCCGAGACCACCCCGCCAACCTTTACCATAAGCTAACCCGGCTTCACCAAAGCCTGAGATACCTGCGTCAGTGTTGAGACGCAAGACGATTGGTGACCAATCCTCCGTGGATCCCTTAGAGTTACCACTGAAGCTTGGGTCAGCACTTGGAACTTGCATGACATCGGCACTAATAATTTTCATGAAAAGACCTCCAGTAATATTGTGGTTAGTAAAACGCTTTCAATAATTATTATAGATACATTGTGAATTATTCTACAGAGAGTAAACGGACCGCAGGCGAACCAATCGTTGCTGTGATCTTCGGCGAAACACCGTTAGAATAAAAATTAACAAGATAAATTGAACTGACTGTCTGATAAATCAGGTCAATCATCTATTTTTTTGAAAGTTAAAGTGAAATATATCACATATTAAGGGGTGAGCGGAATGCCATTGTTCATGATTGCGTTAGGTGTTGCGATTTTAGTGCTGTTAATTGTTAAGTTGAAGCTGAACACCTTTGTCGCGCTGATTATTGTGTCAACTTTGGTTGGTCTATTATTAGGGATTCCAATTACAAAAATTAACACGGTAATTGAAAATGGTATTGGAAGCCAGCTAGGTAGCTTAGCCATCGTTTTCGGACTTGGGGCAATGCTTGGTCGGTTGATTGCAGATTCGGGTGCCGGTTACCGGATTGCGATGGTTCTAAGTGAAAAGTTCGGCCGGCGTCAGATCGAATGGGCGATTGTTTTGGCCTCATTCATTATTGGCTTGGCCTTATTCTTTGAAGTCGGCCTGGTCGTTCTGCTCCCAATCGTGTTTGTGATTGCTAACGAGTGAGGCATTGCCATGCTTTATTTGGCGATTCCAATGGCGGCTGCATTGAACGTTGCCCATGCCTTTTTGCCACCACATCCGGCTCCTGTGGCGATTGCTGCAATTTTCAACGCACCACTAGGACACGTACTGGTCTTAGGTATTTTGGCCGCAATTCCAACCGTTATTATTACGGGACCAGTGTATAACCATGTTTTACATCGGATTTATCCGAGTGCCTATCATATTAAAACGACGAATAAAGTCCTGGGTGATTACCATCCCTTTAAACTCGCAGATACACCAAGTTTTGGTATCAGTATCATCACCGCAACGATGCCGATTATTTTAATTGCTGGTGCGACGATTTCAAAGTATTTGTTATCAGCGAAAACATTGCCTGATCAAGTGATTCAACTAATTGGGTCGCCAGATAGCGCGATGTTGCTGTCATTATTGTTGGCAGTTTACACGTTAGGGATTCGGCGGCACGTGCCAATGAAAAAGTTAGGTCAGTCCATGCGTACTGCGCTTGAGCAAATTGCGATAATGTTATTTATTATTGGTGGCGGTGGGCCTTTAAGCAGGTCTTAGTTACGGGAGGCGTTGCCAAGTATGTGGCGACTTTATTTACCTCCGTACATTGGTCGCCAATCATCGCAGCTTGGATCATGACTGCCGTTTTACGTATCTGCATTGGTTCGACCACCGTGGCGGCCTTGACTGGAGCGGGGCTCGCGGTACCACTGATGCAAGCCACTGGCATCAATCCCGCACTAATGGTATTGGCAGTGGGTGCTGGTTCAGTATTTTGCGACCACGTTAATGGTGCAGGCTTCTGGATGATCAAACAGTATTTTGATTTAAGTCTAAAAGAAACGCTACTCACTTGGACGCCATTAACGATGCTCATGTCAGTCGTGGGCCTTGGGTGTGTTCTGGGGTTGTCGTTAGTCTTTTAGCTGGTATGAGTTGTGAGACGAATATAAATTTTGAGGAATTGACAGTGCGATTGCCTGCCAATTTTTTAGTTGATAGGAAGGTCGTATCTGTATTGATGAAAATTTGTCATGAATGATGATTTAGACGTGCCAGTTGATCGGTTTACTGTTCGTCTGCCGAGTCGCGTTCTATTCCGACCTCCGGGGCTGGCTGACAACGCTGGAACAGGGCGGACATCGATTTGAACTCACGCAGAACCCCACTACGCAATTTCAAATACGAGTCTTCTTCTAGCCCGGGAAGTTCACCCGGACAAGAAGAACTTCGCCCTTGAGCATTGTCAGCCAGCCCCTCCGGACGGGAAGCCACTCGAATGGCAGATGAACGGCCACCTATCTAGGCACAATTAACCACTGAATATTTTGTGACTGGTCCTTCAGGCAAACTTTTAATAAGTACCGATAATGCTTTACGGTATCTGAGTGCTGAGAAGATTACCTGAATATTATTCGCGAATTTCCATGGCAATTAGTCTTGAAATCAGTTGATACAGTTGCCTTCGTTTATAATTAAGAACTTTTCTGTCTCAGATAACCAGAGAAATTCTGACAGATTCAGTGAAGTTGCTTGTCAGAAGTTAAAAACATGGGTAAGACAACTTAGCTATTATTTGAAACTGTTCTGACAGTTTAATGTCAAATGCACCTGTATCGTTGGACTAACGACTAATCTAACAAAAGGTTGGTCCGCACATGTCTGCCTTTCGAATCATATCCAGGCTGGAAGGTGTTTCTGACAATGCTCAGTGGTGAAATTCCACTTAGCAAGCGTTTTTGGCTTGGTTAGTGGAAGACCAGTATTTAAGACGTGGTTTGTCGGCTTAAATCTGTGTCCACCACGTTCCAGCATTGTCAGAAATGCCTGTAAGCCGGCGCCGGACGCACACATTACTGCAAGTTTACGCTAACTCGCACTGTTTCCAGCGGGTTTCAGCTGGCAGCCCTGGAACTTAGAAATAGCATGATTTAATCATCTTTAATACGCGTGGCACTAGTTCGTAATAAAGCC
>NZ_AVAQ01000022.1 GCF_000463075.2 Lactiplantibacillus plantarum EGD-AQ4
GCTGACTGCGATATGGACGAAACGTGTTCGGGTCAGACTGGGACTTCCGGTTAGCTACGCCAGAACGCCAAGCGGAAATGCACCGCTTAACGCTCTAGCTAGGCTAATCCTCAGTCCCAACCCGTCTGAACCTCGCACTCTGAGAAGCACTGGGCCTTGCCCAGAATACCTTCCAGCCGGGATAGTATTCGAAAGACGGACATGCGTGGACCCAACTTTTTGTTGAATTCGTCGTTGGTTACTTGGTACACGATAATTTTGATACTGAACTGTCAGACTGGTTCTAATAAATACTTAATTTCTTTACCCTTAAGGCTTCTGACAAACAACCTCACTGAACTTACTTGTCAGAAGCTTCTCCAGTCGTCAGAGATAACCTGATCTTGAGTTCTAAGCGAAGATGATTTTATTGACTAATTTCAAGACTAATTTCGTTGAAGTTAGTAGCATTGAGATTAGTCAATAATATTCAGGTGAGCTTCTCAGTAATTGAATACCATAAGTCATCATCGATACCTATTAAAAAAGATTGCCTGAAGAACTAGCCACCTAATATTCGGTGATCAATTGTACCAAGATAGGTGGACGTTCATCCGCCATTCGAGCGGCTTCCCGACTGTAGGGGCCGGCTGACAATGCTCAGTAGCCAAATTATTCTTAGTCGGAAGTGGTCTTCTTCCGGCTTAGAATAAGACTCGTATTTGAAATTGCGCAGTGACTTTCTGCGTGAGTTCAAATCGACGTCGGCTTACGTTCCAGCAATTGTCAGCCGGCCCCGGAAGTCGGACTAAGGCGCGCATCGGCTGACGAACAGTAAGCCTAACAATTGGCATGATTTAATCATGATCAATGCCAAATTAACTTTCGCAATGCGTTTAGACGTGAATCAAAATAAAAATTCGACTCGTGATGGTTAAGAATAAAAACCATCGCGAGTCGAATTTTTGAATTGAATAATTTATTTATGAGTTGGTGCAATGTTCAACCGTGGGGAAGGAAGTTGAATTCCAGCGGCCCGGGCAGCGTCTAGATAGGCGGACAGAAAGTCACGTTGGATCGCAAATTGCATCCCGTTTTTCACGTAGAACTGGACACGGAAGACCAACGTCCCGTCTGCTTGGGTGGTCACACCTTGAATATCGGGCTCCCCAATGATATCTGGGTACTTTGGCACTAGTTCCGTATTGGTATCGCGAACGACCTGTGTCAACTCTTGAACCGGTGTTGTGGTCAGAATGTAAAGGTCAATCAGCACCCGCATGTCATTGCGAGATTGGTTACTGATAATCAAAATTTTGCGGTTGGGAATGAAGTTCAACGTCCCATCCGGGCTAGTGACCTGTGTGGTGCGCAAGCCAATCGCAGAGACGGTGCCTTCAATCGTTTCAATTTTGACATAGTCACCGACGTCAATCTGGTCTTCCAATAAAATGAAGAAGCCGGTGACGATATCACTAACAAAGCCTTGTGCACCTAAGCCAAGTGCGACACTGAAAATTCCGGCACCGGCAATCAACGTACCAACGGGAACGCCAAGTACGGACAGTACGGCGTAAATGCCAAAAAACATGATGACGTAGTGGTAAATATTGAGCGATAACGTGTAAATCGTTGAAATCCGGTTGTTAGCCGTATCGCGCGTATTGGCGTTTGTCATGAATAGGTGGTGGATCAGGCGTTTTCCTAGCCGATCAATGACCCAAAATAGTAAAATAAATAAAACGATTTCGAGTATTTTACCACCAATATTAATAATAATTTGCTGCCAGTCAATTTTCTTAGCAAGCTTCATCCAGACGGAGACTTGTTTGGTCGGCGTCTCCACGGCTGCTAAGTTAATTGCATTAAACATATCTTCACCCTCGTTAATTGTTGTCTGTTCACTAGTTTATCAGATTTGACTTGGTCAACCAAGTGATTATCGCTTCAGCGTGATTAAATGGCCGATAGACTCGGTTGTAAGCAGGTTTTTAATTGCGGTATACTTAAGACAATGCTATGCTAGTTCTAATATAGTGGCTGTTGAAGGAGGAATTTTAGGATGATTACACACATTGCGGGCATCATTGCCGCCATTGCATTCTTATTACTAGTTTGCTTTATCGGGATTTTCTTAATGCGGATTACCAAAACGATGGGGGAAGTTAATCGCAGTTTGAGCAACATTACTGATGATGTTGACGCCTTGTCGCATGAAACTGAAAAAATCATGGCAAATGCCAATGAATTATTGAAGGATGTCAATGGTAAGGTCGCAACGATCGACCCCGCGTTCCAAGCAATGGGTGACTTGGGACAAAGTGTTTCAGATTTAAATGCCGCAACGCGTGAATTAACGGCTAAAGTCGGCAAATCCAACGAAAAGCGCAGCAAGTTTTCAAGTGCTAGCAAGGTTGGTAAGGCCGCATTTGATGTTTATCGTAACCGGCGTTCAAAAAATAATAGTGAGGAGTCTTAATTATGTCGAAAAAGGGATTCTTATTAGGTCTTATCGTAGGTGGCGCAGCATTGGCCACTGCTGTGAAACGTTTAGATGATGATAAAAAGGCTGAATTAAAGGCTAAAGCGCAACAGGGTATTGCAGATTTTAAAGATCGTGCCATCGACTACGCGTTCTATGCCAATGATGCGGCTGAAGATTTCAAAGCCGAAGCCGGCCAACAGTTTGAAGAGGCCAAGCAAAAGGTTGCTGACTTTGCTGACCAATATCAAGCCGCTAAGCAAGAGACTGGTGCGACTTACGGCTCAAGCCTTGATCAAGCCACGGATAGTTTGCGTTCCGAACTAGCCAAAGTCGAAGATGATGAGCCCGACGAACAGGATATCGTCATTGATGGCGGGGCAGCCTATCAAGATGCCAGTCAACCATCGTCAGCTGCTGATGAAACGTCGGAAGCAACCAGTGAAGCTGATTCTGCTGCCACTGATACGCCAGCTGATGAACAATCAGCAGCGCCAACTTCAGCGGAAGAAGCACAACCAAGTGATGAGAAGCCATCATCAGAAAAATAAAGCGTTAGGTCATTAATTGGGACACGGAGCGATTGCTCGGTGTCCCATCTGTTTTGAGGAGGGAATCAAGTTGTATTCAATCGGCGCAGTTGCAAAAAAGACTGGAATTTCAAGTTATACACTACGTTATTATGACAAGGCGGGCTTAACACCGTTTGTGAAACGGGATAAGCAGGGTCGGCGCGTTTTTAATGATGCCGACTTGGATTCACTGGCCCTTATTCGCTGTTTAAAACAAACTGGTATGCCATTGGAAGATATTCGGCAATTTATCAGTTGGTGTGCGGCTGGGGACGAAACCATTGACCAACGACTGGCCATGTTTGAAGAACAGCGTGAAGCAGTTGAGGCTCAGATTCACCAATCTTTATTGAATCTCCAAAAGGTCAACCATAAGATTGATGTTTACCGGCGGGCGAGTCAAGCCGGCAGTGAAGCGGCCGTGGACTGCGATGTCCTACCACTTAAGCAGACCGATGAATTACTGCACGAGGTTGCGGATTATGAAGCAACCCATCCACTGCCAGAATAATATTAGGTGGTAATCTGTTAAAATAGGGGACAAATAATTGCGTGCACACGCTGATTGTGGTTAGTTTGGATTCGAGATGAGTAACGTGCCAGTTCTTAAGCTCTAGCGCAGCCTACTTGGATCCACGAAAAAAAGCAAGTTAACACGCACGATATGATATTAAAGGCGCCACTAAGCAAACGTTGCTTAGTGGCGCCTTGTCGTTGTGGGAGAAGTATTAGAATAGGATGCGACTAAAAATTGGGACGATCAGGTCAATGACGATACCGATAATGACAACGGCGATTGCGGCCATTGAACCTTGAACCGAACCGAGTTTCAGGGCGTAAGCCGAACCGATCGTATGGCCGGATGTACCTAAGCCAAGTCCGACACCGATCGGATTGCGATTGAGCCGGAACGTTTTGACCAGCCAGTCACCAAGCGCATAGATGATAACGGCGTTTAGAATGCAGGCCATAGCTGTCACGGCGCTGTTGCCACCGATTGAGGTTGCAATCGGCAAGGCAATCGCGGTCGTTGCGGCTTGCGGTAACATTGATTTAGTGGCAACTTCGCTCAAACCCATTAATTTTGAGATGCCAACGATTGCGACGAGTGAGATGCTAGCGCCGATGACCAGTGACGCCAGAATATCTAACCAATATTTTTTGATAATATCATTACGTTTATAAAGCGGAATGGCGAATGCAATCGTCGCCGGGCTTAAGAACCAGAAAATCAGGTCGCCGCCTGGTTTATAAGCGGATGTATAGAGTTTAGCGGTGCTCGTGCCTAAGACTGTTGCGAGTAGGACTAGAATAGCAATCCCCAGAACCATTGCGACAAATAGCGGTTGAAAAATGAACAGGCCGTGACTTTTCTTGAATAGCCATTGTCCAATCAGGTAAACCCCAATGGACAAGACGATGCCGAAAAACGGGGTCGTAATGAGTGTTGACATCTTAATCACGCTCCTTATCTTGTGGGGACACGGCCTGGGTCAGATTAGTCGCTGAGCTGGTCGGCCGATTGAAGCCCGTTTTGAGTAATTGGTGTGCCCAAATCAATCCCTTAGCAGTATAAGTCGTCACAACTAACAAAATAATCGTTGCACAAATGATAACGATTGCCAGTTGAAGGCCTTGTTGTTGCATGATTTTTAAATTGGCCGCTAGCGAGATACCAGAGGGAACAAATAGAAAACCGATAATGCTAATCAGAAAGCTGCCAACCGAATCGACCCATTCGAGCTTAACGATGTGTAATGTTAGCGCTAGATATAATAAGATGAGGCCGATTACTGGTGCGGGAACTGGAAAATTAGCTGGGAAGAGCCCCGAGAGGCCGTTCGCAATAAATAAGACTGCCGCATAGATTCCGATTTGAACGAGAAATGGTGCTGAGGCTGTTTTGGCTGTTGGGTTGGGTTTCGACATGACAATCATCCTTCTTTCCTTGTTTTTCGAGATTATCATAACGAAAAAAAAGCGCATTTAAGCGCTTTTTTAGCCGAATAACAAAATATTGGCCGTGAACTGCCCTAATTGACTGCCGAATGGTTTACCAACTACATGCGGAGTTTCTCTCTGAGCGGTTTAATGAATGAGCGGCCAACTGGGAGTTTTTGTCCATCACTCATGGTTAATTGGTAAGTATGGTTAAACCAAGGCTGAATTTCGTGAATGTCTGCTACGTTGACTAAAACACTGCGATGGACCTGAATAAATTGTTCAGGATCCAAACGTGCTTTGAGCCAGTTGAGTGTTTCCCGAGTCGTGAGTTGGTCGTCGTGGGTCGTAATCGTGAGTTCGCCATTGTTAATCACCGCATAGCGGATATCGGCCATTTGAATGACCCGCGTCTTTTCATCCTGCGTAATCGTAATTACCGTTGCGGGTGGCGTGGTGGCTGACGGTTCAACTGGCGTATGCAGGAGTGAGTTGGCTTTCTCGACCGCTTGATCGACGCGTGCCTGCTCGAATGGTTTCAAAACGTAGTCGATAGCGTCGATATTAAACGCATCGACGGCGTAACTGTCATAAGCCGTGGCAAAAATGACCAACGGTGGGTTCGCCAGTTGATCGAGATCTTTGGCCAATGTGAAGCCATTCTCATCATTGAGGTCGATATCTAAGAAAAGCAAGTCGATCTTTTTACTAACGATGAGTTGGAGGCCCTCAGCAATGCTGGCGGCTTGAAATACAGCATCAACTTGCGGATTTTGTTTGAGCAAGTACTCGAGTTCTTGTCGTGCAAGTGGTTCGTCATCCAGGACTAAAATGTTCATTGAAATTCACCTCGTATGATTGTTACTCTGGTTGTGACTTGACAACCGGGATGCAAGCAACATGTTAAAACTATTAGTTAGCGTTCCGATTCCGCGTTTAAATTCGCCAAAATGTTTCAGTTTTCAATTAAATGTCAGCGTGAGCACTTCGAGTATCGTTTTGGACTATCACAGATTGATTGGTGTCAAACGCCAGCTATTTCGTGTGATCCGCTGAGCGTCGTGGAATCGCCATCTTGATCGTGGTTCCGGCTGTCGTACTCTGAATCTGTAGGTGACTTGCTGGACCGTATAAGCCAATCAGGCGCTGATTGAGATTAAAGAGTGCGGTCCCGGTTCCTGATTTAGAATCGATTGCGACCTCACCTAACTGGGGAAGTAGTGCTGGTGCGATTCCGTTGCCATTATCACTGACTTCCAGCAGAACGATATCGGCCGATTGTTGAACACTAATATTAATCTGATTATTTGACGAACGACCCGCAAAGGCGTGCTTGACCGCATTTTCCACTAAGACTTGCAGGCAGAAGGGTGGAACCTTGATCTGAGCATCTGGCGCAATGTCGTAAGTGACCCGATACTTATCGGGGAAGCGGGTCTGCTCAAGTGCGATATACGAGTTGACATGTTCACGCTCTTGTTGCAGTGGGATTTCAGTCTCACGAACACCTTGTAATGTCGACCGGAAAAACGTGCTCAGTTGTAGTAGCGCGGTGCGGGCTTGTTCGACGTTGGTTCGCATTAGCGCACTGATCGTGTTGATGGCATTGAAGAAAAAGTGCGGGTTGATCTGTGCTTGTAAGGCTTTGATCTTGGCATCACTCGCGAGTTTGGATTGTTCTTCGGCGATTCCTAGGGCCAATTGACTTGAAAAGATTGACGCTAGCCCCAATGCCAAGTTTTCTTCGACGGGCGTGAGCCGTTCAGCTTCAACGAAATACATTTTGAGTGCCCCAATCGTTTGGTCGTTGACCTTGAGCGGTAGCACAATTGCTGACTCGAGTGGACAGTTGGCGTTGGGGCAACCAATTTCGGCCTTGTGATAAGCAAAACGGGCGGTGCCACTGGTGATAACGTGTTTTGAGAGGTCAGTCATCACCGTTTGATTAGGCAGGTGGTGGTCCTGACCAGCACCAACGTGTGCGAGCACATTAACCCGGTCAGTAATTCCCACCGCGTCAAAATTCGTATACTGTTTGATGATCTGGCAGACTTTGGCAGCGGAACCAACGTTGAGTCCTTGGCGAAAGTAGGGCAGGGTCTTGTCCGTCAGGCTGAGAACATCATGCGTTTGCACGGCTTTCAGTTGTTGTTCATTGGTAATATAGGCGTTAATGATTGAGACGAACACGAAGGCCCCGATACTATTGAGCCCCATCATTGGAATAAAAATGAGCTTTAATAACGCCAAACCGCTGAAAACCCCAATGAAAATCATTTGAATTCCTTCGGAGCAGATACCGAGTAATGCCGTAATCCAAGGGCCGGCGTAGGTGTCGTTGCGCTTGAAGTACCGTCCCGCGACGCCTGAAAATAGCCCTACCAGCATTGAACTGGGAATGTAGAAAAAGTCAGAGAGGCTACCCTGAATGACCCGGTGCAGGCCCCCTAAAAACCCGACCGCAGTTCCAACGAAGGGGCCACCAATAATTCCGGCAACCGTAATCGTTAGGGTAAGAGTATTGGCGATCGAATCGGACTGGGGCAACGTGGTCAAAAAGGTGCTCTGAATCAGCGCGCTATCATGCGTGATTTCAACACCAGTCAGGTTAGAGATAACCGTGAAAATTGCAAAAATGATAATCAGCGCACATTTAGCCTGCCACGTATTTTGATTAATCAGTCGGCGGAAGAAGCGCACGTTCACGAGAATAAAGGCTAGGGCCAGAATAATACCAAGTCGCTGTAAAAGTAAGATAAATAGGGTAAACAATCGGTCAAACCTCCTTGAAAATGGTCGTCGCGCTGTTAATCGGATTAGCGCGCTAGTAGACTTATTCTAAGACAAGCAGCTACGATTAGTAAAGCGGTTACTTGCGTTAATCGGATGATTTCAACTGGGCGAAAAAATTGGCTGCGAACCTTCAAGCCCTGTTCTTTAGATTGATGGCTGGTCGCTGACGGTTAATTGCACTAGCCAAAAAAGCCTCCCCATCCTGATAAGCGTGATGGGGAGGACGATTCATTTTATCGAGAATACGAGCCGTTTAGACTAGAGATCCAAAACTTTCATTTCCTTTGGTGTATGCGTGAATGGCTTAAAGCCTTCCTTCGTTACCACACCACAGTCTTCGATCCGGACACCCGCAACGCCTGGAATGTAAATCCCAGGTTCAACTGAAAAGCACATTCCTTCAACTAATGGCATGTGGTTCCCAGCCATGATGGACGGAAATTCGTGATCGGTTTGACCGATTCCGTGACCGAGGCGGTGAATGAAGTATTCGCCATAGCCGGCTTTGGTGATGATGTCACGAGCAATCTTATCAACGTCTTCGGCGGCCATACCTGGTTTGATAGCTGCTTGAGCGGTCAAATTAGCTTCCAGACAAACGTCGAAGATTTCCTTTTGCTTGTCGGTTGGCTGACCATAGGCGATCGTCCGTGAGGCATCGGATGCATAACCTTCATACATGACGCCGAGGTCGAACAAGACCAGTTCGTTAGGCTTAACCTGAGTTTCGTTGGTGGCACCGTGTGGGTTGGCCGCGTGTTCACCAGCTTGAACTAAAGTATCAAAACTCATTTCCATAATGCCTTTTTTCATCAAGGCGTATTGGAGTTCAGCCGCAATTTGTTGTTCAGTCCGACCAGCTTTGACGGCGGCGAAACCTTGTTCGAAGGCAAAGTCAGCCCATTTACCGGCAATGTTCAACTTTTCGAGTTCATCCGCCGTTTTGACGAGCCGAAGTTGTTGAATGTAGGGTGATAAATCTTTGTCGAAGCGGGCAGCTGGAAATTGTGCCTTGAGGGCCTTGAACCGGTCAAGCGTTAAGTTGCCGGCTTCAAGTGCCCACGACTTAGGATCAGTGAGTTGTTCCTGGATATGGGTTGCAATCAAAGCATAGGGATCTTCATGATCCAAGTAGCCGAAGACCTTGTATGGCCAGCCCATTTCCTTGATGGCTTCAACTTCTAGTGCAGGGGCGAAGAGGAACGGTTCAGCATCTGCGAACACAAACAATCCTAGTGTCCGTTCGTAGGGATTGCTTTCAAACCCAGTCAAATATGAAATGGTGTGGAAATTACTAATGTAGGTCACGTCAACGTGGTTATCTTGCGTCCACTGACGGACTTGTTGCAGTTTCGTATAATCTGCCAATTCAAAACACTCCTTTAGATATGATAATACTAGTATAGCGCTCTTGATGATAAAAAGCTGAGAATCGTTAGTGAAAAATAACAATCTCCGTGTGGTAAATCTTGCATTTTGAAAACAGATAGGGTATTATTTTCATGAAAGCGATTTCAATAGCATTCTTAAGTTGCATTGAGACCGTAATTTTGCTATATTGGTTGATGTTGCATGAAAACGGATGAAAACATATGATACCAAGCAAGAAAGGGCTATTTTTATATGGAAAAGCAAACAGTAACAATTTATGATGTGGCGCGTGAAGCGGCGGTTTCAATGGCCACGGTTTCACGGGTGGTTAATGGGAATCCTAACGTCAAACCAGCAACGCGGAAGAAAGTGTTAGCCGTCATTGAACGGTTAGACTATCGGCCAAATGCGGTTGCGCGTGGATTAGCAAGTAAGCGCTCAACGACGGTCGGTGTGATTATCCCAGATGTCACGAACATTTACTTCGCTTCACTGGCGCGTGGGATCGATGATATCGCGATGATGTACAAGTATAACATCATTTTGACCAACTCAGACGATGCTGGGGAACAAGAAGTTAACGTGTTAAACACGTTGATGGCTAAGCAAGTCGACGGGGTTATTTTCATGGGGAACCACATTGATGATAAGCTCCGTGCTGAATTCAAACGCGCTAAGGCACCAGTTGTGTTAGCCGGGACAGTTGATCCTAACAACGAAACGCCTAGCGTTAACATTGACTATGCAGCTGCCGTTGAAGAAGCGGTCACGAACTTAATTGGCCGTGGTCACAAGAAGATTGCTTTGGCACTCGGTTCACTCTCACAATCAATCAACGCTGAATACCGGTTGACCGGTTACAAGCGGGCGTTGACCAAGGCCAAGATTCCATTTGACGATGCGTTGGTTTATGAAGCGGGCTATTCATATGATGCTGGTCGTAAGTTACAACCAGTCATTGCTGATAGCGGTGCAACTGCCGTCTTTGTCGGTGACGATGAAATGGCTGCCGGCATTATCAATGCTAGCATGGAATCGGGCATCAATGTGCCTGATGATTTGGAAGTCGTGACAAGTAACGATACGATCATCACGCAAATTACGCGTCCAGCGATCACTTCGATCACGCAACCACTCTATGATATCGGTGCCGTGGCAATGCGGATGCTCACTAAGTTGATGAACGATAAGGAACTTGACGAAAAGACGGTCACATTACCATACGGGATCGTTCGCCGTGGTTCAACTAAGTCGGCTGACTAATGAGATGCCGGTGTCGGGAAGTCTGGTTGACAATCAACGGAACGATAGCGGTATACTAGGTTTGGAATCTGATTCCAAGCCTTTTTATTTGGCTGGAATTTATTGAAAGGATGAGTGGCGTAGATGACCCAATTAGCGTTACGGCGGCGTCCTGGGAAGGTTCAGTTAGGCTTGAAAGCTTCCCAAACACCGGCACAATTAATGAACCGATTACAGTATCGGCCACAAGTGTTCGAATTTTTTACCAGTGAAGCAGATTTTGATTCAGCAGCGTTTGCCGCGTTGAAGGCCGCGGTCTTGTTTGTGAAGGAAAACGTCACCGAACAGATCGTGATTCACCACCCGATGAGTTATCATGGCGTGCACTTGGATCAGTTATTGGATCCCAAACGTGAAGCAGAGGCCTATCGATTTTTGCATGACAGTACGGCAGCCTTACTCGGTTTGGCGACGGAACTGGACGTCAAAGTGCTAGTTCATGGTGGTTACGGCAGCGACAGTGTCCCATTGATCAATGAATATGAGTCCTTAAGTGTCGCCCGGGATGTCGTGTTTGAACGCCTAGACGAGCTAGTACGCCAGGGTAGCGGCCACGTGATGATTGAAAACGGGGTCACGGCCAGCTTCATGTACGGTGATCCGCAGCTCGATGAGCGCATCATTCAGCATCACTATCCGCTGGTCTGTGATTTGAGTCACGTTTTCATTGCCTTACATGGTGATATGGACTTGACGATGCTGGCTTTAAAACGCTTGGCACCACTGATTCAGCACTATCACCTCGTTGATTCGATGGGGCAGCGTCACGACAGCTTGCCACTGGGGCAGGGGTTAATCGATTGGCAACGTGTGTTACCAGTCCTTAATCCGCACGCAACGATGATTTATGAAGTGCCGGATGAAACGGATGCCACGTGCGGCAATATGTTGAGTAGTTATCATTATTTGCGGGCGTTAGAAGTGCGTTCGCTTGAAGGGAGTCCAATCAAATGACTAATCTAGTGGTCCATGTCGATGAACCGGAAAAAGTGGCGATGGCAATCAGTAACGTTCACAATTTCTTAGATTTGCGTCCGACGAGTACGGTGGTGATCGTGGTCAATGGTCCCGCCATCACCACGTTGACGACCTCGGTCTGGGATGACCTGTTACAGAACTTGCCACAAGTCGAGGTAGATGCCTGCCGTAATGCGATGACGAGTCATGATATTCAAGCTGACCAGCTTCCAGACGGCGTCACCGTGGTTCCTGCGGGCGTTGTGCGCCTCGTGGATCTACAGGATGCGGGCTATGCTTATTTGCGGCCATAGGTGAATGGAACTTTGAGCACTTGATTTAAGTCTCGAGAACATACAAGTTCAATTAAAGTGAGTACAGCTGGGTCTAGCGCTTGAAATCGCTCGCTTTTTTTGCTATCATACTTTACGTATGTTTATCTACTAAACTGAAAATAAATATGAAAGAAGGAGTCACACATGTCAGGACATTCAAAATGGCATAACATTCAAGGACGTAAGAACGCCCAAGATGCTAAACGTGGGAAAGTTTTCCAAAAGATTTCCCGTGAACTATATATGGCTGTTAAAGCCGGGGGTCCTGATCCAGATTCTAACGCGCAATTGCGGTTAGTTATGGATAAGGCTAAAGCTGCCAACATGCCTAAAGATAATATTAAACGGGCGGTTGATAAAGGTAGTGGCTCCGGTGCGGAGAACTACGAAGAAGTTACTTACGAAGGCTACGGCCCTGGTGGTATCGCCGTTCTGGTTCACGCATTAACTGACAACAAAAACCGGACTGCTGCGGCCGTTCGTTCAGCATTTACGCACCATGGTGGTTCGTTGGCTGCAACGGGTGCCGTTAGCTACATGTTTGATCGTAAGGGTTACATCGTCATCAGTCGTGAAGATTTAGACACGGATGAAGATACAATGTTGATGGATGTTTTGGATGCCGGTGGCGATGATTTACAATCAAGCGACGAAGCATTCGAAATCTACACGGATCCTAAGCAATTAGCTGCAGTACGGGATGCCCTTGAAGCCAGTGGTTACAAGTTGGAAACGGCCGAATTGACCATGATTCCAGAAAACTTAACTGACGTTCCAGCTGATAAAGCTGAAAAGTTGCAACACATGATTGACGAATTAGAAGATAACGACGACGTATCAGAAGTATACGAAGCTGCTAACTTCCCAGACTAATCAGTCTTAGCGCGGTTCTTTGATGAAAGTCAGAGGGCTGCGCTTTTTTTGTGGGACAATTTGGCGATGAGCTGCAGCTTACCTTGCAGCGTCTTGATTGCATCCAAATCTTGTTTTTGGCTGAGAACTGACGTAAAACGGATGCATCGCTCGGTACAGTTTGCTAAAATTAAACCAGTTGAACATTGAAGGGACGAATAAGCATGAATAAAGTAACCGTGTTAGGCAGTTTGAATGTTGATTCGATTTTACGTTTTAACCGTTTTCCCAAACCTGGGGAGACGTTACCACTGACTGGAAAGAGTGTTGCAGGGGGCGGTAAGGGCGCAAATCAAGCGATTGCAGCTGCTCGGGCCGGTGCCCAAACGACTTTTATTGGTAAGGTTGGTCAAGACCAAGAAGGTGACTTCATGGTCCAACAACTGACAGATAGCGGGGTCGATGACCGTTTTGTTCAGCATAGCGATGCGGCTGCGACCGGCTCCGCTTTCATCCTGTTAGATGCAAGCAGTGAGAATCGAATTTTGATTGACGGTGGGACCAACCAGCTCGTCACGGCGGAAGATGTCGAAGAAGCCCAATCAGTGATTGCAGACAGTACATTTTTGATTGCGCAGTTTGAAACGCCGATTGCGGCCACCCAACGCGGATTTGAACTCGCACGGGCCGCTAAGCAGAAGACGATTCTTAATCCAGCACCGGCAACGGATGCGGTGCCAGCTGAATTATTAGCGGTCACGGATTTGATCGTCCCAAATGAGACTGAGACGGAAACGCTGACCGGTGTTCATATCACAGATGAAGCCTCAATGGTGACTGGAGCACAGAAATTGCAAGCGCTAGGTGTGGCCAACGTCATTATCACGGTCGGTAGCAAAGGCGCCTTCTGGATGCGTGGTGCTGAACACGGCTTTGTCCCAGCCTTCAAAGTTAAGACAGTGGACACGACGGCAGCTGGTGACACGTTTATTGGCGCGTTGAGTTCTGTTCTGCAACCAGATTTCAGTAATTTAGCTGAAGCGGTGCGCTTTGCCAATCGCGCTTCGTCACTAGCCGTTCAAAAATTAGGCGCGCAGCCTTCCATTCCAACTCAGGCAGAAATTGCGGCTGCGGCAGAAAACAAGTAACAAAACACAGCGACAGTTATTGCCGGACTCAAAATTTTAAAGCCATTCTGGAGAATAATCGCTTCAGAATGGCTTTTTTTGATGTCCAATCAAAACGCACGTTAAAAAAGTTGAACTTTTTTCGCGGAAATGGGCCTCGGTTTACGAAACTACTTGTATGAAAGGAGCAAGCCAGCGTGACGGGACAATTTGATGCTGAAACACGTTCGACCGACCAACACAGTGGGACAAAATAGGGACTGCACCCTTATCAGCCGTATTTTGCACCCGAGGCGAGCCGTTTTCAGATTACTTGGCGTCACGATGGCCAGAAACCCGCCGACAAACTGCCGGCCAAACGATTCAGGAATTGGTTTTGATGTAGCGTAAATTTCAGAAAGGGTGAATGGATTGACCGTTTGTGATGGTTGGGAATAGCCACAGTAAACTGGAGAATACAGCCAGTTTTGCGAGCTCTGATACTTAGAAACTTGGCAGCGTGACGCAACCTGATGTTGTGAAATCAAGAAAGGAAGTATGCCAGTCATACCGTCTGTGTGTTGCGACTGGACCATGGACGATATGCCGTGTATCACGGTGTGAAACGCTTCATGTCAATTGAAACTGAGTTGAACCAAATGATTCAAGCCGCTGTTGAGCAACGGGCCAGTGATATCTACTGGATGCCAGCAACGGAAGGTTACCAGGTGCTGATTCAAGCTGCCGGAAAATTGCGTGCACTCGCTCAAATCAGTACCGCACTGGCGCAACAGCTGATTAATCATATCAAATATCGAAGTAATATGGCCATCAGTGATCATCGACGCCCCCAACTTGGCGCCATGATGCTAACGCTGGATGAGCAAACTTTAAACTTGCGAATTTCGGTCGTTGGTGATTTTTTAGATCGCGAATCGTTGGTCATTCGCTTATTGTACGAGGGTGAATCCCAGAACCTCCAGTATTTGATTCCAAGTCAGCGCGAACAATTGAGTCAGCTCATGCATCATACTGGGTTGATCGTCTTTTCAGGACCAATGGGTGCCGGCAAAACGTCAACCATGTACGACTTAGTACGGCAACTGCGTGGTCAACGGTTAGTGATGACCATTGAAGATCCAGTCGAAATCTATGAACCAGATTTTTTACAATTACAAGTTAATCCACCGGCTCAGATGGCCTATGCGGATTTACTAAAGGTCGGACTCCGACATCATCCGGATGTGTTCATCATTGGTGAAATCCGGGATGCGGAAACCGCTAAAATTGCGGTTCAAGCGGCTTTGAGTGGCCATCTGGTATTGAGTACGCTGCATGCACGGGGCGTTTACGGGATTATCCCGCGTCTAGCACAATTAGGCGTGGAACCGGCCGTACTCGAACAAGCCGTAACGGCAATGTCGTACCAACGCTTAGTACCGGTGACGGATGGCAGTGTGGCGACGTTATTCGATACGGTCGTTATGCCCCATGAACGTCCTAAGACGACGCAAATGATGACGGAAAGGTGGGGTCAATTAATTGATGAACAACTGGCAGCGGGTCGCCTTGATCATGCGACGGCCCATCAACTTAAGGAAGCGTAAACGGCTTCCGATTGCGATGCAGGCGACGCTATTTGAAACTGTGGCGGACCTCTTGGGCAATGGCTTTTCATTCCAACAAGCCTTTCAATTTGCGGTAGATGTGCAGGGACCAGCGTTTCAAGTCCTGCAGCCAGTTCTCGTCCGTCTAGCAGCGGGCGATGACTTGTCCACGGCATTACGTCCATATATTGCAGTCGATTTATATTATCAGTTTTTAATTGCGGAAACGCATGGAGAGCTTCGCCATACGTTGACGCAGGCCGGCCAGTTGATGCGCGCTCGAGCGGAACAGGGCCGACAGATTCGACGGTTATTGCAGTACCCGTGTCTATTATTGGTCCTGCTACTGGGGACACTCGGGTTAGTCAAGGCGGCAATTCTACCGAGTTTAGGTGCTCAGGCCAGTGTCGGTCACCAGGCGGCCTTACCCTGGCAGCTGATCTCGATTGGGTTACTAGTCGTTGTTGTGGCGATTGGGTGGTGTGGCTGGCACTTTCAGCGGCTACCAATCAGGCAGCGGTATCACTGGCTGGTCAAAATGCCTTTGATAGGCAAACTCATCAAGAGTTATTGCGGCTACTATTTGAGTTTAAATGCTGGCATGTTACTCGCAGGTGGACTAGGTATTCGGGGCATCTGTGAAGTCAGCCAGCAATTCCAAGCTAAGGCCTTTATTCACCAACAGGGGAAAGTGGTGGAGCGGGCACTATTGCAGGGAACATCGCTGATGGCAATTATTCAGGCTGACCGATTATTGCCGGATGAACTAGCCTTATTAGTCGGTAAAGAGAGCCCGGCTGAACAGTTGAGTCAGGAGTTGTTGTATTTTGCGACCATGCAGTATGAGCGGTTGATTCGGCAGCTCAATCGGATGATTGGCTGGATTCAACCAATCATGTTTGGGGTCATTGCGCTCGTGGTCGTTGGGACGTATTTGAGTCTGTTACTACCGATGTATCAATCAATGGGGGAGATTTTAAAATGACATTATTAATGAAACGCTTGATGAAGAAAACGACTGCACCACAGCGCGGGTTTACGCTGATTGAAATGGTGATCGTGCTAGCGATTATTAGTTTGCTAATGTTGATTGTGGTGCCGAATTTGAACGAGCAACGTAAGAATGCGTCAGTACGTCAACAGGAAGCATTGACGGAAGTGGTTCAAAATCAGGCTGAAATGTACACCAGTGATACTGGTAAGGAAGCAACGATTGAGAAGATGAAGGAGGCTGGTTACCTTAATGACAAACAAGCCAAGCAAGCGACGGACCAGGCCATTAATCCAATTCGGCCCACTAAGCCCAAAGAGTAAATGGCTAGCCGCTATGGTTTCACGTTAATTGAAACGGTCACCGTGCTTGCAATCGTGACCAGCATGGCTGTAATTACCGTTCATCGGTTTCCGACGCGGCAGCGACAAGTGGCCGATGAACAAGCGTTTTGGCGCGATTTACAGACGATGTGGCAACAGCGGACTTTTGAAGCGAGTGTGACTGGCCACCCGCAAGTTGTAAGCTTTCGGGGAACGGAGGTCGTCAGTTGGACCGGCAAACGGGGATATCAAGTGCCAAAACAACAGTGGCACCTGGCATTACCGGCGACGCTGAAGACGGAACGCGGGCGTGATATTCAGATTTGGAAGAATGGTCATCCAGAATTAGCGGTCGTTATTTTCAAGTCAGCGCTGCGACCAAAGCAAAAAATCAAATTAAACGCACTAATGGGGTGGGGGGCTTATCGAGTTACCAATGTTAAAGACGCACAGTGGTTTTATGATGATTGAGACAATCACCGCACTGGGCCTGTTAATGGGTGGCCTAATTGGTTTTGAGAGCCTCGAGTTAATGATGCAACACCGCGAGAATCAGACGTTACAAGCGATTCAAACTGCTCGCAGCACGTATGAGACTTATGCAATTGAATTGTTGAACGCGCCCCCGTTGGTCGTGCCGAATGATTAAGCGCGCAGGTTTTACCCTCATTGAAGTCGTATTTTCATTAGGCATCGTGGCGGTCGTCATGGCGACTTTATTTCAAGGCCAGCGTAATCTTGCCCGTCGTACTCAGGTTGATTTACCGACCGTCGACTGGTACTTGATGCTCCATGAACTTGAAAATCCGGATCATCATTTTGTATTGACCGATATTTCCAATGCGGCGGGCTTCGACGAGGGCCACAGTGCTGTTATTGTGAATGAGGCTAAGGATAAAGAATATCGCTTGACCTATTTCCATATAAACCATCAGATTGTGTTAATGCACAAAGGTGGCGGCCGAATCATCATGATGAGGGGCGTCAGTCAGTTTCACATCGATCCTGACATGACGCTCACCATGACGACTGACCATGGGATTCATTTTAAAGCCCGATTACTTTTACCCGATAGGAGGCACGCACCGGATGAAGAAACGCCGCGGGACGATTCTGCTGTCAGTGATTAGTTTATTGATGATTGGTGGCGCATTTGAGACACAACGCTACATGAATTTTCGGGCTAGACAGCACTTGCATTACTTGATTCTGGAATCTTATGATCATCCTTACCAGGCTAAGCCACACCGATAAGCGGTGGTTGAACCCCGTGACTTGAACTTAGGTCATAAAATCAGTAATATGGTTAAGGATTACAGATTTTGTGAAGGGGTGAGTATTCTGGCACAAGCAGAAACTGAGACGCTATTTCAGGTCTTAGATCAATCAGTGCAGGTCTTAATGCAGCAACTATCCGTCTCATACGTGGATGCACTCATTGAGACTGGAGATAACTTATTAAGTGGGACGGTTCACGTGGAAGATGGCAAGCCAAGCCAACAACAAGTCGAGGCTCTTGAGAAGCTGTATCAAAGCGTTGATTTGAAACAGTTTGATGCTGAAACGATTCGGCGCGCGATTCAGTTAGCCTTATTGAAGGCGATTCATAACGATCGTGTCGATCCTAACCATCAGATGACGCCCGATTCAATCGGTCTATTGACAGCATATTTGATTGCCAAACTGGTGGGACCAACGACGGACCTGTCGATTTTGGATATTGCAGTCGGGACTGGGAACTTATTAACGACCGTGATCAATCAACTGCAAACTGATCGGCCCCAGTCGATTCAAGGCTATGGGGTTGATAACGATGACAATCAGTTAGCCATCGCCGCGATGAGTATGGATCTTCAAGGCTCTGCCGTGGAACTGTTCCACCAAGATGCCATCGATCCACTAGTCATGCCTAAAACGAGCATTGCCATTGGTGATTTGCCAGTCGGCTATTATCCGCTTGACGAGCGAGTTCAGAACTTTGAAACCAAGGCGACTAATGGCCATTCTTACACGCATCATCTGATGATGGAGCAGGCGATGTCACACCTGTTACCAGGTGGTTGGGGTGTCTTCCTCGTACCAACGACGATTTTTCAATCACAGGAGGCGCAAGGCCTGTTGAAATGGATGAGTACGGCGGCTTATTTGCAAGGCTTACTGAACTTACCAACTAATTTGTTCCTGGATGAGAAATCACGCAAATCAATCGTGGTGTTGCAAAAGCATGGACCACAAGCACAACAAGCTGGTAAAGTCTTGTTGGGCGACTTTCCATCTTTTGAAGATCAACGGGCATTTCAAGCGTTCACGGCTCAAATTGACGCCTGGGTCAGCCAAAACATTAAACGTTAGTCATGATTCAAGAAACAACCAAGTCACGCTTTTAGTGAGAGCGATTGAAGCCAACCAATAAATTGAGGTTAAATGGCGATTGCTACTGATGGCGTTGTCGAAAATCACCTGGGTAGGTCCCGCGACTACCTGGGTGATTTTTGGTTATTTAAGTGAAATTTATTCATGTTATTATGCGTTACGTTCACTTTATTCATGTTGAAGTGCTGAAGCGCTAGATTGGTCAGTTAACCAAGCAAAAGGGCGTAGTGAGTGCATACGCAAACGCTTACTGTCGCAATCAATTACTCGCGCAATTCAAAAACGGTATAGACCTATTTTGTGATTTTAACAAGCGCCCCCTTTTGAATGGTACGAAATTGCCCGCTATAATAACGGCAAGGGGAGTGCAAAAATAATGACGAAAGACAATTCACAGCCCGAGACGGAACAACTTTCGCGCGGGTTAAAGAGCCGCCACGTACAGCTAATTGCGATTGGTGGCACCATCGGGACCGGCCTATTCTTAGGGGCTGGTCAATCCATCCACTTAGCGGGACCATCGATTCTGATTGCCTATCTGGTGACCGGACTCGTTTGCTTCTTGTTAATGCGAGCATTGGGCGAGTTACTACTGTCCGATCTTAATACGCATTCATATATTGATTTCATCAAACAATACTTAGGCGATCGTACTGGTTTTGTGGCCGGCTGGACTTACTGGGTCTGCTGGATCACGATTGCGATGGCTGAAATCACAGCTGCAGGCGAATATATGCAGTTCTGGTGGCCCAAGTTACCACAGTGGCTACCTGGATTGGTCATCTTAATCTTGTTGCTGGCCTTAAATTCAATCAACGTTTCAGCTTTTGGGGAAACTGAATTTTGGTTTGCGATTATTAAGATTGCGGCAATTATTGCCTTGATTGTTGTCGGCATCGGCATGGTGGTATTTAGCGTCAAAACGCCGGTCGGTCATGCCAGTCTGACCAACTTGGTCAATTATGGTGGCTTCATGCCGAATGGCTTTAAAGGGCTCGTGCTCTCATTTCAAATGGTCCTCTTTAGTTTTATCGGGATTGAAATGGTGGGGATGACCGCGTCCGAAACGGCCGACCCGAAGACCGTGATTCCAAAGGCCATCAACGACATTCCAGTTCGGATCATTTTATTCTACGTTGGTTCATTGTTCTTCTTAATGTGCATGTATCCGTGGCAATACTTTTCAGCTGCCCACAGTCCCTTCGTCCAAGTCTTTACTAACTTAGGGATTCGGTCGGCCGCTGCCATCATCAACTTTGTGGTGTTGACTGCTGCAGCTTCGAGCTGTAATAGTGCGCTGTTCAGTACCGGTCGGATGCTATTCTCATTGACGTATGATGGGCAGAGCAAATTTTCTAAGCGGATGGGCAAACTGTCCACGCGCCAAGTGCCACGTAACGCACTGTGGTTTTCAACTTTAGTGATTGGCTTGTCAGTTATTCTAAATTTACTAATGCCTGGTAAGGTCTTTTCACTGATTGCCAGCGTTTCGACGACCTGCTTCATTTTCATCTGGGGTGCCATCGTGGTTGCGCACATCAAGTATCGGCGTCAAGCTGGTTCACGAGCAAAGGTGAAGTTCAAGATGCCACTATTTCCGCTGTCAGATTACTTTATCCTGGTGTTCTTGGCTTTCATCGCAGTCGTGCTATGTTTGAAGTTCGAGACGTTAATTGCGCTGATTGTTTCCGCAATCTGGGTATTTGGCCTCTATGCCGTTAAGATTTTTAGCGACCGGGTTCGCCAGCGCCACACGAATTCATAATGGCTGTCTAAACTGTCTCACCAATGAGTGGACAGCGACATCTTAATAGAATCGATTAAAAATGGCTTTCAAGTAACTCTTGGGAGCCATTTTAGTGTCTTAATAAGCAAACAACGACTAAACTCAGCCACTGTATCGTTAGTGGACATGAGGATTAGCAAGCGTTTCGCTGACCAGCACTTGCCAATAAGTTCACCATAAAGACGAGTGCTCACTGGATACCAAACGTCCAATGAAGTGTCCATTTCGATCCAATAGGCATATTCGGCCGTACGCAAAACTGTTCTAGTGTCTTTTAGGGCGGTGCGCGGTACAATATTAAGTGACTAGTTTCAAAACTATGATTTAAGAGAACGAAATAATCGAGGTTGAACTGATGCAATATTTTACATCTGATACACATTTTTATCACGCTGATTTGTTGGGCGATAATGATTTTGCGCCGCGGCCATTTCCGGATGTTGAAACGATGAACCAAACGATCATTGACCATTGGAATGCGCGTGTGACTGATTCAGACACGGTCTATCATCTTGGTGACGTGGCGTTGTACTTTACACGTCCGGCGAAGATCTCGTATGAGCGAGTCTTTGCAATCCTGACGCAATTGCACGGCAAAATCATTTTTATCAAGGGTAATCATGATTCACGGGCGTTTTTCAAATACTTAGCGGCCCATGATCCCCAATTGAACGGGCACCCCAAGTTTGAATTTCATGATGTCGGTGTGTTGATCAAGTACGACCATCGTCAGTATTATATGACCCACTATCCAATGATGATGGGTATCGTGAAGCAAATTATCAACTTGCATGGGCACATTCATCACTACGCGGTTAACATTAAGGAAAATATTAATGTCGGTGTGGATACGCCGGAAGTCGACTATTTGGACCATCCAGTGCCATTTGGCGCACCATTCTCGTTAGCTGAAATTGAGCAGATGGTGACGGGCAAGGCCATTGATTTTGCCAAACGACAGTAACTGGGTGCTTGACCGGGTTTCGGGAATGCTTTAGGATTAACAAAGATAACGATTAAGGAGCGAGGACTGTGCACGAGCAAGTTACCATTTTGCATACTAATGATTTACATTCGCATTTTGAAAACTGGCCACGGGTTCAGCGCTATTTGTTGTCAGAACGGACGCAGCGCCAGCAAGCCGGTAGCACGGTTCTAACGGTCGGCTTAGGCGATGCAGTTGATCGCGCACATCCGTTATCTGAAGCCACCCAGGGACAGGCCAATGTGGACCTGTTAAATGCGATCGGCTACGATGCCGTCACGATTGGCAATAACGAGGGCCTGGGACTGACGCATGCTGCACTAGATAAGCTTTATCAGCATGCCAATTTTGATGTGATTCTCGATAATTTGACCAATACGGCGGACGGTCAACCACCAAAATGGGCCAAGCCAGCGAAAATTATTACGACAGCACACGGTACCCGCATCTTGTTACTTGCGTTCACGGCGCCGTTTACGTTAACTTACCCGTTAAATGGTTGGACGCCCGCTAGTGTTAAGGCTCGTTTGCCGGAACTATTGGCGCAGTATGCCGGTCAATACGACGTGCTCGTTATCTTATCGCACCTCGGCATCAACGTTGATCGCTGGTTGGCGAAACATTTTCCACAGATTGACGTGATCATTGGCAGTCATACGCACCATTTATTAGTGAATGGTGAGCTCAAAAATGGTGTCTTGATTGCCGCGGCAGGGAAATACGGTGAGTACGTGGGACGTATCGAACTCCAGCTTGATGCGCAACACCACGTTACGACTGCTGACGCCCACACGGTGCAAACAGCGAGTCTACCCGTTGCTGCGGGTGATGATGCATTGATTGCTGGTTGGCAGGCGCGTGGCGAAATGTTGCTGAAGAAACAAGTGATTGCCAATGTGCCAGAGCAGTTGCGACCACATTGGCACCATGCCAGTAAGCTAACAGCGCTCGGTTTGGCAGCAATCACCGATTACGCCAGCACTGACCTGGGCATGCTTAACGGCGGCCTCTTTATGCGGGACTTGCCTGCGGGACGGGTCAATCGCAACGATTTGCATACGATGCTGCCGCATGCGATGCACGTCATTCGCGTGACGCTAACTGGTGAAACGCTGTGGCGACTCGTTTACGAGATGGAACTCGTCCGTCCTTTCTTAAACAAGTTTCCAATTAAGGGCATGGGTTTTCGAGGGCAGGTCTTTGGTTATATCCAGTATCAAGGTCTAGCCTGGCAAGCTACTGACCATCAGCTGTTAGTCCATGGTCAGCCTGTTGATCGGCAAGCAATTTATCAGATTGCTTTGCTAGATCATGATCTGTTTATTCCGTTTTTCCCGACCCTGAATATTAGTGGTCAAACTGAAATATTATTTGAAGCAATGTTAAGAACGGTCGTTGGTGACTATTTAGCACGCCAATGGCCAGTCAATTAAGAGAAAGGTGGTGTCAATGTGAACCGCGAACATATTGATGAACTAGCTGAACAACAAGCGGAACGCCGCCGTAACTTATATCACGGCTTACGGACGGATAAGACCCACTTTGAGGTTAGCAAACACCCATTTGAGATCGTCTATGATTATCGCCAGGGCTTTGACCTTGATAAATTCGTTGAGCGTTACAGCTCGATTTTGAATAAGTATGACTATATCGTCGGTGATTGGGGCTTCGAGCAATTGCGATTGAAGGGATTCTTCCGTGATGATGCGAAAGATGTCCAGCGCGCCCAAACGATTGGGGCAGTCCAGGATTACTTATATGAATATTGCAACTTCGGCTGTGCCTACTTTATCGTGAAAAACGAACGGGTGATTAAGCCTAAGCGGACCAGCCGGCCACGTAAAGACGATCATCGTGGTGGTAAGAAGACGAACAATCGGCAATCACGTGGGCGCAGTAACCGCAGCAGTAGTCGCAGTAAGCAACGGCGCAAGTCGCATAACTTTACGACCAAGCAAAAGGCCGCGCCATTTACTGAAAAACGGCAGCGACCAGCTAAGGTGACTGCAGGCACGGGTAATCAAGCACGAACCACCAAACAAGCGAGTGGCAAACGTCACTTTACAATACGACAAAAGTAGTGAGTAGAAAGAGGTATTTGGATTGGGCAAGTACAAGGGTTATTTAATTGATTTAGACGGTACGGTTTATCGTGGTCGCGAACGGATTCCGGCTGCCAAACGGTTCATTGAACGGCTACAAACTAGCCAGACGGACTTTTTATTAGTGACAAATAATACCACCAAGTCGCCTGAAGACGTGGCGGCTAATTTAGCAGACAATCATGATATTCATGTCAGTCCAGCAAACGTCTATACGGCGGCACTGGCAACGGCTGATTATGTGGACGACTTGGCTGCGGATGGTGACAAGACGATGTATGTCATTGGTGAGTTAGGCCTAAAGGGCGCCATGCTCGAGAAGGGGTTCAAGTTTGAAGAACAGACGCCGCGATTCGTCATCGTGGGCTTGGACTATGATGTCACCTATCACAAGTTCGAATTAGCAACACTCGCAATCAAACGGGGCGCGAAGTTTATCGGAACGAATGCCGATACTAACTTGCCAAATGAACGGGGACTCGTTCCGGGTGCCGGATCGGTGATTGCAATGGTTGAACGGGCGACCCAGCAACGGGCAACGTATGTTGGAAAACCAGAAACCATTATCATGCAAAAAGCCATCGATCGCATCGGGTTGGATAAAGCGGATTGCGTGATGGTCGGCGATAACTATATGACGGATATCTCGGCGGCCATCAATTTTGAGATGGACTCACTACTTGTGTATACTGGCGTTTCAACCCCTGAGCTGGTTGCCAAGCAGGCTGTTAAGCCAACCAATGAGATCAATTCCTTAGATGACTGGGATCTAGATGATGGTGTGGCTGAATAAGTTCAAAAATGCGCTCCAGTGGATCAGTCTCTATTTGTGGCTAGTGAGTGCCACGATTATTGTGACGATCAACGCGACCTGGTTGTACTTTGTAAATGCGGTCGGGCAAAAATTGGGGCCAACGGTTAATCTGACGTTAGGGCAACTGATGACTAATTATTATCAGCTACTGGCTTATCTGAACTTTCCGTGGGTGCCAAAGTTAGAGATGAACGACTTTACCGACTCTGCCAGTGCGTTAGTTCACTTTGCGGATGTTAAAAATTTGTTCATGTTGGACTACGCGGTCTTTATCGTGACTAGTGTCGTCGTGTACTTTTTTTGGCGACGTTTACGCCGAGACCGGCAATTATGGCGGCTGGTACTGCCGATGCAGACGGCATTATGGATTCCGCCGGTAATTGCCGTTATCATGGCAGTCAATTTCGACCAATTTTTCGTGATTTTTCATGAGATTTTGTTCCGCAACTCGGACTGGTTGTTTGATCCGTTGCTAGATCGCATTATTCTAGTGCTCCCGGACACATTTTTTGGGCAGTGTTTCGTTTTGGCGTTTGTTTTAATCGAATGGGCGTTTGCGTATGGCTTAAGCATTGGCAAGCAGGCGTTACGAGAAATAGATTAGTTGTGCCACTAAAAAAGACCCCTGATCACAAAATCAGAGGTCTTTTTGATTCGTTTCGAGTTAATCTTCGCTTTCAGCAGGATGACTGAAGCGTGCGCGCAAGGCGGAGAAGACGGCCGGAATCAGGGAAACTAAGATGATGCCGATAACGACCATGGAGAAGTGTTGTTTAACAAAGGGAATGTTACCGAAGTAGTAGCCTCCACCGCAGCAGAGCATCACCCACAGAACACAACCAATCACGTTATAGCGAATGAATTGTTGGTAGTGCATACGCGAGCTAGCCGCGACGAAGGGGACAAAGGTCCGAATGATTGGCATGAAGCGCGCAATCGTGACCGTGATGCCACCATGTTTTTCAAAAAAACGTTCAGACTTAGCAAGTTGTTTTTGATTGATCAATTTGCCGAACCATGACGTTTCAGTCAACCGTTCCCCCAAGGAGTGACCAATGTAGAAGTTTAATGAATCACCGGCCAGGGCCGCAATCAGAAATAGGATGACGAATGTCCAAATATGTAGGCCATAGGTCGGGTTGGCTGCTAACGCACAGGCAGCGAAGAGTAATGAGTCACCAGGTAGAAATGGCAAGATAACGGCACCCGTCTCAATGAAGATGATGGCAAAGAGAATCAGGTAGGTCCAAATACCAAAACTGTTGACGATGGTGACTAAGTGTTGGTCAATGTGCAACACGAAATCAATTAGAAAGCTCATGATTACCTCCAAGTAATGTGAAAATTAATCTTATCTAGGTTAACAGAAAACCGCTAGAATTACTATGGTTAGCGGCGAATTGAAAGAAATCCTTACAAATCACTGGTATTTATAGCGCTTCTCTTGTATTATCAAGATAATTCTAATAGAAAACGGGTGATTTTGTGGCATATCCACAATTAGATTTAAGTCAAGTAGACGGACCAAAAGCAACCATCAAAACGAACTTTGGCGACATCAAGGTACAATTGTTTCCTAAGCAAGCGCCAAAGAGCGTTGAAAACTTTGTTGGTTTAGCTAAAAAAGGCTATTACGATGGGATTATCTTTCATCGTGTGATTCCTGAATTCATGATTCAAGGTGGCGACCCAACTGGTACTGGTATGGGTGGCGAAAGCTTATGGGGCAAACCATTTGAAGATGAATTCTCGCCAGAAGTCTTCAATCTTCGTGGGGCACTCTCAATGGCCAATGCCGGTCCTAATACTAATGGCAGTCAGTTCTTCATTGTTCAAAAACCACAATTAGATGCTGGTATGGATGAACAAATGAAGCAAGCTGGGTATCCAGAAAAAATCGTGACGGCGTACGGTAATGGTGGCACACCATGGTTGGACTTCCGGCACACAGTTTTTGGTGCTGTTAGTGATGGCATGGATACCGTTGATAAAATCGCAGCAACTAAGACTGGGATGCAAGATAAACCGGTTAAGGACGTTGTAATTGAAACAATTGCAATTGAAGACTAAGTATCATATGTGGGGGCTGCTGATGCGGCTCCTTTTTTGATGGCATCGTGATTTTGCAATCTATCGGATTCAGGTTATAATGTTAAAGATTGAAATGATTGTCAGTATAAAATGCTTAAGAAAGGATGGATCGTATGAGCGAGTATCGAATTGGCATGCGGGTGCATGGCCGAGTGACTGGAATTCAACCCTATGGTGCGTTTGTTACCTTGGATGGTGAACATCAAGGGCTGATTCATATTTCAGAATGTCATGAGGGTTATGTCAAAAGCATTAGTGAGTATTTAAAGGTTGGTCAGACGGTCGATGTTGTTATTTTAGATATTGATGAATACACGGGTAAGATTAGTCTGTCGTTGCGGTGTATTGAACGTGCGCCACGGCCAACTGTCAGTGATTTGGAGATTTATAAAACGTTCCGACACAAACACTTTTGGACGAATCGGCATGTACACGCTGGGTTTGATCCAATTGCCAATCATTTGGATGGCTGGATCTCAGACTCATTGCATCGGTTGAAAGTGGGTGAACATTAGTGCAGAAGCAAGTTGCCGGAACGATTCTATATAATGATGATCAGGGCACGCACTTTTTAGTTGGGCAGTCAGATAACGGATACCATTTCTACCAGTTACCCGTGCAAGCGGGACGGTCACCACTTGCGTCTGTATTATGGACGTTTCGCCATACCATTGGGGTCGACGTTGACCAGTTAAGATTGTATGATTCGATTGTCGCTAAAATTGAATCTGAAAAGGTTGCAGTGTTTGTTTTTGATCATCTAACTATTGATGATTCAGTCCAGGATAAGTTTGCAGAACAGGGTTTGAGGTTTGTGCTCGCAAGTGAGTTGCATGAACTCTTCGCTAGCGTCAGTGTGGGGGAAACAACGCCGTTTAATCAATTAGCAAAATAATTTTAAATAAGGGGTTGACCTGCATACTAATTCTTGATAAGATATATCTTGTCGCTGCGAGAGATAGCGCAAAACAGCTAGGTGATGGGAGTTATATCACTTCACTACTCAAAATGTTTATGAATAAAAATTCAAAAAAACATTAAATTGCTGTTGACAGTGATTAACGTGAGTGATAAGATATTTCTTGTCGCGTTAACCGATATGTCGGTATCAAACGGAGCGACGATTCAACTTAATATTCATTCGATAGTGATTGCATAGTTATTCAACTTAATAAATAAAGTTGTTGACAAGCTCAAATCGAGATGATATTATGTAATAGTTGTGTTGAGGTAATCAACACAAGGAATTAGATC
>NZ_AVAQ01000023.1 GCF_000463075.2 Lactiplantibacillus plantarum EGD-AQ4
GCAGTTTGACTCGTTTGCTGGAGATGTTGGTTGCTGGTCGTGAAATCAGCGTGTTGATGATCTTCCAGAACGTAGGATTTGATGGTCTTGGCCCCTTGCAGATTTTCACGCATGATTTGGTTGATATGATCAACGGACTGTTGCATCGCCGTATACTTCGGCACACTCAAGCGCACGATGACTAACAAAAATACCACCAGAATCGGCATGACCACGAACAAAATTGGGGCTAAATCTGGACATACGATAATCGACATGACGACCCCACCAATCAATAGCATTGGTGAACGAACTAACCCCCGCGTGACCATCATGACTAAATTCTGCATCTGAGTCACATCGTTCGTAATCCGCGTAATCAGTGTGGCGGGTGGTAAGGAACCGGCTTGGCGGTCGTTTAAGGCCACCGTCAACAGATGACTCCGCAGTGCTTCCCCCATTTTTAATGAAGCATAGCTACCGAGTGCTCCACACGCACCGCCAAAAATCAAACCCAGGACGGCGAATAGGGACATCAATCCCGCGTGACTGATGACAAAATTCAAGTCCCCCTTCGATAAGCCTTGGTCAATGATTTCTGACATCAAGGTTGGTTGTTGCAAGTCGCAAAAGACTTCCCCCAACATGATAAGCGGTGCTAAGAAAAACGCCCAGCGCGCGCGACCATGGATATGTTGCATCACAATGTGGAACACGAACCATCACTTCCTCGAAAAAAAGGGTCACGGATGCCCGACGCCTAATTAGGATTCGGATTCCGTGACACGTTTTAAATTATTACGTTACTATCTTAGGCTAAAAGTGTGCGCTCGGCAACCATTGGCCTCGGAAACGATTGCATTGCCATTCAATTGCGATACAATCGCGTTTTAGACGCGCTAATTTCGTGAAGATTTTGTGAACAGTTTGAGATGTTTTTTATTTCCGCAATCGAATATAAAGTTAGTCGCTATTTTCAGCCAATATTCTGCGGTTAAACGACAACTTTAGATTAGATTAAGATTAGAAGTAGATAATATTTTATCACTGCATTATAATAAGGCGTCCCGTTCTTTCCAGTGCATCCGCTCGTGCCAATCTAGTCCCGATTTTCACTCAGTCTTCAAAAAATTGGTCATCATCACAAATCGGTCACCCAAGCAACCTGATCATCTTTTCTTGTTTCCTTCGCCATCAGTCATACGCTGAAATCAAGTTACAAAAGGACGCTGATACATATATGAAAAATCTCATCACGAACAAGGCCAATCTCACCATCACCGGTGCCAACCTGGCAGAGACGCTCGGCATCAGTATTTTCAACATCATCTTGCTGACCTATGCCAAGAGCTTTCAACATCAAACTGCCCTGGTCTCAATCGTCTCATTGGGCTCGATTGTCCCTGGCATGTTGGCAGTCATCATCGGTCGGTTTGCGGACTACTCTTTGAACAAGAGTCGCTTTCTCATCGGAGCAAAGCTCGTTCAGGCCGCGCTTTACGTGTTGCTTGGCTTGATCATTACCCGCCGAACCTTCATGTTATTCCTAGTCGTGGTTCTCATTAACATCGTCTCAGATTGCCTGGGCATCTACAGTTCGAGTCTCCGCCTGCCAATTCTGAAACAAAAAATTCCGGATGAGCATCGCCAGCAAGTATTAGGGTTAAATCAAAGTGTCACCACCCTACTACAGCCGGTCGGGCAATCACTGGGAATCACCATCATTGCCGCAACACATGACTACGCGCTCGCCGGCTACATCAATGCCCTGACTTTCTTAGTTGCTGCCGGCATTTTGATGATTGGTCACCGAACGATCGACGTCCGAATTCCCGCTCACCCGCAAAAACGACGCGCCTCCGATCTGCGTCACCAGGTCATCACAATTCTGCAAAACTCCTCTGGGATGAATATTATTAGCCTGCTGACCTCGGTTATCATCGTAAACGGGGTGGCGGCCAGTATCGACGCGTTGATCAACTTATTCATTCTCAACCATCCGCATCTGACGGTCTTGCCGTTCAGTGTTGAAATTTTGCTGGTCAATATCGGCTTCATTGCTGGTTCGGTCATCGGTAGTCTTGCCAAGTCTCAATTTCTGGATCATTTATCCTACAGAACCATCATGGTCACCACGACGGTTACGATTTTAGTGCTGTTCATTAATTTTATCGTCGGCCAGAATTATTGGCTCTTACTTGCTGGGATGTGTTTCTCCGCCCTTTGTCTGGGACAGTTGAATCCTAAACTGACGGCACAAATCATTGCCACCACTGACCAAACGATGATTGGTACGGTCACGGGGGCACTGAGTTCGCTTGTCACGATTGCCGTGCCACTTGGCAGTATCGGCTTAGTCTTGCTCTATAACGTCGTTGCCCCCAACGCAGCTTATCTCACCGGCATCTGCTTTCTGCTAATCGGCATCGGCGCGCTATTCGTCAAGCAGCCGCAAGCGGATGATCTCGCAAGTTAAGGAAGATATCTGCTGACGAGAAACAGCTGACACGATTTTTTACTTCACGCATCTGAATAATCAAAAACGACGGTTCAAACTTGGCATATCCTGTATGCTCGGTTTGGACCGTCGTATTATTCAGACACGAATTGATCTAATTTAGTTATGGATGATGTCCGGAGAAATTTACGCGAATTTGGTGTCTCCGTGATTCTGAAAATTGTCGCACATTGCAATAAAAGTGATTCAGATTCACCAATCGCTCAAAATTCATTGGAATCTCAATCTTTCCCCAAATACCAGCTTTCACCCATTTTCTTCTGAAATTTTGAAACAAACTATTTTTGTTTCGAAATTTTATTCAGCAACTCAACTACAGTGCTACAAGTATCTTGAAAACTGATGTTCTTTGCAAATTCATTGTCTCGCTGATAAATGTGCCACCGTGTATTCATGTCTTTGTCATTCAAAACATCAGCGATTATTTCCTGATAATCACGAAGGGTTTCAAGTGTCCTTCGATGAGCTGCAGTATTAGTCAATGCCAATTTTAATTGGTCAACATCAATGTTTTGATACTCGAACTTTATTAGTGCGTATAAATCATAAAAATCTTTTGACCTAGAATTGGTGGCGCCTCGACTAATTATTGTTTCTAATTTTTCAGGTAAGATTGTTTCTATGTTATAGGCCGCAATTGTAATTGTTCTATCCTCAGTCATTAGGTGATGCTGATAACTGATTGCATTGGGTGTAATTTGATCACCAGTCGAAACATCAATCTTAATCCTCGGCTTAATTTTTCCGTAAATCAAGCCTTCAAAATGTACACGATACCCACCATATTTGTCGTCATCACGAATTCGTTCAATTTTGATTGGATGTAACTCAATCGGATCATCTTCGGGTACGATTTGACACACCTTCGTAAAAACAGACATTAATTGATTCGAGTTAATGGGCATACCAACAACTGTAGTATCCAAGTCATGAGTAGAGCGCGTGTCTATTCCTAATAGGGATGCGATTAAGAAGCCACCTTTCAAGACAAGATTATCACGATAGGGAGAAAGCGAAATCCGCTCAAGCAAATCATCAAGCACGAATTCTTGAATCAGCAAACGAGGATCAATGTTATTCAACGCAGATTGTTTCTTTACGTAGGCCTTCATCTGCATGGCATTCGTAAACCTATTTTTCATAGTAATACACCCATGTAAGTCTTGATTTTCGCATCAACTTTTAAGCTTTTCGCATATTTCATTAATCGATTGAGATCCTTTTCAGGTCGTTGTACATAGCCTTGCATTGCTTGACGAACAACTTCATCCTGAGCAACATGCGGTGGCCGAATAATGTCACACAAAGTCCGCTCAATATCATAGACTCGAACCTGATTGCCATACGGTGTTTCGATAGTTGTCATTCCCATACTGTAAAGCGCATCAATTTGCCGATACGGTTTAATTCTTAATTCATCAAAATAATTTGACTTATATCCTTTTGGAAAAGTCATTTCCATAAAATTGGGCGTTCGATCAGTCATATTATACAGATACAACGCCGTTTCTTTGCAAAAAATCCCTTTACTCAAGCGTAGTTGTGCGATTAAAAACTCATCTTCAAACGACATCGGGTCAGCATATATTCCTGGCCCAACTCGCTCAATTAATTCCTGTTCAACCATTCGGCTTAATGATGGCGTCACAATTCCTTCTGAGATTGCTTGACGTCTTGTGAATGTTCCGTTGTATTTATGCAATAAGACTTTTGCCTGATTATATAAAGTCATGCACTCACCCCCAAATGTTCCGTTTACACATTACTTTACCATAAACTAATGTGTAAATGGAACAATTATGCACCCACAATCTGGAGATGTAAATACTCGAAATTCTCCAACAAAATCAATTGCGTAAAAAAACGACCTCTCAATCTTAATTGAGAAGTCGTTTTATAATTCGAGCCAATCAAGTACTCAAACGAGACTATTGCACGTGCAATAAGCCCATCTTGTCCATCGTTTCCGCAATCTGAACTGAGTTCCAGGCAGCCCCTTTTAAGAGGTTGTCAGAAACGTTCCACATATGGAAAGCTTGTGGCGTTTCTTGGTCAGGACGAACCCGGCCGACAAACGTGTCCTTGGAACCTTCCGCATTATGTGCTTGTGGATAGATTTGATGATCAGGATCGTCTTGTAAGACCACCCCTGGTGCAGCTGCCAAAGCATCTTGAATGCCCTTGACGGTTGCTTTAGGATCTTCAACTTCGAAGTAAACTGATTCGGAGTGACTAACTGGCACTGGAATCCGCACACAAGTTGCGGTTACTTTGATATCCTTACTGTCCATGTCGCCGCCACACATGATCTTTTTGGTTTCATGGATCATCTTCCATTCTTCATGGGTGTAGCCATCTTCTTCAAACACGTCAATTTGTGGTAACGCGTTGAAGGCAATCGGATAATGCTTTTTGTCGCCCGCAACAGGTAAGATATGGGCTTCCATCTCTTCACCCTTTAAGTAGGCTTCGGTTTCATCATGCAATTCCTTCAAGGCCCGGTTACCGGCACCACCAACGGCTTGGTAAGTTGAAACGATGACCCGCTTCAGCCCAAATGCTTGACGCACTGGTTCTAAAGCAACGACCATTTGGATGGTTGAGCAGTTCGGGTTAGCCACGATTCCATGATGAAGCTTCAATGCTTCAGGGTTAACTTCAGGAACAACCAATGGAATCTTAGGATCCATCCGGAAGGCACTCGTATTGTCAACAACTACGGCACCCCGTTTGACAGCTTCAGGGGCAAATTTCTTAGATACTGAGCCACCCGCTGAGAAGAGGGCTAAATCGATTCCTTCGAATGATTCAGGGACGGTCTCTTCGACAGTTAAGGCTTGACCATTGAATTGTAATTGTTTCCCGGCTGAACGACTTGATGCCAAAAGTTTAACTGAATTGACAGGCAAACTCGTCTGTTCCACCATTTTGATCATCCGCGCGCCAACTGCACCAGTTGCACCGACAATCGCGACGTTATATCCACTCACTATGAAGACCTCGCTTTGATAGTTATTGAAACCTCATTATAGCACGTTTGTAAAAATTAGAAAACAATGAGTTTACGAATGAGCGCAGTTACTTGGCTTATTGCTGGCATCGTGACGATTAGCGCCCGGACTGCTTGATGATTGTAGGCAGCGTTTTCAATGCTAGCATATCAATAACACTGACCTGTTCAACGTCCACTTTTGGCGTATACTAGATGTAACACGGATTTTGCTAGTTATTATTTAAGATTACTGAAGATTAAAACGTGCCAGCTGGTTGGCTCACTTTTTGATGACCATTCACGCCCACGACGTTCCGCCATTGTCCAAAATATCTGGAAGCCAGTGTTCAACGTGTCTAAACTGTGAATCGACGCGAACTTATCCTGTTTTCAGCTAACGTCTTTTAAACTTAAGGACTGCATGTTTTAATCATAATCCAGCACACCTTAATTCACATCATCCATTAACCATAACTTGATCAGGAGGCGGCCACATGTGCACTAGTTTAACTTATCTTGATACTGACGACCAACACTACTTTGCCCGAACGATGGACTTTCCAACGACGACACCCTGGCGGCCGATTTTTTTACCGCGGCACTATCAGTGGCCCACCGGCTTAGCGACTGAGCGAACGACCCAGTACGCCATTCTTGGTGGTGGGCGCCTGCCCAAGCATTTTAGTAGCTGTTTGATGGCTGATGGAATCAACGAAGCGGGTTTAACCTGTGCCGAACTTTACCTGCCACACGCGGTCAACTACGCGACTGAATCAGTTCCCGGTCAAATCAACTTAACCCCGCAAGCCTTTATCAATTGGGTATTAGGTGAACATGCATCGGTCGCCGCCGTCATCGCCGACCTGCCCCGGATCAATCTCGTTGGCGCTTCCTGGGGCGACGATACCGGAGAAGTCTACCCATTTCATTGGATCCTGAGTGACCGTCAGACCAGCGTGGTCATCGAACCCACTGGTGGCCCCCTGACTGCTCAACCGAATCCAGCTGGCGTGTTGACCAATACACCAATCCTGGTTGACCATCAACGCCGTTTGAATCGCTACTTAGGCTTAACCGGCACTCAGATTACCGCCGCAACTCAGCAGGCTGCCCAACAAGTCATTCAGGCGCAACAGCCCCTGCCAACTGGTCCAATTCCAACTGACCGCTTCATTCATATGGCGTTGCGGCGACTGGGCACGGCACGACTTTCATCTGAGCAAGTGCCAGCGACTATTTTTCGTTGGCTGCAAGAAGTCAGCTTGCCGTACGATGCAAACCGACGCAACCTCATCAGTCATAATTACACGCATTATCGCTGTTTGATTCAGCTTGAGACCCGCACTTACCACTTCATTCCCCGCACGACTGGTCGCCAACAAAGCTTGACCTTAACGCCGGAGATGACCGCGGATTGGCAAACACCGTACGTTTTTCCAGCGGACTGATTTTCACCGAGGGGCTGCCGTCGCCTGTTTAAATTGAGCGCGGTTCCAAGGCACGGTACACCATGCGTATAAATATTTTAGTGGCTTTCACTTTGAGGCTTTAATAAAAGAAATCACCATGCAAATAGATCCAGAGGTCTTTTTGTGAGGATGCTTCAAAAAAATTTCAGTTAAAATATTTTGCCTTCAAAAATCCCAAAATAAATTTTTGAAAACAATTTAGGCTTCGCATTTGTTGAGTGGATTTTCTCAATACTCACTTTTTCTAGCAGCTGACGGACCCTACTTGTATAAATTTGGTTATGTTCAATCCAAAAAAGCTCACTGACTTGCGATAATATCCTGCGTATAAATTTCATAAGTTCGTGACAAGCGACATTACCCCTGTTATGTTTTGTATATGCTAAAAATGGGGGATATAAAATGAATTTCATCAATCATTGGGACAAGCAGTTATTACCCATATTCGCTTTTTTAAAAGGACATAAAATTCTCAGTTGGACGGTTTCTGTTCTGCTCATTATTGCTACCCTCTTAATTGGGGTGTCCGTTAAATCTAGCATGGAGATGACTAAGGCACGGGCAACACTTGAGGTAATGCTGAAGGAAAATCATGATGGCAATCAAATTCCAAGAAGTAAGCTGATGAAAGAGGAATCTGGTCCCTTCAGTGGCATTGTTTGGTATGACTATACTTTCTCAAGCCCGCAAACACTAGCGGCAAGCAAGCGATATCTAAAAGCGACGGGACAATCTTCTCAACAGGTCACGCTTGAAAATTGTCCAATCGTCTATCGCGTGATACTGCGCCCACCAACCAAAACGTCCAAGCGATGGTCGGGGCAAATTTATTTAGATACTAACCAACAACTCAGCGGCTCTGGCCGATCGAGTTATGTTCAAACTTTAAGTGCTGAATCTTTACGAGATTTAAATTGATGGCATGGTTACCTTGATTGCTTGAATAAGAAACCAGTACCACAAAACTCAGGATAGAACTAAAAAAACTAGTGGTTACAACAATCTTACTTGCACGACTGTTGTAACCACTGGTTTTTTTAGATGCTCATCTTGCGTCGCTTCTTCCATTCTTCCAACCCATCCTGCATAGCAACATCACACCACCTACTCAAGGTACTTTGAGTAATTCCAACATGACAGACAGTTTTATAATTATTTGGACATAGGCTCGGCAACCCATCAAGCTTCGTTGAGCGTCACCCGACTCATTGCCAGTAACGCCACTAGGGTAATCGCACTGCCGATGATAAACACGGTCGCGATACCGACGTACCTGGTTATGACGCCGCCGAGTGCGATACCAATCGGCATTGAAATATTCGTGCAAGACATCATCGCACCGTTCACCCGCCCCAATAGTTCGCCGGGCGTTTTCAATTGGATCAAAGTGAATAGCGACACATTCACAAAGCCCCCCGCCATGCCAATCACCATCATCGCAATCAAGGTGGTGCCGATACTGTGCGTCAACACCATGAACGTCACCGCGACCGTCATCGTGGTCAAAGCCAGCAGTAATTTGGTCTTAAAAGTTGTTTTAACAAAATTGATCAGAATGCTGCCAGCCACTACTCCAATGATAAACAACGCTTGTGCCAAGCTGTAGACGACGGCACTGGCATGTAAGGTTCCCCGCGTCCAGATGATATTCAGCCCTAGCACGGGGCCAATCACCATATTCACGATGACAGCTAGTAAAATCAGCGTTCGCAACATTGGGTTATGATAGACGTAAGCTAAGCCAGCATACCAATCCCGGGTTTGCACCTGCTCAACGCTCACTTGTTCAGCGTGGCCCACCCGTTTATGTACAATCACGATACAACCTAGCGAGACCAAGAACGTCAGACCATTGATCAAAACGAAATCAGCTAGCGAGACGAACGCAACCAGACTACCGCCAGCTAACATGCCCACTAATTGCGCGCACACCTTAACGCCTTGGTTCATACTATTGACGCGCTGTAATTGGTCAACTGGGACAATTTGCGGAATTAATGCATTCTCAGCCGGATCAAAAACAGTTCCCAGAATTTTAGCGATAAACGCGACCCCCACCAGCGTCCAAATATTAAGCGCAAAGCCATAATACAAATAAGTGGCAACGCCCATTAATATGGCTTGTAACCCGTCAATCGTCATCATCACTTTGGTCTTAGGAAATCGGTCAGCCAAATACCCCGTCAAGACATTCAACACGACTAACGCATTGAACGTCCCAGAAATCAGGCCAATCGTTGTGGAATTATCAGTCAGTCGATACAGATACCACATAATCGCAATATCAAATAAATTATTACCGAATTGCGATGTCGACTCTCCAGCAAGGAGGACGTAAATATTTTTCATTGAATCACTTCACTTTAGCTTTGGATTGTTGATGATGCTGTTCATTGGACTTGATTAGAAATGCGCCGAGTGCTGAGGTGACAGGAAAGGTGAATGATTTCATTTTAGCACGTTGTCACAGCGAATTTAAATCAAATTTTAATCGTATTATAATATTATCAGTCAGCCCATCATTTTCCGCGTATGTATTGCCAGCAGCTTTATGATTCTTAACCCACAGCTGTTTATTCAAATCTCATTTCTCGTAGATTTCATACCCTTGTAAGTCCGACAGATCCTGAATTAATGCGACTCTCTCATTGCCACAATCAGCCAACGTCACGATCCAATATAATTGCGATTATAACTTGCTTGCTGGGCATGGCTGCCTCGAAGGAATCGTTTGTCAATTATCCGAAAATAGTCCCGTTGCCCACTCAGACAAGTGCAACGCAAAAACGCCACGATACGCGCCAATCTAGGCGGTATCGTGGCGTTCTAATCAATGACGGCGTTTCAAAAAATGCTCAAATTCTTGATTAATTGCTGCACGGACTTTTGGTTCATGTAAGTCGGCATGTTCAGCATCCTTCCCACCCGTGACTTGGCTGACCACTTGTAAGTAGCCGAACAAGACTTGGCTGGGGTCCAGATGGTACTGCTTGGCTAACGTGACCGCCAAATCATAGCGGTCCGGGCCTAATAAACTAGAATAATCCATCACTGTGTGCCTCCCTTCGCCTGCTCTAATTGATGACTCATCCGTAAATATGCGACAAAGTGAAAGATGATGCCGCTCGCCAGCAGGATCACCCCGAGCCAGACCGACCAAAACGTCGCGATGATCGCTAACGCGTAGATCGTCACGCTACGCACCGGGTCCAGTTTGATTGCAGTATAGAAAGCCATGGAGATCCCCGGTTTTTTTAAGACTTGATGATGATGCAAATACGCATACATCAGGTAAAAGGTCGCAGAAATAAAGAGCGCGACCAAATCGTACACGATAAAGGCCGTCTGCATGTCTTGGCGGTTGCCAGTCGTCAGCGCATCCGCCACTAACGACATCGGATAATCGATCAACGTAATGCTGAATAACATCAATAGGTTCAACATGTTTAAATTACGGTCGATGCGTTGCAACATATTGAAATAATCATGGTGAAACAACCACAAAGTGCCGACGTAAAAATATGAAAAGACGTACGACAACATTAACGGCCACTGCGCCAGTATCGCTGGTAGTAAGTGGCCGGGCTGATAATTCGGAATATGAAATTCCAACACTAAAATGGTAATCAGAATCGCAAATATGCCATCACTGAATGCCTGAAAACGGTCTGTTTTGATGACGTCACCCCCACAGCGTTTTAGGATATCATAACTCTGAATCAATTACTGTAATTAACTTTTCAAACTGGCGACAAAACCGCTAATCTCAGGACTGATATGGTAAGATTAGCGTAACAAAAAGTAATTGATGTGGGGGCGTCAAGACGAATGCGAAAATTATTAAAACCAAAATGGCTATTTTTATTTTTCTGGGGGATCGTAGTGTTAGCAAGTATTGTGATTTTGCCAAACATCACCACATTTGTGAATGAACAAACAACCATGCCACAAAATCAACGAACCACTGCCAAATACCAACAGCAATGGGGCCACGGATTAGCGGACACCCGTTCACTAACATTGGTCTTCAGCAATCCCAACGGTAAGTTGACGAAAGCGCAACACCGTCAAATCACCAAAGTGTTAGCGAAGCTGAATCGCAAAGCGGATACGTACGGGCTAGTGCAGCTTCGCACCGCGACTGGTATGACCAATGACCGCCAATTATTACGGTCTAACGATGGCTCGACCGAACTCGCTTTAGCTGCGGTCCAAACTTCTCGAGCTGACCTGCCGATTATTGCCAACCAACTCAACAACGCGATTGCTGCCGACGGACTGACGACCAGTGTGACGAGTTCTGACCTGGTCTACCAGCAACACGTGTTGCGGCAAGGGCGTGCCTTACTGGTGGTCTACCTGATTGGGGCGGTTATCACGCTGATGATACTCGGCCTGATTTTTAAATCACTATTAGTGCCGTTATTGAATCTGGGCTGCCAGGCCGTCACCTTGATTACCACGGTCAGTTTCATTACCAACAGTCATTTGGTGTGGCACTGGCCACTCACGGCAAGTGCCCTGGGCTTAGCCGGACTAGTGAGCTTACTGTTAACGCCAATTCTGACTTGGTCATTCATGCGTGCATACTGGCGGTCGGCAGCAGATGAAACGCCTGAAGCAGTTGGCCTCAAAATTCTAACGACGCACTATCGCCAATGGGGATTGACGATTATTCCGTTGATGCTGATCACGCTGATTGCGCACTGGACGGCTTTCATCACGCTGGCTAGTGCTTGGACGATTGCGGTCGCCCTGATGATCACGCTACTCGCCGTTCCTACGCTGAATGACGCCTTTGTCGGTTGGCTGGGCGATAGCCTCTTTTGGCCTGGCACCAACGCTTGGCAGCCGCGGTCTCACAATCTCTGGGGTCAATTAAGCCGATTTAGTCACTGGCAACCGGCCTTAGGAATTGTCGCCAGTGCCCTGTTAATCGTTCCGGGCATTCTCAGCGCGAATCAACAATTTGCGGACGACAATTTACGCCCCTGGCAGCAGGGACAATTAACCAACGCAGAACTCGGCCAACAACTGGTCCAAGCGCACTTTGGTACTGGGGCGACGGGGCCAATCACGATTACCCTGCAAGGCACTCAGAACTTGACCAACCAACGCGCGCTCCAAACGATTGATCAATTGACGCGTCAACTAACCGCGGTGCCAAATGTTAATCGCGTCATCTCAGTCACCCGACCGACCGGCCAACCGATTGCTAGTTTTTACGTCAATCATCAGCTGTCCGCCATCAATATTGATTTGGCTGGCAAACAAACCAGCGTGGCGCAACTACAACGAACGCTGGCGAGTGACCAAAAAACGTTAAAACAAGCCGCAACGAGTAAGCACACTAAGTCTGTCGATCAACTCTCGGACCGCATCAATGATTTGGCCGACTTGAACGACCAGCTAAATGACCAACTGCAAACGGTCGATAAACTGTTAACGCCATCAGCGGACAACAAACAGCCGACCGAGCAGACTGACGCTGAACAACTGCACCGCGCCTTGCGCAAGCTCGATCGTTTGACCAGCCGCACCACGACCGCACTCGACCACCTTGTCAGTGCCCAAACGGCCGTTGCGACTGAAGCTGGCCACGTGGATCAACACGTTCATGACGTGACCCAATCACTCAAACAAACGACCGCACCGTTTAAGACGTTATTGGCGTCATTGGCAGCCACCCACAGCTATTTAGAAAGCTTGGCAGATAGCGAAGTGGGCCGCAGCTTCTACCTACCCGCGAACGCCGCCACCAATCAAGCTTACCAAAACAGCTTGTTTACTAACGTTAGCAGCGATTCGAACATGACCCAACTGACCGTGCTCCTCAAAACGGCACCAGGTGACCAAGCCAGTCGGCAAACGTTACGCCAGCTTGAGGCGGTAACTCACGCTAGTTTATTGGCCACGCCGCTCAAAGCCGTAAAAATCTCAACGACAGGCATTACCGCGCAACAACAGGCCCGCCATCAGTTGGTCAACCAGCACGCACTAAAGTGGACCGTTGGTGTCGTGGGGATTCTAGTCATCGCGCTCTGGCTAGGCTTACGCTCGTTCTTACTGAGCGCCCTCTTAACTGGCGGTTTAGCCGCACTAACCATCAGTAGTTGGGGCTGGACACAACTGATCATGACCCAGTGGCAACACGCCGGCCTGCTGAGCAGCGCCGTCTTCCTCAGCAGCCTGGTAATTCTAGCGCTACATTGGCTAACGATTACGTTGCTGGCAGTCGATCGTCAAAACTGGTTCCACCACTTTGATGCCCAGCGGTTAAAGGCCCATTTCTATGCGTGTGGACAACTTGTCTGGCCAATCACGCTGCTTGAATGCGGCTACCTGTTGCCACTCTGGTTAACGGCCGCGCCTAATCTAAAAGGGCTCGCGCTAATGAGTCTGATTGGAATTGGCCTGAGCAATCTAATCGTACCGGCGACGCTACCAGGCCTGATTCGTTGGACGGTTAGCTTTCCACGGTGGTCGCAATTACTGAAACGCCGCTCAATGTGACGTGGCGGCATGACTGCTTCGTACTAATAACTAAAGTTCTCGTTCTAGATCAAGCTCATAAAAGGCCGTTCTAAGCTGACCGTGTGTCGCTTAGAACGGCCTTTTTGAGACCACCTAATTTTGAAATTCGATTTCGGTATTATCGCCGACGCCACCAGTGGTAACCTAGCCACAACAAGAGGCTACCAACCATGACGCCGCCAATTAACGTGACATTGTAAGCACGCCGTTTGATTCGATACGATTGTGGGGTGATTGAATTTGAATCGGAATGCTGAAGGTGGCTGGTTCGTATCGAAAACACTGGCTTGCTAGTCCGGCTATTCATCAGCCAGACTGGCGTTACGGCATCAATTGGTTGTGCACCCGTTGTCATCCGTGCAGTTGTCCGCAGCTGAATCCGCGGCCGTTGCCGTGCGTGCGCGACCTGCCACTGACTAATACCCCCAATTAGTATCAGTGTGCTGATGCCAATAATGACTAGACCTTTTAACCACCATCGCGTCCGTTGTCCCCGCATGTGCAACGCCCCCATAATTGTGCCGATTCCTAACGATACTTCAAACCATACACGCTCTGAATGATTTTGGCACCCCAGCAGATTCGTTGCGTCAACATCTAAACGAATACCGTCCAGCGATTTCCAACGATAACTGACGCCATATCTTAGGCGTTCAAAAAAGAACCCCAGCACACTTGCTGGAGTTCCGTGTAAAACAACTCAATTGGATCTCTCATCCATCATAATGACCGACTCAATTTAGCCGTGCCGACGCCGCAGATAAACGGCACCAGTCCCGGCCAGCAACAAGCTGAGCAAACCAGCGAGCATCATTAATAATGACGTTGGTGTTTCAGACGTTTGTGGGAGTCCTTTTCCGTGGTCTGTAGCAGCACCAGTGGTCCCAGTTCCAGCAGTCGTGCCGTTCAAACCGGTTCCTGAGGCTAACGTCCCTGAACCATTTGAAGTAGTCACGCCCTGACTGGCAGCTCCCGGCAAACTTGGCGCTGGTGCACCAGGTTGGCTAGGATTAGTTGGCAACGTCCCATTTGGTTGACTTGGTGCGCTCGGTACGGTGACACCGGGCACACTTGGCTGACTCGGTGTGCTTGGGCTAGTGGTACCAGGCTGACTCGGTTGACCTGGTTCGGTCGTTCCGGGTTTGCTTGGTTGCCCAGGTTGACCTGGTTCAGTTGTTCCAGGTTCACTTGGTTTACCGGGTTCTTCGGGCTGTCCTGGTTCAGTTGTTCCAGGTTTGCTTGGTTTGCCTGGTTCTTCGGGTTGTCCTGGTTCAGTCGTCCCCGGTTCGCTCGGTTTCCCGGGTTCTTCGGGTTGTCCTGGTTCAGTCGTCCCCGGTTCGCTCGGTTTCCCGGGTTCTTCGGGTTGTCCTGGTTCAGTCGTCCCCGGTTCGCTTGGTTTGCCAGGTTCTTCAGGTTGGCCGGGTTCAGTCGTCCCGGGCTCACTCGGTTTCCCGGGTTCTTCGGGCTGCCCTGGTTCAGTCGTCCCCGGTTCACTTGGTTTGCCAGGTTCTTCAGGTTGGCCGGGTTCAGTCGTCCCGGGTTCACTTGGTTTGCCAGGCTCTTCTGGTTGGCCGGGTTCACCTGGCTGACTCGGATTCGTGACTGGTTCATCAGTCGCGGAAACGGTCACCGCCGCGGTCTGACCGGCTTTGATTGTAAACGGCAATAGTGTTGCATTCAGTTCATAGCCCGTTGGTGCAGCCGTTTCAACAAACTGGTAGTCGCCAGCGGTTAAACCAGTCACAGTCAATTGACCAGCTGCATCGGTCTTCAAGTTGGATTGCAATACTTTACCATTGGCATCCCGCAGTTCGTAGACTGCGCCTGCTAAAACTTTCTTAGTCGTCGCATCAGTCTTCGTCAACGTGACATCACCAGTTGCCGGCACGACCGGCGTCTTCTGATCATCTTGACTCACATCTAGCGAAATCAACGTTTTCGGCGTTCCCAAGGTAAAGGTCAACGGCTTCGAATTCAGCTCATAGCCTTCTGGCGCCTTGGTTTCAACGAATTGATAGTTTCCTTCTGCTAATTTTTCAACGGTCAACTGACCATTGGCATCCGTTGTTAAGCCGGATTGTAACACCTTGCCGGTACTATCTTGGAGGTCATAAGTGGCACCAGCTAGCACGGCCTGTGTATCAGCATCATGCTTGGTTAACCGGACACTATACTCCTGCTGAGCGCTTCCGTTGCCACCAAACACAATATCGGCATCTGCCGCCACATCCAAGCCATTCAAGGAAGCGGTATCATTCCAAACATTGCCAGCAGCGGGATCAACATTTTCTGGTTTCGTTCGATAATTCAGGATGAACTTACTGGTTACATTCGTAAAAGAAAATGTGATGATATTGCCATCGACCGCAACCGTTGGCGTCACCGTCCGACCCGGTACTTCCATCCCGTTCACGACATTGACCAAATACGCTTGAACGGTATCTGGTAAAAAGGTTTGGTTCGGTCCTAACGTATCCGTGATGACAACATTCGGATTATTGCCAGGTTGAACGGTGATATGCCAGAACAGCGTGGTCGGTGAACCTGCTTCATCCGACGTAAATATCGATCCACTCTTAGCAATGCTCCGTTCATCTCCCGAAATCGTTGAATTACCATTTGCGTTAATCGTTAACGTCCCGTGCCGATTCTGCAACTCACTGATCTGATCATTGAACGTGATGGTCCCCGTGGGATCTCCAGCCTTATACGTGAACGTTCCAATAGTTACCCCATCGGCATCCACCACTGGAAAACTGACGTTGTTTTGAACCTTGACGTTAGTTGGAATACCTACCGTAACGGTATCACCGGCGTTCAAAACTTCAGAATCTGGAATCTGCCAATTATAGGTCACTTGATATGACGTGGTCGTATTCAACGAACTGGACGGTGGCATCAACTGACCGTTCTTATCATACACTTGAGCACTATTGGCATCCAGACCACTGACACTTACTTCCTTGGCATGCGCCGTAGACCCCAACACAAATAGCGTCAAAATTGCCATCAACACACTTAACAAAAAACCTATTCGCTTTTTTCGCATATGCTCCTCCCCCATTCAAAAAAAGCCTAACAACCTAACTTTTCCGGCCTAACCATCGGATGGTAGCGGCCAAACGCCGGTCAGTCTTTTGCGCTAATCGGTTCCATATGTACAATACTGCAACTCACTAGGTAGCGACGACTAATAACTTTCATTTGCCAACTAACTGAACAAACTGAACCTGCTTTCCTGACTTGATTAAACGCGTCATCCCTACACAAAAACCAGAAGCTTACTTGCCGCACTCAAAATATAATCAGCTATGCGTTGTGCCAGTTCTTATTTAGCATTAAAGATGATTAAAACGTGCCAGTTTCTAAGTTCAAGTGCCGCCAGCTGAAACCCGCTGGAAAGAGTGCGAGTTAGTCGTATTGTTCGTCCTACACCGGCTTCCAGGCATTTCTGACAACGCTGGAACGCTATGGACACAGATTTAAGCCGAAAGCCCGCGTCTTAAATACTGGTCTTCCACGTTGCCTGCGATATGGATGAAACGTGCTCGGGTCAGACTGGGACTTCCGGTTAGCTACGCTAGAACGCAAAGCGGAAATTCACCGCTTAACGCTCTAGCTAGGCTAATCCTCAGTCCCAACCCGTCTGAACCTCACACTCTAGGAGCCGCTGAGCATTGTCAGAAACATCTTCCAGCCGGGATGGTATTCGAAAGGCGAACATTTGCGGACCCAACTTTTTGTTGGATTGGTCCTGGGTTCCTAGGTAAACAGTCATTTTGGTTATGAACTGTAAGATTAGTTTCAGGTAAAAGCTATCATACTCACGTTCTAATCATAGGAGCCAGCAGTATTCCTGAATATTGTCAGAACTTTCTCTACTCGCCTAAGATGACGAAGCTTGAATACCAAGCGAAGCCTAATTCTATGCACTAATTTCAAGGATAGTGGCTCTGAAATTAATGTATAATCTTAAAACCATCGTATCAGTATTCAAATGTGACAAGTTTTCAAGCTCAATAGATCATCACCGATTCTGATTTTTAAGGCCAGTCTCCTAGTAGTCGATGGCCAATTGTACCTAGATAGGTGGCCGTTTATCTGCCATTCGAGCGGCTTCCCGACTGGAGGGGCTGGCTGACAATGCTCAAGGGCGAAATTCTTCTTGTCTGGGCGGGTTTCCCGGGCTAGAAGAAGACTCGTATTTGAAATGGTTTCTGCTTGAGTTCAAATCGATGTCCGCCCTGTTCCAGCGTTGTCAGCCAGCCCCGGAAGTCGGACTAGGGCGCGCATCAGCTGACGAACAGAAATCTAAACTGGCACGTTTTAATCATGATTCATGACATATTACCTAGCACAATGCATAATTAGCTTAAAAGCGCAAAAAAACACCACGTCGCCGGTTAGTCATAACCGGTTCGCAGTGCTTGAGATGTCTTGAATTCAGTTTAGAGTTTGTTCGTCGATTAGTCGGCAGGCGTCAACGCTTTCACCATATTCTGATGGCGTAGGCCGGCTTCCATAAACGGCGTGCCCGTTGGTTGGTAGCCCAATTCCGCATAAAAGCTCTGAGCGGTAACTTGTGCTCCCAATACCAGCTGTTGGTAACCCTTAGCAGCCGCATCGACTGCAATTTGGTTTAAGAGTTGCCGTGCATATCCGTGGCCGCGTGCGGCTTTTAACGTGGCGACCCGCTGAATATGGCCCGTCGTGGGATCGTTGGGCGTCACCCGTGCGGTGGCCACTGGCTTGCCCGCGTCGTTATAACCAACGTAGTGCCAAGTTGCCGGTGTGACCGTGTCGATTTCCAAGGCCTCATCAATGTGTTGCTCTTGGACAAATACCGCCCGTCGAATTGCGATGGCATCCGCGTAAACCTCCGAATCAGTCTGATTGCTCGTCTTGATTTTCATTTTATCGCCACTTTCCTTCTCAAATACTTTTGAGAATACGCGTTTGTGGCATTGCCGTCAACTATCAGCGCAACCACATCACTGGGTTTGCTTGAAACATCGCCATTCCCAGCTTGATTATAGCGCGCCCTAGATTGTACAAGCCGGCTGAAATTAACGCATTCTTAAAATTGTTAGCGATTACGGGCCTAGATGTTATGTTAAAATGATTTGATGACTGTTTATTGCGTCATATCCAAATTTGTTAAAAATGAGGTCTTTATCGATGTTTACCAAATTTCGCCAATACGTTAATACGCGAATTGGATTCTTTTGGCTGTTAGTCTTTCTTTTCTGGGCCAAAACAATTTATGCGTACTTAACTGAATTTGCGCTCGGCGTTGCGGATCCTTTGCAAGCGTTCTTAATGCTTGTCAATCCGATTGCAACAACGGTCTTCTTGTTTAGTCTGGCGTTCTATATTCGTAAAACCGGTGTATATTATTATATTTTGCTATTCATTGATGCATTGGACACCATTTTACTTTACGCCAATGTCATCTATCACCGTGAATTCACGGATTTCATGACCGTGAGTACAATTACCGGCGTCTCCAAGGTCAGTCAAGGGCTAACCGGCTCCTCCTTAGCCCTTGCTAATTGGGGCGACGTGCTCTACTGGGCAGATATTATCATCATCTTAGCTTTAGTGATTCTTCATCGTATCAAACAAGATCAGCGTCCGATTAAGAAACACACGGCGTTTGCCTATACGTCTGCCGCGATTGCGGGCTTCGGCCTCAACTTAACACTCGCTGAATCCAACCGTCCCCAGTTATTGACCAGAACTTTTGACCGCACCTACATCGTCAAATACCTGGGACTCGACGCCTTCACGGTTTACGACGGTATCAAGGATGAACAGACGAACCATCAACGGGCCAGTGCCAAGAAATCCGAGCTGGACACCGTTAAGGATTATACTGAATCGCATTACGCCGCCCCAAATGCCAAAATGTATGGGATTGCGAAGGGGCGTAATGTCATTGTGATCCATCTAGAAAGTTTCCAACAATTTTTGATTGGTCAAAAAATCAACGGTAAGGAAGTCACCCCATTCCTCAATAAGCTGTACCACAGTCAATCAACTTACAGCTTTAAGAACTTCTTCCATGAAGTCGGTCAAGGGAAGACTTCGGATGCCGAAAACATGCTCGAAACGAGTACTTACGGCCTTTCGACGGGTTCGCTGTTCTCACAATTGGGTTCCGACAACACGTTTCAGGCAGCGCCCGCGATTTTAAATCAACGGGCCAACTACTCTTCCGCGGTCTTCCACGGAAACGTCGCTAGCTTCTGGAATCGAAATAACACTTACAAGAACATGGGCTATCAATACTTCTTTGATGCGAGTTATTTCGATACGACCGGTGATAAATCGACTGGTTATGGGCTGAAGGATAAGTTGCTATTTAAGGATTCCGTCAAATATCTTGAACGACTCCAGCAACCATTTTATGTCAAATATATCACCGTCACGAACCACTTCCCGTTCTCACTGGATAGTGAAGACACGACCTTCAAGACGACTGATACGAGTGATTCGGCCATCAACGGTTATTTCCAGACGGCACATTATCTGGACCAATCGGTGAAGGAATTCTACACCTACCTCAAAAAGGCTGGTTTACTCAAGAATTCAATGATTGTCTTGTACGGTGACCACTACGGCCTGTCTAATAGTGAAAATTCAACGCTGGCACCAATTCTTGGTAAGTCGGCGGATGATTGGACGTCCTTTGACAGTGCCCAACTCCAACGGGTGCCGTTCATGATCAACATTCCAGGCATCAAGAGTGGTAAGGTCGAATCGACTTATGGTGGTGAAATCGACGTTTTACCAACGATTCTGCACTTGCTCGGTATCTCCAGCAAACGCTACATTCAGTTTGGGACCGACCTCTTCTCCAAGCAGCATGACAGTACGGTCGTCTTCCGAAATCGCGACTTCGTGACACCGAAGTACACCGTCCTCAGTGGTAAAATTTACGATAACGCCACTGGCAAGCAAGTCGAAGATGATGAAAGTGTTGAGAAGAAAGTCGATAAGGATCAAAAGAAAGTCGACAAAGAACTGAGTCTCTCTGATTCTCTCAATAACAAAAACCTACTACGCTTCTACACACCGAAGGGCTTTAAGAAAGTCGATGCGTCGAAGTACAATTACGCCGACGGGCTTGAAAAAGAAATCAACATTCAAAACAAGTTGGCCGGTAAATCAACGAGTTTGTACTCGAAGAACGGCAACAAGTCGACGGTCGATCTGTATAAGACAGATGCACCGGAAGCTTCGCATAAGAAGACTGATTCAACTCGAATCAAGATTACCAATCCGGACGATACAGACAGTACGACAAGTTCAAGCAGTTCTAAATAATTGATTGATGATAACGAAATCCTGGTTAAGGGTCTCTCAACCGAGAAACTTAACCAGGATTTTTTGTTTACCTTGCAGACCAATTGCCTGTCATGGACAGTTTCATGATAGAATAAAATAAATTATATCTACTGGCTAGCTGGGGACCACCCGGCAGCAAGCACATCATTTTGATCAGCGTGATGCATACCATCACGTGAAGGGGGCAATGCGCATGGGCGCTTGGCGTTTCTGGTGGGATAGTACCCGCCGTTTTTATAAAAATTGGGGAAGTTACGTGGCACTGATTTTCAGTACCAATCTGGTCATTAGCTATCTAGCGGTCCCCTTCTTTAATTGGTTGCTGGAAATGCTGCTGAAATGGCAAGGAGTCAGTTATGTCTCCTATACCAATGTCTTAAGCATCATTATTCACACACCGATTGCGGCACTCGGCATGGTGGCCATTTTATTAGCCGTCATTATTTTAGTCTACTGGCAATTCGCCTTCTTATTACTGGGAATCATTAATATCTTTCGTGGGCGCCCGCGAACGATTCGGCAAGTCTTACGGGAAACAGTCACCAGTTTGACGTTGACCTCACCGAGCACCTTTCTCTTCTTTATCGGCTACTTCATCATTATTCTGCCATTTGGGAGCTTTATTTTTACCACGCCCCTACTGAACAAGGCGCGTATTCCAGCCTTCATTGTCAGTTACCTGCTCGACAATCCTTGGATGGCGCTGGGGCTTGCAGGATTCTACCTAATTGTTGGATACCTGGGTATCCGTTTGATGAACTTATTACCACTCATGATTATTGACCGATTGCCATGGAAAGCTGCGGTTACACGCAGTTGGCAACAAACCAAGCACCGCACACTGCGGTACCTATGGACAATATTAGTGACCCTGTTCATGATTTCAGTCGCAGTCGGTTTGATTTACACGGTCATTTACATTGCACAGTTGGGATTTGATGAGACGGGGATTGCAATGGCGGCTGCAACGGTCAACCTGTTCATTATGGAAGCCATCACAGAAGTCATTATTTGCTACACGACCGCCGTCTTCATGATGCTGATCATCGTTTGTTACCGTCAAGATTTCACCCTACTTCGGCAAGCACCGCAACACTTTAACGAAGCACCGCGCCTAAAACGGTGGACCCGTGCCAGCGTTGCGATTGGGATTCTACTGGCGACCAGTCTATTAGTCGCGGTCAACCTCGTTTACTTAAACGGATTAGTCATCACCAAGCCCATCATCATTTCTCATCGCGGCGTCGACGATGGTAATGGTGTTCAGAACACAATCCCGGCGCTCATCAAGACGAGCAAGGAACATCCTGATTACGTTGAGATGGACATTCAAGTCACCAAGGATCACCAGTTTGTCGTCATGCATGATTCGAACCTAGACTCACTGGCTGGCATCGATAAGACACCGAGCCAACTGACCCTGAAACAGCTCGAAAAAATCACGGTGCGCGAAAATGGACATCAAGCTAAAATTCCAAGTTTCGATGCCTACCTGAAAGCTGCCCGGCAACATCACCAGAAATTATTAGTTGACATTAAGACCAGTTCCGCCTATACCTCGGCCGATACGAAACGGTTCATCAAGCGATACGGGGCAACACTGTTGGCACATCACGACCAAGTGCACACGCTGAGTTACAAAGTGATGCGCGACTTGAAGCGACTCGACTCACAACAGTTTGTCAGTTACATCTTGCCATATAACTTGACCTTCCCACATACGGACGCCAACGGATACACCATGGAAGTCACCACGCTCAACGACCAGTTCGTCGATAAGGCCGACCGCTATCACAAGACAGTTTACGCCTGGGATATCGACGATACCGACCAAATGGACCGGATGATGTTCATGGGCGTGACGGGCATCATCACCGATAACCTGAAAGAAATGCAACAGGAAGCCAAGAGCAACACCGACCATCCGAGCTACGCAAAGCTACTCTTGACCTTCATGAATGAATTAAGCTTGACTAGTAACGAATAGGTTCGTTTAACGGTTGGACATTGACTTGGCACATAATCGTGCGCGTTATTGTTGAGCATGAAAAATGATTAAAACGTGATAGTTCTTAAGTTCAAAAGCAGCCAGCTGAGGCCCGCTGGAAACAAAACGAATTAGCGTAAACCTGATTTGATAGCTGCGTCCTACACCGGCCTCCAGGAATTTCTGACAACGCTGGAACGCGATGGACACAGATTTAAGCCGACAACCCACGTCTTAAATACTGGTCTTCCACGTTAGCTGCAGTATAGATGAAACGTGTTCAGGTCAGACTGGGACTTCCGGTTAGCTACGCCAGAACGCCAAGCGGAAATGCACCGCTTAACGCTCTAGCTAGGCTAATCCTCAGTCCCAACCCGTCTGAACCTCACACTCTGAAAAACGCTGAGCATTGTCAGAAACACCTTCCAGCCGGAGATGGCATTCGAAAGGCAGATATGTGTGGACCCAACTTTTATTGAACTGGTCGTTGGATCTTAGTAAGCAATCAGTTTAATAGTCATCTGTAAGACTGGTTGCAATAATTTATGACCTATCTTCAATGCTGCGAGTCATCAGCTTCACTGAAGCTTGTCGGAACCTTTTAGCCAATTGAAATAGTGAAGCCTTTAATTCCATAGACAATATGATTCTGTTCGCTAGTTTTAAAGATGATTACCATTGAAATTAGTCGATAGTGTGCAGACCACATCAGTATTAAATCGCTGAGTATAAACTTAAATACTAATATGGTGGCTGAAGGATCTGTCACCAAATATTCAGTGATCAATTGTACCCAGATAGGTGGTCGTTCATCCGCCATTCGAGTGGCTTCCCGACTGGAGGGGCCGGGTGACAATGCTCAGTAGCCAAATTATTCTTAGTCGGAAGTGTCTTTCTTCCGGCTTAGAATAAGACTTGTATTTGAAATTGCGCAGTGGGGTTCTGCGTGAGTTCAAATCGATGTCGGCTTACGTTCCAGCAATTGTCAGCCGGCCCCGGAAGTCGGAATTGGACGATCACTGGCTGACGAACAGGAATCAATCAACTGGCACGTTTTAATCATGATTCATGACGATATGCTGCAACAATTATTTTTCTTGCGAACACTGGTTGAACACTTTTGTCCAATTGCTTCTTCATTAAAGCATATAAATAGCGGCAATCGATAATCATTAAATTGATTACCGATTGCCGCTATTTCACGTCTCAAGCGTTGATTGGTTACATTTTTTCAAATAACGTCGTACTGTGCAGTGGGCTGCGCCGTTCTGGGTATAACGTCATCATTAGTTGATTGACGGCGTTCGGTGCTTCACCGAAGCCACTTGCAATCAAGCCAAGTTTGCCCGGATAAGTGACCGTGTCGCCAATCGCCGCAATGCCCGGAATATCCGTCTTCATTTCAGTGTCGACCGTAATCAACCGGTGAGCCATCGTTGGCGTGACATGCCAGTTACGAATCACCTTGTTATCCGCAATAAAACCGTAGTTGACGATCAGGTCATCCACCGCTAACGTCTCTTCAGTCGTACCACGGACTTCTTTCATCGTCAATTGTAGTTGACCGTTATCGAGCTCCGCTAGTTGTTTGATGAGAAATGGCGTCTTGATTTTGACAGACGATGCCTTCAATAGGTCAACGTTATGTTCCATACCACGAAAACGGTCGCGGCGATGCATAATGTAAACTTGCTTGGCAACTGGTTCCAGCATTAATGCCATATCAATGGCTGAATCGCCACCCCCTGCAACTAAGACGGTCTGGTCCTTGAACCGGTCAACACTTGGAATGTGGTAGAATAGTTGCTTATTTTCAAAAGTCGTCGCGTTATCAACGGCCAATCGCCGCGGTTCGAACGCCCCGCTCCCAGTGGCGACAATAATTGCTTTGGTATGTGACTGTTCACCATTTGCGGTCGTCACTGTAAAATCTCCCATGGCACCCGTCACATCCGTTACCGGACAAGCCAAGCGGACATCAATCGGAAATTGGTCCAGTTGTTTGGCTAATTGGGCGACCAACTCACGCCCTTTAATTGCCGGATAGCCGGCCACATCATGAATCATTTTTTCGGGATATAGTGCTTGAACCTGTCCACCTAATTCGGGCAAGCTTTCTAATAATTGGACGCGGGCGTTTCGCATGCCGGCATAAAAAGCCGCAAACATCCCAACGGGGCCGCCACCAATAATTGTTAAATCGTAATCTGAACTCATCGTTTCCCAGCTCTCTTGTATGTAGATTTGTTGCTTCTAATTCTAGTGGATTCTGGGAGGGTTTGCAAAACCAAATTTGCCGATTTGTCTCAAACCAGGCTCGGATCAGCGGCATGATGCCGGAACTAAAATTTTAGCCTGGCACATTCAAATTATGTCGTCTAACGTTGTATCACTGATACCAAGTTTCAATCTGCTTCCAGGCTCAACTTGTCAGCACGTATCAAGACAGACGGACTATAATAGAAGTTGAAAGCAAGGTGGAAGACATGCGGCACAATAAAATCATCAAAATTATGGCAGTCATCAGTGCCACCCTGATCGTCTGCTTAGGAACTTACTGGCAGCACCGACTCACACCACTAAAAAAAGCTCAGGTCAATCAAACGTCGATCCCAACGATTTTCGTGGGTGGCGATTACGCCCGGGCCTTCTCAACGGCAGGTTTTGTCCACCGTTTGACCGCGGCGCACCTGATGACGAAAGGCCTGATCGTTCATGTCAGTCAATCTGGCCACGTCAGCGTGCAGCAGTTTGCCCCGCTGAAAGCTAATCCAACGATTCAAGTGATTTTTGCAGATAACCATCATGCCAAACGACAAGCCCGGCAGTTTGCGACCGTCATCGCGGTCCTAGCCAAACGTTATCACGTCACCCGCTACAACGCGGTCGGACGCTCTTCTGGCGGCAACATTATTTTTGACTACCTGACAAAAAACATTGTCCACCCCGCCAAAATCAACAAATTTGTCACGATTGGCTCAACTTATCCGGGGTTGACTCGCAAAACGTTACAACAGCTGCCGAGGCGTTTTCCAGTCCTAAACATCGGCGGTCAAATCTGGCAGACAGCTGGCGATGGCGGCGTCAAACTGGATGATGTTTTAAAATTCAGTCAACAGCTTCGCGCGGCCGGCTGGCACCCCCAAACGACTATCATCCACGGCAGTCCACTAACCGCCGAACACTCAATGCTACACATCAACTCGCAAGTCGACTTGCGCTTAATCCAGTTTTTGTATGGTGAAACTAACTAAACAATAATAGCTCATGTCTCTCAACCGGCCTGATTCACCGCTATCTGCGGGCAATCAAGCCGGTTTAATCGTGATGGTTAGTAAACTCGACGAACAACACTTTAGTGTACAGTTAAATTGTACAATAGTGGTAAACTATGGTTAATTTAATAGCAGGGGGTGTTTACCATGCGCAAAAGGTGGCAATGGTTGTTACTTGCTCTAACGGGACTCTTCTTATTGATGTTCAGTCCCCCATTGGTCAGTCAAGCGCGGGAAGTAATTGAAGCAACTGGTAATGATGTGAATAGTGCGGTCATCAAAGATAGCGCAGGAAATGTCATTTCACATGATGCGCAATTGCCTGAAGATGCAGATTATACCGTCAATTATAAATGGCGTATTCCGGACAATGTTAAGATTACGGCCGGCGATACGATGACGTTCCAAGTTCCAGCTAACGTCACGATTCCAGCCGATGACTCGTTTCCAATGACCGGGACCATTGCGGGCTCTAGTGGTAACTTCTTTATTGCGGCCGGCTCTCATACCGGGGTCGTGACTTTCAATAAGATCTACCAATACGCAACGGTCAACCGCTCCGGATACGTGACGTTGGATGTCAAAGGGACCGTCCCGGAACATCCCGGGAACCTATCGCCAATTTTGTTAGACAAAACTGCCGCTTGGGAAGATCCGGCCGATCCATACCATATCATTTGGACCGTCCATGTCTTGCCAAACGAGAACGAACTGGTCGACCCAAGCTTCGTTGATACCTTAGGCCCAGACCAAACGTTTGTCGCTGGTAGCGCCGTATTACACGACGCAACTGGCAATGCCATTCCTGTCACCACGGCAACCAACGGGAATCAGGTTACGTTTAACGCCAGTGGTAACTATGTCACTGAGTTGACGCTGACTTACAAGACGCAAATCGACCCGAAATCTGAAACCGCTGTCTTTACGAACGATGTTGAGTACACGGATAAGAACGGAAATCGTGGCTCAGCTGATTCGAGTATCGATAAGCCTAAGGTCGATGAGCCGGAGAATCCTGGGGTGACTGAGCCTAATAATCCAGACGAGAATGAATCGCCAGAAGAACCTGGTGTCACTGAGCCTGAAAAACCGGGTACTTCCACGCCGGAAGAACCGGGTGTCACTGAACCTGAAAAACCTGGGACCTCCACTCCTGAAGAACCGGGCGTGACTGAACCTGAAAAACCGGGTACTTCCACGCCGGAAGAACCTGGCGTGACCGAACCAGAGAAGCCTGGCACTTCTACGCCGGAAGAACCTGGTGTGACCGAACCTGAAAAACCAGGTACTTCCACGCCGGAAGAACCCGGTGTTACTGAACCAGAAAAACCGGGTACTTCCACGCCGGAAGAACCTGGCGTGACCGAACCAGAGAAGCCTGGCACCTCTACGCCGGAAGAACCTGGCGTAACTGAACCTGAAAAACCTGGCACTTCCACGCCGGAAGAACCTGGCGTGACCGAACCAGAAAAGCCGGGCGTCACTGAGCCTGAAAAGCCTGGTGTCACTGAACCCGAAAAGCCCGGCACGACGGAACCTGAGAAACCAAACGTTACTCAGCCTGAAAAACCTGGGACGACGGCGCCCGAAAAGCCTAGCGTAACCACGCCAGAACAACCTAACGGGGAAACACCATCGAAGCCGAGTGTGACAGCACCAAACGTTTCTAAGCCAAGTCAGCCAGGCGCTGGTGCAACCAATACACCATCCGTCTCTGGTCAACCAACCGTCAATAATGGCGGATCTGGCAGCAATTCAGCTGCTGGACCAAGTGCCCTTGCCAGCGCACCGTTCTATCGTTCACCGCTAGCATCGTCCACGAATGTACCACTGACAACGACACAATCGGCTGGAACTTTACCAGCCACTGCCGCAGCGGCATTCGCCGGTTCCACAACGGCGCGGCACTTGCCACAGACTAATGAACGTTCCAGCTCGTGGTTGATCTTGCTCGGGTTAATCATTTTGTTAGTTGCTCTCAGCTATGGATTTATTCGCCGGGCACCGCATCATCGCTCCTAACCCATTTGTTTAAGTCCTAAAACGAACCGTTCAAGTACAATCTCTGTTTAACGCAGAGATTGCCTGAACGGTTCGTTTTTTTTGGTTATTCATCTCACTACACACTCAATCGACTTCACGCACCCGCCATCGTGCAACTCGAGACGTCTGCAATCACTAGACCTAATCCGTTTCGCGGTCTAGCTGCTCCAAAGCAGTCTTTAACTGTGCCTGAGCCGATTTATCCAACGACGGATAGGCTAATGGTAATTCAGCCAGTCGCTGATTGATGATTTCCGACACGCACAGTCGCGAATACCACTTGCTGTCTGACGGAATAACGTACCATGGCGTTTCCTTGGTCGCCGTTTGCGTAATCGCATCATCATAAGCTTGCTGATAATCATCCCAATACTGCCGTTCTTGAATATCGGCAGCGGAGAATTTCCAATTATGACTTGGAATCTCGATACGGCGAATAAAACGCTGCTTTTGTTCCGCCTTCGACATGTGTAAGAAGAACTTCAAGACTAAGTAACCGTTATGTTGGAGATAGTCTTCAAAGTACCGCAAATCACCGAAGCGCCGGTCGAAAAACGCGTCGTCGACTTGCTTTTTATGGTCGATTTCGCCGATATGTTCGTTGACGATAATTTCAGGATGAACACGGCTCACCAGCACATCTTCATAATACGACCGGTTAAAAATTCCAATCATGCCACGCTTGGGAACCCGCTCGTGAATTCGCCACAAGTAGTCATGCGCGATTTCTTTACTCGTTGGCTGCTTGAATGACGTGACCTCACAGCCCTGCGGATTAACCCCGCTCATGATGTGGCGGATCATACTATCCTTACCCGCGGCATCCATCGCTTGAAAAATAATCAGGACACCAAACCGGTCTTGCGCATACAATTTGCCCTGCAGTTCGGTCAGTTGTTTGATATTCTTGGCAATCTGATTCTTAATGACCTTTTCGTCTTCAAACTCCGGGTCGACCGTCGTCGCTAATTTGGTCAATCCAAGCTTCTGCTTACCGGTATAGCGATAATGCTTTTCAAAATTCACGTCGCATCCGCCTCCCCGTTTAGCGGTAATCCACTAACGTCGACAATGGTTGGTGGTCTGCCATTTTACCCGCAACGGCCGCCTTGCCAATTGACACCAGCAATAGCGGCTGATAGCGCTGGGCATCTAAGTTCAAAATCTTAGTAAACCCGGCAGCATCAAAGCCAGTCATCGGATTGGTATCATAGCCATGATCCTTGGCGACCAGCATGAATTGCATCGCAATCAGACCGGTGTCGAGGGCGCCAATCGTATCCGCCTGTTGGCTCGGCGCGTCCCCTTGTCCTGGTTGAAACGCGGGCGTTTGATGTTGATTTTCGCGATCCAACACAAACAAGACGACCGCGCTGGATGTGGTCAATTGACTCGTATTACCAGTGGCTGCGCATAGCTGCTCGCGGAGTTGCGCATCCGTGATGACCAGTGCACGAATCGGCTGTTGGTTCAAGGCAGTCGGTGCCAGAAAAGCAGTCTGTAACATCTGATTCATTTCTTCAGGTTCAATTTTAGTTTGGCCGTCATACTTGCGAACCGAATGACGGGCGTTAATTACTGTATCTAATGGACTTTGAGTGGTCATTAGCTTCACCTTCCTTGGCTTTCAGTATAAGTCAGTCAGAGGATTTGTGCCAGTAAGCGTTTTACCAAACGAATCCCGAACGTTTTATGGCCTAATCAATATTTAATTCGCCGCTAGCCGTTGTCAGCGTCCACTGAAACGTTTACAATTAAACCATAGCATTACAGCGCTTCAGACCTAACTAGGGAGGATGTTTTTCATGGCAAAACGCAAAATGATTTTAGACTTGGACACTGGGATCGACGACGCAATGGCAATTGCTTATGCGGTCGGTGCACCCGACGTTGATTTGATTGGGATTATTAGTTCTTACGGGAATTGCCTGGTCGACCAAGCCGCCATTAATAGTTTACAAATCTTGGAACTACTAGGTGCAACCGATGTGCCCGTCTTCTTAGGCGAACCTCACTCCAGTACGACCGAACACTTTGATGTCATGCCGATTTCACAACAAATTCACGGAATGAACGGTATCGGTGACGTCGAACTGCCCGAACCAAAACGTGCCGTTGAAAAACAATCTGGCGTTGATTTCTTGATTGACGCTGTTCACCAATATGGCGCTGATTTGACCCTTGTGCCAACCGGTCCACTGACCAACCTGGCCGAAGCACTCGAAAAAGCCCCAGACATCGCCAGCACGATTGGCAACGTGACCTTGATGGGTGGCGCACTCACGGTTCCTGGCAACGTCAGCCACTACGCCGAAGCCAACATCAACCAAGATGCCGAAGCCGCTAATGCGGTCTTCACTAGCAACATGCCGTTGACGATGGTCGGCCTCGACGTGACATTACGGACATTATTGACCAAGACCGAAACCCAACAGTGGCGCGACTTGAAGACAACGGCCGGCGAAAAATTCGCGGACATCGTTGACTACTACATCGCCGCTTACGACATCACCAGCCCAGATTTACACGGCTGTGCATTGCACGATCCACTGGCAGTCGGGGTTGCGCTCGATCCAAGTTTCGTCACAACGCTTGACCTAAATATGTACGTTCAAGCAAGTGGCGAAGACTACGGTCGGACAATTGGTGACCCTGCCCGTTTGAACGATCCCACGAATGTGACCGTCGCCTTAACTGTCGATAAGGACCGTTATTTGAAGACCTTCATGGACTACTTAACGGCGCTGTTCAAGCAACACTAGAATAACACGCTACAAATTTATTAATAAACACAAACAGTGCCGTCAGACTGAAATTCAGTTTGACGACACTGTTTTTATTTGGATATTGACGTAATCGGCCACCTGAAGGTCCAAAAGTGGCTTAAATCAGCGGTTGCTGAAAAATCACTGAATTATCAATTCACTTTGGCAACATTCTCCCAAAAGCACAAAATCAGTGGCACTTGTGAGTCATTCAGCTATTTCCTTGGTGAATACGGAGGCCGAACTAAGTTATCACCGGACTCACCTTGTTTGACGCGATTTCTTAACGTCCCCACTGGCACGTGAAACGCGCGCGATAATTCTAACAGCGTCCACGTTCGCCCCTGATAATCAACCATAAACCGCTTGCGCTTCGGCTTCACGCTTAATTCAGCGCCCCGTTTGCCAGCCTGATAGCGTTGCCAGAGGGTCATATAGTCAATTCCAGTCTTTGCGGCCAGTTCTGACAGGGTGTGTCCGTCTTCCAAAACGATCGGCCCAGAAGTGACCCGCTTGACCGTTTGCACTAATTCAGGACCACGAATCCCCCGTTTATAGCGGTTGATGACCGTACTTGGCTTGACCTGGTATTCAGCGGATGCCTCGCCTAAGGTCATCTGTTGACCATCAATCGCGGTTTGAATATCTTGGGGGCCATCCCGTTTCATCTTACGCTTGAATTCGGCGACTGGTAGGACAATGTCTGGGTAACGAACGCCCCGTTTATAGCGACTGAGGACCGTCTGCTGCTTCAAACCAAACTTCTTCGCAACCTGAATAAAGCTCATCTTTTGCCCATCAATATCAATCATTTGCAGACCCTTCGTATAATGCACCGGCCGCACCAGTCGTTTCCCACGCTCGCCATTCTTGTAGCGTGTCGTTAATCTGATCTGATCGATTTCGTATTTATCCGCCAGATAGGATAAGCTTCGCAATTGCCCATCCACGTCTGCAGTTTTGATTTCGTGACGCTCTGCCATGCTTCGACTCCCTCATTTACGATTTTGTTAGCGGCAACCCTGACCAGGCTAAAGATCCGATTTATCAGACGCTGCTGCTCGAGCGACGCCCAACCGATCGTAAGTAAATTTCACTTATAGACCTGGTACTTGCAGCAAAGTCAGCTTTGATTGTCGCAAAGAATGCTTAACCATTCAATGATAATTATTGCGATAACCATTTTTCTAGATACTAATTGATCTACAAGATAATTATGTCGTAATTCGTCAAAATAAGCCATTGTTCTTCACTGTTTTTGCGAAAAAATAATGATTTTCAGCTTTCATTGATCGTCGTGACCACTAGTCAGCACTTTTATCCTGGGTTTGTCGTTATTGCACACTTTAAAATGAAAAGCGACATCAGCATTGCTGACACCGCTCGTCATTCATTCACACATTTGGAATATTCGTCAAAATCACACCCGGCGTTGAAAAGATTGCCCGAGCCATTTGGGCGGCAGAAGTACTCTCATCACCCAGCACATCAAAAAAGATGGGTTTGAAACGATCAAATGCTTCCGCTTCGTCAACCTCAACGGCTGATGTTGTGGCGTTCAGACCACATTCTTGTACCGCTCGTTTGCGTGCCAGCCATTCATTATCGGCCGCAATCAACGCTTGTTGTTCACCTTTGCTAAAGAGATAGAATCGCATTAGTGGTCCTCCTTTCTTTGTCAACACCGCTAACCAATCGCTACGGTCGCCCAGTTGTTTTCGGCTGCTTACAACCATCCATGGACTCAACATACCGTAATTAAGAGAACTTCTTCAACGGTTAGAGCTAAAAATCATAACCAGTCAGCGCTTTGTAGGCCGCAGTTGATATAGTTTTAGTTTTGGACAAATCAATTGTTTTTCCGCTCTTACCAATGTCACCAGAGCCATATTGGTCAGCCACAAGTATATAAGCTGTATAAGTACCATCACCAGTTGGAAGGGGGGCCTGAAAAGCGGATGTAATATCTACCCAAACATAACTACTTTTAACAATATTGGGATACACCGTATTATAGGTAATCTGTTTGCTCCACGGCAGTGCTTCCACGTCCGGATCAGCATAGTTTACCGTGGTTGAACTTGACGAAGAACTACTTGCTTTTGACGATGAACTGGCTTTACTGCTTGTAGTAGCAGCCGTACTAGTCGATGTCGATGAGGCCGCACTACTTGATGATTGACTCGCAGTGCTGGAACTCGTTGAAGATGTCTTGGCAGCGGTGCTAGTTACTGACTTATAAGCACCGGACTTCATGTACTTGTTCCATACCCAGCCCTTGGTCTTCTTGTTAGCTGAAGTGACGTAATAGTAAGTATAGGATTTACCAGCTTTATAAACGGTTCGAGTCTTGGACCGCGTATAGGTTGTCTTAGTTGCGATTGACTTCGGCTTAGTGAACTTGATGTACGAGTTGCCACCGGGTTTGAAAGTGTAGATTTTACCATTCCGAGCCGTGTTTTTCTGGTAAGAACCCGATGCTGCTTTCGGAGTGGTCCCCTGATAGTTCTTACCAGCCTTTAGATAGCCACTCCAAATCCAACCGGTCGCATTGTTTTTACTGTTATGTACCCAATAGTACAGCACTTTCTTACCGTGCATGCTGATATACGTTTTTTGGGTTCGTGTCCAGGTCGTATTTTTATAATTCTTCAACGCATGGTTCTTTTTAAAGGTCCATTTGTTGATTTTCCCGTTCGCTTTGTAAGTTGATGCCGTCGTATTGGTCGTATAATAAGCCTTTTTCGCAACTTTAGTGGTCTTCGTCCGTTTATAAGTATTGGTTTTCGCATTCGCATTTAATGGTACTGCTAAACTGACCCCACTCAAGACAGCCATCGTCATAACAACCTTATTTTTCACACCCATGATAAAGCCCCTTTTCTTTTTTGATTGATTTCATTATATAGTTACATGACTATTTTTACAAGCGAAAGATAATAAAAATATTAATATTTTATTAGCTTCATTCTAAGCCGAAATATTGAAAATGTCATATAATCACACGTGTAAAAGATTTACATGATAGATTTTTCACATCAATTCCAACGACACATGCCGTAACATGCCAGTGTTGCCAGACTTTAAGAAACAATCTTTCAATCAGCCGTTGGAGTCCCGGATGTGAATTTGCGTGCCATTAGCGCTCACCATACCCATCAAAAACACAAAAAAAGCTGCAACGATTTAGGTCCAAATATGCCCACTAAGCTGTCACAGCTTTCACCAGTTAGTTTTCCTAGCCGTTATTCAATTGTTAGTCGTCTAAATAACTGCAGTGCATCCCGACAAATCCGATATTGGTACCAAAGGGTTTCACCCAGCTCGATCTGCTCATAGAACTTAGACGCCACTGGTGACACCCCCTTCTTGTTCAACGCTTCTATCTGAAAGCTGACGACCAGCTTATTCAAAACGGCGACCGGATAGCGCTTGGCCTCCAAATCATCCTCTGTCCCCCCATACCAACATTGTTTGCAATGGCAGGCAAGCAAATGATTCACTTGCTTGGCCGATTTTCACAAGCCTCGATAAAATGTTAATGCGCATCAGGGTTGATCATGTGCATCATAATCTTGATTACGGCCAACCCGTGAATTACCAGCAATTAGTGATGATTCAAAATTGCATAGCATCATTATGAGCAGGCTCCGAATCAAAGTCCAGAAGTAATGCAAGATCGTTAGTTATCCAGCCATTGCCCACGGGCCGCGGTTTTGACCGGCTATTCACATTCCATCAAAACCGCTATTGTGGCAGTCTACTCATCAATTTCATCCGCTAAATATGGTATAATTTAGGGCATTATCTTGGGTGTCACCGCTTGATTGCATCGTTTGTGATCGCAGACACCTCTCAGAAAGTAGGAATCCTCGTGGCACAAAAATATTACGCCGTTCGCAAAGGTCGTCAGCCTGGTATTTACCGGACCTGGTCTGAAACGCAAGCACAAGTCAACGGTTACTCACAAGCACAGTACAAGAGTTTTCCAACAGCCGCCGAAGCGGAAGCGTTTATGAGTGGTCAGGCTAGCGCCAAATCAACGCGTCAGCCTAGCCGTTCCAAATCATCAGCGCATCCAGCACCCGCACCCGTGGATGCCGCCATCACCGTTTATACCGATGGTGGTTCTCGAAACACTGGTAACGTCGCTGGTCAACACGTGCACCATGATGACAAGGCTGCCTGGGCGTACCGAATCGAATTGCCGGACCAGCTCGTCACCGATTCAGCCGGCGAATGGGGCGCAACCAATAATCGTATGGAAATCATGGCCTTCTTGCGGGCACTCGAGCAGCTCGAAAAATTAGAACAAACCAACACGACGATTTTATTCGTACTCGACTCACAGTACGTCTTAAATGCGGTCACTAAGGGTTGGCTGTCTGGTTGGAAACGGCGCGGCTGGAAACGCAGCAATGGCCCACTAGTCAACGCCGAATTATGGCAAGCCGTTGACCGCCTACTCCCCAAGTTCACTGACCTGCACTACCGGTGGACCAAGGGCCATGCAACCAACCAAGGCAACGTCTTCGTCGACCATTTATTAAACCAAACGATGGACCAGATGCACGCCGGTCAACCCGCACAAGCTTCGACTGGTGCGAAAACGAGTGCCCGTCAAGCCAAGACGGCGTCCAAGTCAGCAACGACGAAGACTCAAGCTAAGACAAGTGCAGCTGCCAAGTCCGTTTCAGCACCTTCGACTCGGACTGATTCGACTGGGCCATTCAATTCTGACCAGCGCCCCGCAGACCCGGAACAAGTCGCCCGCTCCGTAGCAGCGATTAAAAAGATGCTGCAGGACCGGTAATCTTGGGCGTAACAATTCTAGTTTGAATGTACGGCAAACCTCAACTTTCCATTGCAGTCTAAAACCGGCGACCTAATTCAGGTCGCCGGTTTTGTCATTATTTTAGTGAGATACTCGTGAGCGCGGTGTTCATCAACACATATCGAACAAAGCGCCATGTATGCTTAAAGGCAATCCGCTATCATTTGCCGTTTCAGGCGATCCAGCCAATTTTTTTCAAACCGTTGGCGATCCCGTCATGGTCACAATCCGTGGTCGTGATGTCCGCTAAGGCCTTGATTTCAGGTTTAGCATTCCCCATCGCAACGCCGATGCCCACGCTTTGAAGCATTTCACGGTCATTTTCATTATCACCAAATGCCGCCACGTTGGCGTTATCGACATTTAACGCCGCTGCCAGTTTGGCAATTCCTTGCGCCTTCGAACCGGCTTTAGGAATAATATCGACGCCCCGTTCATGAAAGCGAACAAACGAAAATTCATCTGGATGTGGTAACAATCGGTTCTGGGCATCCGGATAAAACATCATTGCCTGATAGACGTCATGGGCCTGATAGTAATCAGGGGCATAGTCCAGTTGTGGTGCCCGAAAAGTCTCCAAAACATCCCGCGTTTGTTGTGACGGATGGGTGTGGATATGCAACCCATCCAATGACTCGACCACAATATCGATTTGTTGTTGGTCGGCGGCCGTAATTAGCTTACCCAAGTTAGCTTTGGACAAGGTGTGCTGATGAACCTGTTTACCATCCGCGAAGGCGGCCGACCCGTTACAGAGCACATAGTCTCGTAGCGCCAACGCTTCAATCACGGGACGAGCCATCGCCAAATTACGACCAGTCGCAATCGCGACATGGATCTGTTGGTCCTTGAGTGCCTGAATGCTAGCCACGGTACTCGGCAAAAGGGTCTTATTACTTGCTAAAAGTGTATCATCGATATCAAAAACGGCTAATCTCGCTACCATATTAAGTGCCTCCAAATTATCGCTCAATAAATTCTGATTTTATTAATTCATGCGTCCGGGTCTGGCCCATCGCTAGTCGAAATGCAGACTGGCCTAACGATTCCAAATGGTGATCGATCGTCGAAAATTTTAACAACCGACTCGTTAACAGATTCTCCTGACCAATAATCGGCATCGGGGGCAACTGGTGATCAATAAAGTATTGATAAACGCCCGCGCCAATGTCATCACCATTCGCAAAGACCGCTGCCACTTGTGGCGATTGTGCCGCAAAGTACTCGCCAGCCCGATAGCCATCTTCATAGGTCGCCGCACCGATAAACAAATGAGCGTCATCCAGCGGCCCATAGACCTGCTGATAAGCTCGTTTGGTCACCCGTGTGCTGGCACTGATGACGTTATTACGGCTCAAAATGACGCCCATCGTCTCATAACCGCGTTGTTTGGCCCACTTTAAGGCCGTCACGTACGACGCCATCCGGTCGGTATACGCCGCCGCCAATTCGCGGTCGTCCCCGGGATCTTCGCAACACACGATTTGCCCGTATTTGCGATAATTTTCGAGCGTCTCTAACGAACTACTACGTGAGGTAAAAATCAACGCATCATAGGCTTTGCTCCGAAGTTCTTCCAAGTAGTGCCGTTCAATCGTCCGGTCATAGTTGGTGGGCAGTAACGTAATCTTGTAACCGGCAGCAAACCCTGCCCCCACGATACCGTCCACAATCCGGGCAAAATACGGATGATTGGCGTATGGTAAGACCACGCCAATGGTTTTGGTTTGACCCCGACTCAGATCACGTGCGACCCGATTAGGCACGTAATCGAGTTCCTGCATAATCGCTTCGACTTTCGCCCGCTTATCGTCTGCCACGTACTTTTGGTGGTTGATCACCCGTGAGACAGTTGAAACGGAATAGCCTGACAGTCGGGCAATATCATGAATATTCGTCATCACAGAACTTCCTCTCTAACTTGATGATACCACGATGTTTCATATAATTACCATAATTTATGAAACCGGTACCAGGTCAAGCTGTTTATTTTCAATTTTCTGATAACAATCGCAATTTTCGAAAATTACCCGTATGATATTAATAATTGGAGGAAATGATGACATGTCAATTTTAATCAACTTGCAACACCCGACCGACTTCACAAGTACTGAAGAACGTATCAGTGCCTATATCTTAGCCCATCTAAATCAGCTACCCACGTTGCGAATCAAGGACCTGGCCGCCAAAACGTATACGTCGCATTCAACGATCGTGCGTTTGACCCAGAAGCTGGGGTTTCATGGCTTTCGCGATTTTCAACAGGCACTGACAGCCGAAATTGCCCGGCAGCAACACCAATCGACTACCGTGGATGCCAACTTTCCGTTTTCAGATGACGACTCCGTTCAAACTATCAGCGCTAAGATGGCGACGTTGACCATCAACGCCATTCAAACCGCCCAACAGCAACTGGATACGGCACAGCTCGCCCAAGCCGCGAACCTGCTGATGCGGGCGAAGCGACTCTTTATTTTTGCCCAGGGTGATTCCCAGTTACGCGCACGGAGCTTTCAAAACAAACTCGTCAAAATCAACCGCTTTGCGATTATTGCCGATGAGTATGCAGATGAAGCTTGGAACGCGGCCAATTTGACGACTGATGACTGTGCCTTCATCATTTCCTACGCCGGTACGACCAGTGTGCACCAGCAATTCGCCACGTACTTCGTCGACCACCACATTCCATTACTCGTACTGACTGGGAATCCACAATCGCCGCTATTGGCACAAGCAACAACGCAATTGCTGACCGTACAAAGCGAATATAATTTTGCCAAAATCGGTACTTTTGCCTCACAAGCGGCCTTCGAATACGTCCTCGATAGCCTCTTTGCCACGATGTACGCGCAAGATTTCCACGCCAACTTGCAAAATTTACAGTCCAAGCAACAATTGCTGCAAGCTGGCCCGCTGACGACCAAGGAGCGCTAATCCCAATTGGCGGGCGGTAGTAACAAGTTAAAAACCATCGCAACGGTGGTGCGCCGCTTGTACGCGATGAGGTCATGGCAACTTATTTCAGGTGCCCTGCTAGATTGGCGAGTTTGCGGTCTGCCATCAGGTTTAGTTGGTCCGCAATCCGCAGTTAAGTCGCCCCTGCGCGAATCTTGGCTTTGTCGTTTGTCAGCCAAATTTCAACACAAAAAGGCACCCACGCGCGCCTAATTACTGACGCACGTGCGCACCTAATCGTTGGTGACTTGTTGATAATTCAGCCTAACCCAGTCTCAATCCCGCACTCGCCACCGCCTGATCAACGACGGCCATGACAGCTTCTGAATGGGCTAACTGCTGCTTAACAGTTGCCATGTCGTGCTCGGCAATCACCCGTTCAAACGCGACGAATTCAGCATGCATCCGGTGCGCGGCCTGATTGCCTGCATAATCAGTCGTCGTTCCATCATGGGCAATTTTCGTGAAACTTTCAACGGTATTAGTTGGACCGTTCAAAACGATGGATCCATCAGTCCCTTGAATCGTTGAGCGCACAGGTGACGTACAATCCTTGGCGCCAATGCAGACGACTTTGATATCCGGATAGGACAACACCAAGATCCCCGACGTATCAATATTTCGCTCAACATTGGCTAGATATTGCACGTGCGTCGGCGCGCCTAACAGCCCAACGACAAAGTGAATGTTGTAGATATTCAAATCCATCAGCGCCCCGCCACCCAGTTTGGGGTCAAAAGCTGGTAACACGGTCCCCGCTTTAAACTGGTCATAGCGTGAGGAATATTGTGAATAGTTGCATTCAATAATCTTCAGTTTTCCGAGATCTGGTAGATTCCGCTGAATCGCTTGATAGTTCTCCAGATATTGGTTGGTGATGGCTTCAATCAGGACTAAGTCACGGCTCAAAGCGAGGTCTTTTAACTCTGCCAACTGCTCAGCCACCAGGGTGAACGGCTTCTCACAAATCACGTTTTTACCCGCCAATAAGGCCTGTTTGGCATACTGATAATGTAGTGAATTCGGCAGCGCCACGTACACCGTGTCAATCGCCGCATCCGCCAATAACGTCGCGTAATCCGTATAAACGGTCGCAATCTGGTACTCTTGCTGCAAGTCGTGCGCCCGTGCCACACTGCGCGGCGTCGACAATAAGCCTGCGAGTTCAATCGCTGGAATCGTCTTGACCATTGGTAAAAATTCTTGAACAATTTTTCCAGTTCCTAAAATTCCTAATCGCATATGTCTTCCTCCTGATGATAATTACCGCCGGCACTGTTGGATGCCTTGTTCCAAGAGTTTGATTTGTAACAGGGTCTCCTCATCCTTCACGAGTTTCGGTGCGCCATTGACGAGTGTCTCATACACGCCATCATAAACGCGGCTGTAATCGCCGACTTCTGAAACAACTTTTTCTTCATGATAGTCGCCGGCATCATCAACGTACGTCAGTGTCCCGTAGTTTTCCGGCTGGTCGACGCCGAAATCGGCATGGTCTGGCATATAGAAGTGTTTCAAATCATATTCCTGTCGATCCTTATCCGCCTTTACGAACATCCCCTGCTTGCCATACAGTACGAAGCTTGGCCGTGGTTTGATTCGAAAATAGCTGGACTTCACCGAAACTTTCAGCGCGCCGTAATACATATCGATATCAAAGTAATCATTCATTCGGTTTGCGCCCAACAACTGCCGAACATCAAAGTGCACGTCGTCCGGTTCCCCAAAATAAGCGATGACTTGATCCAAAGTATGACAAGCGTGGCCATATAAGTAACTCGTGTCTAACGAGAATTCTTTGACATTGGTGGGTACTTCCGGTCGAAAGTAGTCAAAATGCATTTCAACTTCCAGTAAATCCCCCAGTACACCACTTTCAATCACTTTTTGGGCCGTGAGATAGTCCGAGTCAAAACGGCGATTCTGGTAGCACTGGATGAATAGCTGCTTCTCTCTGGCTAAAGCGAATAATTCCTGGGCTTCCGCTGACGTTTCGGTAAACGGCTTTTCGACTAGCACGTTCTTCCCATGCAACAAGACATCCTTGGCTACCGCGTAATGGGTGTGGCTAGGCGTTGAAACGACCACTAAATCAATCGCCGGATCTTGATAAATATCGTTCAGGTCAGTCGTGTAATGGACCTCCGCAAGCGGTTGCCAGGTTTGTCGTCCGGAGCGTGAGTAAATTGTCTTGACGTTGATTTTATCCTTTAGTTTCAAGGCAAACGGTAAGTGGTAGCGATTCGCACTCTTCCCATTTCCAATATAAGCAATCGTTAACATGTTGACTTCCTCCAAATTAGTTGATGCCTTCATTATACCGACTTAATTGCCGGAACCAAGCTAAAGACTGACTTTCGGTCAAAACGTTCAATAATTAAGCGTGCGCGGCGAGTTTTGGGACATTTTGTCCAATGTTTTATCGAAACACCTGGCTAAACTAAAAAGCCGCAGTCAACCCCTTTTTCAGGTGTTTGACTGCGGCTAAGCGGTTGATTTAATTCATCATTGCCAACCGATGTTCAATTAATTTCGTGCCATTACTTTTGTGCCAATTGGGCTGTGATAGCAGTCACGATTTGTTCAGGCGTCAACTGGAATTCGTGTTTCAATTCCGTCGTCGTTTCCCGATCATTGAACCGTTTTGCGGCCCCGAAGTTCAAGACTCGCATCTCACTGTCACCATAGTACCGGCTGACTTTCTCACCAAAACCACCACTCAGACTAGCTTCTTCAATCGTCACCACGAGTTGATGTCCAGCCTTGAATTGCGCCAAAGTGGCCGTATCAGGGTCCGAAATATCACGTGGATCAATCAGCGTGGCATCAATACCGTGCGTAGCTAATTGCTGTTGAACCGTCGCGGCCAATGGGAAAATGCTGCCGACACCCATTAAGGCCACTTGCTGACCCTTGTGGACCGTATGCATCTTCAAGGCGTCAAAGTCTTGCAGTGGCGCGGACTGGACGTCATTACTTGGGACCCGAATTGCGACCGGACCGTTATTTTGATGCAAAGTCCAGTGCATCATCGCCCGCAATTCTTCCTTGGTCGTTGGCGCTAAATACGTCAGGTTCGGAATATTACTCAACATCGCGACGTCAAAAATTCCTTGATGGGTCGGGTCGCCCGCATTGATGCGCCCACCGGCAACCATAATCGTGACCGGTAATTTGTTGATGCCCAAGTCGTGTGATAACTGGTCATATGCCCGTTGCAGGAACGTCCCAGAATGAAAGACAATTGGCCGTAATCCTTGTTGCGCCTGACCGGCAGCGAACGTAATCGATTCTTGTTCGGCAATACCAACGTCAAAGTAACGGCTGGGATGTTTACGACCAAACCGTTTCAAGTCATAAGTCCCCGGAACCGCCGCCGTAATCGCGGTAATGGGTGTCTTCGCAGCTAATTCATCTTCCAAGGTCGCGTGAATCACGTCCTTATAAGTTTCTCCAGTCGTTGGATGCAAAGTTGCACCACTGGCTAAGTCAAATGGCACATGCCAGTGAAAGGCTTCCTTGTTGTCAATCGCGGGTTGATAGCCGTGGCCCTTCTCGGTGTGAACATGCAAAACGATTGGATGGTCGATATCTTTAACGGCCTTAAGGGCTGCCAACATCGTTTCCAAATCATTCCCCTTTTCCACGTACCGATAATCCAGACCGAAGTCTTTAAACAAGTTGTGGGTACTCGTCCCGTTTGATTCACGGAGTTCCCGTAAATTCTGATAAATGCCGCCGTGGTCTTCCGCAATTGCCATCCCATTATCATTGACTAAGATAATCAGGTTCGACTTCAAGGTCGCCGCAATGTTCAAGCCCTCCAACGCTAAACCACCGGACAAGGAGCCATCACCGATGACGGCCATCACGTTACCCGTTTTACCTTCAATATCGCGCGCAACCGCCATCCCAGTCGCCAGTGCGATTGACGTCGAAGTGTGGCCGATGTTGAAATAGTCGTGCGGACTTTCTTCTGGAGCTGTGTAGCCACTAACATCGTCATAGTGAGCCGGATCCAACCAAGCTTGCTTACGCCCAGTCAAAATTTTGTGCGTGTAGGCTTGATGGGAGACATCCCAGACGACTTTGTCGATGGGCGAATTAAAAACCGTGTGAAAGGCAATCGTTAATTCAACGACGCCCAAGTTTGGCCCCACGTGGCCCCCAGTCTGACTAACTTTATTCAATAGCACCTGCCGCAACTCATCAGCTAGCTGTGTCAGTTCCGACAATGATAGTTTTTTAAGGTCTGCCGGTTGATCAACTGTTGCCAAAATAGGCGTTTCCATGTTTATCGTTCACTTTCTAATTCATAAGTCTGTTCATAGATTAGCACCTTAGAGCCACTCTAACACAAGCATTTTGTTCGAATTTTATGATTAAAATTATACTAGCTTAGAATACCGGAAACATCTATTGTCAGCGCCAACCCAGCGACCATCTGACCAAAAGTTATGATTCGGCATTAAAGATGGTTGAAAGGTGCCGGTTGGTTTGCTGTTCGTCAGCCGGAGATGCGTCCTAATCCGACTTCCGGGGCCGGCTGACAATTGCTGGAACGTAAGCCGACATCGATTTGAACTCACGCAGAAGTTCACTGCGCAATTTCAAATACGAGTCTTATTCTAAGCCGGAAGAAAGACACTTCCGACTAAGAATAATTTGGCTACTGAGCATTGTCAGCCGGCCCCTCCAGTCGGGAAGCCGCTCGAATGGCGGATGAACAACCACCTAACTTGGTGCAATTGACCACTGAATACTAGGAGACTGACCCTTCCTGAAAACTTTGAATCAGCATCAATGATGAGTCTAAATCCGGCGATTTATTCAACTTAAATACTTGTTCAATTGACCAACTGATACGATGATTAGAAGATTATAGGACCAGATTATTGACCAATTTTGGTGGCAACAATTCTTAAAGTTAGACGACAGATTTGCTACCCGTTCAGCATTTAAGATTCTTCTATGTTCATGCGACTAGAGAACATTTTAACAATATACAGCATTGCTGCTGACTCCTGTAACTTGAACACGAGTACAATAACTTTCATCAGAAACTAGTCTTACAGTTGAACGTCAAGATGGCCGTATACTAAAAATCAACGAACAGTTTATTTAAGGTTGGGTCCGCAAATGTCCGCCTTTCGAATAGGATCCCGGTTGGAAGGTATTCTGGGCAAGGCCAAGTGGTGAAATTTCACTTAGCAAGCGTTTTTTGCTTGGTTAGTGAAAGACCAGTATTTAAGACGTGGGCTGTCGGCTTAAATCTGTGTCCACCACGTTACGGCCATTGACCAGAATGCCTGGAAGCCGGACGAGGACGTCTCCGCAACAGCAAGTTTACGCTAAGCTGTACTGTTTCCAGCGGGTCTCAGCTGGCTGCTTTTGAACTTAAGAACAGGCACAGTTTAACCATGATTCCAGCCAAATTAACTAACTGCAATGTAAAATTACACACATCATAAAAATGACCGTTTCAAACCAAAGGGCTTAAAGCGGTCATCGTTATTCCCAGACGTCATACATCATTTACAGTTTGGGGGGCGGACGGATTGACTTAGCAATACGTCAATGCGACTCTTGGGATACTTTGATTGTACCTGAGCCGTGCCCGCAATGGTACTCGTCACAGTTGGTCCTGTCGTTGACGTTACTAAGTGTGACTAATCCGTATTCACCGATTGTAAGTAAACTAACTGGTCGGTTGAGATTTGTTCATACAACTGATTGCCCAGTTCAGCGCTATACGTCTTATTGGCCAACTGGGTTTGGATAAAGTTGTATTCCAGCTGAAAGGCTTCAATCAATAGTTCATTTTGCACATCTTGTAAGTCCCGTTCACCTGACAAGCGTCGGTGCCGTTCATCGTAGGCTCGGCGCACGATACCGATGGCTTGCTGGTTCTCGGCGGTAATCGTTTTTGAGAGATAGGCCAGCACTGCATCATATGGTTTCTGTTCAATTGTACGCATCTGTTGCCACATTTCACGATTACGGGCCAGTAATTCTGAACGCTCTTGACCGTGGCGTGCACGGTACTGACGAAAGACTTTTCGCCGCGCACGCGCTTTTTTCGTCAACGCAAATTTGACCATTGTGAACCGGAAAATCAACTTAAGGCGTGTGAAAAAGGTCTGTTGATTTTGAATCCGTGTCTGGCTCGCCAAGCGCATGTATTTATCCGCTGCTTGCGGCGTAATTTCATCACGGTCGACCATTTGATTGATGGTCTGTTGTTCAACGTCAAACGTGGCATCAAAGAGCTGCGACAATTCTGACCGTTTCGGCCGGCCATCCAGCGTCCGCTGTCCAGATAAGATTTCAATCACCTTACCCGTACCGGCGTTATTGCCGTGGCGCGCCTGCATCAATTGAATCGCATGAGTGACCATCTCCGCTTTAGCCGCTGCTAGCTCGTCTTCCGTCACTTTAACGGTCTGCTTCGGTAGCGTCAGCGGCAACAAAATCGTCGGTACCAGTAGGCTGGTCAAAATAACGACGGCGGCAACGAAGATAATGTCATTGCGATATGGAAACGTACTACCGTTGAGTGTTAAGGGCAACGAGAAGGCCATCGCAAGTGTAATCGTCCCGTGCACCCCACTGAGCCCCATTACAAACGCATTGCGGGTCTTTTCGTGCGTATCCCAAGCGCGAATACGAGCCAAATCAAACCGCGTCCAGAAGAACCGCACCAGAGTCATCACTAGATACAGTAGAATTCCCAAGCCGATTAATACGGCCACCGACCCGGTATCACGCTGTTGCAAATGTTTGATGACGCTCGGCAGTGACACGCCTAACAGTACGAACACGATTCCGTTTAAAATACTAGCAACAATCGACCAGGTCGTCGACATCACGATTTGTAGGCGCGAAGTCGTTAATCGCAACCGATCCGATTGCACGCCATGAATCAAACCAGTCGCCACGACGGCCAAGATGCCAGAAACGCCGAGTGATTCAGCTAAGAAGTACACGACAAATGGCGTCAGTAAGGTGTATGGCACAATGACGGACGGCGTGTCCACGCGCATGTTGATCAACATGATTCGGAAGGCCACGATCACGTATCCCAATACGAGGCCAACGATAATTCCACCAACAAAAACGTATAAAAAGTTCGTAATCCCGTGCCAGACTGAAAATTGTCCCGTCACGATAGCGGCAATTGCCAGATTAAAGGCCACGATACCAGAAGCATCGTTAAAGAGCGACTCATTTTCCAGCGTCGTCATGACTTCATCAGGAATCGCCACCTTAGTCGTAATCGATGAAACGGCCACGGCATCGGTCGGCGTTATAATTGCACCCAAGGCTAACGCCAGTGCTAATGAAAATTCTGGAATCAGTTGATGCGTCAGTGTTCCAACGATGAAAATCGTGACGATTGCCAACACGACCGCTAACGACAAGGTCGTCCCAAATTGGTGACTCAGCTTACGAACATTGGTATTTTGCCCGTCATTGAACATGAGAATCGAAATAATCACAAATAAAAATATTTCCGGTTCCAGCTCGAAGTCTTGATATAACGGAATTAATGACAATATTAATCCGGCTCCAATTTGCAAAAAGGCGACCGGGACTTGATTAAAGCGTGCATAGACGGCATTTGCCACGACGACAGCCGCGACGAGGAGTAGCACTAAGAAAACAGTTTGCACACCAAAAATCCTCCTTGATTGAGTTGTTCTTTAATTTTAACGCAACTCGCCAGATAAACACACATTGTGACTTTTGATTTACAACACTGATTTTTCACCGGTAGTCGAGCATCCGCACTGCTGCGTTGGGAATTTATATCGAGTCAGTTGCAGTCGTATAGTTGGACATCCGTTGACGCGCTCGCCCTCGTTGTCTCCGTACCGGAACAACTCACCGCCTGGCTTGAACGATTTGCAATCATACCGCTGAATTTCTTCCCCCAACGATTAACAACATAATTATCGATAAAATTATATTGGCGTCCATCCAACTCGCTGCCTTACTCACTGTGAATACCTAACCAACATTAATTCACTTATGACACGCTTGCTCCCCCACCCTTAGTGATTGACAGGCCACGTGAAGTTGTTTAGAGTAAAGCCATCTTAAGGGAGGTAATCGCACAATGGCAACCAATCAAGCGTTACTCATTATTGATTATACCAACGACTTTGTGGCCGACGACGGGGCCTTGACTTGTGGCAAACCGGGACAGGTACTCGCACCGACCATTGTTCAGCTTGCAGAAAAAATGGCTGACAATGGTGACTGGGTATTACTGCCAACCGACGTCCACACGCCCAACGACCCGTATCATCCGGAAAGTCGCCTCTTTCCACCGCATAACGTTTGCAACACCTGGGGTCGTGAACTGTATGGCCCCTTGAAGACTTGGTTCGATCAGCATCAAGCCGATGATCAAGTCTGGCAATTCGACAAGACCCGTTACAGTTCATTTGCTGGCACCGATCTGGACTTACGACTACGCGAACGCCACGTCGATACGCTCCACTTAGTTGGTGTCTGTACTGACATTTGCGTGCTACACACTGCCGTCGACGCTTACAATTTAGGCTATCAACTCGTGATTCATCAAGACGCCGTTGCTAGTTTTGATGCGGACGGACACGAATGGGCCTTACGCCATTTTAAAAATAGTCTGGGCGCCAAAGTTGTCTAGCCGCTTTTAAAGGCCGGCCAGTCGAGCGCGTTAATTTCGAACTAATGGACCAACTCAAAAAGCCACTGCAAATCCAACCGCGTGATGCGGTCAGTTCGCAGTGGCTTTTGCGGTGCGTTTTCAGTTAGTTGAGCGTTGGTTCGACCCATTTGTGTTGCATAAAGACATTAATCGCGCCTTCAACCAGAATGACGATCAACATAATCAAGCTGCCGACCCACAAGGAATCGACCTGCCCTTGATTAACCAATTGACTCGATAAATAACTAATCATATTCATGAGGAGACTGGCTAAGCGGAAGGCCACGTAGATAACGACGACCGTAATAATCACGTTCACAAACTGCTGACGGAATTTCGGTAAGAAGCCTTTCGCCGCGTTGGTAATAAAGTGGCAAGTCGCAATCGTGCTCCAGATCAATAAGGTGACGAGCACGAGGACTAATAACGTTCCAAGGACGAACTTCGTCACACCGCTGGCACTAAACTGACTGAAAAGAATTGAAGTTGTCGTTAGACCACCCATCAAGTCCTGCCAGCCGATGCCAATCGTAATTGCCATCAGAATCACTTGCAGGAGCCAAACATAAATAATGTTGGCAAGTGACGCCACCAAGTTAATCGTGTACATCTTCCAATCGCTGACGGGCAATAACTGAAAGGTCCCTGACCGAAACGTCTTCTCATTAGCGACTGCCAACAAAATGAACCCGACGGCCAGTGGCAAAATCATCCAGGCACTTAAATTATAAAATAATGTCGCACCCGAAAAATTCCCTTTGATTGCAGTCCAGAGACTCGTGACCAAAACTGCAATGATTTCAACGCCCACCAGGAGATTCATTTGTCTGAACCGCGGCCAGCTAAGTGCCTTAAAAAGTGACCAACTATTTGTCATCCGTCGCACCTCCCGTATACAACTGTTCATAATAATCTTCTAATTCAATACCATACCGATCACGAATCTCATCAGTCGCCTGGTGCAACGTGATCGTTTGGTCTTTGACAACCACGATTTCGTCTAAAATCGGCGCAATTTCGCTGACATAGTGGTCGCTGATGAGCAGAATGGCCTCATCAGGGGTCCACTTAATAATGCTGTTGATGATTTTCTTACGGCTCATGCTGTCGATACCGCTGAAGGGCTCGTCCAGCAAATAAACGGCCGCCTGGCGACTCAGCGTCAGCGCAATAATCAACTTTTCCCGGGTCCCCTTGGACAACTCGCCTAATTTTTGTTGAGGGTCGAGTTCCAAGAACGCCACCATTTCCTGATACCGAGTTGTATCGAAGTCTGGATAAACACTAGCATAAAATTTTGCAATCTGTTCTAATTTCATGCCGGTACTAAATCCGCTGAGGTGATCCGTGAAACTGATGTGTTGTTTACGGGCAACCACGCCAGCTTCACCATTGACCCGAATCTCACCGCGGCCCTTAGCCGTTCCCATGATGAGCCGCATCAGAGTTGTCTTTCCAGCCCCGTTTTCACCTAACAAGCCGACGATTTTCCCTGCCGAAAGTACCAACTGCACATCTTGTAAAATCTGTCGTTGATTGTGCTTGTACGCGACATTTTTAAGCGTTAATGTTGCCATTTGCGTCATCCTCCCGCTGTTCAATATATTGTTGCATGCGCTGAATGATCGCATCATCACTCAAATTCAAGGCATGTAATTGCTGATAAGCTAATGCTAACTGCTCGGTCACTAATTCCGATTGTAATCGGGCAATCTTCTCCGGGTCTTCCGTCACAAAATTACCTTTACCACGTTGTGACGTCAGCGTTCCCTCTGCAATCATCTCACTGAGGGCCCGTTGAACCGTATTGACATTAACAGTCAAATCTACCGCTAATTGCCGGACCGCAGGCAACTTAGCCCCCGGTGGCAATGACCCGTCAATCATTTCATGATACATGTGTTGCTTGATTTGATAGTAAATCGGCACCTTGTCATCGAATTTCAACTGATCGGCCTCCTAGTGTTCTATTTATCTATTACAATATAACACGTTGGCTCATTAAATGCAATCCAACACTGCCATTACGTGTGATAGCGGTTACATTTTCAACTTGAAACTCACCCCAGTAGCGCTATACTTAAGTTAGCAGTAGACCACAATTGGTCATCATAATGCGAAAGGGATGGGGAAACATGTTAAAAAATGAAAATGCCATCGCTTTGACTCGGGCAATCGACGTGGCGTACAGTGATCCTGAAGTACGAGCAATTCCTGAATTATCTGAAGCCTTAGCTAAAGCCGCACAGGATTTGGATTGCGTGATGGATCACCATCAAGTCGCCAGCCGGTTGAACGAGCTATTAACCACTTGGGGCAGCAATCATTCACGGGGACCCGCTGTTTTAGACCAGCTCTATCTCGTCACCTTGCAAGATGGCGTCGATGTACCATGTCAACTGCCATACCAGCGGGGCTAGTCAGTCTAGTTTAATAACATCAATAAAAGCAATCAGCCGGCAAATTTCGACGGCTGATTGCTTTTTTATAATAAGGTGAGATTATGCGGCTTGATTTTAATGCGATTTTAATTCAAAATAGCCCCATAACTTCCTACTACTTCAATCTGGGTTGAAATAGCATGATATGAAAACTAGCACTGTAGATTTGAAAGGTGGCCTAATATGGTGATTGTTAAAAATATTTTAGCGGCCTATTTACGCGGCGGACTCTTCTTTATTGCCGTTTACTATCTAATCACCGCTGACCCAGATGGCACACTGCAGCTCCATTGGACATGGCTTAATCTGTATTGGACGACTTCATTTCTGATTGCTTATCCATTACTGATTATCATCCGACCCCAAATCGGCCACCCGCATTTCAAAACCAAGTCGCTTCGTTCCAAGTCTGCTGCAATAGAACGTCAACAACCCTCGAACTTAGCTGATAGTTACCATGACGCGACGAATCCAGTTAAAAGCCGACTGGCAATCGACGCCGCTAATCAACAGCAGGATGCTGACATCAGTTTGGTTGCTGATATTTTCTATTGCGGAATACTAATTATCATTGCGTTACCGGCACTCATCATAGTTGGCTTGTCTCACATGATTCACCATCGGTCAAATAAAAAAGTTTAGTCATCTTATTAACAGCCAGCTTATGATAATTCTCAGTATCAGTCTAGTTCAAGTATCCGCACATGCCGCAACAACCAACGAATCATCCACCACCACAGTGACTCATCCAACATTACGGATGCCGCTCGAAGTCGGTGCTGGCAGTGGTTATAGCGGTGCCGATTGGCAGGACATGCTATAGGTGCTCAACATGAGCGATTGATTCATTAATCATTGTGCAATCCTCGTGTCTGCGTATCCATCATAATAACAATAATAACCTTTCGATTCAGGCCTGCGATGCAACTGAATCGAAAGGTTATTTTATTTCAATCGACATATTGTGCCAAGAAACTAGCGACGTGACGCATATATCGTTGATAATTTTGAGTAATCGCAGTCGTGTGCCCAGCGCCTTTAACGAGCCAGAGTTGCTTGGGCTGATGGGCATTGCGATACAGCTGTTTACCCATGCGGGTCGGCACAAAATCATCCTTCGTGCCACTGATGATCATAATCGGTAACCGGTTCTTACGAATTTGTGCGACCGCGTCCGCCTCTTTGAAACTATACCCCGCCCGTAATTTGGTAATCAGACTCGTCACGTTGACCAATGGAAATGCCGGTAAGTGATACAACTGGCCCGCTTGATAGCTGATAATGGCATCCGCACTGGTAAACGGACTATCGACCACGTACGCTTTGATCTGCGGAATCTGTCGCTCACCACTCGCCATGGTCATTCCAGCTGCACCCATGCTAATCCCACTCATTACGATTTGCTTGGTTGCTGTTCGTTTGACGACGGCTCGGGCCCATTGCAAATCATCCCGCCGCTCAAGCCAACCATAGCCGACTGCTTGCCCCTGACTGGCACCACTCGCACGTGAATCAGGAACCAAAACATTATAGCCGAGCTCATGATACATGCCTGCCCAGGCACCCATCAATGATTTATTGCCGGCAAAGCCATGTGCCAGCACCACTGTTTTGGTCGATTTTTTGGCCGGAATGTACCACGCGACTAATCGCAAATGGTCATGCGATTTAATTGTCCACGTTTGTTTCGCTGTATGTAAATACCAATATTTTTCATGATAAACCTGACTCTTTTTCGATAATTTCGTACTCTGAGTCACGAACGATTTGTCGCCCCTGGCAATCGCAACGTGATAAAAATAACTCCCCGCACCAATTAAGCCGCCAGCAACTAACACCACCAGCACACCCAGCGTTATCCACCACTTCTTCACACCTAACCACTCCTCGTATCTTGGCACTTTAGGACGACGCAAGTTCGCATCGTACGGCACCAAATTCCATCTATACCGGCCAAAGCAATCGACAATTCAGCACAGAATCAAAAGACAGGATTCCTGGCCATCGTCAAAAATCTGCTTAAAGCAGGAAAATTTTGCCACTACTTCCATAATAACCGTTATAATTAAAGATAACTAGACCAGATTAAGGAGGCCGATAATTCTGATGCACTATTCAGAAACCTGGGATTTAGACAGCATTTTTGCCGGTGGCATCGACTCACCCGCATTAGCTGAAAAAATGACCACAATCAAACAACAATTAACCACGACTGCCGACATTCTCGTTCATTGGCGGGCCGCAGCCGATACGCCGGATGCGGATTGGTTCACCGAACTCGTCAATAACTTGCAAACAATTCAAGCCGGCATTGATCAAGCCACGGTCTTCGTTGTCGCCTACCAGTCCGCACACGCGGACGACACCAAGGCAGCGCCCAAACTGAATCAACTTTACCAACTCGACAACCAGTTGGATAATCTCTTGACACGTTTCAAAAAACAACTCGTGAAGTTGGATGCGGACACCTTTAAGGCACTCATCAAACAGCCGGCCCTAGCACCACTCGCTTTCAATCTCACCGAGATGCGCCAGCAAGGATTGGCACTTTTAGATGATGATACAGAAGCCTTGATCAACAGCTTAGCCCTAGATGGTTTTCAAGGCTGGAGCGACCATTACGACACGCTGGTCAGTGCAATCAAGGTGCCTTACACAGATGAAACAGGGCAGACGACCCAACTTTCAGCTGGGCAAGCGCAAAACATGTTAGCCGCTGCTATGCCGAACGAACAGCGCGCGCAATTGATGCATAATTGGGAAGCGGCTTGGCAAGCGCACGCGGCTCCATTTGCCGACACTCTGAACCACTTAGCTGGCTTTCGCTTAGCAAACTATCACGCACACGGTACCGATGACTTTTTGCAAAAGCCACTCGAATTAAATCGGATGAGCCGTGCCACGTTAGATACGATGTACCAAGTCGTTGCCGACAGCAAGCACCTGCTACTCAGCTATTTGCAACGTAAAGCGCAACTCTTAGGCAAGTCACAGCTGGACTGGCAAGATATTGAAGCGCCACTTGCTCTAGGAGAAGTGCCAAGCCAGACTTATGACCAAGCTGCCGACTTCGTGATTAAGAATTTTCAGCAGTTTAGCCCTAAGATGGGGGCGCTTGCTAAACACGCCTTAGAAAATCGGTGGGTCGAAGCCGAGAATCGGCCAAACAAGCGGCCCGGTGGCTACATGGAAAACTTGCCTGAAACTCACGAATCCCGCATTTTCATGACGTTCACTGGCTCACCGAACGACACGGCAACGCTCGCACACGAACTCGGTCATGCCTTTCATGGAAGCGTGATTCAAGGTCTACCGCTCTGGCGTCAGGATTATGCGATGAACGTCGCAGAGACGGCCTCGACGTTTGCAGAACTGATTGTTGCCGACGCAAGCGTTAAAGCCGCAGACGACACCAAAGCCAAGTTGACCTTGCTCGATGCTAAAATGCAAAACCCGCTTGCGATGTTCTTGGATATTCGCGCGCGGTACTTGTTTGAGACCCGCTTCTATGAAGCCCGGCAACACGGCATCGTCACGCCCGACGAACTCTCGCAGTTAATGCTGAGCGCGCAACAAGAAGCGTACGGCAACGCTCTGAGCACTTACCATCCGATGTTTTGGGCCAGCAAGCTACATTTCTACATCGACGACGTACCGTTTTATAATTTTCCTTATACATTCGGCTACCTCTTCAGCCTCGGAATTTACGCACAAGCGAAGACCCAGCCGGACTTTGAAGACCGCTACATCGCTCTACTACGGGATACAGCCAACATGTCGACCGAAGACTTAGCTGCCAAGCACCTCAACGTGGACTTAACTAAGCCGGCGTTCTGGCAGGCCGGCGTCGCTTTAATCAAACGGGATATCGACGAATTTATGGCCCTATCCGCACCGCTAATCTAACAGAATGGAAGTGAGCATATGTTTCCAGAACGTTTACGCGCCCTTCGACGAGGGCAAAAAATGACCCTGGCTCAACTCGCGACTGCGCTCAATCAGATGCCCGCCGCCGAACAGACGACCCGCAAAAATACTGCGGCCCAAATCGGCAACTGGGAACGTAATTTACGAACCCCTTCCTACCTAGAAGTTCGTAAATTAGCCGAGTTTTTTAACGTCACCACTGATTATTTATCAGGAAAATCGGACCAAGAAGAATATGACCTTGGACGGATCTTTTTATCTGGTAAACCACTGACGTTCAACCAGGAACAGCTGTCCAGTGAAGACCGCTACGAACTATTTCAACTGATGGATGGCTACTTACATGGCCGTCAACACCGGGCCACGACGGATGTGGTCGGTCAGGAAGAATTAGATCTACATTTTGATGACTAGGAGTTATTATGAATCCCAAGAAGTTAAAACAACTTAAAAAACGGGCGAAACAACAAGCCACGACGCCCTACATTCAACAAATGACGCGGTACCGCTCGTTGTTTAAAGACGACCCGCAAATCCTCGTACTGATCAATAACGTGCTGGAAGCGGACCGTTTATTAGCCGCTGGACTGGCACCGCAACAACTGCCCGTCTTGGAGGTGCCAGATGACTTTCAGGACCAGCTGTTTGCACGCATTAACCAACAGTATCCAATGGGCGACCCGGCTGGTGATGCCGCGTGGAACCAATTGTCAGCGGCACTGCCAAAGGTCGACAAATTGTTGCGTGATTTCCGGGATTATTTGGAAGCGCAATACGGCATGTGGGCCTACATCAGCGCCCCATTTCTCAAAGACTTAGCCGATTTCACTGGTAATAACCCAGTGTTAGAAGTCATGGCCGGCAACGGCTACATTTCAAAGGGGCTCAAGCGGCTGCATCCGAGTCAACCAATCTACACGACCGATTCCAAGGATTGGACGCACGAGACTGGCAATCAAACCGGGCGTCATCCGGTCACATCGATTGAAGCGCTAGATGCTGTCAGCGCCTTTAAGCAATACGCAGGGTCCATCAAGTACGTTATCATGGCCTGGTCACCCGACAAATTGACCATCGATTGGGATCTCTTACAAGCAATGCGCCAAGATGAGCACGATATCCCACTAATTGTCATTGGTGAAAAGTACGGCGCGACTGGTTCCAAGCAATTCTGGGACCAAGCTGAATATCAAACTGACGATGCGGTGACTAAGTTAAACGCCCATTTTCGGCCATTTGATTTGATTCACGATCAGGTCTACGTTGTCCGCTAATGGCCTCATCACTAATGCGCTAAATTAATCAAAACGAGCTTTCGGAATTTTTCTGAAAGCTCGTTTTTGTTGCTTGTTTCACGTTGTGTGTTGACGAAAGCAGCGTCATTTCCGCTCCCATCAACATTCACGTTATAAATCTAACTGCTTCAACTGTACTAATCCCGCCACCAGTGACGCCCGCGATATTCCCCCGCTGGCGAGGTTCTGGTCATCAAATCGGTTGAGTGTTGCGTAGAACCAGATGCCTAACTTCAAGAATTCTGCCGCCGTCATGGCGTATTGTAACGCTAACAAGCGGTCCGCGGCTTGCGCATAGGCGTGCTTGTCGATTAATTGTGTCAGCTCGACTTGGTGCGGTAACGGTTTATCTTGCGACTGTGGAAAGACGACCTGGGTCTCACCACCCTTACTGCGACTCAACGTGTAGCCCAAACCCGTCGCAAACGCGCGCAACTGCCGCATCAACCAATCACTTTCATCTTGCATGGTGGTCCCCCTAATTATGAGCCATCCAGTATATCGCTGTGATCGTTAAAATCACCGATAACGTACACATATAGCCGTAAAAGTGTTTTTCAGCCTTCGTCTGCGCATGGTTTCCCTGATACGCATCCGCCAAACTGGTGATGAACGTTGCCAGAATCGTGTACAGAATCAGCCCCGTAAACGCGTAGGCACTCCAAGCACCACCAATTCCGCTGTGGGCCCGTTGTAGGCCGTAACCGATCAGCCAAACCAGGCCTAAAATAAACGTCGGACCGGCAATTAACCGTCGATGAATCATCATGTACTCCCCCTTTGTTGGTACTAATCGTCCTCAAACGTCATGCTCACTATCACCGATATTCAGGCGACAACTTCAGTAACGAATACCGGTCTCCCCATTTAACCGGTCGTCACATCTATCTTCAAATCGTATGCTCATTATCCACCTTTTTACCGGTATATACCATCAGAACGACGCGTAAAAAAATGGCAGTCCTTCCACAATGGAAGAACTGCCAATTTGTGATTCAAATCTCAACGATTAATCGTGAGGTTTATTGTACTTTGAATTCCTTGAAGTAACTGGATAATGGTTTCAATTCATTAGCATCGTACTTTTCTTTGAATGCGCTGACTGAAGCATCGGACGTCTTGGCTGGATCGACATCCAAAATTTCAACTGGTAAGCCCCGTTTGTCAGTAATCTTAGCATCAATCAAGACTGGACGACCTGCTTTTAATTCGGCCATGGCCGTTTCAAAGGCATCGTGCAATTGGTCAAAGTGATCCACACGAATCCCCTTGACACCCATACCTTCAGCGATTTTTGCAAAGTCGGCATCGAGCAAATCGATCCCATAGTATGGTTGCGGCACGTCCTCTTGTTCAGACTTAATAAAGTTCAACGTTTGGTTAGACGTGACAATATTAAAGATTGGCAAGTGGTACTTCACTTCGGTCAACAAGTCCTGCATAACCATTGAGAAGGCCCCATCACCGGCAATATTGAAGGCTTGGCGGTCAGGATAGCTCATCTTGGCAGCAATTGCCCCGGGAACGCCGGCACCCATCGTCGCAAATAAGGCGGAGGTCAATAGTTTTTGCTTAGGGTTCATCTTTAAAAACCGGAAACTGTTGATGGTGTTGTCACCGACATCCATTGAGAAGACGGCATCGTCTTCTGCGACCCGGTTGATTTCTTGATAAACTTGTTCATATTCCAGTGGATCAGTCGTCCGTTCACTCAACTTCTTCAAGTACTGCTTCCAATCAGCCATGTCGGCCTTAGCAGCTTGATAGTATGGTGATGGTGCAGCCTGTTCACTCAAGGCTAAAGCCCGTTTGATGAACACCTTGGCATCGCCATTGACACCGAAATCTAAATGGTGATGACGACCGAATTTACCAGGATCTAATTCAATCTGAACATACTTGAAATCATGGGTCGTGTACATAATTTGGGCGAATGAATAGTCCGCACCAACTGAGACAACTAAGTCCGTAATCCCCATGAGTTCATCCGCAGCCTTGGAAGCAGCCCGGTAAGCACTGCCCATGTTGCCATCGAAACTATCTGGAATGACCCCTTTGGCTAAACCAGTGATGATAATTGGTACTTGTAACCGTTCAGCTAAAGCCATCATATCTTCGGTCGCACCACGGGTCCCTTGACCAACGTGGAAGACGGGGTACTTAGCAGCTTTAATCATGTCTAAGACCGTCTTGACTTGGTCATCCTCGATTTCAGGAACGCCCCGTAACTTGGCAGGAACACTCGCTGAATCATAGTTTTCATCCGGAATTTCAACGTAACCAAAGTCATTTGGAATTGTAACCACGGCAACGCCATTTTCCCGGTAAGCGGTCCGAATCGCCTTATCGACAACGTATGGTAAACTTTCAGGCGTCATTACTGTCCGATTGAAGACGGCAACGTCACTGAAAATTGGTTCTTCTGCAAATTCTTGGAAATAATCATAGTTCATATTGGTATGGGCAACTTGACCCACTAAGGCAAGTACGGGAACGTGGTCTTCCTTCGCATCGTACAGTCCGTTCAGCAAGTTAACAGCACCAGGGCCTGCAGAACCAAATGCGACACCAATCTTCCCAGTTAACTTCGCATCAGCCGCGGCAGCTAGTGCACCAACTTGTTCATGACGCACTTGTACGTATTGGAGCCGACTTTTTTCGACGTCCAATGCGTGCATGGTTGAATTAAACGACCCACCGGCATAGCCGTAAATCTGCTTAATATCCCAAGCTTCTAACACTTTCAACATTGCGACGGATGCTTCAATCATCTTTGCCATAGTAAATGCCTTCTTTTTAAAAATTTGTTGTATACGTTTTCATTTACGATTATTAGCATGCATCTAAATTGTTCAAAATTCAATTGTAAACAATCATTATTTTAAAAATATTGGCTTAACTAACCAAATCGTCACGACAGATTATCTGCCAAAACAGGGCTATAATGCGGATTATTTTAATTTGAGCCAGTTGATTCAGAAATAATTTTTCATTCGATTTCGAGGCAAAAAAATGATCAAACATCAATTAATTAATATATTGACGGCCGAATTATCAGCACTACCAGTACTCATTCTCGCGTAGGACGCCATCACGGCCAAGCCCACTGGTGAGTGGCAATTGGTCCTCACCCCAGCCGTGTACTGGCTAGCTAGCTCATACCTGATCAGTTACCCACTACTCCTCGCTACCGTCCCAATTCTGCGTCACAATCACTTCAAAATGCAATCAATCTCTGTGCAAGCCAGCTTAAAGTACCACTCTCATTTAAACGAACGCGCTGCCCGCTGGGATGATGAAATGAATCTCGCCATTTTTATATTAGAGCGCGGCCTCTTGATGCTGCTGTCAGAACCAGTGGGACTGGTGTTACTGCTGTATTTTGGGATCCGACGACTTCAGCGTAATACTAGACGAAAAGCGCCCTAGCTGTTTATAAATCTGAACAGCTAGGACGCTCGAATTTAGTTTTATGGATTAGTTTCAAAGCATCAGTTAGTAGCCGACGAATTGTTAACAATCACCAACGATCGTCGTTACCTTATTTCAAGATGTTAGCGGCTAAGAAATCCACCGCAGCTTCCTGAATCTTATGCGGAACATGGTGAACGCCACCCTCAGCACGTTTGAAGACCGTTGCGCTTAGTGCGGGCGTATCTTTGAAACGGTGCTTAAAGTCACGCACATATTGATATGGCACCATCTGGTCGGCCGTTCCGTTAAAGAAGAACATTGGGCGCCCCGCTAGCGCTTCTGGATGTTGCGATAAGTCAAACTTAGCCAATTGCTGATACGTTTTAGTAATCAGTTCGTCGGGCAGTTTGGCTTGTAAGGCTGCTGGCAGCTGTGCAACTTGGTCCTTGGCGAATGCGACCGGTTCAGGTGACCCAATCAGTGAGACGCCGGCAACAACTTGGGGCTGCGTGGCCATCACGCCAGCAGCGGTAATGCCACCCATGGAAGTCCCCATTACGCTAATTTTGTCTGCGTCAGCGATTCCCGCCGCAACTAAACTGTCCACTAATTGTGGAAATTCAGCCACCGAATGGCCGACGATCGACCAGAAATGTTCTGGATGGCGGTCTAAGTCAGTGCCATCATTGCGGCTACCATGTAAATAGGCAGTTGGTAAAATGACCCGAAAACCAGCGCGGACCAGTTGATACGCCGCGGATAGTTCTGTCGCCGTTTGGTTCGTCCAACCATGATAATCGATAATCGTTGGTAACTTGGTCTGTGCTTGACTCGCTGCAAACACGTGTAAGACGGGCAAATCGCCCAATTTGGTCGTACGGACTACCACGTCTTCAAATAAATTCGTTGTCATTTTTATCACCGTTTCCAAAATTAATAGTTAATAGTGTAGCAGAAGCCCAAACGAAAACCAACCCAAACGCGCCCATCGTGGTTAAACCTTAACCATCATGGACACATCTGAGTTGGCAATTGAATCGACTAGCCACTACTGACCAGTGCGATAAATAAATTACTTTTCAAGTGTATCTAAGAAATCTTCAACTTGTTTTTGCGTCTTACGGAACTTGTCGACATAGCGGCCAATTTCTTGACCATCTTCAATGCCAACGAAACTAGGAATACCCATTACACCCATGTCTTGAGCGATTTCAATGTTCGCGTCACGGTCAACCGTAATCCAATCGTATTGGTCGTACTTGGCTTCGATTTGGGGCATTACTGGTTTAATAAACGCACAATCCGGGCACCAGTCCGCCGTAAAGAATAACATATGCTTACCCGTCTTGATTCGGTCGCGAATTTCTTCGTCGCTTAAAGTTGCAGTTGCCATAAAAAATGCCTCCAATATTCTTGATGATAACTATAGTTTAACACATACTAAAAGTAAGTAAAGAACTTTGCGCTATTCGCTCGCACGTTGCAAAGCTTGTTGTAAATCTGCCGCTAAATCAGCCACGTTTTCGATACCGACTGATAAACGTAACAAGTTCGGTGTGATGCCCTTTTCAGCGCGCTGCTCTGGCGTCAAATCAGCGTGCGTCTGGACGGCGGGCACCGTCAGCAGGCTCTCGACCCCACCTAGACTTTCAGCAAAGGAGATCACGTTTAACGCGCGTAAAAAGGTGTCAACGTCGGTCCCATCAGCCAGATAAAAACTAATCATCCCGCCGCGACCGGGATATAGGACCCGCGACACGTGTGCATCCGCCGTCAACGTTTTAACGAGCGACTGGGCATTGGCTTCTTGTTGGTGTAGACGAAGCGGCAACGTCTTCAAGCTCCGTAATAGTAGCCACGCGTCAAACGGATCTAACACGGCACCGGTCGTTACCAGATTGAATTCTAAGGCCTTGGCATCCGCATGGTCTTTAACCACGACCGCGCCAGCCAGCACGTCATTGTGGCCAGCCAGATACTTAGTTGCTGAATGCACGACGATGTCAGCGCCCAAATCTAACGGCTTTTGAATCAGCGGCGTATAGAACGTGTTATCCACAATTAATTTTAACCCGTGGTCATGGGCAGTCGCAGCGGTGGCCTGAATATCAATGACTTTCATCGTTGGATTGGACGGCGTTTCGAGCCATAACGCAACGGCGTGTTCATCAGCTAAATCAGCCAGTGCCGCCTGGTCTTGCCCGTCCCAGACCGCAAAATCCAAGTGATAGTGGTCGTGCAGTAAATCAAAGAATCGGTACGAACCCCCATATAAATCGTCTGAAACGATAATTTTGTCCCCACTATGGAATAATGTGAAAACCAACTGAATCGCTGCCATACCGGAAGTGAGCGCATAGGCGGCCACCCCGTGTTCCATTTCAGCTAACACCTGTTCCAAAATACATCGCGTCGGCTGTGCTTCCCGCGGATAATCAAAGCCCGTCGATTGACCGAGGCCGGCATGCCGATATGCCGTCGATAAGTAAATCGGTGCTGAAATCGCCCCAGTCTTCTCATCATCACTCCGATTACCTGCTTGCGCTAACCGCGTTTCAATATGTAACTCATCTGTCTGCTTTGTCATGTTCTCAATCCACCTTATTAAATTTTATGCCTTTAATCGTAATCTCATCCTAAAAATGAAAACACAAAAAAACCGCCATCTATCAGGGACGCCGGTCGCGTGTTACCACCCAAGTTCAATTGCGGGTCACCCCACAACACTTATCAAGTTGATTTCAACTCACTAGGATAACGGCCAGTCCCGCCAGCACAGCCTTGCGACCGCTACTGGGCATTCCGAGTTCATCTTCATTAGGCCGCCACCTTGCCGCTTTGCACTCACTACGGCTCCCTGTTAAAGGCGCAGACTAACTACTCTTCTCATCAACATGTCATTTAATGATATTTTCATCTTACTCTCATGATAAAGCGAGTGCAAGGTTAATTTTACGACGGGTGCATTCTCAACACGTGCTGAAGCACTCAAAAGATTGACGCCATGTGGCTTGATCAAGCGGTTCAAAATTTCGGCGTACCGATTAAATTAGATCGACTTCTGCCGCACTTGACACATGGCGGCTAAAATCAGATGTATCAAAAAAGAACCACCATTCACCGGCAGTTCCTGACATCCGTCATATTTTGCGAAACTGACTTGCACGTCCACACAGTCCGTCGATTCCGCTATCCGAATAACTTTGAAATAATCACAAAATAAATCAGAATCAAAACGGCTAGTCCCAACGTCTTCAACAACGCAAGCCACTGTCCACCAGCGGTCCGCCCCTTTGGTCCCAAGCAGAGCACCAAGCCACCGCAAATCACGGCTAATGTTCCCAGCTCGCGGCCCCAGTCAGCATTCCACACATAAACAAATGGTCCAATCAGACCACTCACCACGGCGACAATCCCCATAATCTTGAGAATCAGGCGTCCAAGCCGCTTATCTTTTTCATCATAAATCTCATGTTTCTCTTTTGCCAACTTATCCACCAACCTTTATATCCTTCCTCTAGTATGCCGTATTTTGAATGTGAGGGCAAGAAGGCGGTTACACACGGTGCTTCATTGGCAATATCCACAGTGTGAGTGGAATGCTGGTCAATCCAAACCTACGTCGACTATCCGACCAGAAAAAGTGTATATAAAAAGACTCCTCCAGAATCATTTTCTGAAGGAATCTCCTTGACCGTTATTAGCTCACTTCAGTCGAACGGCTTAAGGTTGCGTCGAAACGACTTGCCAGACATCCCCTTTGGCAAGTTGTTGCTGCTCAAGTTGACCCTGGGCATTAACCCGGAACCGTCCTGCTAAGTGCGCCACATCGGCATTTTGATTTTCATAAACTTCAACGTAGACGAGTCCGCCCTGTTGATATTGATTGAAGACAAAGTTCTGTTTGTTAGCGGTTGTCCCTTGATACTGGGCTGCCACTTGTTGCCAAGCCCAATCGTTGATCTGACTGGTCGTTAAATGTTGCGTTGCAACGGTACTGCTAGTCGCTGATGAGGACGATTGCTTGCTGTTCCCCGTTGCTGCAGAACTAGCTGTTTGACTGCTGGTCGTCGTGGAATCCGTTGATGACTGTGCATCCGTCCCAGTCGTTGATGAGCTCCGACTATCGGAAGTTGCAGTTGTTGACGAGTCATCAGCTGTCGAAGACGATTTTGTTGCGGTTGACTTCTCGGTCTTAGCATCTGACGAGGATGCGGACTTACTCGACTTCTCAGCCTTCTTTGACACGACCGTCTTCGTTTCACTAACACGTTGTTGACTAGTTTGGTGGTCGGCCTCCAAATAATAGCCACCCCCAAGCGCTGCAATTGCGGCGATTACTGCGGTACTAACTAACACTTTTTTCAAGATAATCAACTCCCCAAAGATTAATTGTCTGATACTATCTAAAGCATACGCTATGTTGACTCACTTTACCAACGTTTACCTGTTTTAGATGCAAATTTAATGTTTCGATAAGAATTGGGGTTTACCTAGAAACTTCGGGTTTAGAAAATGCCGCCGACTGTATCAAAAACGTGTAATCAACGAAACCAGTAGACACACAATTGGCTTGCATCCCACAATAGATTTCACAAACACTCAGTATCAACGAGTCCCCTAATTATCCCCTAACGTTTATTGCGCCGATTCTTTTTGGGCCGCTTACGTTTCTTCTTTTTTCGGAATGCTGGTGTCGCATCCATCCCTAGCTTCTTATGCAAGCGCAGTTTCTCAGCTCTGACAACTTGTTGCAGAGCTTGCGCACGCTGCTTTGAAAGTGTTGTATACACTTCTAGCATATCCACCATGACCATCAATTTATTGATGTCATCGAGCTGTATTCGTTGCACAGACTCTTGTTGTTCAGGATCATCAACAACTGAATTAGGCCCGTATTCAAGCGACATGGTCTCTTCAAGCGCTTCCGTGGTCAATTCCTCAGGCTGTAGAAGGTTGAAGTCGTATGCACTGCCAAGGTAAAACTCAAAAGGCGCCACATAATCAGAAACCAGGCCTATATTTTCAGGATGCTTTTGCTGTTGATCTAAATAGGCCCTAAACGCGAGTTCAACTGCAATGCGGTGTGCCTTAATCGCGTCCTTACGATGCCAAGACCGACCCTCGAAAGTCTCAACATGCGCATCCGAATTCAAGTAATCTCTTTCCTGATTAGGGCTGTAAAAGTCAATCAACTTGGCCAGTTGCTCTGGATCATCGAATACTGCCGCCGTGATTGGAAAACCATTCTCATATTCACTAAATATGTCATTCTTGTGGTCAGTCACATAATTGTTGATACTGTCGTCATCATCCAAGTCAACACCAGCCGCTTGAATTTTCAGGATCATCTTCTTGTCTACCGAATAATTGTTGGAATCCTTAGCTGCTTCAACCATTTTTGCAGCAGCCGCTTGGATGTACCGTTGGAGTTGAGCGACCTTATTTGGTTTCATCATCTGCTCGGAACCTACGATACCAATCAAATCAGTTAACATTGGACCAATCGCCGCATATTCTTCTTGACTATAAAGACGATCTACAACAAAATCACCCGTCATAATCTCAACCAACATATGCTTGGTCCAACTTCGCGGCAATTTACGATAACGGTTATACCCAATCACCAATAATGTTTCAACAACATTTTGCATAAAGTCGGCTGTGACCACCTCGGGACGGTTCTGCCATTCTGGACGCTCTTGATAGATTTTCATTAATCTCGAATACTGAAGATTTACTCTTAATAATCGGTTAGGTTGCCACATTGGCAACTTTGGATCCCGATTAACTCGGGTACTAGGATCATCATCAAAGTCATCTTCAGTCATGGATGCCCCATCCTGGTCCAAATCAACACTCGGCACAAAGTCATCATCAGAATCAAACTCAACGTTATCCCCAAAATCAGTATCGTCTAATTCATCATCATCGAAGTCATCATCATCATCCATAAATCCTTCAGTCTCAACTGGTGTCGAAAATAACGCCAATAAAAGCTTCGGAAGACTGCCAGCTTCAGGTCTCTCTTTTTTAATCTCTGCCATTACCTTCGAAATATCAGCGGGCTTCGCATTAATTTGTTTCGTTCGTGCTAAGTAAGTACAGTACGGTTCACCGATGACGACCGGTCCTTCCACCAAGAACTGCGTGCCATCGATGTCGTCATCATGCTTGACTTGAGTCAAATAAGCGCCAATAGATGCTGCTGTCCAATCAGCATGGGACTTGCCGATATAATCAGAAAGCTCTGCATCTAGCTGACTGCCCACCATTTCGCTTAAATTATCCCAGCTCAATCCGATGATATCAGAGACACCATCCATCTGATCATATTGTGTCTTGAGTTGCTGGTATTCCGGGGATGCTTTAAACCCAGCCCAAATTGATTTAAATGTTGCCATGTTACCCCTCGTTTCATTATCTTTTGATCTTTTGATTCAAAAAACTGAATCCACGCCATCGCTAACACTCACCTGGCTTGACTGATGGCTACGTGGTCACGACGAATTCATTTAATAGTTCTATTATACCGTACAGTCCTAATTAGCACTTAATGAAACCAAGTATCCACCACTAAATCCGTTTTTCTGCTTACAAAATGTAACCGTTTCATAATTTGTCATCAAATTGTTACTTATGTGAAGCCCGGTTTACATGCTATAGTAATCACTCGAAACTAAATTTAGGAGTGTGTCAATAGAATGCCACGTAATTTAAAAGAAGAAGTTGTTTTCACTGCCATCATGGCTGGCTTAATGGTCTTTGTCATGACCGCCTACAACGTTACCCTCGCTCAAGGCTTCAGTAGCGGCTTGGTAATGGCAATCCTTAGTGGCTACCCACTCGGTTTATTCGTTGCGATCCTGTTAGACTTATTGGTCGTGGGACCAATTGCCAAACGATTAGCTTTCAAATATATCATTAATGATTACATGCGTAAAAAGGTCGTCTTAATCGGAATTACGATTTCCGTCTTGATGGTGCTGGGCATGGTGACTTGCATGTCCTTCTTCGGAATCGCAGTCGAAGGTGAATTGGCTGGCGGTCACGTCTTAGCGACTTATGGTCATACTTGGATCTTTAACTTGATCGTTGCTCTTCCGCTCCAATTGCTCATCGTCGGCCCAATCGCCCGCGCTGTGCTTGGAAAGATGCAACAAGCAACGGCAAACACTGAGTCCGCAGCTACGTTAGAAGAAGAAGATTAATCGTCACGTTTAATACTTGAACGCGTGCCTGACTGGGTAAATCCTAGTTGGGCACGCGTTTTTTGAATTTAACGTCCACGGGTGTCGCTCCTTCGCCCATCCAACATGACGATTCAACAACGCGACTCACAGGTATGACCGTGTTGCGGACACCTCACAGCTACAATGACAAACTTTCACTGCCAATGCCCAAATACGACCATCTTTTAAATACTTCAGAAACAACTATATTCCAATATCCAAGCCCTTGCCAACAATCCCACTGACAAGTTCAGGAGACCCTACTGACTTCACGATAATTTATTCAGCAGTCATACCAGCCACCACACCAGCCACCACTAATAGCTTAACTTTCTTAACCGCAATCCATGCTATGCTAATTGAATGAACTTAATTGGGGTGAAACATATTGAAAAAATGGTTAAGCTTTGGGGGCTTATTCCTATGCTTATTAATGGCACCAATCAACGTCCAAGCACGTGCAGGCGGCAATTACGGTGGTGGCGGCGGCAGTGACTCGACGTCTACTTGGAATCGGTCGAGCAGCGACGAATATTATGATGACCGCCGCGATTTTGACCGTCCCAGGATAATAACTGGTTGGCGACACCATGCAACTGGTGGCGGTTTCGGCTTACTAGTCGCTTTTATCGCTATTAAACGCTTATTGCGACGTCGACGCCAGAACTTACTCACCAATCAAACGGACCTGCCGCCGACCCTAGCAGTGGCCTTTGAAACGCTGTTCTATGAGGTTGAGGCCGCTTGGACGCATAATGATTTGACGTCGCTACACCGCTTGATGGGACCAGGTTATTATCAATATCAACGCTGCATCATTGTCGGTTTTATGATTCAGCGCAAGTTCAACGAGCTTGACTCACTTCATCTGATTTCGCTCCGCCAGCTCGACAATGGTCCGGGCCGCGCCATCAACATCTTAGTCACCGCGCAGGCCCGCGACTACTTCCGGTATGCCAATAAAAGTGTCACATTCAACCAGCAGGCTAAGGATTCAGCTTATATTGAACGCTTTCAAGAAATTTGGACGGTCAAATGGGATGCCCAGCATCAACTGCGGTGTCATCAGATTACGACAGTTCTGTCAGATACAGATGAGAACATGCGCTAAATTCCAAATACTTTGAACAAAATTTAAGCGAGATGCGCTACCTCTGGAAAAGCAATCCTCACCCATGCCAACTGAGCCACAGTGCCGTCACTAATTTTCACCGCTTAGCCGTAAAACGCCCCGACCAGCAGTCAAATTTTCTGCTGATTGGGGCGTTTTGCGTTTCAAGTTATTATCGTGTAATTCTTGGGCGATTCGAAACTAAATCGAACCCAATTTCCGGTACATCATGGTATGGTAATCATAACGATTAAGGAGGTATCACGAGGGTGAAAACATACGGAATTGGTGCGGTAGCTGAGCGCATGGGGCTTTCAGTTGCGACGATTAGATATTATGACGAAATGGGATTACTGCCATTCGTCAAACGCGACCAGGCTGGCCGGCGCCGGTTTACCGACGATAATATTCAGCTATTACAAATGATTTTGGACTTAAAACGCGCCGGCGTTGCCATCAAGGATATTGCCCACTTCGTCTCCTGGCGCTTAGATGGCGACGATTCATTGCACGAGCGCTATCAATTCTTGGCGAAACATGAACAGACGCTCGAAGACGAGATCAGCCAACTCGAAAGTTCGCTGGCCTACTTGCGTTTTAAAAAATGGTACTATCGAACTGCCGAAGAAGCTGGTACAGAGAAGATTCATTTACGGGCTGGCTCCAAACAAGTCGACCCGCAAACTTATCGCGAGTATCAACAATTACTTCAAGCAGGTCACACTGCTCAGAAACTTGGGAACGGTTCCAAAAAATAATTCAAGCTTTAGGCTTGACCTCAAGGTTACTTGAGCTAGTAAGCTATGATTCATCAACTGTTATAGGAGTGTGATGAATGATGTTCTTACTAGCTTTAATTCCAATCTTAATGGGCGGTGGACTGGCCATGCAGACCGCGGTCAATGCCAAATTACGCCAATTTGTGGGGTCTCCCTATTTAGCTTCAGCGGTCTCCTTTAGCGTCGGTGCGCTATTTTTGATTGTGCTCACGTTACTGAGTGGCGTCTCACCGTTAGTCTCACTGACGACAATTGCGACTAACCCATGGTGGATCTGGCTAGGTGGTCTTTTAGGCGTCATTGGTCTAACGGTCAACTTGCTACTCTTCCCACGACTCGGTAGTATTCAAACGGCGGTGTTACCGATTTTTGGACAAATTGTGATGGGGATTCTCATCGACCAATTTGGCTGGTTTGCATCGCCGCGTGAACCGCTGACGATTGTTAAAGTCATTGGCTTAGTATTAGTCACCCTGGGCATGCTAGTCGCCACCGTCCGCTTTAATCATGCGACCGCTGAGCATCCGGTCAAAGGGCTCTGGCTGTGGCGGTTACTTGGCATCGGTGCTGGGATGCTAATTGCAACTCAGGCGGCTATCAATGGTCACTTAGGCACGATTCTGAAGTCATCCGTCCACGCCGCAATGGTTTCTTTTACCGTCGGCGCAGTACTCTTACTATTACTGATTGCCGTCTTGCGGGTGCCCACTAAGCCACTCCAAACTGCCCTTCAAGCTGGTGGAAGTTATTGGTGGATGTGGATTGGCGGCTTCTTAGGTGCGGCCTACGTTTTCGGTAGCGCTTGGTTAGTCCCTCAGATTGGGACGGGTCAAGTGGTCGTGATTGCATTATTTGGCCAATTACTGTTCAGTGCCATCATTGAACAATTTGGTTGGTTCGAAGCCCAGGCACAACGAGTCAAGCTTCCCCGCTTAGTCGGCCTATTGCTGATGTTGGTGGGTGTGATTGGGATTCATTTCTTATAAAACTTTCCATTATCATTGACGGATCTATCTTAAAGTGGGATGGATCCGTTTTTATATAAAAACAATGCTGCGATATTGACAAGTCAATGAGAGAATCCCCTCATAATGCCTAGCAATTTTGCTACAATCACTCATCGCTTTAGCCGTGATTCACAAGGACAAAAAAGACGCGCATCAGCCATCCGAAAATGGTCAACACGCGTCTATTCACGGCACTGGCAAAGCCAGCGGGGGTGACACTCCACAATGTCAGTGACCCAAGCACTCTGAAATACGTCAGAGAAACGTGCCCCGCTATCAATATTAGTCACTAGCCGCTCGCGCGGAACCGTTATTACTAACGATCTGACTCTATCGACTCATCGCAAGAACAACCATAACATCTTAATCTCTAAAATGCAAGGTGTCAGTGACAAAAACGGTGGTGTGATTGACTAGCAATCGGCACCACCGTTCCCATTGGTATTTTGATTTTGGCTTGGCTCCAATATCAACTCTAACAATACCATTTGTTTGTAAATATTCAGTAACTGACAGGTAAAGATTGTGTTTAATCTTCAACCGCCGTGATTTGGTCCAAACGGTCGACTTGTGCGGACAACCAGTCCGTCAACAACTTTTCAGCGTTGGCCTGGTCAGCCAGGACATCATCAACCGAGCCTAATTCATCGATCCGTAAGCCAGATTGGAGTGCTTCGGATTCGGCAATCATATAGACGTTGATTGGCATCGTATCGTCTGCGACCGTCACCTTGCCAATTTCAGTCAAGTTTGCGAGTGGCAGGTTAATGACACTCGTCTCAAGCCGAAAGCTAATGGCGGGCTCGTGGGTCGTCGTCAAGGTGATTTGTGCCAGTTGGTCTTGCTTGACCGCCGCAACCAGCTTTTCCAACCATGGTTGAACTTGCGTGGTCAACTGCTCGTAGGCCCCTGTTAAACTGGCTTGGGTCACCTTTTCAGCAGTAACATCATCGATAAAAGTTTGTACGTTTCGTTGCATAAAACTCGATCCCTCATTTATTTTGTCAATTTCGTTAATTTGTTCGTCGCCAACGTGTGAGTAGCACCAACGTATAGAAGTTGATTCCGAGTCCAATCACACCCATAATCTCTAGCAACAACTTGATTTCCATCCCGGCCGTACTCTGATAGCCAGACATTAGCGCGCTGATTAGGCCGAGACTGTATATCAGCACCACCAGTCCGAGCACGTAGAACCCCAGCATCCGGTTAATATAAACCGCCAGGACGCCTAAAAAGTACAACACGAGCGCAATCAGTAAGCCCTGCCACATTTCGGCGACCGAGATATGCTTGGCTTGCAAGTGAAAATGGCTGGTCGACATCATCCAATTGACGATACCGTAACAAAAAAAGGACACAAACGCAAATGCAACTAAGCGAGTCAGTTTCAACAAATCACTCCTATTACTGGGCAATTAAGTCGATGATGGCAGTCCGTTCAATGCCAGTGAAGTACTGGTTTAAGTCGATATCAGCTAGGGCGTCCGCAATGGCTTCATGGTCATAACGCACCCCGTTCAGCGCTGCTTCGATGTCTTGGACGTTACCGCTACCAAAGAAATCACCGTAAAATTTAATATTATTGATCAAGCCGTCATCCACTTTGATCCGGGCATCAATAGTTCCCATGTCAAAATGTTGGCGACGTTTAACTGAGAATTCAGGCGATTTGCCGTAAACCCAATCCCAATTAGCATAATAGTCTTCGTAAATTTTATCAATAGCTTTTTGTTGTTCAGGTGTCACGTGGTATTCCTTATCGGCGATTTGGTCAAGTGAATCGACGTGGAATAATTCCTTCAATAACGCGTCTTGGAATTCTGGCACCGTGATATCTTGATATTCTGGTGCTAAATATGGCCGCAAGTTCGTGACCCGACTCCGGACTGACTTAATCCCCTTTGACGCAATCTTATCGGTTGGAACAGTTAATGCTTGTGGCACGACATTTAAGTCGACATTCAGCATCAACGTCCCATGTGAGAAGGTCTTACCATTCCGTGAATACATGGCGTTACCAGAAAATTTCTTGCCATCAACGAGTAAGTCATTACGACCACTGACCGTCGCTGTCGTTGCACCCATATCGTGCAGTGCATCGATAATTGGCTTGGTAAACGTCTTAAAGTCGCCAAATTCTTGGCTATCACTGTCGACCACAAAGCTGAAGCAGAGATTGCCCAAGTCCTGATAAACAGCGCCCCCACCAGATAGCCGGCGAGTGACGGTAATATTGTGTTCACGAACATAATCTGCATTGATTTCTTCCAGCGTATTTTGATTACGCCCAACAATAATGCAAGGTTCCTCATAATAGAACAAGACCAATGGTTCATCAAAATCTACATTGTTCATTAAATACTGTTCTGTTGCCAGGTTGCGGCCAATTTCATGATCTTTCATTGCGACATAGTACATGGTTTAAAATCTCCTTCAGCTTTAGGTTACTTTAATCATACAGCAAGATGAAAAAAGGACCCACAATGTGAGCCCATTTTTTGGAAGAATCATACAAAAAAGTTTAGCGTGGCGTTCTTCACACCACAAGATGACTGATTCACTATCCACATCCATGAACGTTTGATTGGCGGCAATCCGTTCTCCGTGGAGCTACCGTGCCATCAATAGATGGAGGTTGGGTCAGTCAGTTATCCGAAATTAGCGGAAACGCTGCTATACTGCACTAGCTATCACTTGACGGGTTTGTTACAACAATTGGGTAACGGTTTGATACTGACCTGTGATTCTTCCGATGAATCCAATATAGCATATAATGTAAGCGATTGCAAACCCGGCATATAAATGTTATCTGCGCCTACAGGTCTTGAAATTTAAAAACGACCTAGTCAGTCGAAGCCAACTAGGTCGTCGAAACTTAATAGCGGCCGTGGTCGCTATCCATTTCACTAACACTATTATAGAGCCACTTGAAAGCAGTTACAACTCAAATGCTTAGTTCTTGATCATCGCAACATAGTGGGTTGCACCGGAGCGACTAAGGTACCGTAACCAGGTATACCCTTCTGCTTGTACCGTCCCGTTATAGTAGACCGTTTCCCCTGGATTATATTGTCCAACGATTCCTGCATGGGTCGTTGGTGCCGTCCGAATATTGGTCGTTGTCACAAACCGGAAGGCACCGGTAGTATTGGTTGGTGTACTCGTCGTGTTCGACGACGATGATGCCCCACTAATGGCAACGTAGTGTTGGGCACCAGAATAGGACAAGTAACGTAGCCAAGTTTGGCCATCAGCGGTTACTTTGGCGTTATAGTACACGGTCTCACCGGCATTGTAAGTACCAACACTAGCAGCATTACCCGCTGGGGCGTTCTTGATCGCTGTCGTATGGTTGAACCGGTAGCTACCGCTTTGTGGCGTCACTTGTGGCTTGGAAACACTGTTGCCACCCGCATTACCACTGATTTGAACGTAGTGTTGCGCACCAGAATAAGATAAGTAACGTAACCAAGTCTCACCGTTGGTCGTCACCTTACCATTATAGTAAACGGTGTCGCCAGCGTTATACGTCCCCACCGTTGCAGCGTTATTGGCCGGCGCATTCTTGATGGCCGTCGTGTTCGTGAACCGATAAGCCCCACTGGTTGCGACGACGTTAGGCTTGTTAACTGGCGCAACTTCATCCCCACTCGTGGCCACGTAATGTTGGGCCCCAGAGTAAGACAAGTAGCGCAGCCAAGTCGTGCCACCGGTGGTTACCTTACCGTTGTAGTAAACCGTCTCACCGGCATTGTAGGTACCAACGACCGTGGCCGACTTGCTGGCAGCTGAACGAATATTGGTTTTGACCGTGAACTTATAACTCCCGCTAGCAGGTGTTACGGTTGCTTGATTTTCATGGTGGTTATTATTGTTGGTTGCTTGACTAATCATGACATACCGTGACACTCCTGAATAGGATTGGTAACGTAGCCAAGTGGCATTATTGACGGTCAATTTACCATTATAATTGACCGTTTCACCGGCATAATACGTGCCAACTGACGCACTATTTTGGTCAGGTGAATTGTGAATCGTCGTGGTCTTGGTGAACTTATGTGTACCACTCGTTACCGTCACATTTTCGTCAGGTAGCGTCTGAGTATTATTGTTATTACCAGTATTCGTCTGTCCGTTTAAGACTTCTTGATCCCACTGGTGTAACTGGTTATATTCAATGATGCTGATTAGTGAGCTAGCATAGGTTGGCGCGGTGGCGTAACCATCTTGTTGTAAGAGGCTCGCAACGCGGCGATAATCCGTGACACCCAATAAATTACTGTAACGTGGATTCTCCACTAAGAAGGCGCCGTGGTCTTCAACACTAGCTGACCAGTTCGGATATTTCCGGAACGCATCTTGAATCGTGATGTATTGTGAACCGTTCCATTCCTGAGTTGGGAAGTAAATCGATTGTCCTTGATAACTCCCCTTGATACCAAATAAGTTATTGCCGGCAGTAGCCAATTGTGACCGGCCCCAACCACTTTCGAGAATGGCTTGGGCAGCCGTTACGGATGGCAAGACTTGGTACTTGTTCCAACCAGAGACGGCACCCGCTTTAATCTGGCTTAAGAAGATTTCTTGGCTGGTTAGCGCCCGCGTTGCCCGTGCTGCCACAGCTGGCGATTGAATCGTAGCCGCAACTTTGGCCGTTTCAACTTGTGGCGCGGCTTTTGGCGCCGCCTGTTCAGCTGCTGGTTTGGCTTCTGAAGATTTAGACTCTGCCGACTTTGCTTCTGCTGACTTAGCTGCAGAATCCGCCGAAGTTGCAGATTTAGCAGCTGAGCTGGTCACTGCTGAATTGGCATGGTCACTCGTGGCTTGGCTATCTTGACTGGTTGCCGCACTGGCTTTAGCCGTTGCATCTAACTTGTCGACCGCACTCGTCGTTGAAGCCGCGGTTGCGCTGGCAGCAACTTCATCCTTCTTGGCTGCTTCTGATGACTGACTTTGCTGGTCTGTACTATCAGCTTTAGCCGATTGACTAGTTGCCGCACTTGCCGCCCGCACAGTGACCCGGCTAGTTGCACTGGTAGCCGCTGCATTCGACTTAGATTCTGCCGAAGTCGTTGTCGTACTTTCAGTGGCCTGACTAGCAGTGGAAGCTGACTGCGCCTCACTACTCGTCGCTGCCGTATCCGTCTGGCTTCCCGCACTCAACGTCACTTGCTTGCTAGCAGTGGAAGTCGCACCACTCTCTTTGGTTGCAGAAGACGGCTTGGTGGCCGTCGTTGTCGTATCCGCCTTACCACTTAACATTGGTAACAAAGCGGTACTCAATAATAATGAAGTTACTACTTTTTTCGTCATTCCTATTTTCAATTTGATTTCCCCGAACTTTCCGTGAGTTAGTCGTCAATACACCTGAATGTATCCCCGTTGATACCTGCTGTTACAAAGTAATCTTAGCATGTCGAACAGTCACTTTCAAACAAGTTTGTCTTCAATTATTTTATTAATAGCAAACCATTGATACCGTTATCATTTTGAAATGGCAACTAGTTAACTTTTGCTCACCGTTGAGTTGGTCAACAATCTGTTTAAACCGCTGATAATACTGGACTTTAACCGTATTTCGGTATTGTGATTTATCAACAGGCCGTGATTATGCCATTAAACAGATTGCGAATGAGTTTGATTTTAAAATTGTTGGATGATGAAAAAATTTGCCGTTTTCCATATCTATTAATATAATTATCCTTACTAACTGAAATTGAAGCATTAATCAATCGATTTAAATTGCTTACATGTATCAAATTTAATGATAAAATGTAGTTATTAACTAGCCATATCAAACGGGGGTAACCATTATGTTACAACAATATCAAAATATCTTGGTACCAGTTGATGGCTCCAAGGCTACCGATGAAGTTCTTCGTCGGGGCATCGAAGTCGCTAAGCGTAACAAGACGCATCTCGACATTTTAAATGTGTTGGAAGTTAACCAATTCAGTGACACGTACGGCGGTGCGGTCAGTGGTGACGTCATCTACAAGCTATCTGAAGACGTTCAAAAACGGTTGGAAGAACTCAAGCAACAGACGATTGACGCCGGTGTGACGGACGTTGACATCCACGTTCGGTTCGGTAATCCGAAGACGGTTATCGCACGAGAATTTCCAGCCGACCATCACAATGAATTGATCATGATTGGTTCGACAGGGCTTTCTGCGGTTGAACGGTTAATGGTCGGTTCAGTAACGACTTACGTTAGCCGCAACGCGATCTGCGACGTTTTAATCGTTAAGCCAACGGACATCGAAGAATAAAGCAAATAAAAAGTCTGGATGCGCTCCAGACTTTTTATTTGCCACTAATTTTCCCGACACCACTCACTTTTAAAGAACAGGAGCAAACGACCTTTGACATGGACTTATGATCTCAGCATTCCGCCAACTTTAAATCATCAAACCATCCGTGCCTGTCTGCGGTCGTGGCTCATTCCTAAGCGTATTCAGGGCCAATTACGGCAAACCCGCCGCATTCAACTCAATGGTCAGCCCACCACGATTGCCAAAACCGTTCAAACTGGGGACCAGCTCACGTTGACGTTTGTCCCCAGCGACTTTCGGACGCCAACCTCTAACTATCTGGCGGTTGCGACTAATCCAGTCGACATCCTATATCAGTCAACTGACTTATTGGTCGTCAATAAAGCCGCGGGCATCAAATCACATCCGAATCAGCCCGGAGAGACCGGTTCAGTTTTAAACGACTTAGCCGCGGCACTACAGCCCGCTGATCAGGCGCCATACATGGTTCACCGATTAGATCAAATGACCTCTGGGGCGATGCTAGTTGCCTTGAATCCAGTTGTGGTTCCAATCCTGGACCGGCTCATCAGCGAAAAACAAATTCGGCGAACATATTATGCTTGGGTTCGCGGTCATTTTGCCACAACAACTGGGCATTTCACCGCGCCAATCGGTCATGATGCTACCGACAAACGCAAACGCTGGGTCAACACGGCCGATGCCCAGCCAGCACTCACCGACTACGAAGTATGTGCAACAACCGCCCATCAGAGTTTAGTTAAACTGACCCTGCATACTGGCCGTACCCATCAGCTACGGGTCCACTTGGCCGCCAGTGACCACCCGATTATCGGTGATCCACTTTACGACTCGCAAGCGGAGTCGGCGCCTCGGCTGATGTTACATGCCCAATTGTTGGATCTACAACTTCCATTTAGCACCACACGGGTGACGGTACCGGCCCCATTACCAAGTTTATTTAATCAGACAGACTTATTGGACAGGTATTAAACACAAGCATGCTAACAATTTGAAAATTAATTAGATACTAAATAAGGAACGTCCCCTCTATATTAAGGGACGTTCCTTTATGTGCACAATCACATTTAATGGAATTTCCGAAAGCTAAGTGCACCTAATCCTGACAATAAAATTGTCCCGACAAGTGCAAACCATATTTGCTTCATCAGTTTGTGATAACGTAGATGCTTTTCGAGCACTAGCATTTGAACAAGTACCCATAGTGGTATCTGTTGACGTCACATCTTTGCTGATCGCTACTGATTGATCACTATCGGCCCTAGTTGAATTGGCCTCAGTAGCACTAGCATTTTCCGCATCATTTGTGCTGGTATTTAAATCAGTATTCACAGTATTACTAGTAGCATTGTCAGAACTCGTGGTAGTCCCGGTGTTAATGTTTGAGTTCATATTAGTCGAGGTCGTCACACTATCGCTTACGCCTGCATTGCTATTTGAATTCGTATGATCTCCTACTTGACGTTCAGTACCGTCAGCGCCATTGCTATTAGCAGTACTATCTGTCCCTGATTGCGAGTTGTCTGAGCTACTGTTAGAACTGGTATCACCAGCATCATCAGAACCCGAATCAGTCTTAGATACTTTAACAGTAATTGTTTGACCGTCTCAGTTACATATTGGTCTACATAATCTGTAATCGTATAATCATCAAGTTCTACAGGAAGTCCTGATAAATCAGTAATTTGCATACTACTCATACTAAAATTGGTTACAGTTTTAATTACTTCGCCTGTTTCATTATCAACAACCTTAAAATTTACAAAGTTACTACCAGCCGCTCCTGCTAACTCTTGTGAGTCTTCAGCATTTTTACCATTATACCAGTGATTACCAACCTTGTGATAAGTAACTCCATCACTAGGATTTTTAGAAGTATTTCCTGATGGAATGGTAGCATCCCGTGCTATTTATGGCTGAACGCATGAAGAAACCGCTGTTGATCCTACTACACCTGCTCCCAAATAACTAGCAATAACCGCCAATTATGAATCGCCATTTCCCCTTTAATGGCCCAGTGAACGCGTATAATACTAAGTGCTAATCATCTAACGCCAAATTTCTAAAGAAGAGGCGTTAAATGATTATTTTATTAGAAACGCTTACGAATACCAAAGATACCTAATACTGAAAGTAATACTGCACCAATAGTCGATAAAATACCATTGTTCTTTTCATCTGTTTGTGGTAAATCATCACTGTTCTTTTTACTATCATCTGCTTTAGTTCCATCAGTGTTAGTATCTGAACCTTGGTTTGCATCAGTATCGCTCAAATCTTTAACTGAACCTGTATCGCCATTAGCTGATGATGCAGTATTAACATCATTTTCTGTTAAAACTTTGTCTTTTAACCCATCAGCTAAATTGTCAGCATTGCCATTGTCAGTAAAGTCTGAACCAGTATCTTTATCTGAATCAGTGTTTGAATCAGTGTTTGAATCATTGTTGGTATTTCCATCAACTAAATCATCAATACCATCACCTGTATCACTACCATTGTCTGTTCCATTACTACTTGAGTCATTGGCATGATTGATTTGCCATTGTGTAACGGCATCCCAAGTTGCATGAGAAACAGTAATTTTCTTAGTCTTACCATTATAAGTGAATACAACTGTTACATCATGCTTACCATCAGCAACCACTTTGGCTTTGCCATCACGTAACAAGTATGTTCCATCATTACCACTTAAATCGTCTGGCAAGAACTTAGAACCAGTTAAAATATCTTCAAGTTGATTAGCTGTTGCGCCTGTTGCTGGTAAAGCATCAATTGCTTTGTACAAGTCATTTTGAGTATCATCTTTTTTACCTGTGTTAGTATCTTTGTCCTTGCTGGAAGTGCTACCAGTAGAGCCGTTGCCATTGTCACCTTCACTGGTGTTGCCACCTTCTGCTGGCTTTGATGGGTCTTGTGGTTCTTGGGGGTTTGAAGGCGTTTGTGTTTCGCCATCGCTTTTGTCATCAACATTGTCCGTTCCTGTTTGAGAACCATTAGAACCGCTGTCTGAACCTGTATTTGAACCATTAGAACCGTTGTCTGAACCTGTATTAGTGTCAGAACCATTGTCTGAACCTGTGTTGGTATCAGAACCGTTGTCAGAACCAGTATCACCAGTATTATCTGAACCAGAATCAGTCTTAGATGCTTTAACAATAATCGTTTGACCATCACCAGTTACATCTTGGTCTACATAATCTGTAATAATATAACCATCTACTTCTCCATCAATGTCTGATAAATCAGTAATTTGTGTTTGTGTCATACTAAAATTGGTGAAAGTTTTAAGTACTGCGCCTGTTTCATTATCAACAATCTGGTAATTAATAAAGTTACGTCCAGCTACTTCTGCCAACTCTTGTGAATCTTCGGCATTCTTATTATTATACCAGTGATTACCAACCTTGTAATAAGTAACACCATCATTAGGATTCTTATAAGTGTTACCTGATGGCATAGTAGCAGCTTGAGCAACTTGTGGTTGAACAAATGAAGATACGGCTGTTGTGCCAACTACCCCTGCTCCTAATAATGCCGTGGAAATCATCAATGTACGAACTAATTTTTTCGTTGTCATCTAAAAATACACTCCTTTTAACTTCTCCAAAACAACTAGCAACAACCGTCAATTATGAATCGCCATCCCCCCTTTAACGGATCAGTGAACGCGAATAATACTAAGTGCCTAATCATCTAACGCCAAATTCCTGATACATTTTGCACGTAGCCCACCAGCGACCCCCAGAAAATATTAAGTACGATAAAAATGAAGATGCTAAATACAACCGTTAATGCAACTTCTGCCAATAATACCGCGTAGAATTTATCCATTCGGGCTCTTTGAACATCATTGACGATGATGAAAATGAATGCTGCGCTCATTAAAACGTTCGATGGCACCATAAAGATTAGCAACAGCGTTAAGCCAGAGAAATTACCTGAACTAGTGATAACACTCATTAATAAGGTAATCAGATTCAAAATCATAATTAAATTTGTTACTCCCGCAAACTGATTAACAAAGTCCCAGAAATCAACATGTTCTGGCGTCAGCGCTTGTCGAAAGCCATACGCAATAGCTGTATAAATGGCGTAGCCAATAATAATCAGTAAGAAAATCGTTAATCCAGTCTTAACGATGACACCATTAATATCCAATGCTGCCATCATGTCTCGTGCCTCAGTTCCCACGCTCTTGACGACTAAGGCCCGTACTTTCTGAATTAATGAAACGATCGTCAAAACCATCAATAAGGATTCAACAACCATTGATGTCAAACCAAAGAAGCGGTTGGCATCAACTAATGGTCGGCTAGGATGACGCAATGTCTCCAAATACCAAGCAAAATAATTACCAGAAAAACGTTTCACCGAAGCAATTGAATCCGAGGTACGTGATGAATTATAGCCGGCCGCTTGTGGTGTAGATTGCGGTATTGGCGCTGATTCTACTGGTTGCCGCACCTCTTGAACGGCATAGCCACACTTCGGACAGAACTTAGCATCGGGTTTAATTTTGTTGCCACACTTTGGGCAAAAAACGGGTTGATTCGTCATTGATATGCTCCTCGTTGTTTTTATTGATTGTGCTATTCGTCAAAAGACTCATGTTCATCGTTCGTCTTTTGGCCATTTGTTATTTTTGAAAATTGATAACCCAACGTCGTATCGTTGCCTGTTGGAGTCATCGTGGCAGTGTACTGATATGTCTGTACATGAGCATAATCCTCAAGATTGAATCGATATTCGATTGAGTACGTGACCAAACTCGACCCATTAGGTCCCGGCACGACCTGTTTTAGGGAAGAATCATAACTAACCGACTCAATATCGTCATCGTCAGAGTAATCTTGAGTCATCTTGACAATCTGGTTGTAAGCCGCGTTATCCCTACCATTAGTAAAATAATCCGCCAGCGCAGTATTTTGACTGTCAGTGACATCATTTATATCCGTGCCATTAGAAATCTGATCCATACACATTATTAATCGTGACACCAAACTATCGGCCTCTGAATGGCTAATCTGATTGGGATAATTGATATCAACGGTCGATTGATCGTCACTTTTCTTCAAGTGAATCGTCTTAGAATTAGCCATGCCCTCGCTCGACGTATAACGGGCATACACTGCCATATCAGACGACCACGGCTCATCGTTGAGCTCAAAGTGACCACTAGTATCAGCAGTCCCGACTTTTTGACCATTTAAATAAATCGCTGACGCCGGTACTGTTTGCAATGTCGTCGAAATCGTTGTTAGCGGTAAGTTATAAGTTCGATTACTAGTAATATGATATTGACCACTGTTAGATAGCTGATGTCCTCTGACTGTACCATTAACTGTCAATTGATATTCTCCCGGTACCAATGCCCCCAAGGACTTAATATCATCATCACGCTCTGCAGTCCCCAGTGACCGGTCATCAAGCTTAATTTGATTTCCCGCTAGATTAGTTGTGATTTTAGGGTAAATTGGCTTTACTATAATCTGATAGTTAGGAAATACGAGCCAGCGGTGCCCGCTAACACCATACCTGAAATGATTGTCGTGACTGACGCCCCGGATCAATAAGTCCCGTTGCAAGGTCGTCAACGCTTTGGGATGGTGATGGTAATAGCGATAGATTGGTAGTAACTTTTGCTTATTCAGTCGCAAATCAGTGCGGCTACTAGTATAGTAGTCTGTTAATCGCCGACCTCTTTGCGTATTGGCAATAGCCCGATTTAACGTGGCCGTACGTGAATAATATTGACTTCCCCAAAGCAGCCCACCGCCAAGGATAATGATTACAAGGCCGCTGCTAAGCCAGGTTAACTTTTTTCGTTTCGACCATGCTGCGCGGGAATGTGACAATTCAAATTGTTGCCGCTGCCCCGTTGCTTTATGCGTGACAGTTCTTTTGTCGGCCACTAAATGATAGCCACACTGCGGGCAAATAACATCCGTCGGCGCAACTGGATACCCACAGTTCTGACAAAATCGATTCGTACCCCCACTCGGTTGGTCGTTAGCCGGTGCTAACCGCTTATTCAAGTTTCGCATCTTATCCTCCTAGCCACTCATTGCCGATCCTGAACAATTGCCTCTGCATATAAACATAATTGTTCAGCAGGTCGCATTTCTGGTTGAATCTTAACATTGACAACACCGGCATATTGCTTGGTCAGCAACAAGACATAAAGATTCTTCATCATACTTTCCCACATCGCCTTGGCCCCCGAACGAGGAATAACATCACTTTCAGCAAAAATTAGTCCAGCTGAACGATATCCTACTGGAACTGCTGGTGCACTCGTAATCATGAATGTTTTAGTCATCGCAACTTCATCAGGAGTTAGTTCCAAATCAAAAAGTGGAAATGTTTGGTCACTGGAATGTGGCATAATTGCATACTCATCATTTGGTGATAATGCACCTCCACATTTCAAACAGAAATTGGCATCGGCCGCATTTTGGTTGCCACACGCTGGGCAAATTCGGTAATACGTTTGTTTCATCGTTGGACTAACCTTCTTTTCTACAATTTAATTAATTTGTTCGAACTTTCCTGTCGAACGATTTAGCTCCGCCAGAATACTATGAATATTATCGTAGCGGAACGTATTCGCTGACGTATCTTCTCCTGCTGCATACAATTTGATTTCATAAACGTCCGGATTTGGTTCACTTTCTGTAAAAGTAAAATCATCCGGGTCAATGTCCTCAGCGTCCGCAATAGCCGCGACAGCAGTCTGAGCAGGGCCTGACAAATCATCATATGATTTTCCCGTTTGAGTAGCTGAGCTATCATTGGCATCATTTGCGCTTGGCCCAGCATCAGGTGCCGTATCATTTTTTGCGGAGTCCACTGTCACATCTTTGGCCTTACTGGTCTTTTTAGCTAGTAAAGCAATCGTTCGATGGGTATCCCCGGCACTAGTCAGATTGGCTTTCTCACTGACCGTCGATTGGGTACTGATTAGCTTAAATTGATAGCTTCCGGGAAAGAGTGGCCCTGCTTTATAGGTAGCATGCTTGCTTTTAGTTGTTGTTAAGACCGTGCCATTGGCTTTGATGGTGGCATTATTCACATTAGTCTCAATCTCCGGGTGCATCATTGTAACCTGTAATTTATAGACTGGAAAAATCAGCCACGCATGGCCCGCTGTCACAACTCGAAACGTCTTGTCACTCGTATAACCATCATGTTTTAAATCGACTGCCATATCCCTGACGTATTGTGGGTGCTTACGCGTGTACGTCATAAATGGTTTGACCGTTTTAGCAGTAATCGTCACACTCGGATCATCACTAACTAGTTCGGTAGCAAATTGATTCGGTTGATCATCTGTCACCTTCTTAACAATCGCCGCCACTTTCCTAGGCTTAACTACTTGCGTCTGATAAATTGAAAAACCGATTGTCAAAATAATTAGTCCTAATACCACGACGCCACTGATCACCGCCCATTTTGATAGTCTTAGATGTTGCGAACGTCCATCTGATCGACGATGACTAGTCCCAGCAGTATCTGTCACGGCAACGGTACTTAAATCTTGACCACACTGATCACAAAAAACGTTATCAGCAGCATTTTCTCGTTGGCAATTTGGGCAAACTTTCATGCCATAATTCACTCCTCTTTCTGACCTTATTACAATTCATACCACGTTAATTTATTCCCCAGAATAGTGGGTTGATACAGTATGATAATTATCCTCAACAAGTGATGTTTCTTGAAGATGACCATGCTCATCAATCCGATACTGTGCATCGCGCGGTGAGACACCAGATGCCGCCCCCGCAGCTTTCATATTTGCTGTCGAATGATTTTCAAGCACAGAAATATACAATAATCCATCATCTTCCATTCGAGATTGGAAATCATAGTCTTCCTGAGTGAAGTCCGAATTATTCACATGCGATTTTTTAAACTCTGTCCATACCCAGTCATTCACCTGTTGCGTTGTCAAGTTATGTTGATCCACTGATGACGTTTTCTCATTACTGTCAGTTGTAGTATCACCACTATCATCCGTGGTATCACTGCTACTATCAGCGGTATCCGCTGTGCTTGAGCTGTCAGTAGAATCCGTATCTTTTACTAGCTGCATATTCTTAATGGCGCCACTCGTCTGATAGAAAATAGTCAACCGACCATCTGCTAAATGAACTTTGTTTAGATTTAGCCCGTCACCAACATACGACTTCAACATGTAAGTTTCGTCAGAGAGTTTCTTAGACGACAAATGGTCATTAATTGCCCAGGCGCTACCTGGCACTTCGTTAGCTTTCTGAGCATCATAGATGTTATTAACACCGTTCATATCTTGCTTCGTAATTGTGAAATCGGTACGCATATAAGGATATTCCTTCATATAAGGATCAGCCCGCTGAAAAGGACTCCGCCATTTACCAATCAGCTTAGCTGGGGCTCCTGATCGCCATTTTGCCTGGCTTGTACCGTCGCTTAAGATATAGTCGTTATCCAAATTGCTTGAATTATCAGACAAATGATAAGCATACTTACCACTATCAACCCAACTAAGTTTTAACTGGTGTTTCGTCCCATTATCATCAATAGTGAGCTGGTATACGCTCTGATCTTTTTGATATTTAAAAGATTGAACACGCCCACCACTTAGCTTCTGTTGCTTACGATTAGATAGGCGCCAATACCAGTGCCCATTTAACTGATAAAATTTCGAATAATTTTTAGGTTTGGCATTGTCCTTACCACCATCAGCTGGAATTCGAGTAGCTAATTTCACCAACAATCGATCAGTAGCTGTTTTGGGCTTAGCAGTTTTAGTGACACTTTGACTCGTCTTAGTTGTTGTTTTTGATTGGGAAACCTGTTGACCACAACCTGCTAAGACCAACAAACTCATGAGACTTCCCCCGATTAACAAAGACCCTTTCATTTACTTCCTCCTCCACCGTTATGGTAATCACTACCAGGAACAATAAGTTACCATGGTTAATTACGGTTTCACTAATTCGTCATAAAGAACATTTAATGACATTATATATTAATAAAAGATGTATTTAAAGACGCTTTTTAAAATAACTCTTATTATAAAATTCAATAATCCTATCAAACTGCTTTTCGAACATCTACTAGACCAAGCTCGAATTTTGTTTTGTACTTAAATCATTGATTGTGGTATCAATCAGTCATGATAAAGGTTAATATAAAGTAATTAATGACACTTTATGCGTATTAACAGTGTACTTACAGCTCTGTTTCAAGCATAGTGAAACCTCTAAAATTAGTGCTAAGACGCTTAATGGATTAAGGAGGATTCCCATGTTACCCGAGATAGGCAAAATCATTCGGCAACGCCGACAGCAACACGGCATCACCATCGAGCAATTGGCCGAACAATCCAATGTTTCAATCTCGCTAATTTCTCGACTCGAACGTGGTAAGGTCGATAACATTAAACTACAAAGTTTGACCGCAATCGCTGAAACTCTGAATTTAAAAATAGCGGACTTCTTTCGCGACGAGCTTCTCCAATCACCTAATATTGTTGCATTACTCGACTACCTGAGTGATCTGCCAGCCCATCAACGTGAAGAACTTGCTGGTACGTTACTCAAACTACTCCAACTATCCAAATCGTGAGCATTTGTGCAACGCACTCCGGACAGTTAGTTCACCATTGACCCCCGTGATTCATCTACACTAAAAAGTGATTCACCTTCCTCTGATAAGAAGGCGAATCATTTTTAATTTATCAAGCTTGTTAGCGGTCGGTTTAGCGCGCTGAAAGTCGCATACAGTCCTTAATGGTGCGTTGTCACTAATAACCCACTCATCACCGCCAATATGATACCCACTACCACGGCTTTGAGTGGTTCACGAACGATGATGGGTGGCGGCCAAAGCCTCGACCATCGCCCACCTAAATACATTACAACAATCCTTAATATGGCGCCCCAAAAGATTGTGACTAGTAAACTAGCCAGCCACGTTGTCTTCAATATAAAGCTCCTCCAATGCGGCCAGGTACGGCTGACCTTTCGATTGAATGTATCAAAGTCGTCACGTGTTTGTAAATTGATTAATAGAATTCATAACTTTTATATAATAGTTTCATCAAAAGAAAATCCCCGCCATCAATGACAAAAAAGCTCAGCACCGACCATTCAGGACCTAGGTACTGAACGACTATCATGAGCGCTATGACAGGTTAATGTCCCCACTGCTCAAATCCGCATGCCAATCTGATTCGACGCCCGTTTGCGGGACATATTGGCGATTCAATAGTGTCAGCCACTGCCGAACAATCTTGCTCAAGGTAAAGTCATGACTGCGTTGCCGAGTGCGGCATATTCAGCGCGACAGCCAAAATCAGTTAACAGTGGCATTAAGCCAGTAATCAGTTGCACCCAGATAGGTGGCCGTTCATCCGCCATTCGAGTGGCTTCCCGACTGGCCGGACTGCCGGACAATGCTCAAGGGCGAAGTTCTTCTTGTCCGGGCGAGTTTCCCGGGCTAGAAGAAGACTCGTATTTGAAATTGCGCAGTGATCTTCTGCGTGAGTTCAAATCGATGTCCGCCCTGTTCCAGCGTTGTCAGCCAGCCCCGGAGGTCGGACTAAGGCGCGCATCGGCTGACTAACAGGACGCCAACTTGTCATGATTTAACCATCTTTAAGGCAAAAGAACAACTAGCACAACGCGTAACTGAAGTCAAAAAAAGATTCACCTTCCCACAATCAGAAGGTGAATCTTTTTTATGCTGCTAGTTTCATCTTGCTCATTCCACGGTCGATACAGTGGTTAAAAACGCTCATCGATGCGTCGTTCTCACCAACAACCCACTAATAACGGCCAACAACACACCGACTGCCATCCCTTTGAGTGGTTCCCGCGTCAACGGGGTCGCTGTGAGTGCTTCGACCATCGCACCACCTAGGTAGGTTACGACCAGGCCTAATACCGCGCCCCAAAAGATTGTGACTAGTAAACTAGCCAGCCACGTCGTCTTCATCAGCTGCTCCTCCACATCTTGCCAGGTTGTCCTGACGATTAGTTCGAGTGTATCAGAGCCCGTGGTGCTTTGCAAATTAATTATCAACGCCATTACTTTCATCTAATTAATCAATCAGTCAAAACTATCCTAATTTTCACCAACACCCCGTTGCAAGTCCCAATCCATATCCAATGTGGATTGCGGGACGTATTGCCGCTTGAGCAGCGCTAGCCACTGACGCACGATTTTACTTAAGGTAAAGTCGTGACTGCGGCGGCGGGCCCGTTCGGCATAGTCTTGCCGGGCTTCCAAATCATGCAATAACGGCAATAACCCCTTCACAAAACTCGGTACATCGCGAGCTGGTGTCAAGACGCCATGCTGCCCGGCTTGTAAGTATTCTGCCGAACCGGTATTCCACATTGAAACGATTGGTAGCCCCATTGCCATGGCTTCACCCATTACTAAGGGCATCCCTTCCCAACGCGAAGTCATCATGAAGACACTGGCCTTCTCATAGTGCTGCCGTAATTCGGTATCCTTTAAGGCCCCGCGATAAATAATGCGCTCGCGGACGTTTAACTCGTCCATCAATCGTTGGAAGGTCGCTAGTTGGTCATCTGGCCCGGAACCCGCGACCGCAATTTGCCAGTCATCCGGGAGTGCACGAGCCACCGCTAACAGGTAGTCTAGCCCTTTATGTTGTAAGTCGATCCGTCCGGTATAGGCAATCACATGCTGATTAAGGTCGGCTTGGTGGCCCTTTGGTTGCATGGTCGGCGGATTGTAAATCTTGACCGTATGTGAATTAAACCGTGAATAGCCTTCCCAATCAGAATCAGTCAAGGTGACCACCGTATCAGCTGCCAGTAAGCCAGCAACTAATTCATCACGCATCTGCGCGTAATACTGGTTCAGATAAATATCAACGTTATTATGCATCCACGCAATCACGTTCACCCGTGGTAACGCCCCTTTAATGGCCGGGGCAAAGCTCGTTAAGAGTCCGCCTGGTAAAATGACCGCATCAAAGTGGCCATCTTCTAAGGTCGCAATCAAGTCTGTGATTTGGGCCTCGTAGACTTGTAGCGGGGCCGCGCCAAAGTAATTTAACACCGTGGCACTCGCCGGCCGCCGAGCGGTAATCAGTGGCGCCGCGAGTTCGTAAAAAGACCGGGGTTGTGCTAAAGAATAAAAGGTCACATCTGCTTGTGACGTTAACGCATTTCCAAGGACGGTCGTCGCACGTTTGACACCATCCATCACTAAATTTTCGACTGTAATTAAGATTTTCATCCGCATCGTTGGCTAGTCCCAAATGACTAACCGCTCCTTTCCACTTATGCTTGGTTCATGGAACCGGAATTGGCGACGTTGAGGAATTAATTGGTCACGCTCAATTCATGATTAAAGGCCCTTTGACATGCCAGCTAATATCAGTTTGGTTAGCCTATTATAACAGGTGCAATTAAAAAGTAATTAGAATATGCTCTAAACACTTTCTATAGATGATGATTTACACAGCAAATTATCAGTTTTCTAGGTTGTCAGTTGCCCCCAGAAATCGGCTTAGAACGATTAGTGGCAACCGAACAAGGATGTATACTAGCGCCGGTTTTAGGGTCGTTAAAAGCTTCATAATTCCGTTTCAACGCAAAAAACCGCCGTGATACCGGAGGCACAAGCCGGTATCACGGCGGTTCAATTATCTTAAATGACTAGGTTATTTCAAACCTTTCCATTGCCAGTCGTTAACTTCTGGCAAGTCGGTTCCGGCGTCACGGATGTATGCGTTGTGTTTTGCAAGCATGTTATCCATGTCTTGAACAAAGGCTGCACCGGTGTTTTCCATTGCTGGTTGCGCCGCAATTGCAGATTTTGCTAAGTCGAAACGGTCCATTTGGTTCATGACCCGGACATCGAATGGTGTCGTAATGTCACCATTTTCACGGTAGCCATGAACGTGTAAGTTATGGTTGTGACGATCAAAGAAGATGTCACGAACCATGTCTTCGTAACCATGGAAGGCGAAGACAACTGGTTTGTCCTTAGTGAAGTAATGGTCAAATTCAGCGTCTGACAAGCCACGAGGGTCCTTTTCAGGGCTACGTAACTTCAAGATGTCGACCACGTTCACGAAACGAATCTTCATGTCTGGGAAGCTATCATGGAGTAATTGGATTGCAGCCAACGTTTCAAGCGTTGGTTCCGTTCCGGCAGCAGCGAACACGATATCTGGTTCGCTACCTTGATCCGTACTTGCCCAGTCAATGATACCAAGTCCGTTGTCAACTAATTGCTTAGCTTCTTCAATGCTGAACCATTGTTGACGTGGGTGCTTCGACGTAACCACGTAGTTGATCTTTTCTTGGCTACGGAAGATAACGTCCCCAACGGCTAACAAGGAGTTGGCGTCGGCTGGTAAATATTCGCGGATATATTCAGGCTTCTTTTCAGCCAAATGAGTCAAGGCACCTGGATCTTGGTGGGTGTACCCATTATGGTCTTGTTGGAAAACAGTTGAAGCCGCGATAATGTTGAGTGACGGGTACTTCTTCCGCCAGTCAAGTTCGTTGGCCTTACGTAACCACTTGAAGTGTTGCGTCAACATTGAGTCGACAACCCGTAAGAAGGCTTCGTAACTTGCAAACAAGCCGTGACGACCAGTCAAGACGTAACCTTCTAACCAACCTTCAGCTTGGTGTTCAGATAACTGAGCATCCAAGACCCGGCCAGCAGGTGCTTCGTATTGGTCACTATCTGGGTGAATATCTTCCATCCATTGACGGTTAGTGGTTTCAAAGACCCCATATAACCGGTTTGACATGGTTTCATCAGGGCCAAATAACCGGAAGTTATCTGGGTTCTTCTTGATGACGTCACGCAAGTAGTCTGACCAAACGATCATATCTTGCTTAACGTTGGCACCATGCTTAGACGTATCAACGGCATAATCACGGAAGTTAGGTAAGTTCAAGGCCTTTGGATCAACCCCACCATTAGTAATTGGGTTGGCAGCCATCCGTGCATCGCCAGTTGGGATAACTTCCTTGATATCGTCCTTCAAAGAACCATCTTCATTGAAGAGTTCCTCTGGTTGATATGATTCCAACCAGTCAACTAACGCATCGGCATGTTCCATGTCGTTTTGGTCAACAGGAATTGGAATTTGGTGAGCTCGGAATGAACCTTCGATCTTATCGCCATCCCATGACTTAGGACCAGTCCAGCCCTTAGGTGCACGGAAGACGATCATTGGCCATACTGGTAAAGTGGCGTCATCGTTTTCACGAGCGTTCTTTTGAATAGCTTTGATCTTTTCAACGGCTTCATCCATGGCCTTAGCTAAGGCTGGGTGTACCTTTTCAGGATCGTCGCCTTCAACAAAAATTGGTTCCCAGTTCATGCTTTCGAAGTATTGCTTGATCTTTTCATCAGAAGTCCGACCAAAGATCGTTGGGTTAGAAATCTTAAAGCCGTTAAGGTTCAAGATTGGTAACACTGCCCCATCATTGATTGGGTTGATGAACTTCGTTGATTGCCATGAAGTTGCTAATGGGCCCGTTTCGGATTCCCCATCACCAACAACGACTGCGGCGATTTCATCAGGGTTGTCAAGGATTGCCCCAACACCGTGTGAAATTGAGTAACCAAGTTCGCCACCTTCGTGGATTGAACCTGGTGTTTCAGGAGCAGCATGGGAAGCCACGCCACCTGGGAATGAGAATTGCTTGAAGAGTTTTTGCATCCCTTCAACATCCTGCGTAATTTCAGGATAAATATCCGTGTAAGTTCCATCAAGGTATGAATTGGAGACCATCACTTGGCCACCATGACCTGGACCTTCAACGTAGAACATCTTCAAACCGTACTTGTTAATAACCCGGTTAAGATGGGCATAGATGAAGTTTTGGCCGGCAATCGTGCCCCAGTGACCAATTGGATGAACCTTAACGTCACTAGCCTTTAATGGCCGTTGTAATAAAGGATTATCTTTTAAATAAAGTTGACCAACTGATAAATAGTTGGCAGCACGCCAGTACTTATCAACTTTTTGCAAATATGCTGGTGATGAGTAATCTGTAGACATTTTCAAAACACTCCTTAATTTGCTTTTTGCTTGAACGTTAGCTGTTGAGCTGTTATCGTTTACAAGTTCTATTCTACCAAGTTATTTTAAAAAATCAACCTTTTTGTTAATTGGAACGGTCCAATTTTTAAAAAATCCACAAAAAATGAGGCGTATCCCTTGGGGCGCCTCATTTTTTAATTCGTAAATTTTTTTGAACTTGATCTCTAAAATGGCCTAAACATGTCGCAAATTGCGTCTCAGCCACCAATTAATTATTCGTCGAAACGAACGTTGTGTACTTCATATATTGATAATGTAGACGCATGTTGGACACTTCAAACGGCGTCCCATCGTCCAAGAAGAAAATCCCACTCATCAATCCGACTGGTTCGTTTGGTTTGAGGTGCAATAATTCTTGGTCATTGGCATTCGACGCATCCGCCGCGATCGACAAGAACGACTTGGTGACCGCAGCGTGCAAGGTCTCCTGAACATAGTTAAAAATCGAGCCACTGACGACTTGCCGGTTTAACTGCGGCACGAGTTTGATTGGAATATAGCCACTCTCAATCATGAATGGTTGGTCATCTAGCAGGCGTAAGCGCTTAATTTCGTAAACAAATTCATCTGCGGTTAAAAATAGGTCCTGTTGCAACTCTTGACTTGCAGGAATGACCCGAAAGTCTAATAATTGAATACTAGGCTTAGCACCTTCAGTGTTCAAACTATCCGTAATTCCTAAATTTGTCCCTTCGTATTTAAATGAAGATTGATTTTTAAGATATAATGGATTAATGAACGTTCCTGAGCCGCGCTTTTTGAAAATCAGGCCCTTATTCGCTAGCACGTTTAAGGCCCGTTTGATTGAGCTCCGACTTACTTGGTACTGTTCGCTAAGGCTGCGTTCATCCGGTAGCTTTTTATCAACAAATTCATTCGCCATGATGCGCTTATTCAAATCAGTAATGACTTGTTGATACACTAAGTCAGCCACGTTAATCCCTCCTTTGAGCTTATTTCGTAACTCAAGTATAGCAGAATTAATGGGCTTTGGGTGAATTGTTCCGGTCCATTTTATAAATTGGACCGTATTTTTAATAAATGTGAGGTAAATAATATGTCTAAAAAGAAGAAAAAAGACCAATTAGGTAAGACGCTAGTTGAAAAAATTCTGGATAAGGCCAACATTAGTTATCAACAATACGAGTTTCCAACTGAAACCGAGGGCGACGTCCAACAATTGCAGGTCGACCATCTCGGTGTCGATGAACATCATATTTACAAAACGTTGGCATTGACCGGTAACAAGACTGGCCCGGTCGTTGGCGTCCTCCCCTTAGATGAGCATCTGAGCTATAAGAAGCTCGCCAAGTTATCCGGCAACAAAAAGGTCGGCATGATTCCGCTCAAGGACTTGGAACGCACGACTGGTTATCAACACGGTGCAAACACCCCCGTCGGTATCTGGGAGACGAAAAAATTTCCAATTTACATCGATGAAGTTGCCAAGCAACAAGGTAAGATTCTGGTTTCTTCAGGTAAGATTGGTCGTTCAATTGAAATTGACGCTGACGATTTGCGCAAACTCGTTCATGGGACCTTTGGGGCAATAACGGAGTGACCTTGTGGAAAACTTATTTAAAAACAACGGTCTGGCGCTACTGATTCTGATTGGTGTCCCCGGGGTGTTTGCTTGGCTACTCACACTCGTCAATCGCCAGACCAAAGCCAACTTAGTCAATCACTATGGCATTAATAGTCAAGTCTCCTGTGGCTTTCTCGGCATCATTATTCACGAACTCAGCCATCTGATCGTTGCCCTGATCTTTCGACACGGCATCCATTCGGTACGCTTGCTGAAGTTGCCACACCTACACCAAGTCGACGAATCCGATGAAGCAATGGCGTTAGGCTACGTCAATCACACTTGGAATCGGCACAGCCTCTATCAGGTCATCGGAAACCTGTTCATTGGCGTCGCACCCATCTTTGGGTGTACCGCGGCATTGCTTGGATTGGACCGCCTACTTGCACCCGGATTATTCCGCGCCGTTTTTTTAATCGCCGATACACCCGAACAACCCCAGTGGGCGGCTAGTCTGCACGCACTCACCACGACGCCGGTCAGTTGGTGGCAAGCCTTACTACTGTTGTTTTTGACGTTGACGATCGTGATTGGCGGCTTCGACCTGAGCCCGGCGGATTATCAAAATAGCGCGATTGGGCTGTATAGTACGGTCGGACTGATTATTCTGATCACCAGTATTTTGACGCTCATTGGTATCACTGGGTGGTTACACCAATTAGTCACCTGGGGCTTACTAGTCGCCATGATTCTGAGCTACTCGTTGCTACTTTCACTGATTGTCATGGCAGTGACCCGGTTGCTCAGTAACCGAGCCTAAGTCTCATTTTACATCTAAAAACGCGGTTCCTTGCAGCTTTTAACAGACCTGCAAGGAACCGCGTTTTAATTGTTGCCATTTATTGATTTTGCTGACTGCTAAATCGCCGTGGCCCAGGCACCGTTAGTCAGGTGGTCAGTCCCCAGTGTTTACAGTCAAACCTGCCGAGTAGCCGCGGCATTTATTTAATCGATTCACCAATGTCATGCACCTGTTGACTCACTTGCCAATGCCAAAGGCCCCAGACAACGACAACAATCACCAATCCGATGACTGCTCCCCAGAAAATTTGAATATTAGACACGTTCGTCGCCAGTTGAACTAGCGACCCACAATTGTTCAGGATGTGAATCATGATTGGCACTAGGATCGTCTTGGTTAACCAGTACGCGGTCGCCAGGACCCAGCCCATGCCGGCATAGACTAACCATTCATAGACCGTCTGCGGTTGGTGAATTAATCCAAATAACGTCCCACTAACTAGAATCGCCAACCACCCGGCCCGAGGTTGAAAAAAATAATCCATTAAGACGCCACGAAATGTCAATTCTTCCATGATGGGCGCGACAACTCCCACTGTCAGCAACCACAATGGCAACGGTGCACCAGTCATGATGCTTTCAAGCATTGCTTGATTCTTGGTACTGGGTATCAGCAATCCAGTCCCCAGATTAACAATCAGAAAAATTAACAGACCAACCAAGATTGCCAACCAATGACGCTTCAATGACCATTGCTGCCGCTGAATCGGCCGACCACCGCGATAAATGACCCAGGCCGCACTGACCGTGATCAAGCTGATGATCAGCGCCGCCACGAATAAACCAGTCTGAAAGCCGAAATCCCCGCTTCGATTCCGACTAAATTCCACGATGGTCATCGGAATATCAGTCAATTGAATCAATAGGTAGGTAATGACTAACTTAAAAATCGCGACTGGCAAGCCTTGTATTTTGAATATTTTCCCCATTTAACACCCTCCAAAACTTTGACCGGTTGGACTCACTGGCCCAGCATTAGTGCTGCCACCAGATGAGCTCCCGTCAATTTTTAATTGATTGCGCTATCATTATGCCGCGTCTCAAACACATTAGCGGTCCACAGCGGCAATCACTTGCGTTAATTCCATTCTACCGAATAATGCAAATCAATTGGACTTATTTTTATTAACGTCCACAAACTTCTGATTAACGTTCACAAAGCAAAAAGATTTGATGAACACGTAATGAAGTCAGTCATGTTCTGATTAACAATTGCACCACCAACATCATGCCACACAAAAACGACCAAGCAGCGCCCGGTCGTTTTAACGTCAATATTCAGTTCAACATAATTAGCGCATGCTAACTGGCTCGCGCTACTTATTCGTCATCCGCGGTCCATTCGGCCTTGAATTGGTCGACAAACGCCCGCATGACATCGGTCCGCCGCTTAGCCAGAGCCTTAGCCGCCGGAGTGTTCATCATGTCAGCCAGCTTAAACAACTTCTCATAAAAATGATTGATGGCCGTTCCTGGTTGTTGTCGATACTGTTCCTTGGTCAGGTGCTCGCGCGGGGCAATCGCTGGATCATAGATTTTCTCGCCGACGTGGCCGGAGTAATACAAAGCTCGCGCAATACCAATCGCCCCAATCGCATCTAGTCGGTCCGCGTCTTGCACGATTTGACCTTCTAACGATAATTTCTGCGCCCCATTTAACGACTTACTAAATGACATGTGATCAATAATATCAAAAATCGCTGTTTGATCAGCACTTGAAACACCGATTGTGGTCAACTGGTCAGCTAAGTCGTGGTGGGCCTGTTCAGGATCAGCCATCAACTTATCATCGATCACGTCATGCAGCCAGGCCGCAGCGAGGGTCAAATTCAAATTGGCCTGTTCAGCTTGAGCCAAACGCCGTGCTAAGCGGTTGACCCGCTCCAGATGGTCGCTACCATGGCCACTGTGGTCCTGCGCCAACTTTTGCAACGCGTAGGTTCGAATGGCCGTTAATTGTGTTTCGGTTATCATCCACTCACCCTATTCTTGTGTTTGATAGTACGCCTTTAATTTCTTGATTGTGCCACGACTAAAGGTTAAGTGGTCCCGATTGTCCATACTAATAATTCCCTTGTTAAAGTCCACCGTAATCACGTGTTCAAGATTTAAGGCATAGCTTTGAAACTCGTTAAAGAACCGCATCGCCGTCAACTGCTGCTTAATCGTATTCAAATTCTTATGTACGACATAAGATTGTGAGGTCGTCACGATGCGGGTCGTCCGCAGACCATGGACCTTCTCACAATACACGATATCTTTGAGTTTCAAAGTCAATAATAACGCGCCACTTCTTAAAGTTAAAGTCGGTTCTGCCGACCGTTCAAGCGTGACCAACCGCTTCTTGACCACTTCCAAGACTTGTTGGACTTGGGGCACAAATTTGGTTTCATCGAACATGTTCGTCTTTGAAATGAACCCGGTCGGCGTCGTCATCGCACTCAACGTCTCCGGCATCATGTCATCTCGAATCGTGACGTACACGACAAAGCCATCTGGATCATAATCGCGAATTTTTGAAGCAAGCTGAATCCCATTAATTTCACGCTGTAACACAATATCTAAAAAATAAAGATTTGGTCCGCCACCATTCTTGACCGCAGCCAACACGTCAGCTGGCTGCCAAGCCGAAACGAGCTCGTAATTAAAGTGCAATGCATCTAGCTGCTTCGTAATGATGTCGTTTAACCAGAGACGTTGCTGTTCCTGATCGTCACTGATAAAAACCTTCATATCAATCACTCTTCCCAATGTAAAGCAGATTAACAAACTAACCACCCGTTACTAAATCTACTCTACGCCCATTTAAATTGTTTACAATCAGTCTTTATCATACTAAAGCCCCGTCATTCCGGCAACTAAAAAAACGTCGGTCAGCTAAATAAAACTGTGAAATCAGCTCACCCACGTTAGATGCTACTTTTCAATTTGTTGCGGTTTAATTTGGGCTTGATTCAACCGTAGTAACTCGTCCGTCCGCAATTTGTTGACGATCAGTTGTGCCGCTGCGGTCGTCAAACTGTGACTCAGATCTTGATCTGAAATCGTAATGGGATCATCGGGATGATGCAGTTGATTCGTCAACGCCGTAATGAAGTTATCGTAAGCGCGCTTTGGATAACCAGTCGCCGTGACCTGATCGATACCCTGCCGAATCTTATCAAGCGGATAACTTGGTTTGAGTAAACTAATCACGATGATATCCGCCAACTGCATAATTTGATACTTCTTCTTAACCGGCGACAAAATCACCTTGTGTTTAACATAATTGTTGATCATCGCTGCCGTCACTGGGTCAGCCCCCAGTGGTTGCAACGTTTCGTTGATTAACAGCAGGACCTGGTCCATGTAGAGGTCAAAGTTCGGAAGTTCGGTCCATTTTGGTAGGATGACCTTGCTCATCCGTTGTTGCCAGTCAGCGTACGTCTCATTAGCTGCCATCAAAATCCCTCCTCAATTGCTGATTGATGTCCGTTTAAGTTATTTCTATTATACCTAGATTAACTAGTCTTGTAAACTAGATGACGTTGTAAATCACATTAATTTCGGAATATGTTACCATTGTATGAGTTAATCAAAATACAAATGAAAAGTAGGTTATCTGGTATGTATGAAATGACCAAAAAACTGCGCGTCGGTGATGACGTCAAAGCATTGATTCCACAAGCTGTGATTGCGGGTCTCTGGGACCGGCTCAAAGCGATGCGTAAAGAAAAATTGCTAATTGATAGTACGATGGCCGTCATGTTTAGCGACGACTATGAAGACGACAAGATTTTCTTCATGACACTTCAAAAATCCGGCTCATTCAACAATGAATATGAAATGGCTTATGACGGGCCCAAAGACTTCCTCGGTCACGGTACCATCGTGATTATCAAGGACCGGCCGAAGACGATTCAGATGAGTATCTCGGCTGCTAATAAACAGGCGGATGAGAATGCTGAAGACAGTGCGGACAAACCATCTGATTCTGAAACTACTGATTAATTGAATTAGTGCAAAATAAAACGGACGAGCAAACCAGTGATGATTGCTCGTCCGTTTTATTTTGTCGTCGTTTACGCGTTTGGATCATTAAGCCAATCAGCAACTTCTTTAGCATCTTTGAACCATGAATCATGACAATTTAACTAGCACAATGCGTAGACGATATATTTTGTAACCATTCAATGTAGTCCCTCGTATTGGCTTACGATGGGAGATGCTGAATCGCATAATCCGCCTGTTCGCTGGTGAACTGTTCACCGTAATCAGAGGTCAATTGTTCCCGAATTGATTCAGTCGACATGGCCATGTCCTTCTGGTAACTTTTGGCCTTTGCCAGTGCATTGGCTTCCCAATCGATACCTTCGAGATGTTCCATCGCATAAGTCACCGCTTCGGGTGTAAAATTCTCGCCATAGGAGGAAGCTAGTTGTTCGCGCACACCAGCTTCCGACATATCCATGTGCCGCGCATAACTCTGCGCTTTCTTCAAAGCCGCCTGATGTTCCATGGGCACCTTACTTTCCGACTTAGTTGACGCTGTCGGTTTGGCTGATTCTTCTGTCTCCGTCGATTCTGATTTTTCTTCTGCTTCTGATTTTTCTGTCTCTGTTGTTTCTGATTCGTCTTCTGCTTCCGCCGTCTCGGATGCAGTCGTCCGTTCTTGCTGAGTAGTGGTCGATTGACTCGACTTTTCATCGTCTTTGCCAGTACTCAAACTAATCCCCACAATTAGTACCAATACAATGACAGCCCCCAAAATTGACTTCTTTTTCAAAATTATCCCCCTTATTCAATTCACCTAACTAATGGTTTCAATAATAGAGAATTCTACAGAAGTCTGTGATGACCGTAAAGTTAAGGGCTGAATACCTTCATTTATGAAGTGGTCACGTCCCCCAGCGACCGATTGGGCCATCTCCCGCTTAAGAAAAAAAGATGTGCCCATCCTGTCATTTTGACGTTTTGCAGAAAGTACCGCAGTTAGCTGCTTTCTGCAAAACGTATCGTATCAATAGCGAATTTGTGCTTAATCGCGCCCCCTGCTCACAGGTCCGCCAGACACTGCAGTATCGGACTCAACAGATCTGTGAGCGCAAAAAAACTAGCTTCAGAAATTGATTCATTTCCAAAGCTAGTTCACGTTTAATCATTAAACTGAGTGTCACACCATCAAGGGCAACATAAACTGATATCCTTATTGAACTTCAATCTTGCCCGCTGAATCAGCGACTTTTTTCGGTAGCGTCACCGTCAATAATCCTGCTTGGTAGTGGGCCTGAATTTGATCACGCACCACGTCAGCAAAATGGAACTTCCGGGTGAAGTCTGCATCCATTCGTTCACGATGCAATAGCCGCCCATCATCGTTACGATCATCCTGCGAGCGATGCGCACGAATCGTTAACCATTCGTCAGCATAGTTCACCGTAATCGCCTGCTTATCAAAACCGGGTAATTCGGCTGTTACGGTATAATCATCATCGTGTTCGACCACGTCAGTCTTCATACCGACATGGGCATTCAAAACGTTCTCTGCTTCGCGGTGGGCACGTTTTAATAATCTTGCTGGGTAAAGCAAATCATCTAAGTGATGACCGAATAATTGCTGGCGCATATGAATAACCTCCGTCTCAAATCAAAGTTTAGTAAGCCTGTTGGTGAATGGCTTCAGCAAGTAAATCTAAGGCATGGTCACGTGTGCCGACTTGATCCATATCAAAAATAATTGAATCAATGTCGCCACCCTTGAAGTCAAATTGTTCGAAGTAGATATATGGATCTTCGCCGTCGACCTTTAAGAAGGCAGCTTCAATCTTTTCTCCAAAACCTTGGGCCCAATCGGCATCGGCCATTTGACTAAAATCAGCACGGGTCACGTAACCATGGTCACGAATTAAATCCATCGCTTTGTTGACATCACTATCTTGATAAACCAATTTCTTCGAATCCTCATGAATCTTAGTTTTCGTTTCTACTGGCATCATTGAAGATCTCCCTTTACTTGATATACCTTTAGTTTAGCACCAATTTTTGAAAACGTTAACTATCTTTCTCGTTTCCAGTAAATTCGCCGAGATGCGGCCTAACATTTCCCTTTTCAAACTTGACTTACCAATTATGACCATATCACGAAGGCTGACAAAAATGGGGATAAGCCTTATAATATAAGCTACTTCGCGTTATAATCAAAGTAACTAATATTATGAAATGAGGAATGTTTCTTTGGACAGTGGCCAGATACTTGTTAATTTAGTCATTATTGTCATTACATTCTTCGTTGCGGCGTTCTTTGTGGCCTGTGAGTTTGCACTCGTTCAGACCCGGCCCAGCGCCCTCGAAGAAGAACAAAAAAAGCGTGATAAACCGTCAAAACGGATTGCAACTTCGCTTCACATGGTTCGTAATCTGAACGAGTACCTCTCGACAACTCAAGTGGGGGTCTCATTAGCCGGAATTATCTTAGGTTGGATTGGTGAACAAACCACTGAACACTTTGTTCTCGATTTCTTATCAATCTTCAATCTCTCCGTTTCAACGACTGTCCTGCGGGGGATCAGTATCGTGGTTGGGGTCTTCCTATTGACGTACTTGGAAGTTGTCTTAACCGAAATCGTGCCGAAAAATATCGCGATCGATATGCCGTTGAAAGTCATGGCGGTTATTACGACGCCATTACGGTGGTTCCACGTCGTCTTCTACCCATTCGTGTGGTTACTCAACGTTTCATCGGCTGGCGTGGTCAAAATGTTAGGGATTCCAGTGGCGAATGAAGACAACGACGTCTATTCACAAGCTGAAATCCTGAACTTGTCACGTAACGCCGTGACTGGCGGTGAGTTGGAACGTAACGATTATCTTTATATGGAACGGGCATTTGAATTCAACGACAAAATCGCCAAAGATATCATGATTGACCGGACGCAACTGGTCGTCATTGATATCAATGATACCGTTAAGCAAGCGATTCGCGTTTATTTGCAGAAACGCTTCAGTCGCCTACCCGTCGTTGCCAACAATGATAAGGATAAGATTTTAGGCTACGTCTACAACTACGATTTGATTCGCCAAGGTGAAGTCGACGATGATATTCGCGTCAACAAGTTATTACGAAACATCATTACGATTCCCGAAACGACACCGATTCAAGCCATCCTCCAGAAAATGATCGATAAGCAAACACCAATCGTGGTGGTTGTCGATGAATATGGTGGGACCAGTGGTATCGTGACCGATAAAGATATTTATGAAGAATTATTCGGAACGGTCAATGATGAAATCGATAATGTGTCGAACGAATACATCGAAAAACAAGCCAACGGTACTTACCGCATTAGCGGGAAAATGACGATTTATGATTTTGAACGGTACTTCAAGACCGACTTACAAGAATTTGAGGATTCAGATGTCGTCACGTTGACGGGTTATATTCTGGATAACTTCCCGAAAATCCAAGCTGGTGATACCATTCAAATCGGCAATTTCAACTTCAAAGCGCTTGATTTTGAAAATGCCTACATCAACTGGTTTGAGGTCAGCTCAACAACGACCCCAGCCACCCCTGATGACAATGATGACCAAGAACAAGCTAACTAGATAGAACCACTCAGCCGCACTGCTGGGTGGTTTTTTTGTGGCATCAATGACGATCGAGACAGGCTCCCGGACTCACGTGAAGTTCAGGACACGCTTGGTGGGCCACCAACTTTCTCATTTAATCTAGCTAAACTTTAAATTTCCCTTAAGCCGCCGTTTATCCGCCTAAACTTAGGCGATTCGGAACCCGCGTCGTTTGCAATTAACTAGTGCCCAGCGTAAACTAAGACTAATGTAAAAACAGAAATGAGGAACGACTGTGAGTGAATCAACGATTAATATTATTTATATTTCCATCGAAGGAAACACCCGCTCATTTGTCACCGGTATGCAAGACTATGCCAAGACCCAGCATGCCGCTGATGATAGCAATCCATTAGTTAATTTAAAGGAAATTACCGAACAATCTGAGTTTGAGATCGAGACCGAACCCTACTTTGCCTTCGTCCCAACTTACCTCGACGGTGGTAACGGGATCGACAACGGGGTCAAAGAATTAATGACCAACGTTCTCGGTGAATATTTGAACTATGACCAAAATTCACGCTACTGCTTAGGCGTTGTTGGCTCTGGTAACCGGAACTTCAACGATCAGTATTGCCTGACTGCTCGGCGCTACGCTGAACAACTTGATACCGATTTCATCGCTGACTATGAACTCCGTGGGACATCGGTCGATACCGAACGTATCTACAACGTTATCAAGGAACGCTTAGCCGCTTATCGCGATAACCAACCACTCTAATGATTTTAAAAGTCCTAGCAACCGCACTTCTAATGCGATTGCTAGGACTTTTTTGTTTGTGCCACGATTCAACAGACATCTAAGCGTTAGCGCTTAGCATTGCTGATAATTTACTCACGCCAGTTCTCAAGTTCAAAAGTGGCTAGTTGAAACCCGCTGTAGACAGTGCGAGCTCGCGTAAACTTCCTACGATAGCTACGTCCTGTACCCTACTCATTGGGCTTATCCTTATCGAAAATCGTTGGCCCGATGATCAGTGATTCGGCTAATAGTGTTTCGTTGTATAATTTGAACACGTATTTTTGATACTTAACTTCGCGCTGCGAAATCATGTCCAAATAGTCGCGTTCCCGTGCTAAGGCGTTCATAAATGCGCGCATTTCTAGTTCTTTTTCCGCTCCCGTAAATTCAGGATGACGGACGACATCGAACCAGGCACGCGTAAAATCACGCGTTCGCGTCCGCTGCTTTTGCGTCATCAAATCAAAAATAACGGATTGCTTCACGTTCGCTGGCAAGTACATTTTTTGGACCGTATCAATGGCCTGGTGCACCATTTCAACACGAATTTTATCTATTTCATTGGCAGCCTCATCATCCGTGATAGCGGGTTTTAAGAGCCACCGAAAGATAATCGTTGGCACCAACATGCTTAGAATGATCAAGGTGCTGGCCGCCATTAGCACTAGATTAAAGTCCGTTCGCCCAACTGCCGTATCCGCTAAGGTGTAAGCCAACGCCAAGGTCACCGCCCCGTGGACGCCGCCTAAGGCAAAAATCCAAGCTGGGCGATTTTTGAAATTTAACCGTAACCGGCCGTAAACATACCGGACCAAGACCGTGCTGACATACAGGACAACCCCAATCATCAAGAAATTCAGGGAGCCATGTCCAAAGTGGTCGCTCACCAAAATTTGAATAAACATAAAGCCTAGCACCACGAATACCATACTGTTGAATATCTCGGTAATCATGCTGACTAAGTCGAAGGCAAAATGCACTTGTTGCGAATTAAGTAGTCGGCTCCGCTGGGCTTCCGCATTGTGTACCAACCCCGCAACGACCACGGCAATAATTCCAGACACGTGCAGGGCTTCGGCAGCATAATACAAAATAAAAGGCGTAATAATATAAATTAACAATGACGCATTCAAGGCATTATACGAGGACCGAAGCCACACCTGGCGTGATAGCACCAGGATCCAGGCACTAACAAACCCGAACAGCACGCCACCGCCCGCTGAAATCATAAAATCCATCATCGTTTGACCGTAATTGATATAACCGTTGGCATACCATAAGACAGCCATGTTCAACAAAATAATGCCAGAAGCATCGTTGAATAGCGACTCCATTTTCAAGAAGGTGCCCTCAGTGGTCGGCATTTCTAGACCATTCGTCACGGATTCCATTGCTGTCGCATCCGTCGGTGTGCTGATTGCTGAGAGAATGAAAGCTAACGGCAAACTAACGACGCCCAGTGCGGCTAAACTAAAGCCCGCAACAATCATCGCCAGAATAACTAAAACCACCGTGGTTTGAATAATGTGTTTAAATTCCTGCCCGACGACATTCAAGCGCGTTGCTTGACCTTCGAAAAATAGTAACGGTGCAACAATTAGGCCGATGAAAATCTCAGAATTAAATTTTTCAATGTGGTTCCCTAGGATGGGCACACAAAACAGGATCATTCCCACTAACAGGCTCAGATAGTTGACCGAGATTTGTGGTATTACCCGGGAAATAAAGATACTCACAACAGCTGCGATGACTAAAATAAAGGTCGAAATCATTAAGTTCACGTACTCACCCCATTTTCAACAATTAACTCGGATGCCCTTGCATAGCCTTATCTGTCCGGTCATCGAAGTAAAAAAGCTTCCAGAGTGACTGGCTCTGAAAGCTGATTTGCATTCTAATCGCACAACCTAACCGTTTAATAAATGTTCACGGCGTGCGCGCCATAACACTAATGCCAAGCTTCCGAGCATCAAAACCGTCACCGTGATAAATAGCAACGAATATGAGAATTGGGCCACCATCATTCCACCGAACAATGGTCCCACTGCCCGGCCCAGCGATAATGCCATGTTATAGCGGCCCTGATACTTGCCGCGTTGATCGTCTGCCGCCATATCGTCGACCCACGCTGGGGCGATTGGCAACCCAATCACTTCACCAATCGTCAAGACGACCATGATAATAATAAAATCAACATATTGGCGCGCAAAAACGAGTCCTAAGAACGACAACGCAAATAAGGTAATTCCGAAGCCAATCTGGGTGCCAATTTTGAACCGCTCGTTAAATAGCGACACGATTGGTTGACTGACGATAATCAGTAAGCCATTGATCGTCCAGACTTCACTATAGCGCCGGAACGGAATTCCTAAGTTGGTCATGTGTACGGACAAAATACTCTCCCACAGCGCATAACTGAGATAAATCGTAAAAATCATCAGACAGATCATCCAGATCAACTGGCGATGATTGCTGGGAGTCGTATCCGCAGCCTTAGTCGTCGTTGTTGCAGTCCGGTGCGCCGGTGTTACGTTAAAAGTACTGATGGTTATCGTCATCAGCCCCAGGTAGCAGATCGTCGTGACGATGAAGACCACGCTAATGCCTAAGTCTAGCAAGTAACCGACGAGTAAGGTTCCAATAACGACGCCGACGTTGAGGGCGAGGTACAACATATTGAAGACGTACCGATTAGACCTCGTCGTCACCGTGGCCGCATACGCATTCACGACCGTCATACTGATACCGTCACCAAAACCGACAATAATTAAACCGATCGCGTATGGCCATAAACTATGCCAGAATATCAGCGTTGCCAGCATGACGGTTGAAATCCCGCCACCCAGTAAGGCCGTAAAGTATGGCCGCCAATGGTCAAACAGGTATCCACCTAAGTAGTTGCCGGCAATCATCGCCATCGACATCAAAAATAGCACAATGCCTGAAAAGGTCAGGCTCTGTTTCAAATAATTATGCATATAGATGGTTGTGAGTGGCCACATGAAGGCCGCCCCCGCGTTGTTCAGCAAGTTAGCCAAAAAGAGCCACCGCAACCGAACTTCTTTTTGCATCCGCTCACCTCAGTTCTAAATAATTTAGTTAACTCATTGTCAAAACTATCCCTAGCTAGTATACGCTACTCGGCCGGGTTTACCACCCATCAGCCTCAGCAGAACCCACTCAGTTTAACCATCTAAATCAGGACACCACTGGCTTGTTCAGCAGGCTAAACTGAGACGCGTTTTACAATAATAAGTCGGATTTATCAAAAAAATTAAAATTGAAATGTCCGGTTTTTGAACCAGATTGTCGACTGATACCCCTAATGATTGCTATAATATAATAAACACTGCCAACAAGTGTAACTTACAAACAATTGAGGTGACAACATGGCGAATAATAGCTTTGGGTTAGCGTTAGGATTCTTCGTAATTCTGCTGCTTTGGATTTATCAACGCGTCCGTATGCCAAAAATGCGCTCACTGGCGGGCTACATGTCACGACGCGCCATCCAAAACGAGAAGACGTGGCGGTTTGCACAGCGCTTTTATTCAATGGTTGGTATCGAAATTTTCTCCATTTTATTAATTGGCGCTCTGGCTGGCGGCTTATTCCAGATTGCCCTATTACAAAGCTTCAAGTTTCAGGCCATTGCCTTGGCAGTTGGCCTAATTGTTCAAAACATGGCCACCGAACACGAACTGAAATTACAGTTTCCGAAGCAGTCGCAATCGTAATTCCAGTGCTTTATAATTGACCATTTCGATGAATTGCTTAATATTGATACTGGTAGTTTATCCTAAATAACAATTGACAAGCATGTTTCAGTTTAAAATACTCTAAGTAAAGAAGTGAAATTGATGAGTAAAGAAAAAATTGCCTTATTCACCATCTTTGGTGGAACTGGTGACCTTGCCCAACGGAAATTATATCCGTCGTTATTTAAGCTATATCAAAAAGGTTATCTCCAGGACCACTTCGCCGTGATTGGCACGGCACGTCGTCCATGGACTGATGAACATTATCACGAAGTCATTAGTGACTCACTGGCTGATTTAGACGCTGACCAAAAAGACGTCGACCAATTTGCCAGCCATTTCTACTATCAATCACACGATGTGACTGATGCGCAACACTACATGACCCTGAAAAAGTTATCAGAAAAGTTGGACGCCCAGTATGGTTTACAGGGCAACCGGATTTTCTACTTAGCGATGGCCCCCAATTTCTTCGGGACGATCGCGCAACACTTGCGTTCTGAAAATATCTTAACGGACAACGGGTTCAACCGGGTGATTATTGAAAAGCCATTCGGTCATGACTACGCAAGTGCTAAGGAATTGAATGATCACTTAACGGCGACCTTCAATGAAGACCAAATTTACCGGATCGACCACTACCTTGGTAAGGAAATGATTCAAAATATCACGGCGATTCGGTTTGGTAACAATATTTGGGAATCACTGTGGAACAACCGCTATATCGATAACGTGCAAATCACTTTGAGTGAAAAGCTCGGTGTCGAAGAACGGGCCGTCTACTATGACAATAGCGGGGCCTTGCGCGATATGGTCCAAAACCACATCCTGCAAATTCTCAGTCTATTAACAATGGATCAACCTGTCGAATTTACTGAAAAAGACATCGATGTTGAAAAAGTCAAGGCACTGCGGAGTTTACGCCCATTGAAGCCTGAAGAAGTGGCGACTAACTTTGTTCGTGGACAATACGGTGCCGGCGATGATGGCGTGAAGGCTTACCGTGATGAAGATAAGATTTCACCAGATTCCAACACCGACAGTTTCGTTGCCGGTAAAATCATGATCGACAACTATCGCTGGTCAGGTGTGCCATTCTACGTTCGGACTGGTAAGCGTTTGGCTGACAAGTTCACGCGGATCGACGTCGTCTTCAAACGGCCAGTCGTTAACATTTTCAATCACGAAGACGTACTCGAAAATGATGATGCGGCAACCCGCCTTGATCCAAATATTCTCACCATCAACGTTGAACCAACGGAAGGGTTTGAATTACGGATGAATGCCAAAGCAGTCGGCCAAGGCTTCGCGACAACACCGGTCAAGCTGAACTACTCCCACGACGCTGAAGCGACCGCGGGTAGTCCAGAAGCTTATGAACGGCTCTTGCACGATGCTTTGAATGGTGACGCCACGAACTTCACCCATTGGCAAGAAGTTGCTGACTCGTGGAAATTCGTCGATGTCATTCAGAAGTATTGGGACGAACATCAACCGGACTTCCCTAACTACCGGCCTGGGACAATGGGACCAGATGCCGCCGATGAACTCTTGCGTAAAGATGGGCATCGTTGGGTTTACCGGAACTAAAGTATTAATTTAAATTACTAAACAAATAAAGGTTGGCATCGCTCGCTGTGGGTGATGCCAACCTTTTTATTTTGTCTGAAACGTGCTACCACGGGCAATAAGTTGCTCGTTAGGTACCACTATCGTTTTGGTTTATCAACGGCCATCAAGAGTCAACATACTTGTCAGTTGACCGGCTGTTCATTAGTCGGTGCGTGCCCGCGCTCGTTTGCATGCTGGCCAAACCAACCACTCATCACCCCACCGAAACAGTGACTAAGTTAAACTAGGATTACGCTCCCGTCGCACTCAGCCGTTCGCAGACCTGGATCAGCCGCTGGACACCGACCTTTAAATCTGCCAGTGTCAGCCCCGCAAAGCCCAACAAATAATAGTCTGCTGAGGGCATGGCCGTCCAGTTAGAATCGAGTGGATAGATGCGCACTTGCTGTTGTTCTAACGCATTCAGTAAGGTTGTTTGTTCAATGCCCGGGATCTGAACGACCAAGTGGACGCCGGCCCCCGTCAAAATGGGTCGAATCTGCTGGCTTCGTTTGAGGTAGTCACACAGACACCGGTATTTTTGCCGATTCGTGCTGCGATTACGACTCAAATGTCGATAATAAGCGCCATCGTCAAAGTAATTGACCATCGCCTGCTGCAATAAGCCCGCCACCATCTCTGACTGGTACTGATAGTGTTGATGATAGACTGGAACCAGCCGTGGTGGTAAGACCAGGTAGCCCATCCGCAACGTGGGATCAATGCCGCGTGAAAAGGTCCCCAGGTAAGCCACCTGATTGGCCGCCGCTAACGACTGGAGTGCCGGCAATGGATGGGCACGATAACGATATTCACTGTCATAATCGTCCTCAATAATCAGGTGGTCAGCCCCCGCCCACTTTAACAATGCCAACCGCTGCTCAATTGGTAAGACGACGCCTAACGGAAATTGATGCCCGGGGGTCGTATAAACGACTTGCGGATTTAACCGTTGCACCATCGCAAGATCTAGTCCGTCGGCAGTTACCGGGATATTGACCGCTGTGTGACCGTAACAGGCAGCTAAGTCCGATAATCCCCGGTAACCTGGATTTTCGATACCGAGTGTGGCGCGCGGTAAAATACTCAGTAAAATGCCGAGTCCCGCTTTGGCGCCATTGGTAATCACAATTTGCTCCGGCGTTGCGTGTACGCCCCGCGTGGTTTTAAGAAACCGCACCAGTGCCGCGCGCAATGCTGGTAAGCCCTGGGCGTCCGGATAAATAGCAGTCGGCTGCTGTTCCGTTTGTCGGAGAGCCAAGCGCACTGCGCGTTTCCACGCGTTCCAACTGGGAGACAGCAGTTGGGTCACACCGTAACGAAAATCGTATTTAACCGGGTTGGGTGTCTTGGGAACTGCAATTGCAGCCGAATCGGGTCGGTTCTGCGACCAATCCGCCTGGTCACGATAATAATAGCCGCTGCCAGGAACGCTATAAACGATTCCTTCTGCAACCAACTGATCATAGGCTTGCGCGACGGTCGTTTTTGAAACGCCGAGATTTTGCGCCATTTTACGAATCGACCAGAGCGGCTGATTGGCCCGCGTTTCATCATAATCAGCACGTAATTGCTGGTACAGCTGCAAGTACATTGGCGTTCGTTCAGAGCGATTTAGTGGCATTCGACAACTGTCCTTTCATTTTTGTCAAAATTGTCTATTTTTAAGATGACAATTATCCCCTATTATAGACGGTAATCACTAGGAGAGGAAGGTCTCAATATGCAAACGAATATCCGTATCCAGCAAATTCAAGTCTCTGGCATCCGCCGCTTTGACGAAGCCATCAGTACGATCCCTGACATTCTCAAATTAACCGTTGGCGAGCCCGATTTACCGACACCGGCACACATTAAAAAGGCAGCCATTGCCGCCATTCGTGACGATTGGACCCACTACTCACCATTAATGGGTTTCGCGGCCCTGCAGCACGCGGCCAGTACTTATTTTAATCAAAAATATCAATTAGCTTATGACCCAGATGATGTTATTGCCACGGTCGGGGCGACGGAAGCGGTCGCCACGGCATTACTAACGATTCTGAACCCCGGTGATGCCGTACTACTCCCAACGCCGGCATATACGAGCTATGAACCGGTCGTGTCCATGGCCAACGCGCAGCTGATCCCCATTGATACCACCACGACTGGCTATAAATTGACACCGGCCGCACTACAGACGGCGTTAGATGACCATGTCCTCGATCACGTCCAAGCGTTGATTTTAAATTACCCGACCAACCCAACTGGCGTGACCTACACCCGCGCCGAACTTGAAGCCCTGCAACAGGTGATTGCCGCCGCTGGTATCTATGTCATCAGCGATGAGATTTACAGCGAACTGACTTACGAGCAACCGCACACCGCCTTTGCCACCTTGTATCCAGGTAAGACGATTACTATCAACGGGCTCTCAAAATCACACGCGATGACTGGCTGGCGACTCGGCTTTATTTTAGCGCCGCACGACCTGATTGCCGAGATGAAGAAGACGCACCAATACCTCGTGACCTCGACAAGTTCAATTAGTCAGGCCGCTGGAATTGAAGCGTTGACCAATGGCTTAGCTGATGGCCCCGCAATGCGATCCGTTTATCAGGAACGGCGTGATTATATGGTCAAGCGACTCAGTGAGATTGGTCTAAATTATATTTATCCCACCGGTGCGTTTTACATCTTCGTGCAGTTGCCGACTGATTTTGAAGGCTCGAGTTGGGACTTTGCGACCCGGCTCGCTCACGAGGCCCATGTCGCGGTCGTCCCCGGTTCCGCATTCGGGGCCAGTGGCGAAGGCTGGTTTCGCATCAGCTACGCAGCCAGCCAATCAGTCCTACGCGAAAGTATGAATCAACTTGCATTATGGCGGGTCCAAACCGCTAGTCAGGAGTAATTATCACATGAATTTATCAAACGCCCACATCATCACCGCGATGGTCACACCATTCGATGAACAGCACCACATTGATTACCAGCAACTCGAACAGCTCATCGAATATTTGCTGGCAACCGGGACTGAGGGTCTAGTCGTCGGCGGTACGACTGGTGAGGGTCCCACGTTAAGCATTGCTGAAAAACGCGACTTATACACGCGGACCGCCCGTTTTGTCCACGGCCGCGTACCAATTATTGCCAACACCGGTAGCAACAATACCGCTGAAACGATTAAATTCACCCATATCGTCAGCCAAATTATCGGCATCGACGCCGCGTTAGTCGTCGTGCCACCCTACAACAAACCAAATCAAGCTGGAATGCTCGCCCACTTTACCGCGATTGCGGAACAGGGCGGACTCCCAGTCATGATCTACAATATTCCCGGACGCGTCGGCGTCAAAATGAACGTTTCAACCATTCTGACGTTAGCGCAAAATCCGAATATTGTCGCGGTCAAGCAATGCGGCACTGACGAGGAACTGGCAGCCATCATCGAAGACGCGCCCCGCGACTTTCTCGTGTACACTGGCGAAGACGCACAGACCCTGACAGCATTGGTCTATGGCGGCCAAGGTGTTGTTTCTGTCGCCAGTCACCTATTTGGGTCCGAAATGGCAGCAATGCGTGCTCATTTAACGACAGGCGAGGTTGCGGAAGCGGCCCAAATCCAGCGCCGACTGATTCCAAAAATGACTGCCCTCTTTAACCAACCCTCACCAGCACCGGTGAAGGCCGCCCTGAACGCGCAACACCATCGGGTAGGCACACCGCGCTTGCCGATTCTGCCGCTATCGACCAGTGAGCAACGTCAACTACTCAACTGCCTAGCTTAATGCAAAACGATTGGTTCTCACGCGCATCTGGCGTATACTGAGCTTAGAATCAATATTGAAAAGTGGTGACCAAATATGTGTAGTTGGGCTTTTACAGGTGGCATGCCATTCATGTGGATGGGCGGCTCATTTGGCATCATCGGTTTCTTGATTTTGCTAGCCGTGGGCGCCTATTTTCTCGGCACACGGTCACGCCATCATGATTAATATTAGTGGTGGTCGGTCTGACCAATCAAAAATCGCAATCATTTTGAGACGTTGCTCAAGATGATTGCGATTTTTTGTGTTGATGTATTAAGTGCAGTGGATTGCTGATTGTAGATGAAACTCGCGGGATATGCCCGCTAAATTTCTGGTGCAGCTGAAAAATCGCCGTTCTCGACATTCGAGTGGAATGCTAATAACAACGATTTTGTTTATTCATGTGAAACTATTGCTGACCCTGTGTTTCTGGAGTAATTGATATCATGGTGGTCTATCAGGATAGATGTAAGTTAAGGCTAAGCGCTACGGTTCAATTTTCTACGACGCTGAAGTTATCCTTTGTAACCACAATTCAGCTAAGATCATGTAAATTCTAGCGTATTGCGCAGCACTGGAGCATCGGCTGCGGCTTACCGCAAAGCCACTTTACAACCCATACGCCGACTTGAACAAGCTGGCCGCCAATCCTAACGCACCAATCCCAATCACGATTTTGAGCAACTGAGCGGGCAGGTGGCGAACAATATGTGGTCCCAGACTCCCACCAATCAAAAAGCCAATTCCTAACGGTAAGACATAGTGCCACTTGATTGGCGTCTGCAAGCCATAAACCACGGCCGACACGATATTGGCAAGCCCCAACGCCAGATTTTTCTGCGCATTATACACGGCAAATGGGGTATCGCTAATGAATGATAAAATCGACAACATCAAGACGCCACCAGCCGCGCCAAAGTAACCGGTGTACGTCCCCACCAGGAAAATTCCAATCCAGGCCAGTGCGGTGACCCATTTGGGCGTAACGACGACCTCTCCGGGCTGCTTAACGTGAATATGCCGCGGAATCAAAACTAATACGGCGGCGACTAAGATAAAAAACGGCACCACTTTGGCAAAGGTGGCAGCGGGAATCACAAATAACAAAATAGCCCCAACGATACTGCCAATCAACGTCAGTGGTAGTAAAACTTTGAGCTCGCGGCCGTGGCCTCGCAATTCACGCCGCGATGCTGGCACGGCGCCAAAACTCGTAAAAACTAGACCAACCGTGTTAGTCACGTTGGCCGTTACCGGTGGCAGGCCCAAAGCTAACAGTACCGGATATGAGACCAGCGACGCCAAGCCAGCAGCAGTACTAACGATCCCAGCAACGATACCAACAACAATTAGAATAATAATTAATGTGCCATACGCGAACATTTTGCAACGTTCCCTTCTCTCTTAATAGTCCTACGATAGTCACAACAATTAGCATAGTCAAATAAACATGTTATAATAGCAATTCATAATACTAGTCATCAAAATACTGTTATGTAAAGGATTACCGATGAATATTAAAGAATTGCAATATTATCTCGCACTCACCCAGCTCAAAAGTTTTTCTCAAGTGGCCACCCGTTTTCACGTCAGTCAGCCGACCATCACTGCGGCGATTAAACGACTAGAACGTGAATTAGATACCCAGTTGCTGATTCGCGCCAATCCGCACTTGCCCGTTGAACTCACCACGACGGGCAAGCAAGTTCGACAGCATGCCAAAAAAATACTGGCGGAGACCCAACTCATGCGTCAAGAAGTCGCCCATACCACCACCGACCAACTGGTGATCGGGATGCCACCGATTATCGAAATTAGTTATTTTCCGCGCGTTGCCAGCCAGCTACCAACAGCACTTTTTAACCAAATTCAACCCGTGAGTCAAGGATCGCTAGCAGCCTTAAAAAGCCTCCAGAACGGACAATTAGACCTAGCCGTCTTAGCCTATCTCAATTTGTTTGACGACCCAACGATTCAGCTGACGACCTTTGATACGCAAGCGTTTAGTATTATTGTCGCTACGGACGACCCTCTGGCTCAAGTGGCAACGGTGCACTTTAAAGACTTGCGGGAACGGCAATTTGTCGCGCTAAAAGGTAACTTTGTTCATCGCCAAGCATTCCGACAATTATGCCGACAGCATCACATTCGGCCAAACGTGGTCTTCGAATCTAACGAAATTGGCAGTATTTTGAATATGGTTCGTAACCACATGGGAATCGCCCTACTCAGCAATTCCGTCGCACTACCGGCAGGCTTGACTCGCGTCGCTTTAGCAGATGCTGCAGTCCCGACGTTTAATGTGGGCGTTGCTTATCGTCGCGAGATGCAATTTAGTCCGACCCAGGCAGCGCTTCGCTCTAACCTGATTGCAGCCTTTCAATCGGTGGACTGGTCAGTTTAATTTTGAGGTTACACAGCGACAATCAAAAAAACTCACGGTCACGCAACAAAATTCATTGTCGCATGACCGTGAGTTTTCTTAATGATTATTGTGTTACTTAGCAGCTTGTTGCACAGCCGTTTCGATTGGCGTCGTTCCGTTGATCAGTGCAATCGTTTGACCAATCGTTGCGGGAGTCTGCAAGGCTTGCACGGTAAAGGTTGCAACGTCATCACGAGTGATTTCGCCACCGACTTCCGGATTGACCGTCACTTGACCAGTTCCAGCGTCATTCAATAATGTTCCTGGCTGAATGATCGTATAGTCTAGCTGAGTGCGCGTCTTCAGCCATTCGTCAGCATAGTATTTAGCGACATAATAGGGCTGCAGTGCACGTGGCCACCGACTGCGGTCTGGCGTAAACTCGGCGCTAATAATGACGTAGCGTTTAACGCCAGCAATCTCAGCCGCTTCCATCGACTTGACGGCGCCATCCAAATCAATCATCAGCGTCATATCATAACCAGTCTGACCACCAGAGCCAGCTGAAAAGACGATGGCGTCCATCCCCTTGAAAGCCAAAGCTAAATCTTCAGGCTGAGCCATCAAATTGAACTGGACGGGTTCGGCACCGGCATCTTCGAAGGCTTCTGCCTGTTCAGGTTGCCGAATTCCGGCGTAGACTTGATCGCCTTGCGCCACCAATTTTGAGACGATTTTCTTACCAATCTGACCATGGGCACCAATTACAAAGACTTTCATCGAGTCACTCCTATCATCATTATCAATTCACTGACATCAGTTCATTATATAAGTTCTATTATAAAACTTACCCCGTCAAAAAAGAATTATTGTGTTCCTGATTTGTCCAGTTTAATGAATTGGCTTATAATGTGTGCATCTAAACGAGAGTAGTGATTTTTATGTCAAAATACATTCGTCAAGCCACCAGTGCTGATTTACCGGCAATGATGGCAATTATTGAACAAGCCAAACAAACGCTGGCAGCTGACCAGATTCCTCAATGGCAGGATGGCTATCCCGAATCAACTGACCTCCAGGCTGACATTGATGCCAAACTCGCGTGGGTCTTGATTGTTAATGATCAAATTGCGGGAACCGCAACATTACTGACCACACCGGATCCCAACTATGCTCAGATCAGCGATGGTTCCTGGAAAGAAACGACGCATCATCGGTATACCTCAATTCACCGTATTGCGATTGCAAATGACTATCATGGTCAGCATTTAGCCGATTTTTATTTCAGTAATTTAATTACCATCAGCTATCAACTCGGTTTTCACCAAATTCGCATCGACACGCACCTGTCGAATAAGCGAATGCAACACGTTATTACCAAGGCCGGGTTTGTCTACCGTGGTGTGATTTACATTGATCATCAACCGGATGAAGCACGGAATGCTTATCAGATTCTGTTGTCGTAGCAACCACGATTTGAATTCAAAAATAAATTTCTTAATTTTCAGCTGGCCTAAGCTAAAGCTGGTGGACATTCAATCTCGGATGTCCACCAGCTTTTTCAATCTAACGTATTTGCATTTTAGCGTTTGCTTTTAACTCATGGCCGTTGATCACCATTAAACCAGCGAGTGGATTTCAGGTTCACAAATACCCGCCTTTCAGTCAGTGAAAGCCCCCTGCCCAATCACTCTGAAACAGTGAACTAACTTGTACCTAGATGGCTTTAGTCTGCCGGTTAATCAACTGGCACAAACACATGCTGTGGCAACGAATACAAGTACCGTTGAGTGACTTTTGTCTCACGATACATTGAATTCAGTGCTTCGGCGTACAGTTTAACTTGACCCGCATACCGTTGTTTGAGGTCGGCCGGTTGTTTGACATGGTCCGTCTTATAATCAAACAAAATCAAGCCGTCGTCAGTCTCCAAATAGCCGTCAATAATCCCATGAATCAAGACTTTGCTATCCTCTTGATCATCGACATCAAAAATTTGACGTGCTGGAATCAGCAACGAGAATGGCACTTCACGGTGGACCTTATCCGGGTGTGCGAGAATCTGCTCACCGAGGTCACTCTGATAGAATGCGACCACGGTCTCAACGGCGATTCGTTCGGCTACACTGGTTGTCAGGACCCGTTTGGCCACCAGATCGTCAATCGTCGCCTGGACGGCCGCTTCGTCGACGGGTTTCGTCACGTCTAATTGCTCCATGACCAAGTGGGTCGCGCTCCCAACTTCCGCACTGGTTGGCGCCTGCGTCGTTTGTAGGAACTGTGGCAAGTCTAGTGAACCCGTCACGTAGCGCGAGGTTGGTCGAACGCGCTGGCGGCTGACCGTGGGATTCATATTCATCAACGGCGTGTCGGGATCTTCGAAGATTCGTTTGACTTCCGATACCGACTGATAGGCTGTCGTCGTTGTCGATGCCTGGTGTGGATAATGGAAATTCAACAACGCGGCTAGTTGCTCGCGCGTCGCATGATCAACATCAATGCTAACTTGTTGTTCGACCAATTGAACGGCATCTAATTGTTCATCAGTCGTTGCGGTCGTCTCATCAGCCGCAATCGTGGTCGCATCACCCAATTCGATGGCAAACTTGGTGGGATCTCCTGTCAACTCATAGCCCGGCCACTCATCGCCCCAATAGTCACGCATCGCGGGGTGGCGAATCAGAGTCATTCCAACCCAATCGAGTTGATTGGTGGTGGCAACGCGGGCTTGTGCACTGAGCACGCGGCCATCACTAGTGAAGGCCTGTCGCCATTTTTCAGTCGCGGTATCAATATCCTTGATGGTTCCCACCAAATAAAGCTGTTGTTGCGCCCGAGTGATGGCCACGTATAGCTTACGCATTTCTTCGGCACGCATCTTTTGGCTCACAACTTGCTTGGTGACAATTTGTGGCAGCGTCGGGTACTTGACCCGGGTCTCAGGATCTAGATAAGTGATCCCGATTCCGGCTTGCCGGTCCAATAACGCACTGGACCGCGTGTCGGTCTGATTGAATTGCTTGTCCATATCCATGACAAAAATAACGGGATATTCCAATCCTTTACTCCCATGAATGGTCATGACACTCACAGCTTCAGCATCCGTCTCTGCGACCGCTGACGCTAAATCCTGATCTTTTTCTTGCATCCGGCGAATAAATCGTACGAATTGGAACAGGCCTTTAAAACTCCCCTGTTCATAGCTATACGCCCGTTCATATAGCGCGTGCAAATTAGCTTGGCGCTGTTTACCAGCTGGCATGCCGCCCACGTAATCCAAAAAACCAGTCTGCTCATAAATTTGCCAAATCAGCGTGACGATTTGGTTGCGACGCGCCAAGTCCCTGAAATCACCGAGTTGCTTCAAAAACGTCTCGATTTTTGCAAAGACTTGATCCCCATATTCCGTCGCAGAGCCGCTTGGGTACTGGTGATAAAAGTCCTGAACAGCTTGGAAATAGTCACTGGTCTTATTTTGAATCCGCAAATAAACGAGCTGATTTTCATCAAGGCCAACGATTGGTGACCGCAACACGGCGACCAGCGGAATATCCTGATAGGGATTATCAATAATACTGAGTAATGACATCATGATGCGTATCTCAGTCGTTTGAAAATAATTCTGCGCGTCATTAACGACGACTGGGATGTGATAGCGCTTGAAGACGTCAATAATCGTCAAATTATGATTACGCGTTGGTACCAGCAAGGCAACGTCACTATATCGGAACGGGCGGTATGTCCCCTCACCCCGGTCATAAATTGGCTTATCTTGCGCCTTCAATGCCAGAATTTTTTGGGCAACCATCGTGATGCTGCCTACGGATGGATCGTCGATTGAAAAATTGGTCTCATCCTCCTGAGACAGCTCCGCTGGCGCATCTGTCTCAGTTTGATACAACAGCAGATTCGTTGTCTGTGGCATATCAGCCGGATAATCTTTCGGGCCGTATTTCAGGTAAGCATCCTCGTCGTAGTCGATTTGTCCGACCGGTGCATCCATCAACTGACTAAAAATGAGGTTCGTCAAATGGTCAACATTCGCCACCGACCGGAAGTTTTCAGCCAAAACGATGCGGTCACCATGAGTCGGATTATCGGCGAAATCATGATACTTGTGTAAGAACAGGAGTGGGTCCGCCAAGCGGAATTGATAAATCGACTGCTTAACATCGCCCACCATGAACATATTGCCCGGTTCATCACGCGACAACAGCTGCAAGATTGATTCTTGCAAACTATTAATATCTTGATATTCGTCAACCATGACTTCATCAAACTGAGCTCGTAATTGATTTAAAGCGGCTTGACCACTCTCATTATCACTCGTGAGAATCTGTAAAGTCAGATGTTCTAGGTCAGAGAAATCTAAGACGTGCCGACGTCGTTTCTCAGCGGCAAATGCCGTGCCGAATTGACTCGTCGCCTTTACCAGTTCTTGCACAATGGCTTTGGCACCGACCATGATATCTAAGACTTGTTGTTCTTCAGCAGCGAAGTACCGTTCACTGAGCGTCGCCATCTGCTTCTTAATCCCATCAATCAGCATTCCCATCGCTTTAGCGTGGGCGGTCTTATCCGGGTCATCTTTGTAGGTCTTTTTGAGTCGACCAACTTTGAATTCGTTGATTTGGGCTCGTAACTCATTCCAACTCGCTGTCGCTAACTGGTCGCGCAAGGTCGTTAACGTGGTTGCCACGCTTTGCAAGACATCCAGCGACTTCGGTTCCAGTTCAAAGTCGGTAACGATTTTTTGCGCTTGGGTTAATTTTTGCAACAGATCGTCAACATTATTTTGTAGTAGTGGCAATAGCTGTTGCTGATAAAATGCGCTACTCGTCAACGGGCCATCATCAATCTGATAGGGTTTCGTTAGACCATCCAGCCATTCTTGCGGCGCTGGTGTCGACTGTGCAAAGTCGAATAGTCGAAAAATCAACCGACTGAGCCCATCATCACTGCGGTCATTCGAAAAGTTGGCGGTCAATAAATCAAACATTGCGCCATCTTCTTTATATAACCGTTCACGGACCGTATCCCAGACCTGGTCGCGAATCAAGAGTCCTTCCGTGTTATCCGTTAACAAGCGGAACACCGGATCTAGATCAATCACGTAATAGTAACGTTGAATGATGCGTAAACAGAACGCATCCAGCGTGCTAATATTAGCAACGCCTAGCAAATTCAATTGTTGCCGTAATTGCCGAATGACTGGTGAGGCCGTTGTTTCATTAGGGTTTTCAGCCATCAACGTTGAGATTCGCTTGTTGATTTGTGATTCCAACTTTTGTTTCATATGCTTGGCAGCCAGGTTCGTGAACGTGACCACTAGCAATTGGTCGATATTAGTTCCAGCCAAAATTTTACGCATAATGCGCTCGATTAAAACCGTCGTCTTTCCCGAACCGGCAGAGGCAGAGACGAGTAAATTATTGCCTTGTTGCTTGATCACCGCTTGTTGGCTTGCGGTGTACTGGGTTGCGCCACTCATGATAAACTGCCACCTTTCTCGTCTTTCAATAAATCAAGTACTTGTTTTGCGGACAGCGGTGGTAAATCGCGGTAAGCATTTTCCGCCAACATCGCATCGAACTGCATGATGGCCAGATAAGGTGAATATTGCAAGGCCGTCGTCTTATCGTTAAGTCGGATTGGATTCAGTTGCACTTGGCCTGCAAAAATAGCTTCCGCCGCCGCAACAATCAGCTGGCTATTATGCGCCAGCAACCGGTCCAATTGCTCGTTAGTGACCAGTGATGCCGCTCGACCACCACTATACGAGCCGTCCTTTCGTCGCGAAAATGGATACACTTTCGAAGTCCCCGATTGTTCTTGGACCTCACTATCTAAATGTTCCAACAGTTGTGGATCGTCCAATAAGATCCCCTTGTACTTGTTTTTCTTCAAAAGTGCGGCTTCAAAGCCCCCTTGAATTTCCTTAGGCTTCAAGGTTGGGTTCTGAATATGCATGTAAAGTGCACCCGCCAATTTGACCACTTCCTGGTCAGAACCAACTAATTCAGATTCGTTGTGCAAAACCGCATCTAGATACGTTAACATTTGCATCGCCAAGCCATAGTAAGCTTCTTGGAAATCAAACTTATGCGTGGATGACTTATAATCCACGATTCCTAAATAGCTTTGATCAGCCACTTGAATCTGGTCTAACCGGTCGATTTTTCCCCGGACGTGCACACTATGGGTCGCATCAATTTGGAAATCTAAAGCTTTTAAGCCGTGCTCCTTACCAACATTTCCGAAGAGCACTTCGGTTTGACGCGGTTCGGCCGCTGATAATTTACTCTGATTACGAATGGCAAACGCGATTTGACGCACCGTATTGATCAATTGTCGTTGGAGATAAGCCATTCGATTGGAACTCGTCAAAATCGTAAATTGGGGTTGGTCAAGAATCTCACGGGTCACCGTTTCCAAATAGTGCCCTAACTGCTGGTCACTCGCCTGGGCCAATGGAATCTGATCCGTTCGTAACGCTTTAATCAAGCCGTCCAATACCGCGTGGAAAAACTCACCGGTACTAGCGGCGGAGAGCTCGAACACATCTCGTTCACGCAATTTCAAGCCGTACTTTAGGAAGTAAGCGTACTGGTTGCGATAAAATTCTTCTAGTTTGGAAATGGAGGTATAAATTTGATGACCATAGAGTGCTTCGACACTTTCGGCCGTCAAAGTGACGGGTTGGTTACGATAACTGAGTCCCGCCATCAATTGCCGCGCTAGCGTTCCAAATTGGGGATCGCGGGTCAGTTGTTGACGCAGCCAAACCCAGACTGGCGCTGGTCGCAACGGTTCACCAACACGATTACGGTCGGTATTAGTTGTTAACACATCCCGATAGACTTGGATCACATGGCTGAGCGTCCGGCGTTTGGTGCCCACAAACGGCTTAACTTCGGCACTAGTCGGATCTGGCGTTCCCAAATACGTGTGTTCTTTGAGATTGAACCGTTGTTGAATCCGTCGAACATAGGTCGACCAATTTAGGTCAGTTTCCTGGTCATCTTTAAACGGCGCACTAAAGAACAAGTGCTGACGTGCACTCAAAAAAGCCAGGTAATTCAAGCAACTTTCATCACCCAATTGAACGACGGCTGAATCATTCAGATAGTGGTCACCATCTAAAGTGGCTAAACTAGGTTGCAAATTTTCTTTATCGACATCGCTTAATAAGTTGTTGCTCATGATGCGGTCGGGCATGACTAAATCAGTTGCACCAATCATGAAAACGACTCGGTGATCTTGGCTTTGAACGATCCCACTTTCAGAAATCAAGACTTGATCCAAAGTCGACGGAATCTGTGAGTAGCTAGCACCTTCAAACCCGGCTTGCAACAGGGCTAAAAAGTCCGTAATTTCAAACGGTTCAGACCCCAAAATCGTCACATATTCATCGAGCATGTCACAAAACGTCTGCCACGTCTGTTCCGGTTCGGCTGCGGCCTGAACATCTTGGCGGTCCAAAGCCTGGTCACGCCAAGCCAAGAGCTGCTGTGTAACACCGTGGGCCGTCAAAAAGTTAACGAGTACGGTGACGGCAGTCTTGCCATCAGGCGCTTGCTGCATTTTTTTGAAGAAAGGTGGGAAAGTCTTTGCCACAAAATGATGAATTAAATTGATTTGGCGCGAAATTTCGATATTCTGATCGGTTTCAATCCCAATGTCGCCTTCTGTAAGTTGGAAATACTGCCAATCTTCAGCTTGTAACCACTGTGAACCATGATACCCACTCTTCAAAATGAAGTTTTCAGTTAAATCGACCGCTTGACGATAGGCTTCACGGTCCATTGGTTGCCCGTCGATTTGTGGGATCAGTAATTCAGTCTTGAGGACGCGCATCACATCGCGGTATTGATATTGCTGTTCGTCCATGTCAAATAACGCATTGACCAATTCGACCAATGGATGATCAGCCATCGAGCGCTCTAAGTCAACAAAGTATGGAATTTCGAGTTGATGAAAAGTCGGTGCAAGCATCGTCTTATATGAGTTTAGATGCCGTGTCATAATCAAGAAATCACGATAATGGTAGTCATCGGCCGGATCCGCATGTTTCTGAGCGACCATATCACGAATCATGCGACCAACTTGTGCGAGTTCTGTTTGCCGACTATCTGTTCTGAAGAGATGGACATTGGGATTAGGCGCTTCTTGGCCAGTGGCGGCCTGAGGGGTTCCGCGCCAAAAATCATCAAGAGCACCCAACCCAGCTGTCACTCGTGGCTCAGTTGCTTGAATATCCTGTCCAACCGGAATTTGGCGAATTCGGGCATACTGGTAGAGTCGATAATAGAGTCGACCTGATTGATAGAAGAGCGTGCCATTATCCGGTGCCTGATCAACGACTTTGTGGTCCAACACCAAACTGATCGTGACGTCTGCCCCTTGCTCCAGCATGGTCGTAATAATCCCCTGTTCTTGAGCGGGCAACTGTGCAAATCCTGCCAATTCAACGTAAACGTGCGTACCATGTAAGTCCTGATGACGTAAATAAGCATTCAATTGAACCAAAACATCGGCCGGTTTTAAGTATTTATCCGCAGTCGCCGTGACGAAATCAGCATAAACGATTGCGAGGTCGTGCATTTTCGCTTGTAAGTCGCCAGCTTGAGCGTTGGCAGCCAGTTGGGCCACATCTTCAGGCTGCAAGTTGGCCAGTTGTAGTTCATTGATTTCACTGGCCAATTGCGTCACAAATCCAGTTTGTGAGATTTCACCACCAAATAATCGCAGCTCATCTGCATGCTGCTGCAAAATGCGATGTAGTAACATATTGATCCCGGCTGCCGACAGTCGAGGAACTTGATAAGCCGCTTCATTTTTCATTAAATACCAAGCTAACCGTGTGAACGAAAAGACTTGGACTTGGCTCTGCGCATACAAGCCAGTCTGACCATCAGCTTCTGCTAACCGGTTCAACACGTCCACTTCAGTATCGAATTTGATGTGATTGGGTACTAAGTAGAAATACTGATCATTGGGTTGGGCACGCAACTTTGCAACTAACTGTTCGACCATTTTCGACCGGTGATCCAGCTTGGCTGGCCCCAACACGAATTGTAAACTCACCTTGAATTCCCCCTCTAAACCTGAACAAACGTTCTCATTGAAGTAATCTTATTATCGCATAGTTTTGCACGGAAAAAAAGCTTTCACGCATTGAATTTTTAGGACGCTAAAAATAAAAAATGGTGCTCATTCTGACTTGAGAATAAGCACCATTTTAAACTTCATAAACGCCCCCATGTGACGGTTCGTAGCCCAATGGGTATCCAGACGCTAGCTTTAGAACAATCGAATCAATGCCACGCCTAAAATCATCACTAGTAACCCTAAAAGTTGTGCGCCGGTGACCGGGTTTCGTTTAGAAGCAAACCAGCCAAATTGGTCGATCAACAAGCTCCCGGCCATCAGACCAACAAGCACGATGACAACTGCTAATCCGGTTCCAACTGCGGGTGCCAAATAGACATTGCCCAGCACATATAGCGAACCAATCATACCGCCAATCCACATCCACCAGGGGTTCGATTGACCGGTGGGCGTCTGTAATTTTAAGCCAGGATGCAGAATTGCAACGATGATGATCAACCCGATGGTGCCAACCAAAAACGAGACAAAAGCCGCGTGAACGGTCGACCCTAACACTTTACCAAGATGCCCGTTGACCGCAGTTTGGGCCGCACTTAACATCCCCGCAAAGACGCCTAAGAGCCGCCACAACCAGAGTGCTGTCTGCTGGGGCACCACTTGTTGTTCCGCTGACTCGGCGATGCGGTTATGGCGATTATCGAGCCACCCTTTGACCGCCACAGTAATGATGACACCAACTAACACGAGCACCGCACCCAGCACCCGAATAGGCGTCAATGCTCGGGTAGCCGAATCAAACCAGCCAAAATTATCGATTAATAATCCGGCAACGATTTGACCAAGCACTGGCATAATCACCGTTTGAACACTGCCTAATTTTGGAAAAAGTAAAATATTGCCCGTTAAATAAATGATTCCGAACAGGCCACCCAACCAAATCCACAGGGGCTGACTCGTGAATAGCGCTGGTGAAAAGCCCAACGTATGGACATCGATTAGGGTAATCATGCCTAAAAATACGGTTCCAACTGCAAAAGAGATCAGCGAGGCCATGAATGGCGACCCGACTGAGCTGCGCAATCGTGAATTAATACTCGTTTGCATCGGCAAGCCCACACCAATGGCTAACCCAATTAAAATTGCTAACATCTGCTATTTCCTCTATTCTCACTTATGTTTTAACACGACTTGTGCGAGTTGATTTGTCATGAATCATGATTAAAATGTGCCAGTTGATAGATTCTTGTTCGTCAGCCGGGGTGCGCCCTAATCCGACCTCCGGGGCTGGCTGACAACGCTGGAACAGGGCGGACATCGATTTGAACTCACGCAGAAACCCACTGCGCAATTTCAAATACGAGTCTTCTTCTAGCCCGGGAGGACCACCCGGACAAGAAGAATTTCGCCCTTGAGCATTGTCAGCCAGCCCCTCCGGTCGGGAAGCCGTTCGAATGGCAGATGAACGACCACCTAACTTGGTACAACTGACCACTGAATATTTAGTAACTGGTCCTTCAGGCAAACATTCAATCAGTATTGATGGTATGTTATAGCATTTGTATATTCAGACGCTTGTCTAAGTATTATTCACTAATTTCCAGTCGTTGAGCATTCGGAACTCTTTTCATTTCAGGTGACTAGAGATAATACGACCCATGCTCTGTAATGTTACTGATTCCCGAAAACAAAACATAAGTCTTACAGTTAAATACCAAAGTAACTGGTTTCTAATAATCAACGACCAGTTCAATAAAAAGTTGAGTCCGCACATGTCTGCCTTTCGAATACCATCCCCGGCCGGAAGGTGTTTCTGACAATGCTCAGCGATGAAATTCCACTTAGCAAGCGTTTTGTGCTTGGTTAGTGGAAGGCCAGCATTTAAGACGTGGGTTCTCGGCTTAAATCTGTGTCCATCGCGTTCCAGCGTTGTCAGAAATTCCTGGAGGCCGGTGTAGGACGCAGCTATCAAATCAGGTTTACACTAACTTGCCTTGTTTCCAGCGGTCCATAGCTGGTTGTTATTGAACTTAAGAACTGGCACATTTTAATCATGATTCATGTGAAATACCAACGAACACAACATGCGTTATGCGCTGACTTGGCGTGACCGGACTGAGCAATTTGGATGCAACTTACTGCCGGTCATCCGTCATTCAATCTATTTTAAACTTTACCACCCAATCGATGACAGCATTTTCCCTCAGCCCCGGTCCGACGGTCTAAAAAACCATTTAAGCAAGCCAACTGATGGCACACTTAAATGGTTAATCAATATTAAAATCAGTCGACCAACTTATGCTTGCACGTCCCAATGTTCAGGATCTTGACGCCATGCGTGGAGTGAAGCTAACTCATCGTCATCGATGTAATCCGCATCGCGGGCAACTTTGATTAGTTCTGAATAATTTGACAGACTGAACAGTGGCAGCTTGGCAGCGGCAAAGTTATGCGTCGCAGCTTCTAAGCCGTAGCTAAAGATTGAGCCAACCGCTTGAATCACCCCGCCGGCAGCTTGAACTGCTTCAGCCGCTTGTAAGACGCTACCGCCAGTTGAAATTAAATCGTCTAACATGACCACTTTTTCACCGGGCTTCAAGACGCCTTCGATTTGGCGTCCAGCGCCATGATCCTTAGGCTTGGACCGCACGTAAATCAATGGTAGGTGCAGTTCAGCTGCGACCCACGCTGCGTGCGGAATTCCAGCCGTAGCAACCCCTGCGATGACCTCTGTCTCTGGATAGTCACGCTTGATAATGGCTGCAATGCCAGTTGCAATGTGTTGCCGAACTTCTGGATATGAAATCGTTAACCGATTATCCGTGTAAATTGGGCTTTTGATTCCACTCGCCCAAGTAAACGGTTCATTCGGCCGTAATGTGACGGCTTGGATGGCTAATAAATCGGTCGCGATGGTTGCTGCAATTTCACTCATATTAGTTACTCCATTCTGACATAATGTCTTGATAGGCTTTGACCGGGTCAGTTGCTTGGGTAATTGGTCGGCCAATCACTAGGCCGTTGCTGCCAGCTTTAGCAGCGTCGGCAGGCGTCATCACCCGTTGTTGATCATCCGCTTGCGCTTGGGCTGGCCGAATCCCGGGCGTAATGCCGAGAAAATCGGTGCCAACCGCTTCATGAATCGCCTGCACCTCTTGTGCCGAACAAATGACGCCATCACAACCGCTTTGTTGCGCTAACTCCGCGTAGTGTACGACACTTGCGCGCACCGTTCCGGCAATTTGCTGGTCTTGATTGAGGATGTCCTGATTCGTCGAGGTCAACTGCGTAATCGCGAGTAATTTGGGCGCTGGTAAACCCGCGGCCGTCGCACCAGCCACTAAGCCACGTTTGGCAGCGGCTAACATCACGTGACCACCCGCGGCATGCACGGTCATGTAGGTCACCCCTAATTGGCCGAGTACCCGCATCGCCGACTCCACGGTATTGGGAATATCATGAAGCTTCAAGTCAAGAAACACCGCATGACCGCGTGATTGCACAGCTTTCACGATCTCCGGGCCGGCTGCGTAGAACAGTTCCATCCCGATTTTGACCGTCACGTGCAAGTCTGCCGGAAATTGGTCTAAAAATTTCAATGCTTTAGTGGCCGTTGGAAAGTCCAGGGCAATAATCACTGGTCGACTCATCCCTGCACCTCCTTGATCAGCGCTTTCAGACTTGTCATGCCATACTTATCCATCGCTGCGGGTAAACCAGCGATAATGTCCGTGCAAGCAGTTGGCTGACCGTATGTCGCCGCGCCAACTTGAACCGCATTGGCACCAGCCAGGTAGAATTCGAGGACGTCTTCTGGCGTAAAGACGCCACCAACACCGATGATTGGCAAGCTCGTCTGTTGGCGAACCTCATGAATCATCCGCACAGCTAACGGATGGATTGCCTTACCAGACAAGCCCCCGGTACCGTGCGCCAAGATTGGCTGGCGAGTCTGCAAGTCGATACCCATCCCAGTCAGCGTATTAATCATCGTCAAGCCAGCCGCACCGCCTGCCTCGGCAGCTTTGGCAATCGGGACAATGTCGGTCACATTCGGCGTCAGCTTCATGAAGACAGGCTTATTAACGACATCAACGATTGCTTTCGTTAAAGCCGTGACCGTGTCCGGGTCGGTTCCAAACGCCAGGCCGCCGTGGTCAACATTGGGACATGAAATGTTGATTTCAAGTAATTTTACATTTTCAGCTGAGGCCATCTTCTGGGCAACAGTAACGTATTCATCGAAGCTTGCCCCAGCAACACTCCCGATAACTGGTAACTCGGGATAGTGGCTGGCAAGCCACGGGAGTTTCTCTGCGAGTACGTTATCGATACCAGGATTTTTTAACCCGATCGCGTTCAGCCAGCCGGCCGTGGTCGGTGCCGTCGTCGGCCGCGGATTACCGGCTTTGGGGGCCGCGGTCGTGGATTTGATGACCAGTCCACCCAGCGCACTCAAATCTAATTGTTGCGCCATCGTTTGGCCGTATGCCGCCGTACCACTTGCTGGCATGACTGGGTTTTTCAGGGTCACCCCGGCTAAATCTACTGTTAATCGTCCCATCAAATTTTCCTCCTATTGAATGCATCGTGTGATTTCATATCGAACTTAGCAGGACGGATCAAATGCATCCTGATGCCCACTGATGTTATAGCGCTTGGGTCACAAATGATTGCGATTCGCGTACTTGTAAGATGGCGGCTACGGTATCCAGCGCCGTAAATAACGGAATACCATGCATGATTGACGTGTTCCGAATCAGCGTCCCATCATTTTCGGCCTGCTCTTCGTCTGAGACCGTATTGATGACAACTTGCACTTCACCGGCTTCCATCCGATGCAATAAATCGTGCTCGCCGCTATCGATCTTATCGACCACGGTGACTGGTAACCCTTGTTCAGTTAGGGCACTAGCTGTCCCGTGCGTCGCCAATAATTGATAGCCGAGGGCGTGGAATCGCCGGGCAAGTGCCACCGTTTCGGGTTTGTCATCATCACGAACGGTGAATAAGACGTTGCCGTGACTCGGCACGTGTAGTTTGGCCGCCTCAAACGCCTTGTAGAGCGCCTTGGCCATCGTGACATCACTGCCCATGACCTCACCCGTCGACTTCATTTCAGGACCGAGTAAACTATCCACACGATTCAGCTTGGAGAATGAGAAGACCGGCGCCTTAACGTGGACTAATTGACCAGGTGTAACTAACCCAGTTTGATAGCCTTGATCCTTCAAGGATTGCCCCAGAATCGCACGGGTCGCCACTTGAGCCATCGGAATGTTGGTGACCTTACTCAAAAACGGCACCGTCCGACTTGCCCGTGGGTTGACTTCAATCACGTAAACTTGTTCTTCATGAATGACAAATTGGATATTCATCATCCCGACACAATTGAGCGCAATCGCCAATTTTTCAGTATAATCGACAATTTGAGCTTGGACCGCTGCAGACAATGACTGTGGCGGATAAACAGCCATTGAATCACCAGAATGGACCCCGGCACGTTCAATATGTTCCATGATGCCCGGAATCAATACGGTCTCGCCATCACAAATGGCATCGACTTCACATTCTTTACCAACCAGGTAGCTGTCCACTAACACGGGATGGTCATGTGAGACCTTAACGGCATTGTGCATGTAATAATCTAAGTCCGCCCGTTTCTTGACGATTTCCATCGCCCGACCACCGAGCACGTAACTTGGCCGTACCAAGACTGGATAGCCTAATTTGTCGGCAATCGCCAAAGCGGTCGCTTCATCGCTAGCCGTATCGCCAGCTGGTTGTGGGATTTCTAAGGCTTTGATGACCTTATCAAACTCATCACGGTCTTCAGCCCGGTTGACATCTGCCACACTCGTTCCCAGAATCTTGATGCCATGATCTGCCAGTGGTTTTGCCAAATTGATCGCCGTTTGACCACCAAACTGAACGATCACGCCAACTGGTTTTTCCAGTTCGACAACGTTTAAGACGTCTTCAATCGTTAACGGTTCGAAGTACAGCTTATCGGAAACTGAGAAATCAGTGGACACCGTCTCAGGGTTACTATTCATGATAATTGCTTCATAGCCGGCCTTTTGAATCGCCTTAACGGAATGGACCGTGGCATAGTCGAATTCGACCCCCTGACCGATTCGAATCGGACCAGAGCCGAGCACGAGGACGGATGGCTTAGTCGTCACGACACTTTCATTTTCCGTTTCATACGTCCCATAGTAGTATGGGGTCTCTGAGGCAAATTCACCCGCACAGGTATCGACCATCTTGTAAACGGGGGCCAAATCATGGTCTAGTCGGAATTGCCGAACTTGGTCGATCGTCTCATGCCAATAATCAGCGACAGTCTGGTCCGCAAAGCCGTTCCGCTTAGCAACGGTCAAAACGTTTAAATCATCCACATGGGCTTGCAGCTCCCGTTCGATTTCGATGATGTGTAACAACTTGTCCAAGAAGAAGACGTTGATTTTCGTCAGTTCCGCCAATTCTTCAATCGGATAACCACGGCGAATCGCTTCAGTCAGATAGAATAACCGGTCATCTTGGGCGTGAATCAACTTGTCACTCAAGACATCGTCGTCGACCGTTGCCAATGCGGGTTCCGTAACGTGATGCACCCCGATTTCAAGTGAACGAACCGCCTTCAAGGTTGCTTCTTCAATGTTACGACCGATTGCCATGACTTCACCAGTCGCCTTCATCTGAGTGCCTAAACGCCGGTCAGCATGCGTGAACTTATCAAATGGCCAACGCGGAATTTTGCAGACGACGTAATCTAACGCTGGTTCAAATTCAGCATAGGTCGTTCCGGTGACTGGATTCTTAATTTCATCCAAGTGGAGTCCCACCGCAATTTTAGCGGCCATCTTGGCAATCGGATAACCAGTGGCCTTTGAAGCGAGCGCTGACGAACGGCTGACCCGTGGATTAACTTCAATAATATAGTATTGATAACTCTTTGGATCCAAGGCTAGCTGAACATTACAGCCACCTTCAATTTTTAGCGCGCGGATAATCTTTAAGGCCGCATCCCGTAGCATCTGAACTTCACGGTCGGCTAAGGTTTGCACCGGCGCGTACACGATTGAATCCCCCGTATGAATGCCAACAGGATCAAAGTTTTCCATGTTGCAGACGACCATCGCGTTATCGGCGGCGTCGCGCATCACTTCAAATTCAATTTCTTTATAACCGGCAATACTTTGCTCGATTAGCACTTGGGTAACTGGTGATAAGGACAGGCCATTCTCAGCGATGTCGTGTAACTGTTGCGGATTTTCGGCGATTCCGCCCCCAGTCCCACCCATGGTAAATGCGGGCCGGACAATGACAGGATAACCAGATTCGTCCGCAAACGCTAAAGCTTCGTCAATTGTCCGCGCAATGCCTGAAGCGGGTACGGGTTCGTGTAATTCAGCCATCAAATCTTTGAATTGTTCCCGGTCCTCAGCTTGATCAATCGCGCTTAACTTCGTCCCCAGCAGTTCAATTTTTAATTCATCTAAAATGCCTGATTGTGATAATTCCATCGCCATGTTCAAGCCTTGTTGACCACCCAGAGTTGGTAAAATGGCGTCTGGACGTTCTTTACGCAAAATCTGTGACACAAATTCCAACGTAATGGGTTCCAAGTACACTTGGTCCGCGATTTCTTTATCGGTCATGATGGTTGCCGGATTTGAGTTGACGAGCACCACTTCATAATCCAGTTCCTTAAGTGCCAGACAAGCTTGAGTCCCGGAATAATCGAATTCCGCAGCTTGTCCAATAATGATTGGCCCTGAACCAATCACCATGATTTTATGAATATCCGTCCGTTTAGGCATTGAATTGGCTTCCTTTCCGGGCTGCTTGATTAGCGGCCATCAAATCAATAAATTCATCAAAAATGTGGTCTGCATCGTGTGGACCAGGCGCAGCGTCTGGATGATATTGCACTGAAAAAGCAGCGTAATCCCGATGACGGAGGCCTTCAACGGTGCCATCATTAATTTCTTCATGGGTCATCATCAAGTCCGTTTTCGCTAACGACTCGCGGTCAACGGCATAGCCATGGTTTTGCGAGGTGAAATCGATTCGTCCCGTTGCGATCTCGCGGACAGGATGGTTGAAACCGCGGTGCCCAAACTTCATCTTGAACGTATCGGCACCGTTGGCGAGAGCAAATAATTGGTGACCAAGGCAAATTCCGAATAGTGGCACGTGTTTCTCAACTTCACGAATCATCACGAGGGCTTCCGGCACGTCTTTCGGGTCGCCAGGGCCATTCGTCAACATCACACCATCCGGATTTAGGGCCATAATTTCGCTGGCAGTCGTATTGTATGGCAATACCGTCAAGTTACATTGACGTTTAGCCAGTTCGCGCAAGATCGAATGTTTCAAGCCAAAGTCCACAACGACCACGTTCGGACCCGTTGCCGGATTCGGATAAGCGTTGGTGGTGGAACTCTGAGCAACGACCGCTCGATTGAGTTCCGTGACCTTGAGTCGTTCAACGGTATCTGGTAAGACGTTGTCAACAATGGTGGCTTTCATCGCACCCTTCGTTCGAATGTGCTTCGTCACCGCCCGGGTATCAATATCCATGATGCCCGGAATATCGTTTTGCTTCAGGTAGTCGTCTAATGAAAGTTCGTTACGCCAATTGCTAGCGCGGCGGGCAACTTCGTGAACGACGACCCCTTTGCACGTTGGTTTGATGGATTCATGGTCATCGCGATTAATACCGTAATTACCAATCAGTGGGTACGTAAACATCAAAATTTCACCATTGTAAGATTGGTCGGTAATTGATTCCTGATAACCGCTCATCCCAGTGTTAAAGACCAATTCACCGACTGTTGCCGTGGTCGCACCGAAACCCGTGCCGGGATAGATCGTGCCATCTTCAAGTACTAGATATCGTTTCATGCTTGTTGTTCCTTTCCATAGGCCATCTGACCGTCGACTAATGTCATTAAGACGTTGCCGTAGACCGGCCATCCGATAAACGGTGAATTGTGGCCCTTCGATAACATGCTAGCTGCGTCAATTTTGTATTCATGGTCCAAATCAATGATTGTCAGGTCCGCTGGTGCGCCAACGACGAGTTTGCCAGCATCCTTCAAGCCAAACAATTCAGCTGGGCGCGTGCTCATCAGCTCAATCAACCGACCAAGTGTGAGGAGCCGAGTCTTCACAAAAGCCGTGTACATGGTCGCAAAGGCCGTCTCAATTCCGGTGATCCCAAACGCGGCCGTTTTCATGTTCCCGGTCTTTTCAGCGTCCGTATGCGGTGCATGGTCGGTCGCGATGATGTCAATCGTGCCATCCAGCAGTCCCGCAATTAATGCAGCGCGATCCTGAGGTGAGCGCAGCGGTGGGTTCATTTTCAACATTGGATTATCCATCGTAATATCGGTGTCACTGAGTAGTAAGTGGTGCGGCGAAACTTCACAAGTCACATTGATGCCGGCTTGCTTGGCTGCCCGAATGACGCGCAAACTCTCGGCCGTTGAAACGTGGCACACGTGATAGTGAACGCCACTGGCTTCTGCTAACATCACGTCACGCGCAACTTGTGCCGCTTCCGAAACGTTGTTGATCCCCGGTAATTCCAAACGCTCAGCAACCGGGCCGGCGTTCATCACCCCGTGTTGATATAGTGAATCATCTTCAACGTGCGCCGCTAAAGGTAATCCGGCTTGCGCAGCACCCTGCATGGCGGCAAACATCGTCCCGGCCGTTTGGACGCCGGAACCGTCATTGCTGACGGCAAAGGCACCAGCTGCCTTGACGCCTGCAAAATCAACGAGCTGTTCACTCGTCCGCCCCGTCGTAATGCTAGCGTACTGAGCAACGTGAACGTGGGCTTCTTGTTGATTACGTTGGACCATCGTTGCCACTCGTTCTGGCGTATCTGGAACGGGGTCAACATTCGGCATGGCGCCCACCGTTGTGAAACCGCCGTGAGCCGCCGCCAAAGTTCCGGTCGTAATCGTTTCTTTGTCAGTCTGGCCAGGGTCGCGTAAATGCACGTGGACGTCCACTAACCCAGGACTAACGAAGTGTTGGTCAGCACAAATCACGTGGTCGGCTGGACCAAATTGGTCGTGCAGCTGTTGTCCGATGGCTTTGATTCGGCCATCCGCAATCAAAATATCGTTTGTCTGTAATCGGTCTTCTTGCCAAATCTGCGCATTTTTAATTAACGTCGTCATGAGTTAAGCCTCCACTTGTGTCGCTGACAATAAGCCTTGATGTGCGAGCACCGTCGCAATCATCGCCATGCGAATATAGACCCCATTGGTCATCTGCTGAAAAATCCGTGATTGCGGTGCTTCAACTAAATCACTTGCTAATTCAACCCCACGATTGACCGGTGCCGGATGCATAATGATTGCATGTTGTGGCATCCGTGCTGCCCGTTCATTGGTCAACCCGTACGCCTGATGGTAGGCCGAGGCGTCAAACGCCTGGTTATTTTCCTGAGTCAAACGTTCATGTTGCACCCGCAGTAGCATCATGACATCCATCTCCGTGACCAATTGATCCATCTCACGATATTCCCCGTATTGGGCAAAATCCGTGCCGTACCATTCACGTGGCCCACCGAAGTAAACTTTGGCACCAAGTTGCGTTAATAATTCCATGTTCGACCGTGCCACCCGTGAGTGCGCTAAGTCCCCAACAATCGCAATCTTTAAGCCATCAAAATGGCCGAATTCTTCAAAAATCGTCAGCATGTCCAACAGTGATTGTGACGGATGCTGGCCGCTGCCATCGCCGGCGTTGATCAAACTCAGGCTGAGTCCGGCGTCGAGTAATGGTTGGTAGTAGCGGTCGCGTGGGTGGCGAATCACGGCCAAGTTCACACCAATCGCCTGAATCGTTTTGAGCGTATCAAGTAAACTTTCACCCTTCGTCACCGAACTGGTCTTGGGGTCAAATGGAATTACTTGAATGCCCAAGCGTCGTTCCGCCATTTCAAAGCTAGTATGGGTCCGAGTACTGTTTTCAAAAAATAAGTTCATGGCAAACGTTGGTCGTGCTAATTCAAGCGTTTTCCCGTTCTTAAAGGCCTGAGCCAACTTCAGGTAGGCCATCACATCTTCATTACTAAATTGTTCGACACTGACTAAGTTTTGACTCGTTTTCATGGCTTTGCCGTCTCCTTTGTGTGCAAAAAAAGTCTAGCTTCCGCAAAAATGTTTGCAAAGAGGCTAGACTCCGATTAAGTGGTCACGCATGACCGAACCGTTTCGTTCCTCTCTGGAAACAATTAAATGGTTATATTCAATTAAATCATTCTTCTAATTTTTCAATACTAATTCCATCATGACCATCGTGTTCTTCGAGGGCCACGCTGACCTGTTCATCTAACGCGGTTGGAATGTTCTTACCAATAAAGTCGGGCCGAATCGGTAATTCACGATGTCCACGGTCAACTAACACGGCTAAAGAAATCTTGGCGGGACGGCCATGGTCCATCAACGCATCGAGCGCCGCCCGCACGGTCCGACCTGTAAACAACACATCATCAACTAAAATCACGTGTTTGCCATTGATATCAACTGGAATATCCGCGCCGTTCAACTTGGCTTGTCCGGCCACGTCAACGGCATGGTGATCATCACGATATAACGTAATATCTAACGAACCAACTGGCACGTCAACGCCTTCCAACTGTTTTAATCGTTGGGCTAACCGTTGGGCCAAGAAAATCCCACGAGTCTTGATCCCGATGAATACCAGGTTACCAACACCCTTGTTCTGCTCAATAATTTCATAAGTGATCCGCGTCAGCGCACGGCGCATGGTCATTGCATCAACGACTTCTCGTGCCATTAGTTTGTCAGCTCCATTTCTGTAATTTCACCTTGGTGGCGGGATGAAAAAAGGGTCACCCCGTTTTCCTGCGAAAAGCGTGGGAGACCCTAACATGACCGTTCCCCTTGTTAGCCTCACAGGACTAAGTTAAAGGTGCTTGTTTGATTGAAATAAGTGTAACGAACTCCACTACCACTGTCAAGGGTCAATCCATGAAGTTTGGTTAATTATCCAATCAATTTCGGCGACTTTCATTAAGTCTATGTGAGAAGGCCGCGATGATGCGTGTTGTGGAAGTTTAAAACCAACCAGCTGTGGAACGCTGGAAACAAGACGGGTTAACGTAAACATGCCGTGATAAGCCCGTCCTACGCCGACTTCCAGGCATTCTGGGCAATGGCCGGAACGTGGTGGACACAGATTTAAGCCGACAACCCACGTCTTAAATACTGGTCTTTCACTAACCAAGCACAAGACGCTTGCTAAGTGAAATTTCACCACTGGGCCTTGCCCAGAATACCTTCCAGCCTGGATGATATTCGAAAGGCAGACATCCCTGGACCCAACTTTTGATGAACTGCTCGTTGGTTCTTGATAGACAATTATTTTGATATTCAACGGTCAGGCTTATTTTCGGTAATATCCAAGTTGCCTACCCGTATTTTTAGTCGGCATCACTGAACATTGAAAGGACTTTCTCTCCTCGACATTGTTGCTAAAGCCTTAGATTCACCACAAATGGCTATTTTATCATCTCATCGTAAATCTGAATTAAGTAGTGATCTTTAGATGACCTTACCAGTAAATAAGCATCATAAAACCTCATCAATATAGATTCAAAAGTTTGCTTAAATGACCAACCACCTAATATTCAATGATCAATTGTACCTAATTAGGTGGCCGTTCATCCGCCATTCGAGCGGCTTCCCGACTGTAGGGGCTGGCTGACAATGCTCAAGGGCGAAATTCTTCTTGTCCTGGTGAGGTTCCCGGGCTAGAAGAAGACTCGTATTTGAAATTGCGCAGTGATTTTCTGCGTGAGTTCAAATCGATGTCCGCCCTGTTCCAGCGTTGTCAGCCGGCCCCAGAAGTCGGAATCGGACGCGCATCGGCTGACGAACAGAAAACTAATTAGCTCGCTTTGTTTCCAGCGGTCCTCAGCTGGCTGCTTTTGAACTTGACGTTTGAATCATCCTCTAGGCAAAATAACCTCCCGCATAATGCATAACCCCTATCACTAATCGACTGATTAATTTATTTTTAATCTTATTTTCATTTAATTATAGTCAAACTGCCAAATTATCGGTATACTACTTGTTAAAGATAACTAATTTTAGGGGGACTTTTTATGCGTTTACAAACACTTTTACAAACACCATCCATGCATACGATGCGGGTCATTGCGGGTGAACGCGGTCTCAAACGTGAAATTAGTAATATCGGTATGATTGAGTCGCCAGACATCGCCAACTATTTGACCAGTGGCCAGTTTTTGATTACCAACGGCTACCCATTCACACAATCTGCGACAGCGCCGTCAACGTTGATTCAAGCGATGCATGATGCTAATTGTGCAGGACTTGGATTCAAGGATCACCGCTTCGTCGACCATCTACCCAAGGCCGTGATTGAACTAGCGAACGAATTAGCCGTTCCCATCATTATCACACCAGGTGACGAACTGATCTCCGAAACCATGCGTAAAATGCTCAGTATCATCTTAAAATCACAGACAGATGAACTGAGTCGAATCGTCACTGCCAATCAGGCTCTGGCTGATTTACTACTCAAGGACCCGACCGATACAACGGTCTTAAACAAGTGTCGTGAGTTGATCCATCACCCCATCTTTTTGATGGACAGCCATTTTCGAGTCGTTAGCGCATCCCAGGACCTGCCGATGACGCGCAGTACCTTGACAGACTTTTTACGCAATCAGACCGATATTGATTATTTCAACTTGAACACGCGGGTCACAATCCCCTATCAGACTAATGATTTGACCATTATGCCACTCTTTTCAGCTTATAAAGAAAATAAGGCCTTTGTCGGCATCTTGGACTTAGACCCCGCCAACTCGACGGACCAAATGTTGACCCAAGTCGCACTCAATACGCTGAGTTTCGTCAACAGTCGCGTCGACATGTTGAATGAATCCGCCTTTCGTAACCTAAGTGGCTTCTACCTTAACGTGATGGATGGCGGTATCTCCAACGACCTGATCAACAAGACCTTGAAAGCCCAGCAGATCGACCCACAAACCAAATTCCGCTGTGCAGCCATTCTGGTCACAACTAATCACCAACCTTTACTGAGCAACCATCTATTGGAACAAGTGCAGCAATTGACACTGTGGTTTATTAAAGAATACCAAGCTTCCGTTATCGTTTTTTCATTAAAGCAGCAACTTGTCTTATTAATTAACGACGAACAAAATGCCCAACACTTTTTAACGGCACTCGTCGAGTTTATTCAGCCAAAGCTCGATAAACAAAGTCGCTTGATTGCGGGTTACAGTTATTCGACGCTGCCACTGACCGAACTGGCCACGATTTATAACGAAGCCGCTGAAGCACTGGCGCTCAGTAAAAATAGTCCGCACGCTGTCACGATTTATCGGCCTAAATACGTGAAAGAATTGATTTCGTTGATCCCGCAAAACGAAGCCCGCTCATTTGTAGAGCGCGTCCTCGGTGGCTTGGTCGGCGGCGTTAGTGCCAATGAACAATTAAATTTATTGAACACATTATACGGTTACTTCTACTACCATCAAAATATCGCGGAAGTTGCTGGACACTTGGATATTCACCGTAACACCGTCATTTATCGACTCAAAAAAATTGAAAAAATGTTGACGCTGAACTTAGATGATCCAGAACAGACCCAAACCCTTGAGATGGCCGTACTTCTCTGGCATAATCAGCAGGCACAAAAGTGAACGTTTACATTTCAAGTTTTCTTGAAAATGACGTTTTCACGAACATTAATATATTCGGGTACATTTGTATTCGGTTTTCATCTGTGCTAGAATGGGCTTCATTCAAATAAGTGGTAATTGCCTATATAATGTCATAATATGGTTGACGAGTTTCTACCCAACCCCGTAAAGGTTGGACTATAAGCAAACGAGGTCATCCCGTTTGCCGGGGTGACTTTTTTTATAGGCAAATCAGCTTAATCGAGAGAGGAAGATTGATTTGAAAGAAGTATCCGTATCACCTAAGATTAGCAATATTAAGGCGGCGGTTTTAGGATTTCAGCACTTGTTAGCCATGTATTCCGGTGACGTGCTGGTCCCACTATTGATTGGGGCGGCATTGCATTTTAGCCAAGAACAATTGACTTATTTAGTCTCAATCGACATTTTCATGTGTGGGATTGCCACCTTCTTGCAACTCAAGCGGACTCCGCTCACTGGGATCGGACTGCCTGTTGTTTTGGGCTGTGCGGTTCAAGCAGTCAACCCATTGATTCAGATTGGGAAAACTTACGGACTCGGAACGATGTATGGTTCGATTATCGGTGCTGGTATTTTTATTTTTCTGATTGCCGGATTGTTCTCTAAGATTAAAAATCTGTTTCCACCAGTCGTCACTGGCTCTTTGATTACGATCATCGGCTTCACATTGATTCCGGTCGCCTTTGAAAACCTCGGTGGTGGCGATGCATCCGCCAAAAACTTTGGTAACTTACAAGCACTGGGTATTGGCTTTTTGACAATTGCCATCATTCTACTGATTAGCGTCTTTGCCCGCGGATTCATGAAATCCGTCTCGATTTTAATCGGGATTCTAGCTGGCACGCTGATTGCGGGTGCCATGGGAATGGTTTCTCTCAAGCCAGTTGCTGAAGCCAGTTGGTTCCATCTCCCAACGCTCTTCTACTTTGGTGCGCCACATTTTGAATGGTCCTCAATTTTGACGATGATTTTGGTCTCATTGACAACCATGGTCGAATCGACCGGGGTCTTCTTCGCATTAGGTGACATTACTGGCCGTAAAATCGAAGGTGACGATTTAAAACGGGGTTACCGGGCAGAAGGCATTGCCGTGATTCTCGGTGGGCTCTTCAACACTTTCCCCTATTCAACGTTCTCCGAAAACGTCGGTGTCGTTCAATTATCTGGGGTCAAAACGCGTAAACCAATCTACTTCTCAGCAGCATTTCTAGTCATCTTAGGACTGTTGCCAAAGATTGGGGCACTTGCAACGATCATTCCTGACCCGGTTCTTGGTGGTGCGATGGTCGTCATGTTCGGGATCGTTGGGATTCAAGGGATTCGGATGTTAGCCCAAGTTGATTTTCGCAATAACAACAACTTGTTAGTCGCTGCTGTTTCAATCGGACTTGGTTTAGGGGTCACTGTTGAAACCAACATCTTCCAATTCTTACCAAACGCCCTCCAAATTATGTTAAGTAATGGTGTGGTCGTCGGTAGTTTAGCCGCGGTCGGTTTGAACTTGCTCTTTAATCGGCACGCCGCCGAAAATAAAGTCGACAACGAATCAGTTGGACTGAACGAGGCTGAGCAACACTCCTAATTGTCGGTCACTTAGGTTCAAGGTTCGGATATTCGAAGCGACATTCAATAATTTTATCAATATAAATATAATCAACGCCGTAAGAATTTTCCGATTCTTACGGCGTTTTTGCGTTCAGTTGAGTATTACCAGTACCACAACCAGGTGCCCTGACCTACCGCCAATGTCTGAATGTCGTCAGCTGAATACGTGCCTGTCAATCGGCCGATGCTAGCCATGGACCGCTCACATCTGATCAACTCACCCTGTTACCTAAAAAAGCAGTATGTTATACTAGACAATTGTTGAATTGTTAGTTTTTTATTAATTTTAGGAGTGGGTCATTATTCTAGAACATCTATTTCATTTGCGGGAAAACCGCACTTCTGTCAGACGTGAGCTGATTGGCGGTCTAACCACCTTTCTGGCAATGTCATACATTTTAGCCGTAAATCCCGAACTATTGGGTAGTGCGGGGATGAGTAAGACCGCGGTCTTTACGGCGACCGTTCTGGCGGCGATTGGTGGCTGTCTGTTAATGGGCCTAATCGCTAACTTCCCCGTTGCCCTCGCACCCGGAATGGGACTGAACGCCTTCTTCACTTACACGGTCGTCCAAGAATGGCATATTCCATGGCAAACGGCGCTGGCTGGTGTCTTCGTCGCTGGGATTTTATTTATTTTATTAACCCTCTCAAAGTTGCGTGATAAATTAATTAATTTGATTCCAAGCGCACTGAAGTATGCCGTTTCGGCCGGGATTGGATTATTCATTGCCTTTTCTGGACTCCAGACTTCTGGCATCATTGTGGCAGACAAGTCGAACGCCGTCGCACTGGGTAACTTGCACAATCCAACTGTGTTACTCGCTATTTTTGGGATTATCGTGGGCATTATGCTGGTGACTGCCAACGTGACTGGTGGTATTTTTTGGGGCATGTTTATTACTGCCGCGGTTGGGATGATTTTCGGGATTATCCCACTGCCATCCGGGATTGTCAGTGGTGTTCCAAGCGTCCAACCATTATTTGGCCAAGCCATCACGCATCTCGGTGACATCAACTCGTTTCAAATGATTATCGTCATACTGACCTTCTTCATTATCGGCCTCTTCGATACATCGGGTACCCTCGTCGGTGTCGCGACCGAAGCCGGCATGGTCGATAAAGACTCTGGCGAAGTCAAAGGGGTCGGTAAAGCCCTATTTAGTGGCGCCTTAGCAACGACGCTGGGATCAATTTTCGGGACTTCCCCAACGACCGCTTACGTGGAATCAACTTCTGGCGTGGCCGTTGGTGCTCGGACAGGATTATCGTCAGTCTTCGTCGCTGTCTTATTCGCAATTGCGGCTTTCTTCTCACCCGTTTTAACGGTGATTACTTCCGCCGTTACTGCGTCTGCGCTAATTATCGTTGGTATTTTGATGCTTTCGAATGTTCAATACATCGACTGGACCAAGTTTGAAATTGCCGTTCCCGCCTTTTTCACGATGATCATGATGCTTCTGACCTACAGTATTTCAGAAGGATTAGCAGTCGGTTTTATCTTCTACCCAATCACGATGACGGTCAAAGGTCGTTGGCGTGAAGTTAACGCACTGATGTGGACGATGATGGTCGTCTTCATTCTGTACTTTGCCTTTGTCGCCTGAGTTGAGTGCGTCATCACCATCAATATGATGGTCAATTAAAAAGCTGAGTGGTGAAAGTCGTCTTCGATTTCACCACTCAGCTTTTCGATTATTTTACTGGCGACAAGCCAAATGAAGTCAGCTTGTCCTTGTCCAAACGACAGCCACAGTTAACTTCTGAGCCCAATCGTTACTTAATGACCTGTCGATTCCGATAATCTTCAGCGAACACCTGCGCAAAGTCGGCCATCTTGACCTCACCTAAACGCGGTTGATGGGCGCGGTAATCCGCATAAAAATCGTGATCGCGTTGATAGGCCACCGTTTTGACATATTCTCGCGCAAAGGCTGCGGGGGCACCTGCCGTGATTAGATGATCCTGCATCACTTCATCTGGCACTTGCGAGACCCGTAAATCAGGCATTTTGAGGGTTTTCGAAAGTGCTGACGCCACTTCTAAGTAGGTCTGCTCATCGCTGGCCACGTATGTCACTGTTTGCCCCGCTGTCGGTTTCGTCAGCGCTTGAATCAGCACGTTTGTCACATCAACCGGCGCCACCCAAACGTTTTTGACCTCCAAGCTGGCATTGGTATAAATACGATGACTCTTACGAATAGTCGGTACACTGCTTAATAAATTGTAGTACATCGCAGTCGGTCGAATGAACGCGATGTCTACGTCTGGCAAAGCAGTTGTCAACGTTTGTTCAATTAAATGATACATATAAAGCGATCCGACCTCAGGGCCCAAGTTGGCGCCCACACTACTCAAGTTGACCACCCGTTTGACACCAGCGGCTTTGATCGCTGCGGCGTAGATTTCGGCTTGCTGGGTCGCAGCGGCATAAATATCCTCACTCGCCATGATGCCAGTCAACATCAAGTAAACCACGTCTGCGCCCTTAAACGTTTGTGTTAAAAAGGCCTCATCCGTAATACTCCCAATCGCGGGAGTCGCCCGAAAGACTTTAATCAGTCTGCTACGGTCGGCATTATGACTAATGACCGTCACGTCATGCCCGGCATGTGCCAACTTGGGCACCAAGGTTTGATTGATCCGACCTAATGATCCAGTTAAAACAATTTTCATCTGCACTAATCCTCTACTCTCGTCTTCATCGTTTGTAAATCCCTTACTGATTATAAAAGTTCACCAAAACACAGTCAATCACTGGGGCTGCCAGTACCTATTCAACAATCGGCTTCACGCGACAAACCCGAATCAGTAATAATCAAAACGTGCGCGCGACCAAAAGCAAATACCTCAGTCGTGCGCACTATTATCATTATTCTGCAGTTATGCTTAACACACCAACCGTTGAATACCAGTCTCACATCCAATCGGCTCAAGTACCCCATTACCAGTGCTTACGCCGAATAATAGTGTCCCTGCGCCACGTGCCAGTTTACATATAAATCTGCCGGTAAATTCTGAATGGCTTCACGACTGACTTTGGCACTGAGTTCGGTAATTATAGCGGAAGCCGGGTGCCCATTGTTTAGCTGAATGTGACGAGCACCGGCGTGGTATAAGTCAGTCATGATTTGATGGTACGCGCTGGCTAAGTCATGAACGAGCTCGGCATCTGATTGATAGACACGACTCAGCGCCACGGCATTATCCGGACGTTTAAGTTCAGCCAAACACAGCGCCGGTGCTGGCAAAATTTGTTTATCGGCGTCGCCATCACTGACTTGTTCGCGCATAAATTCAAAGTGCGCGACAGCCGGATGATTGATGCCACTGATTCTACCACTTAAAGACAAGGCGGGTGCCTGAGTGACCGACGTTTGACTGATGCCTTCTAATTCCCAGAAGAAGTTGAGATGCCACCAATTATTCGGGCAAATTCTAGCGTTGTTAATCGGCTTTTTCAGTTGCTCGATGAAAATAGCATCCTCAATCTTACTAAATCCAGTGGCGCTGATCGTGGACATGGTGATGTGGCGGTGCAACTGTTGCCGCCGTCTGCCTGTCACTTGTCGGACGTGTCGTTTTACCATTGCCATCAAGGTTCCAATTTCCATGCAAGCCTAGCCTCCAAAATTGATTGTCAACCGTTCAAAAACAAAAAATCACCCTTTTTAATTCTGCTCAAAAAAGGATGATTTCAAGATTGGCATGACGCACCCAACCCTTAATTTAATGTCGAATTTAAGTAATGGATTAAGCATAGAATGGAACGTCATGATTGTCAAGCGCTAATCGGTGGTTGCTGCAATCCCCTTAGCGCCGATATCATGGCGATAAATCAGGTCACCAATTGCCAGTTGATCAATTTGTTGATAAACCGCCTGCTGGGCAGCTGCCAGACTGGCGGCACTGGCCGTGACCATCATGACCCGGCCACCGGCACTTACTAACTGGTCAGGCGAACCGGCAACACTCGCGTAATCCGCCCCCGCTAAAGTTGGAACTGGTACCCCGGCTTGGACCTTTCCAGGATAACCTGGTGCAGCCAGCACGACACCAAGATAACTGGCGGACGTCTGCCATTCAGCGTGAGGTTGCCGATGCTGAAGCAAATCAACGATGACTTGATAGAAATCGCTTTGTAATTGTGGTAATAGGATTTGGGTCTCCGGGTCACCGAGACGCAGATTATATTCAATCACTTGAACACCGTCAGCTGTCAAAATTCCGCCGACGTAAATCACGCCTTCAAAACTCAACCCGTCTGCCTTCAAACCAGCAATTGTTGGCTCGACGATCGTGGTAACCGTCTGTTGAATGATGGCCGGCGTAATTTGCGGCACCGGCGAATAAGCACCCATGCCACCCGTATTCGGGCCGCGGTCATGATCTTGTAACCGTTTATGGTCCTGCGCCGTCGGTAATAAGACGTAGCGGTCCCCGCCAACTAAGACCATCTGCGAGAATTCAAAGCCATCGACGTAATCTTCAATCAGCACCGTCGAACTATTTTCAAAAGCGCTAGTGAGTGCAGTCGCAGCTTGCTCGTAGCTCGTCGCCACCGTCACACCCTTGCCAGCCGCCAAACCATCGACCTTGATGACTTGCGGTAATGATTGTTGTTGACTGTAGGCTAATGCTGGCGCGAGTTCGTGAAATTGCTGATAAGCCGCCGTTGGAATTTGGTGCCGGTGCATGAAGTCTTTGGCAAAAACTTTCGAGCTTTCTAGTTGGGCTGCGGCTTGATTGGGACCAAAAATGGCTAACCCGGCTGCTTGAAAATAATCCACGATACCGGCTGCCAATGGGACTTCTGGGCCAACAAACGTCACCGCCACCAGATTGGCGCGGGCAAAGTCAGCTAGTCCGGCGAAGTCGAGTTCATCAATTGCAATCGTTTGAATGCCGTCCGCAACCATGCCAGGATTACCAGGTGCACAATAGACGGTCCCAACTTGTGGGCTAGCTAACATCGCTTTAGCAATCGCGTGTTCACGACCGCCGCCACCAACAACTAATACTTTCGCCATTCTTGCCACCCCTTTCATTAATGCCGGAAGTGCCGGACACCCGTTGTGACCATCGCGATACCATATCGGTCCGCCATTGCCACTGAATCTTTATCCCGAATACTACCACCCGGTTGAACGATGGCCCGGATACCGTGTTGAGCTGCGTATTCCACGCAGTCATCCATTGGGAAGAAGGCGTCAGAGGCTAAAATGGCATTTTCATAACCAGCTTTAGTCATCGCTTTTTCAATTGCGATCTTAGTCGAATCGATTCGATTCATCTGACCAGAACCAATTCCGAGTGTCCGGTCCGCAGTTGTCACTACGACCGCATTACTCTTGACGTGCTTGACCACTTGTTGGCCAAACGCTAACGCTTGCAGTTGTGCTTCGGTTGGTTGGATCTTGGTCACGACGGTAAAATCAGCGGGTGTTTCAAAGGCCGCATCCACTTCTTGACGGAGTAAGCCGCCACCCACTGAGATCGTTTCGAATTTATCGGCGGTGTGGGCTTGATCGAAGTCGACCGTCATCAACCGGAGATTCTTCTTCTTCGCCAAGATTGCAAAGGCATCGTCGTCAAAGCTTGGTGCAATGATGATTTCTAAGAATAACGCGTGCATTTTTTCGGCAGTTGCTAAGTCCACTGGTCGGTTTAAGGCAATAATCCCACCGAAAATCGAGATGGAGTCGGCTTCATAAGCTTTGTCCCAGGCTTCTTCAATCGTCGTCCCAAGACCGACACCGCATGGATTCATGTGTTTCATTGCCACAACGGCCGGTTGTTGATACTCGCTGACCATCCGCAATGCCGCATCAGCATCCTTAATATTGTTGTAGGACAGTTCCTTACCGTGAAGTTGTTGCGCGCCAGTAATTGAGAAGTTGGTTGGCAATGCATTTTCATAAAAAGCCGCTTGTTGATGACTATTTTCGCCATACCGTAACGCTTGCTTTTTATCATAAGTCAACGTTAATTTCTCTGGGAATTCTTCAGTCGTCAAATATTGCGCAATCAAGGCGTCATACGCCGCAGTATGCTGGAAGACTTTGGCAGCTAGTCGTTGCCGTAATTCTGGCGTAACTTCATCTGCTTGTAGTGCTGACAAAATTTGGTCATAATCCCGTGGGTCGACGATTGGTAGAACAGCCGCAAAGTTTTTAGCAGCTGAACGTAACATTGATGGGCCACCGATGTCAATCTGTTCAATGGCTTCGGCTTGAGTCACATCTGGCCGTTGAATCGTTGCCTTAAATGGATATAGATTAACGACGACCATGTCGATCGGTTCAATCCCGGCTTCAGCGAGTTGCGCCATATGAGCTGGTACATCACGACGCGCTAACAAGCCTGCGTGAACCTTAGGATGGAGCGTCTTAACTCGACCGTCAAGCATTTCTGGAAAGCCCGTAACTGCTTCGATGCCAGTGACCGGGATGCCGGCAGCTTCCAGCGCCTTTTTGGTTCCACCAGTCGAAATGAGGTCGTAGTCTAAGGCGACGAGCCCCTTTGCAAAATCAGTTAATCCTTGCTTATCAGAAACACTTAACAACGCACGTTTTGTCATTTTAAATTGCTCCTTCATTAATGAGTGTCTGTAGAACGTCTGGATAAAATTGGTGCTCACAATCATGAATTCTGGTTGCCAAAGTTGCTAACGTATCATCAGCTTTAACGGGAACTGTCCGTTGCGCGATGATTTGACCGGTATCGATACCCGCGTCAATATAGTGAATCGTCACACCCGTCTCACTGACTCCAGCCGCAAAGGCGTCTTCAATGCCATGACGACCAGGAAATTTCGGTAATAATGCTGGGTGGAGATTGATAATTTTATGCGGATAGGCCGTCAACAAGGTCGAGCCGATAATCCGCATGTAACCGGCTAATAAAACCGCGTCAATTTGGCGTGCTTGTAGCGCCGTGAGGATAATTTCCTCAGCTGCAGCCTTATTCGCATAGTCATGAAAATCAACAATCAGGACCGGTACTTTTAACGCTCGCGCCTTGGCAATCACTGGCGCCTGCGGTTGATCACAAACCAACAACGCAATCGTTGCTGGTAGTTGTCGCGCGGCAATCGCTTGATGTAGGGCGATAAAGTTCGTGCCATTGCCTGAAGCGAAGACGGCAATCTGTTTAAGCATGTTCCGCCTCCTCGAAAACAACTGGATTGGTCCCTGCTTGAACCGTCCCGACCTGATAGTAAGCCTGGTGGTTAGCCGTCAAGTTCGACGTCACGGCAGCCACCTGTTCAGGATGAACGATGAGGACCATTCCGAGGCCCAAGTTAAAGGTCGACTGTAGATCTGCGGTCGTCAAATCGCCTAACTTCGCTAGTAACGACATAATCGGTGGAACCGGCCATGTTTCAGGCTTCAAGTGGGCACTCAAGCCGGCTGGTAATGCCCGTGCCACGTTTTCAATCAAGCCACCACCTGTGATATGCGCGATGCTTGCGATGAGGTGTTGTTGCAATAATGGTTGAACAGCGTCGACATAAATCGTGGTTGGCCGCAGCAACTCAGTCTGTAAATCATGACCCAATTCTTCAAAGACCGTCGTTAGTTGGTAGTCATGTTGTTTGAACAAGATGTCACGGACTAAGCTGAAGCCATTGGAATGTAAGCCGTTGGATGGTAACCCGATCAGAACGTCACCGGCAGTGACATTCGTTGGTGACAACAAGTCCGCCCGATTAGCGACACCGACTGCAAAACCCGCCAAGTCGTAGTGTTGTTCGCCGTACATATCCGGCATCTCAGCAGTTTCGCCGCCAATCAGTGCGATATGTGCCTGCTGACAGCCCGTGACGACGCCCGAAAGAATCGCTTTGACACGCGCCTGGTCGGTATGTCCCAGTCCTAAATAATCCAAAAAGAACTGGGGCGTGGCGCCCTGTGCCAAAATATCGTTCACACACATTGCGACCAAGTCAATGCCGATCGTCGTATGCTGATTAGCCGCAATCGCGACTAATAACTTGGTGCCAACACCATCCGTCCCCGCGACCAGCACAGGTTCATTGCCAGTTGTCTTCGCATCTAGCGGAAATAAGCCCCCAAAAGCCCCCAATTGTGCATTCCCACTCATTTGCTTGACCGTCTTTAAGACTTCGTAGCCCGCGTTAATATCCACACCAGCGCGCTTATACGCATCACTCACTTGATCACCCCTTCATGATTGGCTTGTAATTGCGCAATCTCTGCATCGTATTCAGCTTGGTAATCGTACAGTGCCGTTGGATAATCACCATTGAAGTAGGCCATGCACAGCCCACCGTATGGTTCAGTCGTGTCTAACCCCACGGCATCGATCACGCCCTGTTCACTTAAAAAGCCCAGGGAATCCGCACCAAATGTTGTACACATTTGGTCAATCGTCTGTTGAGCCGCAATCAATTCATTGGTCGACTGAATATCGATGCCATAAAAACAGGGGTAGCGTAATGGTGGCGACGCAATCCGCAGGTGGACTGACTTGGCGCCGGCGTCTTTCAATAATTTAACGATGCGGCGACTCGTTGTGCCACGAACGATTGAATCGTCGATCAAGACGACCCGTTTGCCCGCGACGACCCCTTTAACCGCTGAAAGCTTCATCCGCACGCCTTGTTCACGTAACGCTTGGGTTGGCTGAATAAAGGTCCGTGCCGAGTATTGATTCTTGATCAGGCCCATTTCGTAAGGCAAGCCACTCGCTTCCGCGTAACCCGTTGCGGCAGATAACGAGGAATTCGGTACCCCGACAACAATATCTGCGTCGACGGGTTGTTCCGCGGCTAGGCGGGCGCCCATTCGTTTGCGGGCGGAATGCACGTTGACGCCGTGAATATCGGAATCCGGACGCGCAAAATAGATGAATTCCATCGAGCAAATCGCTAACTGAGTGTCGGTCGTGTAGTGGTCGATGGTTAGGCCATTGTCGTCAATCGTCAGTAGTTCACCGGGCTGCACATCCTGCACGAAGGTTGCCCCAATCGTATCTAACGCGCATGTTTCACTACAAACGACGTAGCCGCCAGTTGGGAGTTGCCCCACCACTAACGGTCGCAAACCATTCGGGTCGAGTGCCGCAATCAAGCGGTCGTTAGTCAATAGTAAGTAGGCAAAGCCGCCATGAATCTGGCGTAAGGCATCCTTGACTTGTTCGGTCAAAGTTGCCGCTGGACTACGGCGAATCAAATGCATTAAAATTTCGCTGTCAGAGCTGGCATGGAAAATTGCCCCGTTTTGTTCCAAGTTCCGCCGCAACGTGACGGCATTCGTCAAATTACCGTTATGGGCAAGCGCAAACTGTGAATCACTAAAATTAAAACTCAACGGCTGAATGTTTTCCAAACCGTGATTGCCGGCCGTCGCGTAACGGACGTGGCCTACAGCAGCTTGTCCGTTCAATCTTTCGAGACGCCGCGGATCACGGAAAACATCCGCTAATAATCCGAGCCCTCGCTCTGTCCGTAACTTGCCATGATCATTAGCCGTAATGCCGGCACCTTCCTGACCACGATGTTGCAAGGCGTGGAGGCCAAAATACGTGAGCTGGGCGGCATCTGGCGAACCCCAGACACCGAAGACCCCACACTCTTCATTCAAACTTTTTACTTCAGTAGGCATGGTAAAGCCCCTTCCCACAACTGTTTGGCAAAACTAACTTTCAAATCAAATGCTTGGTCGGCCGTCTTGACCAGTAACCGGTCCGCGGCAGTCGTTTTCCCAAGATACGTGACATAGGGTTCCATTAATTGTTCAAACGCCGCTTGATGTTCAGGGGTCACTGAAATCACAAACCGTGATTGCGTTTCGGCAAAGAGATTAGCTGCCGGTTCATTACTCGTTAAATCAACCCCTAGATTCTGGCCAAAGCAAGATTCCGCAATGGTGACGATCAAGCCACCTTCTGAGACATCGTGGGCACTGGCAACTAATCCCTTTTGAATGGCCGTCAACAACAAACGTTGGTTGCGATTCTCAGTCACCAAGTCAAAGTCAAATAGCTCACCCTTGATTGTTCCAGTTAACATCTTCTGTAATTCACTACCGTTAAAATCCGCGTCAGTCGTTCCGAGCACGTAGACGGCATCGCCGGCGTGCTTGAAATCACTGGTCGTAATGTCGCGTTGGTGCTTGATCAGTCCGACCATCCCAATCATCGGCGTTGGATAGATGGCTTCCCCATTGGACTCGTTATTCAGTGAAACGTTCCCAGAAATCACCGGCGTATTAAATAATTGGCAGGCCCGGGCAATCCCCATCGCAGATTCATCCAAATCATAAAATTGTTCGGGTTTTTCAGGATTACCATAGTTCAAGCAATCAGTAATACCTAGTGGTTGCCCACCGGAAGCTACGATATTACGCGCCGCTTCAGCCACCGCAATCTCGCCACCAACTCGTGGATTCAAGTACAAGTAGCGGCCATTCACGTCCGTAGTGATGGCTAACGCCTTATCCGTGTGACGAATCCGAATCACGCCCGCATCTGAACCAGGCTTAACGACCGTATTGGTCTGCACTTGTGAATCATAGGTGTTATACAACACCGCTTTGGAGGCAATCGTGGGCTGCTGAAGCATTTTCTTCAGCGTCCCCGTTGCGTCAACGATGCGGGGCATAAACTGGTGATGGCTCTGATGATTCAAGCGTGTCGGCCGCTTCTTTTCACGTTGATAAACGGGGGCCTTGGTCGCGAGCGCATCGACAGGCACATCCGCCACTAACTTGCCATGGTGGAATAATTGATACTGATGTCCATCTGTCACCTTACCGATAGTGACCGCGTCTAGGCCATACTTTTCAAAGACTTGATAAATTTCCGCTTCAGCACCGGCCTTTACACACAGCAGCATCCGTTCCTGTGATTCAGAGAGCATCAATTCAAATGGCGTCATGCCCGTTTCACGTTGCGGCACTAAATCCAGGTTAAGCGTTAACCCACTGCCGGCCTTCGAGGCCATTTCGGCTGAAGATGAGACTAATCCAGCAGCGCCCATATCTTGAATTCCAATCAAGACGTCGGCGTGGTCATGAATCACTTCCAGGCAAGCTTCCATCAGTAATTTTTCCATGAATGGATCACCGACCTGGACCGCTGAACGTTGGGTTTCGTTAGCATCATTGAATTCAGACGAAGCAAAGGACGCCCCGTTGATACCGTCACGGCCGGTCTTGGCACCGACATAAATCACAGCGTTACCAATCCCAGTTGCTTGTCCCTTTTGAATATCGGCCTGATTAAGAATGCCAACACACATCGCGTTCACTAACGGATTTTTTTGGTAACTCGGATCAAAGACCGTGTCGCCACCAATTGTTGGAATCCCGATACAGTTGCCGTAGCCACCAATCCCTGCGACAACTTGTGAGATCAAATATTTCGTGTGTGCATCGGTCGGTTCCCCAAAACGCAAGCTATCGAGCAATGCAATTGGACGGGCACCCATCGAGAAAATGTCACGGATAATCCCACCGACACCGGTAGCTGCACCTTCATAAGGTTCAACTGCAGATGGATGGTTGTGACTTTCCGCTTTGAACACCACGGCTTGGCCGTCACCAATATCGATGATTCCGGCACCTTCGCCAGGGCCTTCCAGAACTTGTTCACCCTGCGTCCAGAATTTTTTCAGGACCGGCTTGGAGTTTTTATAGGAACAATGCTCACTCCACATGCCTGAAAACAGTCCCGTTTCCGTTTCATTGGGCAGCCGTCCTAACACGTCATCAGTCAGCATTTGATATTCCGCATCAGTCAGTCCCCAGTCCCGATAGACTTTTGAATCACGGACATCCGTGGGCGATAATGGTTGCTTTTTAAGCATGGGCGACCTCCTCTTGACTCGCAATAATTGATTGGAATAGTCCTAAGCCATCCGTTGACCCCAAAATCATTTCGACCGCCCGTTCCGGATGCGGCATCATGCCGAGCACGTTACCGGCCTGATTGGTGATCCCGGCGATATTCGCTGTGCTCCCATTCGGGTTATCGACGTATTCAAAGACGATTTGATGATTTGCACGCAATTGTGCCAATGTGTCCTCATCACAATAATAATTGCCTTCACCATGCGCAATCGGCAGGGTGATTTCAGTTGTGGCGCCATAAGCACGCGTAAAGGCGGTATCGCCATTAACGATTTTTAGGGTACTATCTTGACAAATAAACTTGGCGGAGCGGTTAGACTGAAGAGCGCCTGGTAATAAGCCTGCTTCAGTTAGCACTTGAAACCCGTTGCAAATGCCAATGACCGGTTTGCCAGCGTTGGCGAATTCAATCACCGCTGCCATGATTGGCGCAAAGCGGGCAATCGCACCGCTGCGTAAGTAATCGCCGTACGAGAAACCACCGGGTAAAACGACGGCATCGTAACCTGCAAGCGAAGTCGCTGTTGCTGGAATCAAATCCGCCGAAACCTTTAAGACATCACGCAAAGCGTTGACCATATCGTGGTCACAGTTCGAACCAGGAAAGACTGGTACGGCAAATTTCATCATTACAGGGCCTCCATCTCGGTAATTTCGTAACGGTAGGTTTCCATATTGACGTTGGCTAACAACCGGTCACACATTTCATCGACTTCTGCTTCGATTGGCCGTTCGTCAGCTTCAAGTTTGACTTCAAAATATTTACCAAGTTCAACGTCCGCAACGTTCGTATAACCCAGCCGGTGTAAGGCATCGTGAATCGCTTCACCCTTGGGATCTAGAATTGATTGTTTATAGGTGACATAGATTTTTACTAAGTACATGTTAATCCTCCTCGACGGTCGCTAACCGTGCCAATACTTCCTGATATACCGACGTTAAATCGCCCAAATTCTTACGAAAGACATCCTTGTCCAAAGACGCACCGGTCTTCAAATCAACTAATCGACAACTATCTGGTGAAATTTCATCTGCTAGTAGCACGTCACCCGCGGCTGTTAAGCCGAATTCAATTTTAAAATCAACCAGCTGAACACCCATGGCCGTAAAAATAGTCGTTAGGCGCTGATTAACCTGCAACGCTTGGCGCTTGATTTCCGCAACGACTTCTGGGGTGGCAATGTTTAACGCGTGAATTTGTGAGTCATTAATAAAGGGATCATCTAATGCGTCACTCTTATAGAAGAATTCCAATACGGGTTCGGGGAATTTCGTCAAATGTTCAACGGCAAATTTCCGTTCAAAGCTGCCGGAAGCCGCGTTACGAACGACAGTCTCTAACGGAATCATCGTGACTCGTTTAACTAGTTGAACGTAATCAGTTGGTTGGTCAATAAAATGATTTGGAATCCCGTGCGCCGCCAAATCTTTGAAAATCAAACTGGAAATTCGATTATTCAAACGGCCCTTTTGATCGATGGGCACCTTGCGTTTGCCGTTCAGCGCCGTCGCTTGATCTAAGTATTCGACCCAGAGAATTTCTGGATCGTTAGTGGTGTACATTTCCTTCGCTTTACCCGTGTATAATAACGTTTCTTTTTCAATCGCTGCCGTCATGCTCATTGTTCCCCTTTCAGAATTGAGACTGATGCTAATGCTGTGTCAATATTGTGATTCAACACGGTGACGTGGCCCATCTTTCGTTGCGACTTGATCGCCGCCTTGCCGTAATCATGAAAATGCCATTCAGGATGATTGATCAACTGCTGCCGGGCGAGTGTTAAATCATCACCCAGTAAGTTACGCATCACTGCTGGGCTGGTCTGAACCACGGCGGGGATGGGTAACCCACAAATGCTACGAATATGTGCTTCAAATTGTGAAATGTTGCAAGCTTCAATCGTGTAGTGGCCCGAGTTATGGGGCCGCGGCGCTAACTCATTCACAATTAAGGTGTCATCTGGTAAGACAAAGAATTCGATGCCGAGAACGCCTCTTAATTCGAGCGCCTCCGCAATTGAAACGGCGATTTTACGAGCCGCGGCGTGAACACTAGCTTGTACATTCGCCGGGGCAATCGTGGTATGCAGAATATGATGCTGATGTTGGTTTTCAACGAGTGGGAAGGTCGTCACGACATCCGCTGCACTGCGCGTCACCATCATCGAAACTTCCGTCTGAAATTCTTGGCGTGCTTCCAAAATGCAAGGATGCGCGAGTAGCGCTTCCGCTTCCGGCGTAATGGTCGTTGATGCCAAATCAGCTTGGCCGTGGCCGTCATAGCCGCCTGCCGCCGTTTTGAGGATGGCTGGCGTGCCAACCCGGTTTAACGCATAATTCAAAGATTGTCGGTCATTGACTGGTGCAAAGGGCGTCACTGGAATGCCATGGTCGTGTAAGAATTGTTTTTCGTTCAGCCGGTCGCCCGTAATATGCAGTAAGTCGGTTCCCTGTGGCAACTGAGCGTATGCTTGAGCCGCCTTCAAAGCCGTCTCATCAACGTTCTCAAACTCATACGTCAACACATCACTCCGCCGCGCTAAATCGAGCAAGGCCGCTTCATCATCATAAGCCGCCACAATTTGGAAGTCCGCGACTTGGGCCGCTGGTGCTTTGGGCGTCGGATCTAGGACGCCAACTTGATAGCCCATCGCTTTGGCGCTTAGTGTCATCATCTGTCCAAGCTGACCCCCACCGACGATGCCAATAGTGGCTGGTGGTAAAATCGGCTGTTTAAAACTGGCGTTCACTTTGCTCAGCCTCCTGACGTTGTGTATCTCGAAAATCACTGATTGCTTGTTGGACTGCTGGTTCACGTAGCCCAATGATTTGAGCGGCCATCAAAGCGGCGTTCTTGGCACCGGCCTCACCGATCGCCATCGTGGCTACGGGAACTCCCGCTGGCATTTGGACGATTGAGAGTAATGAATCGACCCCGTTCAACGCCTTCGTCTTAATCGGAACCCCGATGACTGGAAGGACGGTATTGGCAGCTAACATCCCAGGTAAATGGGCCGCACCACCAGCACCCGCAATAATGACTTGTAATCCCCGCTCAGCCGCTTGCTCGCCGTACGTCTGCAACGTCTGCGGCATCCGATGTGCCGAAATGACGTGGCGCTCGTACGAAACCCCCATTGCTGTTAACCGTTCGGCGGCCAATTGCATCGTCGGCCAATCCGAAATTGATCCCATCACTAACCCAACTTTTGCCATCACGATCCCTCTTTCTCTGTTTTCACCATTAGTTTAGCAACCAGCCGGTCCGCTGTCAACGAATTTCTTAACTTTATTGATTAATTAACGTTTTAATGTTCGTGTTATTATCAATCACAATTATGCTAATATTTCTTAATTTTCCAGCATAAACCGCCACTCTAGTTAATTTACAGCCATTTTCATGAATTATCTTCCACCCCTTCTCAGGACTCGTCATAATAATATTAATATTATAATTACCGAACAATCCCTGATTGCACAAAAAAAGAAGCTTTCAAGAATTAGTCGACTTGAAAGCTTCTTAAAACACATTCGATTATTTTGCTGAAGCACCGGATACATCATCAACGGCTGGTTCTTCAGGCTTAGTTGGTTCTGCTGCCGTATCGGCTGAAGCACCGGATACGTCATCGACAGCGGGTTGTTCTTCGGTATCCGCAGAAGCGCCGGATACCTCATCTGGTTTAGTTTCCTTAGCTTTGGAAGAAGCCCCAGAAACCGCATCAGTCTTCGCATCTGGATCAGGTGCTAACATCTGTCCAGTCTGCTTCAAGTAATACTTCACGATTGGTAATAAGTCGAGGACAAACTCGTTGATGCCTTTGTATTCGCCCTTGTCGTCATGTAAGGCTTGATAGTAGTGCATGACATACTTATTTGGAATCCCGGGTACCGGTAACTTGAAGAGGTCAGTTTCACCAGTCCGCAGCATGTGAACCGCACGTTTGACCCCAGGCACGGCCCGCTTAGGATGGCAGTCTGCTAGCGGATTACCGGCTTGTGCTGGTGTCCGTGAGGCTAACATCTTGTCGCCGTCCATCTGGTGGTTATAGTAGAGGAACTGGTTGTTGGCATCGGCATAAGTTAATTCCATCGGCATCGAGTTCAAGAACCAGTTCAACTGGTTGACCGTCAATACCCCGCGGTCTAACTTAACGTAGTCGTCACCTTCAGCGGCGTGGGTCTTAGCTGCCGCTTGTTCGACCCAGTCAGCGGCATGCATGTTGACACCTTTAATGGTCGTCTCAACTTCGCCCTTCGCTTCGAGGTCTTCATTCTTCCAGTCATCCGCATGGGCTTCTTTGTCCATCGCATTGACCATCTTAACAAACTTGAGGAACTTACCTAACGTTTCTTGTAAAAATGAAACGGTGCGGGCATCTTTCAAATTATTTTGGTCATCAAAGGCTTGTTTGACTTCGCCTAATAAGAACTCGTTACCAGGCATGACAACTGCGTCCACACCAGGAGATTCCAAAATCTGCCGTAAGTTCAACTGAGCCCGTGAAGAACCCTGGTCATAGTATGAGGCACCCACGATCAGGACTGGTTTGCCAGACATTGGATGAATCTTGAATGATAACCATTCGATGACACTCTTCAATGCAGCGGTAATCGTATGATTGTGTTCAGGCGTCGCAATAATGATCCCATCCGCCTGCATAATTTTCCGCTTCAAATATTGAACGGCTTCGCCTTCCGTCTGGTCGTCACTTTGGTTGAACATCGGTACGTCTTGAATATCCAAGATTTCAACGTCTACCATGTCACTAAAATGATTAGCGATAAACTTCAACAATAACCGATTATAAGACTTATCTTCAATTGAACCTGCAATTCCAACTAATTTCATACGTCTCGCCCTCTCTATAGTTTTTCCCAATCCATGTCGCGAACTTCTTGATACGTGGTTGCGTTCGCGTTCTTCAGCTTTTTCGTGATTTCGACAAACATCTGGAAGTCAGCGAACAATCCATCTAACTTAGCCACCTGTTGGTCATCGACTAAGTTACCGTCATCATCGAATGCTTGTAGCGAATGGCCGAGCATAAATTCGGAGCTTGGCATGATGCGCGCGCGTAATTCAGGTGAGTCCAATACTTGCCGCAAATGGGCTTGCGCCCGTGAAGTCCCTAACGCCCCATAGGAAGCCCCTAAAATCATCACTGGCTTATCCACAAATGGTTGAATATGGAACGAAAGCCATTCCAATGCATTTAACAACACAGCTGGCGCCGAATGGTCATACTCGGGCGTACTGATGATGACACCATCAGCGGCTTCGATTTTTGCGGCCATCCCCTGAGCTTGTTCTGGAATTTCCCGGTTTTCTGGCTTATTAAAAATCGGTAGCCCCTTAATTTCCATTAATTCGATTTCTGCTTGATCCGCATAGTGGGCCTGCATGTATTGCAATAACTTGCGGTTCGTCGATTCATCTGAATTGGTCCCAACCATTGCGATAAATTTATGCATCGAAAACAACTCCTTCTATACTCAAATAGTCAAATATTATATATTTTCTAAATTAACAATTATATTGTAATGGATTTCACTAAAGAAAGCAAAACAATTTTAAGCGCTTTCAGTTAAATTTAATAAATAACTGAATTAACTTATCTCAAGCCTTATCGCTAGTTCAAGTTGATTCAGTCGTTTGCGCGGCTGCTGAAAAAAATCGACATTTAATTGAATTTTTCACAAAGTATTAGGGTGCAACCAATAAATCGATCAATTGGACGCGGTCGATGTTGCCGAAATATTGACTCAAATCGAGCGGTGCGAGCGCGGTCGCAATCGCCTGGCGCTCGTATTTGACGCCAATCAAGTGGTCAATAACTGGGTCAACCGGCTGCGCGCCAAAGAAGTCACCGTAAATCGTCACGGTTTTGATCCGACCAGCATCCACATTAAGTTGAAACTCGACCGTCCCCGCATCAAAATGGCGCCGTTGTTTGATTGTAAAGGCCGGTGATTGCCCGTAAATCCAGTCCCAATTTTTGAAATACTGTTGATTGAGTTCAGCGATACCCGCACGAGCCTCATCATCAAGCTGATAGGTCTTCGCCTGCTTCAAATCAGTTACGCCTAAGATTTCACGTGCGAGCGTATCCCGGAATTCTTCGATGGTCAACTGCTGATACTCAGGCGCCATGTACGGCTTCAAATTCGTGACCCGACTGCGAACGGACTTAATCCCCTTCGATGCCAGCTTGTCCTTAGGCACCGTTAGCGCCTTAGCAATCTGACTTTGGTCGACGTCATACATCAACGTGCCGTGTGAGAACATTCGGCCATTTTCAACGTGCATCGCGTTGCCAGAGAATTTCTTGCCATCAATCAACAAGTCATTGCGGCCGCTCATCGTCGCACCGGTCGCCCCCATTGCGTGCAAGGCGTTGAGAACCGGGGCGGTAAAGCGTTTGAAATTACCAAAGCCATCGCCGTCGTCCTTGGTAATAAAACTAAAACTGACGTTGCCTAAATCATCATAGACCGCGCCACCACCGGACGTCCGACGAGTCAAAATGATGTGCTGTTGCTTCACGTAGTCTTGATTGATCTCCGCGACAACGTTTTGGTAACGGCCTACGATGATGCATGGCGAATTAGTATAAAAATACAGAATTGGTTCGGTCAAATCTGCGTGAGTCATCAAATAGGTCTCAATCGCGAGATTCGTCCGAATATCATGACTAGAACTTGCTAAATAACGCATCGTCACACTTCCTATTCCAAATAAATTCGTTGCAAATCCTTGATTTCATTGTTGGTCAACTTCAACTCAGTATGCAGATAGTGCGTCAAATTACCAGACTGACGTTTAATTTCAGTCATTGCGGCGTCTAAGTAAGCGGGATCAACTGACCACAATGCCCGAATGCTTTCAATTGTTTCCGCCGAGGCACCTTGGGCCTTGGCAGCTGCCATCGCGCCATTGATCCGGCCAATCGATGCTTGATTGGTCAGCAAATAATCTTGTTTGATGGTGGCAAAATCGACGCCCAACGCCGTTAACAAGTACACGGCACCCATACCAGTCCGATCCTTACCAGCTGTACAATGGAATAATAGCGTCGAATCCGGCTGGTCATTAGCCAATAAATTATCGAAAAACCGGCGATACTCATCCTTAGCATGCTGTTCATCTGCGACCATCCGGTAAACCTTGAGCATGTGTTTAAAGCCACTATCCGGATGTTTCTCCAAGTTCGCAGTCATCTTGTCCGTGCCATCTGAATTACGCGTCTCATCGACGTTAAAAACTGGTGCGTACACGTACTTGGCATTAGCTGGCACCCGGTCAGGCGCGTCTAACACTTCTTTGGGTGAACGAAAGTCGATATCGTAACGAACCCCGTAATCGTCCAATTGCGCTTGGCCAGCCGGTGTGAGTTGGTCGAGGCCCCCCGTCCGAATTACTTTATGCCACTTGACTGTGCGTCCATCTTTGGTCGCGTAACCACCGAGTTCGCGAAAATTGATGCCACCTGGTACCGTTAATACACGTTGATTTGTCATTGTTGAAGCCACCTATCTGTTGTCATTTCACCTTCTATTCTAACATTGTCTTCCCCTCAATCGGGTGCCAATTGTCTGATTGTTATTTTTTATCACCGTTATGCGTTGTGCTAGTTATTTTTTGCGTTAGCTATGATTATAACAAGCCAGTTAGTTAGATTACTGTTTGTCAGCCGGTGATTTCCCTATTCCGACTTCCGGGGCCGGCAGGAATGCCTGGAAGTCGATGTAGGAAATACTATTTAAACAGCTTTACACTAACTCGCACTGTTTCCAGCGGGCCTCAGCTGGTTGCCTTTGACTTAAAAAATGCCCATTTTATCCCCTGATGCGCTAATAAATTTGCGTACTACCGCTGATTCACCACCGATTATGATTGGGTGTTATAATGTTTACAGATTCAGACGTTCGTGACTGTTTGGTTCAAGTTAGACCGGGTCACAGCGCGCTAAAATTTATCACGGGTTTTACTAACGGAGGATTTACGATGACATTTGACTACGCACACCAAACCGACTGGCCGATGACTAGTGGTCAGCACCAATCACCAATTGATATTCAAACCAGCAAGACGCAGGAGTCACAACTTTCAGCCATTAGCTGGCGTGGCTTATACCAGGCGCAATCGATTACCGGCGAAGCGACGACGCTTAAAGCACACGGAATTGGCGCGGCCTACTTGAATGACCGCGATTTTACCTTCCAACAGTTGCATTTCCACACGCCAGCCGAACACTTGATTGACGGTCAAGCTGCACCTATCGAATGGCATTTGGTTCACCAAAGCGCTACCGGTCAGTTAGCCGTAGTCGCAGTCTTTGGCCGCATTGGCAAACCTAACCAGTCACTGCAAGGGTTATTGGACCAGTTTACGCCCGAAGCAAGCCATGACCTCACTGAACCCGTTAATCTGACCGAATTACTCCCAGACACCGGGACGGTCTACCACTACCTCGGTTCATTGACGACACCACCACTCAGCGAAACAGTTGAATGGTACGTTTGCGCCGACACGGTCATGATTGGTGAAGAACAACTGGCCGCCTATCAACGCTTATTTGGTGCCAATAACCGGGCAGTTCAACCACTCAATGACCGACCAATTATTGCGGAACGCTTCTAAAATAAATGCTTAATGGGGTGAGCATATGCCAAAAAAGGTAATCTGGGGATTAATTGCCTGTGGCTTATTCCTGTTAATGATTATTGGGTTAGGCTTAACGACCCAGATTCATCAGGATCAGACGAACCACGTGGTAACCAAACAAAAACGACCGCTGATCATGATTGGCGGCAGTAGTAGCAGTCAGACGGATTTTGATGACATTATTCGTTCGCTCAATAAGACTGATCGTCATCCGTTGATTCGGGTGACCGTTACCGCAAATCAACAACTGAAAGTCACTGAAACTCGCGTCAAAAATACGACGATCAACGACGCGTTAATCGTGATTTTCTTCGAGAACAGTGCCGACACCAATGACAATATCAAAACACAAACGACTGGCTTAGCTAAGGCAATCCGCTACCTTAAGCGCCACCAACACCTGACGACCGCCAATGCGCTGGGCTACTCGAATGGTGGTCTGATTTGGAGCCGTTACCTCGCCGGATTGAGTACCGATAATCCGTTAAACGTCCACGACTTAATGGTTATCGGTACCCCATTTTTAGGTACCGACGCGGAAAATCCAGATAAAACGCTGTATGACCCGTTGCTCGACCATAAAGCCGCCTTCAAAAAGTTACACGCCGTCATCAATGTGGCTGGCGATACTGGGGATGGCAACGACGACATCGTCCCACTCAGCAGCGTTAACGCGGGTGGCAAGTTATTCATGAACAACGTCACACGCTATACCGCCATGACTGTCAATCAAAAGGCCATCAGTCACGGCGACTTATTACATGAAGCCTACGTGGCACGTCTCATTCGGCAAAACCTCATTAACCAATAAATCAACGCTCATCACATTCAGTATCAACTAAAAAATAAGCCGAACACGGCTAGTCAACTTCAGCTAAAGTTGGCAACCGTGTTCGGCTTATTTTGTTTTAGAGACACAACAATTATTACGCATGTGCTAGGTAACTTGTCATGAATCATGGTTAAATCATGACAAGTTGGCGTCCTGTTCGTCAGCCGAGGCGCGCCTTAGTCCGACCTCCGGGGCTGGCTGACAACGCTGGAACAGGGCGGACATCGATTTGAACTCACGCAGAAAACCACTGCGCAATTTCAAATACGAGTCTTCTTCTAGCCCGGGAACCCCACCCGGACAAGAAGAATTTCGCCCTTGAGCATTGCCCGGCAGTCCGGCCAGTCGGGAACCCGCTCGAATGGCAGATGAACGACCACCTATCTGGGTGCAACTGACCACTGAATATTAAGTAACTGGTCCTTCAGTCAAGCCTATGATTGGTATCGTTGATGCTTTAAGGTATTTTAGTACTGAGAAGAATACATGAATAAGTTTCACTGATTTCAACGGACACTCGTCTTGAATTTAGTCGATAAAATTACCTTCGATTAGAATTTAAAGTTTTGCTATTGCAGGTAGCCATGGAAAGTTCTGACACGTGCCGTGAAGCCGCTGATTCAACAGGTTAAAACATGAGTGAGGGAGTTTAGCTATCATTAGAAACTAGTCTGACAGTTGACTATCAAAATTCCCATGTACCAAGAAATCAGCGACTAATTCCACAAAAAGTTGGGCCCACACATGTCTGCCTTTCGAATATTGTCCCGGCTGGAAGGCATTCTGGGCAAGGCCAAGTGGTGAATTTTCACTTAGCAAGCGTTCTTGGCTTGGTTAGTGAAAGACCAGTATTTAAGACGTGGTTTGTCGGCTTAAATCTGTGTCCACCACGCTCCGGCCATTGCCCAGAATGCCTGCAAGCCTGCCTAGGACGTCGTCACAACAGCCGGTTTACGCTAACTCGCACTGTTTCCAGCGGGTCTAAGCTGGCGGCTTTTGAACTTAAGAGTTCGCCGTCGCCACAAAGCGTGCTAGTTCGTCTGTTGACATGCCGGCACTTACGCCGACTAGTAGTTTGATCCGTGCCTTTTGACCATTCAAGCCTTGGCAGAAAATCACACCCATCTGCTTCAATTGCACACCGCCACCCTCATAAGCGTAAACGTCTTGTGCAATTCCGTTAAAGCACCGTGAAACGAGCACGACTGGAATCTGCATATCCAAGAGTTTTTGAACCGCTGGCAAGGTTGCTGGTGGCAAGTTGCCCGCGCCCAACGCCTCAATCACGACCCCGTGCGTCGTCGGTTGTGCGATAGCGTCAAATAATTCTGGCCCCATCCCGGCATAAGCCTTAATTAAGAAGACGTTGTCAGTGACACTTTGAATCGGGCAGACCGTTGAACGCAGTAGTGATTCGAAGAAGACCACGCCTTTATTGGCAACTAATCCGATTGGCCCAAAAGTGGGTGTCCGGAAAGTGGCCACGTTGGTCGTGTGGGTCTTCGTCACGTAACGGGCCGAGTGAATCTCATCGTTCATCACGACGAGCACGCCCTTTTCGGCCGCATCTGGCGTGCTAGCTGTCTGAATCGCTGTTTCTAAATTATGCAACCCGTCCGACCCGATTTCATTGGCCGAGCGCATCGCACCGGTAATCACGACTGGTAGCTCATTCGGTAACGTTAAATCCAAAAAATAAGCCGTTTCTTCTAATGTATCCGTTCCATGGGTGACCACCACGCCATCAACACCTTCGTGGGCCGCTTTATCGATGCGTTGCTTCAGTTGCAACATCCGCGCAGGCGTAATATGGGGCGAGGGAACATTGAAGACATCTTCAGTTTCCAACTCAATATCGGCACCAAATGACGATTGATAATTGTCCAACGGATTTTCTGCACCGGGCGTTACGTTACCAGCTTCATCCGCCGACATGGCAATCGTGCCACCGGTATGTAGTACCAAAATCTTTTTCACGTTAGCTCCTCCTGTCTTATCATGTGCGGATCCTCCGCAGCCTCAGTAAAAATTATTTTAGGCCTGCCATCTTAGAATTGCAATCCGCCCTCACCGCTTCTTCATGTCAACTTCCTTAGATTCTCATACAACGTCTATTCACAACGAACATCAGCTAAAAAAAGATCGTCGCTGATTGGTTAGCCAGGTAGTTACTTAGTTACTTAGTTACTTGGTGACTCACTTTTGACCTGACTAACTAACCTCAAGTTGTCCAAATCATCAACCAATCGCTAAATTCCGCTAATTATTTTTTCGTGCTAATCCCCCGTCATAGCTGACTTTTCAACCACAAGTGGCTATCAAAAGACAAATTATGTTTGACAGAATGGCCAGTCGCCTTTATAGTTAGTTACATAAGTAATTAACCAAATAACAAACTAACAATCCAAAAGGAGTTTTACAAAATGACAACGACACCGATTATGACTGTCAACGACCTGCACAAAACGTATGGTAAGGCCGGCAGCAAACAATACGAAGCCTTGAAGGGCATCGACTTCAACGTTCAACCAGGCGAATTTGTCGGCATCATGGGGGCCTCTGGTTCCGGGAAGACCACACTGCTGAACATGCTAGCCACTTTAGACCAACCAACCAGTGGTGAAGTCACGATTCGCCAACAACCGATCACCCATTTAAAGGGTAACCAGCTAGCTGATTTTCGCGCCAAAGAGATTGGGTTCATTTTCCAAGACTTCAACTTATTAGAAACGATGACAGCTTATGAAAACATCGCCTTACCGCTGTCATTGCAAAATACGCCTAGCAAGCAAATCAAACCGGCCGTCGAGCAAGTCGCCCAACAGTTAGGTATTCAAGAATTTCTCACGAATTATCCAAACGAACTCTCTGGTGGTCAAAAGCAACGGGTCGCCGCGGCACGGGCCCTCATCAATGATCCTGCAATTCTCTTTGGTGATGAACCAACGGGTGCGCTAGATTCCAAGTCCGCGCGGGAATTACTGGATTTATTCACTAAAATCAACCAGGAGCGGGCCGTCTCCATTCTACTGGTCACCCACGACCCCTTCTCAGCAAGCTTCTGCCAACGGATCCTGTTCATCAAGGACGGTCAGATTGGGCAAGAACTTAAGCGGGGAACGGCCAGCCGAAGCGACTTTTATCAACAAGTGCTTGATAACCTCGGAACGTTTGAACAATAAGCGAAATTAATCAAAAGGAGTTTTATCACGATGTTAACTAAACTTGCCATGACCGGGTTCAAACACCGCTGGCGCGATTATCTGGTCCTATTTTCAGGACTGATCATGTCCAGTGCGATTTTCTACATGTTTGAAGCCCTCGCCACTAACCACGCGTTCTTAAAACAAAATACCAGCATCGGTATGGTCGGCTTTATCTTCCAATTTGGCTCAGTCTTACTGACGATTATCACGCTAGTCTATATCGGTTATGCCAACTCATTTTTACTCAGCATGCGTAAACGTGACTACGGCCTCTTTATGATGGTCGGTGCGCGTAAAAGTAAAATTGGGCAACTGATTTGGCTGGAAACCTTACTGGTTGGCGTTACTGCAACCATTGTCGGAATTTTAGTTGGGACTGCCCTGACTGCCGGCGTGAGTCAAATTCTGATCAACAGTTTAGGCCTGACGCTGCACCGCTTTGCCGCTTGGTATGCACCTGCCGCACTCGTCACGATTCTCTTGTACGTCGGTTTATTCCTGATTGCCGGCGTCTTCAACCTAATTGCCCTGACTCGGACCCCTGCTTTGAAGCTGCTCCATAGTAACGACCAACCCAACCGGCCGCAACTCAAACCAATGCGGCAACTACTTGAAGTCATCGTGGGCTTGATTTCCATTGCGATCGGTTACTGGGCCATGGCTAACTTGGAAACACTCGTGTTGGCCGGTATCGGTATTGCCCTAGTCACCATCGTTTTAGGCACGTACCTGCTATTTAACGCCATCTTCGTTTGGCTGATGGTCGCCCTGAAACGTTTTAAATTCGCACAACGGGGCTTAAACGGCTTCACGCTTTCTCAGCTGAGTTTTCGCATTCGTAATTACACTAAAATGTTGTCGATCGTCGCCATGCTGTTCGCACTGGCGCTGGGTGCAATCACAGTCGGGATGGGCTTTCACAGTCAGATTCCACTGATGGCCAACGCCAATAACGCCTATGATATGGGGCTCGTTAACACGACCAAGTCTGAGCGCCAACAAATCGCGGCTATGAAGCCAAAGACGACCCACACTTATCATTTTAAAGCGACTAAAAAAGTGACTTACTATCGTGCGGCTGAATTCAACCAACAGCCGTTCACGACCATCAAAATGCAAAACAAGCATCAATTGGACTACCAATCGGTTCAAAATGATGCTGCCAAGTTACAAAAGTCGTTTGACAACTATCAACTGACCCAACTTCAAGGCGGTACCATGGCCGCCACGACACCAGTCTTTCTGTCCGAAACGGCTTACGCAAAGCTTGTCCAGCCCGAACAACGCCTAACCGTTTTCACGACGAACAGTGTCCTTGAACACCGCAGCGCTCTCGCCAAATTAGCCAAGGAACACTTCCACACCACGAATCCTGAGCAATACGGTGGTCGCTATGCCATGTACCAAATCGTCAACAGTATGTACTCTGGTCTTGAATTCATGGGGATGTTCCTCGGAATCGCCTTCTTAGCCATGTTAGCTAGTTGTCTGATGTTCAAAATTTTATCTGGGGCCGCCGCTGACCAACATCGGTATGCCATGCTTGATAAAGTCGGCACGACCCGTCGTCAATTGACCGGGGCCATCAACAAGGAAATCGCCGTGCTGTTCATCTTGCCTGGCATCGTGGGGATCGTCCACGTCTTGTTCGGTTTACAAATGTTTAAAGTCATCATGGTCACATCACCTTACACGGGCATCTGGCTACCGTTTCTAATTTTCGCCGGCCTGTACCTGTTGTACTATCTGATGACCATCACCATCTACCGGCGCATCGTTTTAGAATAACCTTTTGGAGGAGGGAACAATCATGGTATACTTTGGATTAGTCGCTTTATTAATCGTTATTACACCATTACACCGTTACGCGCTCGCAAATCGTCGTCAATTCTGGTTAGGCGCGCTCATGCCGCTCTTGTGGCTGGGCGTCAACCTCGGACTTGCCTCCCAGGTCGTCTTTGAACACCAAGACGTGCTCTTAGCCGTTCTGGGCACCCTCCTCCTAGGTTCTAGTTGGATCGCTGCTCGCATCGACCGTACCGAACGACAACTGCACCAGCCGCAGCATAAGGTCACAACGAAATAGGGCAATCACTGCAATGAGGTGAATAGAATGCAGTTCAACTTTAATAGTACGGAACCAATTTACTTGCAGGTTGCCGACCAAATTGAAGAAGCTATCTTTACCGAAACCTTCGCTGAAGGTGAGCAAATTCCTTCGACAACCGAGATTTCTAAAGAATTTCATATCAATCCCGCGACCGTTTTAAAAGGCATGAACATCTTAGTCGACGCCCAATTGATTGAAAAACGTCGGGGGGTCGGGATGTTCGTCATCAGTGGTGCGCAACAACGCATTGTTGATAAACGGCGCGACCAATTCTATGCGGATTACGTCAAAAAATTAGTCAGTGAAGCGCAGAAATTGCACATCACTCAGACTGAACTAGCAAAATTAATTGAACGGGGGTTTTCTGAATCATGAGTATTCAAGTTCAGGCCGTTAAACAGGCCTTTCACAGTCAGGTCGTTCTGAATGAACTTAGTCTGACCATCGAGCCTAACACGATTTACGGGTTGTTAGGCCGCAACGGCGCGGGGAAAAGCACCTTGCTGAACATTATCAGTAATCGCATCTTTGCCGATAGCGGTACCGTGACGATGGATGACGAATCCATGCGTGACAACGACCGGACTTTGGGCCGACTATACTTGATGAGCGAAGTGAACCTCTATTCTGACCGAGCACGCGTCAAGCAACTTTTCAAAACGACTGCTTATTTGTACGGCAGTTTTGATTTCGCCTACGCTGAAAAATTAGCCCAGACATTTGGACTCGACCTAAACACCCGCTTCGGTAAATTGTCGACGGGATACCGCACGATTTTTAAATTGATCGTGGCGCTCTGTGTCCCGGCCGACTACATCTTCCTGGACGAACCCGTCCTCGGTCTGGATGCCAATCATCGTGAGATCTTCTACCAAGAACTCATCGAAACGTACAGCGAGCATCCGCGAACCTTCGTCATTTCGACCCATCTGATCGATGAAATCGCCAATATCGTTGAACACGTCTTCGTGCTCGACCAGCATCAGATCGTGATTGACGGTGATGTCTCCGATATTCTCGCGCAATCGTACGCCGTCACGGGGCCTCAGGCGGATGTCGTCGCCTACACGACCGGCCTCAACATTATCGGTCAAGACGCACTGGGCGGAATCACGGCTCACTATGTCTATGGCGATTTAGATGACAATCGGCCGATTCCAGACACCGTCAAGGTTGAACATCTTGACCTGCAAAAACTATTTATCAACCTGACTAACACCAAGGAGGAGGCCGCCACTCATGTCAACTAAATTACAACGGACCACCCGTTATTTATTGTTGGACCAGTTAAAACTGGCTGGTTGGTCAATTCTCACCTTGATTGGGTTGTTTATCATTCTTCCGTTGTTGGTGGCCTTGCTGACCGGTAATATTGGGCATTACCCGATCTTACGAGATGTCGCCAATCTGAATCCAGGGGCCCTATTCTTCCTATTGATTTTTATCTTCGGTGCTTTGACCTATGATAACTTCAAGCTGTTCATTCAAAACGGGATTTCGCGGCGCACGTACTTCAGTGCGCGCCTGCTATCATTGATTTTATTCAGTGCCCTGTGCGTGATTGTCGGTGGGATTTATTACTTTGCCATCCACGCCCCTTACATGCATTGGAGCACGCAACAGGCGTTATTAAAGACGGGGACCTCGCTTTACGCCTACGCTTTTGGTTCCAATGTCACGCTCAACGTTGCTTTGAATCTCATCTTTAATTGGATTTTCTACATTGGAACTGGTTTGACCGGCATGGCTTGTGGCACCCTGCTCGCCCTATTCGGCAAATGGGCCAAAACCATTTTGATTGTTGGGGCACCAATTCTAGGCGTCATCGCAATTTGGTTACTCGCGGTGGTGATGGTTCGCAATCAATCCAGTTTTAGCTACACTGGTTTGGAAGCCTTCTTGAAATTCCTAGTTGGTTACCCCAGTCATGGGCCAGCCGACGCCGGCTATTTCAACCCGGTCATGCCATTGATTACCATGTTAGTTGGTTGTGGCGTTATCGGAACACTGGCTTACCTGTTCAATCGTAAATTACGGATTAGAAACTAACTGGCACGAAAAATACCTGAGCGACTTGTTTAAAGTCTTGCTCAGGTATTTTTGGATTTATTCAAAAGTATTATTTTTGGTCGTAAACTGCTGATTTATCGGTCAGTGATGACGGATTGCATTTGCGGTTACTTTTCAACCTGCGTATTTTCCAAATCCGTTTTAACGACAATCACGTCAGTTAGTGCGTTACGTTGCACAGAGGTCGTCACAGAACCTTCAAGCACCCGTTCAACCGCGTTCAGGCCAGTTGCACCCATCATAATCAAATCGTTATGATGATCCTTGACGAAGTCCTGTGAAATAATTGGCTTTGGGCTGCCCATCCGAATGTGAAAGTCAATGTCATCGAAGCCATCCTTCTTGACTTTATCAACCGTTTCTTTCAAATAGGCTTCTGAATCTTGGACGAGCTGATACGTGATATCGCCATCCGCTAGCCCGGCTAAATTGTAGCCAAACTGTCCAGGATCAATGACCGCTAACACGTCAATGTGCGCGTCATTCCGCTTAGCAACCGCCACCGCCTTATCCAATGCGATTTCCGCTTGCTCTGAACCATCTAGGGGAACTAAAATATTCGAATATTCTTGTAACATTTACGTCACGCCCTTTCCATCTGCTAACCTTATTTTAACATTTATCGGCATTGAATGCGTTGTCATTTTCAAAAGCAGCCAGATACGGACCACTCGAAACAGTATAAATATGCGAAAAGCCTCAGTGATAGGCGCATCTTAAACCGACAATCCACGTCTTAATTACAGGTCTTTCACGTTGCCTGCGATATTGCCGAAACGTGTTCGGGTCAGACTGGGACTTCCGGTTAGCTACGCCAAAACGCCAAGCAGAAACGCACGTTTAACGCTCTGGCTAGCTAATCCTTAGTCTCAACCCGTCTGAACCTCACACGCTGAGAAACCATTGAGCCCCTCACCCCAACTTTACACAAAATTTACAGCAACAACATTCGATATTTACAGTCGCTGCTTACAATAAAAGTTAATCACTGGGGGTGGGTTGAATGATTGCTTTGGGAATGCAACCAGGTTTAATGGCTAATCACACGATTGTGATCAATAACGACCTTTCATATCAACTACAACTGATCAAGCAACGCTTTGGTCAACACTTATTTCTATTAAAAGTCAGTGCCACAACGACACTAGGCACATTGACGGTTGAACGGATTCAATTTACGAACTTCGCTGCTGCCCATGACGCCTTTGAAACGCGCTGCCACCAGCTCACTCAGCACTAAATTTATCCAACGCCAGACTAGATTATATGATAGGATGGTAGCTAGTTATTAATTAGCTAAAGTGAGGGTAATTTACTAGTGGTGCAATTTATCAAACAACTCTGGCGGCGCTATCAAAGTGTGCTGTCCTATTTAATTTTTGGGGGATTAACGACCGTCATCAACTTTATCGTGTTTGGCATCTTCGACCAATTCTGGCCGTATTGGATCGCCAACACGATTGCCTGGTTACTATCAGTCCTCTTCGCCTACGTCACGAACAAACGATGGGTCTTTGAATCTCACACACCCACCTTTCGCGCGGTATTAGCTGAAATGACCTCGTTTTTCGGCTTTCGGCTACTCAGCTACTTTGTTGACCAAGGAATTATGATCGTCGGGATTTCTGTCCTGCACGGCAACAGCCTGCTCGTGAAATTAATCGACCAAATCATTATCGTGTTACTTAACTGGTTCTTCAGTAAGCTTTTCATTTTTAAAGACCGCCAACACTAACCGTTTAAAATCTTGCCTGTTCGCTAGCAATCAATTGCTCACCTCGTTGCCGGCAACTGAGACGCTTAAATCGCCAAAAGACGTCCAATTCATCAGCCCTGGCTGTATGAAACGGACGTCTTTTTTAATTTCTAACCTTCAACCAAATTGGCGTTGCACTGTATGTAACGTCGCTAGCTTTGTGACCACGTCATCAATATTGACGCCATCCCAATTATAGAAGATGAATTGGCGGCCACCCCGCATCTTGATAACGAGATGCCGAGCCGATGACGCGTACCCGTTTCGAATCTCAGCCTGATCCGTCGTCAAGGCATAGTACTGAATATCATCAACGTTCAAGACTAACTCACCGATTCTGACGACGACTGGCTGGTCCACTTCAGTCGGTGGCCGCACTGACAAGCAAGTGCCATCGTGGTGCTGGTACCGTAATTGCACCGCAACTAAACCGGCTGCTGTCAACTGCGGATCAAAGAAAAACTCCGCACCAATATGCAAGGCGCTCGCGGGTTGAGCCGCCGTGAGTCGAAACTTAAAGTGCCGACCGTGAAAATCAGTCAAGATGCCGACATCGTAATCGGGTCGCATTGCTGTAATATGCCCAATCATCATTGCTCACTCCTTTCATTTAATTACTGATAATGTAGCACGCTTCACAAACTAAAAGACGATTGAAACTCAAAATCAGCACATTTTGGCTGCAATTATTAAAATAGTAATTAAATTGACCTTACTCATGCTAATATTTGAGTGAGCTAACTTTATGATTGGAGGTCCTGCTGATGACCCTGACGACTCAAGAAACGGACTATTTACTGAACTTACTAACGAACCAAATGTTGAACTTACTAAGCCGAGTGACGCGCTGGCAAACCCACAGCCTGAGCCAATCGCAATACGACCAGCAAGTTGCCGAAACCCTCCAGCCTGAACTGACGCGATTAACGTCCATCACGGAAAAATTAGGTCCTCAAGCCAGTGATACCGCCCAGTTAGGCGCAATTCAGGTCGGATTAGCAAAGCTTCAAGCTGCCACCACCTACCAACTGACCACCGAGCAACTTGCCCAGGCCAACGAACGGCGTCTACATCGACACTTTCGGGACTGATTATGAGTCCCTCGGTCATGATTCATGACAAATGAGCCGGCTCATGCACGCTTTACCTGCTCACAAGTCGCCTAAGATTCTAACTAATAACTCATGGTCAGCACAAATCAAGCCAATTTGGGGATAATCTTGCAATCCTTAACAGAAAATTCAAATTTCAATCACGGGATAGCTATTTTTTCTCGATACAATGGTTTTATAAAATAACTTAACCATTCGATCGAAGGAGGGCTCCCATGTTCTTAATCGTTTACTGTACCTTTGCTATTGCGGTGTTTTTCTGGATTTTCGGATTCGTGAAGACTGCAATTATTATCGGCGTATTGGCACTGGGCTTGATTGCTTACTCCTTCATCCGCCGAGAAGTCAATCGACGCCGATTGCTCAAACAACGAACTGTCACTAATAAAAGTCGCTAAAAAATTCCAACACGCTGGTGTCGGAATTTTTTTGATTACGCTTAAGCTAAACAAGCAACAATGCGTTTGGCTGCTTCCTGAACGTTTTTAGGGTCAGTGGCCAGATTGAGCCGCACAAATCCTTTATCAGCTGGGCTGAACCATTCCCCAAAATCAACCGCAATATGACATCGATCTTGAATAAAGGTTTTGGCGTTTTCTGGTTGCACATAGGCCCGTAAATCCAGCCATGTCAGATAGGTACCTTGCAATTCCGACAACACCAACTTCGGCGCCTGAGCGGCAAAAGTCGTTTGCAAATAATGATAGTTATCGCGGATGATGGCCAACACTTGGTCTAGCCAGGCAGCCCCAGACTGATAGGCGGCTTGACCAGCAACCTGTCCCAACACACTAATTTCCGTCTGGCTGAAGCGGCCAATCTGATCATCGTAGCGCTGCCGTAACTCAGGATTGGGAATAATCACGTGCGAGTTTAGCAGTGACGCAATATTGAACGTCTTTGATGGCGCGTTGACCACGATTAGCCGGTCATTGAAGCGCCCATCCGCGACGGATAGCGCAGATTGGAACGGATGAGTAGCCCGGTCAATTTCTAAGTCCTGATGAATCTCATCAGAAATGACGAGGACATGGTATTGTTCGCATAACGCTAACAAGCGGGTCTGTTCCGCTTCCGTCCAGATGCGGCCGACCGGATTATGCGGTGAGCACTGAATGAACAGGCGGACCTCATTAGCCTTGATTTTGCGTTCCACATCGTCAAAATCAATCGTGTAATGGCCCTGGTCATTGCGTAATTCAGATGTAACCAGTTGCCGATGATTGTCCCGGACAGCGTTGAAGAATGGATAGTAGACCGGTGTCAAAATCAACACGCCATCACCCGGTTGCGTCAAAATATTGACCAACGCATACAGCGAATTGACGACGCCACTGCCAAACCGAATCCAGTCCCGCTGAATGTCAACGCCATGGCGGGTCTTCTGCCAGTCGATAAAGGCTTGATAATATGAATCTGGGGTAATCGAGTACCCGTAGACACCGTGTGCCACCCGTTCCTGCAAAGCCTGCGTGACTGCTTCGGGTACCTTGAACTCCATGTCTGCGACCCACATTGGCAACAGATTCGCATCCCCATAACGCGTTTGTAGTGCGTCCCATTTGAGTGAATCCGTATGTTGCCGAGTCGTTGCATATTGCTTAATAAATGCCGTCTTATCCATTCAATCGTCCCTCTTTCATCAAAAAAACATCAAAAAAACTTCGCCCTTAGTCTATCTTCTAAGGACGAAGTTTATACTCCGCGGTACCACCTACATTACAGCTGCCTGTCACTCGCGCAACTTAATCGTTACGTTCAACCAGGCTATCGGTGGTCGATCCGGGCTAACAGCGTCAACCGTCAGCCAACTCCGAGTTCATCTTCACAAGCCACCAATCGTCAAATCACACCACTTCTTTGACTCGCTGAACATTCATGACTCGCTACTCTTCTCATCAACATTTAATTTTTACATTGGTACTAAATTACAACGTCGCCACTGAAATGTCAACTAACGATTTCAAATTGCGGCTGACCTGCAACTTGGTAACCATCTAAGCGCTGATCACCAGTCGGAAAAGCTCCGGTCTGTAAGAATCGTTTAGCTTGCATGACACGCGGTGAACTATTCGCCCAAGTCAAGTCAGCCAAATCAATGCGAACGGCTCCCGCCGAAACTGCAGCTGTATATTCTGGGCGTTTTGTCAATAATTGCCCGCCGACTGGCTCAAGTAAATAATAAATATTAATCAAGGTTGTTGGTAGTTCTAATGATGCAAGTGCTGGAATCGTCAATTGTACGGCGCCTAATTGCTTGGAAATAATCGTTTTTAATCCGGTTTGAAGTTGTGCGATTTGACTAACGGCCTCACTCAATGTGGCCCGCGTCGTCACTGGTGTTGTCACAAGATCATAACGATTTTTAAATGGTCCCACGAGACACTTATTCAGAACCATGGACGTCGAATCACCAATGATACCGCAAACAAATAATGGACTACTTGTTGGTTCGTTAATCATCAAATTTTGCCTTCTCTCAGTCATATGATTAAACAGATAAATTGATTATTCTATAAAAATATAACAATTACATTTTACCCTAGATTTTATGATAAGAATCCAAAAAGAAGCGTGGTGTTGTGAATATTTAACAACTTTTAATAAGTGTATGAAAAAAATCGAGCCTTGGCTACCAAAAAGCACAAGGTTCGATTCATTTTCTCATTCAGATCATTAATTAGTTTGCACGTCCGCGGTATTGATGAACGACTGTGCAGGAACTCGAATCAACCAGCGCGTCATGGCTTGATGGCCAACATGCATGCCAAGACCGTTCCAGAATGACGGTTGATAGGTCGCCGTCAACTTCATGGCATAGGCTTTTTCATGCTTACGGTCTTCTTTGGCCAATTGCTTCTGCGACCATGGAATCCCCGCGTCGGCCACCTTAACTTGTGACAGATTCGTCACGACTGTTGCTTTATTGCTAGAAACGGTGTACTTGGCGCCGTCGACCCAGTAATTGTAAATATGAACCGGCTTCTTGGTCGTGCCACGGTCGACCGTGACGTAATACGAGCCGTTAGTCCCGACACGCAACACGAGCGGTTCGACCGAATATGATACTTTGACATCCTTTGAATCGGTGAGGTTGACTTGATTACTGAACGTCACGTAGCCCATCCCAACTAGCAATCCTAGACTGACGATTAATTCGACAGCGGTAATAAGAAGATTTCCCCATTCAAATGTGTGCTTACGCTCTACGATCATTTTGATGCGTCGGACGCGGATGTGGTGGAAAACCCACACAACTAACGCCAACACGATGATCCAAGCAATGATTCCAATCCAATTCCATGCAGAAGTCATTGATTGCCAACCCTTTCTCAATTACATTATTATGTTCTAATTGTAAATAATCCGCTCCCAAATAACAAGTAATCCAACAAAATCACCCTTAATCTTCCCTAGTCAGATTGTGAAAATAATCACTGGAAACGGTGCCAATGTTAACGGATTCATGGTAAAATAAAGTTATTAACTTGTAGAAAGAAGGCGTACACATGATCGCATCACTGATTTATTGGGTCGTTGTGGTTGGTCTGATCGTCTGGGGTGTCTGGATGGCCATCCTCTCCGCTTACTGGGCAAGCCAAAAACAAAACGGCAACATTTTCTTTATTGCAATTATGAATACCTTAGGTGCCTTAGCCGGGCTGTTAGTTTGGTGGGTCTTTAATAATCAAGACTGGCAATATTACTGGTTATCCAGCACCGTCAAGACAACTAATCTCTTAGGCATCGTCTTAATCTGCTACGTGGTCTTGATCGTCATCGAGTTCATCCAAGGCCGCGGTATCAAGCCTGAAGCTGCCAAATAAGGGTCAGCTCGAGTCACGTCTAGAAATCATTCTAGGCGTTTTTTGTTGCCAATTTTTACCCCACCTGGCTCTGATTCAACGTGACTGCTCGCCCACCAGCACGACATGACCTTCCGTGAACAGTTTGTGCAACAATATGCTAATTCGCCATTCAGCAGCACTAATGACCGGACGATTTCAGTTAACTTGACCAAAGGACGTCACATTCCAAACATGAGACACCATCTGCCTCGCTATTACGTCTTAAAGTTTGGTTAGCCCTCAATCAGTCTTAACTGTCCTCCTAGCAAAAAATGGTCTTGAGGCGCTTAATTCAGCCTGCAAAACCATTTTCAGCTCTTCTCTTAATCAATCAACTCAACCTAATCGTTAGGCCAACGTCAACTCAAAGCCGCCAGCCGTCAACTGACCATCAACGACGCCCGCCGCCATCAGTGATGTAGGCGCTGTGGTTGCAGCCACGCCCGTTGTACCGAGGTTAAAACGACCGGTAATCGTTTGTTCAGCGTCCGTGCGGGTCAACGTCAAAGACTGGCCCTCAATCGACCAAGTGAGTGTACTAGTCGCTAAGAAGTCTGCCTGTTGCCGTCGGAATTTAATCAGCGCGGTCACAAACTCCCGAACTTGTTGAGCACGGTCATCCGGATGCCAATTCATGCACCGCCGATTGTCCGGATCAGCGCCACCGGCCATCGCTACCTCGGTCCCATAATAAACACAGGGACTCCCAGGCAATAACATCAATAACGTCAACGCTGATTTGAATTTCGTCAGGTCACCATGTAACGTCGTCAATAAGCGCGGCGTATCATGCGTGTCCAGTGCGTTGAACATTGCCTGCTGGTTGGGTTGGCGATACATCATCAATTCCAGATTAGTTTTACCAACATAGTCCGCCAAGCTCAACTGACCATTAAATAACGCCAAGATTGGTTGGGTCAACGGGTAGTTCATCACCGCATTGAATTGGCCATTACCGACCAACGCTTGACTACTGTGCCACGATTCGCCCAAGAGATAAATATCGGGTTTGACGGCTCGTAACGCCCCACACAGTTGGCGCCAAAAGCCATGGTCGACCTCATCCGCGACATCAAAGCGCCAAGCATCGATGCCAAACTGTTCGACCCAGTACTTGGTCACGTCAATTAGATAAGCCTGAACGGCCGGATTTTGGGTGTTCACCTTTGGCATGGCAGCACCCGTCGCAAACGTCTCATAATTCAATTGATGAGTCTGCGGATCCCGTCCCACAGGCCAGCCATGAATATGGAACCAGTCCGCAAAGCGCGACTGTTGTCCGTGTTTGACGACATCTTGCCACTGGGGTGACTGTTCGCCAAAATGATTGAACACGGCGTCTAGCATTACGCGCATCCCGCGGGCGTGGGCCCCGTCGACCAATGCTTGAAAGTCGGCCTTCGTGCCAAAATGCGGGTCGATTTCAAAGTGGTCGATCGTATCGTACTTATGATTGGACGGTGAGGCAAAAATCGGACATAAATAGAGGCCATTGACACCCAGTGCCGCTAAATCATCCAAGTGTGCAATAATGCCAGCTAAGTCGCCACCGTAAAACGAGTCTCGTTTAACCGTCCCCGCGCCCCATGGTTGAACGTTAGCGGGATCATTGTGGGCGTCACCATTCGCGAACCGTTCTGGAAAGATTTGGTACCAGACGGTGTCCTTGACCCAAGCAGGCGGCAATTCCGCGTCGCTCACGTGTAAATAAGGCATATGGAAATAATTGGCAACTGTCTGCCAATTGGTGGGATCATCCGCAAAAAAGCCACCCTCCCCGTAACCGATTGTCTGACCGGCCATATCCGTTAACAGGAAGGCATACACGACCCGGTTCGTCGGGACGGTCAGCGTTGCTTGCCAATATTGATTGCTCTGCGTTGCCAAACCAGGCGCTAAGGCCATCCGTTGCAAATCTGTGGTCCCTTCCTGCCATAAATAGGAATCTGCAAATAAAAGTTCGATCTGAGCGATGTCATCACGCGCGGTTTGAATCCGGACCTGTAACTGATGATCCGCCAGTACCGCAGTATCTTCGCTTTCAGGACGATGACTAATTCCAGCTAGTTGCATATTAATTAAATCTCCTTTTCCTGTAATCGTTTACATTATTTTGTGCATTGTGTTGGTTATTCTTTAGCATTAACGATGATTGAATCATGCTATTTTACAAGTTCAAGTGCTGCCAGCTGAGGCCCGCTGGAAACAAAGCAAATCACTGTAAACCTTCTGTGGTAGCTGCGTCCTACGCCGGCTTCCAGGCATTCTGGGCAATGGCCGGAACGTGGTGGACACAGATTTAAGCCGAAGCCCACGTCTTAAATACTGGTCTTTCACTAACCAAGCAAAGGACGCTTGCTAAGTGAAATTTCACCACTTGGCCTTGCCCAGAATACCTTCCAGCCGGGATGGAATTCGAAAGGCGGACATTTGCGGACCCAATTTTTTGTTGGATTAGTCGTTGGTTCCATAAGTACACGGGAATTTTGATATTGAACTGTCAGACTTATTTCTAACAATTGCTAGATGCTCTACTTATGAGTTAATGCTTCGGACACGCGGCTTCGCCTAACTTGTCAGAACCTTCTCTAGTCGTCAGAAATAACAATCTTGAATTCTGAGTGCGGGCTATTTGATCGGCTAAATTCAAGACTAGTCACCACTTGAATTTAGCGGCATTAAGATGTACGAATAATATTCAGGTAATCTTCTCAGTAACCGAATACCATAATTCAGCATCAATACCGATTGAATGTTTGCCTGAAGGACCAGTCACTAAATATTCAATGACCAATTATACCCAGATAGGTGGCTGTTCATTCGCCATTCGAGCGGGTTCCCGACCGGAGGGGCTGGCTGACAATGCTCAAGGGCGAAATTCTTCTTGTCCGGGTGGTTTTCCCGGGCTAGAAGAAGACTCGTATTTGAAATTGCGCAGTGGGTTTCTGCGTGAGTTCAAATCGATGTCCGCCCTGTTCCAGCGTTGTCAGCCAGCCCCGGAGGTCGGAATAGGGCGCGCCTCCGCTGACGAACAGCAATCCAACTTAGCGCGCTTTAATCATGATTCACGACAAGTTAACCAGCACCATACGTATGATTTTGTAACCAATTTACTAAAATTATCCTCATGATTTTGGTGAAAACGTCCCCGTTCGTCGTATTTTTAGTGTATGATTTAGTCAAAATCAGTTGAAAGGACGTTATCTATGAACACACTTTATCGCAGTACCCGGGAAACTGCAAGCCACACTATGACGTCATCACAGGCCGTCTTGCAAGGCCTCACGCCAGATGGTGGTTTGTTCGTTCCGGTCACCCTTCCGACCGCCGACTTTGACTTCGAACAACTAGCCAATATGAGTTATCAAGAAGTGGCTTACGAGGTCTTAAAGCTCTTCTTCACCGACTATACCGCTGAAGAACTGCACGCCTGCATCGATGCTGCGTATGGCGATCAATTTGATGATCCTGCCATCGCACCGGTTACGAAGCATGGCAACCAGTATTACCTTGAATTGTTTCATGGACCAACGATTGCCTTCAAGGACTTGGCACTGCAAATTTTACCGCATTTAATGACAACTGCCGTCAAAAAGAACCACTTGGAATCCGAAATCGTTATTTTAGCAGCGACTTCTGGAGATACCGGTAAAGCAGCAATGGCTGGTTTTGCGGATGTCGACCAAACCAAGATCATCGTCTTCTATCCTAAGGACGGGGTCAGCGCGATTCAGAAGCAACAAATGATTACCCAAACTGGTGACAATACGAACGTCGTCGCCATTAACGGTAACTTTGATGAGGCACAAACAACGGTCAAGCAACTACTGAACGACCCACAGTTACGTCAACGTTTAGCTGACCACCAGTACCAATTCTCTAGTGCTAATTCAATCAACATCGGCCGGCTCTTCCCGCAAGTGGCGTACTACGTCTATACTTACGCCCAATTGATTCACCAGGGCCACATCAAAAATGGCGATACTGTCAATTTCAGTGTTCCAACCGGGAATTTCGGCGACATTTTAGCGGGCTACTATGCCAAACAACTGGGCACGCCAATTCACAAATTAGTGTGTGCCTCGAACCGTAATAACGTCCTGACAGACTTTTTCAACACCGGAACTTATGACAAAAATCGGGAATTTTATTTGACCAGCTCGCCTTCAATGGACATCCTGGTTTCCAGTAACTTGGAACGCTTGATTTTCTATCTGACGGGTGAGGATCCACTGGCAACGGCGCAACTCATGCAGGACTTGCAAACTAAGGGCAGCTATACGATTACGCCGGCAATGCGCGCCAATCTAGCTGACTTCTGGGCGGGCTTCGTAACTGAAAATCAGGACCAGGACGAAATTCACCACTTAAATCACGCCCATCACTATACGATTGACCCACACACGGCCGTCGCTTCCGCGGTCGCCAAGCAGTATCGCAATGCGACTAAGGATCAGCGGCCAATGGTGGTCGTTTCAACGGCCAGTCCGTACAAGTTCCCACAAGCCGTTTTAACCGCGATTACGGGGGAACCCACGGCGGTCGATGGCCTGACTGCGGTCGATCAGCTGCATGACCTGATTCAAACGCCGATTCCACCAACGGTCACCGCATTACGTACGGCTCCCGTTCGCCACAATCGGGTCGCGGCTGTCGATAAAATGGGTGCGACAATCGAATCAATTTTAAATGTCAATTAGAAAGTGTGACTAGAATGATTACGACAATTGCTTTAGACTTAGATAACACGTTGCTCACTTCTGACAAGACGATTTCGCCACGCACCGAAGCCGTCCTAAAACAACTCCACGCGGCAGGCAAACGGATCGTGCTGTGTACTGGCCGGCCAATTAAGGCGATCCAACCCTACTTGGCCCAACTCGAACTGACGCAACCCAGCGACTACGCCATCACTTTTAATGGCGGGCTCGTGCAACAGAACACGACCGGCGATGTGCTGGCACGAACGAGCGTCACCAAGAAGGACCTGCAACCGCTGTTTGAACAAGCTCAACGCGACCACTTCTACTTGGATGTGATTGATTTAAAGCAAGTCTACTCGATCACTGACCTCGGTAAATCACCGTATGAAGATTTCTTGCAAGGCCTGATGCCATTTCAAAACGTTGCCTTTGCGGACCTGCCCGATGATGATTTGTTCGGCAAAGTCGTTAGTGCTGGTAAGGATGCCAAAACCGTCCAAGCCCAATTGCCAAGTCAAATCACCGACTTCTTCCACGTGGTCCCATCGCGGCGGACACTGTTGGAATTCCTACCACCACACACTGATAAAGCTAGTGGGTTGAAGCAGCTCCTCGGCCACTTTGACGAAGATTACGATAATCTGATGGCTTTCGGCGATGAAGAAAACGACTTAGGAATGTTGACCGCTGCTAAAGTCGGCGTGGCGATGGCAAACGCAATTCCAGCGGTTAAAGCTGCGACTGATTTTGACACATTGTCGAATGACGACGATGGGGTCGCTGTCTTTCTCGAGAACTATTTCAAATAACATTCAAAAGGAGCCTCTTGCAGGCTTCTTTTTTGAGTTAAAATCAAACGAATGAGGTGTCATTAATGCAAGCTCCCCGTATCATTCCAACAGACTTAACGCGCGGCTCCTTTTTTGACCTGTTACAAGATGAAGACCGCAGCTTGAGCAATATTCAAGCTAGCGAAGAAGATGTTAGCCAACAGCACATCGATCACCCGATGCTGGACCATGTCAGCTTTGAAAAAGTTCGGTTTACAGCGAGTCGTTTTGAACGGCTTGACCTGACTGATTCCGTCTTTACCAACTGTGACTTTTCTAATTGCCAGTTTGAAAAAGCGAGCTGGCTTCGTGTTCAGTTCAAGGACTGCAAGCTAGTCGGCATCGATTTAAACGAAGCCGCGCTCAATAACGTCACCTTCGACCACTGCCAGCTCGACTTAGCCATGTTATGCGATATGCGGTTCAAAACTGTGACCTTTACTAACTGTCGATTGAACGGCACCAGCTTTATGAACAATCGGTTGACGAGCGTGAAATTTATCGAATGTGACCTGGACCAAGTTGCCTTCAATGATACCGCACTTAAAAATATCGACTTAAGCACTTGTAAGTTCGAGCGTCTCGAACTAGATGCTGCGGCAGCCCGCGGCATGATCGTCAACCCGTCACAAGCCGCTTATCTGGCTGCGGCTTTGATTGGCATCAAGGTTAAGCCTTGATTTTATGGAAATAACGGTATCAAAAAATAGCCACATTCTCTGCATTGAACATGCCTAAGAATGTGGCTATTTTTGACGTCATCATGATAATTTAAATTGTTCCCCAGTATAACCAGTCTTGTCAGCGGCCGTAATTGGGCGAATCACCTGACACGGATTACCGGCCGCAATCACATTGGCTGGAATATCATGGGTGACCACGCTGCCGCCACCGATGATCGTATGGTCGCCAATCGTGACCCCTGGTAAAACGGTCACGTTGGCGGCTAGCCAACAATCATTGCCAATCGTGATTGGTTTTGCGATGCAACCGCCATTGACCCGCTCAGTCGCATCAAATAGATGGTTACTGGTGTATAAGCCAACTTTCGGGCCCAACAAGACGTGGTCGCCAATCGTAATCGGTGCGCCATCGAGCATGACACAGTCGTAGTTGGCATAGAAGTCATCGCCTAAATGGATATTGCGCCCAAACTCCACCCGAAAATTGGGATTGACGAAGGGCCGTTTACCAGCCGAACCGACCAGTTGGCGCAACAGCGTTTCTTTGGTTGCCAGATCAGCCGTCGCATTGACGGCATTCGTGGTCAAAGTCGCTTGGTCACGGAGGGCCGACAATTCGTCATCGGTATCCCGGTATGGTTGGCCCGTCGCCATATAAGCAAATTTTTCATCTAAGTTCATTTGAATTCACACTCCTATTTTCGGATAAAGGTCAAATACCAAGTCAAGGCACAGATGCCTTGGGCCGAGTGAATCTGACCTTGCCGAAGTAGGTCAATGACCTTGTCTAGTGGCACGAGCTGCGTGTTGACATACTCATCCGCATCAAAATGCCGTTCTGCCCGTTCATTCGGGTCGATGTGAGTCAAAATCAGGCTGACCGTCTCATTGGTGAAGCCTTCTGAAGAACTGATTTCGGTCATCACCTGCGGGTCGTGGGCCACGTAGCCCGTCTCTTCTTGTAACTCACGTTTTGCCGCCGTTAAAGGATCTTCGCCCGGATTAATTAACCCAGCTGGCAAGCTAATGGTCTCCGCATTGCGACCAACCCGGTATTCCGAGCCCAACACGACCTGGTCATCCGCCGTAATCGCCAAAATCGTCACGGCATTTCCGTGCTGAATCAGGTCACGTTTAACTTCTAAGCCATCCGGCGTTTCAATCGTCTGCTTGACCAAATCAAAAATTGGTCCATGATAGACCGGGGTCGTCGACAAGACTTTGCCGGGCCGGCCAACCTTTTCAAATATATCTGCCATTTGTTGTGGCTCCTTTGTTTAACTGCTTAATCGAAAACTTAATTGGAAACTTGTAAATCAAAAATTCCTTAATTGAAAACTTGTTACTTCGTGATAAATCTTGACCACGCCGCAGCCGTCCAACTGACTAAAATCCAGTCAGCATATGCATTTCACTGTGCCTCATGAGGCAGCATCTTGCGAATACCCCCAGCTGGGTTCGGTACATCGCCGTGGTAGCGTGGAATCAAATGAATATGGCAATGCATCACCGTCTGCCCGGCGGCTGCATCGACGTTGATGCCGATATTATAGCCATCCGGATGCCGTGCTTCATCGAGCATGGCTTTCGCTTGGTCGAGTAGCGCTAGCATCGCTGTTCGTGTCGCTTCTGGAACGTCAAAATACGTCGCGTAGTGCGCCTTGGGGATAATCAGCAGATGTCCCGGGCTCACCGGATGCAGGTCATAAAAGGCCGCCGCTAAGTCATTTTCTAAGACATATGGTTGCGGCTGGCAAAAAATACAAGCCATCGCGTTCACTCCCTACTTTGCGAGCCACCCACCGTCAATCGGAACCACGGTCCCATGAATATAATCAGCGTGGGCACTCGCTAAAAATAACGTTAAATCTGCAACTTCCTGCGGCTGGGCCCACCGTTTGGCAGGAGTTTCGTCCGCCACCCACTTCGCCATCTTGCCATCACCAGCAAAATCAGCAGCATTCATCGGGGTATCAATGGCGCCTGGTGCCAAACAATTAGCTCGGATTCCCTGACTCGCATAGTCCAAATCAAGCTGCTTGGTGTAGCCAATCACAGCGTGTTTCGCAGCGGTGTAAGCCGCACCGCCGCCACCGCCGACCAAGCCGGCGATCGAGGCCATGTTTACAAAGACACCGTGGTGCTTAGTTAGCATCGCCGGTAACACCGCGTTGGTCACAATGAACTGGCTGGTCAAATCGGTGGCAATGATTTCTTGCCAGGTGGCTAAATCCGTCGCGAGCGTTGGTTGATAACCATCCAACTTGCCGGCGGTGTTGCAGACGATTGCCGGGGTGCCCAAAGCCTGAACACCCGCCGCAATCGCCGCCGTCAAACCGTCAGCATCCGTCACGTCAGCGACTTGGTAATGCAATGCTGGAGTCGTCACTAAAGCTGTGGGCTGGGGTTGGCGGTCAATCGCAATCACCCGCGCCCCCTGCGCTAGAAAACTTTGGGCCTGGGCGAGACCGATGCCGGATGCCGCACCCGTCACCAGCACCGTTTGCCCCACATATTCTTCAAATTGCATTAGTCGACCAGTTGCCAGTCAGTGGCTAAAATATCGCAATCCGTTGGTGACCACATACTATAAGCTTCATCCGCCGTTTTAATCAAAAAATAAGGATTCAACGGGTCGCCTTTAAAGGTCGTCGTTGCTTGCAATTCAACAAATAATTCGGTACCTTCCCAGCCAGTCCGTACTGCCCGTTTACCCGCTTTTAACTCTGGTAAGATTGCTTCAAATGTCATCGTGTTGCCTCCAATTATTAATACCCAAATCGTATCATAATCCCGCAGCAAGTGACAGGCAAAAATTGGTACCAACAAATTGTCTGTTTTGCTGGTACAGACCAATTATTTGTGCGATAATGTAAGCGAATACAGAAATCAATTAATACTTGGAGGAATTTTAAATGAGTAAACTCGGTGTTTCGGTTTATCCCGAACGTTCAACTTTTGAAAAGGATGCCGCATACCTGGACTTGGCGGCCAAATACGGTTATCAGCGGGTCTTCACGTCGCTGCTTGAAATCAAAGGGGATCAAGCCGCGGTCGTTGCCAACTTTAAAAAAGTGATTTCATATGCGAACCAACTGGGCTTGCAAGTGATGGTCGACGTCAATCCCGACTTGTTCAAACAACTCGGTGTCTCTTATGATGACCTCTCATTCTTCCATGACTTAGGTGCCTGGGGCGTCCGACTCGACCTTGGTTTTACGGGCCAAGAAGAAGCCCGGATGACGCATAACGAATACGGCATCAAGATTGAAGTGAACATGTCTAAAGGGACGCACTATGTCGATACGATTATGGACTACTCCCCAGCCAAAGATAACTTATTGGGGTCGCACAACTTCTATCCACAACAATACACTGGTCTCGGTTACGATTATTTTGTTCAGACTTCTGAACAATACCGCCAATACGGCCTGAACACTGCCGCCTTCGTCTCATCGAACGCCGCCACGTATGGGCCATGGCCAATGCAAGATGGGCTGTGCACGCTGGAAGACCACCGTGGCTTGCCAATCGCCGCTCAAGTTCAACATTTGAAGATGACCGGCTTGATCGACGACGTTTTGATTGGGAACGCCTACGCTAGTGAAGCTGAATTAAAAGCGGCAGCTGAAGTCTTCTTCAGTCCTTATCCACTATTACACGTCGACACGGTCAGCGACTTATCAGCGGTCGAAGAAAAAGTGCTTTTTGCGCAACCACAAACGTATCGTGGTGATTTCTCCGATTACGTGATTCGGTCTTCACAAACACGTGTGATTTATAAGGACGAAGACTTCCCCGCTCACCATTTAGACGCCATCCATGCCGGCGACGTCTTGATTGACAACGATGAATTCGGTCAGTACAAGGGTGAATTGCAGATTGCCCGTCGCGACCTTGAAAATACCGGCCGTATCAACGTGGTCGGTCACATTATTGCGAGTGATTTACCATGCTTGAAGTTGCTCCAACCATGGGCGGACTTCAAATTTGTCGCAGCTAAATAGTTAACCTTGAAACTATCGTAAACTTTGATGGAGGTGCTCAAATGACAACTGACTACCGTTTAACGAGTGATGCTGACCGGGAAGCGTTCTATCAACTTTATCAATATGCGTTTAATAATCAAGATTCACCAGCACGGCGGCGCTTCTTTATGGATCGTTATCAACACGGCTGGATTTATGGCCGTCACGACCATGGACAACTGGTCAGTGGCTTATACAGCTTGCCCCTCGCCGTTAATTTTCATGGCGTGACCTACAAAATGAATGGCATTGGCGACGTTATGAGTGCCCCCGAATATGCTGGGCAAGGTGGTGCAGGCCAGTTATTGACCGCAGCGCTAAACGAAATGGCCGCTGAGCACGTGACGCTGTCCTACTTAGCACCGTTTGCATATGGCTACTATCGTCGGTTTGGCTACGAACACGTCTTCGACCACGCCCACCAAGTCATGGCCGCACGCGACCTGCCACGTATCAAACCGACCGACTGGACTGGAACGGTGACGCGCTACGGCAATGACGGCCTCGCCTTAATTAATGATTTTTACGCCGACCAAGCACAAAATCAGCGCGGTGGCTTAATTCGCCCAGCTTGGTGGCAACACTATCTGACTTTGAAACATGACTGGTCCGTCGCGATTTACCGGAACGCTGACGCCGACATTGAAGGCTATCTGATTTACGAACGCCAAGCCACTAATTTTGCTATTCAGGAGTGGTCGACGAGTACCCCCACCGCTTTCGAGCGACTCGCCAACTTTATCACGAAACACGGCACGACGTTCGAAACGTTTAGTTATGACAATCCCAGTGCGACGAACGGCCTCGACTTGTTAGCTGACCCGTACACCTTGCAGGTCACGATCAAGCCTTACATGATGGCGCGGATCGTTGATTTGTATGACTTCATCAAACGTTATCCATTTACCGCCGACGTGGCACCAATTCGCCTTGCCGTAACTGACACCACGTTGCCCGCTAATCAAGGCATCTGGGAACTACAACGGGCAAACGGCCAAGTGACGCTCAATCGCGTCAGTACTGAACTAACCGGGGTTGCTGATATTAACCTCTCGATTCAACAACTCACCACCGCCTGGTTCGGGTCGCAATCGCTGCGGCGAGCCTATTTGCATGGCCAATTGACGGGTGACCTGGACGCCATCGACCGGTTGGACGCGAGCTTAGTGAAGACGCGACCAGCTTTGATTGATTACTTTTAGGTGAGTGTTCGGAGCGATATAGTAATTTTGGCCATCGGCACTTAGCTTGTTGACGGGCGTCCTTCAATAGGCATAAATCAAGATGGCACTCAACCGATTATTGGTATCCAATAAACTTTTTTCACAATCCGCGGCAGTCAGAAGTTCGTATTCTAACTGCTGCGGATTGTTGTGGTTTGGACGGCGTTTTAGGACTAGAATTGACAATTAGGTTAAAATTGTAATTTGCTGCTCTGTTCCGTCCTCCGCTTTAGGCATCACTAATCAAGATGGTCCTAATCGCAATTTGATACTACGCAAACGACATGACCCGCAGTATACTTGAGCTATCAACTTTTAGGAGGTTCCACCATGCCCTTAATGCGCATTGATATGATTCGCGGACGCTCACAGTCTGAAATCAAACAAATCTTAGATATTGCCTACCACGCAGCTAGTACCGCACTGCATTTACGGCCCCGTGACCGTTATCAAATCGTCACGCAACATGACCCAGATGAAATGATTATTGAAGACGTCGGCCTTGGTTTTGAACGGACCTCGGCTTTCTTAATGTTCAGTCTCACTTCTAGCCCGCGCAAGGTGGAAGATAAGCAGCAGTTTTACCAACTTCTGGTTCACGACTTACACGAGCAACTTGGGATTGCGCCAGCAGATGTGATGATTAATATCACGACGAATAGCTATGAAGATTGGTCCTTTGGCGATGGTCAAGCCCAGTTTCTCAACGGCGATTTAGCTTCGTTTTGATGCCACTTAGCGGATACTCAAAAGCCACCCTGGAAATTCAATTGAGAATTTCCAGGGTGGCTTTTGTCATGAGTCAGAACCAGTTGAATAATGGCAGACTTATTTGCAAAAATAAATTGAGCACCGCAGCTTAATTATCAATGTAATATCTACCTTGTCTTGACATTAATTTTCATATAAATAGCCAGCGTCACGTAACGCCTTTTTGATGGCAACTAACTGTTCCGGCGTCTGATAAGCAACCGTATGGCTGTGCACGCCATCCGTCAATTCAGACAGTAAATGCCCCTGTAATTGTTTGAGCCGCCCCATAAATAAATTAATGTCGCCCATTTCACGGATCTCTAATTCACCCCGTAAGCGACCGTATAACGGATGTTCCACTTCGACGTCTTTAATAATGCCACCCGCTTCAATAATCAGTGCCATCTCTTTAGTCGCCTCGTTCGGAAAATGACGACAAACGAGGACGGCGGTGGGCTGATTCGTGGCTTCCAATTGGTAGCCCTGTAAAGTGGCAGCAATCGCCGTGCCGTGAGCCCGTAACAATGAAATATCCCCGACGATCGTCTGCCGACTAACTGCGAATTGTTTTGCTAACGTCGTGGCACTGATTGGGGACTGTGCTTGTGATAATTTTGCGCGAATTTGTTCTCGCCGTTCTGCTCCTGTCATGACTCACCCTTCTCACTATTTCGATAGGCTTATTCTAACAGAAAACTAGCAGAATAGCTTTCATCAATTAACAAACTATGCTAAACTAGGTTCACTTCATATGGGTGTCAAGACACCTAAATTCAAACAACGGGATCGATGCATAATGCGCAATTTATCTTTATTAACCGACTTATACGAGTTTTCGATGGCCAATGGATTTTACCACGATTTGCCAACCACTAACGCCACCTTCGACCTTTTTTATCGTCGGGTGCCTGATAACGGTAGTTTTGTGATTGCTGCCGGCTTACAGCAAGTGATTGAAGCGCTTCAAAATGGTCAATTCTCTGAGGATGACTTAGCCTACTTCCGGCAATTAGGCCTCTGGGATGAGCAATTCTTAACAGCATTAGCAAATTTCAAACTCACTTGCCAACTACAGGCGTTACCTGAAGGCACCCCCGTCTTTCCACGCGAACCGCTACTCACCGTGACCGGACCGTTGTACCAAGCCCAGTTGTTAGAGACTTTACTGCTCAACATTGTCAATCATCAGTCCCTGATTGCAACCAAGGCCCGTCGTCTGAGCGAAGCGGCGGCCGGACGACCGATTATGGAATTCGGCGCCCGCCGTGCACAAGGCCCCGATAGTGCCATTTATGGGACCCGTGCGGCTGTGATTGGTGGCGCTAGTAGCACGTCCAACGTTTTAGCTGCCAAACAATTTGGCATTCCAGTCGCTGGTACGATGGCGCATAGCTGGATTGAAGCCTTTCCCGACGAATTGACCGCTTTTCGACAGTGGGCCAACCGCTATCCAGATAATAGTGCGCTACTCGTCGATACTTACGATGTCTTAAATTCTGGGCTACCAAATGCCATCACCGTCTTTAAAGAGCTCCGTGCCGCGGGCCATGAACCAATCGGTATTCGAATCGACTCTGGGGATGTCACCAGACTCTCTCTGGCTGCTCGCGCCCGACTAGATGAAGCGGGCTTTCCAGACGCTAAAATCACCATTTCTAACGCCCTCGATGAAGCGATTCTGACGTCATTACGACACGAAGGTGCGCCAATCGATAATTTTGGGATTGGTGAAAAACTGATTACTAGCGCCTCCTCACCCGTGCTCAGCGGTGTTTACAAACTCGCTGCAACCGAGCTGGACGGCAACATCGCACCCAAAATCAAGGTCAGTGCCAGTCGTGAAAAAGTAACGATTCCGGGTCAAAAACAAGTCTACCGACTCTATCATCGTGGCACCCAGCAAGCTTTCGCGGACTTGATTGCCCTAACTTCGGAAGCAATCGTCGGACAAACTGAACTAACGGTCGTCAATAGTGACCCAGTCAGTGTCGAGCGTGAACAACTACTGACTAATTTTGAGGCCCGACCATTGCTTGAACCCGTCGACCTGACGACAACATCGGCCGTGTCAGTCCAAGCCATTCAAGCAAATATGCAGGCCCAACTCGCCGAACTGCCACGCGCAACCCAACGATTGGTCAATCCGGACACTTATCCGGTCTACATGACGACGACCCTCAGCCATTTACAATCTGAGTTGTTGACGCAATTGACGGTGGGTTCGGAATAGCGGACTGCGGCTCGTGTTTTTGCTCAAAACAGCCGAGATACTTCAGTATGGGGAACTGAAGTATCTCGGCTGTTGATTTTGTTGATAGGCCTTCACACTATAAAGTAATGGCAACACTGTTCGAATCAACAATACTCACTATTTTAAATTTTATGGCCAATAACAATTAGACTTTATGACCATTGAACATATCGTTGACGACTGGCCGTAAGCCTGCATAAATTCATTTAAGGGCTGTTGAGTTAATCAAGCTATAAATCGACTGCTCACCCTTATTTTTTCGACGTGATTGTTCGTATATTTTGACTGCAGCCACAATCTTATTCGGTGTCCAATAGTTGTCATTAAAATCACGGCTCTTGATATTAGCCTTAAACCTTTGACTGATAAAAATACTCGGTTTGACATTTTGTATATGTTTATAATCATTCAATAACCCCTCACTGCAAATTAACAGCATCTCAATTTCAGGCGTGGTATAGATTTCATGCATCACAACCTTAATCTCATAGGGCTTGGGCAACCTGAATCGTTCATTCCTCGAATCTAAAACACGATAAACTTGTACTGGCTCCTCAAAGCGATGCGTCAAATACTTTTTGGCAAAAATTTGACCATTACGTGTCCGTAACACTCGATGTTCCAGCAATGTCTGCTTTGTGAAAATCAGATACTCAGCATTTAACAGCTGTGTTAAGATCACCTGCTCAGCCGTTCCCTCTGCAATCAGTGCGTTATACCTCATTGGCTGTATTCGACTTTCCAGACCGGGTAATTGTTGCTTGCGCCAACAAACCACGTAACTGGTCATATGCAGCGTATTCTGGAGCGGTGCCATCTAAAAAATCACTTTCGTAAATATCACTTTTCTTAATATCTGAACGTTTGACCCGATTACTAAAACGTTCCAATTCAATCAGGTCAGTCTTTCTGGTTGTAAAATAAATATCGTCGCTTCGGCTGAACTGATCCAATAGTTGTGGATAATGAGTTGTAAATATTAGTGTTGCACGGTTCGTGTTCACTTCAGGATCAGTGAAAAAGGAGAGGACAGTCTGAACGATTGCTCGATGAAAATGATTTTCGATTTCATCCACGATGAACGTCCCGCCCGTTGTTAACGTTGAAAAGATAAAAGCAAATAGATTCAGACCTTTGATTGTTCCAGCAGACAAATAGCTGAATAGTTCATAGGCATTAACCACTAAAATTTTGGACTTACCCTTGAATTTGAGCATAAATAAATCACTATCAGTGTCTGGATCCAAATCCTTCTTAGTTCGAATATACTCAACTGTTGGATCTAAGTAAGCAATAATGGCACCTTGAAGTTCTGGAAACTTATCCATCAGTGGTGCCATCAATAAATTACTACGAGTAAAAGCAATAAAATCATTGATGGGCGCAATGACTGGTGGCTTAGCCTTACGTTTGGTCACTTTGCGAAAATACGTATTGTCTTCAGGTAACAACGGATCATCAACCCGTTTATCGCCGGATTCAGCGTTTGAGAAATCAAACAAATTACTTCTAGTAATTCCTGATGTAACCGGCTTAGCATAAAGCACTTCTTCTCCGAAAGATAAGGTCGCCTTCGGATCAGCGCTTTTATTAACAGTCGAGACAACTTTGTATAGCTGATTTTCGAGCTCATCATAATAATACGTTGTGAATTTAAATTGCTGGCCGATTAATGCAATCCTGCCTTCCGCATGATTTAACGGTTCATTTTGTAAAAAAACGTGATTCACAAAATTGATTAAATTCAAAGTCATTGTTTTTCCAGAAGCATTCTTGCCGACCAAGGCAACCACATTGTTAATATAAATACGATTAAACAATCTGGTCACACTCTCATCATTACGCTCTGTCAGCCGTTGTGATGTGACTAAACTAAAATCAAAAGATTTGGTGAATAACGCTAGTCCCTCAATTTTTATTCTTAAAAGTCGCATAAAGCACCTCCATCCTTAAATACCGCGAGTGTTTTATAAACGTATTCTACAGTTAAATTATATGTTGCTTGTCTTGCGAATACAATCTATTGGCCTTAAATACGCAAATTATTTAAAATATATTTTTAGAGTCATTTTTTATAAACGTGTTTTACGTTTAAATATAGCATCTAGCCTACTTTCCTCTTCTCTAGTATCGGTCCCCCAGTACAAAACAAGCGTTGACGCTCGAACACAGTCCGCACGCCAACGCTTGTTCAAATTTTTATCTGCTGATGGTTGCAAAAACATTAGTCAATTTCTAACTGGTCGTTTTCACCAGGCGTCAATACTTTCGTCAGCACCGCAATCAAGTAAGTTTGTTCGCGGTCAAAAGACGTTCCGGGAAGCTCCATCATCAGCCGTGCAATATAGCCAAACACCTGGGATAATAGCGTTTGAATGATTAAGTCGTTAGGCCAATCAACCATCAATTGGTCAGCTTTGAGTTGGTCGAGCACACTGCCGACTTGCTGGACCATTTGCGGCGCAATCTGACTTAAAATACGCTCACGACGCGTCGCATCAAACGCCGCCATCTCAAAAATCACTTTTAATTCTTTAAGATTATTTTGGACAAACTGCATCCGGTCGTTGACAACCGCCGTTAAAAAGGCCTGCAAACTCGGATAACGCCGATGCAATTCATCTTCAGAAAAATCACTGGCCAAAATCGGCACAATCTTGGCTGCAATCGGTGCTAATACCGCATCACGCAACGCCGCCTTCGTTTTGTAACGGCGATAGACCGTCCCCTCTGCGACGCCGGCTCGCTGTGCGATGTCACTCGTGCTCGTCTGGTCGAAGCCTTTTTCCGCAAACAAGTCCAGGCTAGCTTGTAAGATGGCCCGTTGCTTGGGTGTGATATTTTGATTTTGATCTAAATCTTGTTGAAAATAATCTCGTATCCGTGGTCGTGACATGCGCTCACACCTTTCGATAACGTTTCATCCCAACGATATTTAACATCGTCAGAACAACCATGAATCCTACTAATACTAACAAATCAAGGCCGATGTCTGCAAATCCAGCCCCCTTTGTTGCGACCGCCGTTAACGCATCCGCACCATAGTACAACGGCATGATGTGGGCGATCACTTGTAACCAGTTGGCCATGCCGTCAACAGGAATTAATCCGGCAAAGAAAATCTGCGGGACCACGATTAACGGAATGAATTGAATCATCTGAAATTCTGAATTGGCGAACGTCGAAATAAAAATACCCAAAGTCAATGCGACTAACGCCAACAACAGATTCGTCAAGAAGACTAGTCCCAGACTCCCCACCAGATGAATCTTGAAGACTGTGATGGCAAATAGGACCGTCACTAGCGTTTGGATGATGGCAAAACAGCCGTAACCAATCAAATAGCCACAAATAATCTCGCTGCGCCGAATCGGCGTCGCTAACAACCGACTGAGCGTGCCAGTGGTCCGTTCGTTCAGTAGCGAAATTCCCGAGATCAGGAAAACAAAGAAGAAGACGAAGAACCCCAGAAAGATTGGGAGGAAATTCTCAAAAAAGGTCGAATCACTACTGCCATAAATATAATGAGACTTAGTCGTATAATTTGTTGCTTTAGTTGACTGAGTCGAACTAGACGTCATGGCGGTAGCCTGCTTGAGTTGCTTTTGTAATTTCTCAGCAGTGGCCTGGTCACCGCGGGCCTGGGCTTGTGCAATGGCAGCCTTCAGCTTCGTCACCGTTGCTTGTGTCTGAGCTGCTGTCAGCTTCTTCAAAGCGGCTTGTTGCGATTCGAGGGCCGCGCGCTGTTTCTTAGTAACAGTCACCAGCGTCTTCATTTTCAATTTAACTAATCCGGATTGTAAACTCGCTTTAATTAAAGACGTGTTGGTTGGATTGCTATTTGAATAAGTAATCGTCAATTGACCATTTTTCTGAGTCAAATAGCCATCTAGATCATGCCGCTTAATCATTTTCCGTGCCTGTGAACTGTCATAATGATGAATCGTCACGTTTTGGGTATCGATCACGTTAACCACGGATGGGTCCACGTGGTTAACGCCCAAGCTCGCGACTTGGGTCGTGTTGTTTTGAAACAAGAAATACATCAGCGTCATAATCAGTAATGGTGCCAAAAACATTAAGGCTAACGTCCGCTTATCTCGTAACAGTTGCTTAAAAACTCGTCTAACGATTGCCATTGTTCGCATCTTGCATCCGCCCCGCTTTCAAAAAGACCTGTTCGATCGTCTCCACATCGTATTGTTGTTTCAAATCATGCGGCGTCCCTTGAGCTAACGCGATCCCACCACGAATCAACATTAAATAATCGCACCGTTCCGCTTCATCCATCACGTGGGTCGTCACCAACATGGATTTGCCCGTGGCTTTCAACTTGTTCAGCTCGGCCCAGATTTGTTGCCGTAATTCCGGATCGATTCCGACGGTCGGTTCATCCAAAATCAACAATCGCGGATCTTGGATCAGTGCGATTGCTAATGATAACCGGCGTTTCATCCCACCAGAATACCCACTGACCCGCTGATCCAATTGGCTCGTTAAATCGACCAATCCCGCCGCGTAATCAATCATTTGGACTAATTTCTGCTTAGGCACTGACATCAACTGACCGAAGAACTTCAGATTCTCACGAGCAGTTAGGGTTTCATACAACGCATCACTTTGCGCCATCACCGCCCGATTAGGCATCCGCGTGCCCATCACATCCACGGTACCCGAATCCACCGCTTCCATGCCTAAAATGCTTTTAATCAAGGTCGTCTTCCCGGCACCAGATGGCCCAATCAAGCCGTAAATCATCCCAGCTGGCAGTGTTAAGTCAATTCGATCCAAAACTTGTTGTCGCCCAAAGCTCTTGCTAACTTGTTTGGCAACCACGTAATTAGTTGTCATTTCAAACCCCTTCTTCCGAAAGTGAGTGTTCACTCACTCATTTATTGACTTTAGTATAAAACCCTCAAAATCAGCTGTCAACGAAAATGTGAGTGAACACTCACTTATTTGAATGTCGGCACCTGGAAATTAAAAACGGCGTCCCCGTTTAATATACGGAACGCCGTTTACAACTTACAATAATTTTGATAAAAATCGGCATCAGTCTGCTTATCGCACAAGACTGGCGTGAATGACATACGATGCAAGAGACTCACCTGAACGTGAAACCGTCACGCTCAAACCAACGCGCAGTTTATGATAGTCCCAGCTCAATCATTATGCACACTGCAATTCACCGCCTACTCGCCCTCAGTTGCCAACAACAATTTCCGGCCTAGATCATAATCCAACTGCCGTTCGGATTCCGGCATCATGTCGCCACCGGTTGCCCAGACGATGTGGGTCACATTTTTGCCAGCAAGTTCAGGAAACTGATCAGTGATCGGTGCGATGGCGGTAAACCCAGCAGCGGCTGAAGGTTCGACCATTACTTGTTCCGTATCCAACAACTTCGTCAAATACTTATAAAGCTCATTGTCTTCAAAGGTGGCGGTCCCTAACAGCAAGGTCCGCATGATTTTACCTGCTAACCGGGATGGGCGGCTAACCGCAAGTCCATCCGCCGCCGTTAAGCCATCCAAACCGATATCCTGGACAGCGATTTTTTCATTGAGCTTAGTCATCATACCCAGGGTGACGGATGGCACGTGGGTCGGTTCGCAAAAGACCGGATAGATGGCATCGCCCATGATCATCTTCAGACCGAACGCCACCCCACTCGGACTACCACCAACGCCGGCTGGCAGATAAACGACCACCGGATGTTGGTCATCTAACGGAATGCCCTGTGTCTTTAATTGATGCTGTAACCGCACACCAGCCACTGCATAGCCTAAGAACAAGTCCCGGGAGCCCTCATCATCGACAAAATGGGTGTGCGGATCTTTCGCTGCTGCCGCTCGTGCCACCGGAATCACACTTGAAAAGTCAGTGTTTAACTCCTCGACCGTGACGCCATTAGCACGTAGTTTATCCTTCTTCCATTGCCGAGCATCGTGCGACATGTACACCGTCGTTTTGAAGCCAAAGGTTGCGGCCATGATTCCCACGCTGAGTGCTAAATTACCAGTCGACGCCACAATGACACCGTATTGTGCAAACAACTCATGATACTTAGGCGTTGCCAGCACACTATAATCATCCATGTACGTTAAATTCGTGTGCGCCATGGCAACCTGTTCGGCGAATTTCAGCACTTCATAAATGCCACCGCGTGACTTGATCGACCCAGAAATTGGTAACTGACTGTCCGCCTTTAAATACAGTTGCCCTGCCAACGATTGATGATTAATGGCCTCCCACGCCGGTTGCATGTGCTGAAGCTTCAATAGCGGCGATTCAATCACACCATTCATTGCCGCCGTTTCTGGAAAGGCGACGGCTAAGAAGGGCGCAAAACGCTCCCAGCGCGCCACCGCATCAAAAATATCTGCCCGCGTCAATGGCAACTCAGCTGGTTCACCATAATCCGGGTTACGCCAAACAATCGGCCGTTCTGCCATTAAATCCTTGATCTGTGGGTGTTTTTCAATCATTACCGTTGTATCCATACTTTCAGGTCCTTTTCGTTTAATTGATTCATGTTAGATAACATGACACCACTTTCGTTCATCATTTAACCACACTTAGCCCGCTTTAACAATCCTTGGTACTGAATTCGCCCGAATTGTTGGTTGAGCGACCCAACATGCGGGGTAAACCAGTAAAAAGAATACCTGAAGGGCCAGCCACCTATATTCAGTAGCCAATTGTACCCAGTTAGGTGGCCGTTCATCTGCCATTCGAGTGGCTTCCCGGCCGGAGGGGCTGGCTGACAATGCTCAAGGGCGAAGTTCTTCTTGTCCGGATGGTCTTCCCGGGCTAGAAGAAGACTCGTATTTGAAATTGCGCAGTGGGTTTCTGCGTGAGTTCAAATCGATGTCCGCCCTGTTCCAGCGTTGTCAGCCAGCCCCGGAGGTCGGAATAAGACGCACCCCTGGCTGACGAACAGCAATCCAACTAGCACTTTTAATCCAGAACTCAAAAACGGCGTTCAAAGCCCATTCGCTTTAAACACCGTTTGCTGATTTATTTTAACTTTGGTAACCAAACTGCGCAGTCAGGCGTGACCCGTCCATCGCATTCGCAAACCTTATTTCAAGTCTGCCCCGTTAGTCCGAATGACTTTTTGATACCAGTAGAACGAGTCCTTCTTGGAACGGTCTAAAGTACCATGGCCTTCATCGTCTTTGTCAACGTAAATGAAGCCGTAACGCTTCGACATCTGACCAGTTCCAGCAGAGACTAAATCAATGCAGCCCCATGGCGTGTAACCGATCAGGTCGACACCGTCTTCATTGACCGCTTTGATCATTTCACTGATGTGGGCGCGAAGATAGTCAATCCGGTATGGATCGTGGATACTGCCATCAGCTTCGACTTTGTCCCGAGCACCCAGCCCATTTTCAACGATCATCATTGGCTTGTTGTAACGGTCTTGTAACCAGTTCAAGGAATAGCGCAAGCCTTCTGGGTCAATTGGCCAATCCCATTCACTCGTCTTCAGATATGGATTATCGACTGCTTCTGGACCGACATAGTGATAATCTGGATTGTCATCTTGAGCAGCGACCGTATTGGAGTTGTAGTAACTGAACCCGATATAATCCACGGTGCCTTCCTTCAAGACTTGCCGATCTTCAGCCGTAATATCAGGCCGGAAACCAGTCTGCTTAAAGTAAGCTTCCATGTTATTTGGATAGTAGCCCCACGATTGCACATCCGCAAACCAGTAGCGCCGTTGCATGGCTTTTTCAGCTTGCATGATATCTTGTGGCTTAGCCGTTGCGGGGTAAATTGGTGTCATGTTGATCATGTTCCCAATCTGGAAATCTGGGTTGATCTCATGCCCAATCTTAACTGCCAAGGCACTCGCAACCACTTCGTAATGGGCGGCTTGATACATCAAAGCTTCTGCATCAGGATCATCCGGTTTGAGGACCAAACCTGAATCGGTGGCCATCAAGAATTGATTGGTATAGTTCGTTTGATTATTGATTTCGTTAAACGTCATCCAGTACTTCACTTTGTTCTTGTACCGCTTGAAGACTGTTTCAGCGTAGTGTACAAAGAAGTCGATGACCTTACGTGAACGCCAACCACCGTATTCTTTGACTAAGTGGTATGGCATTTCAAAGTGGGCTAAGGTGATGACTGGTTCGATGCCGTACTGATGGCAAGTATCAAACATGTCATCGTAAAACTTCAACCCTTCCTCATTCGGTTCCGCTTCGTCGCCATTCGGGAAAATCCGCGTCCAGGCAATCGATGTCCGGAAACACTTAAAGCCCATTTCGGCAAATAACTTAATATCTTCCTTATAGTGATGATAAAAATCAATACCTTCATGATTGGGATAATTTTTACCCGCAATCACGCCGTCAGTAATTTCACGTGGCACCCCATTGGCACCCGCAGTCATGACGTCAGCGACACTGACGCCCTTACCACCAGCTTGCCAACCGCCTTCTAATTGATGAGCGGCAACCGCGCCACCCCATAAAAAGTCCGAACGTAATCCACTTGTCTCTGCCATACTACTTCATCCTTTCGCTATAAATCTTCACCATCACTCGCAATGACCTTCTGGAACCAGTCAAAGGAGTCCTTCTTCGAACGGTCAAAACTACCGTGGCCATCGTCATCCGCGTCAACGTAGATAAAACCATAACGTTTCGCCATTTCACCAGTACTTGCCGAAACCAAATCAATGCAACCCCATGGCGTGTAACCAATCAGGTCGACCCCGTCTAAGGCGACCGCTTCTTCCATCGCCAAAATGTGATCACGGAAGTAGCTGATACGATAATCGTCATGGACGCTACCATCGGCTTCCTTCTTGTCGTATGCACCGAAGCCATTTTCAACGATGAATTGTGGTAAATGCCAACGATCCTGCATCCAGTTCATCGCGTAACGTAGTCCAGTTGGATCAATCTGCCAACCCCAGTCCGACTTTTCAACGTACGGATTGTCAACAAAATCATCCGGTTCCTTGAAGTCGTAGTCCGAGTCACCATCGCGACCCTTAGTCACAAATGACATGTAGTAACTGAAGCCCACATAATCGACCGTGCCGGCTTTCAGCGTTGCCAAATCAGCCGCCGTGATATCCATATCAAAGCCTTTACGTTCAAAATACTTCGGTAACCACTTTGGATACTCGCCTAAGCAGTGGACATCGCCGAACCAGTAGCGTTTCTGCATTGCCCGTTCGGCCATCATGATATCAGCTGGTTTGGCCGTCAGTGGATAGATTGGGCACATCGCGACCATACAACCAATCTGGAAGTCTGGATTGATCGCGTGTCCGGCCTGAACTGCCAGCGCACTCGCCACAAGTTCATAGTGAGCAGCTTGATACATCGCTTGTTCCCAGTTGTCATTCTTGCCGAGTTGTAACCCGGAGTTTTGCAATAACGGATGGGGGTCGCTCCACGCCGTCTGATTATTTATCTCATTAAAGGTCATCCAATACTTGACCTTATCTTGATAACGTTCAAATACGACCTTCGCAAAGTGCAAGAAGAAGTCGATCATCTTCCGATTGCTAAAGCCACCGTATGCCTTTACAAGGTGATACGGCATTTCAAAGTGGGATAGCGTCACAACCGGCTGAATGCCGTGTGAGAGTAGGTCATCAAATAAGTCATCATAGAACTTCAACCCCGCTTCATTCGGCTCAGCTTCATCACCGTTCGGGAAGATTCGGGTCCAGGCAATCGATGTCCGGAAACATTTAAAACCCATTTCGGCAAATAATTGGTCATCTTCTGGATAACGATGATAGAAGTCATTGCCCCAATGGTTCGGGTAGACTTCACCTTCCTTGACGCCATCCGTCACTTTGCGGGGAACGCCATTGCGACCAGCAGTCATGACATCAGCAATGCTGACCCCTTTACCGCCAGCTTGCCAGCCACCCTCTAATTGATGGGCCGCGACCGCGCCACCCCACAGAAAATCTTTCGGCATTTTGTATCCTTTTGTCATGAACTAATTCCCTCCATTAATGCTGCTCAGTTAGCCTGAGTTACAGTCTTCGTAAGCTTAACAAACGTTGGCCGCGTAACCGCCACGCCCACGCGTTAAGCACCCGTCATCATTTTTGACTACGGCATGAATGAAAAAACAAGCCCAGACCAACACCAGCAGGTATTTGCCTAGGCTCCAATTAATTACTTTGCTTCGTCAGCAGCTAAGCGACGATAAACGTCCACGACTTCACCAGCTAAATCCCGGAAAGTAATGGCATTCATGATATGATCTTGTGAATGTACGAGTAATAATGAGACGTGGGTATGTTCACCCTGTGCTTCTGCGGTCAACATCGAAGTTTGTGAATTGTGCGCTTCCGTCAAGAAGTTATCAGCTTCCTTCAACTTCGCATCCGCAGTTTCAAAATCGCCTTCCTTAGCAGCTTTAATTGCTTCGAAAGCGGAACTCTTTGCATTACCACCATTAACGATCAGTCCCATGATAGTTTCAAGACTTGCTTCAACTTCTTTAGTTTGTTCTTCTGCCATTGCCCTCATCCTTTTAGCTTTTTTTCGTGTGCGTGACAATCAAAATGCCACCAGGCCTGGTAAAACTACCGTGGCATGGCCGCATCGATAATTCATTGATTAGTTTGCTTTTGCAATTGATGCTTCGGCTTCCTTCAAAACTTTTTCGCCGTTCATCATCCCGTAGTCTTGCATGTTGATTACTTCAACTGGAATATCCACGCGCTTCTGGAAATCACTTAACATGTAACGAACTTGTGGTCCAAGCATTAAAATGTCAGGATTCTTTTCAGCCAACTTAGCATCGGCGTCACTGGCAGCGGTTGCAAAAATATCTGCATCGATACCTTCTGCTTCGGCAGCCTTTTGCATCTTGGATACTAATAATGACGTTGACATCCCAGCGGCACATACCAACATAATTGTTCTTTCAGCCATAATAAACACGCTCCTAGATCGTTTTAAATTTATATGTTACAGCGGTTGCTTTAATAAACCGCTTTCATTACAATTAGAATTATAAGTCATGGGTACAAATTTGACAAGCCTTATTAATCGGATATCTGCAATTTATTTAATTTGTACCCACAAATTCTATGATGACATTAACTTTTGAAAGAAGTGGTTTCTATGTATCGTGAGATTGCGACCAAGCTCGTCGCCGCCATTCAAGACGGTGTTTTTACTGTCAAATTACCCACCGAAGCACAATTAATGGAACGCTACCATGCGAGTCGGAATACGATTCGTAAAGCCATCGATTTAATCTACCAACAAGGCTTACTCCGCCGAGTTCAAGGCAGCGGCTATTACATTACCAATATTCAGTTACAACATAAAACGGTCGTCAATTTGTCGGCTCGCTCACTCTTCAATAGTAATCTGCATCCGCGCAACCTGAAATCCAAAGTGCTTACCTTTGATACCGTCAAGGGTGACATTGAATTGAGCCACCAACTCGGGATCCCAGTCGACGAGGAACTGTACCGGATTATTCGCCTGCGTTACTGGCATGACCAACTCTACTGCTTAGAAAAAGCATACTATCTGCGTTCGGTCGTCCCCTATCTCTCAACAGAAGCGGTCAATAGCTCAATCTGGGATTTCATTAACGAAGCATACGGCATCGGCATCGCTAATAGCGACGACTATTTATCCCTGACCAACTTGAGCAAGGAGGAGGCCGAGCTGATGGACCTCGGGCACGGTGATACTTATTTGGCCCTCGATTCATCCAATTATTATAAAAATAATGGGCTGCTTGATTTCTCGCACACCGTCTTCGTTTATCCCGACTTGGCGCTCTATTTTCACACTACCAATCTAGCAAATAATTAATTTATGGCTAAAAAAGGGGATTTCACTACAAATTCATCACAATTTATGGGTATACTAGTAATAGTATTCAAATTTACGATGGAGGAATTAGCGTGTCAGCACCCCTTTTTTCAGTGGTTGTACCAGCTTACAACCAGCATAAATTTATAGACAGCTGCTTGACTAGTCTGCAACGCCAAACCCTGACCGACTTCGAAGTCTACGTGGTTGACGATTGCTCGACTGACGACACTGGCGAACAAATTGCCGCGTTAATCAAAGGTGATGACCGGTTCCACGTGATTACCCACACGACTAACCGGGGCGTCTCCGCAGCTCGTAATTCCGGTATGGCTGCTGCCAAGGGCAAGTACCTTTGCTTTGTTGACGGCGACGACTGGGTCGAACCAGATTTTCTGGCCACCTTCCTGGCCGCCTATCAAGCAGCCCCGAATACGCAACTCGTTGTCTGTGGGCACTATGGTTACTTAGCTGTTCCTAGTCCCGCTAAAACTTACAGTCAAAAAGACTTGATTGCCAACATCAATTTTGGGACCGTCGGCGGGTTCTCGTGGAATAAAGCATTCATTCGCGAAATTATTACCATCCACCACCTGACCTTCAATGAAGATATCAACTTTTTGGAAGACCAACTGTTTGCCTTCCGCTACGCCAACTACGTACAGTCCTCCGAATACGTACCGGATCGGACTTACCATTACCGCTGGCGCTTCCGGAGCAACCTCGCACATATTGGGATTCCGTTCTTCATTGCCCGTCGCAAGATGATGAAAATTCTCAAGCAAGAAAACAAGCAAGTTCTGAATGAAGATTGGAATAATCAATAAGCTTAAGACGTCCCTTATATGGGGCGTCTTTTGTTTTAGTTCGTCACTGTATGTATGATGATCGCCGTTATTTTCTGGCATGAATCATGATTAAATCACGCTATTTTTTAAGTTCAAGAGCTGCCAGCTGAGACCCGCTGGAAACAGTGCGAGTTACCGTAAACTTTCTGTGGTAGATGCTTCCTACGCCAGCTTCCAGGCATTCTGGGCAATGGCCGGAACGTGGTGGACACAGATTTAAGCCGATAACCCACGTCTTAAATACTGGTCTTTCACTAACCAAGCCAAAAACGCTTGCTAAGTGAAATTTCACCACTGGGCCTTGCCCAGAATACCTTCCAGCCGAGATCCTATTCGAAAGGCGGACATGTGCGGGCCCAACTTTAAATGAACTGGTCGTTGACTCCTAGTAAACAGTCATTTTGGTAACAAACTATTAGATTAGTTTCTGATAAAAGCTATGATACTCGTGTTCTAATCATAGAAATCAGCAGCACTACTGAGTATTGTCAGAATTTTCTCTAGTCGCCCGCGATAACGAAGCTTGAAATACTAAACGGAAGATAGTTCTATCGGCTAATCTTAAGACAGTGTCATTTAAATGGTCAATAATCTTCAGAACATCATATCAATATTTAACTTGGATAAATATTTAAGGTCAATAAATCGTTATCGATACTACTTCAAAGTTTACATGAAGGACCAGTCACCTAATGTTCAACATTCAATTGCACCCAAATAGGTGGCCGTTCATCCGCCATTCGAATGGCTTCCCGACCGTAGGGGCTGGCTGACAATGCTCAAGGGCGAAATTCTTCTTGTCCGGGCGGGTTTCCCGGGCTAGAAGAAGACTCGTATTTGAAATTGCGCAGTGGGTTTCTGCGTGAGTTCAAATCGATGTCCGCCCTGTTCCAGCGTTGTCAGCCAGCCCCGGAGGTCGGAATAGGGCGCGCCTTCGCTGACGAACAGCAATCCAACTTAGCCCGTTTTAATCATAATTGATGACAAACTACTCCGAACAATGTGTATTCAACAATTTTTATGGTCGTTACCTGCCGCGTTAGATCTGAAATCAAAAGCTTGTCAAGACAGGGCCAACAGCTTCATCGCTAGATTAGTACACGACTTGTATCAAAATAAAGTTTCCATTAACAATTAAAGGCTTGTTGAATCTTAGGCCAGGCCTTACAATTGGATTATGTTCATCAAACTGCAAGGGAGGGTCAGCAATGGCAACGATTCACTTATACTTAGTTCGACACGGCCAAACGAAACTTAACGCGGCCGGCCGCCTACAAGGCATTTACGATTCAGAATTGACACATAACGGCGTGCGCGATGCGGAACGGTTGGCACGGATGCTTGCCGATACCCATTTTGACGCCGCTTATACGAGTGATTTGGGCCGAGCCCAACAAACCAGTCGCATCATTCTGGCGCACCATCCCGAAATCAAAAAGCCGACGATTGACGTCGGCTTACGCGAATTTAATTTTGGTGGACTAGAAGGCACCCGTAACATGTGGATCGTTAAGCAAGTCCGCAAACAATTGGGCATTGGAACTTTCATCAAGCTTATGCTGAGTCGAGAACGGTTCGCAACCCTACTCTGGGTCTTCAATTCTCTTGACCAGACACGGGCCGCTGAAACCCTTGTCGGTGTTACGGACCGCATCAGTCGGACCCTGCGACGCATCTGTTTATACGAGTCACAACATGGTGACCACGATAAAAATATTTTAATCGTTTCACACGGGCTCGTCCTCAGCGCCTTCTTATATCAAATCAGCCCCGGTGAACTACCGACACGCTTACTCAAAAATACCAGTGTAAGTCGCGTCGACTATCAAGACCGTCAGTTTAATTTGATCGACATCAACGTCACCCCTAAGAAGCGGGCCTAGTCGTTTCTAAACTAACCGTCTCGGCGGTACAGCTTGGGAATTGTAACCGAGCTTGAATGCCGAAGAAGGCCTTGATTTTGCGCTGGAGTTCTTGACCGGTGGCGTGCACGGATTCCGCACTGGCCGTTGGATCGCCAATCACGACTAGAATCCGACTACTCTTACTATCGAGATTAGGTGCTAACGCGCTCGTCGCGGCAAGTTGGGCCCCCTGCGCCGTCATTTGTAGTTGCACTTCATCGGTGCCCAGCGCATTCATATCCCACGCGTTAATGGCCACCGGATGATGCGCATGAATCACTTGAATCAGGTCGGCTAAGGCACTCTGTGGTTGCGCGACAGGAATCTGCTGAGTCGTTAATTGTTTTTCAATTGCCGGGTTCAGCTCACGGTTATCAAGGTTGGTCATCGACAAAATGGCTAGCGGAATCTCCGCGGTGGTCGTCGGTAAAATTTCAATTTTCAACAGTTATCACTTCCTAAAAACACTTCATTACTAAGTGTGCCAAATTTGACGCAAATGTCAAACAACACTACTTGAGTCTTTGTGAAATATTAATCTTACCACAAAAAGGCGACCTCCGGGGATATTTCTGGAGATCGCCTTTACTGTCGTTTGACGCTATCAACTATTGCAACTAGGTGACTAACCGGCCGATTGTAAACTATCTTTACTTAACGTCTGCTAACGGATGTTCGGCAAAATAGCGTTCTAAGAATAGCGCCAATCCATCGTTATAGTTGGTATCGGTCACGTAGTTTGCAATGGTTTTCACTTGTGGTAACGCGTTACCCATTGCGACCGACAAATCGGCTTCAGCCATCATGCCCACGTCATTTAACCCATCGCCAAAGACGAAGGTATGGGCGGCATCAACGTGCTGTTCTCGTTGGATTTGTTTAACGGCCGTCCCCTTATCCGTGTTGAGCGGAATCATTTCAATGTTGTTCGGATTAGATGACGACAACCGCAATAACTTACTGTTGGTCAACTTTTCACGTGCAGAATCTAAACGTGACATATCCTCGCGACTGAGAATCACACCATTCGTAATCTGGTCCTCAATGGTTGCCAGTTGTGTGAAACTCTTAACTTCTTCATAGCCAATCGAAACTTCATCGGCATCAAAATTAGCCGCGTTGCGGGCAACAAATCGTGGAATCTGTTCAGTATAATAAGCCATGTCAGGTGTAAATAACATCATTGGCAAATTATCACGCCGCGCAATCAAGTAAGCTAGCTCCACAGCGGCGCCCCCCAGCTTGGTCAACTCACGACCCTGAGCACCATCAAAGACCGCCCCATTTGAGGTAACTAACCGCACATCTGGATTGAGTTTATTACGGACGATTTTAGCCAGCTCATACATCCGCCCCGTGGCAATATAAAATAGCACGTCCTGCTTCTGCAAACGTTCAATCGTCGCTCTAGTCCGCTCTGAAACGTATTGGTGATCAGTCAAGAGCGTCCCGTCAATATCCATAAAAACTAAATATTTTGGCATAAGTGACTCCTCCTACGTAATTTACACTTACAATTGTACGCTATTCTTTCACAGAATGGAAATCGCTTTCAAGATCACTGGACATACCGCATTTTAATGGTTAAAGCGGTGGATTCAACCATTGGAGGCGCACCACTGCGCCTTTCAGTCGTTGGTTTTGCGAGATGTCTCTGTGGCCTCAGCGGTTAGTTTATCAATTGGGATAATTTTCTGCCATTGCATCATATCTTAGTTTCACGCGACCTGTCACGATCGACCCTTCTGGTGACATTTCTAGCCGTCCTGGTCAACCAGTGCTTACTGATTGCTAAACGATCGTGCTCCTGCAATCATGGCTGACGACAGGTTTCACTTTTTTCACCGTTTCATGGCGTTTCTTGTTCACTGAACGCACCAACTTCGCTTGACTACTGACAAGCGCTGACTAAATAATCTTAAGTTTGCAGTCCAAACAAGGCCAAAATTGCGGACCAATAACCTAATATCCCAAAGCATTTCCACCACCACTTGACTTTCTATCGTCAAACCGCTAAATTAGAGAACAATTAATAAATGATGATAAAAACTTTGAACAGTCCAGTAATTGCCGTCAAGCAGCCAAGCGAGTCTGAATTGGTGTAAGCAGACCTGCCGACGGACAACGAATATCAACTGTGAGCGTGCGAGTGAATCGGAGTAACTCGTGCTGGTTTGACACTCATTACCGTGTCGCACATTGACAACGATGTGCTGAAGGTCAGGAATGTGAATTGCTGATGAATACCGGTGGTAACACGCATTTGCGTCCGGCAGACTTACGAGTCTGTCGGACGTTTATTTTTTCATTTATTAATTAAATCATATTAAAGGATGGTCATACATATGCATTTTACAGTACTCGGCGCAGGCGCCATGGGATTACGTTACGGTGTGTTATTACAAGAAGCAGGTAATCAGGTTGATTTTGTGGATACGTGGCAGAAAAATGTGGATCAAATTCATCGGCAAGGTGGCGTGTACGTCTCCCGCGACCATCAAAATCGCCACTTAGTTCCCGTCAAAGTCTCGACACCAGAAGACTATCATGATAATCCAGATGTCTGGGTCGTTTTCACTAAACAGATGCAACTTGACGACTTTTTGACTCGCACCGCCCACGCATTCAACGACCAGCAATACGTCCTCACTTGCATGAACGGCATGGGACACGTTGAAAAATTATTACAATACTTCAAGCCTGACAAATTATTAGCAGGAACCGCATTAGTCGCAACGGTCTTAAATGGCCCTGGCGATGTCGACTTTATTGGCGCGCGTGGTGCTGGCACGATGAATCTGGCTAATTATACGGAACAGCCTGACGAAATGACCCACAAAATTGTCGCTGAATTGGACAAATGTCAGTTTCATCCGAACTTAACCACTAATTTCCGCGGCACTCTCTTAGCTAAAGTCGTCTTCAATTCCGTAGTCAACACCCTCTGCACGTTGTTCGAAATTACGATGGGCGAATTTGCGGCCTACCCCGGAGCCGACGAACTCAGCCGCCAGCTCATCGATGAAGCATACGATGTCTGTGAACGCGACGGCATTGCGATGCTCAATACGCGGGCTGAAGAATTAGCCTCAGTCAACTACGTCAGCAAGGTCGCCAATCCACTCCACTACCCATCGATGTATCAAGATATGTCGCACAACCGGCCAACCGAAGTGGATTACATCAACGGCTACTTAGTTAAATTAGGCCAAAAGCACCAGTATCAAGCCAAAACCCACGCGTTTCTGACCCACCTCGTTCACTTGGCTGAAACGACCCGTCAAGCCGCTGAAAAGACTGAACAAGCGAACACAACGGCAACAACTTCAGCAACAGAACAAGCGAGCGCCTAAGCTGTTGTTAGGGCATCAAACGTTGCTACTCGGGGCTGACTGCCGCTGATACCCAGTTACTAATGATAGTCAGTTATTAACAATGCCAACTATTAATGATAGTCGATGGCTGATAGTTGGTAGTTACTAATGGTGATTGATCACTTCGGCTTCCTAATACTTGCGCATGATGATCAATGCCGCGTAAGTATCGGGAAGCCGTTTTGTTTGGATGCTGTCGGGACTGGTCATCCTTAACCTGTAGATTAGGCGTTTATGACGATCGAGTGATCAGGCCACTCAATGCCTAAAATTGCCCTGTACTGCAGTTGACGACATGGCTCAGTGGCTAGCATCATGATAATTACTGAACAACTAAACTCACCCGCCCCTTTTAAGGGTAAAATCATGTACAATGGAGGTTAAGTGATTGATACAGGGAGGCGGTATAACATGCAGTTCAGTCGGGAATTTAAGGGGATTTTTCTGGCCAGTATCAGTGCGACCTTTTGGGGCGTCTCTGGTGCCGTGGCGCAGACCCTTTTCGACACGACCGATATTAACTCAATTTGGCTCACCGGGATTCGCATGCTGGGAGCTGGAATTGCGTTGTTCCTCGTCAGTTTAGTGACGCACGTTGATTTGTGGTCAATTTGGCGACAGCCCCGTGACTTGCTGCAAATCGCAGCTTACACGTTGCTCGGGCTGATGCCAGTGCAGTTCACTTATTTCTTGGCGGTCGAAGCGAGTAACGCCGCTACGGGAACCATTTTACAGTTCATGGGACCGGTATTCATCGCCCTCTGGATGTTAGTGGCACACCGCCAATTGCCGACTCGCGCTGAGGGACTTGCCATTATTTGCGCCTTATTAGGGTCATTTTTACTGGTGACTCACGGCAATCCTGGCACGCTGGTCATCTCCGTCTGGGCCTTGATTTGGGGGCTGTTATCAGGGGTCTCCTCGGCAACTAATACCTTATTGCCGACCAAATTACTCACCAAATACGACCCGATGACCGTCAATACTTGGTCGATGTTACTGGGCGGAATTCTATTTAACTTAGTTCAGCCGGTCTGGTCGATTCACATTCCATTGACGGCACTAAACATCAGCAAACTGGTCTTTGTTATTTTGTTCGGAACTTTGCTGGCTTTTCTATTCTTCCTGCAAAGTCTGCAATACATCCGGCCGACCGTCGTGAGTTTGTTAGATGCTTTCGAACCACTGTCAGCGACCGTTATTGCCGTCGTTTTACTGGGTGTCAGCTTTGGTTGGCTCGACATTCTTGGTAGTGTGCTCATCATAAGCACCGTCTTCATTCTCGCAGTTGGTCAGGGGCCCAATGACCGTACCGCTGAAAATTTCAAAGAATCTGAACACTGACGCATCTCAACTAAAAAATCCGATAACGCACATTTCAATCAATGAGTTGCGTATTATCGGATTTTTTGTCATTTTACATTCAAACTGAACACGCTGTTCAGTCATGACCACGCGCCTGATTAGCCAGCGGTAACCGGACTAATAACCGCGGTCAAGATCGACTTGATTGCGTGCGAGCGTGCCATCCTGAACGAATTGTGCAAAGTTCGCGGCAAAAATCGGAAAGATCGTCGCCCGAAAATGGGCAATCTGACCGGAAATATGTGGTGTAATGAGCACGTCATCGCGTTGCCAGAGCGGATGATCTGCAGGCAATGGTTCAGGTTCAGTCACGTCGAGGGCCGCCATGCTTAACTGGTGCTGGTCCAAGGCCGCCATCAAATCGGTCGTATTGACTGCGGGTCCGCGACCAATATTGATCAACATCGGCGCCTGTTTGGTCTGCGCAAAGAGCGCGGCATTAAATAAATGATGCGTCGTTGGTGTTAAAGGCAAGGCGTTGACGATAAAATTGGCTGTCGCCAACACCGGTTCCGTCGCCGTAAAAGCGACCGTTTCATGAAAATGTTCAGCTGGATGACCAGTCGTATTCACACCAATCACGTGCATCCCCAGTGCACTGGCCTTAGCTGCTAAGGATTGCCCAATTTGACCAGTTCCATAAATCAATAACTGTTGACCAGTCAGTGTCGAGGTCGTCATGGGTAATTGCCAAGCACGCTGGCCTTGTTGATTGAGCCAGGCTGCATGGTAGCCACGAACGACCGTTAGCATCGCTGCCAAAACGGATTCACTGATGGCATCCGCATGAATCCCGCTGGTGTTCGCAACCAAGACACCAGCCGCTTGTAAGTCTTTCAGTGGCAGATAGTCCACGCCAGCAGAAATCACTTGCACAAATTTCAGCTGGTTGGTTGGCCGCGCTAATAGCGTCTTGAGTAGTGGATGATTGCCATACAGCACTTCAATTTCATCATAGTCCGCTGGCGTTATTGCGTCGGCATCCTTAAATTGCCACCCCGGATACTGTTCTTTCAACTGTTGCCGTTGCTCTGGCTTCGTCGCCTGCGCCATTAAAACGATTGGCATACGCATGACCCCATTTCTTCTTTATTCTCATGCTCAATGATACCACTACTGGATGTGAAAACCGCCCTAATTCGCTTAAGGCGGTATACTACTGGCTGTTTAGTTTTGTTCAGTTGTACCGAAGGGTTGTTCAGTCACCTGGCAGATTGAACTGAACAAGCTTGCAATGTACAACACTCAGCTTTCCTCACACTCAGGCTGGAACACTAGTGATGTCGGCGTTTCGAGCAACCAAAAAACAGGCAATCGAATCGAAATAATCGACCCATTACCTGTTAAACAATGCTTAAGAAGCCGTAACTTAGCCTTGGTCACCATAGCTGAAACCCAAGGCCATTTAGACCACGTGCCTAAAATTGAACGGTCGATTTGGCACGTCCACCACCATTCAAACTAATCGTCGCGATGCTACTTGATGACCGCAAAGCCACCGTCCCAGCCAATTTGTTCACTGGCCGCTAATGTCATCTGTAAGAAGCCAACTGCTTCCAATTCACGGGCGCGTTTGAGCTTGCCAGCGTCCTTGACTTGTAATGGGCTCCCGGTTAACGCTTGTGCTAATTGGTGTTTAGCATCGTCATCATCACCCGCAACTAACACGGTTGTGGGTTCTTTGCCGTTGACCTGACCGCTTTGCAAAGTGGCTGCGAAAGTCGTGTTAAACGCCTTGAGCACCTTGCTGTCAGGTAATTGCCCTTGTAACTCCTGCGCTGCGGAACTATCAGCGGGCACAACCAGGCTATCCCAAGTATCAAAGTTCAATGGATTCGTAATATCGATGACGATCTTACCCTTCAATTCAGTCGCGTACTGCTTTGCAAGGGCTGCTAAGGCTGGGTATGGCACTGCCATCACGATCAAGTCACCAAATGTCGTCGCTTGATCTTTTGAACTATAGTAAGTCACCGTTTGACCAGCCGCTTCAAAATTGTGCCCGATAGCTTGTCCCATATTACCCTTGCCAAAAATTGTAATTTGCATCGTCTATCCACTCCCATATTGTTTTTAATAAACATTTCAATATGATTATCATAACATTAATTATCCATCGATGGTGTTATCATGCTTATTCCCAATCCGTTCACCTGGATGACTGAACGTTGCCACATGATAAGGCCGACAAATTTTAGCGCTTCAATATTTGCCAGTAGTCGCAGCTAACAGTAGTCATTATTCAAGCAAAAACGCCTCGCGACCACCCGTCACAAAATTGTTTACGGGTGGTCACGAGACGTTTAATCAACGTAACTGATGACTAAAGACGAGTACCTCAGTCGTGTTTAGTTGTAAATCGAACTTGTCAGCTGATCCGCTTAATTAGTGCCGGTCCCATCACCATACGTGGTCGCACCAGTGCTTGAACTGGTCCCAGTAGTGGTTGATGATGACGTGGTACTATAGTCATTCGTCGAACTGCTATCATCGTCCGCGCTATAACTATAGCTATAGCTGGACGCCTTTGAGCTAGAAGTTGCCGAACTCGTATCCGTATCATTACTATAACTATAAGTATCGTCCGATGAGCTACTGCTACTATAAACCGACGATGAGGAACTCGAAGATGATTCTGGTTCGCTGTAACTGTAGCTATAGGTGCTGGAACTTGAAGATGACGCGGATGCCTTATTAGCCTTCGCAAGCTTCTTACGATCAGCTACTAACTTCACGTAGTCGTTTTCAGCTAACTGCGATTTTTTGCGATAGGCCTTCAAGTTTGCGACCACCTTATCAACGGTGGTTGACGGGGTCGACGCCTTCAACTTGTTCTTCTTGTTATAGAGTTTCTGGAAGGCAGTATCATAGCTGACTACCTTTTTGACGGTCTTACCGGTCTTTTCAAACAACTTGTCATACTTCTTGGCAAAATAGGCCTTGTTCGTCGTCAAACCAGTACTGGTCAACCGTTGCTGATTCTTGGTAATCGTATCCATAGTGACATTCGCCTTGATACGACCTTGAGCATTACGCAAATCTTGATAGTTCGTCCGGACTTTGAGCATTTTGGCAGCAGTATCATGTTGCTTCTGCAAGCTCGTCTTTTCGCTCGAATCCTTCATATTATCAATATTAGTTTGTAACTTCGCCAATGTCGCACTCGTTGTGCTACTTCGTAAGTCGCGTTGCGCTGATGATGTGTAAACTTGGTCGACGATCCGTTCGGCACTGGTCCGTGCTTCTGCCTGCGTCGTTTGCGCATGGTTCCACATGAATAAGGCACCACCTGCAGCCACGACTAAGATGGCAACTCCGGTCAGCATCAGTTTCCAATTGTAACGCCGCGATTTCCGCTTCAGATGTGGATTTTGCTCATCATTTTCAAGTCTGGATGAATCCTGATCTTCAGCTTCCAAGTCATCAGCCGTGACGCGTTCTTCATGGCGAGCGACCCGCGACATACTCGTCTTTTTAGGTTGCTTCCCACCATTTGGTTGTTGATCACCATATAATTCTTCACGTGACAGTGGTAATTCTGGTTGTGACTCATCTTCAGGCTGTTCTGTCCCTTTGACCGCAATCTTCGGCTGTTGCTTACGCGCAACCGGTGGAATGTGGTCAGCCGGAATCCGCCGCGCAACTTTTGGTTGTTGTGGGGCTTCAGATTTCGCTTGTGACGCGTTAGCAGTGGTCGATTGACTTGTCGCTGACTTGGCACGGTTCGCCTGAGACGATTGCCCCTTGACTTTCGCCGAAGCTGCCGAAGTCGCCTTCGTTGCCGCTGAAGTCTGGGCCTGTGAGCCGGCAGACTTGGCCGCGTTTGACTTGGTAGCTGATTTTGCAGCTGCACCTTGAGCAGTGGCTGATTGGGCCGCAGCCGTCTTCGCGCCTTGCTTAGTTGCACTCGTCGAAGTTGCTGCTGAGTCATTGGTCGACTTGCCGGTTGCTGAACTAGCAGCAGCTTGGCTGGTTGCCGAATTTTCTGACGTTTGTTGGCTACGTTTAGCCGCAGCTTGTCGTGCATGTCGAGCTGTCCGCGTCATTGGTTCTGCCGTCGTATCGCCGGCTTGTGAGCCTGATTGACTGCTCGTCGCTTGCTGATTCGTTGCTTGACTAGTCGTTTCAGCCGCCGACTGACTCCTCTGAGCAGCAGACTTGGCTTGCGCGGCGTGTTTAGCTCTCCGCGTCGTCGGTTCTGCCGACTGCTGGTCCACTGATGTCGCCTGGCTAGTGGCAGCTTTTGCTGATTGAGCATTCTTCGCTGAGGCCGACTGTGATTGGGTCGCCTTAGTTGCTTGCGACGCTTTGGTTCCAGCATCCTTAGTCGTCGCCTTTGCAGCCGAGCCTGCTGTTTTGGCTGATTCTGCTGATTTAGCCCCTTGCTTCGTTTGACTCGCAGCTTGCTTAGCTGCTTGTGCCCGCCGTTGTGCATCCTTCGACATGGTGGCACTAGTTGCCGCATGTTTGGCCGTGTCCGCTTTGTCGGACTTCTCGGACTTAGCGGCTGTCGAATTTGCTTTGTTTGCAGCGGTCGATTTAGTATCTCCATGCTGCTGTGCTTTTTTGGCCACTTTTTCAGGTTCAATCACTGCATCAACGGGTTGTTTACTATCCTCGGCATCCGCCTGAGAACGAGGGATGTTGACCGTTGATTTTGCTTCGGGATCGTCTGATTTTGCCGCCGCTGAATCCTTTAGATCGTAGGCTAAAGGAATTTGTTCACTATCTTGTTCATCGTTATCATCGTCAGGAATCGGCTCCGTAATGGAATTCCACAGCCGTCTACCCAACCCTTCTTTTTTCTTCTTTTTAGACAAAACCAACGCTCCTCGCCAATTTATAATTTATTCAGTCTCTGGTTAAGCGCCGACCAAAAATTAATTCATTTTCGGTAAAATAACCATTAATAGTTAAATTATAGCATGGAATTCACTACTGAGAAACACTCGACTAACTGGTTTTGTGAATAACACCGCAATACCTTAATTTCACATGAAAACTCTGCTATAATCAGCTTATCAAGATATTTGAAAGCGAGGAGTTCACATGGCCACTGCTAAGGTTATTTTTGCCACGATTACCGGTAATAATGAGGACGTTGCCGATATTATTACTGAAAAATTTGAAAAGCTTGGAGTCGATGTTGCCAAGGAAGAAATCTCGCAAGCCGACGCCACGGAATTCAACGACGTCGATATTTGCGTCGTGGTCCCTTATACGTACGATGAAGGCGCACTTCCAGAAGAAGGGCTCGATTTCTACGAAGATTTACAGGATCTCGATTTAACCGGTAAAATCTACGGTTGCGCTGGTTCCGGAGATACGTTCTACGACGACGATTACTGTAAAGCCGTCACCGATTTCAGTCAGGCTTTCAAAAAAGCTGGCGCGACTCAGGGAGCCAAGGATGTGTTCGTTAACCTTGCTCCTGAAGCGGATGACGTCAAGGCACTGGATGCGTTCACTGAACAACTAGTTGCGAAGGTGCAATAATTTTTAACAAACGAAACAGGCCGCAGCTTCCGATTGGAAACCGCGACCTGTTTTTGCATGGATTGTAAATTGTCACATGGCACTCATAAAGACTGTCCGTGCACAACTAGCACCTTCTATTTAGGCTGATTTACTTAAAAATTCGAACGTGAATCCAGCCCAGTTAGTGATGTGATCTACTGTTTGCGGCGTAATCCCAACCAGCTACCAAACACCGTCAAGCCCAGTAGCAAGGCACCCCAGATACCGGTATTACTTGCTTGTTCACCGGTTTGTGGCAAGTAATCCGTCCCGATCTTAGCAGAAGCTGGCTGAACAGAACTGGATGGTGAAGCTTGGCCAAGTTGCGTCGTTGATTGGTCGCTAGCATTCAAGCCTGAATGCGATTGCCCATCCGTTGCTGCTGATAAATCAGCAAGAACTGCGTGAGTCGTACCGGTGGCATCAATCGAATAGTCGTTTGAACCATGATTAACGCCAGTTTTGCCTGGGATATTACCATTAGTCATCTGATCGTTAGCGCCTAAAGTACCCGGTTTGTCGGTGTTACCCACGCCCGGCTTACCATGGCTAGCCGTGTCACCGGCTTGCGGTTGTTCAGTCTGACTACCATTACCAGATTGGCTCTGTTCATTAGAACCATCCATATCATCGCCATCGTCCGGCTGAGCTGGCTTTTCCCCGGCATCTGGTTGTTCTGATTCATCGGGTTCACTGGCATCGCCATCGCCCGGTTGTTCAGTATTCGCTCCATCGCCAGGCTGTTCGGATTCATCCGTTTCATCACCGTCATCTGGCTGTTCAGTGTTTGCATCACCATCGTCTACTGCGACGACCGTCACCGTCACGACTTCGGTAAATACTTTGCCGCTCGCATCGGTATATTGGTAGGTGATTTCGTAAACGCCCGCCTTCGTGGTATCCACGGTTCCGGTCACCAGCAGTTCATCAAACGGCACGGTGTCGCCATTGACGTCCGTCACGACGACCACATTTGCTTCCGGCTGCCAGGCATCGCCAACTTGCAGCGTTGAATCTTGAACTTGTAGTGCGCTCTGTGACTCACCCTGTTCATCATCTTCTTCAATCACGACGGTAATCGTCACCGTTGCCGCAACTAATTTGCCATGCTGATTTTTAAACTGATACGTAACTTGATAGTCGCCCGCAGTCGTCCAATCAGGCATCCCGATAACTTCGATTGCGGACCAGTCGACTGGTTGTCCGTCAACATCCGTCGCATTTTGGAAGTTCATTTGTGGCTGCCAAGTACTGCCACCCTGCCCATCCGTATGCACCGTCACGTGTTGTTGATGAAGATTCAAACTAGCCTGATTTTCTTTGACCGTCACCGTGATGGTCTGACTCTGATTGCCAACCGTATAGGTCACTTGATACTCCCCGGGTACTGCCGAATTGACGTCGCCTGTCACCGTGACGTTGCTAAAATCAATCGGCTGACCATCCTTGTCAGTTGCGCCGTCAAACGCATCCTGTGGTTGCCAAATTCCGCCGGCGTGCAAGTCAGTATCATGAACGTTCAGACTAGTTTGGTCGGCTTTGACGATCACCAAAGCCGTCACCGTTTTCCCCGCGTACTTAAACGTCACTTGATAAGTTCCTGGACGTTTCGTATTCACGCGGTCCCCGCGCAGTTTGACCGCCTTGGGATTGGTGGCATACAGCGCTTGTACATCGACCGGATTACCAAACTGGTCAACTAGTCCGTCGATACTGTGAGACCAATTCCAGTCGTCACCGGCATCGATGGTCACGTCATGTAAGTCGATGACCGCCCGATTGGCCTCCCAGATGTACGTCACCATAGCCGCACCGTTACCGGAATAGCGCGCAATCAGCTCTTGGGTGGTCAAGGTGTCATTTGGGTCGTTGAGGTTGACCCAGCGACCGCTATATTTTTCGGACAAGTAGGGGCCGGATAAACCAACTGATGGAGCGTCGAGAAGTTTAGATAAATTAGTGTTGGGACCTAGCGTTAGCTTTTTAAGACTAAAATCACCCAGAAACATAGCATGGTTCTCTGTAACCCGTGACATATCTAGACCTGAAATATCTAACACTTCTAATTTGGGGCTATACACAAATAAAGCACGAAAATTCTGAACTAATGCTGCGTCAAACTTGGAACCAAGTTTAATACTTGTCACATTGCGCATCCCACCGAACATCCACAACATTTCTGTCAAACTTGCACTCGAAAAATTAGAGACATCCAAACTGCTGAATGCTGTACCATAAAACACAGCGGTCATATCTGTGACTTTTTCAGTATTAAATTGTTCCAATCCAATCACTGTTTTGAGGCTACCGCAGTATAAAAACGCACCAGATAGATCAGTCACATGGCTCGTATCCCAACCAGCTAAGTTGATACTCGTCAACTTAGAAAATTTAGGCCTATCATAAATGGCGACTGCAAATATCATTCTCATCTCTTCAAGTTTGCTTGTATTCCAGCTACTCAGGTCTAGGGTCGTCAAACTTAGATTATCCATAAAGAGTCCCCGCATGCTGACAACCTCACTGGTATCAATTTTATCCAAGCCAACATAGCTTTTCACATTTTTTAAGTCGGCAAACAGTCCAGCCATATCTTTATCCGCAACTATCGTATCTGTGATAACCACTTTAGTTATTTGTTCAAACCACGTATATCGTTCCCAAGGGCTGCTCATACTATGCCACGGCTTTAGTTTTCCCCCACCGAGTGATAACACGCCGGTTTCACCATCAAACCACCAGTTAACACCAATGTTTCCTGTTACTTCTGTACTTCGCGTGTCTTGAATGCTACGTCCTAATTCATTGTCACGCTGTTCCTGGCGACGCAAGATCTCATTTGATTCCGTTAACACAGGTTGCTCAGTATCTGTTACGCTGATATCGGGACCGACAAGCGAACTTTCTGGTATTTCAGTTGCTTCATCAGCTTCATGATCCGCAGCTTGTTCTGAATCAGAGTGTACTGATGAACTATTGTGGTCGGCCACGACATCTGGTGCTGGTTCAACAGGCAACTGATTATCTGCAGCAGGGCTTTCGGCAGTTTGGTCGAGACCCGCTGACTGATTTAGTTGTTCAGTGGACACTTGCGCTGAAGAATCAGCATGACTTTCAGTGGGCGCTGCCACCGTGGATTCCTGTACCGTGTCCGCTGCTTGTGAGTCGGTTGCCACCGCTTCAGCACTTGCCGGTGCATCGCTAACTTCAACTTGGACTGTATTATCACCAGATGCTTGTTCAGTTACGTTCAGTGCCAGCTCGGGTTGCTGATCCGCTGGCATAGCTTGCGCTACAGCATCCGCCACTGGAACCGTATCAGTGTCATCCGCGCGCCCATTAATCATGGTCAGGTTTAAGGTAATCAGCGTTATTCCAGCAAACACCCATGTTTTACCACTTTTATACATTTTATACCGTTTTGTTTGTTCTCTCATTCGTCATTCACTCCTTAATCTAATTAGCCTCGCCGACGTTTAATTCCCAATACACTCGCCAAACTCGTCGCCATCAAGATCATGAGTCCCATTAATCCGAGGTGGTTCGACTGCTCACCCGTTTGCGGCAAGGTTCCACTCGTAGTTGTTCGAATCGCATCCGTTGTAACCCGTTCCTGTAGCGGGATTATGCCTACAGTATCGTCGTTTGAACGTGCTGAAGCAGATTTTACCCGTTGCTGTTCAGCTTGTTCAGACGAAACCTTCTGACTAGCATCCCGGTTCAGACTGCTTGCAGTCGTTAAACTAGGTCCGGTAACGCTCGGTCGTTGCCGTGTTGATTCTTGATGTCCCGCATCGGTATCAGCAGTTGGGCCACTTGGTTGGGACGGCTGGGTTGGTGCTTCTGGTCGTTCTGGAACTTCAGGATGTTCTGGCATTTCGGGTACTTCTGGATTTCCTGGTTCTCCAGGTACTTCTGGCTCTTCCAGTTCTCCCGGCTCTTCTGGTTCTCCCGGTTCGCCCGGCTCTTCAGGTTCTTCCGGTTCTTCTGGTTTTCCTGGCTCTCCCGGCTCTTCCGGCTCTTCCGGCTCTTCCGGCTCTTCCGGCTCTTCCGGCTCTTCCGGCTCTTCCGGTTCTTCTGGTTTTCCTGGCACTTCTGGTTCTCCCGGTACTGCTGGCTCTTCCGGTTCTCCCGGCTCTACAGGCACTTCTGGTTCTTCTGGTTCTTCTGGTTCTTCTGGTTTCCCCGGCTCTTCTGGCTCTTCCGGTTCTACAGGCGCCTCACCGTCCCCATCACCCGTATCAGCTTCATTTTCAACCACCGTCACAGTTACCGTGGTACTGACCAACTGTCCCGTCATATCGGTGAATTGGTAGACCACTTCATAGCTGCCGGGCGCGGTTAAGTCTGGCGTCCCAATGACCGTGATGCCCGACCAATCAACTGACTGGCCATCCGAATCGGTGGCACTGGTAAAATTATCTTGTGGTTGCCACACGGCCGTTCCCGTTGACGAATCGATTTCAACCGTCACGTCACTCGCTTGAAGCGTCAATTGACTCTGATTCTCTTTAACGGTGACCGTTACAGTCGTCTGACGGCCAGCATAGGTCAGCGTTACCTGATAAGTCCCTGGTTTACTCGTGTCGACGATATCACCACTGACTGACACCGCCTGCGGATCAGTGCTCAATAACGTGCTCACATCGACACTTTGACCATTTGCATCGACCAGCTGCGTGACGTTTTGCGACCAGTCCCAAGATTGGTTAACAAAAATCTCGCTATCTTTCGCCGTAATCGACGCTAAAGATTTTTTCTCCCAAACGAAGGTCGCTTTTGGCACCGAGTTACCAGCATACAAGGCCAACAATTCAGTACTCGTCAGTGTTTGCAATGGATCATCAATATTGACCCATTTTCCCGTATAGGTGCTATTTTTGGGCACGTCCGGTAAATCGACGAGCGGTTGGTTGCCGTGGCGGCTGAAATCAAGTCCCGGTCCGAGTATCAACGTTTGTAAACTTGTCAAACCAGCTAACATTTGCCAATTAGCTTCGACGGTTTTCATATTAAAGTTCGATAGGTCCAAGGATTTGAGCTTTTCATCATCCGCAAACAGCCCGTTCATATCGGTGACGTGTTCAGTGGTGAACCTACTTCCGAACTTGACACTTTCCAAGTTGGCCATTTGTCCAAAGGCGCCACCCATTTCAACCAGACTACTCGAGTCAAAATTAGATAGATTCAAGTGCTGAACACCGCTGTGAGCGAACATATTGGTCATCGTAACGACCCGACTCGTATCCCAATCGGTTAAGCCATCGATTTGACGCAGTTGTTTGTTGTGCCAAAACATATTTTGCATGTTGGTCACGTTGTAAGTCTGCCACCCGCTTAAATTCAGATAGGTGAGCTCAGTGCCCATGAAACTGCCCATAAACATGTTGGCCATCGTGGTAACGTTGCTCACATCCCAAGCACTGAGATCTAGCCGTTTAACCGCATAGTTTCCCTTAAATACCGACTGCATATTTGTGACAGCACTAGTATCGATTTTTTCCAAACCTTCATAGCTTTCAACAGTTGTCAGTTCCGAAAACAGGCCGTTCATATTCGTTCCGGCGATAATCTGATCGGCAATGACGACTTTTTTAATCGACGAAGCCCAAGTCTGTCGTTTCCAAGGATTGTCCCCGTAGCTGTTCTTCAACGTGCCGCCGTGCAAAGTCAGCGTACCAGTCGCCACATCAAACTCCCAATCGACACCAAAGTTGCCAGTAGTCGTTGTATTATCCGCTCGACCATTATCCGCATTCGTCAACGCCGCTGCTTGCCGTTCAGTCCCCATAACGTCAACATCCGCGTCCGTTCGAACTGGTTCAATCTCGGCAACCACCTCAGGGCTGCGATTAACCAACGAATCTGCTTCCGGAGTCGAGACATTTTCGACCGGTTCACCCTCAGCAACCATATTCTCATCAAGGTCGTCACTAGCCGCATCGCTCACATTGTCTGTGACATTCACAGCTGGATTATCAACAACATCTGCGTCTGACTCGCTATTCGCAGCATTGTCGGCACTACTGTCGGTACTAGGCGTAAGATCAGCAGGAGCACGGACATCCACCTCGCCATTCACAGCCGTGTTCTCAGTAACCGCAGTACCACCCTCAATATCCATGACCTCGCTAACGCTCATGTCAGCGTTATCATCTTTGGCCGCTTGGGTGTTCACCGCAGCCAAAGTCGGTTGTTCAGTATTCGGATTAATATGCACGACTTCCGCAGCGACCTGTTCAGTGTTTGACTGAACAGACGTCTCATCCGCATGGACACTAACCAGTTGCACGTTAACTGCCAGTAAAGTCACACCAGCAAACAACCATAATTTACCACTTTTGTACATTTTGTAACGACTAACTTTCGTTTCACGATGATTGATCGCAATTCCCCATTTCTCTGTAAAAAAAGCCTGACTGACATAACCATTAATCGCATTAAATAAAGTGTTTTTACTGTATTTAATTATCGTGTTTAACCAATACACGATTTACGGTTTTTAACTATACCATGGCGTCCTCAGAAAGCTCAACTAATTATTAGATTTCTAATTAAGCTGTTACTAACCGGATTAATATCGTTGTTTATCGCAAAACTATTTTAATATTCCACCAACAGAATGACCGGCTCAAAAACCAGTTGCACACTGACTTGCCACCTAACACTGCTCATCTCCCCGCAATTTTGTTCACCAGAACAATCTTTGCATCGTGCAACGATTTGTTTGCGCCCCTCATCCATCGCTTAACAAAAATCCAACAACAAATCTCGATTGACCTAGATTTTTCCCGAAGCCACCTCAGCTGGTCTCCCATCAAAATGCACACAAAAACGCCGCCACCAACAAGTTTTAACACTTACTGGTGGCGGTGCTCACTTCATCTTCTGAATACCAATTGTCGGCTATTTCTTCTGTGACCGCCGTTTCAAGACGTGCTGTCGAATCGCGTTATAGCAGAGTTCCACCACCATGAATAGCACGGTGATGCCGACGATATCGATCAAATAAGACCCAATCTGGTAGCCAGTTTTGCCGATCCACAAATCATACGGACCCTGAATCAATAAAAAATAAATCAATAAGGTTTCAACAATTGTACGCGTATGTCGCCAAAATGACCGCCACTGCATGCCTTTCACGCTCCTTCAATTGGGACTAATAGCTGTAATGCTTGTTTGATTTGACTGACTGTTAACTGATTTTGATCACCAACGCGCCCGACGTGTCCAAACGCAACCGCTGAACCCGTCAACTGGCCACAGATGCCGTTGTAACGGCCCATTTTCCCGCTCGCCGTGGCAATCACAGGTACGGCCAACTGGCGATGCGCTTGCTCAGTCGCTGCCATCAGGGCCAAAACGTCCTGCGCATCCTGACTTTCAACGGTGACGCGGACGACATCCGCACCAGTGGCCGCCAATGTTTGGTAAGTCGTCACTAATTTCGTAGTCGATGCGCGCGTTACCGTCTGGCTAGTAATCAGGCGAATCTTATTGGCTCGCATCTGCTGCGTCAGCGTCATAAAATCAGGTTGGTTGACCATCGCAATGTCGACATCGACAGCTGCCACGCTCCGATTATTGACCAACGTTTGGTAAGTCTGATAACGTTCAGCCATTTCATCCGCGTCAGCTGCCAGCGTAAACGTCGCCACTAGTGGAATCGTCCCTAAGACTTGTTGCAATTGGGAGGCGGTATTGACGAGTTCCGCCCGATTATCTAACTCTTGATATGGATTCAATCGCCACACCACGATTTGCGCGGCCGATGTCAAAATCTGCCCCGCCTTGCGAATCAAGTCCTCCCGCGTCGCACCCGACAGCACCACCCCAATTTTCGGCATGCCTGTCGTTAACGCTAACTCACCAATCGTAACTTCTTTCAAGATTATTCCTGCTTTCATCATCATCCGGACCGCCCGAGCCATCCGTCGTTAATAGTTTATTATCCACTCTTAACAATAGCAAATTTTCCCCGTTTTGACACCTAAAATTCATTTTTTATCCCAAAATGTAAAGCGCTTTTAATATTAACTTGTTAATACTGGTATCGTTTTCAATTTGGCCTTACAATTAAGCATACTTTAGCTGCAAAGGAGTTTCATCATGGAAAATGAAAAACAGCTTCGTTGGTCCAACATTGCACTAATTGCATTTGTGGCGGTCTGGGGTCTTGGAAACGTTGTTAACAACTTCGCTTTACAAGGACTTTCAGTCGTCACGTCTTGGATCCTGATCATGATTATTTATTTTATTCCGTACACCCTAATTGTTGGCCAACTCGGTTCAACTTTCAAAGACGCTGAGGGGGGCGTCTCGTCATGGATTCGTGCGACTAGTACCAAACGACTTGCCTACTATGCCGCTTGGACCTATTGGATCGTTCATATTCCATATTTGGCGCAAAAGCCCCAAGGCATCTTAATCGCCTTTAGCTGGCTATTCCGCGGTAACGGTAATTTTGTCAACACGACACCCGCGTTAGTCGTTCAAGCCATCTGTTTAGTGCTCTTTTTATTTTTCCTCTGGATTGCTTCATTAGGCTTAACGACGCTCAAACGGATTGGGAGTGTTGCGGGGACCGGGATGTTCATCATGTCGATTCTGTTCATTATTTTGGCCGTTTCAGCACCTTTCATGACCAAAGCAACCGTGCAAACACCGAACATGTTTTCAATCAAGTCCTACTTACCCAAGTTTGACTTCACGTATTTCACGACCGTTTCCATGTTAGTCTTTGCCGTCGGTGGTTCTGAAAAGATTTCACCCTACGTCAACAAGACGAAGAACCCGGGACGGGAATTCCCACTCGGCATGTTAGTGCTCGCTGGCATGGTGGCTGTTTGTGCCCTACTCGGGTCGTTTGCGATGGGGATTTTATTCAACTCCAAGCACATCCCAGCTGACTTGATGGCCAACGGTGCCTACTACGCCTTTCAACGGTTGGGTGCCTTCTACCACGTTGGAAACTTATTCTTGATTCTCTATGCAATTGCTAACGTACTGGCTCAGATTTCGGCACTAGCCTTCTCGATCGACGCGCCACTGAAGATTTTACTTGGTGATGCCGATCCGGAATTCATTCCTAAGAAACTGAGCAAAATGAATAAAAAAGACGTGCCAGTCAACGGTTACATTTTGACGGGGGTCCTCGTCAGCATTCTGATCATCATTCCAGCCCTAGGAATTGGTAATATGAACGAATTGTTCAACTGGCTACTGAATCTCAACTCAGTCGTCATGCCAATGCGCTACCTGTGGGTCTTCTTAGCTTACATGTTACTCAACAAGCAACTGAGCAAGTTCAAGAGTGACTACAAGTTTCTCAAGAACCCGGTTGCCGGTAAACTAGTCGGTGCCTGGTGTTTCCTATTCACTGCGTTTGCTTGTATCTTAGGGATGGTTCCCAAGACGTCCTACGCTAGCAACCCCAGCAGTTGGCTGTTCCAGTTAACACTGAATATTTTGACGCCAATTATCTTCGTGGCGCTCGGCATGATCCTACCGATGATTGCTCGGCGGCACCGGACGCAAGCTTAACCGACAGTCAATATCTATCGACTATTAGGTCCAAACGAGGCCTCGTGTTACTGGCTAACATACGCAATAATTTGTCGTTTCATAATAAAATTAATTTATGTAAGATTCCAGTACGGTGTGCAGCCATGACCAGTACTGGGATTTTTTTGTTCGACGCTAACCAGCAACACCTCCCGCAACCAATCGCAATTACAAATTAAATTGAATTTGTGCCAATCAATTTGCGGCTCACAATTTAACACTTTTCCGTGATTTGGCGTTATGATAATTACGACATCAAGTTGATTTTCGTTTACCAATTATCCAGATCAAAAGGAGGTCCTTATTGATGACCAGCGCTGATTCTTTCGACATCTTCCTCAGCGATTACGCCAACGTTTCTCGTTACCTTAGCACCGAGCTGAGTGCTTTACTGACAACCTACCACCTCACCCTAGACGCATTTTTAATTATGCATGAGATTGGCAAAAGCCAAGCGCCGCTGCTCTTAATGGATATTGCACACCGGCATCACGTCTCACGCAGTGCCATCTCACGCCAAATTAGTGCGTTACTTAGTTATGGTTACGTTCAACAGCAAGCCAACGCTAGCGACCGCCGTCAGAAAAGTCTCCTCCTCACCGACAGTGGTCGCGAGATCGACCATCAGTTGGTCGCAACGATGCGTCAAAGCGCCAATCAATGGGCTAGCATGCTGGGACCACAGCGCGTGACAACGCTGCTCAGTATCCTTGAAGACTTCAACGACCAGGTCGTCAATCAGGCCACGACCGAATAAGCAAATCTCACAATAAAGCGGTGCCCCCGGCTTCATTTCAAGCCAGTGGGCACCGCTTTATTGTAGTTGATTAATTATCTTTTCAAACGATTTTCAGACGAAATGCCAAACGCACGAACATCGTGAAAATGATGCCAGTCCATCCAATCATCGTCGTGACACCGATATTGCGCTGAGTTAATCGTCAGCGTGCACGTCAAATGCGCCTAACAACCGTTCAGCTACGCCTGGCGCCTCAGGATCATGTTGGGCCTTGCCGGTATCCAACGCCCGCAACTGATCCATTTCCGCAGCCGTCAATTCAAAGTCAAAGATCTCGCGATTGCTCTTAATGCGAGCTGAATGAACAGACTTCGGAAAGACGATGACGCCTTCTTGATTTTCAAAGCGTAAAATAATTCGGCCGGCATCCTTGTGGTATTTCTGTGCAAGTTGTTGAATCACCGGTTCATTGAATAACGCCTGATTTCCCTGACCGAGTGGCGCCCAAGCTTCCACTTTAACGTCTTGTTTGGCCAATAATTCCCGTAGTGGTCGTTGCTGCGTGTATGGATTGAATTCGACTTGGTTGACCGCCGGAATCGTCTCAAATTGTGGAACAAATTGTTGCCACAGCTTAGGGGTCATATTGGAAACACCAATTGACTTCAATTTACCCGCTTTTTGGGCTGCTTCCATTGCCCGCCATGCGCCTGGGACGTCGCCATAAGGTTGATGAACCAAGTACAAGTCGATATAATCCAAGCCTAATTTTTCAAGTGACCGGTCGATGGCTTTTGCAGCCGGCTCCTCGCCATAGTCTTGAATCCATAGCTTACTCGTGACCCAAATTTCATCACGAGGAATCCCACTATCCTTGATGGCACGGCCAACTTCATCTTCATTGAAGTAAGCAACGGCCGTATCGATGTGCCGGTAGCCTAATTCGAGGGCTTCTTTGACGGCAGTATACGTTGAACCGTCGTCCGGAATTTGAAAAGTACCAAAGCCGATAGCAGGAATGGCCCGTCCATCGTTTAACTTAATTGTTGGGTTTTGTTCAGTTGTCATTAATCCACACTCCTATTCATGTAATTGCTTGAGACTGGCGCCAAAAATCTGTTCAATCGTCACCGGATCCCGATGATCGAAGAATTGACTGACACCCTTATCGAGACTCGCCAAAGTCGCCATTTCACTAGTTGATAGCTCAAAATCAAAGACGGCCATGTTTTCAGCCATACGTTCCGGGTGCACAGACTTTGGAATCACTGTGATGCCCCGTTGTAGGAGCCACCGCAAGATAACTTGACCAGTCGTCTTATGATGGGCTTCCGCAATGGCTTGAATGGTTGGCTGGTTGAAAATATCGTGCTTGCCTTCCGCAAATGGCGCCCAGGCTTCGACGCGAACTTGTTCATGCTGGTTGAAGTTAACTTCGTCGGTCTGTTGATACCACGGGTTGACTTCGATTTGGTTGACTGCTGGTTGGACGGTCATCGTCAATTCAAGATTCTTGAGCTGGTCCGCATAAAAATTGGAAACGCCGATTGCGCGAATCTTACCGGCATGATACGCTTCTTCGAGTGCACGCCATGCCCCCATTGTATCACCATAGGGTTGATGTAGCAGATAGAGGTCCATGTAATCCAATCCCAATCGTTTTAGCGAGGCATCAATCCCCCGTTGCGCGCGTTCATAGGTGAAGTCCGAAACCCATAGTTTAGACGTAATGAACAGGTCTTCGCGCTTGAGTCCACTTTTCTTGATGGCCCGGCCCACGGCTTCTTCATTCTGATAAGCCGTTGCGGTATCAATCAGTCGATAGCCGGCCTTCAAAGCTGCGCTCACCGCTGCCTCACAGTCGTCCAAGTCAGGCACTTGAAACACACCGAATCCAAGTTGGGGCATTGTAACACCGTTATTCAAAGTTGTCGTTGGTATCATCATCATGCATCCTTTCTACGCTTGATTACGTTAATTATCATACACGCAGACATTATTCTTGAAAATTACCACTTATTCATACTAGTATACAAGTAACGTATACTAAAGGTGGTCGGAATCCATGATTGAAACCTATCTATTAGAAGAACTCGTCACGTTTGCCAAACAGCAGACCTTAGCAAAAACGGCAGCGGCATTGAACGTAACCCAGCCAACGATTACCCGTGGCATGCAGAAACTCGAGCAAGCTTTAAACGTCCAACTGTTTGATCGGCAACCGAACCGCATTTCACTAACCGCGACTGGGCAATTGGCAGCACAGGAAGCCGAAAAGCTGTTACAGGATCAACACACATTTATCACTAAGATTCAAGATTATGAACAGTCTCTAAAGCACCTACTGATTGAAACGACACTCCCCGGTCCGCTGGTTTTTCTGACGCACTTAAAGGACCAATTGCCAGCCAACTTAACCGTCAATCGAGATTTAATCACGGTGGCGCAACTGTCCGACCATCTCCGCAATCATCAAGCCAGTCTGATCTTCTCTAATCAAGAACTGCTGACAACTGACATTGAATCTCGTTTCATCGGGACTGAAAACTTAATCGTGAACCTACAAAAATTTATGTATCAAGCCAATCAATCAAGCATTACTTTTGAAGAACTTGCAGGCATGAGCTTTATCGTTTTAAGCGCAATTGGCGCCTGGAAACAAGTGATCCAATCCGCTATCCCCAACGCCAAGTTTCTGTATCAACCGGAACGCATGGCATTTGCTGAAATCACGAAATACTCAGATTTCCCGTATTTTAGTACGAATTTATCACCATGGGATCCCACCGTCGCCAGTCATGAGTTCCAGGACGATAATCGCGTCGGCATTCCCATCAGTGATACCAGCGCCCATATGCCAATGTACGTCAGCTATTTGACTAGTCAACGCACCAATGTGTTACCACTCTTAAACCAATTGAGCGCGGCTTGGCCCGCCGTTATCAGCCAACCACAACGATAAAGCGAAGCGGATTGTCTGTTCACTCATTCCTGTTAAATGATAACTAACCCGTTTTCAGCGCTGCGTTGAAAGACTGCACGTGAACTTACACAATCACTAATACCAAGTGAAACGTCGCTAGTTACGGCTAAGATCCATACAACGTTCCCAGTGAACTTTGTACCAGTCCATGTACGTCCGGTGTACCTAAGCCTTCAGAATGTCGTCAAAATAGTAAAAAATGATAAATTCAAAAAACGGAAGTACCGTGAGCGTCGCTGTTCTATCAGCAACAACCAGTACTTCCGCTTTTTATGATTTGCGCCTTGATGAACGTCTTAAAGCCGTTCAGCAGATTTGAACTGCCGACCTCTTCCTTACCATGGAAGTGCTCTACCTGCTGAGCTAGAACGGCATAACGAACCTTTTCCAGTATACCAAAAGCCATTCAAAATTCAAACCTTGGTTCTGGGT